>JBMOQN010000027.1:0-13265 GCA_049322835.1 Pseudomonadota bacterium | reverse complement strand
GTCTTGCGGGGGGCACGGGCCTTCTTGGCCGGCGCTGCGGAGGCCGCGTCGGCAGGGGCTGGGGTCTCGGCGGCGGTGTCCGGGATCGGTGGGTCGGACGCGGGCGCGTCGGCCGGGGCCGGCTTGCGGCGCCGGGTGGAAGTCGCCATGGGTGATTCGGTGGATTGCAATGGTGAGGCCGGGAGTGTGGCCGAAGTGGGCCGGTGCATCGCCGCTACGCGCTTCCACGTACGCAATTTCCGGCGGCAGCGCCGTGGCAGGGTGCAACACTGCCCGCCGTCTCTCGCAAGGAGTTCGCGATGCAGATGCCGGGCCGATTCCTCTGGTTTCCCTTCCCGCTGCCGGGGCGCCGCCGCCAGGCGGCCCACGATGCCGCGCTGGCCGGCCTGCGGGCCGAGCTGGATCGCACCCGCCAGGCCGCCGCGGAGCAGCAGCGTGCCCACCATGCCTGCCTGGCCCGAACGACCCACGAGCTGCGCACGCCGCTGAACGCGGTGCTCGGCTACACCCAGCTGCTGTTGGCCGAAGGTGGACTGACGGCCCGGCAGTCGCACAAGCTCGCCACCATCGACCGGGCCGGGCAGCACCTGCTGGCGCTGGTCGACGAAATCCTCGACCTGGCGAGCATGGAGGCCGGTGGCTTCAGCCTGCGCCCTGCCCCGTTGGCCCTGCCCGCCTTGCTCGACGAAGTGATCGCGCTGGCGCGACCGCAAGCCGAGCCCAAGCGCCTGGTGCTGCGGCTGGAGGCGCCGGCGCTGCCGGGCCGCGTGGTGGCCGACGGCCAGCGCCTGCGCCAGGTGCTGCTGAACCTGTTGGCCAACGCGGTGCGCTTCACCGACGCGGGCGAGGTGGTGCTGCGCGCCCGCGCCGAACCGAGCCCCGGGTCTTGGCGGCTGCGTTTCGAGGTGGCCGACACCGGCGTGGGCATCGCCGCGGCCGACCTGCCCCACCTGTTTCAGCCTTTTCGCCAGGTGGGTGACCCCGCGCGCCGCGGCGGCGGCACCGGCCTGGGCCTGCTGATCAGCCGCCAGCTGGTGCGCGCCATGGGCGGCGAGATCGAGGCCCGCAGCAGCCCGGGCCAGGGCTCGTGCTTCGGCTTCTCGCTGGTGCTGCCGCCGCCGGCCTGACCTGGCGGCCGGGTTCAGACTCCGCGCGCCCGGTCCGCCGCGAAGCGCTGGCGAAAGGCGGCGAACTGGCCTGCGTCCAGCGCATCGCGCACTTCCTGCATCAGGTTCAGGTAGTAGTGCAGGTTGTGGATGGTGGCCAGCATCGGCGCCAGCATCTCGCCGCAGCGCTCCAGGTGGTGCAGGTAGGCGCGGCTGAAGCCGCCGCCCTGCCCGTCGCCGGCACAGGCGTAGCAGCGGCAGCTCTCGTCGATCGGCCGCTCGTCGCCCTTGTGGCGCGCGTTGCGGATCTTCAGGTCGCCGAAGCGGGTGAAGAGGTGGCCGTTGCGCGCGTTGCGGGTGGGCATCACGCAGTCGAACATGTCGACGCCGCAGGCCACGCCCTCGATCAGGTCTTCCGGCGTGCCCACGCCCATCAGGTAGCGCGGCTTGTGGGCCGGCAGCCGGTGCGGCGTGTGCGCCATGATGCGCAGCATCTCTTCCTTGGGCTCGCCGACCGAGACGCCGCCGATGGCGTAGCCGGGCAGGTCCATCTCGACCAGCGCGTCGAGCGACTCCTGCCGCAGGTGCTCGAACATGCCGCCCTGCACGATGCCGAAGAGGGCGTTGGGGTTCTGCAGGCGCTCGAACTCGGCGATGCAGCGCGTCATCCAGCGCCGGCTCAGCTCCATCGAGTGGCGGGCCTCGGCCTCGGTGGTGAGGTGGCCCTTGGTCTCGTACGGCGTGCACTCGTCGAACTGCATGACGATGTCCGAGTTCAGCACGGTCTGGATCTGCATGCTGGTCTCGGGCGTGAGAAAGAGCTTGTCGCCGTTGACGGGCGAGGCGAACTTGACGCCCTCCTCGCTGATCTTGCGCATCTCGCCCAGGCTCCACACCTGGAAGCCGCCCGAGTCGGTGAGGATGGGCTTGGCCCAGTTCTCGAAGCCGTGCAGGCCGCCGAAATGGCGCAGCACGTCGAGCCCCGGGCGCATCCACAGGTGGAAGGTGTTGCCGAGGATGATCTGCGCGCCCATGTCGTGCAGCGAGCGCGGCAGCACACCCTTGACGGTGCCGTAGGTGCCCACGGGCATGAAGATCGGCGTCTGCACGACGCCGTGGTTCAGCGTCAGGCGGCCGCGCCGGGCCAGGCCTTCGGTGGCCAGGAGTTCGAACTGGAGCATGGGGTGTCCTGTCAACGGATGCGTTCGAGCAGCATCGCGTCGCCGTAGCTGAAGAAGCGGTAGCGGGCCTCGATGGCGTGGCGGTACAGCGCCATCACGTGCGCGTGGCCGGCGAAGGCGCTGACCAGCATCATCAGCGTGCTCTTGGGCAGGTGGAAGTTGGTCACCAGCACGTCGACCACCTGGAACGCAAAACCGGGCGTGATGAAGATGTCGGTCTCGCCACTCGCCGGCGCGCTGAGCCCGGGCGAGCGCAGGGCCGCCGATTCGAGCGCGCGCAGCGTCGTGGTGCCGGCGGCGACGATGCGCCCGCCGGCCGCGCGGGTGCGGGCGATCGCGTCGACGGTCGCCTGGGGCACCTCGAACCACTCGCTGTGCATCTTGTGCTCGGCGAGGTTTTCGCTGCGCACCGGCTGGAAGGTGCCAGCGCCCACGTGCAGCGTGACGCGTGCGCTGCCGATGCCGCGCGCGGCCAGCGCCGCCAGCACGCCCTCGTCGAAATGCAGCGAGGCGGTGGGCGCGGCCACCGCGCCCGGGCGCCGGGCGAACACCGTCTGGTAGCGCGCCTCGTCCTCGGCCTCGTCGGCGTGGGTGATGTAGGGCGGCAGCGGCACGTGGCCATGCTGCTGCAGCAGCGCGAAGGGGTCGCTGGGGAATCCCAGGCGGAAGAGCGAGTCGTCGGGCCCGGCGCGGCCCAGCACCTCGGCGTCGAAGCCCTGGGCCGGGTCCTGCAACAGCTCACGGCTGGCGACGAAGCGCACGGTCGATCCGGCCTTGGGCGACTTGCTGGCCCGCAGGTGGGCCAGCACCTGGTGGGGCGGCTGGCCGGGGGCATCGGGCACCACCCGCTCGACCAGGGCCTCGACGCTGCCGCCAGTGGGCTTCTCGCCCAAGAGGCGCGCCTTGATGACGCGGGTGTCGTTGAAGACCAGCAGGTCGCGCGGGTCGAGCAGGCCGGGCAGCTCGCGGAAGACCCGGTCGACCGGGCGGTCGCCGCGGCCGTCGAGCAGGCGCGACGCGCTCCGCTCGGGGCTGGGGTGCTGGGCGATCAGCTCAGCCGGCAGGTGGAAGTCGAAATCGGCGAGGCTGAAGTCGCCGGGCGCACGCGGGGCATCGATGGGCATGGGCTTGCAGGCTTCACCGGCCTTCAAGTCGAGATGGGCGGATTGTTCCATGCGCCTGTCCGGCCCCGGTTGCGCGAGGGCCTTGCCCGGCGCCGGGGCGTGACCTGCGGCTGTGCCGCCGTCAGCGCTGCGGCGGGGCCTCGACGGCGGCCAGCGCCCGGGTGTCGGACCGGTCCCAGGCCCAGGCGAAGGCCACGCCGAGGCCGAGGACGGCGGTGATCAGGACGAGCAGGCGGAGGGCGAAGCGCATGGTGTCGACAGCGGGGGAATGGGCGCGGCGGGATTGTCCGGGCAATTCGGGCTCCGCCGGCCCAGGGTTGGTGAGCAGACGCAAGCGGCGGTCACCGGCTGTGGCGGGTGAGAACAATGTCGCGGTCCGCCGGGGCCGGCGTCTCGGCGTGGAGACAATGGCCGCATGCCGGACGCCGACACCGCCGCCAGCCCGACCGCCACCGCTGCGCCCGCCGCGGCCAAGCGATCCGGCCCGGCGCGGGCGCTCGAATCGCTGGGGCTGACCACCCCGATCGCGCTGGCACTGCACCTGCCGCTGCGCTACGAGGACGAGACCACGCTGACGCCGCTGGCCGACGCCCGGCCCGGCGAGACGGTGCAGGTCGAGGCCACGGTGACCGAGGCGCGCGTCGAGCTGCGCCCGAGGCGACAGTTCATCGCGCGGCTGCAGGACGACGCCGGCGACACGCTGGTGCTGCGCTTCGTGCACTTCTACCCCTCCCACCAGAAGGCGCTGCAGCCGGGCACGCGGGTTCGGGCCCGAGGCGAGCTGCGCGGCGGCTTCTTCGGCCCCGAGATGATCCACCCGCAGTTCAAGGCGGTGCCGCCCGAGGGCGCGCCGCTGGCCGCCGTGCTGACACCCGTCTACCCCAGCACCGCCGCGCTGCCGCAGGCCTACCTGCGCAAGGCGGTGGCCTCGGGCTTGCAGCGCGCCCCGCTGGGCGAGCTGCTGCCGCACGAGGTCGTCCCCCCTGGCCTGCCGCCGCTGCGCGAGGCGCTGAACTTCCTGCACCACCCGCCACCGCGCACGCCGCTGGCCACGCTGGAAGACCACAGCCACCCGGCCTGGCAGCGGCTGAAGTTCGAGGAGCTGCTGGCGCAGCAGCTGGCCCAGGCACAGGCACGTCAGGAGCGGGCGCGGCTGGCCGCGCCGCGGCTGGTGCCCCAGCGTGGCGGGCTGCATGAGAAGCTGCTGGCGGCCCTGCCCTTCCAGCTGACCGGCGCGCAACACCGGGTGGCCAACGAGATCGCCCACGACCTCGGCCTCGGCCGGCCGATGCACCGGCTGCTGCAGGGCGACGTGGGCGCCGGCAAGACGGTGGTGGCGGCGCTGGCGGCGGCGGTGGCCATCGACGCCGGCTGGCAGTGCGCGCTGATGGCGCCGACCGAGATCCTGGCCGAGCAGCATTTCGCCAAGCTCGTGCAGTGGCTGGAGCCGCTGGGCGTGCAGGTGGCCTGGCTCACCGGCAGCCAGAAGGGCAAGGCCCGCGCGCGCCACCTGGCGGCGGTGGCCGAAGGCAGCGCGATGCTCGTGGTGGGGACGCACGCCGTGATCCAGCACGACGTGCACTTCCACCGCCTGGGCCTGGCGGTGGTCGACGAGCAGCATCGCTTCGGCGTGGCCCAGCGGCTCGCCTTGCGGCGCAAGCTGCATGGCGCGGCGGACCCGGGGCGCGGCGAGCCAGGCGGCGGCCCGCTCGAACCTCATCTGCTGATGATGAGCGCGACCCCGATCCCGCGCACGCTGGCGATGACCTACTTCGCCGACCTGGAGGTCTCGACCATCGACGAGCTGCCGCCCGGCCGCACGCCCATCGTGACCAAGCTGATCGCCGACACCCGGCGCGAAGAACTGATCGCCCGCATCCGCGATGAAGTGGCCGAGGGCAAGCAGGTCTACTGGGTCTGCCCGCTGGTCGAGGCGAGCGAGGGCGACGGCGGGGGTGGTGGCAGCGCGCGCGGCAAGCCCCTGGCGGAGCTGCGCAACGCCACCGAAACCCACGCCGAGCTGGCTGCCGCGTTGCCCGGCCACACCGTGGCGCTGATCCACGGTCGGCTGAAGGCCAGCGAGAAGGCCGCGGTGATGGCCGGCTTCAAGGCCGGCGAGACCGCGGTGCTGGTGGCCACCACGGTGATCGAGGTCGGCGTGGACGTGCCCAATGCCAGCCTGATGGTGGTGGAGCATGCCGAGCGCTTCGGCCTGGCGCAGTTGCACCAGCTGCGGGGCCGTGTCGGCCGCGGCGAGGTGGCCAGCGTCTGCGTGCTGATGTATTCCACGCCCTTGTCCGACACCGGCAAGCAGCGCCTGCGCGCGATGGCGGAAACGAACGACGGCTTCGAGATCGCCCGGCGCGACCTGGAGATCCGCGGCCCCGGCGAGTTCATGGGCGCGCGCCAGTCGGGCGATGCGCTGCTGCGTTTCGCCGACCTGCAGGAAGACGCGCCGCTGCTGGCTGCCGCCCGGGGCGCCGCGCATCACTTGTGGGCCGAGCACCCGGCCGCTGCGCGGGCCCACGTGGCACGCTGGCTGGGCCACCAGCTCGACTACCTGAAAGCTTGACCCCGGGCCGACCCACCCCTAACCCGTCAATGTGAGGGATGTGCGGCGCAGCGCGCGCTGCCCTTGTACTGCGTTCAGGGCGCCCCCCGCGTTCTCGGGATGGTTGTTTCCAAAGGTGACCCGGACAGTGCCCGCTCCCCGGCCACCGGTCATGAGCCGATCGGCCGTTCCAAATCCATCGGAGAGCCGCATGTCCCACCGCGCATTCCCCCGCCACGCCTTGCTGGCGCTGGCCGTCTTCGCCGCCCTCGCCGCCCCGGCCGCGCACGCCGCCAAGCCCGCCGCCGACCACCCCGCCGTGCAGCGCGCCCTGGCCCACCTTAAGGGCGTGGCCACGGCCGCGGGCCATGTGGCCGCTGGCGACACCTTCCTGGCGCGCGACCTGAACATCGACGCCGACGGGAGCGAGCACGTGCGCTTCGACCGCCTGCACAAGGGGCTGCGCGTGATCGGTGGCGACTTCGTCGTGCACAGCACGCCGGGCGGCCACTTCCGCGAGGTGTCCCAGACCCTGGCGGCACCGCTGGCCGTGGACACCCGCGCGGCGCTGGCCGAAGGCGTGGCCGCCGCCCGCGCGCTGGCCGCGTTCCCGCACGGCAAGGGCCAGGTCGACGCGAAGAGCCTGGTCATCTACGCCCGCGGCGACCGGCCGCAACTGGCCTGGGACGTGCGCGTCAACGGCATGCGCGCCGACGGCGTGCCCAGCAAGCTGCACCTGATCCTCGACGCCCGCAGCGGCCAGGTGATCGACCGCTGGGACGACATCCAGACCGCCGACGATGTCGGCACCGGCCGCACGCTGTATGGCGGCAACGTGCCGATGAACGACACGCTGAAGAACGGCAAGTACATCCTGAAGGACGGCACCCGCGGCAAGCACTACGTGGTCGACATGCGGCACACCCAGTCGTCGGAGTTCAAGTTCAAAGCGAACGACAACGTCTGGGGCGACAACACCGAGGCGCACAACGAGACGCTGGCCGCCGACGCCGCCTACGGCCAGGCCATGTCGTGGGATTACTACAAGAACATCCACGGCCGCCTGGGCGTGAACGACGACAACAAGGGTGGCCGCTCGCGCGTGCACTTCGGCAACGGCGTGGACAACGCCTGGTGGGACCTGGGCGGCTGCCAGTGCATGACCTATGGCGACGGCAGCTTCTTCAACCCGGTGGTGTCGATGGACGTGGCCGGCCACGAGCTGTCGCACGGCGTGACCGAGAAGACCGCCGGCCTGATCTACGCGGGCGAGTCGGGTGGCCTGAACGAGGGCACCTCGGACATCATGGGCACGATGATCGAGTTCTACGCCAACAACGCCAACGACGTGCCGGATTGGGACATTGGCGAGAAGCTCTACAACACGCCGGGCAGCGCGCTGCGCTACATGATCCAGCCGAGCAAGGACGGCGTCTCTGCCGACTGCTGGTACAGCGGCGTCGGCAACATCGACGTGCACTACTCGTCGGGCGTCGCCAACCACTTCTTCTACCTGCTGTCCGAGGGCACGACCAACGGCTCGCCGAGCAAGACCTGCGTCGCCGGCAACACGCGGGTCGCGACGGGCAACGGGACGGTCACCGGCATCGGCCGCCTCAAGGCCGAGAAGATCTGGTACCGCGCGCTCGACATCTACATGACCTCCAACGAGACCTTCGCCAAGGCCCGCCTCGACACCATCAAGGCCGCGGACGACCTCTACGGCGCCGGCTCGGCCGAGTCGGCCGCGGTGGCCGCCGCCTGGACGGCCGTCAACCGGCCGTAAGGGGCCTCCTGCTCTACGCCCAATGGGCGTAGAGCAGAATCCGGGAATGACCCTGACCGAGCTGCGCTACATCGTCGCCGTCGCCCGCGAGCGCCATTTCGGCCGGGCTGCCGAGGCCTGCTTCGTCTCGCAGCCCACGCTGTCCGTCGCGATCAAGAAGCTGGAAGAAGAGCTCGACGTCAAGATCTTCGAGCGCGGCAGCAACGAGGTCACGATGACCCCGCTGGGCGAGGCCATCGTGCGCCAGGCCCAGCAGGTGATCGAGCAGGCCCAGGGCATCCGCGAGATCGCCAAGCGCGGCAAGGACCCGCTGGCCGGCCCGCTGCGCCTGGGCATCATCTACACCATCGGGCCCTACCTGCTGCCCGAACTGGTGAAGAACGCGATCGAGCACACGCCGCAGATGCCGCTCATCCTGCAGGAGAACTTCACGGTCAAGCTGCTGGACATGCTGCGCACCGGCGAGCTCGACTGCGCCATCATGGCCGAGCCCTTCCCCGACACCGGGCTGGCGCTGGCGCCGCTGTACGACGAGCCCTTCATGGCCGCCGTGCCCAAGACGCACGCGCTGGCCGACCGCAAGCAGATCAGCAGCGAGGAGCTCAAGCGCGAGACCATGCTGCTGCTGGGCACCGGCCACTGCTTCCGTGACCATGTGCTCGAGGTCTGCCCCGAGTTCGCGCGCTTTTCCAGCGACGCCGAAGGCATCAAGAAGAGCTTCGAAGGCTCGTCGCTCGAAACCATCAAGCACATGGTGGCCTCGGGCATGGGCGTGACGGTGGTACCGGCGCTGTCGGTGCCACGCGAGCCGCAGCTGCACGTGGCCTTCATCCCCTTCGCCGAGCCGGTGCCCACCCGCCGCGTGGTGCTGGCCTGGCGCAAGACCTTCACCCGCTACGAGGCCATCGCCGCGCTGCGCAACGCCGTCTACGCCTGCGAGTTGCCGGGGGTCAAGCGACTGACGGCCTGAGGCGCCAGAATCGGGCATCCCCCGATCAAAGGAGCCCCCCATGGCCAAGAAGTCTGCCGCCGCTGGCGGCAAAGCCCCGCAGATCAACATCGGCATCAGCGAGAAGGACCGCGCGGCCATCGCCGGTGGCCTGGCCAAGCTGCTGGCCGATACCTACACGCTGTACCTGACGACCCACAATTTCCACTGGAACGTGACGGGGCCGATGTTCAACACGCTGCACGCGATGTTCATGGCCCAGTACACCGAGCTGTGGGCCGCGGTCGACCCGGTGGCCGAGCGCATCCGCTCGCTCGGCCACCCGGCGCCGGGCAGCTATGGCCAGTTCGGCCAGTTGAGCTCGCTGAAGGACGCACCCGCCACGCCGCCCAAGGCGCTGGAGATGGTGCGCATCCTCGTCGAGGGACACGAGGCCGTCGCCCGCACCGCGCGCAGCATCTTCCCGCTGGCCGACAAGGCCGGCGACGAGCCCACCGCCGACCTGCTCACGCAGCGCCTGACCGTGCACGAGCAGACGGCCTGGATGCTGCGCAGCCTGCTGGAGGAGTGAAATCGGCAGGCCGAGCGCCAGGCCGCGCCCCAGCCGGCCGAGGGGCTCTGGTCAGCGCCGGCGGGCCCGACGCAGCACGTGCAGCAGCAGCACCGCGCTCAGGCTGCCGGCCAGGGCCGGCTGGCTGCCGACCAAGTCGCCCACGCGGCTGAAGATCTCCGGCGTGGTCTGCTGCAGGTAGGCGGCCAGCTCCAGCACCTGGTCGGCGCTGATGCGGGCCGCCTCCTCGATGGTCACCTGCAGCTGGGCCCAGCCGTGGCGCTGGCGCACACCGGCGAAGACGCCGCCGGCCACGGCCACCAGGCCGAGCGCGCCGACCGGGCGCATCAGGCACTGGACCAGCTCGGCACGGAAGCCCATCGGGGCTTCGCGGAACACGCCGGACACGTACAGCGGCACCAGCGTGGCGGCCTTGTCGTCGGTGGCTGTGGGGCGATGGGGCTCATCCATGGCCACCGATGCTTCGCCGCCGAGGTTGAGCCGGCATGAAGCGAAGGTAAAGCTGCGTATCGGCTCGCGCTGGGCTGCTACCCGTCCAGCGTCTTCGGCCAGCTCGCCTTGAGCAGTCGCGACAGGGCGCGGTCGGCCAGCAGCTTGCCGCCGGTCTGGCAGCGCACGCAGTAGTTGGTTTCGTTGCTGGCGTAGACGATGCGTTGTACCGGCATACCGCACACCGGGCACGGCTGCTCGAAGCGGCCGTGCACCGCCATCGCGGGGTGGAAAGCCGTCACGCGCTTGGGCCAGCCGGCGTTGGCAGCGGCCTCGCCCCGCAGCCGATCGACCCATTCGGCCAGCACCTCGCGAGTCGCTGCGTGGAGGCGCGCCACTTCGTCGTCGCCGAGCGAGCGGGTCAGCGCCACCGGCGAGAGCTTCGCGCGGTGGAGGATCTCGTCGGAATAGGCGTTGCCGATACCGCTGAAGCTGTGGGGGTCGGTCAGCGCCCGCTTGAGCGTGTGGTTGCCGGCACGCAGGCGCTGGGCGAAGGCGGCCAGCGGTGCGTCCATCACCTCGATGCCGCCCGGGTCCATCGCCGCCAGCGCCGCGCGGCCGGCCACCAGGTGCAGCGAGGCGCGGCGCTGGGTGCCGGCTTCCGTCAGCGCCAGCGTGCCGCCGTCGAACTCGAACCAGGCCAGCGCGCTCTTGGCGGGCGGCTTGGCGCCGGCGGCGTGCCAGTGCAGCCGGCCGGCGATCATCAGGTGGAGCACGAGAAACAGCGGCTCGCCGCCGCTGGCCTCATCGGGCGAACCACCCGCGAGGGCGATGACGATGCGCTTGCCCAGGCGCTCGATGCCCGTCACGACCCGCCCCTCGGCGCTACCGATCGGTGGCACCGCGCTGCGCAGCAGGAACGGGTTGAGCACCCGCACGCGCCGCAGCGCGCTGCCCACCACCTTGGCCGCCAGGCTCTCGGCGTAGACGGTGACGTCCGGCAGCTCGGGCACGGCGCCTCAGGCGATCATGCGGTCACTCGCCGACCAGCTGCACCGCGTCGACCTCCTTGTAGCCGGACGACACGTTGTTGGCGAAGGTCAGCTTCACGGCCTTGATCTTGGTGGCTGTCTTGGGGAAGGTCTTGACCAGCCAGGTGCGGTCGCCGCGCTTGTCGCGCTTGTCGGCGCTGACTCCGCTCCACACCGTCTGGGCAGCGCCGGCTTCGTCGATCAGCTCGACCTTGGTCAGGGCTTCGACGGCCTCGGTGCTGGTGAACACGGCACGCACCGCCGTGGCCTGCACCGGCTTGTCGTAGCCGAGCTCCAGCCAGTCCAGGCCGATGTCCTGTTCGGCCTGGCTCCAGGTGTTGCCGTCGATGCGGCCGGTGGTGCGCCAGGCGCGCGATTCCTTCGGGTCTTCCGCGGGCTGCTTCTCGGCGAAGGACGAGCTGGCCTTGGCCGAGCTGGCCCACTGGGCCTGGGGGTCGTTGATGTAGCCATCTTCCATCGTGGCGTAGTCGAGCCTGGCCTGCTTCTCGGCCGCCCGGCGCTGCTCGTCGGTCAGCTCGGCCGGCTCGGCGGCCGGCGCCGGCGCCTGGGTGGTGGCCGCGGGCGGCGTGCTGGCGGCGGCCGTCTCGGCCTCGGTGGGCTTCTTCTTGCAGCCGGCGAGCGCCAGCACACAGGCGGTGGTGATCAGGGTCCAGTGCAAAGTGCGCATGGGGAACGGGGATCCTCGAGGGTGGTGAAGCGGCAGCACGCCGCGGAACGCGGCGCAGCTTAGCCGCTCGCGCGCCAGCCCCCGCCTGCGGACCTAGGGGGACGGCAGACAGGCCAGCGCCGATAATCGGGGGCTTGCCGCCCGCCGGGGCGGCCCACCCTGCCGCGCCGGCTGCCCGCTGCGCCGCGTGGCCTGCGCCCCTTCCGACCATGGCTTCCGACCTCACGCCGCACGTGCGCCGCCGGCGCACCTTCGCGATCATTTCCCACCCCGACGCCGGCAAGACCACGCTGACGGAAAAGCTGCTGCTGTTCTCGGGCGCGATCCAGATCGCCGGCTCGGTGAAGGCGCGCAAGGCCAGCCGCCACGCCACCAGCGACTGGATGGAGATCGAGAAGCAGCGCGGCATCTCGGTGGCCTCGTCGGTGATGCAGATGGAGTACCGCGACTGCACCATCAACCTGCTGGACACGCCGGGCCACCAGGACTTCTCGGAAGACACCTACCGGGTGCTGACCGCGGTCGATGCGGCGCTGATGGTGATCGACGCGGCCAACGGTGTCGAACCGCAGACGCGGCGCCTGCTGCAGGTCTGCCGCGCGCGCAACACGCCCATCCTCACCTTCGTCAACAAGATGGACCGCGAGGTGCAGGAGCCGCTGGCGCTGATGGACGAGATCGAGCGCGAGCTGGGCATGACGGTCGTGCCCTTCACCTGGCCGGTCGGCATGGGCAAGTTCTTCGGCGGCGTGCTGGACCTGCGCAAGGACCAGATGCGCGTCTTCACCCCCGGCGAAGACCGGATCGCCGGCACCGAGGAGATCGTCGAAGGCATCGGCAACCCAACGCTGAAAGACCGCTTCGGTGCCGCCTACGAGCAGGCCGCCGGCGAGATCGAGCTGGTGCAGGAAGCCGCACCGGCCTTCGACGAGCAGGCTTTCCTGGCCGGACAGCAGACGCCGATGTTCTTCGGCTCGGCGGTCAACAATTTCGGCGTGCAGGAGGTGCTCGACGCGCTGGTGAACCTGGCCCCGTCGCCCGGTGCGCGCAGCGCCATCCAGCGCACGGTCGAGCCCGACGAGCCGAAGTTCACCGGCGTGGTCTTCAAGATCCAGGCCAACATGGACCCGGCCCACCGCGACCGCATCGCCTTCCTGCGCGTGGCCTCGGGCAAGTTCGAGCGCGGCATGCGGATGAAGGTGGTGCGCTCGGGCAAGGAGCTGCGGCCCAACACGGTCGTCACCTTCATGAGCCAGAAGCGCGAGTTGCTGGACGAGGCCTACGCCGGCGACATCATCGGCATCCCCAACCACGGCGTGCTGCAACTGGGCGACACCCTCACCGAAGGCGAGGCGCTGCAGTTCACCGGCCTGCCCTTCTTCGCGCCCGAGTTGTTCCGCTCGGTCGAGGTGGCCGACCCGCTGAAGACCAAGCAGCTGCGCGCCGGCCTGACGCAGCTGGGGGAGGAAGGTGCGATCCAGGTCTTCCGGCCCATCCTGGGCACGGTGCTGCTGCTCGGTGCGGTCGGGCAGCTGCAATTCGAGGTGGTCGCGCACCGGCTGGAGCACGAATACGGCGTGAAGGCCCGCGTCACCCCGGCCCGCTACAACGTGGCGCGATGGATCACCTGCGAAACCGGCCAGGGGGCCGCTGCCGACGAGGCCGAGCTCAAGCGCTTCATCGACGGCAACAGCCACCGCATCGCCTACGACGCGGTGAACGCGCCGACGCTGCTGCTGGAGTACGCCGCCGAGCTGCGCGCCATCGAGGGCAACTGGCCGAAGATCCGCTTCCACGCGCTGCGCGAGCACGCGGGGCTGGTGTTCCAGCAGCGGCTGGAGGGGTAGCC
>JBMOQN010000026.1:0-13596 GCA_049322835.1 Pseudomonadota bacterium | reverse complement strand
CCACGATGTTCAGGCCCAAGGCCAGCATCACGTACAGCAGCGCCAGCGCCATGATGCGCACCCAGCCCTGGCCGAACTGGCCCGCGATCAAGGGCAGCGCCAGCAGCGCCAGCCCGGCCAGCAGGAAGACGACCAGCTTGGTCTGTTTGTTCATGTCTTGCATGGAAGTCTCCTCAAGCCCGGTCCGCGACGCGTTCGCCCATCAGGCCGGAAGGCCGCAGCGTGAGCACCAGGATCAGCACCAGGAAGGCGAAGATCTCGACGTACTGGCTGCCGAAGACGCCACCGGTCAGGTCGCCGAGGTAGCCCGCGCCGATGGCCTCGATCAGGCCCAGCAGCACGCCGCCGACCATGGCGCCGGTCAAGTTGCCGATGCCGCCGAACACCGCCGCGGTGAAGGCCTTCAGCCCCGGCAGGAAGCCCATCGAGTGCTGCACGGTGCCGTAGTTCATCGCCCACATGATCCCGGCGATGGCCGCCAGCGTGGCGCCGATGACGAAGGTGGCCGAGATGATGTGGTCGGGGCGCACGCCCATCAGGCCCGCCACCCGCGGGTTCTCGGCCGTGGCGCGCATCGCGCGGCCGAGCTTGGTCTTGTTGACCAGCCACAGCAGCAGGCCCAGCACCACCACCGTGGTCACCAGGATCACGATCTGCGTGGGCGTGATCACCGGGCCGGCTTCCCACAGGAACAGCGGGTCTTGCGGCAGCAGCGGGGGGTAGGGCTTGGGGGCCGGCTTCCAGATGATCATGGCCAGCGTCTGCAGCAGCAGGCTCATGCCCATCGCGGTGATCAGCGGCGCCAGCCGCGGTGCGTTGCGCAAGGGCCGGTACGCGATCTTCTCGACCGTGTAGTTCAGCGCCGAGCACACCACCACTGCGATCACCAGCGAGATCACCAGCAGCACCCACCCCGGCAGCCCCGAGTCCGCCAGCAGCGTCACCACCGTCCAGCTCGTCAGCGCCCCCACCATCAGGATCTCGCCGTGCGCAAAGTTGATCAGCGAGATGATCCCGTACACCATCGTGTACCCCAGCGCCACCAGCGCATACATGCTCCCCAGCACCAGGCCGTTGATGATCTGTTGTACGAATATGTCCATGAAGTTGGTCTCTCTCCAGCCGCGCTTCGTCGGCAACGGCAGTCCATAGAGCACGGCCTGTGCCAACCACTTTTTTGTTCGGGTAAGCACGCACGAAAAGTGGCCGAAAACACCGCTTTCGGCCGTGCATGTGTTCATGAGCCCTGCAAACAGGGCGGAAATCCACACAGGCCCCAAAACCGGCGGTGTGGATTTCCGCACTGCCTTGCAGGCAGACGAGTTCGCCGTGTTGGCGCGGTGCTTCGGATGCACCGAAATCGCGGTGCCAATCGCCTCGCGCGACCCACACCCGGGCACGAGTTGGGCACACTACGGTGCCTCATGTCGACCGCTTCCGACTCCTGGCCCCAGGCGCTCACACGCGCCGCGCCGCAATGGCTGGCGGCGCTCACGGTGCTGTTGGTGCTGCTGGGCATGGCCATGGGCTACAGGGTCAGCGAGCGCAGCGGGCTCGCGCAGCTGGCCGCGGTGGCCAACGAGCGGCTGGAGCTCTACGCCACCACGCTCGAGACCGAGCTGGCGCGCTATGCCTACCTGCCGAGCCTGATCGCGATCGACGAGGACGTGCAGGCCCTTCTCGACGACCCGCACAACGCTCAGCTTCAGCAGCAGGCTCGCCTGAAACTGGCCCGGGTGAATGTGCGGGCCGGCTCCATCCTGATCTTCGTCACCTCTGCCGACGGCGAGGCCCTGGCCGGCAGCAATGGCTACCAGAGCCGGGGCGGGGGTGTGCCGGGTGGCCGCACCCCGCTGCCCGAGGCGGTTCGCCAGCTCGGCGAGGACGCCGCCGACTTCTTCGCGTCCAACGAGGCGGACGGCACGACCGACTTCTATTTCGTCCAGCCGGTGCGTCGGGGCGGTGGCTACCGCGGTCACATCGTGGTCAAGGTCAGCCTCGCGCCGCTGGAGGCGACCTGGGTCGACCTGGCGCTGCGTTCGCAGAGCGAGAAGCTGCTGGTGGTGGACCAGAACGACGTCGTCATCATGTCGTCGGTGCCGGCCTGGAAGTACCGCATGCTCGGCTCGTTCGATGTCGAGAAGCTCAAGGCCTCGGGCCGCTATGCCGGCGCCACGCTGGCGCCGCTGGGCATGTCGGTCGAGGAAGCCGCCGATGGCGGCTCGACGGTCGTGCGCCTGGCCGATGTGCAGAGCGCCGGCCACAGCCTGCACCTCGCGCAAGAGCGGCCGGTGGTGCCGCTGGCGGTGCGGCTGGTGGCCTTGTCCGACCCGTCGGACGTGTGGCGCCAGGCCCGCTACGCCGCCTGGGGCGGGGGTGCCGTCGGCGCCGTGCTCGGCCTGGCGGCGCTCTACATCCTGCACCGTCGGCGCGCGATGCGCCAGCTCTTCCGGGCCCGCAACGCGCTGCAGCAGGCGCACGACCAGCTCGAGCGCCAGGTCGACGAGCGCACCCGCGAGCTGCGCACCACCAACGACGAACTCAAGCGCCAGATCGCCCAGCGCCTGCAAGCCGAGGACGAGCTGATGCAGGCCGGCAAGCTGGCCGTGCTGGGCCAGATGTCGGCCGGCATCTCGCACGAGATCAACCAGCCGCTGACCGCGCTGCGGGCCTTGTCGCGCAACACCATGCTGCTGCTCGAAAGCGGTCGCACGAAGACCGTGGCAGAGAACCTCAAGGCCATCGACGACATGGCCGAGCGCATGGGCCGCATCACCAACCAGCTGAAGTCCTTCGCTCGCAAGGGCGGTGGCGCCGGCGAGTCGGTCGACCTTTTCGCCGCAGTGGGCAACGTGCTGGTGCTGATGGACCACCGCCTGAGGGCCGAGCGGGTGACGGTGCAGGTACAGGTGCCGCCAGCGCTGCGCGTGCGTGGCGACACGAACCGCCTGGAACAGGTGCTGTTGAACTTGGTCGGCAATGCGCTGGACGCGATGGCCGGCCTGCCGGACAGGCGCCTGGAGATCAATGCCACGGCGCAAGAGGGGCGCGTGCTGGTGCAGGTGGCCGACAGCGGCGTGGGCATCGCCGACGAGCACATCGACCGGTTGTTCGAACCCTTCTTCACCACCAAGCCGGCCGGGCAGGGCCTGGGGCTGGGCCTGGTGATCTCGTCGAAGATCGTGCGCGAGTTCGGTGGCACGCTGCGCGCACGCCGCGGCGAGCGCGCCGGCATGGTGTTCGAATTCGACCTGGGCGCGGCCGGCACTTCGGCCGACGAGCCCGCCGACAAGGAGACGTATGTTTGAAGGGTTCAGGGTTCTCTTCGTCGAGGACGACCCACCGGTGCGCATGAGTCTGGCCCAGACGCTGGAGCTGGCCGGACTGGAGGTGTTCCCTTGTGCGAGCGCCGAGGAAGCGTTGCCGCACATCGCCGCAGGTGCGCAGCTCATTGTCGTGACCGACGTTCGCCTGCCGGGCATGGACGGCCTGTCACTGCTGGAACACGTGGTCGCCACCGATGCCGGCATCCCGGTGGTGCTGATCACCGCGCACGGCGACGTGTCGATGGCGGTGCGGGCCATGCGGGCGGGCGCCTACGACTTCATCGAGAAGCCTTTCGCGCCCGAGCGATTCGTCGAGACAGTGGTGCGCGCGCTGGACAAGCGGGTGCTGCGTGTGGCGCTCGACGACCTTCGGGCGCAGCTGCAGAAGCGCAGCGGGATCGAATCGGTGCTGCTGGGCAACTCGCCTGTGATGCAGGAGCTGCGGCGCAAGATCGTGCGCCTGGCCGACACCTCGGCCGACGTGATGATCCTGGGGGAGACGGGAACCGGCAAGGAGCTGGTCGCGCGCTGCCTGCACGATCAGAGCAACCGGCGCGACCGCAACTTCGTGGCCATCAACTGCGGTGGCCTGCCCGAGACATTGTTCGAGAGCGAGCTCTTCGGCCACGAGCCGGGCGCCTTCACCTCCGCGGCCAAGCGTCGCATCGGCAAGATCGAGCACGCCAACGGCGGCACGCTGCTGCTCGACGAGATCGAGACCATGCCGATCCAGATGCAGATCAAGCTGCTGCGCATCCTGCAGGAGCGCAAGATCGAGCGCCTGGGCTCAAACGACGAGGTGCCGATCAACGTGCGCGTGGTGGTGGCCACCAAGTGCGACCTGCGCGCCCTCAGCGACGAAGGCAAGTTCCGCGGCGACCTCTACTACCGGCTCAACGTGGCGGTGCTGGAGTTGCCGCCATTGCGCGAGCGGCGCGAAGACGTGCCGCTGCTCTTCGAGCACTTCGCCGCCCAGGCCAGCGCGCGTTACAGCCTCGCCCCGCCGGAACTCACCCCCGAGAAGCTGCGCGAGCTGATGGCCCACGACTGGCCCGGCAACGTTCGCGAGATCCGCAATGCCGCCGACCGCTTCGTGCTCGAGATCGGCGAGCTGACCACGCCGACCGCCGGCGTCGCGCCGGTCACCCTGGCCCAGCAGATGGACAAGGTCGAGAAGGCGCTGATCGAGCAGGCGCTGCGCAACCACCAGGGCCGCATGCCCAAGGTCATGGAGTCGCTGGGCATCGCGAAAAAGACGCTCTACGACAAGCTGCACCGGCACGACATCGACGTTGACCGGTTCCGGCAGCCCGGCTGAACCGCCGCACGCGGCCAGCGCACGGCCGCTCCGGAGCGACCGCGAAGCCTCGCGGAGGGTGGCGACGGTACCCCGTCGCCGGGCGTCAGCGATACACCTGCGGGTCTGGCGAGTCGGTCGGGTTCGCGATCGCGCGCTTGAGCGGCTCGCTCATCGGCAGCTGCAGGTTGATGCCTTTGGGCGGGATCGGCGACTGGAACCACTTGCGGTAGATCGCGTGGATCTCGCCGCTGCGGTAGAGCTCGGCCAGCACGCCGTCGACCAGATGCTTGAAGCCGGGGTCGTCACGAGGCAGGCCGATGCCGTAGGGCTCCACCGTCAGCGCCTCATCGGAAATGCTGTAGTCGCCCGGGTTGGCCGCATTGGCCTGCAGGCTCTTGAGCAGCACGTCGTCCATCGCGAAGGCGAGGGCGCGGTCGGTTTGCACCATCTGGAAGGCGTCGGTGTCGTCCTGGCCGGCCAGGATCTTCATGTCCAGCCGGCGCGATTCGTTGACGCTGTTGAGGTAGCGAAAACTCGTGGTGGCGATGGTCGAGGCCACGGGCTTGCCGCGCAGATCGTCGAGCGTGCGGATCTCGTTCTCCTTCTTGGCCAGCAGCCGGCTGGCCGCGACGAAGGTGGTGACCGAGAAAGCCTGCGTCTTCTGGCGCTCGGCGGTGTTGGTGGTGACGCCGCATTCCAGGTCCACCGTGCCGTTGGCCACCAGCGGCATGCGGGTGGCCGAGCTGACAGTGACCAGCTTCACCTCCAGGTCGGGCAGGCCCAGGCGCTGGCGCACCGTGTCGACCACGCGCTGGCACAGGTCCATCGAGTAACCCACCGGGCGCAACCGCGCGTCCAGGTACGAGAAGGGCACCGAGGTGACGCGGTGGCCGAGCACGATCAGCCCGGTGTCGCGGATCTTGCGCAGCACCCCGGAATCGGCCGGTGATGGTGGCGCCGAGGCCGGCGCGGCGCCTGCGGCCAGCGCGGCACCGAGCAGGGCAAGGCCGGCGAGCGCACGGCGGAACTGGCAGGCAGGCGACGACATCCGGCCGCCATGATAGTGGTGTCGCCGGCAGGGCTATTTCACCGGCACCAGGACCATCGTGATCGAGTCGGCGGGCAGCTCGGCGTTGATCACGCCCCCGGTGACCGGCACCTTGGCCAGGGCCTGGATGGCCGTCAGGTTGGCGGGTGAATAGCGCCAGACCTTGGCCTTGGCCGCGGCGGGGAAGTTCTGCAGGGTCACCGTGCTGGTCAGCGCGGTGCCCGACTTGTTGATCGCCATCAGCGTCAGCGGCCCGTTCGGCCCGCGCCGTGCGGCATAGACCGAGAGCTTGCCCTGGTCGGCGCTGGTGGCTTTGACGCCATGGGTGCCGAACTTGCCGCCTGCGCCGTCCACGTTGCGGTACATGCGGAAGGCGAAGGCCCCGGGGTCGCTCGCAGCCGGCGGGGACCACAGCGTGGCCAGGTGCAGCCCCTCGCGGCCGAAGATGCCCAGCACATCGGCCTGTGCCAGCGCGCCGTTGATGTGGTGCAGCGCACCGAAGTTGTATTCGCCGATGGCCAGCCGGGTGCCGGGGTAGTTCGTGGCCACCCAGCCCCGCATGCGCGGGATGAGTTGCACCGGCTCGTTGATCCAGCTCTCGTCCACGTAGCTGGCATCCCACAGCGAGCGCGTCGCGCGCAGCCGCAGCGCGTTGGTGGCCACGCTCGTGTCGTTCGAGAACACGCCGCTGGCCTGTGGGTAGTAGTGCTCGTCGAGGTAGTCGAGAACACGCTGGCCGGTTGCCTGCTCGTGAGCGCGCATCTGCTGCAGGTACCACTCGGCCAGCGGCACGTTGCCGTGCGCCTTGCGGTCCTTGGGGTCGTTCCACCAGTCGCCGCCCGGGTAGGTGTCGAGGTCGGAGTAGAAGTAAGCCGTCCAGCCCCAGCTGGCCGGCCCGAGGATCTTCGCGCCGGGGTCGATGGCCTTCACTGCGGCGGCGTACTGCACGGTGCGGTCGCGCAGCTCGTCGTAGCCCAGCGGCTGCGGGCGGATGTCGCGGTGGGTGTGGCGCCAGAGCTCGGGCTCGTTGTCGAGGTTGTAGAACTTCACGCCACCGGCGTTGGCCTTGCCGTAGTGGGCGACGAGGTGGCGTACCCAGTCCTGCACGAAGGCCGGGCCGACGCTCGCGCTGGTGTCGGCCGGGTCGTTGCCGGTCACCGGCGAGCCGTCCGTTCGCACACCGTTGCCGCAGTCGTTGTCCCAGAAGTCGGTCTGCTGCTGCGCGCCATAGCGGCTGACCTTGAAGCCGCAGTCGTAGGGGTGGTTGTCGCCCGGCGGCCGGCGCTTGGCCACCCAACCGCTCATCGGCAACGTCATCAGCGTCTTCGTGCCGGTGCGCCTGTCCTGCTCGACGAAGCGGTCTGCGGCCGAGCCCTCCGGCAGGGTGCGTCCGTCGGCCGGCAGCGGGTTGGGGATGTTCTCGTAGAACCAGTCGCTGCCGGTGTTGTCGACGTCGATGTGCCAGTTGTAGCGCGTGGTGCGGTTGCCGCCCCAGCGACGCACGGGCAGGGCCAACTCCTTGGCCAGCGCCTCGGGCGCGAAGTTCATGCCGTAGATGTCAGCGCTGATGGTGTGCAGGCCGGCGGCGGCGTCGACGGTCACGTCCGGCCCCGGGGCGGCCCAGGCGGTAGCAGCGAGGGTGAGGAAGCAGGCCGAGGCGGCCCACTTGCGCCGGTTCTTGGACATGGCAGGTTCCTTCGAAGGTGACCACCGATGAGCCGCCATGCTAGCCAGCCGCCTCGCCGCGAAGGGGGCCATGCGGTTCGGCACGGCGCAATATCGGCAACCGGGCGTTACGGCACGGGTGCCTGTTCTTTGGGCAATCTGTCGCCGAGCCAGTGGGCACAAGGGTCGTCACGAAGCGGTCACGGGTTGTCCACAGGCTTTTCCCCTGCGCCGGTGAACAAGGTGGGGGGGCCCCGTCAGACCGAGGGCACGGCCGCCAGGTGGGCTTGCTTCGCGAGCTGGCCGACAGGTCCCGGCAACGAAATCACTGGCCAGTGGCCCGCCACCCGCAGAACCACCACGCGGGTCGAAAGCAGCTGCTTCTCGGTCACCGACTCGAAGCACTGCCAAGGCACGAGCAGGGCGTGGCTGCCGGAGCGGAACGGGTGCATCGGGCGGATGTAGAGGCCGGCTTCCGAGATCACGACGCACAGGCAATGGCGGTACCGCATGGGCCAATGGGGCGAGCCCATCGAGCTGGATTGTTCCAGCCGAAACCTGCAAACGGCTGAATGTCAATGTAGATCCGCCGTCCACAACGACGGATCCGCGGGCGGGCTAGACTGGTTTCGACAATGGCCGATCTTCCGCGCGCCCCTTCAGCACCGCCCCCACCTGGGGCCGGCGCGACAACGCCCGGCGGCGGCGAAACGGCCTGGTTGCCGCCCGAAGGCGACCGCCGCTTCCTCTTCGAAGCCAACCCGCTGCCCCTGTTCATCTACGACCTGCAGACGCTGCAGATCGTCGATGCCAACCAGGCTGCGCAGCGCAGCTACGGCTACAGCCACGCGGAGTTCTGCGCCAAGACCATCCTGGAGATCCGCCCGCCGGAAGACATTGCGCGGGTGATGGAGTCCGTCCGCACCACGCCGCCGGCGAGCCGCAATTCGGGCGTCTTCCGGCACCTGCGCAGCGACGGCAGCCTGATCCACGTCGAGATCAACTCGCAGGAGCTCGTGTTCCAGGGCCGGCGTGTGCGCCTGGTCTGCCCGGTCGATGTGACCGAGCGCGTGCGGGCCGAAGCGGCGCTGGCCGAGCGCCAGCGCGAGGTGCAGGAGCTCAACGACCGGCTGGAGCGCCGGGTGCAGGAGCGCACGGCCGCGCTGGAGCATTCGAACCAGGCGCTGGAGCAGGCCCGCCTGGCTGCCGACAGCGCCAACCGGGCCAAGTCGGAGTTCCTGTCCAGCATGAGCCACGAGCTGCGAACGCCCCTGAACGCGGTGATCGGCTTCGGCCAACTGCTGGGGGCTGGTGGCGCGGCGCTGACCCCCGAGGTGCACGCCGGCTATGTGGGCCACATCGTGGAAGCGGGGCGGCACCTGCTGGGCCTGATCAGCGACGTGCTGGACCTGGCGCAGATCGAGGCTGGCCGCGTGAGCTTGCAGCCCGAGCCGGTCGCGCTGGGGCCGCTGCTCGACGAGTGCGCCGCCATGCTCGCGCCGTTGGCGCAGACCATCGGTGTCAAGGTCGTCCTGTCGGTGCATTGCGCCGAAGAGGTCTGGGCCGACCGTGCGCGGCTGAAGCAGACCTTGCTGAACCTCCTGTCGAACGCGATCAAGTACAACCGCCTGCAAGGCCGGGTCGAAGTGGGCTGCGTGCCCGTTGTGGATGGCGGACTGCGCATCGAGGTAAGTGACACCGGCATCGGCCTCGACGAGGCCCAGCTCGAACGCTTGTTCGAGCCCTTCAACCGGCTCGGGCAGGAACGCGGCCGGATCGAAGGCACCGGCATCGGCCTGGCGCTCACCCGGCACCTGGTGGAGATGATGGGGGGCCGCATCGGCGCCCGCAGCCGGGCCGGGGAGGGCAGTGTGTTCTGGATCGAGCTGCCGCCGGTGCCGGCCACGCTGCCGGCCGCGCCGTCCCGGGCGGTGTCGAAGGCGGCCACGCCGAGTCCCGCCACGGCCGGCGTGGCGACGGTGCTGTCGGTGGATGACCACGCGCCGAGCCAATTGCTCGTGATGGAGGTCCTGCGTCGACGTCCGCAGGTCCGTGTCCTCGCCGCCGACAATGGGGACGACGGTGTGCGCCTGGCGCGCGACCTGCAGCCCGACCTGATCCTGCTCGACAACAACATGCCGGGCCTCAGCGGCCCGCAGGTTCAGGCCCTGCTGCGGGCCGACCCGCGCACTGCGCACATTCCCGTCATCGCGCTGACCGCCAGCGCCACCAGCGGCGAGGTGCAGGCTGGCCTGGCGGCGGGCTACTTCAGCTATCTGACCAAGCCGATCGACGTGGAGCAGCTGCTCGGCGCGGTCGACGAGGCGCTCGCCCGGCGCGGCGAGCAGTGACCCAGCGCGCCGGCCGGGTCCCTCGGCCTGGCCGAACGGCGCCGGTCGCTGTATCAGCGGCGCCCTGCGCGCCTCTGTGGCAAACCCACCCAGGAGTACCGATATGCCACGCCTGCACTCGCCGTCCGACCCCCGTGCCCTGCTGACCTGCCTGGCCGGGCTGATGCTCGCGGGCCCGGCGCTCGGGGCGACGCCGAAAGACATCAACGTCAATGGGCGCATCGCCTACACCGTCTGCGGCTACACCAACAACGTGTACCAGTGCGACATCTGGACCATGGACGGCGACGGTGCCAACGCGCTGAACATCACCAACACGCCGGACCAGTCCGAGACCGGCCCGGTCTGGTCGCCCGACGGGTCGAAGATCGCCTTCACCCGGGGCGAGGACTACCTGCAGGACCTGTGGGTGATGGCCGAGGACGGCAGCAACCAGGTCAACCTGACCCACGAGCCGGGCTGGCAGTTCGGGCCCTCCTGGTCGCCGGGTGGCACCCAGCTCGCCTTCGTGAGGAACGTGCCGGGCGACTTCATCACTGCACAGTTCGACATCTTCGTGCACGACCTGGACACGGCCACCGCCGTGAACCTGACGCACAGCGACTATGACGAGCTGGAGCCGGCCTGGTCGCCCGACGGTGGGCTGATCGCCTTCGCCGGCGTACGGCCCACCTGGGACGGCTGGGGCGCCTGGGAGATCATCACCGTGTCACCCACCGGCGAGAGCGAGCAGATCCTGACCGCGCCGCCGGGCCGCCATCACGAAGACCGCGACCCGGACTGGTCGCCCGACGGCAGCAAGATCGTGTTCATGAGCCAGTGGAACGAGACCTGCTGCGAGCCCTGGGAGATCTGGGCGATGAACCGCGATGGCTCGGGCCTGACCAACCTGACGCAGCACCCGGCCGACGACATGTTCCCCGACTGGTCGCCCGACGGGACCGAGATCGTCTTCTCCAGCACGCGCGACGGCGGGTTCGACATCTATGCGATGCCGGCGCCGCCGGTGCTGCCGCCCGAGGCGAAGGCCGCGCGCAAGCGCCCGGCCACGCCCCCGCCGGTGCGCCGCCTGACGAACAGCGGCCGGGCCAACCACGCCGACTGGGGCTCCGAGGCCCACGACATCGACGACCCCTTCGGCCTGTACGTCGCTGCCAGCGGCAACGGCAAGGTGGTGAGCTCGCCGGCCGGTGTGGCCTGCGGCAAGGACTGCGACGAGCTCTTCGCCTTCGGCACCGAGGTGACGCTGAAGGCCAAGCCGAAAGCGGGCTGGCGTTTCGCCGGCTGGTCGGGCGCGTGCAGCGGCAAGAAGCGCAGCTGCACGGTGAAGATCGATGACGTGACCGCCGTGGGTGCCAAGTTCAAACCGGAGCCGTAGGCGCGCCGTGAACAGGCTCTGCCGGCAGGCAGCGCCCGGCCACGCCCTCAGCGCGCGGGCGGGTCGGGCACGTAGCCCTGGTCCGGCGCCGAGCGCGGGAAGGGCCGCGGGCGCGGGTAGACCACGCTCACCAGTGGGATCACTCCGGCGCGCGCCAGGTTCTCCTGGCGGTCGTACTGCAGACTCACCAGCTCCAGCGGGCGCGTGCTGCTGCGCTCGAAGGCAGTGTGCGTGACCTGCGAGTGCTCGCGCGCGCCATGACCGGTGCCCAGCCGCTCGGCCGCTTGGCGCGAGGCCACGCTTTCGGCGGCAGCCGCCTTGGCGGCGGCGCCCGAGTCGGCAGCGGCGGCGCTGGGTGCGCGGCGCGACTCGGCGCGGCCGATCTCCGCGGGCTCCGGCATGGGCATGGGCGGGGGAGGGGGCGGCGGGTGCCGCTCGGCGAAGACCGCTACGCCGATCACGCCCACATCGAGCGGTCGGCCGGTGCGCGCGGCGTAGGAGTCGGGCAGTGCGGTGAACTCGAATGCGGCCACCTCGTCGTTGCTTTTGCGCCAGCCGGCAATGTCGTAGTGCTGCCAAGGCGAGAGCACATAGCCGCTTTGGTGCCAGGCGGCAGTCTGCCCGGTGACCACGTTGACACCATCGACTGCAACCACCGCCAGCACGCGGCCGCCGGTGCGGTTGACCACGCGGATGGCGTAGCGCGCGCCGGGCCGCCCGGCAATGTAGTGGCGGCCCTGGTGGGGGTAGACGGTGAGCGTCTCGCCGGTGTCGCGGTCGATCACCGCCACGTCGACGCGACGGCCCAGCGCGTGGGCTGGCCCGGGGGTGCCCCAGGCGGCAGCGGCGAGGGCGGCTGCGATGGTGCAAAGGACGTGGCGGCGACCGGGCGCCGGGGAGGGGGCAGGGGCTGGCAGGTCGTGTGGCATGGGGCGATCCATGTTCAAGGTTGGTGACATGGCTTCTACGGGCCGGCCGGGCGAGTGGGGTTAAGCCGGGCGTGGACAATCGCGGCGGCATTCAATCCGGCCCCCAAACCGCATGAGCGAATCACCCGACCCGGCGGCGTTCGAAGCCCACTGGCTGGCGACCTGGCAACTGCTCGGTGCCCAGCCGCCTGCGGGCGAGCTGGGCGCGCTGCTCGCCGCCTGGAGCGCGCCGCAGCGCCACTACCACGACACCCGCCACCTGGCCGAGTGCCTGGCGCGCTGGGCGGCCTGGCGCGGCCAGGCCGAGCGCCCGGGCGAGGTGGCCCTGGCCATCTGGTACCACGACGCGGTCTACGACCCGCAGGCCAAGGACAACGAGCGCCGCAGCGCCGACTGGGCACTGCGCACCTTGCGCGACGCGGGCTGCAGCGAGGCCGCAGCACAGCGGGTCGAGGCGCTCATCATGGCCACCTGCCACGACGCGCCCGCCCGCTCCGCCGACGAGCGCCTGCTGATCGACATCGACCTGGCGGTGCTCGGCGCGCCGACCGCACGCTTCGACACCTACGACCACGACGTGCGCCTGGAGTACGCCTGGGTGCCCGAGGCCCTGTACCGCCAGAAGCGGCGCGAGGTGCTGCTGCAGTTCCTGCAGCGCGAGCGCCTCTACCAGACGCCGCCCGCGCACGAGGCGCTCGAAGCGCAGGCCCGCATCAACCTGGCCGCGGCGGTGGCGCGGCTTTCCTCCGAAAGGCCATCCGAATGAGCATCGAAGCGGCGCCGTTGCCGGCGCAGGCCCTGCTGGGCCGCTATGCGGGCGAAGGCGGCTTTGCCGATTGCTACGTCACCGAGGTGCCTGGCGAGGTGCCGCTCGCCACCTACGTCGAGGCCTTCTACACAGGCCGGCTCTTCAAGGCGGAACGGCGGTTGCTCGGCTGGCTGGCGCGACGCCCCTCGAACGACGACGAGGCCGGCGAGCTGGGGCGGGGCGAACGCGACCGCTTCTCGGCGTGGACGGTGGAGGCCCGGGCACCCGGCCAGCTGCTGATGTGCGACATGGCCGGCAGCACCCGATCCTGGCTGATGGTGGCGCCCAGCGGCAACGGCACACGGTTGCACTTCGGCTCGGCGGTGGTGCCGCGTGTCGATGCGAGCGGGCGGTCGCGCGGCATGGGGTGGCTGTTCCATGCGCTGCTAGGTTTCCACGCCTGGTACTCGCGGGCCCTGCTGGGAGCTGCGCGCGACAAGCTGTTGCGAACTGGGGGGGCTTGAGGCCCCTGTTCCACCGATTGGCCTGGCCGGTTGCAGGCACAATCTCTTTTATCGACGCACGAAACCGGCCGCACATTGGGCGGAGCCACGGGAACCCGTCACCCGGTGCCGAGAAAGCCGTCGTTGCCGCTCAGAATGATCGAGCGGGCAATGTCCGGAAGCGAGCCCGCCGCCACCTCCATGGCTGCGGGCTTTTCTTATGGCGCTTTGCGCGTTAACTGAGGACGGTTTCAGCGGCCGAGCGCCAGAGTCAGCAGTTGCGCCGGGCGGGAGGCGTTGCCGGGCAAGCGGTCGAGGGCTCGGAACCAGCCGAGGTAGTTCTCCAAG
>JBMOQN010000025.1:19618-114868 GCA_049322835.1 Pseudomonadota bacterium | reverse complement strand
TTTCGCTCAAAGAATTGAAGTGAACTTCACTTCCATGAGCATTTAAAGTCTTTCGACTCGCCACCCTTGCGAGCAGCAAGCATCCAACTTCAAACACCCACGCTTATCGGCTGTGAATTTTTAAAGAACGTCGCGTCAGACTTTGTCTTTTCGCGCTGCTGATCAGTGATCAGCAAAGAAGGAGGATTTTGACTTGCTTTAATAACCTTGTCAAGCGCTCTGCCTTTTGCGCTTTCGCTCCAGTTTTTGAACCGGTCAGCTTGCGACACTGAGAGCACCTGCCCTTTGCGCCGCTTGCTGCGACCGCCGTAGCGATCAGCGAAGCCCACGACTATAGCACCACTTTTCCTGCCGCCGCAAGCCCTGCTCGGAAGATCAATGCAGGCGCGGCCTCATCAGGCTGGCGCAGGCATCTTGCGGCGCGTCAGCCGCCAGCACAGCACCCACCTGGCTCCGCAGTACGCGCACATCGGCGCGCAGCACCCGCTGCTTGATCGAGGCGATCTGTGCCGGGTGCATCGAGAAACTGCGCAAGCCCATGGCCAGGAGCAGCTCTGTGAAAGCCGCGTCTCCGGCCATTTCTCCGCAGACACTGACACCTTTGCCGGCTTCGTTGGCCACGGAGATGGTGCGCTCAATCAGATGCAGCACCGCCGGATGCCAGGGGTCGTACAGGTGGGCAACTGCTTCGTCGGCGCGGTCAATGGCCAGGGTGTACTGGATCAGGTCGTTCGTGCCGATGGAGAAGAAGTCGAAGTGCTTCAACAGACTGGGCATCATCAACGCCGCTGCAGGAATCTCGATCATCGCTCCAAGTTCGACTTCAGCGTATGGCTGGCCCACCTTGCGCAACTCGGCCTTGGCCCGCTCCAGTGCCTGGCGGATCTGCACCGCTTCGCCCAGATGCGCCACCATTGGAATGAGCACCTTCACCTTGCCGTAGGCACTGGCGCGAAGGATGGCGCGCAACTGCCGGCCGAACATTTCCGGCTCTGCCAGGCTCCAGCGGATCGCCCGCAGGCCGAGCGCAGGGTTGAGCGAATGCTCGTGTCGCAGCTCGTGGGCCGACATGCGGTCCAAAGGCTTGTCGGCACCGACGTCGACGGTTCGGATGGTGACCGGCAGCCCGCCAAGGCCCTGCACCACCGCGCGGTAGGCTTCGAACTGCTCATCTTCGTCGGGCAGCTCTCCGTCGCGGTTCATGAAGAGGAACTCGCTGCGAAACAGCCCCACGCCAACCGCGCCGGCGCCGACGACCCCGGCCGCGTCGGAGGGCAGCTCGATATTGGCCAGCAGTTCCACGGGCTGGCCATCGAGGGTGACCGAAGGGGTGTGCCGCAGGCGGTTGAGCTTGGCGCGCTCCAGCTCGATCTGGCGCTGTCGGAAACGGTATTCCTCCAGCACGATGGGCGAAGGGTTCACGATCAGCAGCCCTGCATCACCATCGACGATCAGCCAGTCGTCCTGCCGCACGATTCGGCTGGCCTCGCGCGCGCCCACGACCGCCGGGATGTCCATGCTGCGGGCGACGATCGCCGTGTGCGAGGTGCGGCCACCAACGTCGGTGACGAAGCCCGTGAAGACGCTGCGCTTGAACTGCAGCATGTCCGCTGGCGCGATGTCTGCCGCCACAAGGATCAGCGGGTCTTCACCGGCGAAGTCGCGTGCGGCGCTGCCGGCTGCAGGTGCATTGGGCCCTGCCTGGCGCGAGAGGGCCTTCAGCAGGCGCTCGACCACCTGCTCCAGGTCCGCCTTGCGTTCGCGCAGGTATTCGTCCTCCATTTCGTCGAACTGGCGGGCGATGACTTCGAGCTGGGCCGACATGGCCCATTCAGCGTTGTAGTGCCGCTCCACGATCCACTGCTTGGTCGCGTCAGCGAGCAGTTCGTCGTGCAGCAACATCAGATGCACGTCCAGCAGTGCGACGAGTTCTGCATGCGCATCCTCGGGCACCTCGCTCTTCAGGGCCACCAGCTCGGCGGCCACCTCGTTGCGCGCATCGCGCAGACGGGCCACCTCGGCCTCGACCTGCCCTTCGTCGATGAAGTAGTGCGCCACATCGACGCGACTCGAGGCGACCAGCACCGCCCTGCCGATCGCGACACCGCGGGACACGGGCTGACCGAAGACCTGGATGCTCATGGCTTCACTGTAGCAGCGGGCCAATGCGCAAGAACACCTGTCATCCCTGCGTCATCGCCTGGTCATGCACGGGTCACGCCAGGCACCGACCATTCGGGCCATGAAGGAACTGCCCAGCCCCACCCTGCCCCTGATCAGCCTGCTGGACTTCGGCTTCGGCCGCCGGCCTCCCCGAATCGGCCGCGGGGAGCGCCCAGCCCCGCTACAGACGCCGACGGTCGGTGCGGTGCTGACCCCGGCACCCGTGCCGGCGCGCGAGGGCGACTTCGAAGTGCTCTGGGCCCGTCACGCCGACGACGTGCGTGCCGCCCAGCGCCTGCGCCACGAAGTCTTCGTGGGCGAGATGGGCGCGCGCCTCACGCCGCCGCCGACGGCGCCGGCTGGCCACGATGTGGACTTGTTCGACGACTTCTGCGAGCACCTGCTGGTGCGCACACTGCCCCGCAACGACGCGCCAGCGCAGGTCATCGGCACCTATCGCGTGCTGACCCCCGCCGCCGCAAAGCGCGCCGGCGGGTACTACAGCGACACCGAATTCGACTTGACGCGCCTGCGGCCGCTGCGTGACCGCATGGCAGAACTCGGCCGGTCCTGCGTGCACCCGGAGCATCGCTCGGGCGGTGTGATCCTCGCGCTGTGGGGCGCACTGGCCGCATTCATGAGCAACAACCGGCTTGACACGATGGTCGGCTGCGCAAGCGTCGGCATGCGCGATGGCGGCCACACGGCAGCCAGCCTTTGGGCCCAGCTGCGCGACAGCCATCTGGCGGGCGTGGAACACCAGGTGCGGCCGCGCCTTCCCCTGCCGGTGGATGAGCTGGACCAAAGCCTGGCGGTCGAGCCGCCGGCACTGATCAAGGGTTACCTGCGCTGTGGCGCCAAGGTGCTGGGCGCCCCCGCCTGGGACCCCGACTTCAACACCGCCGATCTGCCGTTGCTGCTGCGCCTGCAGGACCTGCCAGCGCGCTACCGCAAGCACTTCCTCGGCGAACAGCCGGCCTGAACGCCCGCCGGGGGCAGCCTCACTGCCCCTCGCCGAATTTGTCGTTGATCAGCGCCACGATCGCGTCCATCGCGGCCTGCTCATCAGCCCCCTCGGTCTCGACCTCGACCTCGCTGCCCAGCCCCGCTGCCAGCATCATGACGCCCATGATGCTCTTGGCATTCACGCGGCGCCCGTTGCGGCTCATGAACACTTCGCACTGGTAACCGCCTGCCAGCTTGGTGAGCTTGGCTGACGCGCGGGCGTGCAGGCCCAGCTTATTGCTGATGGTGACGGAGCGTTTGATCATGCGGCTGCGAGTGTAGTGTCTGGTCCTGCGGGCGCTGCGGCGAGGCCGGCATCACACCCTGCGTGCCGCCTGCCAGGGCCCGCTCCAGCAAAGAATCGAGCGGCAGATCGGCATAGGCCAGCGCGCGCCACAGCATCGGCACGTTCACTCCCGCGGCCACCCGCCACTGGGCGCCGTCAGCCACCTTCTGCGCCGCATTGCAGGGGGTGGCGCCGAAGACATCGGCCAGGATGAGCACCTCGCCGCCGGGACTGGTGGCTGCAGCCCGCTCGACCGACTCGCGCAACACCCGCTCAGCCTGCTCGGCGGACCAGTCGGCGGCCACGTCCACGGCCTGGATCGCCCTCGCGCGCTCAGCAAAGACATGCCCGGCCACGGCCTGCAAGGCGGTGGCCAGCGGGGCATGAGCGACGATCACGACACCGGGCATAGCGGGATTATTGCGGGACTGGCGGGGCTCAGCAGCGCCTCAGAGCGAGAAGCGCAGACCATCGAAAAAAGGGGCCCAGGGCTCGGCTGCGCCGAGGTCCCGCTCGGGGCCGATCACGCTGGCCTGCACCACCCAGGTGCCGCGGGCGAAGACGGCGGTATCCAACACCAGGGCAGCACCTTCCACCCCGAGCACCCGCAGTTGCCAGCGGCCCGCGGCCGCCTGCGGTGTGGTGCCACGCGGTACCGTCCAGTCAGCGACAGGGCGGGCCACCTGGCCCCCGGCCTTGGCGGCGCTGGCCCGATGAAGGGCCTGCAATGCCGGGCCGACGGCCGACGGATCAGCCACATCTGCCCAGCCCACCGCAAAGGTACGCCCACCCGTCTCGCAGCCGTGCAGATGCATCGCCACCGAGCGCCCCGCCAGCTCGATCTGGCGCGTCTGCCCCACCGGCCGGCAAGGGAACGTGGCCTCCAGGCCCGGCCCGGGCAGCCGCGTCTCGCGCCAATCCAGCGCCGGCGCACAGCCGGCCACCAGAGCAACCCCCCACCAGGCGCAGCGCCGCAGATCGACAGACGAAGGGGGGCTGGGTCTGACACGCCGGGGTTGCATTGCCGCATTATCTCGACCGCGGTCCCCACCCATTGGAGCAGGCATGGCCGAATTCGTCCTCGTTCAATGCGCCGTCCCGACCCGCCCGTGGTTTTTCCACAAGGGGCGGCGCGTCGCGAAGAAGTTCACGAACTTCCCGGCGACGGGGGCTTGCGGTCAACAACTGTGGGATGGACACCTTCAGTCACAAACGGTCACCATTAGGGCAAGAGTTCACACTTCGGCAACGCCGCCAGGTGCCCGACGACACGACCGCCATGAATGCGCCTGACCGACTTTCGCCCGTGATGCGAGCCGCCCACGACCCGTGGCCGCCGGAAGGCCATGAAGAACACTACCGCGCCCTGATCGCACAGATCGGCAGCGAAATCGGCGCCTCTTTGTCCAGCGCACTGGAGCGGGTGACCACCCTGGCCGCCACTGGAAAGATCGACCGCCCCGGGCTGAAGGCCCTGCGCGACGAGATCGAGCTGGCACGCCGGGTCGGCATGATGGGCCAGCAACTGGCGCGCTTTGCGTCGGGCCGCATCCGCCAATCGCCTGAAACCCTGAGCCTGACCCAGATGGCGCGCGACGTGCTGCTGCAACGTGGCCGCGAAATCTCCGCCAAGGGCCTGGAAGTTCGTCAGGCCATGCGACCGGTGGACGTGATCATCGACGCCACCTTGCTGCATTCACTGCTGCAGTCGCTGGTGGATTGGATGCTCGAGCATGCCGAGGCCAACGTCGAGTTCCGCATCGACCTGCGACCCTGGCCACCCTACGCCCGCCTGAGCTGCCACTTCAGCCATCGTCCACCGGCCGAGGTGGACGCCATGGTGGTGGCCCGCAACGACCACGAGGTGGGCAACGGTGCAGACGCCCTCGACACGCTCAGTTGGCGCCTGGTGCAGCAGATCGCCTGGGCGCTGAAACTCGGGCTGGAGCGGCTGGACGGGCCAGAGGGCGTGACCGCGGTCAGCATCGAGTTCCCGCAGACGGTGAGCGAGCAGCTCGAAGGCGTCACCGCGATCGAAATCGACCAGGGCTTTGGCGTCTCAGACAACTCCAAGCCCCTGGCCGGCGCGCAGGTGCTGGTATTGGCCCAGAAGCGCGACCTGCGCTCCGACATCCGAGACGCCACGCGACACATGGGCTTGGTGGTCGACTTCGTCAGCTCGATCGACGAGGCTGAGGAGTACTGCCGTGATGCGCTGCCGCAGGCGGTGATCTACGAATCGTCCCTGGGCGGGTCGCGCTTCGAGAAGCTGCGGGCCAACGTCGAGGCCGACCTGCCCAATTTCGTCTTCATCGAGATCGCCGCCGAAGGCAACGGATTCACGCTGTCGCAGGACGGCAGCCGGCAGCACGCCACCATCGGCCGAGACGCCGTGCTGGCCTCGCTGCCCTCCGCGCTGATCTTCGAGCTGTCGCGCACCCTCTGAGTACGGGCCGCGCATCGGCGCGGCCGGGTCAACCCTTCCCGAACACCTTGCTCAGGATGTCGCTGCCGGTGCCGACCGGGTCCTTTCGGATCTTCTTTTCTTCCTCGCCGATCATCCAGTAGAGCCCATCCAGCGCCTTGCGGGTCACGTACTGCTGAATGTTGGCGTCTTCCTTCTTCACCAAGCCCAGCCCGCTGGCCTTGCCGGCCACGGCGTTGTACTTGTCGGCCAGCGAGACCTTCTCGGTCGCCTCGGTCACGATGGGGAGGAACTTCTCGCCCAGTGGCGCCCGGGTCTTGCCCGAGAAATACTGGGTGACCGCGGTGTCGTTGCCGCGCACGATCTTCACCGCGTCGGCCACGGTCAGCGACTTCACCGCGTCGAGCAGCAGGGCCTGGGCCTCGGGCACCGCGGCTTCGGCGGCGCGGTTCATGGCCGTGACAAGTTCATCGACTTTTTTCTGCTGGCCGCTGAACTTCAGGATCTGAGCGGCATCTTTCAGTACGCCCGGCAGGGGGATCATCACCTTCGGGTTCTTCAGGAACCCGTCCGGCCGGCCCAGCAGGCTGACCGCCGCCGTGGCGCCCCGCTCGAGCGCGGTCTTGACGCCCGCAGAGGCGTCGGTCTCGCTGAGCAGGCCGCCGAGCGCCGCCCAGGCCGGGTGCTGAATGCTCCATGTCAGGGCCAACAGGCCACTGGCCCTCATCGTAAACTGCCTGCGCTGCATTGCCTTAGCCTCCATGGACATTGAACGCCGACGCCATCTTGCCCTTTCGCTCGGCCTGCTGGCAACCGCCCCGCTCGGCGCCTTGACGCTGTCGGCATGCTCGTCGCGCGAAAAGGCACCCGAGGTCGGCTACACGTTGCTGAACGGCAGCGCGTCAACGCTGAAGGCTCAGCAAGGAAAGGTGATGCTCGTGAACTTCTGGGCCACGAGTTGCGCGACCTGCGTGAAGGAGATGCCCGAGATCGTCGCCACGCACCAGAAGTTCAAGGCACGCGGCTACGACACGCTGGCGGTGGCGATGAGCTACGACCCGCCGGCCTATGTGGCCCGCTTCGCCGAATCCCGCCAGTTGCCCTTCGGCGTAGCGATCGACAACACCGGCGCGGTGGCCAAAGCCTTCGGCGACATCCGCCTGACGCCCACCACCTTCCTGATCGACAAGCGCGGCGGCATCGTCAAGAAGTATGTCGGCGAGCCCGACTTCGCAGCCCTGCACGGGCTGATCGAAGATCTGCTGAAAGAGGCGTGAGCCCCTTCTGAACGGTCAGGCTGCGCCGGCCACGCCCGCTTCGGCAGCCTGCTTGTCGGCGTGGTAGCTCGACCGCACCATTGCGCCGACCGCAGCGTGGCTGAAGCCCATCTTCTGCGCTTCGGCCTCGAACATCTTGAAGGTGTCCGGGTGCACGTAGCGGCGCACCGGCAGGTGGTGGCCCGAGGGTGCGAGGTACTGGCCGATGGTCAGCATGTCCACGCCATGGGCGCGCAGGTCGCGCATCACGTCGAGGATCTCGTCATCGGTTTCGCCCAGGCCCACCATGAGGCCGCTCTTGGTGGGCACTTCGGGCACCGCGTCCTTGAAGCGCTTGAGCAGGTTCAGGCTGAACTGGTAGTCCGAGCCCGGCCGCGCTTCCTTGTACAGGCGCGGCGCGGTTTCGAGGTTGTGGTTCATCACGTCGGGCGGTGCTGCCTTCAGGATGTCCAGCGCGCGGTCCATGCGGCCGCGAAAGTCGGGCGTGAGGATCTCGATGCGGGTGGCAGGCGACAGCTCACGCACCTGGCGGATGCATTCGACGAAGTGGCCGGCGCCGCCGTCGCGCAGGTCGTCGCGGTCGACGCTGGTGATCACCACGTACTTCAGCTTCAGCGCGGCGATCGTCTTGGCCAGGTTGGCAGGCTCATCCACGTCCAACGGGTCGGGCCGACCATGCCCCACGTCGCAGAACGGGCAACGGCGGGTGCACTTGTCGCCCATGATCATGAAGGTGGCCGTGCCGTGGCCAAAGCATTCGCCGATGTTCGGGCACGAGGCTTCTTCGCAGACGGTGTGAAGCTTGTGCTCGCGCAGGATCTGCTTGATTTCGTAGAAGCGGGTCGTCGGTGAACCGGCGCGGACGCGGATCCAATCGGGCTTCTTCAGCACCTCGGCCGGCACGATCTTGATCGGTATACGGGCCGTCTTGGCCTGCGCCTTCTGCTTGGCGCTGGCGTCGTAGTCGGCGCCGGTCTTGGCTTCGTGGGTCGTGTTCAGCGTGGCCATGGAAAGTCCGGTTCAGCGGCTCAGGTGTACGCACAGCCGCTCGGCCAGTTGGCCCGCGACGACTTCAGGGTTTGCACGGATGCCCAGTGTAGCGAGGTCGACCGTGCGCAGTCCTGCGTAGCCGCACGGATTGATGCGGTCGAAAGGCCGCAGGTCCATCGCCACATTCAGCGCCACACCGTGGTAAGTGCAGTGGTTGCTTACTTTGACGCCGAGCGCTGCAATCTTGCCCAGGCCCTGAAAGGGATCGAGGCGTGGGCCGGCCGGCAAGCCCGCCGTCGGATCGGCCAGGTTGATGTAGATGCCCGGCGCCCCCGCCACGCGCAAGCCGGTCACACCCCAGCCGTCGAGCGTCTGGATCACCGCCGCCTCCAGCCGGAAGACGTATTCCTTGATGTAGATGCCCAGGCGCCTCAGGTCGACCAGCGGGTAGGCCACCACCTGGCCAGGGCCGTGGTAGGTGACCTGGCCGCCTCGGTTGCTGGCCACGACCGGAATATCGCCCGGCGCCAGCAGGTGCTCGGCCTTGCCGGCGATGCCCTGGGTGAACACCGGCGGATGCTCGACCAGCCAGAGCTCGTCCGGCGTGTCGGCGGTCCTGTCTGCCGTCAGGCGGCGCATGGCCTCGTAAGTTTCTTCATACGGCCGCCGACCGAGGAACTTCAGGATCGGGGCGGCGGTCGTTTCGGGCATGGCCCGGATTGTCGGCCAGCCCCGGATCGCCCCGGCCCGGCGCAGGGCCTTGGACTTGCCCGTAAGGTTCCGCGATGACTCGATGGATCTCCGTGTTCGGCGTGGTGGCTTGCCTGGCCCTGGCGCCCGCCCGCGCCGACGACCTCGCTCCCGCAGAGCGCCAGCGTGCGCTGGCGCAAGCGCTGGCCGCCTACGAGCGCGGCGATCTGGCGTCGGCCGAAGAGCGCTTTACCCAGCTGGCGGCCAGTGGCGAACCGGTGGCGCAGCACAACCTGGCCGCGATGCACCTGCGCGGCGAAGCGGCCCGCGCCAGCCCGATCAAGGCACGTGAGCTGCTGGAGCGCGCCGCCGCCCAGGGCTTCGTGACGGCCCAGGTTGCCCTCGGCGAACTGCACGAAAGCAGGCGACTCGGCCCACCCGACCTGGCGCTCGCCCTGGCCTGGTACGAGAGGGCAGCGGTGGCCGGCAGCGTCGACGCCCAGGTGGCCACCGCCACCGCCTACTTCATGGGCCGTGGCACGCCGGCCGACATGCGCCTGGCGGCCCAGTGGTACCGCCAGGCCGCCAACGCGGGCGACGTGGGAGCACAGTACATCCTGGGTTCGCTGTACGAGAAGGGCGACGGCGTCGGCGTCGACCTGCGTCTGGCGCGCTACTGGTACGCCGCTGCCGCCCGCCAGGGCGACGAGGCCGCACCGGCCAAGCTGAAGGAGATCGACGCCCGCCTGGCCACCCAGTGAAGGGCTACAACACCACCTTGACCATCGGGTGGGTCGACAGCGTGCGGTACAGCTCGTCGAGCTGCTCCCGGCTGGTGGCGGTGACGGTGATCGTGACGCCCAGGTAGTTGCCCGCCTTGCTGGGGCGGGTCTCGACGGTCTCCGGATCGAAGCCGGGGTCGAACTGAACCGCCACCGCCACCACCGCCTCGACGAACCCCTCGACGTGCGCGCCCATCACCTTGATCGGGAAGGCGCTGGGGTACTCGATCAGCGATTGCTCGGGCGGGATCTCGGGCATGGGTCGCTCACTCATCAGATCGATTGCTCGCGCTTGGCGCGCTGGTAGGCCTCGTACAGGCGCCCGTACACCGGCCCCGGCTTGCCACGCAAGGCACCATGGCCGACCGGGTCGCCGTCCAGCTTCGTCACCGCCAGCACCTCGCGGCCGGCCGAGCTGAGCAGCAGTTCGTCGGCAGCACGCACGTCCGCTTCGCTGATCGGGCGCAGGTTGAAGGCAATGCCCTCCTCTTCGCACAGCTCGCGCAGCAGCCCGACGCGGACGCCTTCGAGCACATGCTCGTTCATCAGCGGGCCAAGCAGCGCGCCTTCGTGCACGACCCAGACGTTGCTCGACGAGCCCTCGGTGAGCCAGGGACCGCCGGTCAGGCCGTCTCGAAGCAGGATGGTCTCGGCCGCGCCCTGATCGGCGGCGATCTGCCGTGCCATCACGTTGCCCAGCAGGGACGTGCTCTTGATGTCGCCCCGCTCCCAGCGGAAGTCGCGCGCGCTGACGCAGGCGACGCCGTGGTGGCGCAGGTCTGCCGGCACCGGCTTGAGTGGGTTGCTCATCATGAACACGGTGGGCACGATGTCGGCCGGCATCACGTGGTCGCGCATCGCGACGCCGCGGGTGACCTGGATGTAGAGCATCTGGTCATCGGCCGGCTGCTGCGTGATCAGGCGGCGCACGCGCGCCAGCCAGTCGTCGCGGTCACGCAGGCCGGCGGGTGGCGTGATGCGCAGCTTGTCGAGGTTGCGTGCGAGGCGCGCCATGTGCGCGTCGAACAGAAAGAGCTTGCGGCCGTAGACCGGAAAGGCTTCGTACACGCCATCACCGAAGATGAAGCCGCGGTCGAGCACGCTGACCTGCGCCTTGGACAGCGGCACGAGCTCGCCGTTCAGGTCGCACATGGTGTCGGGCAAGGCGCTCATCGGGGATCCTCCGGCGCGTTGGGCGCTCCCTAGATTACTTGATCCACAGGCGAATGGCATCCCAGGCGCGGCCCAGCAGGCCGGCTTGCGGCACTTCCTCGGCCACGACGAGCGGCAGGCTGGCAACCGGCGTGCCGGCCACCGTCGTCACCTTCAGCGTGCCCACGCGCTGGCCCTTGGCCAGCGGCGCGACGAGCGGGTCGGTGCGCTCGATGGTGGTCTTGAGCTTGTCGCCCTCGCCGCGCGGCACGGCCACGAACACCGGGCCTTCGCCGACCAGCTTCGCCTCGTTGGCCTGGCCCTTCCACACCGGCACGGTGGCCACCGGCTTGCCGGCTTCGAACAGCCGCACCGCGTCGAAGGCGGTGTAGCCCCAGTTGAGCAGCTTCTGGCTCTCGTTGGCACGGGCCTGCATCGAGTCGGTGCCCATCACCACCGACAGCAGGCGCCGCTTGCCGTTCGGGAAGTCGCGCTGGGCCGAGGAGATCAGGCAGTAGCCCGCCGCGTCGGTGAAGCCGGTCTTCATGCCGTCGACGGTCGGGTCGCGGCGAAGCAGCAGGTTGCGGTTGTCCTGCCGGATGTTGTTGAAGGTGTATTCCTTGACCGAGTAGTAGGGGTAGCGGTCGGGGAAGTCGCGGATGATGGCCTGGGCGATCACCGCCAACTCGCGCGCGGTGCTGGAATGGCCCGCCTCGGTCAGGCCGGTCACGTTGGTGAAGCGGGTGTTCTTCAGCCCCCAGGCCTGGGCCTGGCGGTTCATCATGGCCACGAAGTTCTCGACCGAGCCGCCCACGCCCTCGGCCAGCGTCACCGACGAGTCGTTGCCCGACACGATGATGGTGCCGCGCAGCAGTTCGTCCACGGTCGGCGTCATCTTCGGGTCGATGAACATCAGCGAACCACCACCCTTGCGCTCGGCCCAGGCGCGCTCGGACACCGGCAGGCGCGTCTCCAGCGTGAGCTTCTTCTCGCGCAGCGCGACGAAGGTCAGGTAAGCCGTCATCAGCTTGGTCAGCGAAGCCGGCTCGGCCGGTGCATCGGCATTGCGCTCGGCCAGCACCTGGTTGGAGGTCAGGTCGAGCAGCAGGTAGCTGCGGGCCGCGATTTCGGGCGGCTGCGGGGCCTGGGCCCAGGCCTGCAGGCTCAGGCAGGCGGCGGTGAGGGCCAGGCCCAGCGAACGGAGGAAACGCATCGTCATCGGAAAGGGGAAACAGGAATGGTTCAGAGAGTCGTCCGGAAGCGCGAGGTTCAACCCGCGCTCGCAACTTCGCCTTCAGCGGTGCCAGGCACGAACGACGACGGACTTGAGCAGCGTGAGCTGGCCATGGAAGAAGTGGCCCACGCCCGGCATCACGATGATCGGCAGGTGTTGGGGGCGCGCCCAGTCGAGCGTGGCCTGCAGCGGCACCACTTCGTCGGCCTCGCCGTGGATCACGATCGTGTCGGCCGGCACGGGCGCCACCTCGAAGTTCTGCGTCGCCGGGCCAACGAGCACCAGCCGCTCGGCCGGCGTGCCCTCGTCGGCCAGGCGCCGCGCGGCCTGCGAGGCGACATAGCCACCGAAGGAGAAGCCGGCCAGGGCCAGTGGCAGCGCCGCATCGCGCTCGTTGGCGACAACGGCCAGCGCGTCGTCGATCTCGCCGTGGCCTTCGTCCCACCGGCCTTCGGAGGCACCGACGCCGCGGAAGTTGAAGCGCACCGCCCGGTAGCCCAGCTGCACGAAGCTGCGCGCGAGCATCTGCGCCACCTTGTTGTCCATCGTGCCGCCATGCTGCGGGTGCGGGTGGCAGACCACCGCGACGCCCCGCACCGGCCCATCGGCCGCGGGTGAATCGACCGCGATCTCGATGGCGCCGGCCGGGCCGGGCACCTGCCGACGTTGGGTGTTCGAGTTCATGGGGGCCTCAGCGGCCGACATCCGGTGCGAGCAGCAGCCGCTCGACCGGCTGGCCCTTCTTCAGGTGCGATTCAACGATCTCGTCGATGTCGTGCTCGTCGAGGTAGGTGTACCAGACCCCTTCCGGGTAGACCACCGCCACCGGGCCGCCGGCGCAGCGGTCCAGGCAGCCGGCCTTGTTCACGCGCACACCGCCGGGGCCGGCCAGCCCCGCTGCCTTCACCTGCGCCTTGCAATGCGCAAAACCCGCCTGGGCGGCGTGCTGCATGCAGCTGGCCTCGCCGTTGTCCCGCTGGTTCAGGCAGAAGAAGACATGGTGCTTGTAGTAGCTCATGGGCGAATTGTAGGAGCCGGCCTCTCGCGGGCCGGGCGGCAAGGCAGCTCTGGCCTCAGGTTTCGGGGGCGTCGCGCGATGCGAGGTGGGCGCCCAGCCAGCCCAGCGCGGCCAGCGGCCACAGCCAGCCCAGCCACTGGGCCAGGCCATGGAAGTGGATGAAGCGCCCCTGCTCCCACGCCTGCAGGCTGAGCGCGAAGTACGGGTCGGACGGGGCCTGACCCACCAGCACCAGCCCGGCCGACAACGCCACCAGGCCCAGTGTGGCCGCCACCCGCGTCGACACACCCAGCAGCAGGCCCGCCACGGCCAGCGCCAGGAGGCAGGCCGGTGCGACCACCGGCGTCAGCCAGGCGAGCGCATGTGCGGGGCCGAAGTTCATCGCAGCGGACAGCGTGGTGGTGGCCAGGCCGAGCACGGCGGCCCCCAGCGCCATCACCGCGCGGCGCCAACCGGCGCGGGTGACCGCGAAGGCGAGCAGGCACGGCCCCAGCAGCCCGAGCGTCATGCCCAGCCCCTCGGCCAGCGGCGCCAGTTGGCCCACCGGTCGGGGCGAATTCTCCAGCCAGCCCAGCAAGCCCTCGGCCCCGCGCACATCGACCAGCAGAGACATCAGCGCCTCCTGCATCCGGGCCCAGCTCGGGCCCTGGCCGAGTGGAATGGGTGCCGGGAACAGCAGCCCCAGCGGCCAGGCCAGCAGCAGCGCCAGCGCGCCGCCGCTGCGGCGAATGAACCACCGGTCACGCGCCAGCTGCCAGTGGTCGACCCAGCCCAGCCGCAGCGCCAGCGCCGAGAGCGAGGCGCCACCCACCGCGCCGGCGGTGTTGAGCGCCCAGTCCAGCCGCGACGGGAAGCGCTGCGGCAGGAACTGCTGCGTCAGCTCCATCAGGAAAGACAGCAGCGAGCAGGCCAGCACCGCGAACCACCAGCAGCGCCCGGCCCGCGCCCCCCCACGCACGCCCGCGGCGTGCATCAGTGCGGCGACCGGGAAGTAGCCGAGGTAGTTGGCCCAGATGTCGAAGCGCAGGCGCTGCTTGGGCAGTGGCAGGGCCATCAGCTCCCTGAGGGAGGCACCCGCCGGCCAGCGCCAGCTTTCGAAGGGGTACAGGCTCGCATAGGCCACCACCGCCACGGCCAGCCAGGCCAGCGGCAGGGCCGAGCTGCGGTGGTGCCCACGCGCCATGTCGGGTGCCCTGTGTGCCGGGCTCAGAACGGCTTGACGACCACGAGGATGACGATCAGCGCGAACAGCAGCACCGTCAGCTCGTTGAAGACGCGGAACCAGCGCTCGCTGCGGCGGTTCTGCAACTTCTCGAATCGGCCCAGCAGCGAGCGGCAGCCATGGTGGTAGCCGACCGCGCCCAGGACCAGCAGCAGCTTGGCATGCAGCCAACCGTGGCCCGGGCCGCGCCAGACCTCGAAGCCCAGCCAGAGCCACAGCCCCAGCAGCAGCGCCGGCCACATCAGCAAGGTGGAGAAGCGGTACAGGCGGCGCGCCATCAGCAGCAGGCGCTCGCGCTCGGCATGGCTGTCCGCGGGCACGCCGGCGAGGTTGACGAAGAACCGCGGCAGGTAGAACAGGCCCGCGAACCAGCTCGCCACGAAGACGATGTGCAGGGCCTTGACCCAGAGATAGAGCGTGGACATCCGGCCGATGATACGGGGCGGCCTCGGGTGAACCCGGATCCACAAAGAAAGAGCCCCGGCATGAGCCGGGGCTGAAAAGCCTTGACGCTGTCATCACGTAAAGGCACCTGCTCAGGGAGGAAAAGCAGGGAGAAACACCCTCACGGGCATCGCTCGTCGATGACTTTAACACCGCTGCCCGGCTCTGTACCATAGGCATCCGTCACAATTTTCCTCTCGGCAAGGGCCTTTTCCGGGGCGTCTGTCCCGGGCTCCTCCGTGCTCGCGAGCCCACGGCCCGGCCTTGTCCCCTCTTCATGCTTCCTGCCTACCCCGCCAGCCGCCCGCGACGCCTGCGCCGCGATGCCTTCAGCCGCGCCCTGGTGCGTGAGAACGCGCTCACCCCCGCCGACCTGATCTACCCGGTGTTCATGCTCGACGGCGAGAACCGCAGCGAAGCCGTCGCCAGCATGCCGGGTGTCGAGCGCCTGAGCGTCGACCGGCTGTTCGCACGGGCCGAAGCCTGCCTCCAACTGGGCGTGCCGGTGATGGCGCTGTTCCCGGTGATCGACGCCAGCCTGAAGACGCCCGACGGCCGCGAAGCCACACGGCCCGAAGGCCTGGTGCCGCGCGCGGTGCGGGCGCTGAAGGCACGCTTCCCGGAGCTGGGCCTGCTGACCGACGTGGCGCTCGACCCCTTCACCAGCCACGGGCAGGACGGCCTGCTCGATGAGAGCGGCTACATCGTCAACGACGATACGGTGGCGGTCCTGACGCAGCAGGCGCTGGTGCAGGCCGAGGCGGGTGTCGACATCGTTGCCCCGAGCGACATGATGGACGGCCGCATCGGCGCCATCCGCCAGGCTCTGGAAGCCCAGGGCCGCATCCACACGCGGATCATGGCCTACAGCGCCAAATACGCGAGCGCCTTCTACGGCCCCTTCCGCGACGCGGTGGGTTCGGCGAAGAACCTGGGCAAGAGCGACAAGAAGACCTACCAGATGGACCCCGCCAACAGCGACGAGGCGCTGCGCGAAGTGGCGCTCGACATCGCCGAGGGCGCCGACATGGTGATGGTCAAGCCCGGCCTGCCCTACCTGGACATCGTGCGCCGCGTGAAGGACGAGTTCCGCATGCCGACCTTCGCCTACCAGGTGAGCGGCGAGTACGCGATGGTCAAGGCGGCCGCCGCCAACGGCTGGCTCGACCACGACGCGGTGATGATGGAGTCGCTGCTGGCCTTCAAGCGCGCCGGCGCGGATGGGGTGCTGAGCTACTTCGCGCTGGATGCGGCCCGGCTGCTGAAGAACACCTGAGCGCGCCGCCGCGATGCGCATCTTCCACGTCACAGCCGAAGACTTCACCGAATTGCCCGAGTTGCCCGCCGCCCTGCCGCCCCACGGCTTCATCTGGGTGGGCAGCGGCCGGCGCGAGTTCGAGGTGCAGCGCGACGAGATCCAGTCGGGGCTGCAGCGCTGGACCGGCGCCCGGTTGGTGGACCTGCATGTCAGCGACCTGCTGAACAACCAGCTGCCCTCGCACTTCGAGGACACCTCCTGGTACGACATCCTCGTCTTCCGGCGCCTGGCCGCCACGCCCGGCGGCAAGGCGCTGTTCCTCGATGACAGCCACGGCACGATGGCGTCGGCGCAGCGCGCGCTCGAGTCCATCGACACCAGCCCGGTCGGCTTCGCCGTCTTCGACCGGGTGCTGGTGACGGTGCACCCCACCGATTGCGCGGTGCGCGAGTTCTTCGCCCAGCGGCTGGCCCAGCACGCCGCCGAGGGTGACCTGCGCGGCAGCGCCCGCCTGCCCACCAGCCCGGCGGAGCTGATGCTGCGCATGGTCAACCACATGGTCGACAGCTACCTGGAGCTGCGGCGTCTGCTGACCCGCCAGCTCACCACGCTGCAGACCGAGCTGCTGCGCCCCCGGAGCCACTTCCACGACTGGCAGCTGCTGCTGGGCAGCCGCAATGCGCTGAATTCGCTGGAGGACACCTGCGAGGACCAGCGCGCCGCGATCCAGGAGTGGATCGACGCGCTGGACGAGTGGCCGGTGGAAGCCGAGCCGGGCGCCAAGCGCGAACGCGAGTTGCTGCGCGTTCGCTCGCGCGACGTGCTGGAGCACATCGAGCGTGTGCTCACGCACGTGCGACGGCTGGAGTCCTCAGCGGAGGCCGCGGTGCAGATGCACTTCTCGGCGCTCAGCCACCGCACCAACGACATCATGCGCACGCTGACCGTGCTCACCGCCATCTTCCTGCCGCTGAACCTGATCACCGGCATCTTCGGCATGAATTTCGACGTGATCCCGCTGATCCACGCCACCACCGGCTTCTGGGTGGCGCTGGGCATCATGGGCGCGGTCGGCATCAGCCTGGGCGCCTTCTTCTGGCGCAAGCGCTACCTGGGCACCCATGTCAGGCCATGACGTCATCATGGGCCGTCGCCCCGCCGCATGCGCGGTGGCGCTGGTTTTGGCCGGCAGTGCCATCGCAGCGCCCGCGGCGCCCGGAGCGCCCGGTTCAGTCAAGCTCCCGGCCGCCCAGTTCAATCAGCGGGTGTGCGACCCGCCGCAATACCCGCATGAAGCCAGGGTGCGCAACTGGACAGGCAAGGTGGAGTTGCGCTTCGAGGTCTCGGCCGCCGGGGTCGTGACGCACACGGCCGTCCAGCGTTCCAGCGGCCACGCCGTGCTGGACGATGCCGCCCTGGCGTCGCTGCGCACCTGTCGCTTCCCGCCCGTGGTGGTGGACGGCGTTGCGGTCGCGGCGACGGACCTCATCGAGTACGTCTGGGCGCTGGACGACAACCTGCTGGGCGCCCACCTGGCGGAGTCGGGCGCCAGGCACGCCGAACCCAGCGACATCGGCAAGGCCCAGCTCTTCGGCATCAGCGCCGTGCCCGCCCGTGCACGGGACGAGGTGCTGCGCGACCTGCAATACCGCGCGACGCTCGACGCCGGCTGCGCCAACCTGGAAGCGGCGCGCTTCGAGCCCGCCAGTGCCGCAGAGGCGCCCAAGTTGGCGCCGCCGGGCAAGGGCATGCTGCAGGACGTGCGCGACGTGCATGAACGCTGGCACGTTCAACAATGCGGCCACGAGGTGCGCTACCTCCTCACGGTCCGGCTGCACGAAGACTCGCTGGTGCGCCACCATGCCGTGCTCGAAGGCAGCCGGCGGCTGCCGGCCATGCCGGGCGCTGCGCAAGGCCCGGCTAGCGGGCCTTCCGGTAAGGGTCCTTGAGCCCCAGCCCGAGCAGGATCTCGGTCTCGCGGGCTTCCATCGCGTCGGCGTCTTCCTCGCTGGTCTCGTGGTCCCAGCCCTGGGCGTGCAGGGTGCCGTGCACCAGCAAATGGGCATAGTGGTCGGCCAGCGGCGTGCGCTGCTCGCGCGCCTCGCGGGCGATCACCGGGGCGCAGAGGATGAGGTCGGCGCCGACCACCGGCTCCTGGGTGTAATCGAAGGTCAACACGTTGGTCGCGTAGTCCTTGCCGCGGTACTCGCGGTTCAGCGCGCGGCCTTCCTCTTCATCGACGATGCGCACGGTGATCTCGCCCGGCAGAGCCAGCGCCGCGCGCACCCACCGCATCACCTTGTGGCGAGGCAACTGCTCGCGGTGGCGGGGGTCGGCGAACTGCAGGCTCAGGCTGAGGGGCGGCTTCGCAACGCGGCTCATGCCGAAACCCTCTTGCGAACCACGGGGTCGGCGCCATCCCTCGGCCCCTGGTGCTTTTCATAGGCCTCGACGATGCGCGCCACCAAGGGGTGGCGCACGACGTCGCCGGCGCCGAAGCGCGTCATCGCGATGCCCTTCACCTTCTTCAGCACCTCGGCCGCGTCGATCAGGCCGCTCGGCATGCCCTTGGGCAGGTCGATCTGGCTGATGTCGCCATTGACCACCGCCTTGGAGCCGAAGCCGATGCGGGTGAGGAACATCTTCATCTGCTCGGGCGTGGTGTTCTGCGCCTCGTCGAGGATGACGAAGGAATGGTTCAGTGTGCGGCCGCGCATGAAGGCCAGCGGCGCCACTTCGAGCAGGCCCTTCTCGAAGGCCTTGGTGACGCGGTCGAAGCCCATCAGGTCGTAGAGCGCGTCGTACAGCGGCCGCAGGTAGGGGTCGACCTTTTGCGTCAGATCGCCGGGCAGGAAGCCCAGCCGCTCGCCGGCCTCGACCGCGGGCCGCGTCAGCACGATGCGCTGCACGCCGCTGCGCTCCAGCGCGTCGACCGCGCAGGCCACCGCGAGGAAGGTCTTGCCGGTGCCGGCCGGGCCGATGCCGAAGGTGATGTCGTGCGCCAGGATCTGGCGCAGGTACTGCACCTGGTTGGGCGTGCGGCCGGTGAGGTCGCTGCGGCGCGTGTGCAGCACGATCTCGCCGTCGTCGCTTGGCGGCAGCGCCTGGCTGCCCGCACGCGCCGGGCCGCGCCGCAGGTCGTCGAGCGCCAGCTGCAGCGTGTCGGCCGGGATCGGCTTCTTCGCCCGCTCGTACAGCGACTCCAGCAGCGCCAGGGTGCGCTCGGCATCGCGCTTGCTGCCATCGATCTTGAACGCGCCCTGCCGCCGCGTGATGGCCACCGGCAGTGTGGCCTCGATGGCGCGCAGGTGCTCGTCGGTCGGCCCGCACAGGTGTGAAAGGCGCGTGTTGTCGAGGGGAGAGAAGGTGTGGCGAAGGATCACGTGGGTGCCGCCTGGAAGCAGGAGCGCGATTGTCTGGCAAAGGATAATTCCGGTCCATGAGCACGCAGAGCCGCCTCAAGGGCGATTTCCCCCTCGGGGGGACGGCGCGAAGCGCCAAGGGGGTCAGTTGATCGGTCGCCTCACGGGCCTGCTGGCGGAAAAGACGCCCCCGCACGTGCTGGTCGACGCCCACGGCGTCGGCTACGAAGTCGACGTGCCGATGAGCACCTTCTTCAACCTGCCGGCGCTGGGTGAGAAGGTCACGCTGCTGACGCACCTCGTCGTGCGAGAGGACGCGCACCTGCTCTACGGCTTCCTCACCGCCGAGGAGCGCAGCACCTTCCGCGAACTGGTGAAGATCTCGGGCATCGGGCCGCGCACCGCGCTGGCGATCCTGTCCGGCCTCTCGGTGACCGACCTCTCAGCGGCCATCTCGCGGCAGGAAAGCGGGCGCTTGCAGAAGGTGCCCGGGATTGGCAAGAAGACCGCCGAGCGGCTGCTGCTGGAGCTCAAGGGCAAGCTGGGTCCGGACCTGGGCGCGCCCGCCACGCAGGTGGCCAACGAGGCGCAGGCCGACATCGTGCAGGCGCTGATCGCGCTTGGCTACAGCGAGAAGGACGCCGGCGCCGCGCTGAAGAAGTTGCCGGCTGACGTGGGCGTGAGCGACGGCATCAAGCTGGCGTTGAAGGCACTGGCCTGAGGAGAAGGCCGGCGTTGGTCCAACCCGCCGGTGCATCCGGGCGCGGCAGGCGGGCGTAAAGGCAGGCACCACGCCTGCGAGACGCCCATGCCACCCCCCACTGCCCTCACGCCCCTGGCCCTGTTGCTGGCCGGCATGGCCTCTGCCGCCGTTGCGCAGGCCACCCCAGAAGACGACACGTGGGTCGCCGCCGCTCAGCAGATCGTCGTCACCGGCCGCCACTACGACAACGCGGTGGGTACCAGCGACGCCGCCTCGCAAGGCACGATCCGCGCGGAGCTGCTGAAGAGCCGCCCGGCCCAGCGCCCGGGCGAGATCCTCGAATTCGTGCCCGGCGTCATCGTCACCCAGCACTCGGGCGACGGCAAGGCCAACCAGTACTTCCTGCGCGGCTTCAACCTCGACCACGGCACCGACTTCGCCACCACCGTGGCCGGCATGCCGGTGAACATGCCCAGCCATGGGCACGGCCAGGGCTACTCCGACCTCAACTTCCTGGTGCCCGAGCTGGTCGATCGCATCGAGTACCGCAAGGGCCCCTACTTCGCCACGCATGGCGACTTCGCCTCGGCCGGCGCGGCCGACATCGCCTACAAGACGCGGCTGGATGCGCCCTTCGCGCAGCTCACGCTGGGTGGCAACGGCTACGTGCGCACCGTGGGCGCCAGCTCGTTCGAGTTGAACCCCGGCACCCACCTGCTGGGCGCCGTGGAGTGGATGACCAACGACGGCCCCTGGACCGTGCCCGAAAACCTGCGTCGCGCCAACGCCGTGTTCGGCCTGTCGCAGGGCACGCGCGCGTCGGGCTGGTCGGCCCAGGCCATGGCCTACGACGCGCGCTGGACGGCGACCGACCAGGTGCCGCTGGCGTTGATCGACAGCGGCGAGATCGGGCACTTCGACTCGCTCGACCCGAGCGACGGCGGCAGCAGCTCGCGCCACAGCCTGTCGGGCGAGTGGCACCGGCGCGACGCCACGGGCGCGACGACCCTGTCGGCCTACGCGATGCGCTACCGGCTCAAGCTGTTCTCCAACTTCACCTACGCACTGGAGCGGCCCGAGACCGGCGACCAGTTCTCGCAGCAGGATGAGCGCAGCGTGTATGGCCTCGCGGCCTCGCAGCGCTGGGACCACACGCTCGCCGGCCTGGAAGCCCGCAGCGACGTGGGGTTGCAACTGCGCCACGACCGCGCCCGCGTCGGCCTGTACGACACCCAGGCGCGCCAGGTGATCGGCATCACCCGGGTCGACGAGGTGCGAGAGACACTGGCCAGCCTGTACGGCCAGACCCAGCTCACGCTCGCGCCCTGGTTGCGCGCCACCGCCGGCCTGCGGCTGGACGACGCACACTTCGACGTCACCAGCCTGAGCCAGCCGCTCAACTCGGGCCGTGCGCACGACCGGCAGTGGTCGCCCAAGCTGACGTTGGTGGCTGGCCCGTGGCAGAAGACGGAGGTCTTCCTCAACGCCGGCCGCGGCCTGCACAGCAACGACGCCCGCGGCACCACCGCCACGGTGGACCCACGCAGCGGCGAGCCGGTCGCGAAGGTGCCTGGCCTCGCGGCCCAGCGCGGCTGGGAGCTGGGCCTGCGCACCGAGGCCGTCGACCGCCTGCAGAGCTCGCTCGCGCTGTGGCAGCTGAAGTCGGACTCGGAACTGGTCTACGTGGGCGACGCCGGCGCCACCGAGGCCAGCGGCGCCAGCACGCGGCGCGGCGTGGAGTGGAACAACCGCTGGACGCCGAACGAACACTTCCTGCTCGATGCCGACCTGGCCTGGACGCACGCCCGCTTCGACAACGGCGACCGCATCCCGAACGCGGTCGACACGGTGGCCTCCGTCGCCGCCAGCGTGAAGGACATCGGCCCGTGGTCGGCCAGCCTGCAGTGGCGCTGGCTGGGGGCGGGCGCGCTGATCGAGGACAACTCGGTGCGCTCCGCCCCCTCTTCGACCTTCAACCTGCGCGTGGCGCGCGCCCTGCGCGACTGGACGGGGCTGGAGGCCGACCTCACGCTCGACGTCTTCAACCTGCTCGATGCAAAGGTCAACGACATCCAGTACTTCTACGCGTACCGGGTGCCAGGCCGGGAGGCGCAGGAAGGCAAGGTGGTACACCCGGCCGAGCCGCGCAGCGCCCGGTTGACGCTGCGCCTGGGCTTCTGATCACTGCCCGAGCGGGCGCACCGGCAGCTTCAGCTCCAGCGTTTCCTTCTGGCCACCGGCACCCTCGATCGTCAGCGTCAGCGGCACTTGGTCGCCGGCCTTGAGCTGCTGCTTCAGGCCCATCAGCATCAGGTGGTAGCCACCCGGCTTGAGCTCCACGGTCTTGCCCGCCGGCAGGTCGAGGCCCGGCACCGCGGCCATCTTCATCACGCCACCGTCCATCTTCATCTCGTGGATCTCGGCGATGGCCGCCACCGGCGATTGCACGCCGACCAGCCGTGCACCCTGGGCCGAGGTGATGCGCATGAAGGCGCCGGTGCCCTGCTGCTGCGGCACGGTGCCGCGGACCCACGCGTCAGCGACGCCGGTCTGGGCCTGGGCCAAGGCGGCCAGCAGGCCGAGCACGAGGGTGGTGGTGAGCTTCAGGGTCTTCATGGTCGGTGTTCCTTGGGGTCTGGTCGTCATGACGGGTTTCAATGCTTGTGGCCGGCGTGCGGGTCGGGTGCCGCCACGTCGAGCCGCGCGGCGGGTGCACGGGGCTGGGGCAGGGCCTCGGTGGGAATGTCGGCCCACTGCCATTCGCCCTTCTCGCACAGCTGGTGCACACGGAACCAGGCCGGCCCCACGGCCAGCGGGGCCTGGCCGCGCAGCACGAATTCGTCGTAGTGTGCATCGGGCAGAAAGGCCTCGCGGGTGGCCGCCGTCCAGGTGATCTCGACCACGTCGTCGGTGACGCGGCGGCCGTGGCTCTCGTAGGGCTCGGCCAGCGGCTCGCGGCGGATGGCGATCGCCCAGCCCGGCTTGGGCATGGGCTTGGCGCCGCGGAAGCCCGCGGGCAGCTTGACCGACACGGCGCGCGTGGGCGAGCCCTCGCAGCCATGGCCGATGCGCAGCACCGCCTTGTAGGGGCTGCCGGCTTCGGCCTGGGGCTGCTCCAGCGCGACATGGGCGGTGGTGGTGGCGGCCAGCCCCAGCAGGGCGGCCAGGGTGAGGATGGTCTTCATGGTGCCTGACTCCTTCAGAGGTCGACACGCAGCTCGGCGTGGGCGCTGCGCTGCGGGTAGGGGTGGAAGTTCCAGTAGGTGGCGTTGGCCAGGTTGTCGATGCCGATCGCCACGCTCCAGCGCTTGTCGATTCGCCAGTGCAGCCGCCAGTCGGTGCTGGTGTAGGGCGAGAAGCCCATGTAGGCCTGGCCGTTGGTGTCGCTGTTGTCCAGGCTGCCGTACTGCGTGCTGCCGTGGCGCAGGCCGAGCGTGGTGGTCCAGGCGTCGTCGATGTGCCAGCTGGCCAGCAGGCTGGCGCGCCACACCGGCACGCGCGGCTGGCGCTTGCCGATGGTGTCGCCCGGCACCTTCACGTGGCCGCTGTTGGCCACGATGACCGAGTCGGTCCAGGTCAGGCTGCCGGCCAGGTCGAGCACCTTGCTGAGCAGGCCGTTGGCGCGGTACGCGAGTTCGAGGCCGCGCGTGCGCACGCGGTCGATGTTCTGCACGCTGGTGACGCTGCGGCCATCGATCACCGAGGTCTGGCTGTACAGCGCGTCGCGCGTGGTCTCGTGGAAAGCGGTCACGCGCAACTGGTGCGCGCCCGGCTCCCACAGGGCGCTCAGCTCGGTGGTCCATGAGGCCTCGGGCTTCAGGCCGGGGTTGGTGACGGGGTCGCCGTCCACGTAGCCGCCGGTGGCCGACACGCCGCCCTGGAACAGCTCGGCCACGGTGGGCCAGCGGAAGGCGCGGCCGGTGGACAGGCGCAGCGCCCAGGCGTCGTCGAGCTGCCAGCCGAGCGCGGCCTTGGGCGACAGGGCCGTCTCGTCGCGGGCAGCGAAGCGGACCTCGTCACCGCTGGACGCCACCTTGCGGCCATCGAACGCGGCCCAGGCTTCGGCCCGCAGGCCCAGCACCGCCGTCCAGTCGCCGTTCACCGCCCAGGTGTCTTGCGCATACGCACTGCGCAGCCGGGTCTGGCCGTCGAAGGCGGTGAACAGCGCGTCGCCGTCGCCGTGGATCCAGTCGGTGTGGTTGAGCTGCACGCGCTGCTGCCAGCGGTAGCGCTCCTGCTGCAGGCCGGCGTCGACGACGTGGCCGCCTGGGGCGCGCCAGGTGAGCTTGGCAGCCAGCGTGTCCCAGCCGGTGCCGTCCAGCGTGGTCAGGCGGCCGGCGCCACCCTCGTCGGCCGCGGGGCGGGCCACCGTGGGCGAGCGGGCGGTGTCGTCGAGGTAGTCGTAGCGGCTGGCGGCCAGCTCCCAATCAAGCGTGCCACCGTTGCGCTGGCGCAGCGACAGGCCGTGCATCACGTGCGTGAGGTCGTCGCGGGATTGGGGAAAGTCGTTGGCGCCCAGGGTGTAGGCGAAGCCGCCGATGTTGACCGGCGTGCCGTTCGTGGTGCCGCTGTTCGCGGGCGAGGCGTAGAAGCGGTTTCCGTCGGCATCGCGCAGGTAGCTGACCGATCGGCCCTCGGCCTGGTTGTGCCACCAGCCCAGCAGGTAGCTGGCGCGCAGGCCGCCGCCGAAGTCGTAGCCCAGCCGGGCCTTGGCCTGGTCCTGCACGGTGTGCATCTGGGCGCCGGCACCGAGGATGAGCTGCGCCGCGTTCGACGGGTTGCGGCCGGCCACGGCGCCAGTGAGCACCGGAGCGTCGCCCGCCGCTGGTGTGGTCGAGACCGGCTTGGTGACGAAGGTCAGCGGCTGGCCGTGGCTGTCGAGCCGGCCGACCGAGAACCACCAGGTCCAGTTGCCGGCGCGGTCGCCCAGCGCCGCGTGGGCCGAGCCGCCCTGCGAGGTCATGTCGGTGCCGTAGAGCTCGAACGGTGCCACGAAGCCGGCCACGCGCGCGTGGGCCTCGAAGCGCTGCGGCACGCGGGTCACGTAGTCGACCACCGCGCCCACCGAGTTGCCGGGGAAGGCGGCCGAGAACGGGCCGTAGAGCACGTCGACGCGCTCGATCTCTTCCGGCGCCACCAGGCCCCAGCGGGGCGTGAAGCTGGCACCGTTGCCCAGCAGGTTGGACAGCAGGATGCCGTCGGCATAGACCAGCGAGCGCGCGCTGTTGCCGGTGCCCGAAGCGCGGGTCGAGAGCACCGCGTGGTTGTAGTCGCCCACATAGCGCTTGCGCACCAGCAGGCTGGGCAAGTACTTCAGCGCGTCTTCGCTGTCGGTGGCATTGATCGCCTGCGTGATCTGCTCGGCGGCGATGCCCTCGATGGTGGTGGGCAGGCGGCTGGGCAGGCTGCCGCCGCTGCGGGCGGCGGTGATGGTGATGACGCCGGCATGGCGGGCGGGCGTCTGCAGGTCATCGGCCGGGGCTGCGGCGTCGAGGGGGCTGTCGTCGGCCACGGCGGGGGCCGTGGCGGCAAGCAGGGCGAAGGCCGCGGCGAGGGCGCGGGTCAAGGGTTGGGGGCCAAACATGGGAGGTGTACGCACGGCAGGGTCACTTGGCCGCTCGCAGCACCGGCGCGCACGCGGGCAGCCAGGCACACCGACGCGAACGGCCGGGCGAAGCGGGCATCGGTGGGCGCGCGCTGGGGCGCGCGCGGACTCAGGCCTGCGCGGGGGGCCCGCGCGGTTGCGCGGCAACCCAGGCGAACAGCGGCCGCGGCGCGGCGCCAAAAAGCGCCGGCATCGCCTCGGCCAGGGCGCCGCTCGGCACCCAGGTGAAAGCGGTGGGCGGCAGCATCGGCGCCGAGCCGCCCAGGCCGCAGAGCGGGCAATGGTCGAGGTGCGTCATCGCGGGCAGATCCGGCAGCGGAGTGCCGCCGCCGTCGTCGGCAAAGGCCACCTGCTTCATGCCCTGCGGCGTGCAGACCTCGACCCAGGAGCTGTCGCCGGTGCCATGCGCCAGCAGGCGCGACACCGTGGGCACGAACACCAGCGCGATCAACGCCAACCAGGCGAGGATGGAAGCGCGGCGAAGGTGCTGGCGGGTGCTCACGGCGGCGATTCTAGGGTTGCCCCCAAGGCCGGGCTTGACGCGAAGCAAACCCCCACCGCCCGGCCCCACGGCGATAATGCCTGTATGTCCATCCAGACCGATGATTTCGGCCTGCCCGAGCGCGCGGTGAACCGCGTGGTCACGGCCAGCGCCGCCTCGCCTCAGGAAGAGGCGCTCGAGCGCGCGCTGCGGCCCAAGGGCCTGGCCGAATACGTGGGCCAGGCCAAGGCACGCGAGCAGCTCGAGGTCTTCATCGGCGCCGCCAAGAAGCGCCAAGAGGCGCTGGACCACGTGCTGCTGTTCGGACCGCCCGGCCTGGGCAAGACCACGCTGAGCCACATCATCGCCAACGAGCTGGGCGTGAGCCTGCGCCAGACCAGCGGGCCGGTGCTCGAAAAGCCGAAGGACCTGGCCGCGATCCTGACCAATCTCGAGAAGAACGACGTGCTCTTCATCGACGAGATCCATCGGCTCTCGCCCGTCGTCGAGGAGATCCTCTACCCCGCGCTGGAGGACTACCAGATCGACATCATGATTGGCGAGGGCCCCGCCGCCCGCTCGATCAAGCTCGACCTGCAGCCCTTCACCCTCGTGGGCGCCACCACCCGCGCCGGCATGCTGACCAACCCGCTGCGCGACCGCTTCGGCATCGTCGCGCGGCTGGAGTTCTACACGCCGGAGGAGCTGACGCGCATCGTCACCCGTTCGGCCGGCTTGCTGAACGTGCCGATCGACGCCACCGGCGCGCTGGAGATCGCGCGCCGCTCCCGCGGCACGCCGCGCATCGCCAACCGGCTGCTGCGCCGGGTGCGCGACTACGCCGACGTGAAGGGCCGCGGCCACATCGACAAACCCATCGCCGACCTCGCGCTGAAGATGCTCGATGTCGACCCGGTGGGCTTCGACGTGATGGACCGCAAGCTGCTCGAAGCCGTCGTGCACCGCTTCGACGGCGGCCCGGTGGGCCTGGACAACGTGGCCGCTGCCATCGGCGAAGAGCCCGGCACCATCGAAGACGTGATCGAGCCCTACCTGATCCAGCAGGGCTACCTGCAGCGCACCCCACGCGGCCGCGTGGCCACGCTGATGGCCTACCGCCACCTCGGGCTGGCGCCACCGCAGCGGGCCGGTGGTGAGCTGTTCGAGGGCTGACGCCTTGGGCGAGCCGCTGCCCGGGCTGGACGACGCCGCGCTGGTGCAACGCTGCCAGGCCGGCGACGCCACCGCCTGGGAAGCGCTGGTGGGCCGCTACCAACGGCTGGTCTACGCCATCGTCACCCGCATGGGTCTGGACGAGCATGCCGCCGCCGACGTGTTCCAGGCCGTGTTCGAGAAGCTGGTGCAGCACTTGCCCCGGCTGCGCGAGCCTGATCGCCTGCAGGCCTGGATCGTGACCACCGCCAAACGCGAGGGCCTCGCAGCGCGGCGCCGTGGCCAGCGCCAGGTCTCGATGACCCGGCCCGATGACGAGGACAGCGCCGGCCCTGGCGAATGGGACATCGCCGACGACAGCCCTGGCGCCGAGCAGCAGCTCGACGACCTGCAGCAGTTGCACCGCCTGCGCCTCGGGCTGGAGCGGCTCGACGAGCGCTGCCGCGAGCTGCTGCTGCTGGTCTTCCGCGACGAGGACGAGCGCCTGGGCTACGATGAAATCGGCCGTCGCCTGGGCCTGCCGGTGGGCAGCATCGGCCCCACCCGCTCGCGCTGCCTGGGCAAATTGCGCAAACTGCTGCCCTGAGAGGTCGAGGGTCTTTCGCACAGGCCCGCCCTGCCCGCCAAAACGCCCGTGCCTTTCGGGCACGTCCGAAAAACTCTCAACCTCTGATTTCGCAAGCACTTGTATTTCGTGGCCACCGAGGCGCTCTGTCCATCACCATGCCCACCCCGCCCACCCCCGACCCGCTGCTGGCCTTGAGCGACGAGGCACTCGCCGCTCGCCTGCCACAGGCCGCCGCGCTGCCCGATGCACCGCTGGCCTGGCGCCAGCGCGCGCTGGCGGCCTGGCGCTCGCCCGCCGCGGCGCCCACGCTCGGTGAGCTGGCACAGGCGCTGCGCGAGCGCCTGGTCGCCGTGCTGAGCTTCGACAGCTGGGCCTCGGCCCCGCTGGCCGCCGGCCTGCGCTCCACCGGCTCGGCCACGCGCCAGCTGGTCTTCAGCGCCCAAGGGCGCGACGTGGACCTGCGCATCACCCCGCAGGGCACGCAATTCGCCATCCGCGGCCAGGTGCTGGGGCCGGACGACGGCGGCACGGTCGCGCTCAGCGTCGAACACGGGGCCGGGCCGGCGCAGGAATGCCCGCTCGACGCCCTGGGCGAGTTCCACCTCGGCAGCGTGCCTCCGGGCCGCTACACCATGCGCCTGCAATGGCCAGCCCACGAGGTGCTGCTGCCGGCCTTCGATGTCGGCGGGCCGATCCGCTTCCAGCCCAAGGACGGCGCCGCTGGCTGAAGCCACCGCTCCAGCCGAGCGGGCGCGCCGCCTGCTCGATGGCGACGGCAGCGCCTTGCCGGCCACGCCCGACCCGGCGCTCGCCTGGGCCCTGAAGGACGCCTGCTACGCCGCCTGGAGCAGCGAGCCGCGCCGCGCCGCGCAAGCGGCCGACCTGCTGGGCGCCACCGTGGCGCAGTGGCGGGGCGCCGGGCACGCAGGGCTCGACGAACCCCTCGCCCTCGCCGCCTGGACCCGCGGCATCGCCCTGGTCACCCGCGGCCAGATGGCCGAAGCGGTGGTGGCCTTCGACGAGGCCGCGCAGGGCTTCGAGGGCGTCGGCCAGCCCAGCCCGGCCGCGCAGACCCAGGTCCCCAAGATCATGGCGCTGGCGATGCTCGGGCGGCACGCCGAGGCCTCCGAGTGCGCCGAGCGCACGCTGGCCGCCTTCGCGGCCCAGGGCGACTGGCATGCCGCCAGCAAGGTCAGCCTGAACCTGGGCAGCCTGCACCTGCGCCACGACGCCTATGCGCTCGCCGCACGGCACTACCGCGAAGCGGCGCGCCTGTTCGCCAGGGTGCAGGACCACGCGCACTCGGTGATGGCCGACATCGGCCTGGCCGACGCCCTGACCGCGCTCGGCGAGCTGGACGAGGCCGAGCGCATCTACACCCGCGCGGGCGTGCGGGCCGAAGCCCACCAGCTCCCGGTGCTGCAGGCCCTGGTCGACGAATCGGTGGCGCTGCTCGACCTCTCGCGCGGCCACTATGGGCCGGCGCTGGCGGGCTTCGAGCGCGCCCGCGCCGCCTACGAGCGCATGGCCATGCCGCAGCACCTGGCCATCGCCGAGAAGCAGCTCGCCGACGCCTACCTGGAATTGCGCCTGCTGCCCGAAGCCGAAGCCCTGTTCGCCCGCGCGGTGCCGCAGTTCGACGCGCTGGCCATGCCCGACGACAAGGCCTGGACACTCGCCCAGTGGGGCCGCACCCTGGCGCTGCGAGGCGAGGCCGACGCGGCCGCCGGGCACTTCGCCGCCGCGTTGGCCGTGTTCGAGGCCCAGGGCAACACCGCCGGCCAGGCCGCCGTGGCCCTGGCCCGTGCCGAGCTGGCCCTTCACCAGCGTGATGCTGCGTCGGCGCTGCAATGGGCCGAGGCCGCCGCCTCGGCCTGCGCGTCGGCCGAGGCCGACGATGGCGCCATGCGCGCCTCACTCGCCCGCGCGCAGGCGCTGGCACAGGCCGGCCGTCACACGCCGGCACGCGACGCCTTCGTACAGACACTGGCGCAGGCGCGCCACCGGCGGCGTCTGGCCGCCGAAGTGCGGTGCCTGGCGGGCATCGCAGCGGCCGACCACGCGCTGGGCGACAGCGCCGCGGCGCGAGCCAGCTTCGAAGCGGCCGTGTCGCTCGCCGAAGAGCTGCGGCAGGCCCTGCCCGGCGACGAGGTGCGCAGCGCCTTCCTGGCCGACCACCTGCAGCCCTACCGCGCCCTGCTGGTGCTGGCGCTGCAGGATCATGAAGAAGAACCCGGCCCGGCCCGGGCCGCGGCGGTGCTGCAGGCACTCGACCGGGTCCGCGCCCGCAGCCTGGTCGAGCGGCTGGCCGGCGGTGCCCCGGTGCCCTCGATGGTCGACGAGGCGACGCGGGCGCTGCGGGCCCGGGTGAGCTGGCTGGCGCGCCGGCTGCAGGGGCTGGAGGAAGACGACGACACGCCGTCAGCCACGCTGATCGACGAGCTTCACCAGTCCGAGCAGCTGTTGTTGGAGCGGGTGCGGCGGCAACGCCTGGTGGCCGGCGCAGCGGGGCTGGTCGACGACCGGCTGGACATCGCGGCACTGCAGGCCACGCTGGCCGCGGACGAGGCGCTGGTCGCCTATGGCGAGGTGCAGCACGGCGCGGGCGATGGCGAGTTGCTGGCCTGTGTCGTCCGCCATGACCACATCGTGGTGCGCCGCCGGCTCGCCCCGTGGTCAGCCGCCGTGCAGGCCGTGCAGGCCGCCCGCTTCCAGATCGAGGCCCTGGGCCACGGCGCAACGCCGCTGCAGCAGCACCTGCCCGTGCTGGCGTCGCGCTGCGAGGCCCGGCTGCGCCAGCTGCACGGCATGCTCTGGGCGCCGCTGGCCGACGGCCTGGCCGGTGTGCGCCGGGTGCTGCTGGTGGCGCCCTCACCGCTCGGGGCGCTGCCCTTTGCCGCATTGAGCGACAGCACGGCAGCACCGATCGAGCTGGCCTGGGTGCCCAGCGCCGCGGCCGCCTCTGCCGCCCGCCAGGCACCTGGCGCGCCGCAGCAGGCCCTGGTGCTCGGCGAGTCGAGCCGGCTCCCTCATGCCCGCGACGAGGCCACGCAGGTGGCGGGCGTTTACCGTCACGCCCGGCTTCACCTGGACGAGGCCGCCACCGCCGACGCGCTGCGTGACGGCGCGCCAGCCGCCGACACCCTGCACCTCGCCTGCCATGCGCAGTTCCGCACCGACAGCCCGCGCTTCTCGGCCCTGCACCTGCGCGACGGCGCGCTCACGGCCGAGCAGGTCGAGACCCTGGCGCTGCCGGCCGGGCCGCTGGTGGTGCTGAGCGCCTGCGAGACCGCCGGCCAGGCGGCACAGGGCCACGCGCAGGGCGACGAATGGCTGGGCCTGGTGCGGGCCTTCCTCGTGGCGGGGGCCTCGCGCGTGGTGGCCAGCCTGTGGCCGGTGGACGACGCGGTCACCCGCCGCTTCATGGCCCACTTCCATCAGGCCCGGGCCGCCGGCGCCACCCCCGCCGACGCGCTGGGGCAGGCGCAAGCCGCGGTGCGCGCGACCCACCCCCACCCCTTCCACTGGGCGGCCTTCGCCCTGTACGGCGGCTGGTGACGCGGCGCGGTTGAACAAAGCTGCAGGCAGCCCGCCGCCCGAGGCAGTAGGCTGCGTGTATCAAACCGGTGCATGGCGGCTCTGTCTGCCCACCTTCAGCCACCGAAATGGGCCGGACCATGAAGACCTTCGGAAAACTCCTCCTCGCCGCCGCAGCCGCCGCGGCCGCCGCGGCCGGCGCCGCCAACGCGCAGGCTCGCATCAAGGACCCCTATCTCGATGGCGAGGTGCTGGTGCGCCTGCACACCAACGCCGGCCTGGCACCGCTGCTGGCGCGGCACCAGCTCGCGCTGGTCGCCCAGTCCGGCGCCCGGCCCATCTTCCGCCTGCGCATCCAGGACGGCACCGGCGTCCCCGCCAAGCTGAAGGCGCTGGCGCTGGACACCGAGGTGATCGCCGCCGAAGCCAATGTGCAGCCGCGCGCACCCGAGGCCCGAAAGAACGTGGTCTGGGCCATCGGCACCGAGGTCGAGTACCGCGAACAGTGGGCGCCGGCGGCCATCCACCTGGCCGAGGCCCACGGCCTGAGCCAGGGCGCCGGCGTGCGCGTGGCCGTGCTCGACACCGGCGCCGACCTGGCGCACCCGGCGCTGGCCGGCAAGCTGCTGCCCGGCCGCGACTTCGTCGACGGGGACGCCGACCCTTCCGAGGTGGGCACGCGCGACAACGCCGGCTTCGGCCACGGCACGCACGTGGCCGGCCTGGTGGCGCTCACCGCGCCGGCCGCGAAGATCGTGCCAGTGCGGGTGCTCGATGCCGAAGGCCGCGGCGACGTGTGGCGGCTGGCCGATGCGCTCGCCTGGGCCGTCGACCCCGACGGCGTGCCCTCGACCGACGACGGCGCGCACGTGGTCAACATGAGCCTGGGCACGCTCGACCGCACGCGCATCGTGCGCGCGCTGATGACCCTGGCGGCCTGCACCATCCCCGCGCCCGGCGCGAAGCCCGACACGGACTACACCGACCCCGGCTTCGACGACGACAAGGCGCGCTGCGCCGCGCATGGCGGCGCGGTGATCACCGCCTCGGCCGGCAACGACGGCAGCGAGAGCGCGAAGGAGTACCCCGCGGCCGAAGGCGTGTACGGCCTGCTGCCCGTGGGCGCCAGCGCCCAGGACCAGCGCCTGGCCGGGTTCAGCAACCGTGGCTCCTGGGTCGACGTGGCCGCCCCCGGCGACTTCATCACCAGCACCGTGCCGGGCGGCGGCTATGGCACCTGGAGCGGCACCTCGATGTCTTCGCCCATCGCCGCCGGCGTGGTGGCCCTGGTGCGCAGCCGCACGCCGCGCCTGGCCCCGAAGGAAGTGGCCCGCCGTATCGAGGACAGCGGTGCCCGCCTGTGCGGCAACACCAACATCGTGCAGATCGACGCCGACGCCGCGGTGCGGAACAAGAAGTCGCAGGATCTGTGCGGCCTGTGAGTGCCCTATGGCTGGGCCGGCGCCCAGCCGGCTCCCCCCGGCCGTCTCGCCACCGGCCTGAACAAAAAAGGGCGGCCACCAGGGCCGCCCAATCTTGGAGCAGGTCTTCTTCGGGCTTCAGTTGCGGCGGCAGTTGACCGTCTTGCTCGCCACCAGGTTGCCGGCCTCGTCGTACAGCTCGCCAGTGGCCTGGCCGTTGACGATGAAGTTCTTGGCGATCGGCGTGGCGCCCTGGCGAATGTCGCGCCGGTTGCTGTCGAAATCGAACTCGACCTCGTCGCCGACCGTGTGCTCCAGCGGGCTCGTCGCGCTGTTGGCGCCGGACTTGAACATCGAGAAGTAGTTGCCGGACGGCAGGTTCTTGCCGTCCACCGAACCCCGCGAGCGGTCCGAGCGGGTTTCGCACTTCACGCGCAGGTCGACCGCCTGCGCCTCGAAAGCCACCAGGCTCATGGACGAGAGTGCGCCGAGCAGCGCGATCGTGCGGGTCAGGGTCTTGGTCATGTGCTTCTCCGGGTCTGTGGATTGATGGTTGGGGCCGGGGTGGACACGTCACCCCGGTCTTCCACAGAGCCCGGCCGCGCTGCCCTGATACAGCACCGCCGCACAGTTTTTTCAGCCGGCGCGCAGGCCGGCTGCTGCAGCCGGCCGAGGGTCGGCCGGCGGGGTACTCAGCCAGCCCACCGACATCAGCAGCAGCACCACCGCCGCTGCACCGCCGGCCAGCACCAGCGGCGCCAGCGTGTGCGCCCACCACAGCAGGGCCAGCGTGCCCCCCATCGCCACCAGGAAGGCGGCCGTCGCCACCACCTGACGGCCGCGGCTCAAGGGTGGGTCGTACGGCGCACGCTTCAGGTCGAAGGGCTCGGGCGGGAACATCGCCACCACGTCCGCCGGCCGCCAGCCGGGGGCGGCGAACCAGCGCCGCACCTTGTCGGCCCAGGACCGGGTGTGCCAGCTGTCGCGCGCCAGCTCGGCATAGAAGCTCAGGTTGGCCCACAGCGGGTTCCAGCTGCGCAGCGGCTTGATGGTGCCGTAGACGCAGGGCTCGGCGTCGTCCTCTTCCACGAAGCTGCCGAAAAGTCGGTCCCAGACGATCAGGATGCCGCCGTAGTTCTTGTCGAGGTACTTCTCGTTCACCGCATGGTGCACCCGGTGGTTGCTGGGTGAGCAGAACCAGCGGTCGAACCAGCCCAGCTTGCCGATCTGCTGCGTGTGCACCCAGTACTGGTAGAGCAGGTCGATCAGCGCCACCACGCCGAACACCAGCGGCGGGAAGCCCGCCACCGCCATCGGCAGGTAGAAGACCCAGCCGGCGATCCAACCGGACGAGGTCTGCCGCAGCGCCGTCGAGAGGTTGTAGTCCTCGCTCTGGTGGTGCACCGAATGCGCCGCCCAGAACAGCGCCATCGTGTGGCCGAAGCGGTGCAGCCAGTAGTAGCAGAAGTCGTAGAACAGCAGGCCGACGACCCAGACCCAGACCGCATCGACCGGCAGCTCGGTGATGGCCGCGTGCTGGTAGACCCAGGTGTAGATGCCGATCGCGGCCAGCTTGGTGAACAGGCCCACCACCTGGCTCATCATGCCCAGGCCGATGCTGTTGAAGGCGTCGGCCAGGCGGTAGGTGTTGCGGCCGCGGCGCCAGCCGACGACGAACTCGATCGCGATCAGGCCGAGGAAGACCGGCGTCGCGAAGACGATGACTTGTGCGGGGGTGAGATTCATGGGGCGTCTCGGAAAGCCCGCCGATGATCCTGCAAACCGGGGGCCGCGGCGCGGCCCTCTCCGGGAAAGCCCGGTTCAGGAATTCACGTCATCAGGCTGCCGCGGCACATCCGCCTATGATTTCGGCGCAGGCTCTTTCAGGGAGTGGCGCATGGCAGAAATCACCACGCTGCTGGCGGCGGCACGGGCGGGCGAAGCTTCGGCGGTGGGCCGTCTGGTCGAGCTGCTCTACCCGGAACTGCAGCGCCTGGCCCGGGCGCGGTTGTACCAGGCGAGCGCCCGGCCCCAACTGGACACCGCCGCCCTGGTGCACGAGGCGTACCTGCGGCTGCTCACCCTGTCGCGCCTGGACGTGGCCGACCGCGCGCACTTCATGGCCTATGCAGCGCGCGTGATGCGCTCGGTGATCGTCGATCTGGCGCGCGAGTCGCAGGCCGAGTGCCGCGGCGGGCCCGACGCACGCTGGGTGACGCTCGACACCACGGCCTCGCAAGAGCTGCCCGCGGGCCGCGACGAGGTCGTCGCCGTGCACGATGCCCTGCTTGCGCTCGAAGACGTCGATGCGCGCCTGGCGCGGGTGGTCGAGATGCGCTACTTCGTCGGCCTGGACAACAGCGAGATCGCGCAGGCGCTCGGCGTCGGCCTGCGCACCGTCGAGCGCGACTGGGAAAAGGCGCGCAGCTTCCTGTTCGCCCAGCTGAAGGCGGGCTGAGGCCGGCCATGGCCGAACCCGATGCCCCCCTCACGCCTGGCGATTGGGCGTTGGCGCTGGGTCTGCTCGACGAGGCGCTGCAGCAGCCGCTCGACCAGCGCACCGCCTGGCTGGGCCAGCGGCTGGCCGGCAGTGCGCCCGCCGTGGCGGCACAGGCACGCCGGCTGCTGGCCCAGCGCCAGTCGCTCGATGCGGCCGGCTTCCTCGACGCGGGCCCGGGCTGGACCGGGCCTGGCCACCCTGCCGCCACCTCCACCGCCAGCGCGCCCGAGCGCGTCGGCCCGTACCGCCTGTTGCAGCCCCTGGGCGAAGGTGGCATGGGAAGCGTCTGGCTGGCCGAGCGCGACGATGGCCAGCTCGCGCGCCGCGTCGCGATCAAGCTGCCGCACGCCGGCCCCGGCCAAGCCACCCTGGCTGCGCGGCTGCTGCGTGAGCGCGACGCCCTGGTCGCCCTCGAACACCCGCACATCGCCAGGCTGTACGACGTGCTGCCCGGCCCGCACGGCCTGCCGGCCCTGGTGCTGGAGCATGTACCCGGCCTGCCAATCGACCGCCATTGCGCCGAGCACGCCCTGGGGTTGCCTGAGCGCCTGCGGCTGTTCGAGCAGGCGCTGGCCGCGGTCCACTACGCGCATGGGCGGCTGGTGCTGCACCGCGACCTGAAACCTTCCAACATCCTCGTCACGCCCGCAGGCGAGGTGAAGCTGCTCGACTTCGGCATCGCGGCGCTGCTGGGCGACGACGGCGCAGCCCCGGCCACCGGCGCGCTGACACGCGAGGGCGGCCGGCCGATGTCGCTGCCCTACGCATCGCCCGAGCAGGTCACCGCGCACCCGCTCGGCACGGCCAGCGACGTGTACGCGCTGGGGGTGCTGCTGTACGAGTTGGTGACCGGCTGCTCGCCCTACCAGCCGGCTCGCGCCACGCCCGCCGCGCTGGAACAGGCCATCGTCGAGCAGGACCCGGCGCCCCCCAGCAGCCGGTGGGCCGGTGCCGACCGCGCGCGGGCCGAGGCGTTCGGCGGCGCCCAGCCCTGGCAGCTGCAACGGGCCCTGCGCGGCGACCTGGACGCGATCGTGCTGCACGCCCTGCGCAAGCGCCCGCAGGACCGCTACCCCGGCGCCGAGTGGCTGGCACTGGACCTGCGGCGCTGGCGGGCCCACGAACCGGTGGCCGCGCGCCGGCCCGACGCCGCCTACCGGCTTGGCCGCTTCCTGCGCCGGCATGCGGTGGCTGCCGCGGCGTCCGCCGCCGTCGCGGCGGCGCTCGTGGCCGGCACCGGCGTGGCGGCCTGGCAGGCCCACATCGCGCAGGAAGAAGCCCGCCGCGCGGAGGACATCAAGGCCTTCCTGGTCGGCCTGTTCGAAGCTGGCGGCATCGACCGGGTGGACGCATTGCGCAAGCAGCGGCAGACTTTGGGCGCCCTGCTCGAACAAAGCGCAGGAGAGCTGCAGCAAGGCCTGGCTGGCCAACCGGGGCTGCGCACCGAGCTGCAAGGCCTGGTCGGGCGGCTGCTGAACGACCTGGCGCTGACCGACAGCGCGCTGGCCCTGCGGCGCACCCGGCTGGCGCAGATGGAAGCGGCGCAGGCACCGGCTCACCAGCGCGGCGAGGCACTGCGCGAACTGGCCGAAACCCAGGCCCAGCGCGGCGAGGATGCCGGGGCCCGGCGCACGCTGGAACAGGCGGTCGCGCTGCTCGCCTCGCACCAGGACACGCCCTCGCAGACGCAGCGCTGGGCGGCCGAGGCGGCGCTGGCAGAGATGGACTTGTTCCAGGCCCGCACCGACGTGGCCGGCGCCCGGCTGGAGCCCGCGGCGGCTGCGCTCGCGTCGCTGGCCCCCCAGAGCCACGCGCTCGCGGACGCCTGGTCGACGCTGGCGCTGCTGCGCCACGAGCAGAGCCGGCATGCCGAGGCGCTGGCGCTGCAGCACCAGGCCTTCGCCCTGAAGCAGCGCCTGCTGGCGGGCGAACCCGGCCGCCTGGCGCGAGAGCGCTATCGGCATGCGGCGCGGCTTTGGCAGCCGCTGGGTGACCTGGCGGCAGCCGAGCCCGAGTTGGTGGCCGCCTGGCAGGCGATGCGTGACGCAGTGGGCGACACCCACCGACACGCCGCCGTGGTCGAGCAGCAGCTGGGCCTGCTGCTGCTCTACCGCGGCGACGACGCGACCGCCCTGGCCCGGCTGACCCATGCCCGAGAGGTGCTGGAGCGCGACCCCCTCGGCCAGGACCCGGCGGACGCGGTGTGGAGCCGGCTGTATGAAGTCGAGGCCCACCTGCAGACCGGCCGCTTCGACCTCGCCGAGCCGGCACTGGCCGAGGCCCGCCGCCGCGCCGAGTCGCAGGCCGCCGGCGATGTGCCGCTGGCCCTCTACGCCGCGCTGCAACAGGCCGAGTTGTGGACGCACCAGGGCCGATTCGAGCAGGCCCTGGCGCTGCTTGCGCCCTGGCGGCAACGGCTGGCCGGCCCGGCGGACGAACCTGCCAACCCCGACACGCTGGACCTGATGCGGCGCGAAGCCGAGGTGCACCAGGCCGCCGGCCGGCCAGCGCAGGCGCTGGCGCTGCTGGACGACATGCAGCGCCGCGGTGCCCCCGGGCCGTGGCAGGGCCACGCGGACGCGCTGCGGGCCAGCGTGCTGCTGGACTTGGGGCAGGCGCAGCAGGCCCTGCCGCTGGCGCAGGCGGCCTTCGACGCGCAGCAGGCCATTCCGCCGAACCGGCGCCTGCTGCACCCCCATGTCGCCGCCCTTCACCGACTGGCGCGCACCTGGACGGCACTCGGCCAGCCGGAGCGCGCCTGGCCGCTGTTCGAGCAGGCGCTCGCCCTCTTCCGCGCGCCGACGTCGACCGACCAGCTGTACCGCGCTTCGCTGCAAACCCACGCCGCGCTGGCGCTGGCGCAACTGGGCCGGCACGGCGAGGCGCGTCGGCTGCTGGCCGAGGCCGAGCCGGTGCTGAAACGCCAGCCCCTACTGGGCCCTGCCTGGTGGCGCGCTGCGAAGGAAGCGCGGGCGGCACTGGCCATGCCCCCCAGCAAGGCACCACGAACAAGTGGTTGAAGACGCTGCCGGTCGGCGCCTATAAGCGGCTGGTGTCCTGCCCGCACGGAGATCCACCATGGCCCCGCCCAAACCCTTGCCACCACCGCGCCCGACCAAGATCGACACCGACGCGTCCAAGGCGCCGCTCGCCCGGCCCAAGCACATCGACATCGACCCGGGCCGCAACGACGTGCCGGGCTCGAAGCCGCCGCCGCTCGTCATCCCGTTGCACGACGTGCCCGGCCCGAAGCCGCCACCACGCGGCCCGCGGCGGCCGCTCGTCACACCCTTGCGCCCGAACCGAGGCGGCGGCCGCTCGGGGCCTTGAACGAGGGGCCACGCCCTAGGGGTGCAGGGCGTGGCGGTCGAGGCGGCGCCAGCGCGTGTTCTTGGTCGAGGCGCCGCGATTTCAGAGTCCGCGGCGGCTCCGGCCACCGCGCCGCCTCAACGACTCGACCCAGGAACCTGCACCATGAACGCTTCCCTCATTCGCCGCCTGATGGCGGCCGCCGTCTCGCTCGGCGCGCTCTCTGCTGCCCATGCTGACATGTGGACCAGCACCGGCTCGACCGGTACGCTGGACGAGGCCACGGCCGCCACCGACGTGGCGCCTGCCAAGGTCACGCTGAGCGGCCCCTACGTCATGCTGACGAACGCCACGGCGCAGTCCAGTGGCGTGGTGCGCTACAACGTGACCGACCTTTTCGGCTACACCAGCTTCACACCGTACTTCGAGATGCGCTTCCTGGACACCAGCGCCACCACGCGCGTGCAGGCGCAGCTGCGGGCCTACAACGTCGTCACCGGCGCCAATCGGCTGGTGGCCTCGCTGGACAGCAACTCCGTGGCGTCATCGTCCGCGTACCAGAGGATCTGGACCTGCGGGACCAGCATGTCGTACGCCAACGAGGTTTACTACATTGAAGCGACGCTCAGCCGCACCGCCACCACCGGTTCGGCCGCGCTCGCGGCCCTGCGGGTCGGCGAGGAATGCCTGCTGTGACGCCCGGCCGCCGGCCGCCGCTCACAGCTCGTCCAGCGCCGCGTCGTCCATCAGGTGCTGGGTGTCGCCCCAGCCGACGAGGGTGAAGCCCTCGCTGGTGAAGAGCAGCCGGTTGACGCCGGTGTTGGCGAGCTCCCAGGTGCGCGGCGCGTTCAGCGCGATGCGCGAGGCCGCGCGGTAGAGGCAGTCGAGCACGCCGCCGTGGGTGACCAGCAGCAGGGTGCGGCCGGGGTGGGCCGCGGCCAGACGGCCTGCGGTGGCCACGCAGCGGTCATAGAAGCCCTGCAGGGTCTCACCACCCTCGGCGCCAAATTCGGGCTCGCGGCGGCGCCAGCGAGCGCTCTCCTCGGGCCACAGGCGCTCGACCTCGGCATAGGTGTGTCCCTGGAAGATGCCGAAGTGGCGTTCGCGCAGGCCGGCGTCGGTGGCCAGCGACAGCCCGGTGCGGTCGGCCACCGCCTGGGCGGTGTCGCGGGCGCGCACCAGGTCGCTGCAGACGATGGCCTCGATGCCTTCGCCGGCCAGCGCCTCGGCCAGGCGCCGGGCCTGTTCCTGCCCGGTGGCGTTGAGCGAGATGTCGATCTGGCCCTGCAGGCGGGTGTCGACGTTCCAGGCCGTCTCGCCGTGGCGCACGGCGAGGATGCGGGTGACCTCGTCAAACACCCCAGGTCACCGGCTCGTTGGCGGCGTGCGCACGCTTGAGCAGCTCGACCAGCGGCCAGGCGCGCTGCCGCAGCGAGATGGCGTCGCGGCTGCCGGCAGGCTCGTCGCCTTCGGACTGCTCCTTGCCGGCAGCGCGCGCGGCGTCGTCGGCCGCCACCGCGTCGGCCAGGGCCTGGACCGCGGCCGGCATCTGGGCCGGCTCGATGATGCCCTGCGGCGTCTTGTCCTTGCCGATCAGCGCCAGCACCTTGTCGCCGGTCGCGCCCAGCATGATGACGTCGCCGGCCGCCTTGCTCTTGAACTTGTAGATCATGATGCGGCGATGATCGCACGCCAGCCCCGCCGACGCACGGCCCCGGGGGCCTCAGCGCACCTTCAGCGGGCCGTTGGCGTGGCCGGCCCGGCGGTCGTGCGCCAGCCGGGCCTGCAGCCCGGCAGCGTCGAGCGGGCGGCTGTGCAGGAAGCCCTGCCAGCCGGAGATGCCCAGCGCCGCCAGCGGCTGGCGCTGGACTTCGCTCTCGACACCCTCGGCATAGACGGCGAGGCCGCAGGCGCGCGCCGCACCGGCCACCGCTGCCACCAGGCCGGCGTCGGCCAGGCTGCCCCTGGCCATGGCATGGATCAGCTCGCGGTCGATCTTCACGGCATCGAGCGGGAAGCGCCGCAGCAGATTGAGGCTTGCGTCGCCGCGGCCGAAGTCGTCGAGCACGATCTGCACGCCCAGGTCGCGCAGGGCACGCAGCTGCGCCTCGGCCAGCTCGGGGTCGGCCTGGAGAGCGGATTCATGCACATCGAACTCCAGCAGCTCGGCTGGCCACTCGGCCGCCTGCAGGGCCGCCGCCACGCGACGAGCGAAGCCGGGCTGGCGGCACTGCGCCGCGCTCAGGTTCAGGTTCAGGCGCCAGACGAAGCCGGCGGCACGCCAGCGCGCCGCCTGGTGCAGCGCCTGCTCGAGCGCCCAGTCGTCCAACGCACCGGCCAGCCCGGCCCGCTCGGCCAGTGGCAGGAACTGCGCGGGTGGCAACAGGCCGTGCTCGCCGTCATGCCAGCGCAGCAGCGCCTCGACCGCCTGGACACGGCCGCTGGCCATGTCGATGCGCGGCAGATAGCGCAGGCGCAATGTCTGGCCGGCGCCGCCCTCGTGCAGCGCGCGCTGCAGCCGCACCAGGCGCTGGCCGTCGTCGGTCACGTCGAAGCCATGCACGCGCCAGGTGGGCATGCCGGCCTGGCGGGCCTCCTCCAGCGCCTGCTCGGCGTGGGCGAGCAGGGTCTCGGCGCACAGGCCGGCCTGCGGATAGGCGGCGACGCCGATCGACACCATCAGCCCGGAGGTCGCCAGCAGGCCACCCGGCGGCAGGCCCGCCTGCTCGACGAGCCGGCGCGCCAGGGCCTCGGCCGCTGCCTCGGCGCCGCCACGCAACAGCACGCCGAAGCGCACCCCGCCCAGGCGGGCCAGGGTGTGCTGCGCGGGCACATGGGCCCGCAACGCCTCGACGATCTCGCCCATCGCGCGGGCGTGGCATTCACCGTCGAGCGCGAACAGGCCGTCGCGGTCGAACTCGATGCACAACAGTGCGAGCGGACGGCCGTCGCGACGGGACACGCCGACCGCGTCGTCGACCAGTTGCACGAAGCCGTTGCGCTCGGGCCAGCGACTGCGCTCGTCGCAGGCCTGGCTGCGGTCGGGGCGCGGCGCGCCGCGGCGGCGCGGGTTCAGTTCGCGGAAGGAGTAAACCCGGCCGATCGGTCGGCCGCGGCTCCACTGCGGCTGCATGTGGCGCTCTATGTGCGCGCCGTCAAGCAACTGCAGGGTGTCGACGGCGCTCAGCAGCGCGTGCGACTCGATCTCGGCCAGCCGGGCCTGGTAGGCCGCCGGGGCGATCACCTGGCTCGCCATCCAGCGGTGGATGGCTTCGTCGTCGCTGTGCATCGCGAGCGCCGATTCCGGCAAGGCCCACAACGCGGCGAAGCGCTTGTTGAACGCCTGGATGCGGCCGTGCAGGTCGGTCACCAGGATGCCGTCGGCGGTGGCTTCGAGGGTCGCGCGCAGCTCGGCCAGCAGCGCGTCCCGCTCCAGCTCGGCACGGTGCTCGCCGCTGCGGTCGCGCAGCACCACCAGGTAGCCGCTGACGCCGCTCTGCCCCGCACGCAACTGGCCGATCGGCACCACACGCCGGTGCACCTGCGCCGGCGTCCCGTCGGCCCGGGAGAGCTCGGTGTCGCTGTCCAGCGCGCCGGGTGCCCCGCAACGCACCTCGGCCCAGAAGGCCAAGTCTTCCAGGTTCCTGAGCAGGCTGTCGGCCGGGCGGCCCTGCAGCGCCTGCGGGTCGAGCCCGAACCATTGCGCGGCGGCGCGGTTGGCGTGCAGCACGCTCAGGTCGGCTGCGTCGACCAGCCAGGCCGGGTCGTCCAGGCTGTCGACCAGCTCGGCCCGCGCGCTGGCCTGGCCGGTGAGCCAGGCGATCCCTGCGTCGGCGCCACTCATCACGACTGCTCTTCAGGCGCCGCCGGCGCCGATACATCGAAGAAGTACGCCACGCGCTGGCGCGGCGCCAGCACTTCCGCGGCCCGCGTGGGCAACTGGCTGGGCTTGAGGCTGCGACGGATGCCGAGGTCGGGGCACTCTTCCAGGTTGAGGTGGAAGCCGCGGCTCGAGCTGCGGGCCGGGTCGAACACCCGCACGAAAGGCTTGAGCGGCCGCGCCGAGTTGACCGAGGTGACCATCGCATAGCGGTCGTCCGACAGCTGCACCAGCGAGCCGGGCGGGTAGATGCCCATCATGCGGATGAAGCCGTTGAGGATCATCGCGTCGAACTTGCTGCGGGCCTGCGCGAACATGCGCGACAGCGCCTCGTGCGGTGTCAGCGATTTCGAGGGGCTGGCGGCGTTGCAGAGGTTGTCGTAGAAGTTGACCAGGGCCACGATGCGGGCGCCCATCGACATGCGCTCGGCCGTCACGCCCTTCGGGAAGCCGCTGCCGTCGGCCAGCTCGTGGTGCTGCGCCACGACCAGCAGCGCGCCGGCCGACAGGCCCATGCGCCGGCCCTGGGTGATGCCGTGGGCGACGTGGTCGCGGTACAGCGAGGCCTCGGCGCTGCTGAAGTCGTCGTGCGGCAGGCGCACCCGGTCGGGCAGGGCCAGCTTGCCCATGTCGTGCAGCAGCGCCCCGGAGCCCAGGTCGGTCATGTCGGAGGCGCCGAGGTTCAGTGAGCGCGCCAGCAGCAGCGACACCACCGTCACGTTGATCGAATGGGCCGAGTGGCGGTCGCCGGTGGGCTCGCCCAGCACGCGCACGCACAGCTCGCCGTCGACCAGCATCTTGTCGAGCAGCGCCTGCGTCAGCGCCTTGGCACCCTCGCGGGCGAGATGCGGCTCGCCGGCGATGGCGTCGTTGATGCGGCGCAGGTCGCGGCAGGCCTCGTGGTACTGGCGCTCGCACTGGCGCACCGCCACCAGCTCGGCCTCGGCCCGTGCCTCGGCCAGGCGCCGAGCCTTCGCGGCCGGGTCCTCCTGGGCCGGGGCCGGCACGTCGGGCTGGCCTGGCGTGGCGAGGGCGGCCACGGTGTCCTCGGCCGGCAGGTCGCTGCGCTCGGGGCTCCAGCGCAGCGTCTTCAGCCCGAGCGAGCGGATCGTCTCGATCTGCTCGGCGCTGCTGATCTTGAAGCTGGACAGCGGGAAGGGATGCGACATCCACCCCCCGTCGAGGTGGACGAACATCCCGATGCGCAGGTCCTGCGGCTCGACAGTGGCGGTCATGGCGGTCGGTGTCCCTGGGTTCGGGCACGCGGCCCGGGCTTTTTCTTCATCCCCGTCATCGGCAGGGCGGCCGCCAAACTTGAATCCCCTCATGAAGCAGGCGGGTACGATCCGCCGCATCCGCAACCCCACCACCCGCCGCAGCCGGCCCCCGGCCGCGGCCTGGCGCCATGAACCACGCCTTCATCTGTGACGCAATCCGCACTCCCTTCGGCCGCTACGGCGGGGCCCTGAGCCCGGTCCGCGCCGACGACCTGGCCGCCGTGCCGATCCAGGCGCTGATGGCCCGCCACCCCGGCGTCGACTGGGCGGCCGTCGACGACGTGCTGTACGGCTGCGCCAACCAGGCCGGGGAGGACAACCGCAACGTGGCCCGCATGGCCGCGCTGCTGGCCGGGCTGCCGGTGGAGGTGGCCGGCGCCACCATCAACCGCCTGTGCGGCTCGGGCCTGGACGCGGTCGGCTCGGCCGCGCGCGCCATCCGTGCCGGTGAAGCGGGCCTGATGATCGCCGGCGGCGTGGAAAGCATGAGCCGCGCGCCCTTCGTGATGCCCAAGGCGACCAGCGCCTTCGCACGCGAGAACGCGGTCTACGACACCACCATCGGCTGGCGCTTCATCAACCCGCTGATGAAAGCCCAGCACGGCGTGGACTCGATGCCCGAGACCGCCGAGAACGTGGCGGCCGACTTCGGCATCTCGCGCGAGGACCAGGACCGGATGGCCCTGGCCAGCCAGCGCAAGGCGGTGGCGGCGCAGGCACGCGGCTTCTTCGACGCCGAGATCACGCCGGTCACCATCTCGCCTAAGAAGGGCGAGCCGGTCGTGGTCGCCAAGGACGAGCACCCGCGCGAGACCTCGCTGGAGGCGCTGGCCAAGCTCAAGCCCATCGTGCGGGCCGACGGCACGGTGACCGCCGGCAACGCCTCGGGCGTGAACGACGGCGCCTGCGCCCTGTTGCTGGCCAGTGAGGAAGCCGCCGCCCGCCACGGCCTGACGCCAAGCGCCCGGGTGGTGGCCATGGCCACGGCCGGCGTGCCGCCGCGCATCATGGGCATCGGCCCCGCGCCGGCCGCGCGCAAGGTGCTGGCGCTGGCGGGCCTGTCGCTGCACCAGATCGACGTGATCGAGCTGAACGAGGCCTTCGCCGCCCAGGGCCTGGCGGTGCTGCGCCAGCTCGACATCGCCGACGACGACCCGCGCGTGAACCCCAACGGCGGCGCCATCGCCCTTGGCCACCCGCTCGGCGCCTCCGGCGCTCGGCTGGTGACCACCGCGATCAACCAGCTGCACGCCAGCGGCGGCAAGCGCGCGCTGTGCACCATGTGCATCGGCGTGGGCCAGGGCATCGCGCTGGTGGTGGAGCGGGTGTGATCGGCGGAGAACCATCGATTTCCGGCAGCGAGCCCCTGCCCCGGGCATCCTTCATCTTGTGGATGGCCTGGCTTGCCGCTGCAGGTTTCGGTTGATATGTTCCCCGCTCGCGGCTGAGCCGCAGGCGGGGGCAACGAATGGGTGGCGTCGGAGCGGGGTTCACAGTCGGCGAATACCTCGACGTCCTCGACCCGGAGGGCCGCAACCTCGAACGCGACGAATGGCGCTGGAAGCGGATCCGCCGGCTCAACGGCTTGCAGATCGCCCTCGACGTGATCGCCTACGCGCAGAATGTCCCCCTCAGGCTGTTCCGACGTGAGCGGCTGGAGAGGCTGCCGCAAGCGTTCACCGAGTTCGTCCGGCACTTCGAGGAAGACGTCACGACCGTCCTCGGCGAACACGGCCCGGAAGCGGCCAAGGCAGCCTGCCGCGCTGACCCTGCGGCCACCCTGCTGGCACTGCGCCTGCCCGAACACCTCGAGGCCTTGCGTGATTGGGTGCTGAGCCTCGCTGGGGACCGGCCGATGCCCCGCCCCGCCCAACTACCCGATCACTACGAGCATTGGGTGCTCGAACTGCTGCCGCACGCCGAGCGCGAGTTGTGGCTCACCGACATGAGCAACCCCCATCCCGCGCATGCGATGGCACGCATGGTGGAGCATTGGGCCCTCTACGTCCTGATGTGGTCCTGGAAGCACCACGCCCAGTTCTTCCACGACTGGACGGCAGAGCAACCCACGCTGATTCCCGGTGTTCTCGGCCTTGACCGCCTGGGGGTGGCCGTGATGCCGGCATTCCACCGTCACGGCCTGCACCGCAAGTCACCCCAGGAGATCGGCCTGCTTGTGGGGCCCTTCGAGCTGGAGCCGGACGCCCTCGGGTCATCGTACCCACCGGCCCAAGCCGGCTGGTTCGTCAAGGGGTTCCAAAGGTTCATTCGCAACGCCTCTCAGGTGCCAGGCTGGGAAGAGGCCACCGACAAGGCACCAAGCGCAGAAGAGTTGCTGGACGCTTTCTGCGCCCGCGCCCCCCTGCCGGGTGAGGAGGCCCGGCGACGCGCCCAACAAAGCCTGGGCGCATTGGCCTTGCTGCGGTCGGCCCGAATGAGCCCGCACATCTTCCACTGGAGCGACGGGTCGCCGGGGCGCCCAATGTCACGTGCCAACTGGGAGACGCTGGGCGCCCTCTGCACCTGGGTCGACCGCTGGACGCCGCGGCTGGTCCGGACGAACCTCGTTGCCAGAAGCCCTCAACGCCCGGTGCGCGTCAGCATTCCCAGACACCGGCTGGCGTTGGACGTGCGATGGCACCCCCACCAAGAGGGCAGGGAGCCGGTTGAGTACTTGGCCGAGTGCACGGTCCTCAACACCAGGTTCCCGGCGACCTCCCCCTCTGACAGCTCGACGACCACGGCCGACGAGGTTCTGAAGGAGCTCGACAACGAGCTGCGGGACCTGTGGATAGAGCCACCCAAGTTGTTCCTAGACCGCGCCCGGCAGCGCCAGTACGCCCTTTGGGCAACGCAGATTTCGGCGATCGGTCGCATCCTGGCGCGTCACAGCCGCCATGAGCAGTTGGACCTGGGCCTGAATGGCCCGGAAAGTGCCGCCGGGCCGCGTTGCCACGAGGCTGATCCGTTGCTGAAGAACTATGCAGCACGTGTCTGCCGCCTCATCTGGCAGATGACTCGTGCCCACGAAACCTGTGTCCTGTGGCTGGACTACAGCGAGCCACAGCCGCAACTGCGGCACGTCGGTGGCGCCGAGCGCCTGATCCAGCATCGCGCCCGCCGGGGCCGGCAGTTCGCAGAGTTCTCGCATTGGGCGGACGGCCAGCCCTTGAAGCCCGATAGCGAGTCGCAGCTGTATCGGGCCATCGCCAAGCAGGAGGTCGATCCCAGCGAGCGCAAGGCCAGCCAACCAGCCAGCCACCAACCGGTGCGATCGAAGTTCGCGGAAGCCTATGCGCCACCCGGGCCGTTGGACGCCATCGCCGTACCGATGGTGCACAACGGTCGGGTGCTGGGTGCATTCAATGTCGTCGGCGTGGCGTCGATCCGGCAGTTCGACTCGCGGCTCTACGCTCCGCTGCGCGAGGTGGCGCAACTGCTGGCCATCACCATGTCGCGGCAGGTCGAACTGATTCAGCTGTGGAAACTGAATCGCCTGGCCTCTACCCGGCCGCTTGAGGAGTGGCGACAGCACAGCCTGGCCAACCGGTTCAATCCGCTCGGGCCCGTGGCCAAGATCCTGGCCAACCTGTTTCTTTGTCCCGTGGTCAACATCTGGCTGCTGGACAAGCAACGCATGCGTACCTACACGCTGCACGGCTACACCCACGGGGAGTTGTTCGCCGAGCGTGGAGAACGCGCGCCAAGTCGGGCGCCTTCGTTCACCATGCCGGCCAGCGGCGGCGTACTGGAGCATGACGCCCCTTTGGAGTTGCCTCTGGCGGCGCTGGCAATCGACATGTGGCGCAGCGATCCCAAGCCCAGGCACCGCGGGTTGTTCGTCCAGGCGCGCTACGACGGTGAGGAAAGCCGTGCCACCGCCGGCCACGGCTGGCGGCTGGCCAGCCGGGGAGACCTTCTTTTGCATCGTGACTATCTGGATGCGGCCATGGCCGATCCGGCGAAAGACGCTGCCCGCGCGCGCATCCTGGGCGGCGAACATCGGCTGTGGCAGAGCATGGCCTTTCCGCTGATCGGCACCGTCGGCAGCGAACCCATCGGCGTCGTCAGCCTTCATGCGGGCGACCCGCTGGCCGGCTCGCACCGGGAAGACGCCACCGGCATGGAAGCGCAACCACCCTGGCCGACCGCCTGGCGCCACTTGGTGGCCTATGTACAGACCTACCTGCCCTACGTGCTCATGCAGGCGGAGGCGATTGCCAACCCGCTGGACAACATGCGGCGCTACCTTCTGCACGAAGGGCGGACCGAACTCAGCTACGTCCAGAACGCCACCCACCTGCTGCACCAGTCCTTGCATACCCTCGTGGCTCCGGACGGCCAGTTGCGCAGCTGGATCGAAAGGACTCTGCCGCGGCTCGAGGCTGCCCAACGGCCGGCCGAGAGCCCGGCACCCTTGCGCGAACTGGCCGGAGAGATCACACGACAACTCGGCTGGATCGAGAAGACCACCAAGGAAGCCAACCGGAGCTTCCTCATTCTTCTGCAACCGGAGTTCACCGAGAACATCGGCCTGCTCGGCCGCATGATCCAGCACCAGCGGGCATTGACCAAACTTGGCGACCCGAACACCAGCACCGAGTTCGACCACCAGACCAACTGGTTCTCGCCGCGCAAGATCCTGGGCGACACGCTCCAAGGCCTGGTGCATGTCTGGCGGGAGATCGGCAGCACCCCGGACCTGAGCGATCTGCCGGAGGGGCTCGAGCTGCTCAGCAGCGAGCGCATGTGGAAGCTGATGACGCGCGACCTGGTGTTCAACATCGCCAAGTACGCAGCTCGCAACGAACCCATCACCATCAGCTGGGCCTGGGGCGCACCCGAGGAGCGCCGGGGCACCTTGCGGATGCGCAACTTTTTCGTCGGCTACGACGCCGATCTGGACGACCCGGAGCGCCTGGGTGAATTCGGCATGCAGGGCTCAGCCGGCTCGCGCCCTCCACGCCAGGAGTCCGGTCTGAGCGGCTTGGAGCGTCGCGGGACCGGGATGGGCCTGTGGGGCGCGAGGTCGCTGGCCGATGTCCTGGGCATGGAGCTGATCGTGCGCACCGCGGCCACACCGCAAGCCCACAGCGCCACCCGCGGGTCCTTCAGCCTTGAGCTCAAGATTCCTCGCCACTTGGTCCGCACGCGGCATTGAGCGCAGCGGTGCAGGCCTTCACTCCCCATGCCAGCCCACCCTCGACCCCTTCGAGCCGTATGGCTTGATGACGACTTCGGCAAGCCGCGCGAGCCACTGCTGCTGAGGCCCTACGAAAGCTGGTTCAACCAGCAGGCCATCGAGCTGGCCAAGGCAAGCACGCTCGCCGAGTTCGGCAGAAGGCTTCAGGTGGACCCACCTGCCGACCTGCTGATCGTCGACGTCATGCTGCACAACGAGCTAGACGAGACCTTCCATGCGCTGGGGTTCGATGAGGACACGATCCTGCGCATGGACGCGGGAGTGCAGGTGGTCGCGCTGATACGAGACCGCCCCCATCCGCCCGACGCGGCCCACCACTGGATGGAGCGCTGTCGGCACATACCCGTTCTGCTGCTGAGCATGTCGAACATCATCGACACCATCGTGTCGAGCTATCTTCCACAAGAGCGCGACCGGCGGTTCCTGACGGTAGTGCAGAAGGAGTACGAACTGGGCGAAGTGAAGGTGACCGACACCCTGACGGAAGCAGTCCGACAGGCCCGGCTGTTCTCGCACTAGTCGCGAGCGCCCGATGGAAGATCTCCCTGCCGACATGCCCGGGGCCGCGGCACCAGAGAAGACCCGGTGGTGGCCACGTTTCCAGTTCACCGTCGCGATCGCGCTCATCCTGCTCCTGCTCGCCGTCACGGGCACCTTCTGCGCCAAGCTGGTGCTTGCGCAGTGGTCGCCAGCAAACGGTGGTGGCCACCGCGGCGCGGTGTACGAGGACGCCGCCGCCGCCTTGCCGGCCTTGAAGGTCTCGGCCATCACGGCGCCGGCAACCCGGGGAGCAACATCGACGCTGACTGTCGAGCACAGCCTGCCGCCAGTTCCGCAGGCGCCTCCAATCGCGCACACCGATGGCGGCACCGACCACATGGACGCCATCGCCAACACCATGACGGCGCTCGGGACGGCAGTGGCGGTGATTGCCCTGTTGCTGACCGTCGGCACATCCTGGTTCGCCGGGCAGCAGCAGAAGCTGAACGATCAGCTCAAAGTCGCGAAGGCGGACACGGTACGTATCGCGCTACGCGAGCAGATCGAGAACCAGCGCGATGCTGCTCGGGACCACCTGGCAGACGCCAAGCGCGCGGCGCTGAAGTGGCTCGCCAGCAGGACGAGGGGTGACGTTCTGGCACTGCAGCAACTCGAGATCGAGATCGATCTGGAACAGCTGCTGGCGGCAGACCGGCCGGTACGCCGCCGGGCCTTTCTTCGCTTGGCCGACAAGCTGGGCCATTCGCGCCAAGAGTTGCCGGACATCGAGTCTTTCGCGGAGATGTGCCACAAGCTGCAGCTCATGCACGTTTCGCTCTCGGCGCTCCAGCGACAGGCTGATGACATCGACACTGCCCTTGATCTGCGTGAATTCGCCGATCAAGCCCGGCGCGGCCTCGCCTGCCGCATCTTCGACCCTGGCGAGCATGAGCGCGTCTTCAACAACCCCTGAACCGATCGTCAGCCCTGCCTCGACCTCACCCGCCAGGCCGAAGGCGACATGCCGCACAGCCGCTGGAAGAAGCGGGTGAAGTAGCCGGGGTCTGCGAAGCCCAGGTCGAGCCCGATGCGCTTGACGCTCTGGGTGGTGTAGGCCAGCTGACGCTGGGCTTCCAGCGCCAGCCGGGCATGCAGCAGCTCCAGCGCGCCGCGCCCGAGCTGGGCCTGGCAGATGCGGTTGAGCTGGGTCGCGCTGATGCCCAGCTCGGCGGCCAACGAGGCCACGCTGGGCTGCATGCGAAAGCGCGCGTCGAGCAGCGCCCGGTAGCGCGCCAGGTGCGCCGGGGCGCCCGCCGGCAGCCCCGCCGCCACGGCCGATGCCGCCGGCTCGGCACGCGCCAGCGCCAGCAGCAGCCGGGCCAAGGTCGTGTCGATCGCCAGGCTGCGCCAGTGGTGGTGGCCGGCGAATTCGTCCACGAGCTGGGCCACCGCCCCAGCCACCCCGCCCGGGTCACCCCGGGCCGCCGGCACCGCGCCGCCGCCCCACGCGAAGCAGCCCGGCCGCTCGAAATGCGCCCACAGGCCCGGCTCGGTCGCCAACAGCGCCCGCACGTGGGGCTCCTGCACCGTCACCACCCAGCCCACGATGCCAGGCTCGAAGGCGAAGCCGTGCGCCGCCGCCGCGGGCACGGTGACCGCCGCCGGCCCGGCCAGCGCGACGCTGCGGCCGTCCAGATGGGCCGTGGCGCGACCGCGGGCAATGTACAGAATTTGAAAGAGAGATTCGTGCCGGTGCGGCCGGATCTCCCACTCGTGCAGGCGGCTGCGGGAGGAGATCGTCTCCACATGCAGCCGCTCCAGTACCGAGTCGGAAGTGCCGGCCTCTCCGTACAGCTGGTAGCTCGGCAGGGTGGCGGCGCGACGGTGGGCGGAGGTGGTGGTCGCCATGTTTGAATTGTGCAAGGTTTGGCCGAAATCCTCCATTGAGGCCCGGCGGCCTCGGGCCTACGCTGGCGGCCTCAAAGGAGACAAGCCCCCATGCGCACCCAAGTTGCGATCATCGGCGCCGGCCCCGCGGGCCTGCTGCTGGGCGCCCTGCTGCACAAGCACGGCATCGACCATGTGATCCTCGAACGCCAGACCCCCGACTACGTGCTGGGCCGCATCCGCGCCGGCGTGCTGGAGCAGGTCTGCGTGGACCTGCTGGACGAGGCCGGTGTGGGCGAGCGCATGCACCGCGAGGGCCTGCCACACGACGGTTTCTCGCTCTGCTTCGACGACCGCCACCACCGCATCGACCTGCACGCCCTGACCGGCAAGCGCGTGATGGTCTACGGCCAGACCGAGGTGACGCGCGACCTGATGGACGCCCGCCGCGCCGCCGGCCTGACCACCATCTACGAGGCCGAGAACGTGCGCCCGGAGGGCTTCGATGGCCCCTCGCCGGTGCTGCGCTACGCGCTCGCCGGCGTGCAGCACGAGATCCAGGCCGACTTCATCGTCGGCTGCGACGGCTTCCACGGCGTGGCGCGCGCCAGCGTGCCGGCCAAGGCCATCGAGACCTTCGAGAAGGTCTACCCCTTCGGCTGGCTGGGCGTGCTGGCCGACGTGCCCCCGGTGCACGACGAGCTGATCTACGCCAACCACCCGCGCGGCTTCGCGCTGTGCAGCATGCGCAGCAAGACGCGGGTGCGCTACTACGTGCAATGCTCGCTGGACGACCATGTGGAAGACTGGTCCGACGAGCGCTTCTTCGGTGAGCTGAAACGCCGGTTGCCCGAGGCCGACGCGGCGCGCTTGATCGAAGGGCCGTCGATCGAGAAGAGCATCGCCCCGCTGCGCAGCTTCGTGGCCGAGCCAATGCGCTTCGGCCGACTCTTCCTGGCCGGCGACGCCGCCCACATCGTGCCGCCCACCGGCGCCAAAGGGCTGAACCTGGCGGCGTCCGACGTCGGCATGCTGAGCCGTGCGCTGGCGGAGCACTACCGCGGCAGCGACACGGGCATCGACACCTACTCGCAGCGGGCGCTGGCCCGGGTCTGGAAGGCCGAGCGCTTCTCGTGGTGGTTCACCTCGCTGATGCACCGATTCCCCGAGACGGGCGACTTCGGCCGCAAGATGCAGCACGCGGAGCTGGACTACCTGGTGCAGTCCGAGGCGGCGATGAAGGCGATGGCGGAGAACTATGTGGGGCTGTCGCTCGACGCTTGAGGGCTTGAGGGCTTGAGCTTGATGCAGGTTGGCGCGGGCAGCGGGGTGTGGGGGCAGGCGAGAGGGCGGCGCGCGCAGCGCCGACCGCGGAACCATGAGCCCCACCGGATATCCCCTGCCGCGACACCACAACCAGCCGGAAAAGGGGATTTCACCCGGCTTCCTACAATCCAGCCCCATGAAGCCGACCCCCGCCTACACCCGCGGCGCCGCCCTGCCCGCCATCCTCGCCCAACGCATCGCCATCATCGACGGCGCCATGGGCACGATGATCCAGCGCTACAAGCTGACCGAGGCCGACTTCCGCAACGAGGCCCTGAAGGACCACCCGAAGGACCTCAAGGGCAACAACGACCTGCTGGTGCTGACCCGCCCCGACGTGATCCGCGAGATCCACGCCCAGTACCTGGCGGCGGGTGCCGATCTGATCGAGACCAACACCTTCGGCGCCACTTCCATCGCCCAGGAAGACTATGGCTTGGGCCACCTCGCGCGCGAAATGAACGTGGCCGCGGCCCGCATCGCCCGCGAAGAGGCCGACAAGGCGAGCACGCCGACCCAGCCCCGCTTCGTGGCCGGCGCCCTGGGCCCGACGCCCCGCACCGCCAGCATCAGCCCCGACGTGAACGACCCCGGCGCGCGCAACGTCACCTTCGACGAGCTGCGGGCCTCGTACCGCGAGCAGGCCGAAGGGCTGCTCGAAGGCGGCGTCGACCTGTTCCTGGTCGAGACCATCTTCGACACCCTCAACGCCAAGGCCGCCATCTTCGCGCTCGACGAGCTGATGGAAGAAACCGGCGAACGGCTGCCGGTGATCATCTCCGGCACCGTCACCGACGCCTCCGGCCGCATCCTCTCGGGCCAGACGGTGGGCGCCTTCTGGCACTCGGTGCGCCATGCGCGCCCGCTGGCGGTGGGCCTGAACTGCGCGCTCGGCGCCGCGCTGATGCGGCCCTACATCGAAGAGCTGTCGCGCCTGGCCGACGACACCTACATCAGCTGCTACCCCAACGCCGGCCTGCCCAACCCGATGAGCGAGACCGGCTTCGACGAGACGCCCGAGGTGACCGGCGGCCTGATGGAGGAGTTCGCGAAGAGCGGTTTCCTCAACATCGCCGGCGGCTGCTGCGGCACCACGCCTGAGCACATCGCAGCGATCGCGAAGCGCGTCGGTGCGTACCGGCCGCGGCACCGGCACGACCCGCTGCTCAGCCACCTGGTGGCGAAGGCGGCGTGAGCATGGGCCAGACGCCGCCGAAGAAGGCGCTGCTCGTGATCGACGTGCAGCGCGGCCTGTTCGACCCCGAGCCGAGGCCCTTCGAGGCCGACGACGTGGTCCGACGCATCAACGCCCTGGCCGAGAAGGCCCGCGCGGCCGGCGCGCCGGTGGTCTTCATCCAGCACGAGACGCCCACCGACGAGCTGCCCCACGGCAGCGAGCGCTGGGCGCTGGAATGCGGGCTGGTCGTGAAGCCGGGCGACGCGCACCTGCGCAAGACCACGCCCGACTCCTTCCTGCGCACCGGGCTGGGCGAGATGCTCGCCGCCTGGGGCACCGAGGAGGTGGTGGTCTGCGGCTACGCCACCGACTTCTGCGTCGACAGCACCACCCGAGGCGCGGTGTCGCGCGGCATCCCGGTCACGCTGGCGGCCGACGCCCATACCACGCACGACAAGCCCTACGCCAGCGCTGAACTGATCCGCACCCACCACAACGCCATCCTGGGCTGGACCGAGAGCTTCGGCCCGGTGATCACCGTGGTCCCGGCGGCAGATATCCGTTTCTGAGTGCCGCGCGGGGCCGGGCGACGCGCAGCCCGCCCCCTCGCACTTCAGACCAGCTTCTGCAAGGCCTCGAGGTTGGGCTGCAGCCTGATCTCGCCGGAAGGCACCCCGGCCTCGACCTTGTACTTCGGCAGCGCGGTGTGGCGCACCGCCGGCACGGCCAGCGGCATGCCGTCGCGGTTGACCAGGCTGACCACCGTGAGCGGAGCGCGCGGGTTGCTCTGGCGCTTCATCACCAACGCCGTCTCGCCACACGCCAGCTTGACCCAGGCGCCGGGCGGGTGCAGCCCGGTCTCGGCCAGCAGGGCCTGGCCGGCCTCGTCCGGGTGGCCGCCTTCGTCGAAGAAGGCCGCCTGGGCGGCCGCCTTGGCCGACAGGGCCGCACGGTTGCGGCGCGCGCTCAGACGTGCAGCGTAACGGTCGGCCCGCTGGATCAGGCGCGCCAGTCGCACGGCCGGCGGCAGGTTCTCCAGCGGCCCGTTCGGTGCGTCGTGGTGGTGGCGCACGGCGTCCAGCCACAGGGCGTCTTCCACGCCGGCCGCATGCAGCAGCTCGACGCCGCGCAGCGCATGGCCGTCGACCAACGACCGCTGCCCCGGGCTCAGGGGATGGGCCTGGCGCACCAGCTCATTCTGCAGCGGCACCATGCCGACGTTCATGCTCAGCGCCGCGCGGGTCAGCGGCCGGCGCCACGCCGGCTGCCAGCCGGGCAGGCGCGGGCCGGCCAGCGCGCACAGCAGCATCACGAGGATGGCGTGGTGGGTGCTGTAGTCCTCGGTGCGGGTGCCGGCCATGTGGATGAAGCGCAGCAGCACGGCATCGACCTGCCGGTCCAGCCGGGCGAGCATCTCGTCGGCCAGCTCGTCGAGCCGGGCCTCCCAGCGCTGGGCGCGGGTGTCACCGAGCAGGACCCGGGCGCGGCCTTCGAGGTCGGGCCATTCGAGCGGGCGCTCGACCACCGGCCGCGGCTCACCGGCACGGGGGTCGAATTCGGGCCGCAGCGCCGCAATCTCGGCGAGGGTGGCGCCGCCGCTGCGCAGCATCTGGTCGACCTGCGCATTCAGCTGGCGCTGCACCAGCTCCTTCTCGCCGGCATCGACGAACAGGGCCCGTGCCAGCAGGTAGCCCAGCTGCTGCTGGTCGGCGATCGCCGCACCGCGGTGCACCAGCACCTGGCCGCTCACATCGCGCAGCGAGAAAGGCAGCGGCTGACCGGGCTCCAGGCCTTCGGGGGTGATGGGGACGAGCTTGAGGGCGGACATGGATGGGCGCACGCCCACCGGCCTGCGGGGGCTTCGCCCCATTTTCGGCCATGCCGCGCGGGACTTGAACGGAACGCCACCCGCCCGCCGCACCGCCCCGGCTAGGGTGACGCCCTGCTGCTGCCACCCGCGGGAACCGGCGGTCGCCCGGCGCTGGTGGGCGGGAGGCTGGCGTCGTCAAGCTGCCGCAGGCCCGAGGGCGCCGGCACCAGCCACAGCAGCACCTGGCCATCAGGCGGTGTGCCCGCCTGCGCGATACGCCAGTTCGCCACGCCCTTGACCGCCAGGTGGCTGCGGATCGCAGCGAGCCGCTCGGCGGCTGCAGGCCCCGGCGCCGCGGCCTGCAGCCGGGCGGCTGGCTGGCGCTTCAGGCTCTGCGACAGCTTGTCGAGCACCGCCTGCAACGGGGGCTTGGGCGAGGTGGCCGCAGGCGGCGCCTTGGCGGCGGCGTCGAAGGCGTACTTCATCGGCACCTGCAACCGCACGCGACCATCGCGCTCGCCCGCCACCTGCACCGGCGTGCCGGCGAACAGCTCGCCCAGCCACCGAGCCTCGGCCGACAAGGGGGCCGTGGGCGGGAGGATCGGCGGCGCCGGCTCCGCACCCGTCACCGCCGGTGGAGTCGACGCGGCCGCCGAGGGCGTCGAGACGGAGGCCGTCGGCGCGGTGCTCTGACAAGCCACCAACAAGACGAGCCCGGCCACAGCCGCCACTGCTGCCAGGCCACGGGAAGTGAGAACTACTGCACGCATGCCCTCGATTGCACCGCGCGCAGGGCCCGCTGGGGGCTTCGCTGTTTGTAACCCTCGTCAGCACTGGTAAGCGCCGCCCCCCGGCTTCGGAAGGCCGCTCTCGTAAAATGCCGGCTTCCGCCCGAGGAGCGTTGCGACGGGGCCGGCTGACCAGGCCGGACCGCCAGGCTCGGCGCGGGGCGCAGCCGCCGAAGCCGGCCGCGCGACAACGGCGCTCACCCGGGCCGCAGCGCGGCCGCCGCGGGTGGGCCGTGGCGGCCAACGGGCCCGCCGAAGCCTCCCCTGTTGTCATGATCGATCGCTCCGCGCTCCCCTCCCCCTCCGCCGATGCCGCCTTGGGCACGCCGCCGCCGATGCGCCTGTCCGGCCTGGAGCCGGTGGCCATCGGCGCCGGCTCGCTTTTCGTCAACGTGGGCGAGCGCACCAACGTGACCGGCTCCAAGGCCTTCGCCCGGATGATCCTGGCGGGCCAGTACGAGCAGGCGCTGGCCGTGGCGCGCCAGCAGGTCGAAAACGGCGCGCAGGTGATCGACATCAACATGGACGAGGCCATGCTGGACAGCCAGGCGGCCATGGTGCGCTTTCTGAACCTGATCGCCGGCGAGCCCGAGATCGCGCGCGTGCCGATCATGGTCGACTCGTCGAAGTGGAGCGTGATCGAGGCCGGCCTGAAGTGCCTGCAGGGCAAGGGCATCGTCAACTCGATCTCGCTGAAGGAAGGCGAGGCCGAGTTCAAGCGCCAGGCGAACCTGGTGCGCCGCTACGGCGCGGCAGCGGTGGTGATGGCTTTCGACGAGAAGGGCCAGGCAGACACCTTCGCCCGCAAGACCGAGATCTGCGCGCGGGCCTACCGCGTGCTCGTCGACGACGTCGGCTTCCCGCCCGAAGACATCATCTTCGACCCGAACATCTTCGCCATCGCGACCGGCATCGAGGAGCACGACAACTACGCGGTCGACTTCATCAACGCGACGCGCTGGATCAAGCAGAACCTGCCCGGGGCGAAGGTCTCGGGCGGTGTGTCGAACGTGAGCTTCAGCTTCCGCGGCAACGAGCCGGTGCGCGAGGCGATCCACACCGTGTTCCTGTACCACGCGATCCAGGCCGGCATGGACATGGGTATCGTCAACGCCGGGATGATCGGGGTGTACGACGACCTGGACGCCACGCTGCGCGAGCGCGTCGAAGACGTGGTGCTGAACCGCCGGCCCGACGCCGGCGAGCGCCTGATCGAGATCGCCGAAAGCGCCAAGGGCGCCGCCAAGGACGACTCGCAGCGCCTGGCCTGGCGCAACGCCGGGGTGAACGAGCGCCTGTCGCATGCGCTGGTGCACGGGATCACCGACTTCATCACCCAGGACACCGAAGAAGCCTGGCAGGCGATCAACGCCGGTGGCGGGCGACCGCTGCACGTGATCGAAGGCCCGCTGATGGCGGGCATGAACATCGTCGGCGACCTGTTCGGCGCCGGCAAGATGTTCCTGCCGCAGGTCGTCAAGAGCGCCCGCGTGATGAAGCAGGCAGTCGCCCACCTGCTGCCCTACATCGAGGCCGAGAAAGCCGCGATGGCCGAAGCCGGCGGCGACGTGAAATCCAAGGGCAAGATCGTCATCGCCACCGTGAAGGGCGACGTGCACGACATCGGCAAGAACATCGTCACGGTCGTGCTCCAGTGCAACAACTTCGAGGTGGTCAACATGGGCGTGATGGTCCCGTGCCAGGACATCCTCGTGAAGGCCAAGGTCGAGGGCGCCGACCTGATCGGCCTGTCGGGCCTGATCACGCCCAGCCTGGAGGAAATGCAGCACGTGGCCGCGGAGATGCAGCGCGACGACTACTTCCGGGTGAAGAAGATCCCGCTGCTGATCGGTGGTGCCACCACCAGCCGGGTGCACACCGCCGTCAAGATCTCGCCGCACTACGAGGGGCCGGTCGTCTATGTTCCGGATGCCTCGCGCGCCGTGGGCGTGTGTTCCGACCTGCTGTCGGATGAGCGCGCCCCCGGCTACATCGACGAACTGCAGGCCGACTACGACCGCGTGCGCACGCTGCACGCAGGCAAGAAGGTGACGCCGCTGGTCTCACTGGCCGCTGCGCGGGCCAACAAGACGCCGATCGACTGGCGCCTGCCGCCCGCCGCGCCGCGCTTCACCGGCCGGCGTGTCTTCAAGCAGTACGACCTCGCCGAACTGGCCGCCTGCATCGACTGGGGTCCGTTCTTCCAGACGTGGGACCTGGCCGGTCCCTACCCCGCCATCCTGCAGGACGAGGTGGTCGGCGAGGCCGCACGCAAGGTGCTGGCCGACGGCCAGGCGATGCTGAAGAAGATCATCGAGGGCCGCTGGCTGCAGGCCCATGGGGTGATGGGCCTGTACCCGGCCAACACCGTCGACGACGACGTCATCGAGGTCTACGCCGACGAAGCGCGCGAGCAGGTGCTGCTGCGCTGGGCTCCGCTGCGCATGCAGACCGAGCGGCCGGTGATCGACGGCGTCGCGAGGCCGAACCGCTCACTGGCCGACTTCATCGCGCCCAAGGGCACCCAGCCCGACTACATCGGCCTGTTCGCGGTGACCGCCGGCCTCGGCGCCGAGAAGAAGGCGGCGCAGTTCGAGGCGGCGCACGACGACTACAACGCGATCATGCTGAAGGCGCTGGCCGACCGGCTGGCCGAGGCCTTCGCCGAGCGGCTGCACCAGCGGGTGCGCACCGATCTGTGGGGCTATGCCGCCGGCGAGCAGCTGAGCAACGACGAGCTGATCGCCGAGAAGTACCGCGGCATCCGCCCGGCGCCGGGCTACCCGGCCTGCCCCGACCACGGCGTGAAGGCCGACATGTTCCGGGTGCTCGCCTGCGACGAGATCGGCATGGGCCTGACCGAGAGCCTGGCGATGACGCCGGCGGCCAGCGTGAGCGGGTTCTACCTCGCCCACCCCGAAGCAGCCTACTTCAACGTCGGACGGGTTGGTGAAGACCAGTTGGCGGCCTGGGGCAGCGCGCTGGGCTTGTCGGAGGAGACGGCGCGGCGGCGGTTGCTGTCGGTGATCGACGGCAGCCCGGGCGCCTCGGCGTAGAAGCTGGCGTTGAGCTGCGTTTCCCGCACGAGGTAGGTGCGGAAACGCTGGAACAGCTCAGCATCGACCGGGCCCGGGTTGGCCCAGAAGCTGTCGAGCGGGCCGGGGTGCACCAGGCCCTTGATCGCATACATGCACTCGCCCAGCGGGATCACCGGCGTGCCGTGGTACAGCGCCTGGAGGCCGGTCGTGCTGTTGACCGTGACGACGCCAGTCGCGTGCTTGAGCAGCGTCGGCAGGTGCTGGTCATGGATGTAGTGCACCCGGTCGGTGATGCCAAGGCGCGCCGCCTCCTGGGCGATCAGGCGGGTGTAGTCGTTGTAGGGTCGGTCGAGCGGGTGGTGCTTGAACACCAGCAGCTGTTCGGATGGCGCGTGCGCCGCAAACGACACCAGCACCTCGTGGATGAAGGCGCCGACGTCCTTGTAGTGCGAGTGACGCCGGATCTGGCTGTCGTTGTAGACCTGCAGCGGCACCAGGAAGAAGCGCTTGTGCTGCTCGGGTGCCGCGAGGAAGCCCTGCATCTCGCGCTCGGTGAAGCGGTACCACCACTTGCGCCAAGCCCCGTTGGCCCATTTCAGGCCCTGCTTGATCGGTGCGATGGAGCGGTGGTGACGGTAGTGCGGGTAGTGGCGGTGGCCCAGCGCGCGGGCCACCGAATAGGTGATCGCAGCGGACGCCACCTTGCCGAAGCTTTGACCGGTGAACTGTGGTGCAGGCAATGGCTCGGTGTTCAGCCCGAGGTAGAAGGCCGGGTCGCGCGGCAGCGGCGAAGCGGCGTTGACCCCGCCGACCTCGAGCGTGACGTAGTCGGGGCGAACGTAACCTTCCTCGAACACGAAGACCGTGATGCCCAGCGCCTGGGCCTCGGCGATGGCGATCTGGTGCATGTGACGCGACTGGCCAAACAGCACGATCGCGTCGAGGCGGAGCTCGGCGATCAGGCGCCGCAGGCGGGCCGGCCAGCGCTCGATCGGGTCGCGGAAGGGGATGACGCGGTCACCGCGGAAGAACCAGTCGTCCCCGGCGTTGAAGTTGACCTTCCAGACCTGCTGGCCGTGCGCACGCAAGGTCTCGGCCAGCCGTTCGAAGAACGGCCCCATCGGACCCTGCAGCAGCAGCGTACGGCGCTGGCAGAGCAGGCGGTCGAGGGAGGTCGGGATCATCGGAGGGTCAACAACAGGGATCGTGATGGCCAAGAGGCCAAGTGCACCAAATCAAGGTCCAGGCGGTGAGCTGTCGTCTGGTTCTAGCAACCGACGTTCCAGCATCAGAACCGCTCAGTTCGCACTGTGACGATCCACTGTGACACTCTAGGCAGTGTCCGGGAACGGAACGATCCCACGAATGGGTGGCACTCGTGGCGAACTTGACGTTTGTTGATGGACTGCCCGCAACGGTGCGGACTTGGCGCCATCAAGTCAGGTGAGCGGCTTCCGGGATTGTCCCCGAGGCTGTGCGCCCTCCCGCCAGCCCATGGTGCAAAACCTCGTAAGGACTTGCTTCTGCCACGGCACCCTCAACCGGCTTCGCCCACCAGCCGGCGGCGCAAGGCCACGATGTGGCGCAGCGTCCAGCGCCAGGCGCGACGCCCAAGCGAGACGCTCGGACGCCCGGCCGGGCCTTCGGCACGCCAGGCCTGCAATTCCTCCAGCGCCCGCTCGGCCGTGGTGAAACGCCCGGTCACCCGGCTCACATAGGTCGGATACAGCAGCAGCACGCCCGCCACCAGTTCGTCCAGCGCGAGGCGCCGCTGCCGGCGCGGCTGCACGACGCGGTCATCGGTCAGACCCCAGCCAGCGTAGAACGGGCTCCCCCAGCACACCACCGGCGTGCCACGGAGCAGGGCCTCGAAGCCGGCGAGGGAAGTGAGTACATGCACCTCATCGACCTGCCTCAGCATCGCGTCCATCGGCGCGTCGAGCACCAGCTCGTCGCACAGCTGGGCGGCCCGGCCCTCGCCACGCCCGGCGTCGCGCAGCTGGGCGACCACATCCGGGTGCGGCTTGTAGACCAGGTGGGCGCCGGGGCGCTCGGCGCGCACCGCCTTCAGCAGGCCGATGTTCGTCCTGACGGCAGTGGCGCCGAGCCGGATGGACGCGTCCGATTCGACCTGCCCGACCACCAGCACCACCGGCTTCGACCCGGCCGGTCGCCGCCAATCCGCCTGGCCGACGTTGTACTTGGTCAATCCCAGCGCCAGGATGCGCTCGCGCAGGGCCGCGGCGCGCTGCCGCAACCGATCGTCGAAGGTGGTCTCGGCCAGCAGCCGCTCCAGCGCCGATGGGGCGGTGGCGTCGTAGTACATGCCTTCGCCGTCCATCACCCAGGACAGCGGCCGCACCAGCTCGGCGCCCAAGCCGACCGAGCGCAAGAAGCCATCCTCCAGCCTGACGACCGGAGCCACCGACTCTGCCCCGGACGGAACCGGCCGGCGACCCCAGAGCACCAGGCCGGCCCCTTCGGGCACTGGCTTGCGCGCACTCTGGAAGCGCAGGTCGCTGCCGGCGAAGAAGGCACGCGCGATCGGCTTCTTCCAGCGCGAGAAGCCGATCGCCACCATCTGCGGCGGGAAACGCTCGCGCAGGCGGCGCTGCAACCCCATCCACTCGACCAGCCGCTCCGGCTCGCAGCGCTGGCCGGTCTCGGGGTCGAGGCAGCGGGGGTAGGCGATCAGCGCCGCGTGCAGCAGCGCCGAAAGCGGGGCCGCCCCCCTGCGAGGCAGCGTCAGTTCGTCATGGCTCAAGCCCCACCCGGCGTAGAAAGGCAGGCCGAAGCAACGCAGCGGCCGGCCCCACAACAGGGCCTCGAAGCCCATCTGCGAGGTCACGGTGTAGACGGCCGCTGCCGCCTCGACGAGGCCGCAGGGGTGGGCCGGGCTTGCCAGCAGGGTCACGCGGGCGGCAGCGCCCGGCGACAGCAGGGCGAAGTGGCCGCGCTTGCGCCCGGCCAGCACGTCAGGGTGGACCTTCAGGAGCACGCGCGCGGCCGGATGCTCGTCCAGCGCCGCCTCCAGCATGCGGGTGAAGCTGGCCGGGCAGGCGCCGCCATGGGTGATGGAGGCGTCGCCGAAGGTCTGGTCGATGACCAGCACGTCGCCCTCGCACACCAGGCCCGGTGCTTCGCGCGCCTGGTTGTACTTCGACACGCGCGCCGCCCGCCACTGCGCGGCCAGCGCCAGTGCGCGCATGTCTTGCGCTGGCGTGAGCGAGGCACCCACCAGCCGCTCCAGTCGGGAAGGGGCGCCCGCGTCGTAGTAGATGCCCAGGTCGTCGACCACCACCGACAGCGGCGGCTCGTCCTCGCCCAGGCCGACCGAGCGCAGGAAGCCATCTTCGAGCCGAACCAGCGGCACCCCCCACTCGGCGGCGCGGGCCTCGGCGCGCTGGGCGCTCGGCTTGCGGCCCCAGGCGAGCACGCCGTCGGGGCGGCCCTGGCGGGCGTCGTGCACCAGCCTCAGCTCCGGCAGCAGCGCCGGTAAGGTGGCGGTGCGGTCCAGCACCGGCCGCTGGACCCAGGCGCGCCGCCACCCCGCCAGCGGCAGACCGCTGGCGCCCGGGGTGGCGCTATCGGGCGGTGAACTCAAGCTGCAGGTCCGCCGGGCTGCCGCCGCTGTCGACACCGCGACGCACCTGCCCGCTGGCGTCCATGATGCGCAGCGTCGCGGTGGTGGCCGAGACCTCGACCTGCAGGAACCCCGCGCGGTTGACCCCGTCCAGCGGATAGGGCGGTGGCGGCAGCGGGCCGACCCGCTTGGTCGAGTAGTCGGTCCCCAGGCAGCTCACCAACTCGCCCTGCAGGTTCGGGTCGAGCGGGCCGCCCAGCGTCCAGGTGCCGGGCGCGCTGAGCAGCAGGCGCTTGTCCTGGGGGTCGAGGCGGCAGTAGGTGTTGACCCATGTCGCCGGCATGTTCGCATGCGGCACCGACGCCTCTGGCAGGCCGGCATGCGAGCCGTCGTCCAGCGCACCGCCGGAGTGGATGTCGGCGCTCAGCACGAGGACATTGCGGATGTCGCCCGCCTCGATCGCGGCCAGCAGCTCGGCACGCTCGCCGGGAAAGGCGCCCCAGGCGTCCCAGGGCTTGGTGCCGGGGTGGAAGGTGGTGGGCGTGACGATGAACTTCCAGGTTGCGGTCGACGCCGCGAGGCCCGCGAGCAGCCACTGCTTCTGGCAGGCGCCGAGCTGGGTGCCGGCGGCCGGGTCGCGGTGGCTGCGGGTGTCGAGCAGGAAGAAGCTGGCCAGCTGGCCCCAGTGAAACGCCTGCCAAGGGCCGGTCTGGCCGCAGCCCTGCGGGTCGGCGAAACCGTTGTCGCGGGCGGGCACGAAGTACTCGCGCCAGACCTGACGCGCCAGCTCGCCGAAGGGGCAGGCGCCATCGGCCCGGTTCATGCAGAAGTCGTGGTCGTCCCAGACGGTGTACAGCGGAATCTGCAGTTGCTGCGCAGTCTTGGACGTGACGAGCGCCTTGATGAAATCAGCGCCCAGCGGGCGTGCCGGGTCGCGCACCTGGCGTCGCATGCGACGCATGTTGGTCAGCACTGTCTCGGCTTCGGCCTCGTCGTAATAGTGCTTGGTGTCGGGCTCCCGCGCCGGGTCGGAGTGATCGAGGTCTCCGATCACCATCAGGAAATCGGGCCGCGGCGTGGCCGCCGAGCGCAGCGCCGGGCTGGCGCGCTCCTTGTTCATGAAGTCGGCCAGCACCGAGAAGCGCAGGCTGGTGGGCAGCTTCATCGGCGTGCGGAACCAGGCTTGCGGGCTGCGCGTGGTCTCGCCCGCTTCGTCGGTGAAGTCCAGCGTGTAGGTGTAGCTGGTGTTGGCCTTCAGCAGCGGCAGCGGGAAGTGCGCGGTGCGGTCGGTGTCGGGGCCGACCACGACCTCCGGCCCGTCCACCCAGTCGGCCGCGCCGGTGGCTCGGTAGCGGATCCGCGCGACACCCGACGCGTCCCACCGGGCCCAGACGGTGGCCGAATCCGTGGCCACCGCACCCACCATCGGGCCGAGCGAGGGCAGGCCACCGGCGAACGCCGACACCGCAGCACACAGCACGCCCCCGATGGCGGCGCTCCGCAGCAGCCGCCGCCCCCCCCGTGGCGTGCGCGGATCCGGCTTTGCCGGTCCGCTGCGCGAGCCCCCTCGGGGGGCAGCCCCCGGGAGGGGGCGTGGGGGCTTCATCAGAGCCCCGAAGCGGCGAAGTGCGGGTTGTCGAAACCGGGCTTGCCGTACTTCAGATCGCTGCCGTCGGCCACCACGGTCACGCGGCCACCGGCGGCGCGCAGCACGGCGTCGCCGGCGGCGATGTCCCATTCCATGGTGCGGCCCAGGCGGGGGTAAAGGTCGGCTTCGCCGGCCGCCACCAGGCACAGCTTGAGCGAGGAGCCCGCGTTGGTGCGGGAGGCGACCTTGCGGCCGTTCAGGAACGCGTCAAGCGCGGTCTCGTCGCCATGAGAGCGGCTGGCGACCACCGTCAGGCCCTCGGCCGGCACGGCGCGGCAGCGGATCGCACGCTTGCCTTGCGAGTCTTCCAGCCAGGCCCCTGCGCCCACGGCACCGGTGAACAGGCGCTCGATCGCCGGCGCGTAGACCAGGCCCATCACCGGCTTGCCATGCTCGACGAGCGCGATGTTGACGGTGAACTCGCCGTTGCGGCTGATGAACTCCTTGGTGCCGTCGAGCGGGTCGACCAGAAAGAAGCGGTCGCTCACATCGGGGATTTGCCCCGCCGAAACAGCCTCTTCGGCCACGACCGGGATGCCCGGTGCGATTTTTGCGAGACCGGCCAGGATCACGGCTTCGGCCTTCTGGTCGGCCTGGGTCACCGGGGACTCGTCGCCCTTCTTGGTGACGTCGAAGTCGGTCGCGTAAATGTCCATGATCACCTTGCCGGCGTCCCGGATCAGCGGCGTCAGTTGCTCGAGCAGGGAAGCAGAGACAGAGGTGTTCATAAGTCACATATGCAAATGAGGGATACGTCATTGTGCCCACCACGTGCCACAATCAAACCCCTAAAACATTTTCTGACCGTGATTCGTGACCGCCCCCACACCGGACATCGCCGCGCTGAACGCGCGCCGCCGGCGTGCGGTCGAGTTGCGTGTGGACGGTCGGAGCCTCAGCGAGATCCGTGCCCAGACCGGGTTGAGCGTGCCCACCATCATCCAGGCCTACCGGGCCTTCGAGGCGGGCGGCTGGTCGGCGATTTCGGTCGGGGCCCGGGGTCGGCCGCGCGGCGATGGGCGGGTGCTCGAAGCCGCTCACGAGCAGGCCTTGCGGCAGGCCGCGCTGAACGACCCGCCCGAGCGGCACGGATTGAAGCCCGCGCTCTGGACTGGCAGCGCCTTGCGCACCCTGGCCCAACGGCATTTCGGCGTGGCCCTGGAGCCGCGCGCCACCTCGCGCCTGCTGGAGCGCTGGGGCCTGGCGGTGGTGGGCCTTCGTCCGGCTGCGCGGCGGCCAGCTGCCGAAGCGTCCTGGGTCGAGCAGGTCTGGGCACCCGCGGTGCAGCTGGCGCGGGACGAAGGTTCGTCGCTGGCCTGGGCGGGCAGCCTCGTGCACCCCGACCGGCCGGCACCCGGCGGACTGCTGGTGGCGATGCGCCCGCGCGGCAGCCTGGCCTGGCTGCCGGTGCGCGGCACGCTCGCCTCGGCCGACGCCTACCTCGATTTCCTCGCCCGGCTGCTGCGCAGCGCGGACGGCCCCTGGCAGGTCTTCCTGCACGGGCCGGACTTCCGCCGCGTGCCGTCGGTGCAGGCCTGGCTGGCCGGGCAACCCCGGCTGCGGCTGCAGCCCAGTCCGATCGCGCCGCGCGCGCGGCGCCCTGCCGAACCGGCCACGCCGGGGCCCGCACTGCCGCCTTCCCCGGCGACAGCGCCGCCCACATCCGTCACGCTTTCCCCCGCTCCGCCGGCCGGCGGGCCGCACGCGCCTGCGATCATCGCGGCGCCTTCGGCCCCGCCTTGGCCTGCGGCCCCCATTCCCGTTTCCCTCTCCCCGTCGGATCCGACGCCTGACCACACGGACACCCCCCCCATGAACCTGACCCATTTGCAGCGCCTGGAGGCCGAGAGCATCCACATCATGCGCGAGGTCGTCGCCGAGGCCGAGAACCCGGTGATGCTGTATTCGATCGGCAAGGATTCGGCGGTCATGCTGCACCTGGCCAAGAAGGCGTTCTTCCCCTCGCCGCCGCCCTTCCCGCTGCTGCACGTGGACACCACCTGGAAGTTCCGCGCGATGTACGAGATGCGCGACCGCATGGCCAAAGAGCTCGGCATGCAGTTGCTGGTGCACCACAACCCCGAGGCGCAGGAACTGGGCATCAACCCGTTCACCCATGGCTCGCAGATCCACACCGACATGTGGAAGACGCAGGGCCTGAAGCAGGCGCTCGACAAGTACGGCTTCGACGCCGCCTTCGGTGGCGCGCGCCGCGACGAAGAGAAGAGCCGCGCCAAGGAACGCATCTTCAGCTTCCGCTCGGCACAGCACCGCTGGGACCCGAAGAACCAGCGCCCCGAACTCTGGCGCCTCTACAACGGCCGCAAACAGAAGGGCGAGTCGATCCGCGTGTTCCCGATCTCGAACTGGACCGAGCTCGACATCTGGCAATACATTTACCTCGAGAACGTGCCCATCGTGCCGCTGTACTTCGCGGCCGAGCGCCCGGTGGTCGACCGTGACGGCACGCTGATCATGGTCGACGACGACCGCATGCCGCTGCGTGACGGCGAGGTGCCGATGATGAAGAAGGTGCGCTTCCGCACGCTGGGCTGCTACCCGCTGTCAGGCGCCGTCGAGTCGGAAGCCGACACGCTGCCGTCGATCATCCAGGAGATGCTGCTGACCAAGACCTCGGAGCGCCAGGGCCGCATGATCGACCACGACGCCGCCGCCTCGATGGAGAAAAAGAAACAGGAAGGCTATTTCTGACGGCCCCCACGCTCCCTGCCGGTCGCTGCCCCCCGAGGGGGCTCGCGCAGCGGACCGGCGGAGCCGGATCCGCGCACGCCACTTGGTTTGAATACCTGAATACCTTTTGAGGAAATGTCATGGCCCACCAATCGGACCTGATCTCCGTCGACATTGAAAAGTACCTGAAGCAGCACGAGAAGAAGAGCCTGCTGCGTTTCATCACCTGCGGCTCCGTCGACGACGGCAAGTCGACCGTCATCGGCCGCCTGCTGTACGAATCGAAGATGCTCTTCGAGGACCAGCTGGCCGCCATCGAGAACGACTCGAAGAAGTGGGGCACCCAGGGCGGTGACATCGACTTCGCACTGCTGGTCGACGGCCTGGCCGCCGAGCGCGAGCAGGGCATCACGATCGACGTCGCCTACCGCTTCTTCTCGACCGACAAGCGCAAGTTCATCGTCGCCGACACCCCGGGCCACGAGCAGTACACGCGCAACATGATCACCGGCGCCTCGACCGCCGACGTGGCCGTGGTGCTGATCGACGCGCGCAAGGGTGTGCTGACGCAGACCCGGCGCCACAGCTATCTCGTCAGCCTGATCGGCGTGCGCAAGGTGGTGCTGGCCATCAACAAGATGGACCTGGTCGACTACTCCGAGAAGACCTTCCGCCAGATCGACGACGAGTACCGCGAGTTCGCCAAGCAGATCGGACTGAACGACGTCACCTCGATCCCGCTGTCGGGCCTCAAGGGCGACAACATGCTGGTGGCCAGCGAGAAGACGCCCTGGTACCGCGGCCCGACGCTGATGGGTTTCCTGGAGACCTGCGAGATCGACGAGGCCCGCCTGCAGAAGGAAGCCTTCCGCCTGCCGGTGCAATGGGTCAACCGCCCCAACCTCGACTTCCGCGGCTTCTGCGGCGTGATCACCAGCGGCATGATCAAGCCGGGCGACCGCATCCGCGCCCAGCCCTCGGGCCGCGAGAGCAAGGTCGCGCGCATCGTCACGGTCAACGGCGACCTGCCGCTGGCCGTGGCCGGGCAGTCGGTCTGCATCACGCTGGAAGACGAGATCGACATCTCGCGTGGCGACGTGATCTCCACCGCGGAATCCCCGGCCGAAGTCGCCGACCAGTTCGAAGCCTCGCTGGTCTGGATGCACGACGAGCCGATGATGCCGGGCCGCTCGTTCCTGATGAAGATCGGCACCCAGACGGTGACCGCCTCGATCACCGAGCCGAAGTACAAGGTCAACGTCAACACGATGGAGCACCTGGCGGCGAAGCAGCTGGCGCTCAACGAGATCGGCGTCGTCAACATTGCGCTCGACCGCCCGATCGCCTTCGACCCGTACACCGTCAACCGCGACACCGGCGGCTTCATCCTGATCAACCGCCTGACGAACAACACCGTCGGCGCCGGGATGCTGCACTTCGCGCTGCGCCGCTCGCACAACATCCACATGCAGCATGTGGACGTGGACAAGGCTGCGCGTGCCTCGGCCAAGGGCCAGAAGCCCGGCGTGCTGTGGTTCACCGGCCTGTCGGGCGCCGGCAAGTCGACCATCGCCAACCTGGTCGAGAAGAAGCTCCACGCGATGGGCCGCCACACCTACCTGCTGGACGGCGACAACATCCGGCACGGCCTGAACAAGGACCTCGGCTTCACCGAAGCCGACCGGGTCGAGAACATCCGCCGTGTCTCGGAAGTGGCACGCCTGATGGTCGACGCCGGCCTGCTGGTGATGACTGCCTTCATCTCGCCCTTCCGCTCGGAGCGGGCGATGGCGCGGGCACTGCTGGGCGCCGGCGAGTTCGTCGAGATCCACGTCGACACGCCGCTGAACGTGGCCGAGGACCGCGACGTGAAGGGTCTGTACAAGAAGGCCCGCCGCGGCGAGATCGCCAACTTCACCGGCATCTCCAGCCCCTACGAGGCCCCGGAGACGCCGGAGCTGCGCCTGGATACCACCGCACTCACCGCCGAGCAGGCCGCCGATGCGGTGATCCAGCGCCTGAAAGAGATGGGGATGATCTGACCCACCCCGCGAGGTTGTAAGCCTCCGTAAAACACGGGGCGGCTTCGGCCGCCCCGTTGCACTTTTGCACGGCTCGGGGCTAACCGGCCGGGCTGGCCTGCCGATATCTCGATTCGACACGGGTGCCCCAGGGCACCTCCTTCTTGCCGAATCGAGACCCCCAGCATGTCCGCCTTTGCCCTTCCGGCGACCCGACGCTCCCGGCTCGCCGCCTTCATCGCCTCGCTCAGCCTGGTCGCCTGCGGCGGCGGCGGTGGCGAGACCCAGACCGAGGTTGCCGCCGGCACGCCGCAGGCGCCGATCAGCGTCGACAACGGCCAGGGCTCCGGCCAGACCGGCACCGACACCGGCAGTGGCGGCAACGAAACCGCCCAGGGCCGGAACCAGACCCAGAGCCTCACCCGGGCCGACGCCTTCCGCCTCGTGACCCAGGCCACCTTCGGCCCGACCGATGCCATGGTCACCCGCGCGATGAACCTGGGCGCGGCCGGCTGGGTGGACGAACAGCTCGCCAAGCCGCCCAAATCAGCGGTGCACCAGGCGCGCTGGGACGCCGACGACGCCGCCGTCAAGGCGGTGCGGCCCAAGGACACGATCGGCGCGCCGGCCATGGTGTCGTCCTTCTACCAGCAGGCCCTGCTGAGCGACGACCAGCTGCGCCAGCGCACCGCCTACGCCCTGTCGCAGATCTTCGTCGTGTCGATGGCCGACCTGGCCAGCGAGCGTGCCCGCTCGGTGGCCGGCTTCCACGACATGCTGACGAAGAACGCCTTCGCCAACTTCCGCAAGATCCTGCAGGACGTGACGATGCACCCGGCGATGGGCCTGTACCTGTCGCACCTGAAGAACCGCAAGGAAGACCTGGTGCTGGGCCGCGTGCCGGACCAGAACTTCGCCCGCGAGCTGATGCAGCTGTTTTCGATCGGCCTGGTGCAGCTCAACCTCGACGGCACGCCCAAGCTGGACGGCTACGGCAAGCCCATCGACACCTACTCGACGGGCGACGTCGAGGGTCTGTCGACCGTCTTCACCGGCTTCTCCTGGGGCGGCTCCGACACGCTGAACAGCCGCTTCGCCGGGGCCACGCAGGACCCGAACCGGCTGGTGATCCCGATGCAGGGCTACCCGCAGTACCACTCGGTGCTGCCCAAGACCTTCCTCGGCACCACCATCCCGGCGCAGCAGACGCCGAACCCGACGGCCAGCCTGAAGACCGCGCTGGACACGGTGTTCGCGCACCCCAACGTCGGCCCGTTCATCGCGCGCCGCCTGATCCAGCGCCTGGTGACCAGCGCGCCCAGCCCGGCCTACGTGGCCCGCGTGGCCACCGTGTTCAACAACAACGGCAACGGCGTGCGCGGCGACATGAAGGCCGTCGTGCGGGCCATCCTGCTGGACGACGAGGCCCGCTCGGCCACCGTCGCCGCCGGCCCGCAGTACGGCAAGGTCAAGGAGCCGGTGCTGCGCCTGACCGCCTTCCTGCGCGCGTTCAACGCCAAGAGCGACAGCGGCAAGGTCCTGATGAACTTCACCGAGGACCCGAGCTACGCGCTGGGCCAGACGCCGCTGCGCTCACCCAGCGTCTTCAACTTCTTCCGCCCAGGCTACATCCCGCCCGGCGGCGAGGCCGCAGCGCTGGGCATGACGGTGCCCGAGATGCAGATGACCGACGAGACCAGCGTCTCCGGCTACGCCAACTACATGATGAATGTGGTGCAGCGCGGCGCCGGCCAGCGCGGCGTGGACGGCAAGGCCGCACGCCCCGACCTGCAGGCCGACTACACCACCTTGCTGCCGCTGGCCACCGACGCCGCGGCGCTGGTCGACAAGGTCAACTACCGCCTGCTGGGCGAGAACGTGAACACCACGCTGCGCGCCGAGATGGTCACCGCGGTGAACTCGATCGTGGTCCCGGCGCTGAAGGCCGACGGCTCCAACCGGGCGCTGGTCGAGAAGGCCAAGTCCAACCGCGTCTGGGCCGCCACCTCGCTGGCCCTGGTGACCCCTGAATTCATCGTCCAGAAGTGACGGAACCTCTTTCCCGGGATCTGCTGCCATGAACCGTCCGCTTTCCAACCCGACCCGCCGTGCGCTGCTGCGCCAGGGCGCCGCGCTGGCGCTCGCCCGCCCCACCCTCAGCGGCCTGGGCGGCCTGGGCCTGAGCCTGGCCGCGATGGCCCCGGCCGCCGCCGCCAACACCAGCGGCTACAAGGCCCTGGTCTGCATCTTCCTGACCGGCGGCAACGACGCCTACAACACCCTGCTGGCGACCGACGCCGGCTCCTGGGCGGCCTACAACGCGGCCCGCGAAGGTGGTGCCGAGGGCGTTGGCCTGGCCGCGCCCGGCACGCCGCCGCAGGCCAACGGCTCGCTGCATGCCAAGCTGGGCGGCGTGCTGCCGATCAGCCCCCTCAACGCACAGGGCCGCACGCTGGCCGTCCACCCCTGCCTGGGTGCCGTGCGCGACCTCTTCGCCAGCCAGCGCGTGGCGCTGGTCAGCAACGTTGGCCCGCTGATGGGCCCGACGACCAAGGAAGCCTACCTCGCCGGCACCGCGCCGCGCCCGCCCAAGCTGTTCTCGCACAACGACCAGCAGTCGGTCTGGCAGAGCTTCTCGGCCGAGGGCACCGCCCCCGGCTGGGGTGGCCGCATGGCCGACCTGGTGCTGTCCGGCAACAGCCGCGCGATGTTCACCGCCATCAGCGTCAGCGGCAACACGCCCTGGCTCTCGGGCCTGGGCGCGCAGCCCTACCAGCTCTCGCCGGCCGGCGCGATCCGCATCGGCGGCACCGACGGCAAGGCCTTCAACTCGGCGGTCGTCCAGCAGAAGATGCAGCAGCTGATGCGCAGCACGCGCAACAACAGCGTGATCGAGCGCGAGCACGCCGCCGTGGTCAACCGCTCGATCGACGCCGAGCTGGTGCTCGCCGGCGCGCTGCCCGGTGCCAATGCCGGCCCGTGGAGCAGCGGCCTGCAGTACCTGGACCCTGAGACCGGCCTGCAGATGGACAACCCGCTGGCGCAACAGCTGCAGGCGGTGGCGCGCATGATCGCCGCCCGCAGCACGCTGGGCATGGGTCGCCAGGTCTTCTTCGTCGGCCTCGGCGGCTTCGACACCCACGACACGCAGCAGCAGCGCCACACCCGCCTGATGGCCCAGCTCGCGCACGGCATGGCCTGGTTCGACCGTGTGACGACCCAGATGAGCGTCGACAGCGCCGTCACCACCTTCACCGCCAGCGACTTCGGCCGCACCTTTGCCGCCAACGGCGACGGCTGCGACCACGGCTGGGGCGGCCACCACATGGTGATGGGCGGCGCGGTCAAGGGCGGCGACATCTACGGCAAGCTGCCGGTGTACGGTCTGTCCGACGGCCGCGGCGGCTTCAACAGCGCCGACCAGCTGGCCGGCGGCATGCTGCTGCCCACGACCAGCGTCGAGGCCTATGCGGCCACCCTGGGCAAATGGTTCGGCCTGTCAGACAGCGAGCTGCTGACCGTGCTGCCCGGCCTCTCTGCCTGGAACAACAGCCAGCGCAACCTGGGGTTCATGACCGCCTGACGCGCCCCCAGATCGGGAGTCTTCCGCCTGTCGTGACGCAGGGTGCCTGTGGTGTACTCCACGGGTGACCACGCTCGAACCCATATCGATCGCCACCACCAAGGCGCTTTTCACACGCCTGAGGGCGCTTGGCGAGGTGCCTGGCCGCAAGTGGCCGGTCGGTGAAGGCCTGACCGCTAAGCTGGCCAAGCCCAATGCGCCGCCAGCGGCCTGGCTCAAGCTGGCCCACGGCATCCATGCCGACTGGCTCAAGCACCAGCCGGAGGTCGAGCCTGAGCTGCTCGAGGCCTTCATCGAGTGCGTGGCGCTCGCCTGGGAAGACCTCGACGACACCCGCCGGATGCACAGCGGCCTGTACCCGCCGCTGATCCGTGCCCTGGGCAGTGCCGGCTATGCCGACGTGCTCGCCGGCCTGGTGCCGCGCGTGGCGGCCTTCGCCGAAGACCCCGAAGCGGAACAAGCACTGGCCGCGCTGCTTCGCCAGTTGCGCCAGCACCACCAGACCACGGCGCTGCATGAGCTGCTCGACGCCTTGCGCAGCTCGTGGCGCCCGGGCCTCGCCTGGGGCCCGCCGCTGCTGGCCGGTGTGCTGGCACTCGCGCGCGAGGCCACCGATTTCAGCGCGCTGCGCAGCGCCGTCGGCTGGCTGCCGGCGCTCGTCGAGGCCGCCGAAGCCGAGGGCCAGGCGACCGAAGAGGCCACCTGGCGCGAGCTGGGCCGCCTGGCCCTGCGCACCCTGCAGGTGCCGGCCATGCAGAAGACGGTCGCCGCTCTGCTGCGGCGCGAGCGCCGCCCAGTCGAGAGCCAGACCCTGCTGCTGCAGTTGCTGGGCCTGCTGGCCACCTTCGCGCCGGACGCGGTGACCCGTGCACTGCTGGAAGAGGCTGCCGGCAAGCTGCCGCGCCACCCCACGGTGCAACTCGGCCGCGCGCGCATCGCCCACGCCGAGGGTGCGGCGCTGCCGCTGCTGATCGAGCTGGTCGACGACGTGGACCCTTCCCAGCCCGGCTGGGCCCAGGCCATGAGCTGGCTCGCCGGCACCCTGTTCCACGGCGGCGAGGAAGCGCGCGCCCTGCAGGTCTACCAACGGCTCGCGGCCCGTGACGCACTGTCCAGTGCCGACCGCCTGCGCATGAACCACCTGCACGCACGCGACGAAGCCACCGCCGAAAGCGCGACCGACGAAGCGGACGAGGCTCCGGCGCCGCCCGAGCACCCGTGGTCGCCCGAGCTGCTCGGGCCGTTCGCCGACGCGCTGGCCCCGTTGACCCACCTGCTGGACCATGCACCGCGCCACGACAGCGCGGCCGACGTGGCGGCGCTGGATGCCGCGGCCGATGCAGCGGTCGCCCAGTGGCGCGAGGCCCTGCCCGGCCTGCCCGACATCACGATGCAGGCCTGCCTGCAGTTGGCGCGCCACCTGGCGCAGATCGAGGCCGGGGCCTTCGCAGCCCACACGCAGTGGCTGGGCGCCTTTCCCTTCGCCTTCACGCCCGCCTACGGCAGCGTGGACCCGCAGCGCTGCGCCGCGCTCGGCCGCGCACTGAAACGGCACGTGGTCGCGCTGGCCGACTTCGCGCTCCAGCGGCCGCAACCCCTGCAAGGTGGCCCAGGCCAGGCCAGCGTCCGCCAGGCGCTCGACCTGGCCGAGCTGCGCTGCGAGGCGCTGTGGGCGCTGGGCGAGGACACCACCGCGCGCGACAGCCTCGCAGCCCTGCGCAGCACCCTGGGCGGCATGGGCGACCTGCCGCTGCGCGAGCTGCAGGCCCGCAGCCTGCTGACCACCGGCGAGCTGGAGGCGGCCGCCTCGCTGCTGGCGCAAGAGGGTCCTCGAGACGACATCGAGGTGCTGCAGCTTCGCCCCTGGGAGGCCTGGGTGGCCGCCGAGCGCCTGCAGCCGCAGACCCTGGTCGACGACGCGACCCTGGCCGGCCAGTTCGAATCGGTGCAGCCTGACGGCCAGATGCAGCAGCATGCGCACACGCTGGCGCCGGCGCGCTTCACCGTCGTGCACCACCTGGCCCTGCAGGTGCGTCTGGGCCACGGGCTGGTCGGCCCGCAGGGTGGGCTTCTGCAGCCTGGCGCCTGGCACCTCAGCATGGGCGACTACCCCTACGAGCACCGCCAGGTCCGGCTGCGTGGCAGCGCCCGAGCCAGCGGCGCTGCGCTGCGCCCGGTGCCCACGCAGCGCGTCGACACGCCCGTCGTCGTGCTGGCCAACCTGGACGCCACCTACCACCGCAACTACTACCACTGGACGCTGCTCATCGCCAGCCGCATCGAGGCCCTGCGTGCGCGCGGCCTGCTGGTGGGCGGGCGGCGCCTGCTGCTGCCGCGCGAACTGTCGGGTTGGATGAAGGAGTCGCTCGCCGCCTTGGGCATCGGCGAGGAACAGATGCTGCTTTATGGCGAAGACGACCACCTGCTGCTCTCCGATGCCCTGCTCGCTTCGCCGCTCGACTTCGCCAGCCCGTCGCTGGTCGAGGGCCTGCGCCAGGCGATGTGGCGCCATGCCGGGCTGGACCCGGCCGCGCCGCCCGAGGCCACACGGCTGCTCTACATTTCACGCCGCGCGGAGGGCCGTCGCCCGCTGGCCGAAGAGGCCCGGCTGCAGCGCCGCGCCGCGGACATGGGCTTCGAGGTGGTAGCGCCCGAAACCCTCACGCTGGCCGAGCAGGTGCGCCTGTTCGCCGCCGCCCGCGGCGTCGCCGGCCCGCCTGGCGCCGCCTACACCAACCTGATCTGGGCCGGCAGCGGCGTGCGCGTGCTGTCGATCTTCAAAGAGGAAGCCAACTTGCCGACCTTCATCGACCTGTCCATCCTGCGGGGCCAGTCGCACCGCTGGCTGCTCGGCCGCAACCTGCCCGGCTACGAACTGATGTCCATCGTCAACGCGCCCTTCAGCGTCGACCTGGCCCTGGCCGAGCGCGAGCTCGCCTGGGTGGCGGGCGCCTGATGGCGGCCTCGCAGGCCGTGGTGCCCGCGCTGGGCAGCATCTGGCTGCAGCAACTGGCGCAGCGCTGCCGGCAGGAAGGCATGGCCTTGCCGGGCGGCGAGGCGCTGCACCAGAAGCTGTCGCAGGCCGACGCCCCCCCGAGCGCCCGCGGGCGCCTGGCGCAGTTGCTGCACACCGAATGGGCCAAGGGTCGCAACGAGGTGCCGCCCTGGCAGTTGCAGGCGCTGGTGGAGGCCATCGAAGGTTGGTGGCACACGCTGCCGCCCGAGGGCGACGCGCTGGGCGCCGGCCTGGACGCCGGGCTGGCCCCGGCATGGGTGCGCGCGCACGGTGCCCTGGGCCAGATCGGCCCGCTGGCCGAGGCCGTGCAGCGGTGGCTGCCGCGCCTGGGCAAGCCGAACTACGAAGCCGAGGCACTGGCCCTGCTGCGCCAGCTGCGGCGCATCAAGGGTGAGGCCAGCATCGAGCCCAGCCTGCTGCTGGTCGAGGCGCTCGGGGCCCGCTGGGAGCCCGGCGCGCCCTGGACGGGCGAGATCGTCGGCACGTTGGCGATGGTCTCGCGCATCGCCGAAGAGTTCGCGCCGCTGACGCGCATCGTCCCCTGGCTGGAGCGGCTGGCCCCGCTGGCCGCGCGGGCTGATGCCGAGCCCTGGCGCGCCCCGCTCACCGCCGCCGCGGCGCGCTGCGCCTCGCTGCCGGTGCTGCAGCAGATGGCGGAGGCCTTGCTGGCGCATGCCCAGCACCCCGACCCGGGCCTGGCGCTGGCGCTGGCCGGTGCGGTCGAGGCCATGGCGGTGCTGGCGCCCGCCGCGGCGGGCACGCGCACGGTGATCGAGCGCGCCGCCAAGGCCTTCCCCTGGCAGCCGACGATCCAGCTCGAGCAGGCGAAGCAGTTGCGCGCCGGCGGCGCCCTGGTGCAGGAGCTCGCGGGGCCGCTGCAGACGCTGGACCCGGAGCATCCGGCCACGCCGGCCGCCTGGCAACTGCTGGCCGAGTACGCCTTCCACGACGGCCAGCTGGCGATCGCCCAGCAGTGCTACGAGCGGCTGGAGGCGTTGGGCCAGCTCGACGAGCAGTCACAGCTGCGCCGCGCCCACCTCAACCTGCAACAGGGCCACGCCGCGGCCGCCGGCTACGAGCCCGGCATGGTGCTGCCCGAGGCCGGCCCGCAGCGCCTGGACCCGGAGCACCTGGGCCCGCTGGTGCCGGCCTTCGCCAAGATGGACACGCTGCTCGAGGTGCCGCTGCGCCACGACGGCCCGCTGGACGTGGCCCAGCTGGAGAAACGCGGCGCCCAGGCCCTGGCGGCCTTCGAGCGGGCGCTGCCCGGGCTGCGCGCGCTGAGCCTGGCCGAGATCGGCACCGCAGCCAGCCACCTCTGGGAGCGCGCCAACAGCGGCGCGCTCGACCTCGCGCACTGGGAGGGCGTGTTCCCCTTCCACGTCGGCCCGGCCTTCGGCACCCTGGACGGCTACCGCTGCCGCGCGGTCTGCCGCAGCCTGCTCGACCACCTGGTGGCCCTGTGCCGCCATGCCACGCGACGCGAGCGGCCTTTGCGCGGTGCGCCGGGCGACGCCAGCGTGGCCATGCTGCTGGAGCTGCTGGGCCAGCAGCTCGATGCGCAACTGGCCCTGCGCCAACCTGGCGAAGCGCTGGCCGACCTGGCCGTGGCCGCCGCGCGCCTGGGCGGGCTGGGTGAAGGTGCCATGCAGGTGCTGCGCCAGCGCGCCCAGCTCGCGCTCGGCGACATCGCCGCCGCGAATGCCGAGCTCGCCGCCCAGCCCGGCGCACAGCCCGACGCCCCACGCAGCCCCGAGGCCCTCCGCTCGCTCGACTGGGCGGCGTGGCTCGCGGCCGAGGGTGTCAGCGACCACCCGCTGGTGCAGGACCCGGCCTGCCCCGGCCGCTTCGAGGTGGTCGACGTGCTGGGCCGGGTGCGCACCGAGCAGCACGCGGCCGAAGCCACCACCCTCAGCCTGGCCCGCATGACCGACGTGCGCGTGCGCAACGTGCACCTGCTGGTCGGCGACAAGGGCGGCATCCTGCGGCCGCACCCCTGGCATGTGCAGATGGCCGATTTCCCCTACCCGCACCCGAACGTGGTCGCGCGCGGCGCGCAGGGTGCGGTGCTGCGCCGCGCGGGCCTGTGGCGCCGGCTCGACGAGCCCCTGCTGGTGCTGGCCAACATGGACGCGCCCTACCACCGCAACTACTACCACTGGATGGTGCTGGCGCTGACGCGCATCCAGACGCTGATGGCGCACGGCATGCTCAAGACACGCAAGCTGCTGCTGCCCAAGGAGCTGACCGGCTGGATGATCAGCTCGCTGCGCGACATCGGGCTCGACGACTCCCGCGTGCGCTGGTATGGCGCGCACGACGACCTGCGCCTGACCGACGCGCTGGTCGCCTCGCCGATCGAATTCGCCAGCGCCACGCTGGTCGAGAACCTGCGCCGGTGCCTCACGCAGGCCGCCGGGCTGGACCCTGACCACCTGCCGCCGCCCACGCGTCTGGTCTACCTCGCGCGGCGCGGGGAGACGCGCCGCCCGATGGTCGAGGCCGAGCAGGTCATCACCATCGCCGAAGAGCTGGGCTTCGAGATCGTCGCCGCCGAGACCCTGAGCCTGCTGGACCAGGTGCGGCTGTTCGCCACCGCCCGCGGCATCGCCGGCCCGCCGGGCGCGGCCTTCACCAACCTGATGTGGGCGCCGGCCGGCACCCGTGTGCTGACGATCTTCAAGCAGGACATCAACGGCCCGACCTTCCTCGACCTGTCGTTCCTGCGGCAGCAGCGCCACCGCTGGCTGCAGGCCCGCAGCATCGCCGGCTTCGAGGGCGTGTCGGTCGTGACCTCGCCCTTCTCGGTGGACCTGCACCTGGCGCGGCGCGAGCTGCAGTGGGTGCGTGATGGGGACGGTGCATGAGCCCGCCGGGCCGCCCCAAGGGCGAGCTCCCCCTCGGGGGGACGGCGTACGGCGCCAAGGGGGCTTCATGACCGGCGTGAAGTTTCTAGACCTGCAGGCCATCTACCGGCAGGACCAGGCCGCCTACGACGCCGCCTACCGCCGCGTGATGGACAGTGGCCGCTGGATCCTGGGCCCCGAGCTGGAAGCCTTCGAGGCCGAGTTCGCCGCGCACGGTGGCCGGCGCCATGCGGTGGGCGTGGGCAACGGGCTCGATGCGCTGGTGCTGGCGCTGCAGGTGGCCGGCATCGGCCCGGGCGACGAGGTGATCGTGCCGGCCCACACTTTCATCGCCACCTGGCTGGCGGTGCACCAGGTCGGCGCGGTGCCGCGGCCGGTCGAGCCGGCACCGGGGCTGTTCAACATCGACGCTGCGGGTGTCGAGGCGGCACTCACGCCTGCCACGCGCGCAGTGATGCCGGTGCACCTGTACGGCGCCCCGGCCGATGGCGCCGCGCTGCAGGCGCTGTGCGACGCGCGCGGCCTGCTGCTGGTCGAGGACGCGGCCCAGGCCCAGGGCGCGCGCCACCGCGGGCAGACGATGGGCAGCTTCGGACGCCTCGCGGGCTACAGCTTCTACCCCGGCAAGAACCTGGGCGCCTTCGGCGACGCCGGGGCCGTGGTGACCGACGACGACGCGCTGGCTGCCGCCCTGCGCCAGCGCCGCAACTACGGCAGCCGCGCGCGCTACCAGCACGACAGCGAAGGCGTGAACAGCCGGCTCGACGAGCTGCAGGCCGCCTTCCTGCGCGTGCGCCTGGGCCGCCTGGACGCACACAACACGCTGCGCCGCGCGCAGGCCGCGCGCTACGCCGAGCGGCTGGCCGGCGTGCCCGGCCTGGCGCTGCCGGCCGTGCCGCCGGGCGACGAGCCGGTGTGGCACCTCTTCGTCGTGCGCCACGCCCGGCGCGATGCCTTGCAGCAGGCGCTGGCCGGACAAGGCGTCGAGACGCTGATCCACTACCCCAAGCCGGTCTACCGCTTCCCGCCCTTTGCCGAGCACCCCCCGCGGGGCCGCACCCTCAGCGACCAGCTCTGCGACGAAGTGCTGAGCCTGCCGATCGGCCCGCACCTCGCACTGGCCGACATCGACCGCGCGGCCGACGCGGTGGCGGCCTTCTGCGAACAGGCCGCAGCCGCATGACGCAGCATCCCGTGCCCCCGAGCGGCAAGCCGCTGGATGCCGACGAGTACGCGGCCCGCCACGACAGCGCGCTCGACTTCGAAACGGTGTGCCTGGCCGCGCGCCAGCAGCACAACCTGAGGCAGGTGCAGGCGCTACAGCCGGTGAACGTGCTGGAGGTGGGCTGCGGCCCCGAGCTGCTGTGCCTGCAGGCCCTGGCGCAGCCCAACCGCATCGCCCGCTGGGCCGTGGTGGAGCCCGCAGCCCGCTGGGCCGAGGCGGCGCGCGAGGTGGCCTCGCGCGAGCCGCGGCTGTCGGTGGTGCACGACTACATCGAGCGCGCCGAAGCGGCGTTGTCGCGGCTGTGGCCCGGCCCCTTGACCGACCTGGTGATCGTCTCTGGCGTGATCCACGAAACGGCCGAACCCGAGGCCTTGCTGCAGGCCAGCCTGTGCTGGCTGCGGCCCGGCGGCCACCTGCTGGTCAGCGTGCCCAACGCGGGGTCCTTCCACCGCCTGCTGGCGGTGCAGATGGGCCTGGCCGAAGCGCCCGAGGCGCTGAGCGAGCGCAACCGCCTGCTCGGCCAGCCCCGCGTCTACCGCCCGAAGGACCTGCGCGAGCTGGTGGTCGGCACGCTGTGCCTGCAAGAGGTGTCACTCGACGGCTACCTCTTCAAGCCCTTCACCCACGCCCAGATGGCTTCGTTGCTCCCCTCCCTCGGCGAACACGGCATCCAGGGCCTGATCGAGCTGGGGCGGCAGTTCCCGTTGCAGGGCGCGGAGATCGCACTCCTGGCAAGGAAGCCAGGCTGACCTGTTTCAGGGCCGACCGGCCGCCACCCAGGCCGTGAAATCGGTGTGCTCGCGGATGTAGTCCGCCTCGTCGAACAGCTCCGACGCCAGCACCAGCAGGCAAGCGTTGGACGAGAAGCCGTGCAGTTCACGCCAGATGCCCGGCACCATCAGCAGCCCTTCGCTCGGGTGGCTGAGCGTCACCACACGCTGGTGCACGCCATCGTCCATGTGAACCTGGAACGAGCCCGACATCGCGACGTAGAGCTGGCGCAGCGCCTTGTGCGCATGGCCGGCGCGCGAGGCGCGCGAGGGAACGTCGTAGGTCCAGTAGGCGCGCTTGATCGGGAACTCGAAGTCGACGCCCGACTCGACGAAGGAGATCGAACCCCGGTGGTCGTAGACCGTGCGCAGCTCGACCGAGCGGCAATCGTCGACATGGGGCACGGCGGTTCCTTTCTTTCTTCAGCAGGGCAGGAGGTAGTGGTCGTGGGCCACGGTGCTGGCGCCGAAGCTTTCCTTGTAGAAAGCCAGCCCGGTGTTCAGCGCCCGCCCCTCGTCTTCGTTCGAGTGGCCGAAGTCGAACCAGCGGCCGCCCGACTGCGCACGCTCGATGGCCTGTTCCAGCAGCAGGTCCAGCGCCGCGCAGCGCCGGCCCTGGTCGTCGGCCGCCATGTACTGGAGATGGCTCACCGTCGGGGTCTCGAACAGCACCAGCCCGGCGACCACGCGGCCCTCGAAGCGGGCCAGATGCAGGCCGATCTCCTCGGGGAAGCGCCCGGCCAGCAGCTGAATCTCGTCCAGCGTGTGCGCCGGCCGCGTGGCATGGCGCGCCATCAACTGCGCCTCCAGCAGGGGCCAGAATTCGCCCCACGGGGCCTCGCCACCGGCCGGCCCGGTCAACGCCAGGCCGGGCCGGCGACGCGTCGCCTGGGTGATCGCCCGGCGGCGCCTGGGCGGCCAGTGCGCCGCCGTCGGGCCGATCACCGCCAGCGCGTCGCGCCGCAGCAGCTGCGCCCCCGCGCGCCACAGCGCGTAGCGGTCGTCTTCGCAGGGCAGGCGGTGGTAGATGCTGGGCATGGTCTTGTAGAGCAGCTCGCGCACGCCCAGGCAGCGCCAATGAGACTGCAGCGCCTGCACCAGCTCGACCGTCGCCTGCCCACCGAGCGGGTCGGCGAGGATCAGGCCTCCATAGCTCAGCCCGCCGTGGCTCGCGACGCGCTCACCCAGCCGATGGGCCGGCAACACCGCCACCAGCTTGCCGCGCCGCTCGACCAGCAGCGAGGCATCGTCGAACCGGTCGGCGTGGTAGCCCATGAAGCGCCGGTCGAGCAGGAAGGTGCCGTTGGGGCTGGCCGCCACCAGCGCGTTCCACGCCGGCTCGTCCGTGGCCGTGTAGGGCCGGAAGCTGAACTCGAAGGCCATGCGGCGGGCTGGGCGGCGCGACGCGCCACCTCATCTCGTGATGCCGTGCACCGACGGCGCCTGAGCGAAGTCGAGCACCCGCCGCACCAGCGGGTGCGTGGTGTCGAAACCCGCTTCGGCCTCGGCCAGGACCTGCGAAAACGGCTTGTCGGTACCCTGGAAGCAAGCGAGCAGGCGGCGCACGGTGTCGATGTCTTCGCGGCTGAAGCCCTGTCGCTTCATGCCGATCAGGTTGGCACCGCGCAATTGGGTGGGGTTGTCGGTGCCGTAGGCGATGGAGAACGGCAGCACGTCCTGCGCCACGCCCGACATGCCGGAGATGAAGGAGTACGCACCGACGCGCACGTACTGCTGCATGCCCACCATGCCGGCGATCACTGCATGGTCGTCGATGGTGCACAGGCCCGCGATGCCGGAATAGCTGGTGATGCGGGTGTGATGGCCCAGCACGACGTCGTGCGCCAGGTGCACGTAGGCCATCACGAAGTTGTCGTTGCCCAGCACGGTGCGGCCCTGCTTGCGCGAGGTGCCGCGGTGGATGGTGACGAACTCGAAGATGTGGTTGCGGTCGCCGATGACGACCTCGGTCGCCTCGTCGACGTACTGCTGGTCGTGCGGCTCGCCGCCGATCACGGTGTGGGCGCCGATCAGGTTGTCGGCCCCGAGCGTGACCTTGCCCTGCAGCGAGACGCCGTTCCTCAACCGGGTGCCCGGGCCGATGCGGATCTCGCCCTCCAGCACGCACCAGGGGCCGATCTCGGCCGTCGGGTCGATCTGGACGTTGCCGCTGATGACGGCGGTGGGGTGGATCATCGGCGTGCGGCCAGCCGTGCGGTCAGCGGAACCACAGCGCCAGCGTGCAGCCGACCGCGAGCGAATCGTAGGGCCGCGTGACCACGCGCTCGGCCTCCGTGCTGGCGTTGGTGTTGCGCTCCTCGTGGCGCACATCGCAACCGAGGTCGAGCCAGCGCGCGGCGTTGTAGCGCACGCCAACGCCGAAGGCCTGGGTGCGATCGTTCAGCTCCGGGCCTTCGCCGATGCGGCCGAGCTTGCGCTTGGACCACTGGGCCGTGCCGAGCACCAGGATCTTGGCCGTGGCCTCCCACTGGGCCGTCCACTCGAAGACATCGCGCAACTGGTCCCCGGCCGGCACGGTGGGCGCCTGGGCGCCGGCCGTCAGCACATTGCCGGCCTGGCCCTCGGTGTCGCGGCCAACGCGGGTGGTGAAGTTCAGCTTGGCGCTGGGGGCCCAGTTCCAGGCCAGCGCGCCGGTCCAGAAGCTGCGGTCGTCGACGACCTTGTGGTCTTCCTGCGAGCGGGTCAGGCGGGCGTCGAAGCGGCTGGCGCCGGTCAGCTGCCAGACGGCGGTCGCCTCGATGTCGTTGCGCGACACGTCGTCGCCGACGATCTGGAGCGGCGGAGCACCGTCGCGCGTCACGTCCGGGCGGTTGATTCGGGTGTGGCGTGCCAGCAGCGCACCGCCCAGGTCCGGGCTGGGCCGATAGCCGACGCCGAACTCACCGCTGTACTGGGACAGCTCCTCGGTATCGAACTGCTCGGCCGAATAGTCGCGCTGGAGTGCATCGGCGCCGAACTGCAGCGACCACAGGCCCATGCCGCCGAGGCGGCCCTTGAAGAAGGCCGTCTGCGTGGTCTCGTCGTTGCGGCCGTCGAAGGTGCCGGTGCTGTCGAGGCCATAGCGGTACTGGCGCTTGACCGACTGGACACCGAGGTTGCCGCTGAGGTTGTTGATGGTCTCCCAGTCCAGTATCAGGCGCAGATCGTGGCCGGTGGAGTCGAGCTCGTCGTGCTCGCGGTACCGGTTGTGCTGGAAATCCGCCTGTCCGCGCAGGCGCTGGCGGCCCAGGGGCTGGTCCAGCCGGAAGTTCAGCCCGGTGGTCGACACCAGGTCTTCACGGTCGCCCTGGCTGTTGTCGCCATCGCTCAGGCGGAACAGGTTCGACTCCTGGGTGAAGGTCTGCTGCAGGCCGATCGACCAGGTCTGGGCCTCGGGCGCGGCGCCCGGTTGGGCCGGCGGCGTCGGCGGAGGCAACTGGGCCTGGGCGGCCAGGCTGAGCCCGCCCAGCGCCACGGCCAGCAGGCTGAGGCGCTGAGCCTCTGGAAGTCGGTGGCCGAAGTTCGTCTTCATGGGCGCCTCGTCTGTGCTTGTGTTGGATGCCGGCCCCGGGGTGCGCCGGCCGCTGCGCGCTCAGTAAGCCTTGCGGTCGAAGAACATCAGCTTGGCGGTGCGGGCGATGATCAGCAGATCGAGGCCCAGCGACCAGTTGCGCAGGTACTCCAGATCGTACTCGACGCGCCGTGCCATCTTGTCCACCGTGTCGGTCTCGCCACGCAGGCCGTTGACCTGTGCCCAGCCGGTGATGCCGGGCTTCACCTTGTGGCGCGCCATGTAGGCCTTGACGATCTTGCGGTACTGCTCGTTGTGGGCGACCGCATGCGGGCGCGGCCCGACGATGCTCATCTCGCCCTTGATGACGTTGAAGAACTGGGGCAGTTCGTCGAGCGAGGTGCGGCGGATGAAGCGGCCGAAGCGCGTGATGCGCGGGTCGTTGCGGGTGGCCTGGTTCACCACGCTGCCGTTGTCCTGCACAGTCATCGAGCGGAACTTGTAGACCTCGATCACCTCGCCGTCCAGGCCGGTGCGGCGCTGGCGGAAGATCACCGGCCCGGGCGAGCTGAGCTTGACGCCGACCGCGACGATCAACAGCACCGGCGAGATGAGCACCAGGATCAGCGAGGCAAGCACCAGGTCGCTCGCGCGCTTGAGCAGGCCGTTGATGCCGGTGAACGGCGTGACGTGCAGGCCGACGACCGGCACGCCGCCCATGTCTTCCAGGCGGCCCTGGATGATGCTGACGCCGAACACGTCGGGCACGAAGTGCACCGAGGCGGTGGAGTTCTGCAGTGTTTCCATCAGCTGCAGGATGCGCGGCTGCGAGGTCAGCGGCAGGGTGATGAAGACATCCTTCACGCCGTGGCGCTCGATGAACTCGGGCAGCTCGTTGAGCCCGCCCAGCAGCGGGTCGGCACCGGGCAACTCCAACCGCTCGGCCGAGCGGTCGTCGAAGAAGCCAAGCAGGTCATGGCCATAACCCTTGCGGGCCTGCAGCATCTCGGCCACGCGCTGGCCCATGCGATGCGCGCCGACGATCACCGCCGGTCGGCGGTACTCGGGCAAGGCCGCCCGGTGGCGCATGAAGGCCGTGCCCAGCACCACGCACAGCCAGAGCACCAGCGGTGTGGAGATCGCCCAGGCCAGCAGCATGCGAGGCTCGAAGGCGCCCAGGCCGCCGGTGGCATAGCCGACCATCAGCAGGACCACCAGCACGCCCGCCCAGGACAGGAAGATGTCGATGCCGACACCGATGCCCGTCTTGCCGAAGCGGTTGAGGCCCGGGAACATCAGCACCAGCAGCAAGATGGCCAACGCCATGGCGGGCCCGCCGAAGGGCTCGCCATACAAGGCGTGGCACAGCGCCAGGCTGACCGCCGCCAGCACCGGCTCCAGCACCGCCGCGATCGCGGACGAGACGCTGGGCGGTGCGTTCAGGAACTGCTTGCGGGCGGTGCGTTCTTCAAACATCTAGCGCCGAAGGCGACTCGACAGGCTCAGGCGGTGCGGCCGTAGGTGTCTTCGTAGCGGACGATGTCGTCTTCGCCCAGGTAGCTGCCGGACTGCACCTCGATGATCTCGAGGTCGACCTTGCCCGGGTTGGACAGGCGGTGCACCTCGCCCAACGGGATGTAGGTGCTCTGGTTCTCGGACAGCAGGATCTTCTTCTCGCCGCAGGTCACCTCGGCGGTGCCGGTGACGACGATCCAGTGCTCGGCGCGGTGGTGGTGCATCTGCAGGCTCAAGCTCGCACCCGGGCGCACCATGATGCGCTTGACCTGGAAGCGCGGGCCCTGGTCGATCGAGTCGTACCAGCCCCAGGGTCGGTGCACCTTGCGGTGCAGCAGCCCCTCGCCGCGGCCCTTGGCGGCCAGCTTGCTGACGATCTTCTTCACGTCCTGGCTGCGCGCCGAGTCGGCCACCAGCACGGCGTCGGCGGTCTCGATGACCACCAGGTTGTCGACGCCGACAGTGCTGACCAGCCTGCCGGACGCGTGCACCAGCGTGTTGCGGGTGTCTTCCATCATCACGTCACCGACGGATGCGTTGCCCGACATGTCCTTGCCAGCCACCTGCCACACCGCGTCCCAGGCGCCGAGGTCGTTCCAGCCGGCGGACAGCGGCACCATGCGGATGTCGAAGCCGCTGCCGGGGCAGCGCTCCATCACGGCGTAGTCGACCGACTCGGCTGGCACCTGCTCGAACTCCTTCTTGCCCGGGCGCACGAACTTGGCGTCGGCACGCTTGGCGTCCCACGAGGCCTGGGTGGCCTCGAGGATGTCAGGCCGGAACTGGCCCAGCGCCTTCAGCCAGACCGAAGCCTTCAGCACGAACATGCCGCTGTTCCAGTAGTAGCCGCCCTCGGCCAGGTAGCGCTCGGCGGTGGCCTGGTTGGGCTTCTCGACGAACTGCGCCACGGCGGCCAGTTCCTTGCCGACCGCACCGGGCGTGACGCGGATGTAGCCATAGCCCGTCTCGGGCCGATCGGGGGTGATGCCCAGGATCACGATCGAGCCCTCGGCGGCGGCGCGAACCGCCGCCTGCAGCGCGGTGGCGAAGGCCGCGCCGTCGGCGACGGTCTGGTCGGCCGGGGTGACCACCAGCACCGGGTCGGCATCGCCCTCGCGCGCCTGCAGGGCGGCCAGCGTGAGCGCCGGTGCGGTGTTGCGGCCCGAGGGCTCCAGCACCACCGCGGTGCTGTCCAAGCCCAGCTCACGCAGTTGCTCCAGCACCATGAAGCGGTGCTCGGCGTTGCCGACCACCACCGGCGACTCGACGCTGATGTCGTCGGTGGCCAGTTGCGCCACCCGCTCGGCGGCCTGCTGGAAAAGGCTGGTCTCGCCGGTCAGCACCAGGAACTGCTTGGGGTAGCCCGCGCGCGACAACGGCCACAGTCGAGTACCGCTGCCACCGGCCATGATCACCGGCAACACGGAAATGGATCGAGACATGGACAACCTCTTGAGAAGCAAAAAAGCAGATGCGCACCGCCGCCTCGGGGGCGGCAGCGGGGGTGGTGCGGGCTATTGTGGCAAGAACCACAGGCCGGCCGGCCCCCTAATAGGCAAGGATCGGGCCGTGCTAGGCGCGCATTCCTTCACGCCAGCCCAGGGCCCTTCGTCCCCTCGATCGGTGCGGGTCAGGCCCGCCCGATCGAGCGGTAGTCCAGCCCGAAGCCCCGCACGAGTTCAGGGTCGTAGAGATTGCGGCCATCGAAAATGCGGCGATCGGCGAGCGTGGTGGCCAGGGCATCGAAGTCCGGCGTGCGGAATTCCTTCCATTCCGTGACGATCACCAGAGCGTCCGCACCCGCCAGCGCGGCCGGGGCGGAGTTGGCGAAGCGCACGGCCGCGAGCGCGTCGTCGCCCAGGTCCAGGGCCAGCACGCGCCGGGCCTCGGCCGCCGCGACCGGGTCATAGGCCTGGATCGTGGCGCCGCGGCGGACCAGCTCGGCGATCAGAACGCGGCTGGGCGCCTCGCGCATGTCGTCGGTGTTCGGCTTGAACGCCAGGCCCCACAGGGCGAAGGTCTTGCTGCCCAGATCCTCGCCGTACTGGTCGACGATCTTCCTCACCAGCACCAGCTTCTGCTCGTCGTTGACCGCCTCGACGGCGGCCATCATCTTGCTCGGCAGGCCGGCATCGGCCGCAGTGCGGGCCAGGGCCTTGACGTCCTTGGGGAAGCAGCTGCCGCCGTAGCCGGCGCCCGCATAGAGGAAGTGCGTGCCGATGCGCGGGTCGGAGCCGATGCCGACCCGCACCTGTTCGATGTCCGCCCCCAGCGCCTCGGCCAGGCGCGACAGCTCGTTCATGAAGCTGATGCGGGTCGCCAGCATCGCGTTGGCGGCGTACTTGGTGAACTCGGCGCTCTTCACGTCCATCACCAGAAGCCGGTCCCGGTTGCGCACGAAGGGGGCGTAAAGTGCCCGCAGCAGCAGCGTCGCGCGCTCGTCGTCGGTGCCGATGATGATGCGGTCGGGCTTGATGAAGTCCTCGACAGCGGCGCCCTCCTTCAGGAACTCGGGGTTGGAGGCGACCGAGAAGGCGATCTCGACACCCCGCTTGGCCAACTCGTCGGCCACCGCGGCGCGCACCTTGTCTGCCGTGCCGACCGGCACCGTGCTCTTGTCGACGATGACCTTGTGGTCGGTCATCAACCGGCCGATGTTGCGCGCGGCCGCGGTCACGTACTGCAGGTCGGCCGAGCCGTCCTCGTCGGGCGGCGTGCCTACCGCGATGAACTGCAGCGTGCCGTGGGCCACTGCGCGGGCCACGTCGGTGGTGAACTCGAGCCGCCCGGCGGCGGCATTGCGTTGCACGATCTCCTGCAGGCCCGGCTCGTGGATGGGGATGCCGCCCGCATTGAGGGTCTCGATCTTGCGCGCGTCCACATCGAGGCAGACGACGTGGTTGCCCATCTCGGAGAGGCAGGCGCCGGTGACCAGGCCGACATAGCCGGTGCCGATGACGGTGACTTTCATGGTGTGCGAGGAAGAGGGTTCAGGCCGAGAACTCGCGCAGGCCGGGCGCTGCGGCGTCCTTGGGCGACAGCAGCGGGGCCATGCCGATGTCGGGCCAGGCGATGCCGATGTCGGGGTCGTCCCAGCGCAGCGAGCCTTCGGCCTGCGGCTGGTAGTAGTCGGTGGTCTTGTAGAGGAAATCAGCCGATTCGCTCAGCACCAGGAAGCCATGGGCCAGGCCCGCCGGGATCCACAACTGGCGGTGGTTGTCGGCGCTGAGCTCTGCGCCGAACCAGCGGCCGAAGGTGGGGCTGCCGGGGCGGATGTCCACCGCCACGTCGAACACCGCGCCGGCCACCACGCGCACCAGCTTGCCCTGGGCATGCGGGGGGCGCTGGAAGTGCAGGCCGCGCAGCACGCCGCGGGACGAGCGGGAGTGGTTGTCCTGCACGAAAGCGACCGGCGCGCCGACGGCGGTGTCGAAGCTGCGCTGGTTGAAGCTTTCCATGAAGAAGCCGCGGGCGTCGCCGAAGACGCGCGGTTCCAGCAGCAGCACGCCGTCGATGGCGGTCTTGTCGATCTTCATGCGCCGGAATTGTCCCATGGGCTCCACGCCGGACGCCCGGGTAACCAATTGTTCACGGTTTCGGCCGCCGACGGCGCTCCAGCCCCGCCAGCACTGAACGATGATCCGGTGACCCCCGAAACTGACCGATGTCCGTCCGCCGTCCCAACACCTCCATGAACCTCGAGCTGGCCGCCCTGGAAACCGAACTCGCCTACCGCGGGCCCGAACGCCGCGGCGCCGAGAACGCGGGCCTGGTGCGCCTGATGGCCTGCATCCTGGACGAAGTGGACTACGGCCTGATGCTGTTGTCGGCCGACGGGCTGGTGGTCCATGCGAACCATGCGGTGCTGCGTGAGCTCGGCTCGACCCACCCGCTGGAGTTGCGCAGCCGTCGGCTGCGCGCGCGCGACGCGGCGGAGCAGCCGGCGCTCACCGACGCGCTCGAGGCGGCACGTCGCCGCGGCGTGCGCAGCCTGCTGAACCTGGGCAGCGGGCCGGGCCGCGTGGGCCTGTCCATCGTGCCGCTGCCGCTGGCACTGTCCAACCGCGCCGCCGGCAACGCGGTGCTGATGACGCTGCAGCGTGCCCAATTGGTCGAGAAGCTGTCGGTCGGCGCCTTCGCGCGGTCGCACAACCTGTCGCAGCGCGAGGAGGAAGTGCTGACCGCCCTGTGCGAAGGCCTGCGCCCGACGCAGATCGCCGAACGCATGGGGGTGGCCGTCGCGACCGTGCGCAGTCATGTGCACAACCTCAAGGAAAAGACGCACTGCAGCAGCATGGTCGAGCTGGTCAAGCAGGTGGCCCTGTTGCCGCCGCTGGTGACCGCGCTCAAGGCCACCGGCCCGGTCAACTGACCGGTACCACTCCGGGGTCAGAACACCCGGTCGCGCAGTACTTGCTGCAGGTACTGGCCGTAGCCGCTCTTGGCCAACGGGGCCGCCAGCAACGCCAGTTGCTCATCGCTGATCCAGCCCTGGCGCCAGCAGATCTCTTCCGGGCAGCAGGCCTTCAGGCCCTGGCGCTTTTCCAGCGTCTGCACGAAAGCCCCGGCTTCCAGCAGGCTGTCGTGGGTCCCCGTATCCAGCCAGGCGTCGCCGCGGCCGAAGATCTGCACGTCGAGCTGGCCGGCCTCGAGGTAACGCCGGTTCAGGTCGGTGATCTCCAGCTCGCCGCGTGCGCTGGGCTTCAGGGCCTTGGCGTGGGCCACCACCTGCTCGTCATAGAAATACAGGCCGGTCACGGCATAGCGGCTCTTGGGCACGGCAGGCTTTTCTTCCAGGCTCACCGCCCGACCGCTGGCATCGAACTCGACCACGCCGTACCGCTCGGGGTCGGTCACCGGGTAGGCGAACACGGTGGCGCCGGTCTCGCGGGCGGCTGCGCTCTGCAGCCGCCGGCCAAGATCGTGGCCGTAGAAGATGTTGTCGCCCAGCACCAGCGCGCTGGGCGCACCGTCGAGAAAACGCTCGCCAATCAGGAAGGCCTGGGCCAGCCCCTCGGGCTCGGGTTGCACGGCGTACTGCAGCGACAGCCCCCAGCGCGCGCCGTTGCCCAGCAGTTGCTCGAAGCGTGGCGTGTCCTGCGGCGTGCTGATCACCAGAATCTCGCGAATGCCGGCCAGCAGCAGCGCCGACAGCGGGTAGTACACCATCGGCTTGTCGTAGACCGGGATCAGCTGCTTGCTGATCGCCAGCGTGGCCGGGTGGAGCCGGGTGCCGGAGCCACCCGCGAGGATGATGCCCTTGCGGGCGGTATTGCTGTCGCTGCTCATGTGCGGCCTTTCTGTTCGGCGAAGCGGGGGGCCGGCACGGCCTCGGGGAAGGGGTCGTGGTACTGGCCGGCGCGGGCCTGGGCCATCCACCAGAGGAAACGCGCATTGCGCAGGTAGCGTCTGCCATAACGGCGCGGTTCGGTGCACACGCGGTAGGCCCACTCCAGGCCGAGCCTGCGCAGCCAGGGCGGCGCGCGCTTCACCTCGCCCGCCTCGTAGTCGATCGTCGCGCCGATGCCCATCAGCACCTTCACCTGGGGCATCGCATGGCGGTGGCGGGCCAGCCAGATCTCCTGCCTGGGCGCACCCAGCCCGAGCAGCAAGGTGGTGGCGCCGCTCTCGCGCACCATCGCCAGCACCGCAGCGACCTCGGCCGGGTCGTCGCCGAAGGTCATCGACGGCCCGTGCGCACCGACCACCAGCTCACGCCCGGCCTGGGCGTTGAGACGTTCGCGCGCGCGCTGCGCCACGCCCGGCTTGGCGCCGAGCAGGAAGACCCGCACCGACGGGTTGGCGGCGTGTCGACGGCAGTAGGCCGGGACCAGGTCCGAGCCGGTGATCTTCTCGGCCACGCCGGCGCCCTGCCAACGCAGGGCCCACCAGACGTAGTGACTGTCGACGGTGATGAAGTCGGCCGAGCGGTAGGCGGCCGTGAAACCGGCATTCGTCTGCAGGTGGTACAGGTGCTCCGGGTTGACGGTGAAGACCAGGCCGCCGTCGGCGTCGAGCCGGTCCAGCAGCTGCGGCATCGTCAGGTCGTCGGCCCAGACGTTGAGCAGCGGCACACGCGGCCAGGGCCGGGGTGCGACGCGGAAGCCGGGAGCGGGTGCCTGTGTCGGCGGTGGCGGGGTGGTGTGCGGTCGTGTGCCGTTCACGGGCTCCCCGCGGGCATGCTGGTGATGCAAAAAATTCTGCCACAGGGGTGGTGGCGCACGATCGCGTTCATCACCCCGAGGCGGCGTTCATTCACGGTCGGTCCGCACCCAGTCCTTCTGCCGGCGCGAGGACCAGAAGCGCCGGTACAGCGACAGTTTCGACAGCACATACCAGGGCAGGCCCAGCAGGTCCCAGGCGCTCAGCAGCGTTCGCCCCCAACCCACCCAGGCCGTCAGGACCGCGGCGGCCAGCAGCCCCAGGAGCCCGCTCGCCAGCCCCCACGGCACCCCGGCAGCCGTGAAGGCCGCGATCACGCCGGCGGCCAGCCACAAACCGGCCACCAGCATCACCAGCAGCGCCAGCGGCGGCACCGACAGATCCAGCGCCATCGCGAGCAGTCGCAGATCGCGCTGGCGCCAGGCCGCGGCCAGCAGCGGCGGCAGCTGCTGGCCGATCAGCCCCAGGTGGCCGTGCTCCCAGCGCGCCCGCTGGCTGGCACTGGCCTCGGCCGAATCCGGAAAGCGGCTGGTCACCCGCGCCTGCTCGCAGAACACCGGCGCATGGCCGGCGCGGGCCAACTCCAGGCCCAGTTGCATGTCCTCGACCAGGCTGCCGCTGGCCAGCCGGGCGCCCTCGATCAGCGCCCAGGGGAAGGCCATGCCGGTGCCCATCAGCGGACAGGGCAGGCCCAGGCGCGCCGCGCCGCGTGGGCGCACCCAGTTCTTGACGCGCCAGGCGAACTCGGCCACGCGCTGCTTGAGGCCACGCGCCTCGCCGCAGACCATCAGGTCCAGCGCCTGCACCGGTGCGGCGTGGCGTGCGCAAGCGGCGGCCAGCATGTCCAGGCTGCCCTCGTCGAGGGTGCAGTCGGCGTCGACGATCACCAGCACCTCGGGTGGTGCCGCGCGCAGGTGGCCGACACCGCAAGCCAGCGCATACCCCTTGCCGCGGTCGATGGCGTGCTGGCGCTCGACCACTTCGGCCCCCTCGGCACGGGCCAGCGCCGCAGTCTCGTCGCCGCAGTTGTCGGCCACCACCAGCAGCCGGTCGCCCGGGCGCAATTGGGCGCGCAAGCCACGCACGGTGGCCGCGATGCCGGCGCGCTCGTTGTGCGCCGGCACCAGCACCGCGACCGTGGGCCGCTGCGTTGCGCCGGCCGATGCCGCCCGGCGCGGCAGGCAGGCCGCGGCCACCTGCACCGCCAGCACCGCGACCGGCACGGCCAGCACCAGCAGCGCCAGCGACAGCAACCCACCGAGCAACGCCGGTATCAGCGTCACGCTGCGCCCCCTGCCCGCCACATCGCCAGCAGGCGGCCGGCTTCGGTGTCCACGTGGTGGCGTTCGAGCACCCGCGCCCTGCCCGCCCGGCCCATGGCCGCCAGCGACTCTGGGTCGGCGGCGAGGCAGGCGCGCATCGCGCGCGCCGCCGCCTCGGCCGAGCCGGCCTCGAACAGCCAGCCTTCGACGCCGTCGCGCACCAGCTCCGGGATGCCCGCCACGTAGGTGCTGAGCACCGGCCGGCCGATCGCCAGCGCCTCCATCAGCACCACCGGCAGGCCTTCGGCGAAACTGGGCAGCACCAGTGCGCGGGCGGCGCACAGCTCATCGCGCACCTGCGCACTGCTGATCCAGCCGGTGACCCGCACCCGCCCGGCGAGCCCGTGGCGGGCGATGGCCGCTTCGACCGCGGGGCGCATTTCCCCATCGCCGGCCAGCACCAGCCGAAAGTCCAGCCCCTCGCGAGCCAGTTGCGCGGCGGCCTCGACCAGCAGCAATTGGCCCTTCTGCTCGCACAGCCGGCCGACGCAGACCAGCTGCGGCGCACTTGAGGGTGGCTCGATCGCCTCGCCGAAGAAGCCAGCCTCGAGCCCGCAATGCACGACATGCACCTTGCCCCAGTCGGCCTGCCCGACCCAACGCCAGAGCTGGCTGCGACCGTAGGAGCTGATCGCCACCACCGCGTTCGCCCGCTTCATCTTCTCGGCCAGGCCCAGGAACTGCGGCTTGTCGAACTCCTCCGGCCCGTGCACGGTGAAGCTGAAGGGCGGCCCGCCAAAGGTGTGCGCCAGCATCGCCACCTCGGCCGGGTTGGTGCCGAAATGGGCATGCAGCTGGGTGGCGCCGCAGCGGGCCAGCGCCTGCTGCAGCCAGCAGGCCTCGGCCAGGTAGACGAGGTGGTAGGGCAGGCCGCGGTCGGCGCGGCGCGACATGCGCCAGGCCAGCCCCAGCGCGCGGCCGAAGCGCCGCGGCGCGGCCAGCGCAACGCGCAGCAACGCGCCCAGCAGCGGCACCAGGCCACCTTGCAGCAGGTAGCGCGTGCGGGCCTGCTCGGCCTGGTCCTGCGGGTCGGGGGCGCGCTCGTCCCAGCCACGCAGGGCGAAACGGTCGACCTGTACGCCCAGGCGCTCCAGTGCGGCGATCTCGCGCCGGATGAAGGTGTGGCTGACCTTGGGGTACTGGTTGACGAGGTAGGCGACGCGCAGCACGGGTGTACTCATCCCGCCCGCCCTTTCGCCAGCCGTTTCGCCAGGCCGTGCTGCCCGAGGCGCTGCACCATCCAGGCCGGCATCGCAGGCTCGCTCGCGCCGGCCTGCGTGTAGACGCGCCAGCAGGCCACGCCCAGGCCCAGCAGCATGGCCAACACCTGCGGTATCACGCTGATGCTGCTGGTGGTGATGATGATGAAGAGCACCGCCAGCGTGGTGGCGATCAGGTGGTTGGCCACGTGCGCGGCTTCAGGCGGCAGGCCCGGCCGGCGGCGCAGCGTGAACAGCGGCAGCAGCATCGCCAGGTACCCGCCGACGAAGCCCACCAGGCCGACGACGCCGGTGTTGAGCGCAATGCCGATATAGGAGTTGACGATGTCGATGATGCCCTGGCCCTGGCGCAGCTCTTCCATGTAGTTGAGGTGGCCCGGGAAGCCCAGCCAGGGGCTCTGCACGAACAGGCTCATCGAGATCTCGACCAGGCGGCGGCGGTACTCGACGTTCTCGCTGTCGACGTTGCCGATGAAGGGCAGCATGTCGACGAACACCCTCAGCTGCGGCACCTGCGTGGCCACGCCGAGGACCACACCGCCCACCACCGCCGCGATCAGCAGGCGCTTGAGGGCGTCCCTGCCGAGCAGCGACAACAACCCCAGCAGCAGCACCGCGCCCAACCAGGAGCCACGCGCCAGCGAG
>JBMOQN010000025.1:0-19608 GCA_049322835.1 Pseudomonadota bacterium | reverse complement strand
CACCAGGCCGGCGGCGAAGGCCAGCCCCCCCAGCAGGACCCAGCCGCGGCCCTTCACCTCGGGCCGCACCGCGCCCCAGAAGCCCAGGCCCACCACCAGCACCAGGCCGAGCGCGAGCGAATGGCCGGTCGAGCCCTTGGCCCGCAGGATGCCGGCGCGCTCGAGGTAGAAGGACAGGTCCCACTGCAGGTTCCAGGCCGCGGTGACGGCATCGTAGACAGCCCAGTGCTTGAGCGACTCGAACACCGCCAGCCCGCACATCATCAGCGCCGTCAGAGCGAAGCCGCGCAACACGTTGCGCAGGGCCTGCGGTGAGCCGATGGCACGGCTGAAGACCCAGTAAGGCAGCACGGTGTCGATCACCAGCACGAAGGCCTGGCGGACCACATCGGTGCGCGAGGCATACGGGAACACGACCAGGATCTGGACGCAGAAGTAGAGGAAGACGAACCAATCGGTGGCCACGCCGAACAGACGGGGCCGGCGCGGGTCGGGCGCCATCAGCAGCAACGCCGGCACCAGCAGCACGAAGCTGAGCATGCGCGAGTGCTGCATCTCGAAGAACTTGTCGATGCCGCCGAAGCCGGCCACGTAGGCACCGACGTTGGGCACCACCACCAGCAGCATCGCCCACAGTGCAGTGGCGCGTTCGGCGCGATCGTCCCCTGCGGTGGCCATCAGGAACGAGGCGCCGATCACTGCCAGCGCGCCGCAGTAGACCCAGATGCTCGGCGACAGGAAGGACGCCACCGTGACGACGATCACCGCCCAGCGCTGGCGGCGGATCTCGCCGGCGCGGGCAGCGTCCGGGAAGGCGTAGCTCGCCAGCCAAAAGAGGATGAGGGCGGCCGCCAGGATGATGGGCAGCGCCTTGAGGTGCGAAGGCATGAAGGGGTCGGGAGACGGCGCGCCCAAGGGTACCGCAAGCGCATGGCGACACGGCGCGGCCCGGCTGCAGGCCGGCCGCGGCCGGCCCACCTCCTGCACAGGCGTGGCGATAATGTGTTGTTAAGCCCACCACCGATGCCCCCCCCTACTCCCACCGCCGCCACGTCCTCGCTTCGGCGGCGCGCCGGTTCGGCCGCGGTCTGGATCGGCCTCGGCTTCGCTTTCACCCAGGCTGTGCGCCTGGGCAGCAGCATCGTGCTGACACGCATGCTCGCGCCCGAGATGTACGGTCTGGTGTCGATGGGCGCGGTGGTGATTTCGGCCGTGGTCCTGATGTCGGACTTCGGCTTCTCCCAGAGCGTGATCCACAACGAGCGCGGTGACGACCCGGCGTTCCTCAACACCATCTGGACGCTGCAGCTGGTGCGCGGCGCGGTGCTCTTCACGCTGGTCAACCTGATGGCGCTCGGTCTGCTGGGTGTGCAGGCCTGGTGGCCCGGGCTGCTGAGCGGCAGCTATGCCGACCCATTGCTGCCGCCGGTGGTGGCCATCATGTCGCTCGTGCCGCTGGCCATGGCCTTCGAGTCGACCAACCTGGCACGGGCCCAGCGTGTGCTGGCGCTGGGCCGGGTGGTGCGCAACGAGGTGCTGGTGCAGCTGTGCGTCACCGCCACGCTGATCTTGATCGCCTTCCACTGGCCCGCCTTCTGGGTGCTGCCGCTCGGCTGGGTGCTGTTCCCGGTCGGGGTCACGCTGCTGAGCCACCTCACGCTCACCGGCCCGCGCAACCGGTTGGGCTGGGATCGGGACGCCGCCCACTCGGCCTGGCATTTCTCGAAGTGGATCCTGCTGTCGTCCACGCTGACCTTCCTTTTCCGGGAAGGAGACCGACTGCTGCTGGGCGGCCTGCTGAGCGCGGCCGACCTCGGCATCTATGCGGTGGGCGTGCTGCTGATCGGCGCCGCGCGCGACGTGATCCAGCGCCTAGCCGGTTTCGTCGGCATGCCGGCACTGGCCGAGATCGCACGCGAGCAGCCGCAGCGCCTGCGCGAGGCCTACCGCCATTGCCGCCTGCCGATCGATGCGATGTGCCTGCTGGTCGCCGGCTTCCTTTTCGCCGCTGCTGACCGTGTCATCGGCCTGATCTACGATGACCGCTATGCTTCGGCGGGCCACGTGCTGGCCGTGATGTCGCTTGGCCTGATCGCCCATCGCTACACCGTGGTCGACCAGTTCCTGATCGCCACCGGCGAGACGAAACAGCTGTTCAAGCGCGGTGTGATCCAGAACTTGACCCTGTACGCCGCAGTGCCCACTGGTTTTGCATTGGCCGGCATGACCGGCGCCCTGGCTGGCATCCTGCTTGCACAGGCCGCGGTGGTGCCGCTGATGCTCAAGCTGCAGCATGACCGCGGCCTGCTGGACTGGCGCTTCGAGATCGGCACGCTGGCCTTCTTCCCGGCCGGCTGGGCGGCCGGATGGCTGCTCCGCTGAGTCCGGCCGCAAGAGACAACGAATGCAACTGACCACTGTCATCGTCAGCTACAACACCCGGCACCTGCTGGACGAGTGCCTGGCGGCGCTGCGCGCCGCGGAGGCCTCGATCGGCGGCGGGGCCTGCGTGGTGGTCGACAACGCTTCACGCGACGGCTCGGCCGATCACCTCGCCGAGCACCACCCCGACGTCGAGCTGATCCGCCTGCCGCAGAACGTCGGCTTCGGCCGCGCCAACAACGCCGCGCTGCCGAAGGTGCACACGCCGTATCTGCTGCTGCTGAACACCGACGCCTTCATGACGCCGGAGTCACTCCAGCGCTCGATCGACTACATGCAGGCGCACCCCGAGTGCGGCGTGCTGGGCGGGCACCTGCTCAACCGCGACGGCAGCTCGCAGCCCAGCGCGCGTGGCTTCCCGACGCCGTGGAACGTGTTCCTGCTGCACACCGGCCTCGGCCGCTGGTTCCCCAATGCCCCGCGCATCGACCCGCCCGAATGGGACGCGACCCGGCCGCAGGCCTGCGACTGGGTGCCGGGCTGCTACTTCCTGATGCGCAAGTCGGTGATCGACCGCGTCGGGTTGTTCGACCCGTTGTTCTTCCTCTATGCCGAAGAGGTGGACCTGTGCCGACGCGTCAAACAGGCCGGCTGGCAGGTGCATTTCTTCCCCGGCGCGCAAGTGATCCACCTGGGCGGCGAGAGCGCCAAGTCGGACGCGGACCTGACGGCCCACCGGCAGATCGATGCGCTGGCGATCGAGAGCAGCCTGCTCTACTTCCGCAAGCACCACGGCCGGCTCGGCTTGGTGGCGCACGTGCTGCTGGAGGGCCTGAGCGCGCTGATCAACGGCGCCAAGGGCCTGCTGCGCCGCGGCAGCCCGGAGGTGCTGGCAGCGGGCATGGCGCGCTGGCGGGCGCAGCTGGGGCTGCTCCTGCGCACCCGCTTCGCCACCCGGCCCACCCGCTGATCGAAGCAGCCGCTACTTGTACTCGATCAACCCGGCGCGCCGCCGACGCAAGCGGTTGAGCCAGAAGGTGAGCGCGCCCTGGGCCTCGGGGAAACGGGCCAGCAGCAGGAACAGCGCCCGCTCGCGCCCGGCGGCGCCGTCGGCACGCTCGCGCCAGGCCAGGCGCAGCAGTTGCATCGGGAATGCCAGCAACAGCGCCAGCCAGGCCGGGTGCAGCAGCCACGCCAGCGCCAGGCTGGCCAGCGGCAGCCCCGCGCCCCACAGCAGTGCCCGCCGCGTCTCGACCACGAAGTGGCGCTCGGGCGCAGCGCCATGCAGCCGCGCGCCCTCGGCGTAGGCGTGACCGCCGCGCATGGCGCGCTTCCACCACTGGCCGAAGCGCACCATCGCCGCGTCGTGCAACGTCATCTCCTCGGGCCGGCGCCACACCTGCCCGCCGGCCGCTCGCAGGCGCACACACAGCTCGGGCTCCTCGCCGGCGATCAGGTCCTCGCGGAAGCCGCCCACCGACTGCAGCGCCTCGATGCGCATCAGCGCATCGCCGCCGCAGGCCTTGGCCTCGCCGGCGGGGGTGTCCCACTCGTGATCGCAGAGCCGGTTGTAGACCGAGCGCTCTGGGAAGCGCTCGCGGCGGCGCCCGCAGACGGCAACCACGCGGGGATGGGCCTGCAGGAAGCGGGCGGCGGCAGGGATCCAACCCGGCTGCACCTCGCAGTCGCCGTCGACGAACTGCACGAAGGCCAAGCCGGGTGAGAGGGCGAGCAAGCGGCGCAGGCCCGCGTTGCGCGCCCGGGCAGCGGTGAAGGGGCGGCTCAGGTCGAGTGCGACCACATCGACGCCCTGGCCCCGCGCCCATTCGGCCGATCCATCGGTGGAGTCCGAATCGACGTACACCACCTGGTCAGCCAACGCCCGCACCGAGCCGATGCAACGCCGCAGCCGCTCGCCCTCGTTGCGGCCGATGACGACCACGCCGACGCCGACCGGCCGCTCAGCGGTCTGCACGGGCCAGGGCCTGGGCACGCAGGCGCGACGACAGCCGCTTGCCCAGCGAAATGCAGCGGTGCTCGAAATGGAAGGTGGACAAGTGGGCCAGCGCAAAGGTGGCCGCGATCAGCAGCGGCCGCTTGGCGTACTTGACGACTCGGTCGCCACTGCCGAGCCAAGTGAAGATCAGCAGGTGGTGGATGACGTACAGCGCGTAGGAGATCTCGGCCACATAGGCCAGCCATCGGGTGTGCAGCAGCCGGCCCAGCAGCCGCGGCGGCGCCGCGAGCGTCACCCCCACCAGCAGGGCCGCGAGGTAGGGGCGCGGGTAGTTCATCGGCACCAGCCCCGGGTGGCTGGCCAGGGCCAACGCCACCATCAGCACCCAGGCCGGGGGTTTGTGGAGCAGCCCGCGGGCACGGGCCCCGAACTCGCCCTGCCATGCCAGCGCCAGCAGCGAGCCCGCGAGGATCTCGTCCAGCCGCCGCCAGGTGACGATGTCGATCGGCGTGCCCGTCCACACGCGGTGTGCGGTGACCGCCAGCGCCAGCAGCGGGATCACCCACTTCAGGCGCTGCTTGCCGAGCGCCAGCACCAGCACCGCAATGCCGGCGTAGAACTGCACCTCGACGCACAGGCTCCACAGGTGGGCACCGGGCTCGGTCAGGTGCTGCGGCGGCAGGTTGGCGTAGAACAGCAGGTGGGGCAGGAGCGCGTCGAGCGGCGCATTCGCCATGTACAGCGCCACGAGCATGCCGATCCAGGCCAACGGCACGATGCGAAACAGGCGGCGGATCAGGAAGTCGGTGACGCTGTCGCGCGTCAGCAGGAAGCGCGTGATCAGGAAACCCGAAAGCGTGAAGAACAGCGCCATGCCGATGGTGGCCGCCGTCTCGTTGAAGTGCCAGCCCTTGGGGCCCAGCGGCAGCAGGTGGGCCGCCAGCACGAGCAGGATGCTGATGCCGCGCCAGCCGTCCAGCACGCCGAGATGATCGCCCTCGCCGGGGGCGCCCGCGGCACTCACCGTCGGGCCCGTCGGGACGACGGGGGGGTTCGGGCGGCCAGGGCAGTGGGGTGCGGGAAGGACATCGGAGCCGGTTCAGGTGCGCGGGCCAGTCTACCCGCTGGCCCCGGGCCGAGGCGCCCCCAAAAAGCAGAAGCGGCCCGCAGGCCGCTTCCTTGTTCAAACCTCTGGCAAGGTGCCGGTCACCGGGTGCAATTGGCCCACCAGCAGCTCTTGGTGTCGCGGTAGGGCAGCACGGCCTTCCACTTCGGGTTGCTGTTGTCGGACTGGGTTTCCTTCAGACCCCACATGCCGTAGCGGCTGGGCTTGTACACGTGGTTGAACACCGTGTAGAGCTGGCCACCGGAGGCTTGCCAGTCGGCCAGCGTGCGGGTGTAGGCGGTGCCCATGCGCGGGTCGCGGTTGGCGGCGGTGATCAGGTTCAGCCATTGCTGGTCGTTGTCGGTCGCCACCAGATGCTGGCCACCTTCGTAGGCCAGGAGCGGCAGGCCACGGGCAGCAGCTTCCTTCTGGCTCGCCACCATCCAGGTCTTGGCCTTGGCGACGGCGCCGTCGATGTGCGACTCGCCGCTCTTGCCGTACAGCGGCGGGGTCACCTTGGTGCCGTTGGCGTTCTGGGCCAGGATTTCCTCGAACAGCTTGGACACGCCGCCGTCGGGCTGGCTGTACCAGGTCTTGACGATGTTGCGCACACCGGCATCGGCGATGTAGTTGCCGAAGTACGGGGCGATCGCCAGGGCGTCCATGAACTTGTAGCAGGCGCCGCCCAGCTGGGCCGCGGCGTACGGGCAGTCCATGTGCTGCTGGTTCATCCAGACGTAGCCGGCCTGGCTGTTCAGCACGCATTTGACGCGGGAGGCCTCGGTGCCGAACTCGGCCTTGATGATCTTGCACAGCTGCGCCGAGCGCATGCCGTACCAGCTCGGAGCCAGGGTGTACTTGCTGACGCCCTTCGCAACCTGGTCGGGCCAGGTCTTGGCGGCCTGCTCGAGGATCCAGGTGGCCTGCTGGAAGCCATAGTTCCAGGTCTCGTTGCTGTACTCGACGTAGAGGTTCAGCTTCGGGGCCAGCGTGTTCTTGAGCTGGCGGGCCCAACGCATCGCATAGTCGTCGGTGGCGTGGGTCGGCAGGTTGATCCAGGGATCGGCACCCACTTCGTTGGACAGATTCACCATCGCATTGACCGGCACGCCGGCCGGGCCGGTCCAAAGCGCGTCGGGCAGGCGCGGCCGGTCGCCCCAGTTGGCCAGCATGGACGTGTTGGTGCGGTTCCAGTCGAGGAAGCGCAGGGTGCGGAAACCCTTCAGGTCGGCCACATACGAGGGGTGCCACATGCGCGAGGCCGGCAGGTTCTCGAAAGTGATCAGCGTGCCCAGGCCCTTGTTGGTGCACTCGGCCGTGGTCAGCGCGAACTGGGCTTGATCACCGGAGCAGACACCGCCCGGGGGCAGCACGCGGATGTTGCGGATATGGTTGCCCGGCGTCGTCGCGCGGATCGAGACCAGCATGCCGGAGCTGTCGCTGTTCGTGACGTTGACCACGTCGCGGCCCGGCTTCGACTCGGCGGCCACCTTCGTGCCGGCCATGCTGTATTCGATGGTGCCCGCGCCGTCGTACAGGACGATGTACTTGCCGGCGGGGTGGACGCGGCCGTCTTCCTGGAACAGCAGCGACGACACGGCGCGGTACTTGACGTTGGTGTCGTTGGCTGCCGGCAGGCTGGTCGGGTAGCCTTCCTCGTCGACCAGCATCTTCGACTGCTCGAGCGTGTCCCAGCCGCTCTGGCCCTGGCCGAAGTTCTTGCAGTTCGCATCACGCGGGTAGGTGCACTGGGTGTACCAGCCGCCGCCACGCTTGAACTGGTTGATCGTCGGCATGTCCGGCGAGTAGTAGTCGAAACCGTTGAGGTTCACGCCCGCGCCGCGGTTCGACGGCACGCCGGCGGCACTGGCGGCGCCGGCCAGGGACAGGGCCGCCATGGCGCCGAGCGTCACGTGGCGGGAGATCAGCTTGAAATTCATTGGTCAACCTTTAGACAGGGGGCCCATGCAGGCATTGGGTGGGTTTGGCGTATCGCGCTGCACCGGAACTTCTGCATGAGCGACGCGATGTGAATCGGTCGGGTGACCGGGCGTGTGAGCCGGCATCCGAAAGAAAAGACTCGGTTCTGAAACCAAAGACAACAGGGGGGTCTGGCGTGCGCTTTTTGGCGGATTGCCGTTCAAGAATCCGCCGTAGGCATTCGCGCGCGACACCCCGGGTGCGGTGCTGACCAGGCGCGCGGGGCGCAACAGGCGGCTCATCGCTGGCACCCCGGCCACCAGCAGACCAACCCGTCGCGCATCGCGCGCACCACCTGCCACTTCACCGACTCGTCGGAAAACTGGGTTTCCTTCAAGCCCCACACACCCCACTTCGAGGGCTGGGCCACATGGTTGAACCAGACGAACAGCCCGCCGCCGGCAGCGCGCCAGTCGGCCAGGTGGCGTTCATAGGCCCGGCCCATGCGGGGGTCACGATTCGCCCGTGTCATCAGGCCCAGCCAGGCGGCATCGTCGGCGCCCGGCGGCATGGTCAGGTGCTGCCCACCCTCATAGGCCCACAACGGCAGGCCGAAACGAGCCGCCTGGACGCGGGCGGTGCGAATCAGCGCTCGGGCCTGGGCCAGCGCCCCCCCTTCAGCCGCGCCAGGCTGGCCGTGCAGCGGGGTGGTGGCGACCGGTGCGCCGCGGGTGTCCTCGGCCAGCAGTTCCTGGAAGATCTTGTCGAGCCCGCCATCGGGCTCCAGCGGCCAGCCTGCCACCAGCGGGCGCAGTGCCGCGCTGCTGAGGTAGCCGCCGAAGTACGGAGCGATGGCCAGTGCGTCGACGCGCCGGCCGCAAGCGGAACCCAGCGCCACAGCCGCCTGGGGGCAGGCCAGCATCTGGGCGGTCAGATCGGGCTGGGCGCCGTGGGCATTGAGCACGCAGCGCACCGGCGCCGCCTGCCCCGACCACGCCGCCTTGACCATCTGGCAGATCTGCGCCGAGCGCAAGGCGTACCAGTTGGCCGCCGACGCCGCATCGCCGGCCGCCGCCGGCCACTGCGCCGCCGCCCGCAGCTGGAGCCACTTCGCCACCGGGAAAGCCTGGTTCCAGGGCTCATTGGCGTACTCGACGAGGGCCACGCGGCCTGGCGGCAGCTTCTCGCGCAGCAGGCGGGCAAACCCACGCACGTAGTCGTCGTCGGCCCGCATCGGCAGGTTGAGCCAGGGGTCGGCGCCGACGACCTGGCTCAGGTCCAGCATGGCCTCCCATGGCACCCCTCCCGCGCCCGACCAGTCGGCCGAATCTGGCTGGGGGCGCTCGGCCCAGTGCTCGACCGGCGAGTGGTTCGTCTTGGCCCAGTCCATGAACCGCAACACGCGAAAGCCGCGTAGGTCCTGCAGGTAGCGGGGGTGCCAGCGCCGCTCGGCCGGGAACTTCTCGAAGGGCACGAAGGCGCCCTGGGTCTTCTCGTCGCAGGCGGCGACGGACTCGGCGTAGTGGTCGAGGTCGCGCGCGCAGGCGCCCCCAGGGGGAAAGACGCGGATGTTGCGCAAAGGGTCGGCCGGGTCGGTGGCCAGCAAGCTCAGGCGCCAGCCACCATCGGTGTGGTTCGACACCTCGACCACTTCGCGACCAGGGCGCGACTCGGACTCGATCTTGCGGCCGACGAGGTCGTGGGCCAACAGACCTTTGCCATCGTAAGTGACCACATACTTGCCAGCGGGGTGGGCACGACCATTGCCCTGAAACAACAGCACCGCCACCGAACGGAAGCGCACGCTGGCGTCGTCGGGGGCCGGCAGGCGCCGCACCCAGCCCTGGGCATCCAGCTCCAGACGGCTGCGCTCGCGCGTGTCCCAGGCGCTGGCAGGTTCGGCGAAGCCGCGGCACGAGGCATCACGCTGTGGCTCGCACTGGGTCAACCAGCCAGAGCTGCGCTTGAACTGGTCGATCAGCGGGAAATCAGCGCTGTAGTAGTCCCAGGGGCTGAGGTTCAGCCCGACGCCCGATCGGGCGTGCGCCACGGCCGCTTGCGGCAGCAAGGTGGCGGCCAGGCCGAGGCATGCAAGGACCAGACGCCAGCGATTCACGCCGGCGCGCTCCCGCACTCCTCCCTTGACCAGGCCCTCCGCCAAACTTCGCGCTCCTTATCGGTTTTGCGACGCCGGGACCTCCACAATTAGGGGGTTGCCGGCAACAGCGCCGGATGATGCATGCACGAACGGCGCTTGGCGGTGACAGCTCGTACTCAAGCCGTGGCAATTGGTAAGTGAATGCTGCAGGGGGATCCGGCCAAACCCGCATCCACCCGCGCGAGCGGGGCTCAGGGCAGAGCCGCAAGCCGTCGCCGATCCGCGGGGCGGAGGCTTTGCAGCAGGTCGCGGATGAACTGGTCCTGCAACGCAAAGGCGCCGGCCGGGTCGTCGCTGACCGACGAGACCCGCACCAGCATGCCGTCGACGATCTCGCCTTCAAGGCCGTGGCGGATCTCGGCCAGCCGCTTGTCCCAGCCGTCGACGGTCAGTTCGTCGCCCACCACCGTCCAATAGGTGACCGGCTCTCGGAACAGGGTGGAGAAGCGGGTTTCAAGGCGCCGCACCGGAAGCCGGCCCATCGGCAGGTCGAGCCTATCCAGCCACTGCTTTTTCACCTGGAAACCTTGAGCCGGGTAGCAGACCTCGGGGTAGTGCATCTGCATGCTGACGTCCGACTGATCCGCACCGTAGGCGATCGACAGCATGATGCGTTCACCCGGGCCTCGGCGGTAGATGCGCTCCAGGGTCTCGGTGTAGAGCCGGCGCAGCAGCGCCTCGGTCTGCGGGTTGACGATGGCGCCACGCACATGCGGGTCCAGCACCCAGCCTCTGAAGCCCTGCGGCACGGCGTCCGCCAGCGTGAACGGGCCACGCCGGTCGGCCATGCGCCGCGTTGGAATCATCTGCGTGCCCAGCAGCGATGCCCCGCCCATCAACACGGCGATGGCCAGCGCCCGGCGCAGACGAGCCGGCTCGGCCGAAGGCGGGCTCAGCGGCGCCGGTCCGTCCATGCCAGGATCCCCTGCAAGCCGGAGTCGCACGCCACGATCAACAGCAGCGCCGACAGGAACAGCACGATGCCCGCCAGGTTGTGCAGGAAGCCCTGCCCCGCCGCGTCGCCCAGGTGGTACGTGATGAGCGTCAGTGCCACCACCCGGATCACGTTGGCCACGAAGGAGATCGGCACGATCAGCACCGCGAGCGACAGGTTGCGCAGCACCGAGGGGGAGCGCACGATGTTGAGGTAGAGCAGCCCCATGGCTTCGAGCGTGAACAGCGTGTAGAGCCCGGCGCAGGCGTCGGCCACCAGCAACTGGTACGGCCCCACCTGCAGGATGACGCCGCTGCGGGCCACCGGGTAGCCGACGCTGTAGAGCAGGTTGGCGGCGACGCTGGACACCGCCAGCTTCATCGGCTGGGTCACCGTCTCGACGAAGGCCGCGGGCAGCGGCACCAGGAACAGCAGGAAGAACAACGGGAACCACACCGCACGCAGTGGTCGCGCCCCGCGCAACAGCAGCAGGACCGCCATCAACGCCGGGATCAGCGACAGCGTCTGCACGCTGAGGATGCGCTGCGAGCGCCCGAAGACATGCAGCACCAGCGCCAGGGCCAGCAGGGCCCAGCCCCAGCCGGCGGGAGCGCGACCGCTGCCGTCGTGAGACCCCGTCAGGGCGTCGCGCTGGCGCCAGAACAACCACACGCACAGCAGCAGCACCACGGGCCCATGCCCCTGCTCGTCGGTGGACCAGATGGATTGCGCGAGGTCGTGGAAGGTGGGGCCGTACAACGTCGCCAGGCCGGCCGCCACCAGCAGCCAAGGCAGCCAGCGCACGCCGGCTCCCTGCCAGGGTGTGCCGGTGTGCGCTGAGGCGTTCACGGCGGCGTCAGAACTCGTTCATCACCACGCCGGCCAGACGCGCCTGGCCAGCGTGCAGCGAGACCACGAGGTCCTGCAGCCGGGCCACCTTGCTCGCGTTCCGGCGCGCGACCACCAGCGCCGCGCCGCAGCGCGCCGCAATCACCACGCCGTCGCTGCCGAACACCGCGGCCGGCGTGTCGACCAGCACGTGGTCGAACTTGGACGTCAGCTCGCGCAGCAGCAGGCCGAAGGCCGGGCCCTCGACCAGCTCCAGTGGATTCGGCGGCTGCACACCCACCGGGATGACCCACAGGTTGGGCACGTCCGGCACCGCCTTGACCACGCTCTTGCCTCCGCGACCAGCCAGCAGGTTGGACAAGCCGCGCGAATTGTCGACGCCGAAGATCTGGTGCAGGCGGGCCCCGCGCATGTCGCCGTCGACGACCAGCACCTTGCCGCCGAGCTGCGCCAGAGCCACCGCCAGGTTCGCGCAGAAGTAGGTCTTGCCGTCGCCGGTGTCGGGGCTGACCACCGCCAGCGCACGCCGCTGGCCATCGTCGTCGCCGTGGGTGCGCAGCAGGATCTGGCTGCGGATCGCGCGGAAGGCCTCGGCCTGGTGGCCGAAGGGCTGGGTCAGCGCCACCAGCTCGGGGTTGGCGCGGCGACGGTCCTCGTCGCCATAGGCGTACTGGAACTGCTGCGACAGTGCGAACAGCACATCCTCGGCGCTGGCCAGGCCAAGCGCGATGGCCGCCTCGCCGAAGCGCATCTTGTGCTCTCGCTGGTACTTGCTGATGCGCTCGACGTCCTCGGCGCTCAGGTTGCGCGCATCGCGGATCAGCTCACCGATGGCGCGGGCCGGCTGTTCCGGCCCGTCGATGGGCGCATGGATCGAATCGGAGAAATCGTGTTCGGTGGGGTCGACGTTGCCGCTGCTCATCATGTTCCCTTGCCCGGGGCGGGCAGGCGTCGGCCGGAAATCATCCGGTCCTGGGCCGCCGCCAGCTGCACCCGCATGCGCTTGCCGATCGTCGGCGAGGGCATGATGCCGATCACCGGCAGGCCGAGCGCGCTCACCGCGTCGCCCGGCACCCGGATGCGCTTGTCGAACTGCTCCAGCACGAAGGCCACGCCCACGCCCATCGCCAGGCCGAACATCACGCCGATCAGCAGATTGGCCGCCACCTTGGGCGACGAAGGCGTGGTCGGCGGCGTGGCACGCGCCAGCAGCGACGCGTTGCTCTGCCGGTTCTGGCTTTCCAGGCTGGTCTGATTGAAACGGTTCAGCAGAAGGTCGTAGGAGCGCTGGGCGTTTTCGAGGTCGCGCGCCAGCACCGAGCCCTGGTCACGCACTTCCTTCATGCGCAGCACCTTGGTGCGCTGCTCTTCCAGGCTGGCCTTGACCTGCCCCTCGCGCGCCCGGTCGATGCGGGCATTCACGGTGACCGAGCCGCTCGCGCTGCGGGTCTCGATGGCCAGCCGGTTGCGCAACTCGCCGACCGTCGCGCGCGCCTCGACGACCTGCGGGTGGTTGTTGCCATAGCGCGAGTTCAGCTCCTGAAGCCGGGCCTCGGCGCGGCCGACATCGGCCTTCAGGCTTGCGACGGCCGGGCTGTTCATCACCTCGGACAGCCCCCCCGCATTCGCCGCGCGGTTGGAGGATTCGGTGGCCTGTGCCTGCAGCGTCACCAGCTGCTGGCTGAGCAGGTTGAGCCGGTTCATCTCGACGTCGAAGCGCTCGTCATTGGCGATGATGCCCTGTTCCTGCTGGAACTTCGAAAGCCGCTGCTGGGCAGTTTCCAGTGCGGTGCGCGCATCATCCACCTGCTTGCTGAAGAAACCGCTGTACTCGCGCGCCGGGTCGACGCGCAGCTCGACCGCCGTTTCGAGGTAGGCCTGCACGAAGGCGTTGGCGAGGGTCGCCACGAACTGCGGTTCATTGCCCTTGTAGGCCACGTTGACCACATTGCTGCCAGCGCGCGCCACCTGCGCGTCGAGGTTTCGCAGCAGGTAGTCCACCAGCCAGTTCTCGATCGTCCCGTCGCCCTTGCTGAGCTTCTCCCACATCTTGCGGATCTCGGGCACCTCGTTGAGCTTGAGGTTGCGCACCACCCGCAACGCGACGCGCTCGCTGCGCATCACCTCGATCTGGGTGTTCATCATCGCCGGCGAGGTGGCGCCGCCGTACAACATCGAGCTGACCGGGTCGGGCTTGATGTCGATGACCAGTGTGGCGGTGGCGGTGTAGGTCTTGGGTGCCGCGAGGGTGTAGGCGACGATCGCGCCCAACACCAGCACGAAGGCCAGCACGGCAGGCACCCAGCGCGCGCGCAGCACGGCAATGACGTTCGACAGGTTCATGGGCGGATGCGGTGGCGCCGGTGGGAGGGGTGAATCAGAAGATGCTCTCGCGGACGAACACCACGTCGCCGGTCTGCAGCGTGTCGTCCAGCGTGACTTCGAGCGACTGGACCTGGCCATTGGCGGCGCGGCGGCTGACGCGCAGGCCACGCTGGGTGCCGCGCTGGGTCAGGCCGCCGACGCTGGCCAGGGCCTGCATCACCGTCATGCCGCGCTCCAGCCGAAGCTGGCCCGGGCGCTGCACTTCGCCGTAGAGGTAGATCACCGGGTAGCGGTCGACCCAGATCGCGTCGCCCGGCTGGATCACGATGTCCTCGTTGCGCCCGCTGGGCGAGAAGACACGCGGCAGGTCGATCTCGCGGCGGAAGGGCTGGCCGTTGCGCGTACCGATCACCACCACCGTGTCGGAGCCGGCGTTGGCCGCCACGCCGCCGGCCAGCGCGATCACGTCGGTCAGCCGCATGCCCGCCACGTCCAGCGCCACCCGGCCGGGCTTGCCGACCTGGCCCAGCACGTTGACCTGGTTGGCGCGCACCTGCGTCACCATCACCGAGACCTGCGGGTTCTTGATGAAGTCGCCTTTCTTCAGCGCGTCGGCCAGCGCCTTCTCGGCTTCGTTGACCGTCAAACCGCCCAGCCGCAAGACCCCGATCAGCGGGTAGCTGATCACGCCAGCCTCGGTGACACGTGTCTCCAGCGACAGGTCGGGGCTCTGGTAGACGGTGATGCGCACGGTGTCACCAGGGCCGATGCGGTACAAGTCCTGTTCAGCCGCGGCGGCGACGGCCTGGGCATTCGCGGTCAGGGGCAATGCCAGCAGGCCCCCTCCCAGCGCTGCCCCGACAGACACGGCGGCGAGCATCGTGGCCAGCAAGGTCTTCTTCATTTCAGGCCCATCCCTTTCTTGGCAAGGTTCGGATCGATCGCACTGCCAGCCGCCTGGGGCGCGGGCGCCGCGTCAGGCATGTCGAGCTTGACCGGCTCGGCAGAGCCTTCGGGCAAGGGCAGCTGGACAGGTGCCGGCGACAGCGCCGGCAGGCTGGCTGCAGCGGCAGGCAAGGCCGCGGCGGCCTCGGCACCACCCGCGAACTTGCCCTGATAGCGGATCTGCGACGCGGTGCGCAGGGCCTGGAGGTTGTCATCGATCACGCGCCGCTGCGCTCGGGCCAGCAGGTGCTGCTCGATGGCCGGCGCAGCGCGCTCGAAGCTGACCGGCTCGGTGCGCACACCGGCCACGAAGACGACGCGCATCGGCGGGCCATCCGCCACCACGGCCGCTTCGCCTTCCTTCATCTTGGAGAAAGGCGCCACCAGCCCCATCGGCAACTGTTCGGCCGGCTTGACGACCTGGCTGGCGCTGAAGCGCAGGCCTTCGGCCTTCAGCCGCTCGGCGAAATCGTCGACCGACTTCGCTTCGGCCAGGCGCTGCCTGACCCACGACAGCCTCGCCGCGGGCGCATCGATGACGAGTTCCTGCAGCGAATAGACCCGACGCTCCCCGAACAGCGCTGGCGTGTCGTCGAAGAAGGCGCGCACCTCTGCAGGCGTCGGCCGCGGGCTGCCCTGGGCGACACGGTTGCGGTAGGCACGCGCCAGCACCTCGCGACGCGCAGCCTCCAGCGACTGCACGATCTGCGGATCACGATCGAGCTTGAGCTCGATCGCCTTCTGGACCGCCAGCTCCTGGTCGATCAGGGACTCCAGCACGCGCCGGCCAGCCGCTTCAGCCTGCTCTGGGGGGGTGCGCTCCTGCTGCAACGCGAAATTGACCTGGTGCACTGTCACATCGGCATCGTTGACGCGGGCAGCCACCTGGGTCGTGTCGGCTGGCTTGCCACAGCCCGCCAGTGCCAGCAAGCCAAGCAACAGCGGCACGCTCAAAGGCCGGCTGCGGTGCCGGGTGGCGGTACGGATCAGCATCGATTGGGTGGGCGTCATGCGGGTTCGGCTCCCCCGGCGCGGGGATCTGGTCGGCGTGACACCATCGGGTGCGGCACGATCCGGACGATTCTAAGGAGACCGGCCTGTCCGCGCCCAGTCGACTGCTTCACACCGGGGGCCGCTGGTAGCCGAAACGCTCGTTGATGAACTTCTCGCGCCGAGCCACCAGATCTGCGGCGGCAGCATCGTAGAAGCGCTCAACATCCAGCGCCCTCACCTTGCCGGCCGGCCGGGCATCGTAGATCTGCTTGCGCTGCTCGTCATCGAGCTCAATGCCCGCCTGCGCCAGGGCCTGCACCAGATCCTCGGTCAGGCTGTCCTGGCGGATCACATGCCTTGCGGCCAGGTGCTCGGCCTCGAAGGCGCGCAGCCCTTCCTGTGTGCCGATGGTCACCGGGATCTGGGCCGCACCGCTCACGTAGAGCATGAAGTAGCGGTAGGTCATCAGCCCCCCGATCTTGCTGATGGGCGACTGCGCGAAGCCGGGGTCCACCACCCGCCGCGCCTGCAGCGCGCACACCACGCGCAGCCACTCCCGGAAGGCGCCCACGTCTTCGCTGTCGGCATACCAGTGGTCTCTTGCACGCTCCGGCCCCATCTGCTCGGGGAGCATGACACGCTTGCCCGCGGCGGCATCGGACCCTGCATCCTTGTCGCCGCCCGCTGCCTTTTCCAGCAGCCTGCGCCAGGACTTCTCGTTGGTCAGCCGCTGATACAACTCACCCTGCTGCGCGCAACCGGCCCGCCACAGCGACAGGTACCAGCCCCAGGGGTCGCGGATCGAGCCGAAGAGCGCCCGACCGCCCAGCAGATGCGCGTCGGGTGCGCGCGCTTTCTTGTCGATCTCGCCACCGAGGATCCTGTGGAGCAGTTTCTCGACGTGGCCGGCGCCAGTGTTTCGAAACTCGATGAAAACCAGCTTGTCAGCAATCAGCATTCAGGGTCGATCCGGGGAGAAATTGACAACAATCTTCAATATCAGAAAGCAGCCGGTATTGGCGCCCACCGCAAGGCGCCGCGATCATAGTCCAGGCCCCCTTGCCGACGGGACCTACACCACGTGACGCAACACACGTCCCCCTAGGTCGGCATCGTTCTTGCGTAACACCCCCTGTGCTAGGATCAAATGCGCTTTTTGCTCTTAGCGCGCCCCCTGAATCAGGCCGGCTCGTGTGCGCCCCAGGGCGAGCCCGTCACCCGCCATTCCCGTCAACCTTGCAAGCAGTGATCAATGTTTAATCTCGAGCCCGACGATTTCTCCGACATCCCCGCCTTCCCGGAGAAGCACTTCGATTACGTTCGCGAGGCCGCTGAAACGGTCGATCTCCATGGCGATTGGACGGTGCCTGCCAAGGCCATCACGGTGATGCGGGTCAAGACCGGCAAGTTCACCGTCAACGTGTCGATCAACACGATCCGCATGGCCGACAAACTGGTCGCCACCTTCCACGGGGCACGTGGCAGCACCAAGGACGCGGTCAACATGACCCGCCCGATGCTGGTGCGCCGCAACTGGGAAGCCCTGTTCGAGTGCCCGATCCTGGCGATCTCGGACCCACGGACGGAGATCGACTGGAACGTGAACGTGCCGCGTTGCGCGTTCTACATGGGCACGATCGAGGACGACCTGGTTCCCGAACTGAACGCCTTGATCGACGTCTTCTGCGCCAAGCTGGGCATCCCGGTCGACAACGTGCTGATGTACGGCTCCTCCGCTGGTGGCACCTCGGCCATCCTGGTCGGCAGCCGTCGCACCACCAAGACTGGCATCGTCGCCGTCTGCCCGTTCCTGCGTCCCGACCGCTACCACGAAGGGGTGGTGGCCGCCGGCGTGCGCTCCAACGGCTCGACGATGGAGCAGTTCGAGCAGATGCAGCAAGACACTCCGTGGCGCTTCGACCCGCTGGTCGCCCTGAAGGACGCCCAGCAGCAAGGCCATGACATCCGCCTGTTCGTCGGCCAGAACATCAAGGACAAGTCGACAGTCATCCGCCACTTCCCGGCCGTGTGGCGCCGCTGGAACATCGATCCGGAAGGCGGCGTCTCGCCGGGTGGCCGCGCGATGACCGCGATGTACGACTCGGCCGAGGCCGGCCACGGCCACGAGCCGCCCGAGTACTCGCGCCCGCTGTGGCAGGAAGCCCTGAAGTTCTTCGACACCCCGCTGCCCACCGGCGCGCGCGGTGGTGCGAAGAAGGAAAAGGCCGCCGCCAAGGCCTGAGTTCGCAGCGCTCCATGCAAAAGGCGCAGCCCTCCGGGCTGCGCCTTTTGCTTGTGGGGTGCTGCCGCGCGCTGCCTCAGCCGAAGCGGTAGTCGAAGCGCTCGATGATCGGCGCGTAGGCCTTCGCCACGAGTTCGCGGCTGTCGTCGTCGTAGTACTCGGTGTAGTGCTTGCGCGCGGCGCCTGACTTGCGTTCACTGGTCACGTTCTCGGACAGCAGCGCGATCGGCTCGGCGATCCCGAGGCGCTGCACGACTTCGTCGAAGCCCGCCTGCAAAGCCTCGAAGCGGATCACATGGTCGGCATGGTCGAGGTACTCCAGCGGGCCGCGCACGGTGCGGTCCTTCTCGCGGTGACGCTTGAGCTGCCCGGCCACCCACTCCGGGAACTCCTGCTCCTGCGCCGCTTCCATGCTGGCCTTGATGCGCGGGTTGTCCTGGGCCCAGCGGTACTTCTCGGGCTCGTTGACGAAACGCCCCTTGCGCTTCAGGTAGCGGCTGACCAGCAGGTCATACGGGTTGCGGACACTGGTGAACTTGAGCAGCCCATCGAGCTGTTCGCGCGTCATCAGGCCAGCGTCCTGCAGTTGCTGCCAGGTGGCGTGATGCTTCTTGACGATCACCTCGCCGCCGCGCGTGATCTCGCGCTCGGGCATGGCCAGGCCTTCGAGCTTCTCCTGAAGGGTGCGCGCCACGGCTTTGCTGGCCGTTTGCGGGTTGGCAAAGAAGATGTACTTGTAGCGCAGCGAGTAGACAGCCAACTCCGACCCCCCAGTTTAGAAACCCGCGCCGTCACGGCGCCATCAGATGCCCCTCCTATACTAGGCCCGGCCTTTGTTTTGCAGGACCGGTCCACCATGCTGACATCCAACAAACTGATTCTCGTTGAACTTCACAAGACCGGGTCCGCGCGACTGAAGAAGTTGCTAGGCGAGCTGCTCGGCGGCGAGACCAGCGGCAAGAACGTCAGCTACGCCGACGAGCTCGCCGGCATGGGCAAACCGGTCGTCGGGTATGTCTGCAACCCCCTCAGTTGGTACCTGTCGCAATGGCGGCTCGGCTGTGGTGGCAAGGGCGAGGTCTTCAAGCGCCTGACGGACGAAGGCAAGTGGATCCAGCTCAATGCGCGGCGCGCCAACCGCCCGGTCAAGGAAGGCAACAAGCCCGACGGCAAGCCAATCCCCGAAGGCTGGAACGCAGAGCATGCGAAGAACTTCTGGTACGCCTCGGAAGAGAACCCCGAGGCGTTCCGTGAGTGGCTCAAGGCCATGCTGGAAGTGCCAGGGCTGCGCAAGTTGATCGACCACGGCTACGGCGTCTCACCGATCAGCCGCCTGGGAGGCCTGATGACCTACCAGTTCATGGTCATGTTCGTGCGCGGGGCCGAGAACCTGCCGAAGGAAGTGAAGGAAAAGGAAGAGCTGGAGACCCTGTTCGCCGACAAGGCCATCACCACGCATTTCATCCGCGCCGAGGCCATCAGCGCCGACTTGCTTGACGTGTTCGAGGCGGTCGGCGTAGCGCTCACCGACGAGCAGCGCGCCGCTGTCGATGGCCTGAAGGAGCGTGCCGACACGCTGGGCATCGGCAAGTTCTACGATCAGGCCAGCATCCGCCTGGTGGCCAAGCGCGAAGGTCTGCTCAACAAGCTTTTCGAGTACGGCGCGCCGACCAGCGAAGACAAGGCCGCGGCCCGCGCCGCTCGCCGCGCGGCCAAGGGCGACAGTCCCATCGACGAGGCTGCCGTCGAAGCGAAGAAGGCACGCAAGGCCGAGAAGGCAGGCAAGGCCAGCAAGGAA
>JBMOQN010000024.1:0-14576 GCA_049322835.1 Pseudomonadota bacterium | reverse complement strand
CTTGTCGCGCATCTCCTCGATCTCGCGGATCACCGAGTCTTCGCTGCGGCTCTGGATGATGCGGCCCTCGTGCTCGGTGATCGAGCAGAAGGTGCAGCCGCCGAAGCAGCCGCGCATGATGTTCACGCTGAAGCGGATCATCTCCCACGCGGGGATCTTGGTCGCGCCGTCGTGGCCGCCTTTCTCGTCCGCATAGGCCGGGTGCGGCGAGCGGGCGTAGGGCAGGTCGAACACGTGGTCCATCTCCGGCGTGGTGAGCGGGATGGGCGGTGGGTTGATCCAGACCTCGCGCGCGGTCTTGCCCTCGCCGTGGCGCTGCACCAGCGCGCGGGCGTTGCCGGGGTTGGTTTCCAGGTGCAGCACGCGGTTGGCGTGGGCGTAGAGCACCGGGTCGCTCTTGACCTGCTCGTAGCTGGGCAGGCGGATGACCGTCTTCTCGCGCGGGGGCATCACCACGCGGCCGGTCAGCGGCTTGGCGAGCGTGGGCCGCACGAAGCTGATCGGCTTGACCTCGGGCTCGGTGGCTGCGGGTGCGGCACCTTGCTCTTTCGCGCAGGTGCCGCCCTGTGCCTCGGCCTGCTCGCTGGTGGTCTGGTAGGGGTTGATGTGCGCGTCGATGCGCCCGGGCAGGTCGACCTCGGTCGAGTCGATCTCGAACCAGCCGGCGGCGGTGGGGTCGTCGTGGCGGCGGATGAAGGCGGTGCCGCGCACGTCGGTGATGTGCTCGACCGGCTCGCGTGCCGCCAGGCGGTGCGCGATCTCGACGATCGCGCGCTCGGCGTTGCCGTAGAGCAGCAGGTCGGCCTTGGCGTCGACCAGGATCGAGCGGCGCACCTTGTCCTGCCAGTAGTCGTAGTGGGCGATGCGGCGCAGGCTGCCTTCAATGCCGCCCAGCACGATGGGCACGTCGTTGAAGGCTTCCTTGCAGCGCTGGGCGTAGACGAGGCTGGCGCGGTCGGGCCGCTTGCCGCCCACGTTGCCGGGGGTGTAGGCGTCGTCGCTGCGGATCTTCCGGTCGGCGGTGTACCGGTTGATCATCGAGTCCATGTTGCCGGCGGTGACGCCGAAGAACAGGTTGGGCTTGCCCAGCGCCTTGAACGGGTCGGCCGACTGCCAGTCGGGCTGGGCGATGATGCCCACGCGAAAGCCCTGCGCCTCCAGCGTGCGGCCGATCACGGCCATGCCGAAGCTGGGGTGGTCGACGTAGGCGTCGCCGGTGACGATGACGATGTCGCACGAGTCCCACCCGAGCTGCGTCATCTCTTCCCGGCTCATGGGCAGGAAGGGGGCGGGGCCGAAGCGCTTGGCCCAGTAGGGGCGGTAGGCGGTCAGCGCCTTGGGCTTGGCGGCCGGGGCGGTGGGTGCCTTGGCAGGGCGCTCGAGGGTGGTGGGGCTGGCGGTCACGGTGCGGCGGCGGCCGGGGTGGCTCGCAGGCGAAAGGCGGGGTAACCGGCTATTGTCCCAGCGAAGCCGCCGCGGCGCCACCGTGCGGGCTTAGCGCCGGGCCGGAGGCGGCAAAAGCCCTCCGGCCGGCGCTGCCTCGCCGCTTACTGCGCTGCCGGCCCGCTGTCGCTGCCCAGTTCCACCGCATAGGCCAGGGCCAGGCGGGCGAACTTGAGCGCATGGGCCGGGTTCAGCTTGCCCAGCTTGTCCTTCGTGGTGTGGATGTGCGGGTTGTCTTCGCCGAAGGCCGCCTCGAAGGGGAAGGACGCGCGGTAGCCGTTGGCCGTCCACGAGGCGTGGTCGGAGCAGGCGTAGCCGCAGACATCGCGTGTCACGCTCAGCTCGGGCAGGTAGCCGGCGGCCAGCGCGGCCACGAAGTCGTCCTGGGCGGTGCTGGTGTAGTCGCTGATCAGCGTGATGTCGCTGCTGGAGCCCTGGTAGCCGGTCATGTCCAGCTGCAGCGCGCCGACCACGTTCTTGCCTTGCGTGGCATAGGCCTTGGCGATGGCCTTGGAGCCCAGCAGGCCGGCTTCCTCGCCTGCGTAGCCGATGAACTGGATCGTGCGCTCGGGCTGGTAGCCGGTCTGCAGCAGCACGCGCATCACCTCCTGCAGGGTGGCGATGCCGGAGGCGTCGTCGTCGGCGCCCGGGGCCTTGCCGGTGGGGCTGAACATGGCCTGTGGGGTGATCGAGTCGAGGTGGCCGCCGATGACCACGATCTCGTTCGGTGCCACCGTGCCGCGGATCTCGAGGATCACCGACTTCTGGATGAAGCTGTGGGTGTACTGGCTCACCGTCACGTCGCTGCGGCCGGCGGCCAGCGCACGCCAGCTGTCGGCCAGCTCGTTCGAGGCGCGGGCGCCCACGTTGTTCTTGTAGTAGCGGTTGGCGTAGGAAGCCAGCTTGGTGATCGTGGCCGTGATCTCGGTTTCCTTCAGCTGGGGCAGCAGCGGGGTGACCTTGGCCTGGTCGTTCAAGCGGTAGTCGGGCACCGTGGCTTGCGCGTGCAGCCCGTCGCCGCGCAGGTGCGCCTGGGCGGCGGCCACGCTCTGGCGCGCCTCTTCGCGCGAGGCGTGGACCATGAAGCCGCCGCAGCGGTGCAGCGCGTCGTGCGCGGCCAGCGACAGGCGGGGCAGGTCGTCTTCCTCGGCGCGCAGCACGACCAGCGTGTCGTGCCCGGCCTTGAGCGTGCGGCCGGCGGGCGCGGGCAGGGCGTGGCGCTCGGCGTCGCGGTGGGCGATGCGCTGCGACTGCAGCAGCTGGAAGGCGGCCTCGTCCATCGACACCCAGACCGGTGCGGCCTGGGCGAGCGTGCCAGTGGCCAGCAAGGCCGCGGCAGCGGCGGCATGGCGAAAACGTGAGGGCAGGGCGCTGCGGAATGCACGACGCATGGGCGGTCTCCTCGAAAGCTTTTGAGAAGCCGCGAACCGTATCAGCGGGCTTTTCCGCGTGGTGGCGCGGCAGGTCAACAATCCTCAAGCGGTCACAGGCGGATACGCGGCGTCTCACCGCCCGAGCAGGCCCTTGAAGACCTTGCCGACGCCCTCGACCACACCCTCCAGGCTCACGCCCAGGGCCTCGGCCAGGCCGGCGGCGAAGCGCATCGCCAGGCTGTCGTTGATCGAGAAGGCGGGGTCGTCCAGCCGGCCTTCGAGCGTGAAGCCGAGCTCGATGCGGTCGCGCCGTTTCAGCGCCGCCACCGCCGCCTGGCGCGACAGGCCCTGCAGGCCCGAGCCCTCGCCGAGCTCCAGCCCGGTCAGCGTGACGCGGCCTGGCGCCTTGAGCTTCTGCCCCTGCACGGTGGCCTGCAGCTGAAGGTCGAGCGTGCCGCGTTTGACGCCGCCATCGGCCACCTTGAGCAGGTAGGGCTGCAGGGCCACCAGGTCCACCCCCTGCAGCTCGCCGCGCAGCTGTGCATCGCGCGTGGCCGGTGTCAGCGTGCCCGCGAGCGTGAGACGGCCGTCGCGGGCCGGGCCCTTCACGGTGGCCTGCACGTCGAGCTGCATGGGTTGGTCGAAGGCCGGGGCGGCCAGGCTGTCGATCTGTGCCTTGAGATCGGCGAGCTGCACCCGGTGCGGCCGCGCCAGGCCGAGGCTGGCGTCGTAGAGGTCCACGTGCACGCGGCTCAGCACCACGTGGTCGATCAGCACCGGCGCGACGGGTGCGCTTGCTGCAGATGCTGCCGTGGGCGAGGCGCGCCTGCGCTCGTCCAACAGGGCGGGCAGCACCCGCAGCCGGCCATCGCGGCCACGAAGCAGCACGATGCGCGCATCTTCCACCTCGATGCGCTGGATGCGCCAGCTGCTGCCGAAGGCGCTGGCCAGATCGGGCCGCACGCGCAGAACGCGGGCGTGCAGCTCCTCGCCGGCCGGCCAGCCCGGCCCGGCGGCGATGCGCAGGTCGCGCACCGTGAGCCCGGCCCAGCCCAGCTCGACCGCGCCGAGGGTGGCACGCGGCCCCAGCGCTTCGGCCAGCGCCCCCTGCAGGCGTTGCACGGCCACCCGATAGGCGGCGAAGACGGCGATGGCGAGGGCGAGCAGGGCGGCGAGGGTGATGAGCGATCGGCGAGGCATGACCCGGATTGTCCGTGGGCGCGCGCATCGCTCGGCCTGTCATCCAGAATGGCCCGGCAATGAGCGCCACCCCTTCGACCGAACCGCGCCTGCTGGGCGTGGACTTCTCCAGCGCGCCGCGGGCCGCCAAGCCCATCGTGGCCGCCTGGGGCCGCCGCGCCGGGGCGGTGGTGCGGCTGGATTCGCTGCAGGCGTTGCCCGACTTCGCGGGTTTCGAGGCCTTGCTGCACACGCCCGGCCCCTGGGTCGGGGGCTTCGACCTGCCCTTCGGCCTGCCTCGCGAGTTGGTCGAGCAGCTCGGGTGGCCAACCGATTGGTTGCCGCTGCTGCGCCACTACGCGGGCCTGAGCCGGGAAGAGATCCGCACGCAGTTCGCTGCCTTCTGCGCAGCCCGGCCCGCGGGCCGCAAGTTCGCCCACCGCGCTGCCGACGGCCCCGCCGGCAGCTCGCCCAGCATGAAGTGGGTCAACCCGCCGGTGGCCTACATGCTGCACGCCGGCGTGCCGCGCCTCGTGGACGCCGGCCTGCACCTGCCCGGCCTGCACGACGGTGACCCGCAGCGCGTGGCGCTGGAGTGCTACCCCGGCCTGCTGGCGCGCGAGCTGATCGGCAGCCGCTCGTACAAGAGCGACGAGAAGGCGCGCCAGACCCCCGAGCGCCTGATCGCCCGCAAGGACATCGTCGACGCGCTGGAGCAGGGCCGCAGCCGCCTCGGCCTGCGCCTGAAGCTCAGCCATGCGCAGCGCGACGCGCTGGTCGACGATGGCAGCGGCGACAAGCTCGACGCGGTGCTGTGCCTGCTGCAGGCGGCCTGGGCCAGCGGCCGGCCGCGGCACGGGCTGCCCGCGCGGGTCGACCCGCTCGAAGGCTGGATCACCAGCGCCCCGCATCCGGACGACGACAAGGCTCCACCGGCATGAAATCGAAGCTGCTCAAGCTGGCCAACACCACCCGGCTGGCCACCTACCTGATCGCGCTGTGGAAACTGGCCCGCCACCGCGAGACGCCGCGCGCCGCGAAGCTCGTCGCCTGGGCGGTGCTGGCCTACGCGCTGAGCCCGATCGACCTGATTCCCGACTTCATCCCCGTGCTGGGCCAGCTCGACGACATCATCCTGATTCCGCTCGGCGTGGCGCTGGTGGTGAAACTGGTGCCCAAGCCGCTGTGGGAGGCGCGATTGCAGGAGGCCGAGGCCCACGCCGAGCGGTTGCCGAGGCTCTGGTGGGGAGCGCTGCTGATCGCGCTGTTCTGGCTGGCGGTGCTCGGCCTGCTGGTGTGGGGGCTCTGGCTGCTGGTGGCGCCGGCGCTGCAGGCCTGAGCGGCATGCGCCGGGCTACTGCACCCGCACCCAGCGCAGCTCCACGGTGTCGTTGCTCCAGGGCACGAGCTGCACCTTCTTCGCCATGGCCCAGGTGAGGGTGCGGCGGTAGAGCGGCACGTAGGGCAGGTCGTCGGCCGCCAGCTTCAGTGCGGTGGCCACCAGCGCCCGCCGGCGGGTCAGGTCGGGCTCGGTGCGGATGTCGTCGATCAGGATATCGAGCTTCGGGTTGCTGTAGCGCCCGGCGTTGAAGGTGCCGGTGCCCCCGGCGCTCCAGGTGCGAAAGAGCGAGTTCAGCGTGGACCAAGGGTCCGGCTGTGGGGTGTAGCCATACTCGGCGAAGCTGGCGGTGCCCTGGCTCAGCTTGGGGAAGAACTGGTTGGTCGGGGACGATCGCAGCGTGGTGCGGATGCCCACCCGCGCCAGCATCACGGTGGCGGCCTGGCAGACGTTTTCGCGCCACGCGATGTTCACGCAGTCGAGCGTCACCGAGAAGCCGTCGGGGTAGCCGGCTTCGGCCAGCAGCCTGCGCGAGAGGGCGGGGTCGAAGGGGAGCCGCCGGTCGGGCTCGGCCGGGGGGCCGGTGACGGCCGGCGAGAGCAGCAGGCCGGTGGGCGTGGCCTGGCCGCGCAGCACCTTCTGCACGATCAGGTCGACGTTGATCGCGTGGTAGACGGCGCGCCGCACCCGGATGTCCTTGAACGGGTTGCGGCCCTTCACGTCGCTGCCTTCGAGCTGCTCGCTGCGCTGGTCGAAGGCGAGGTACTGCTGGCCCAGGTCCGGTGCGTGGCTCAGCTTCAGTCGGCCGTCACGCTTGAGCCGTTCCACGTCCTGGAACGGCGGGTCGAGAACCAGGTCGATTTCACCGGACGCGAGCGCGGCCAGGCGCGTGGCGTCGGACTTGATGGGCACGAAGCTGACTTCGTCGAGGTTGCCGTTGCGCTTGTCGCCCCGGCCCCACCAGGCCGTGTGGGCCTTCAGCACCACCTTCACGTCGGGCTCGTAGCGCTCCAGCCGGAAAGGGCCGGTGCCGTTGGCGTTGCGGACGGCAAAGGTCTCCTGCTTGGCGTTGAAATCCTGGGCCTTGTCGATGCCGTGCTTCTGTGCCCAGGCCCGGCTCATGATGCAGACGTACTGCAGCTTCTCGGGCAGCACCGCATCAGGCGCGGCCAGCAGCAGGTCGACGGTGAGGTCGTCCACCCTGCGCGCCCCGGTCACGCCCTGCAGTTGGAAGCTGCGCTGTGAAGGCGGGGCGAGTGCGCGGCCGATCGAGAACACCACGTCGTCGGCCGTCATGGGCGAGCCGTCGTGGAACTTCACGCCGGGCCGCAGCTTGAAGCGCCAGCTGGTGGGTGTGGGCTGGCTCCAGCTCAGGGCCAGGGCGGGCTCGAGCTGGAAGCCGGCGTCTCGCCCGACCAGGGCTTCGTAGACCTGGTACACGATGCGCGCGTGGTAGAGCAGGGCGAGCGCGTGCGGGTCCATCGTCTGCGGGTCGAAGCCGCTGGCGACGCGCAGGCTCGCGGCATGGCCGGCCGGCGAGGCCAGCGCCAGGGACAGGGACAGGGCGGCTGCTTGCAGCCAGCGCCTGCCAGGCAGGGCGAGTGTTTTGGGCAAGGGCGGCGACCTCTGGACAGAGCGCCGCAGTGTGGGCGGCGGCGCGGCGGCTGTCAAAGCCGGCCGCAGGCCGCAGGCATGTCAGAGCGAGGCCAGGCGCAGCGTGGACCAGAGGAAATCGCGGATGTGCGAATTCCAGTAGGGGGTTTCGATCGCCAGCGAGACCGTGTGGCTGACTTCCGGGGTGGGCACCGCGGTGCAGGTGTTGCCGGAGGCGTCGATCCTGGCCTTGGTGGGCAGCACGTTGCCGTTCCAGGTGGCACCGGTGGTCCCGTCGGTGGGGCGGGTGTGGAACAGCAGCACCGGGGAGTCGCTGCTGCCGTAGCTGAGGTAGGCGTCTGAATCGAACAGGGGGTCGACCAGCGTGGCACCGGTGGAGACCACGGAGGCCACCTTGGCGGACTGGCCGGGGTAGTCGGACGAGGTGTTGTCCAGCGTGTCGTACTCGACGGCATCGACGAGCGCGATCGCGCCCCCGGCCGAGGTGCCCATGAGCGCGATGCGCGTCGGGTCGATGCGGTAGAGCGCCGCGTTCTGCTTCAGGTAGCGGATCGCGTTCATCACGTCGTCGGTGGCCTGCTGGATGGCCAGGGTGCGCGTGGCGGCGTTGGTCTCGTTGTCGGGCGTGAGGCGGTAGTTCACCGAAGCGGCGGCGTAGCCGGCGCGGGCATACCCCAGCGCTTCATCGGCGCGCGCTTCCTTGCCACCGGTGCGGAAGCCGCCGCCGTGCACCCACACCACGAGCGGGCGCGCGCTGCCGATGTTGGGCGGCAGCCAGATGTCCATCAGCAGGGTCAGCGAGCCGGTGCCCAGTTCGCTGTCTTTGCGCACGTCGGAGGTGTACTGGCGGCCGCCGAGGTTGGGGCGCGTCGAGTAGGCGATGTTGGTGGACACCGTGATGTCGGCCGGGCTGTAGACGGTGCTCTGGTACATCAGGCCACCGGCCTCGGAAGACCCGCCACCGCCGCAGGCAGACAGCAGTGCGGTGGTGCAGAGCACGAGGCTGGACAGGAAGGCACGCATGGGATGGGACCGGGCTGCTTTGACGCGGCGCATTGTCGCCAGCGAACCCTGGCAAGCCGGATGCCAGGGTGTTCGTGTCGTGAGCAGGTGTTACGCCGCGGGGTAAAGAATCTTTGCCGTGTGCCCGCAGCGCCCTGCGCCGGTGCATGGGCAGCCACGGCGCTCCCGGGCCGCGGTGCCGCGCTTCACTTGCGCATCAGCGTGCTCTTGCCGAACAGGCTTTCGATCAGGTCGACGGCCACGGTGGCGGTCTTGTTGCGAACGTCCAGCGCCGGGTTCAGCTCCATCACGTCCAGGCTCGCGAGCCGGCCGGTGTCGGCAATCATCTCCATGCAGAGCTGCGCCTCGCGGTAGGTGGGCCCACCGGGGATGGTGGTGCCCACGCCGGGCGCGATGTCGGGGTCGAGGAAGTCGACGTCGAAGCTGACATGCAGGTGGGTGTTCACGTCGAGCGTGGCCAGCGCCAGCTCCATCGTGTGGCGCATGCCCATTTCGTCGATGTAGCGCATGTCGTAGACCTCGAGGCCCACCTCGTGCACGAAGCGCTTCTCGCCCGGGTCGACCGAGCGGATGCCGATCTGGCGGATCCACTTCGGGTTGATCGCCGGCACCTGGCCACCGATCTCGATCAGCTCCTGCGGGCCGTGACCGCACAGGCAGGCCACCGGCATGCCGTGGATGTTCCCGCTGGGCGTGAGCTGGCTGGTGTTGAAGTCGGCGTGCGCGTCCAGCCACAGCACGCGCAGCTTCTTGCCGGCCTCGCGGCAGTGGCGCGCCACGGCGCTGATCGAGCCCAGGCCCAGGCAATGGTCGCCCCCCAGCAGGATGGGCAGGCGGCCGTCCGACAGCTCGGCGTACATCGCCTCGTGCACCAGGCGGTTCCAGGCCACGACCTCGTCCAGGTGGCGGTAGCCGTCGGTCGGCGGCTGCCAGGGGTTGGCGGGGCCTATCAGGTTGCCGCGGTCGAGCACTTCCAGCCCGTGGCTTTCGAGGATGGGCCCGATGTTGGCCACGCGCAGGGCCTCGGGGCCCATGCTGGCGCCGCGGGCCCCTGCGCCGATGTCGGTCGGCGCGCCGATGAGGGAGACTTTCTTCAGCATGGGCGTGGATTGTCCGGGTTTCAGGCCCGAGAAGTATGCGCTGGAGGGCCGGTTGGACCGGATTTTCGGCGGTGCGTTCAGCGCCGGCGATCCGGCCTCACATGTCGTCCGCGTGGTCGTGCTTGGGGTCGACGCCGCCGTCCAGCCCGTAGTCCTGCGCGAGGATGTTCCAGGCCTCTTCGGCCGTCTCGACGAAGCGGAACAGCTCCTCGTCGCCCGGGCTGATCATGCCGGTGTCGATCAGCAACTCGATGTTGATGAGCCGGCTCCAGAAGTCACGGCCGAACATCAGGATGGGTCGCCGGCGGCACTTGCCGGTCTGGATCAGCGTGAGGATCTCGAACAGTTCGTCCAGCGTGCCGAAGCCGCCCGGGAAGCACACCAGCGCCACCGAGCGCATCAGAAAGTGCATCTTCCGCAGCGCGAAGTAGTGGAACTGGAAGCACAGCTCCGGGGTGATGTAGGCGTTGGGCTGCTGCTCGTGCGGCAGGACGATGTTCAGGCCGATGCTCTTGCCGCCAGCCTCGAAGGCGCCGCGGTTGCCTGCTTCCATGATGCCGGGGCCGCCACCGGTGCACACCACGATCGGCGTCGGCAGGCGCTTGGAGTGCTCGGTGACGATGGTCGCGAAACGGTGGGCCTGCGTGTAGTAGACGCTCATGGCGGCCTGCGTCTCCGCCCTGCGGATCGCGGCCTCATCGCCAGCCGCCCGGGCGGCGGCCAGGCGTTGCTCGGCCATCTCGGGTGAAGGGATGCGCGCGCTGCCGAAGATCACCACGGTGCTCTCGATGCCCTGCTCCTGCTGCACCATCTCGGGCTTGAGCAGTTCCAGCTGCATGCGCACCGGGCGCAGCGCCGGCTGCAGCAGGAATTCGGTGTCGGTGAAGGCCAGCCGGTAGCTGCTCTCCGGGCCGTCGTAGCGCAGGGGCGGGGTGGCGGCCTGGGCGTCCTCCTCGGCGCTGGGGAAGTTGCGGGCGGTGAGCTTGTCGAGCGGCTGGTTCATCGACGAGGGATGTCGGCAGATGGGGCTGGCAGCTTACTCCCGCCGCCTCACCACGGTGCGGTGCCCGCACACGGTGCATGCACTCTGACGCGCAATCCGGATCTCGTCCCAGCGCATGCTGCGGGCGTCGAGCATCAGCAGGCGCCCGGCGAGCGACTCGCCCACGCCGGCCAGCAGCTTCAGCGCTTCGGCCGCCTGCATGGTGCCGACGATGCCCACCAGCGGTGCGAACACGCCCATCAGCGCACAGCGTGTCTCTTCGACCGTGGCGTCGGGCGGGAACAGGCAGGCGTAGCAAGGGGTGTCGGGCTGCCGGGTGTCGTAGACGGAGATCTGGCCGTCGAAGCCGATCGCGGCACCGGCCACCAGCGGCCGTCCGTGCGCCACGCAGGCCGCGTTGATGGCCTGACGGGTGGCGAAGTTGTCGGTGCAGTCGATTACCACGTCGGCCTCGGCGACCAGGCGGTCGAGCAGCGCGGCGTCGGCCCGCTCGGCGACGGTACGCACGTCCAGCGTCGGGTTGATGGCCAGCATGGCGGTGCGGGCCGATTCCGCCTTGGGCGCACCGATGCGGGCCATCGCGTGGGCAATCTGGCGCTGCAGGTTGGTCAGGTCCACCGCATCGTGGTCGACCAGCGTGATGCGGCCGACGCCGGCGGTGCCGAGGTACAGCGCCACCGGCGACCCGAGGCCCCCCGCACCGACCACCAGCGCATGGCCGGCCTGCAGCCGCGCCTGGCCCTCGATGCCGATCTCGTCGAGCAGGATGTGGCGCGAATAGCGCAGCAGGTCGTCGTCAGTCATCGGTGTGGCCGGAAAGTGAAAACGCCGCGGGCGCTTGCGGGCCGGCGGCGTCGGGGTGACGGCGGGCAGCTCGCCCGCGGCTCGGTCAGGCAGCTTACTGTTCGGTGGCCGCCTCGCCGGTGCGCTCGGTCATCGTCTTGCTGACCATCACCGGACGGTTCTTCAGGCGGTTCAGGGCCTGGGCCAGCTGGAAGTCTTCCGGGCTGCCGAACTCGGGCAGCGGCTTGAGCGTGCCGTCCTTGATCTTGGCGGCCTGCTCTTCGAGCTTCTTGCGGGCCTCTTCGCGCGCCTTCTCGCGGGCTTCGTCCTTCTCCTCGCCGGGCACGGCCAGGTGCTTCTCGAGATCGGCCTCGCGCGTGCGCAGCGCGGCGAACACGTTGCCCTCCGCGGTCTCGTCGAGCCAGACGTCCGGCACGATGCCCTTGGCCTGGATGGAGCGGCCGGCGGGCGTGTAGTAGCGCGCGGTGGTGATCTTGATCGCCGTGTCGTTGTCCGGTGGCAGGGTGCGGATCGATTGCACCGAGCCCTTGCCGAAGGTCTGCGCGCCCATCACGACGGCGCGCTTGTGGTCCTGCAGCGCGCCGGCGACGATCTCGCTGGCCGAGGCCGAGCCTTCGTTGACCAGCACCACGAGCGGTACGTTCTTGACCGCGGCCGGCAGCTTCTTCAGCGGGTCGACCCCGCCGCGGCGCATGTAGTTGTCGGACGAGGCGTGGAAGGTGAACTTGGAATCCGCCAGCTGGCCGTTGGTGCTGACGACCACCACGTCTTCGGGCAGGAAGGCGGCCGACAGGCCGATGGCACCTTCCAGAAGGCCACCCGGGTCGTTGCGCAGGTCGAGCACCAGGCCCTTGAGGTTGGGCTCCTGCTTGTAGACCTCTTCCAGCTTGCGGGCGAAGTCGTCGATCGTGCGCTCCTGGAACTGGGTCACCCGCAGCCAGGCGTAGCCGGGCTCGACGACCTTGGCGCGCACGCTCTGGACCTTGATCTCTTCGCGCACGATGGTGACCGGGAAGCTGCGGTTCTCGCTCTTGCGGAAGACGGTCAGCACGACCTTGGTCTTGGGGTCGCCGCGCATCTTCTTGACGGCCTGGTCCATGCCCAGGCCCTTGACCGCGGTGTCGTCGATCTTGGTGATCAGGTCACCCGGCTTCAGGCCGGCGCGGAAGGCGGGTGAGCCCTCGATCGGCGAGATCACCTTGACCACGCCGTCTTCCATGCCGATCTCGATGCCGACGCCGATGAACTTGCCGGACACCGACTCGCGGAATTCCTTGAAGCCCTTCTTGTCGAAGTACTGCGAGTGGGGGTCGAGGCCGGCCACCATGCCGCTCAAGGCGTCGTTGATGAGCTTCTTCTCGTCGACCGGTTCGACGTAGTTGCTCTTCAGGATGTCGAAGGCCTGGGTGAGCTGCTGGATCTCTTTGAGCGGGATCGGCCCGTAGGCGCTGCTGGCGATGGCCGTCAGCTGCATCGTGGTCAGCGCGCCGGCCACGGCCCCCAGGGTCAGCAGACCCGCCACCTTCAGTTTGGAACCCATCTTTCCCGCCTTCATTCGCTCGTGGAACGCACGCCCCGAAAGTATAGGGCGGCACCGTGTCAGTGTGCGTCTGGAATGAAAAGTTGCAAGGGCCGGCGTGCCAAAAGTCGTGAGCGGGCGCTCACCACGCCGTTGGATCAGCCTGGCAGCGCGGATTCGCCCCGCTGACGGGGGAACGTGACGACGTGGTCGACCGCCGGCCGGATGCCGATCCACTCGCCCAGCTGGTGGTCGTGGTGCGAGGGCACATGGGCCAGCACCTGCTCGCCGCTGGCCAGGCGCAGGGTGTAGAGGAACTCGGAGCCACGGAAGGCCTTTCGCTCGATGCGGGCCTTCACCGGCGCGTCATCGTCGTGGACGATGTCGTCCGCCCGCAGCAGCACGTCGCACTCGCCGCTGGGGTAGGCGCCGGGCAGCAGGCACTCGTCGGCGTCCTCCAGGTCGCCCAGCGGGGTGCGCACGCGCGGCCCCCCCGGGCCGTCGACGACCTGGCCGGGGGTGAAGACGCCGTGACCGATGAAGCCGGCGACGAAGCGGGTGGCCGGCCGATGGTAGAGCGCGTAGGCGTCGTCCCATTGCTCCAGCACACCGTGGTTCATCACGCCGATCAGGTCGCCGATGGCGAAGGCTTCCAGCTGGTCGTGGGTGACGAACAGGGCGGTGGCGTCGATCTGCTTCAGGATCGCGCGCACGTCGTGCGCCAGGCGCTCGCGCAGGTCCACGTCCAGGCTGGAGAAAGGCTCGTCCAGCAGCAGCAGCCGAGGCTGGCGGGCCAGCGCCCGCGCCAGCGCGATGCGCTGCTGCTGGCCGCCCGAGAGCTGGTGCGGCGCGCGCTTGGCGGCATGCCCCAGGCCGACGAGGTCGAGCATCTCGGCCACCCTGGCATCGCGCTGCGCACGCGGCAGGTGGGCCAGGCCGAAGCCGATGTTCTCGGCCACGCTCAGGTGAGGGAAGAGCGCGTAGTCCTGGAACACCATGCCGATGCCGCGGTGCTCGGGGGCCCTGTGGACGCGACCGACGGGATCACTCAGCAGTTCGCCGTCGAGCCGCACCGTGCCGCCGGCCAGGGGCTCCAGCCCGGCGACAGCCCGCAGCAGCGAGGTCTTGCCGCAGCCCGAAGGGCCGATCAGCACGCCGATCTGGCCCCGGCCCAACGAAAGCGATGCCGCATCGACGGCGGCCTTGGCGTGACCGTTGCGGCCGTAGGCCACGCTCACGCGGTCCAACTGCAAGAACATGGACCTTATGATACCGGCGCAATGGAAATGAGCATCGTTCTTATTTGCCCCACGTCAAGGAGGCAGACAACGCGGTTGAGGGCATGGGGGCCGCATTCATGAGAGCGATGCTGGTCGGTTTCTCGCTGCTGCTGGCGCTGCCGGTGCTCGGCGTGCTGGGCGCCTGGGCGGTCGTCGACCGGGCTTCCCTGGCGCTCCTGGGCGAGATGGTGCAGACCGTTCTGCCGGGCTATGCCCAGCAGTCCCTGCTGCTCGTCATGGCGGTTGCGGTGGGGGTGGCGGTGGTCGGCGGTGCCACGGCGGCGGCCGTCACGCTGTTCGAGTTCCCCGGCCGCCGGGTCTTCGAGTGGGCACTGCTGCTGCCCCTGGCGATGCCCGCCTACGTGCTCGCCTACGCCTACACCGACGCGTTGCAGTACAGCGGCGCCTTGCAGGTGGGTCTGCGCGCACTCACCGGCGCGCAGGGCGCGCTGTGGCCCGACGTGCGCAACCTCTGGGGGGCGGCCTTCCTGTTCGTGGCTTGCCTCTACCCCTATGTCTACCTGCTGGCGCGCACCGCCCTGGCCGAGCAGGCCGCACCGATGATGGAGGCGGCCCGCCTGCTCGGCGCTCCGCTGCGCCGGCGTGTGCTGGAGGTGGCGCTGCCGATGGCCCGGCCGGCCCTGGCCGCTGGTGTGGCGCTGGCGCTGATGGAGACGCTGGCCGACTACGGCGTCGGCTCCTACTTCGGTCTGACCACCTTCACCACCGGCATCTACAAGGCCTGGCTGGTGCTGGACGACCACCTCGCCGCGGCGCAACTGGCCTGCGTGCTGCTGGTGGTGGTGGCCCTGCTGCTGTGGGCCGAGCAGCGGGCGCAGGCGCGCATGCGGTTCGCGGCCGGCCGCCCGGCCGGTGCGGGCGTCGCGGCCCGGCCGCTG
>JBMOQN010000023.1:0-15624 GCA_049322835.1 Pseudomonadota bacterium | reverse complement strand
GCATCGTGATGACCACCGCCAGCGTGTCGCGCGCATGCAGGTGGGCCCGCATGACGCTGGCCATCGAGGCGTTCCAGGCGTCGCCCAGCATGGCCGGCGCCAGCGCCATCAGGAAGGGCGCGGCCAGCGGCATCACCTCGGCCGGCGCGCCCATCAGCTTGAGCAGTGGCGTGGCGGCGACCAGCGCGACCAGCGCGGTGGCGCCGCCGATCCAGGTGCTGGCGCCGAGGGCCGCGCGGGCCACGCGCTCGGCCGCGTCACGCTGGCCGGCGCCCAGGCTTTGCGTGAGCACCACGCCGATGCCGGCGCCGATGATGCGGAAGACGATGAACAGCGTGGCGCCGACCTGGTTGGCCAGCGCGAAGCCGGCACCCGCCGCGTCCGACACCTTGGCCGCCAGCGCCGTGCCCACCAGGCCCACGCCGATGCCCAGCGCCAGCTCGACGAAGAGCGGCCAGGCGATGTGGAAGAGGCGGGGGCGTGGTGGCGGTGGGGCGGTCATTCAGTGGTGGTGGGTCAGCGGTTGCCGCTCAGCAGCACCACCCCGCCGAGCGGCGCCAACTGTAGCGTCAGGCGACCGCTGCTTGCATCGACCGTGCCATGGCCCAGGGCGTCGACCCAGGCGACGGGCGCCCCCGCCGGCAGCGCCACCTCCAGCGTGCGCGCCGCATCGGCGTTGTGCGTGGCGGTGATGGCCCAGCGCCCACCCAGCCGGCGCAGCAGCACGACGGCGTGGGCGTCGGCGAAGAGCGGTGCGTCCAGCGAGCCCCGGCGCAGCACCGGCTCGGCATGCCGCAGCGCGACCAGGCGCTTCACGTAGGCGCGCAGGTCCAGGTCCGGCTGGCCGCCCTGGTCGGCCCAGGGGTAGGTGGCGCGGTTGTACGGGTCGTCGCCGCCGGTCACGCCCACCTCGTCGCCGTAGTACACCGCCGGCGCGCCGGGGAAGCTCATCTGGAACAGCAGCGCCATGCGGAAGCGCCGCTTGGCCAGCGCGATGGCCTCGGGCGTGGCGTCGGGCGTCCAGCCCAGCACGTGCAGCGAACGCGCCTGGTCATGCGTGGAAAGCAGGTTCATCAAAGCATGGAAAGCGGGGGGCGGGTAGGCCTCGCGGATCGATTCGATGTTGCGGTAGAGCAGCGCCGCATCCCCGCCCGCCGCGTACTCCAGCAGCGCGTTGCGGAAGATGTAGTTCATCGTCGAGTCGAAGCTGTCGCCTAGGAAGTACTTGCTGCTGTCGAACCAGGTCTCGGCGATGGTGATGGCGTCGGGCTTGTGCGCCTTGATGGCCGCGCGCCACTCGCGCCAGAAGTCGTCGGGCACCCAGGGGGCCACGTCCATGCGCCAGCCGGCGGCGCCGCGGTCCAGCCACACCTTCATCACCGAATCGCGGTGGCCGTAGGCGAAGGCGCGCCAGGCGGGCGAGGCCTTGTCGAGCTCGGGCAGGTCGCGCACGCCGACCCAGCCCTTGAACTGCTTGTCGGGGTCGGCCTGGGTCGCGTCGAGTGTGAACCAGCCGGCGTAGGGTGAGGCCGGGTTGATGCGGCCGCCCTGGAACGCACCCTCGGTGCCGTGGTTGCCGTAGCGGTTGAAGTAGATCGAGTCGCTGCCCACGTGGTTCAGCGAGGCGTCGGGGATCACGCGGATGCCGCGCTTGGCGGCCTCGGTGGTGAGGCGCTCGAAGTCGGCATTCGTGCCGAAGGCGGGGTCGACGCGGTGGTAGTCGGCGGTGTCGTACTTGTGGTTGCTGGCGGCCTGGAAGATCGGCGTCATGTAGATCGCGTTGGCCCCCAGGTCGCGGATGTCGTCGAGCTTCTCGATGATGCCGGCCAGGTCGCCACCGAAGAAGTCGTTGTTGTAGACGGCGTCGGAGCCGTCACCGGTGCCGGGCTTCCAGGGCTTGTCGTTCCAGTTGGCGTGCAGCTCCACGGCCTGGTCGTGGTACCGGTCTTGCGGGCGGCCGGCGCCTGGCTTCGGGTCGTTGCGCTTGTCGCCGTTGCGGTAGCGCTCGGGGAAGATGTAGTAGTAGACGAGGTCGGCCGCGTAGTCGGGCACGCTGAACTTCGCGTCGTACACCGTCTGGCGGAAGCGCCGGATGGCGCTGGCGCGGCTGGGCATGGCGGCGACCGCACCGGCGCCGTGGCTGCCCTTCTCGCGCGTCCAGAACACGGCTTCGGCGTTGTTCTGCAGCACGAAGCGCTGGCCGTCGATCTCGGCCTCGAACCAGTAGCCGTAGATGGCCTTGGGGCCAAAGGTGTGGCGGGCAGCCCAGCGCTCGCGCCCTTCGGCGCCCGGCTGGCGCTGCATGGTCACGCGGGCCACGGGGGCATACTCGAGCACCTCCTGGTTGCCTTCGAGCCGGCGTTGCTCGACCACCAGCGTCAACGCCTGCACGCCGGGCAGGGCGCTCACGGCGAAGTCGACCGTGCTGTGCTCGGTGACCGCACCGAACGGCGTCTTGTGGGCCGCGTCGCGCGAGTCGAAGCGCAGGCTCTGCGCCACCGGGTGCTCCACCGGCTTGGCGTTCGGGTCGGCGAAGCTCTTGGGGCCCAGGCTGACCAGCGGCCGCTCGGCCACGATCACGGCGCGCAGCGTCTGCTCGCCGCCGTCGAACTCCAGCGTGTGGGCCTCGGAGGTGAGCGAGGGCGTCCACGCGGCATCGGCGAGCTTGAACTCGTGCCGGCCCTTGAGCTTGGTGTTGAGGTAGTAGGCGTCGCAGCTGTACTGCAGCGCGTACTCGTCGAGCGCGGCCCAGTTGTTCATCGTGCCGCGCAGGTAGAGCACGGTGTCGCCGAAGGGCGGCGCGGCGCTGGCGCAGTCTTCGATGCTCAGCGTGGGCGTGTCGGGGTGGTCGGGCGTCATCGTCAGGGTGAAGCGGTGCGTGCCGTTGAAACGGCGGTGGAGTTCAGGGCCACGGGGGCGCAAACGCGCTCCGGCACCGCGGCCGAAGTCGGCATCGGGCGACCAGGCCTCGTCGCCCAGCTTGAACTGGTGCTCGCCGGCCAGGCTCGTCACCAGCACGTAGCGGTCGCAGGCCCAACGCAAGCGCCGTGCCTCGTCCGCGGCCCAGGCGTTGAAGCTGCCGCGCAGGTAGATCGCGCGGTCGCCCAGGGGCGGGGCAGTGCAGGCCGCTGCGGCCGGTGCGGCGGCCGGTGCGGTTGCCGGGGGCGGTGCTGCGCAGGCGCCGAGCAGCGCCGTTGCGGCCAGGGGGAAGAGCCAGGCGGTCGTCGCGCGTGGGTGCCTCATTGCACCCGCTTGTAGTTGCTGTAGCCGCCGGGCGGCGCCACCTCGGGTTGCAGCACCAGATAGCCGCCGGCCGGCACGGTGACCGTGAGCAGGGCCGACTGCACGCGCAGCGGTGCGCCCTGGTGGTTGCCCACCAGGTCCTTCAGCAGCGTGCCGTCCATGGTCTTGGAGTCGGGGATCAGCAGGGTCTCGGTCACGTCTTCCGTGCCGGGGTTGGCGAGCACGAAGACGGCGTCTCGCGCGCGGTCGGTGTAGCGCTGGAAGGCGAACAGGCGCTGGCCCTCCAGCAGGCGGAAGTTGCCCACCTTGAGCGCGCGGTGGTCGTTGTGCAGCTTCACCAGCTGGCGGGTCCAGGCGAGCGCGGCGTTGTCGGCAGCCACCAGGTCCCAGCGCATCGGCGCGCGCATCTCCGGGTCGTCGCCACCCAGCATGCCCACTTCGTCGCCGTAGTAGAGGTTGGGCGCGCCGGGCAGCGTGAACTGCAGCACCTGCGCCAGGCGGCGCTGGCGCTCGTCGGGCAGGGCGGTGGCCAGGCGCGGCGTGTCGTGGTTGCCCAGGTAGAGCCAGCTCTTGAGCATCGGCTCGATGCCGGCCTCGGCCACCATGCGGTCGACCATGCGGGCCGCGGTGGGTGGGTCGATCTGGCCGTTGACCGTGCGCAGCAGGATCTGCCTCAGCGTGAAGCCCAGCAGGCCGTCGACGGCCGGGAACCATTCCTTCGGGTAATTGGCGATCTCGCCGATCACCAGCGAGCCGGGCTTCTCGGCGTGGGCGGCGCGGGTCAGCTCGTCCAGCACGTTGAAGCCGATGTCGAAGGCCACGTCGAGCCGCCAGCCGTCGACGCCGTCGCGCAGGTAGCTGCGCACGACCGAGTCCTTTTTGGCGTACACATGGTCGCGCACGGCGCGGTTTTCGAGGTTCAGCTCGGGCAGGTTCTGCGCCAGCGCCCAGGTGCGCACGCCGCCGGGGTACTGCGGGCCGAAGTAGAACCAGTCGCGGTAGGGGTTGTCGACGCTGCCCTCGGCCTGCTTGAACACCAGCGCGTTGCGGCCCATGTGGTTGAACACGCCGTCGAGCACCAGCTTCATGCCGCGGCCGTGCAGGTTCCTGGCCAGCGCCTTCACGTCCTCGCGCGTGCCGAACTCGGGCGACACGACCTGGTAGTCCAGCGCGTCGTACTTGTGGTTGGTGTAGGCGAGGTGGATGGGGTTGAGGTAGAGCACCCCGGCGCCCAGCTGCTGCACGTGGTCCAGCCGGCTGCCGAGGCTCGCGAGGTCGCCGCCCCAGAAGTCGATCTCGTGGCTCCAGAGCTTCTGCTGCTCCAGGTACTGGCCGGCGCGCGGCAGCTCTTCCCAGCCGCGCAGTTTCTTGGGCGCGGGGTAGAGGTGGCGCTTGGCGTCCAGCGTCGCGCTCGGCGCAAACCGGTCGACCAGCACCTGGTAGACCACGGGGCCATTGCGCCAGTCGGCCTCGCGGGCCTCGAAGACACCGGCCAGCTCACGATCGAAGCGGTTGGCGTTGGGTTGTACCTTCATGGGTGCTTTCGCAGGTGGCTTGATGGCCAGTGCAGGCAGGGCCACGGCCATCGCGGCCAAGGTGGCCAGCAGCGTTCGCTTGTGCATTCGCTTATCCCTTCACACCGCCGGAGGTGAGGCCCGAGACGATCCAGCGCTGCGCGGCCAGGAAGACCAGCGTGATCGGCAGGCCCGAGAGCACCGCCGCCGCGGCGAAATCGCCCCAGAGGTATTTCTGGTCGTAGAGGTAGAACTTGGAGCCGACCGCCAGTGTGAGGTTCGGCTCCTCACGCAGCAGCACTGAGGCCACCGGGTACTCGATGATGGTGCCGATGAAGGCCAGCACGAAGACGACCATCAGGATGGGCACCGCCATCGGCAGAAGCACCAGGCGGAAGGCCTGCCAGTGCGTGGCGCCGTCGACCTTGGCGTTCTCTTCGATGTCGGCCGGGATGGTGTCGAAGTAGCCCTTGATCGTCCACACGTGGGTGGCCACGCCGCCGAGGTAGGCGATCACCAGGCCCGCATGTGTCTCGATGCCGAGTGCCGGGATGTAGGTGCCGATGCCTTCGAAGATCGCGTAGATGGCGACCAGTGCCACTGCGACCGGGAACATCTGCAGCAGCAGCATGCTGTTGAGCAGCCCGCGCTTGCCGGCGAACTTCAACCGCGCGAAGGCATAGGCCGCGGTGGTGGAGATGGCCACGATCAACAGCGCCGAGATGGTGGCGACCTTGACCGAGTTCCACAGCCACAGCAGCACCGGGAAGGGCGGCTCGATGCGCACGCCGTCTTTGCCGATGTGGGGGATGCCGAGGGCCAGCTTCCAGTGCTCCAGGCTGATCTCGGCCGGAATCAGCGAGCCCGTGGCGAAGTTGCCGGGTCGCAGCGAGATGGAGACGACCGCGAGCAGCGGGAACAGGGTGATGGCGATGAGCGCCCACAGGCCCACGTGGGCCGCGAGGATGCGCCAGCGCTGGCTTTTTCCGGTGACGATGGCCATGCGTGTTTACCTTTTCGCAGCGTCGCCGCTGAGTTTCAGGTTCACCAGCGACATCAGCGCGACGACGAAGAAGATCAGCGTCGAGATCGCGGCCGCGAGGCCGAAGTTGGCGCCGGCGTCGGTGAAGGCGATGCGGTAGGTGTAGCTGACCAGGATGTCGGTCGTGCCGGCCGGCAGCTTGGTGTTGAGGTAATCGGGTCGCCCGTCGGTGAGCAGCGCGATCAGCACGAAATTGTTGAAGTTGAAGGCGAAGGCCGAGATCAGCAGCGGCGTGAGCGGCTTGGCGATCAGCGGCGCGGTGATCTTGAAGAAGTTGGTCAGCGGGCCGGCGCCGGCGATGGCCGAGGCCTCGTACAGGTCGGCGGGAATCGCCTTCAGCAGCCCCGTGCACAGCACCATGATGTACGGGTAGCCCAGCCAGGTGTTCACGATCAGCAGCATCGCGCGCGCCAGCGTGGGGTCGGCGAACCAAGCCGGGCGCACGCCGAAGAGCGCGTCGAGGATGGCGTTGATCTCGCCGAAGTTCTGGTTGAACAGGCCCTTGAAGACCAGGATCGAGATGAAGCCCGGCACCGCGTAGGGCAGGAACAGCAGCGTGCGGTAGAGGGTGCGGTACTTCAGCGCCTCCCAGTTCAGCAGCACCGCGAGCGTCATGCCGATGGCGGTGGCGAACAGCACGGTGAGCGCGGAGAAGACCACCGTCCAGCCGAAGATCGAGACAAAGGGGCCCCGGAAGTCGGGATCGAACATCATCCGGGTGTAGTTGGCCCAGCCGATGCCGACCTTGAAGCCGGGCTGGATGTGTTCGCCCGCGGCGTTCTCGAAGTAGCCGGTCTCGCGGTTGGGGGCGTAGACGGTGCCCGAGGGCTGCTGGATCAGCGCACCGCCCTCGCCGGCCAGCCACAGGGGCTTTTGCACACCGAACTCGCGCACGCCGGTGTAGCGCAGGCGCTGGCCGTCGGGGCGCTGCAGCACGAGGGCACGCAGGGCGTCGCGCCGGGCGAGCACGTCGCGCAGCGGCAGCGGCTCGCCGAGAGGGGTGCCCTCGGCGGGCGTGAGGGCCGCGGGTTCCGTCGGCGCGCCCTTGAGCTCGAGCAGCGGGGTGACCAGCACCTGGCCGTCGGCGCCGCTCAGGCGCAGGCGGAAGCGGCCCCCTTCGGCGTGGAGCGTGTAGGCCAGCGCTTGTGCTTCGTCGGCCTCGTTCTGGTCGAGCAGGTAGGCGCGGGCGCGGTCTTCGCTCAGCAGGTGGGCCGAGGAGTAGTTGGTGAAGCCGATCTGCATGGTGTAGACCAGCGGAAAGGCCACGAAGACGATCATGCCCGCGACGCCGGGGAACAGGTAGCGCCACGCCAGGGTCTTGGCCGAGGTGTAGGTGTAGACGCCCACGGTGCCGAGCGCGAGGGCCGCGGTCGAGACCAGCAACTGCCCGCCAGCGGCCAGGCGCCAGGTGAGCCAGAGCACGGCGAGTTGGGCCAGCGCGGCGAGGGCGAGCGTGAGTGCGCGGGAGCGAGGCTCGCGGGGTATTGCCGGCAAGGGAAGGGAGGTGGTGGTCGTCGCGCTCATGGTTGGCAGGGGGAGATTGGCGCGGCAGCGGGGTGTGGGGGCAGGCGGTGGCACTTAGGTTCCGCGGTCGGCACTGCGTGCCGACTGCCCTGTGTTGCTCGGTCGTGTGGCCGGGCGCTTAACTCGCCGCACTCGCTCCGCTCGTGCGCTCGGACAGTCGCGCCCAGTTTGATTTGGAAGCGCGCTGCGCGCGCGGCCACACGCCCTGCGCTACTCGGCGCTCCACATGCGCGCCACCGCCTGCCCCCACACCCCGCTGCGGTCACCGCCGCAGCACTTGCTACGAACAGGCACCGACGATCGCACTCGCGGCAGGGGGGGCCCGGTGGGGCGATTTGTGCAGCGCCGAGGAGCGCAGGGGTGCGGGGGAAGTCCTCGGCGCAGCCGAGGACCGAGCGAGGAGGATTTATGCAGTCGGGCGCGAAGGCGGCCGGCTGCGAAGCCACCGCAGCCGCCCCGCACCACGAGCACCGCAGGGCAGTCGGTGCCGGAGGCGCCGACCGCGAAACCATGAGCCCCACCGGGACCCCCCTGCCGCGACGCTGCGGAATCACCGCAAGCAACCCCAACATCAATTCACCACCATCCGCGCCGCCGCGCCATCCAGCGCATCCTTCGGCGCCTGCCGCCCGTTCGTGATGGCTTCCAAAGCGGCATCCATCGCAGGGAAGAATCGCTGCATCTCCGGAATGTTCGGAATGGGTTCACCAGCGCGTGCGTTGTCCATCGTCTGGCGGATGGCCGGGTCGTTGGCCAGCTCGGCGAAGTAGGCCTTGTTGGCCGGTGTGCCGAGCGACACGTCGGCCGAGATGGTCTTCAGGCTCTCGACCTTGAGCAGGTGGTTCTCGATGAACTCGCGCGCCACGTCCTTCACCGGGCTGGGCGCGGTGATCATGCAGCCCAGCACGCCGACGAAGGGCTTGGCCGCATGGCCCGCCACGCCGGGGATCGCCGCCACGCCGTAGTCGATGCCGGCCTTCTTGGCGTTGTCCCAGGCCCAGGGCCCCGAGATCATCATCGCCACCTCGCCGCGGGCGAAGCCAGCCTCCATCTCGGAGTAGCGCGCGCCCTTGGGCATGTGGCCGTCCTTGATAAGGCGGTCCAGCATCTCGGCGCCCTTCAAGGCGCCTGCGGTGTTCACGCCCACCACCTTGCCGTCGTAGTCGCCGGCCGGCGTGCGGCCAAAGACGAAGCCGCCGGGGCCGGCGAGCATCGGCCAAGTGAAGAAGGACTTGTTGTAGTCCCACAGCACCGCGTGCTTGCCGTCCTTCTGCAGCTGCTTGTCGAGCGCGATCAGCTCCTCGAAGCTGGCCGGCGGCGTCTTGACCAGCTTCTTGTTGTAGATCAGGCCGATGGCCTCGATCGACAGCGGGTAGCCCCAGGTCTTGCCGTTGTAGGTGAAGGCGCCCCAGGCCGAGTCCTCGATCTCGTCCTTCACCCGCTGGGGCGGATGCACCGGCATGATCAGGCCCGACTTGGCCCACTCGCCCACCCGGTCGTGCGGCCAGCAGAAGATGTCCGGCCCCTTGCCCGCGCCGGCCGCGGCCTGGAACTTGTCCGGCGCGCCCTCGGGGTGCTGCACGGTCACCTGCACGCCGGTGGCGGCGGTGAAGGCATCGCCCACCTTCTGCAGGCCGTTGTAGCCCTTGTCGCCGTTGATCCAGACCAGCAGCTTGAGCTGGCCCGGGTCGTCGGGCTTGGGGCCGCAGCCGGCGAGCAGCGCCGCTGCGAGGGCAAGAAGACAAACCTTATGCACGGCCGGCCTGGGTGTGACGTGGGAAAGCCAGACCGGTGGCGTCGAACAGATAGACCCGCTCCGACGGTACCGCCAGCGGCAGCGTCTGGCCCGGCTGTGGGTGGCTCTGGCCGTCCAGCTCGCAGGTCAGCGTGTCCTCCGCGCCCGGGTGCTCGCAGTAGGCGAAGGTGGTGCCGCCCAGCGATTCGACGAAGGTCACCTTGACCTCGATGGTGTTGGCGCCGCCGCCCTCCTTCAGGTGCTCCGGCCGCAGGCCCAGCTTCACCGCGTCGCCCGGCCTGGCGCGCGTGGCATCCACCGCGCAGTGCAGCGTGGTGCCGCTGGCCAGCTTGACCGTCGCGCCCAGCGCATCGGCCGACACCAGCGTGCCGTCGAGGATGTTCATCTCCGGCGAGCCGATGAACCTGGCGACGAAGAGGTTGCAGGGGTGCTCGTACAGCCCCAGCGGCGAGCCGACCTGCTCGATCCTGCCGGCCGAGAGCACGACGATGCGGTCGGCCAGCGTCATCGCCTCGACCTGATCGTGCGTCACGTAGACCATGGTGGTCTTCAGGTCCTGGTGCAGCTTGGCGAATTCGTAGCGCATGCGCACGCGCAGCGCGGTGTCGAGGTTCGACAGCGGCTCGTCGAAGAGGAAGACCTCGGGCTTGCGCACGATGGCGCGGCCGATGGCGACGCGCTGGCGCTGGCCGCCCGACAGGTCTTTCGGCTTGCGCTCCAGCAGGTGCTCGATGTTGAGGATCTTCGCGGCCTGGCGCACCGAGGTGTCGATCTGGTCCTTCGGCAGCTTGGCCAGCTTGAGGCCGAACGCCATGTTGTCGTACAGGTTCATGTGCGGGTAGAGCGCGTAGCTCTGGAACACCATCGCGATGCCGCGCTCGGCCGGCGGCACCTCGTTGACCACCCGGCCGCCGATCGAGAGCGTGCCGCCGGTGATGTCTTCCAGGCCGGCGATCACGCGCAGCAGCGTGGACTTGCCGCAGCCGGAGGGCCCGACGAAGACCATGAACTCGCCGTCGCGGATTTCCAGGTCCACCCCGTGCAGGATCTTCGTGGCGCCATAGGCCTTGGCCACGCCTTGCAGCTTCACATCCGCCACATCCACCTCCGCCGCCGCGCCGCCCGCCAGGGCCGCACGGCTTGTCGTCCTCGTTTGACTTGCCCGCGCGGGCGGCGCCAGTGTCGCGCACCCACGCCGCCACTTGACCCGGGGCGTGCCCATGGGTCAGGATGTAGAGAATATACATGTCATATGACACGAGCACAATGTGAAATGCACGAATGATTCGGACATGTAATCAATAAAATCAAGTACTTAGTCTTCTACTCGGGTTTACGATATGTAGTCAAACTACAAGATGTAGACTGAATCCGCGATACTTCCGATGCGCCAACTGCGCGGCCTGGGCCGCCGCTGGCGTGGCCCGGCCCACCGAGTGGCCCCAACACGGAACCTGCCTGACGTGAAGACCCCCATGACCGCTCCGAAACGCCCCTCGCGCGCTGCTGCCTCGGCTGCCGGCGACACCGCCGCGCTGCGCGCCGCGTTCCGGGCTGCCTTCGACCGCGAGCTCGGCCTGTCGACCTTGGGCGCGACACCCGCTGCCGCGATGCGCGCTGCCGCCGCAGCCTGCCGCGACCTGCTGGCGCAGCGCTGGGCCCGCACCCAGGCCGAAGACGCCGGCCCCGATGGCCAGCGGGTGTCGCGCCGGGTGCACTACCTGTCGATGGAATTCCTGATGGGCCGCGCGCTCGGCAACGCCGTGGCCGCGCTCGGCCTGGACGCCGAGCTGCGCGAAGCCCTGGCCGCGCATGGCCACGACCTGCCGGCGGTGCTGGAGCGCGAGCCCGATGCCGCGCTGGGCAACGGCGGCCTGGGCCGCCTGGCCGCCTGCTTCCTCGACGCTTTCGCCGAGCAGGGCCTGCCGGCCTTCGGCTACGGCCTGCGCTACCGCTACGGCATGTTCGCGCAGGGCATCGACGGCGGTCGCCAGGTCGAGCGGCCCGACGACTGGATGAAGCACGGCGAGCCCTGGGAGCTGCCGCGGCCCGAGTTGCGCTACCCGGTCGGCTTCGGTGGCCATGTGGTGATCGGCGCCGACCGGCGCCACCACTGGCGCCCTGCCGAGCACCTGGTGGCCCACGCCTACGACTTCATCGTGCCGGCCCACCACAGCGAGCGCGTGGCCACGCTGCGCCAGTGGCATGCCGCCGCCGCCGACCCGATCGACTTCAGCGCCTTCTGCCATGGCGACTACGCCGCAGCCTCGCGCCACCAGGTGGCGGCCGATGCGCTGAACTGGGTGCTCTACCCGGACGACAGCACCGCCGCCGGCCGCGCGCTGCGCCTGAAGCAGGAGGCCTTCCTCGTCAGCGCCTCGCTGCAGGACCTGATCGCGCGCCACCTGCGCGAAGGCCAGCCCTTGTCGACGCTCGGCAAGCGCAACGCCATCCACCTGAACGACACCCACCCCGCGCTGGCGCCGGCCGAGTTGATGCGCCTGCTGCTGGACGAGCACCACCTGGGCTGGGACGAGGCCTGGGCGATCACCACGCAGGCCGTCTCGTACACCAACCACACGCTGATGCCCGAGGCGCTGGAAACCTGGCCGGTGTCGCTGTTCGAGGAGCTGCTGCCGCGCCACCTCGAGATCGTCTACGAGATCAACCACCACTTCCTCGAGCAGGTGCGCGTGCGTTTCCCGCACGACCACGCCCGCATCGCCCGCATGTCGCTGATCGACGAGGGCAGTGCCCCCGGCCAGTGGCACGAGCGCCGGGTGCGCATGGCCGCGCTGGCCATCGTGGCCTCGCACAAGGTCAACGGTGTCTCGGCGTTGCACTCCGAGCTGATGGTGCAGACCATCTTCGCCGACTACGCCGCGCTGTGGCCCGAGCGCTTCCACAACGTGACCAACGGCGTCACGCCGCGCCGCTGGCTCGCCCAGGCCAACCCCGGCCTCGCCGGCCTTCTGGACGCGCGCATCGGCGCCGGCTGGCGAAAGGACCTGGGCCAGCTCGCGGCGCTGAAGCCACTGGCGGCCGATGCTGCGCTCGGCCGCGAGTTCCTGGCCGTCAAGCGCGCCAACAAGCAGCGCCTGGCCGAGCGCATCCAGCGCGAGCTGGGCGTGGTGGTCAACGTCGACAGCCTGTTCGACGTGCAGATCAAGCGCATCCATGAATACAAACGCCAGCTGCTGAACCTGCTGCACGTGGTGGCGCGCTACCAGGCCATCGTGGCCGACCCCGGTGCCGACTGGGTGCCGCGCACCGTGGTGATCGCCGGCAAGGCGGCCTCGGCCTACCAGGCGGCCAAGCTCATCATCCGCCTGGCGCACGACGTGGCCGACACCATCAACACCGACCCGCGCGTGGCCGGCCGGCTGAAGCTGGTCTTCCTGCCGAACTACGGCGTCAGCCTGGCCGAGACCATCCTGCCGGCGGCCGACCTGTCGGAGCAGATCTCCACCGCCGGCACCGAGGCCTCGGGCACCGGCAACATGAAGTTCGCGCTCAACGGTGCGGTCACGATCGGCACCTGGGACGGCGCCAACATCGAGATGGCCGAAGCGATGGGCGTGGAGAACATGTTCGTCTTCGGCCTGCGCACCGAGGCCGTCGCGCAGCTCGTCGCCTCGGGCTACCGGCCCGAAGCTTTCGCGCGCGACAACCCGGCGCTGCAGCAGGTGCTCGACGCGATCGACAAAGGCGCCTTCTCGCCCGACGAGCCCGAGCGCTACCGCCCGCTGATCGACCACCTGCTGGGCGTCGACCGCTATCTGTTGCTGGCCGACTTCAGCGACTACGTCGCCACGCAGGCGCGCGTCGACACGCTCTACCGCGACGCGGCGGCCTGGGCCCAGTGCGCGCTGCGCAATGTGGCGGGCATGGGCTGGTTCTCGGCCGACCGCACGATCCGCGACTATGTCGAGCGGGTCTGGTCGGCACCCTGAGCCGGGGCAACTGCTGCTGAAGGGGGTGTAAGCTGCCGCGCGATTTCAAAGAGAAGAGGGAAGCTTCCATGCTCGCGGACGCGCACGTCCAGGCCCTGCTCGCAGCGCGCCACCCCGACCCGTTTTCAGTGCTGGGTCTGCACCCCGAAGAAGACGGGCAGCTCTGGCTGCGCGTCTGCTGGCCCAGCGTCGCGGGCATCGACGTGCTGGAGGCCAAGTCCGGCAAACCCGTCGTCAAGCTTGCGGTGCGCGACCCGGACGGCTTCTTCGAAGCCCCGATCCCGCGCCGCAAGCAGCGCTTCGCCTACCGCCTGCGGCTGCTCGGTACCACCGGCGAGCTGCTGGGCGAGGTGGCCGACGCCTACGCCTTCGGCCCGCAGCTGGACAAGGCGGACCTCGCGCTGCTGCAGGACGGCCGGCACCCGCGGCCCTACACCGTGCTCGGCGCCCACGCGACGGAGCAGCAAGGCGTGGCCGGCGTGCGCTTCGCCGTCTGGGCCCCCACTGCCAAGCGCGTCAGCGTGGTCGGCGACTTCAACCAGTGGGACGGCCGGCGCCATGCGATGCGCTATCGCCACGAGGCGGGCGTGTGGGAGATCTTCGTCCCGCACGTGATCGAGGGCGACCTCTACAAGTTCGAGGTCTTGTCTCGCGACGGCCGGCTGATGCCGCTCAAGGCCGACCCCTATGCCCGCGCCGCGCAGCTGCGGCCCGAGACCGCCAGCAAGGTGGCGCCGCTGCCGCCGGTGCGCGCGCTGCCCGAAGGGCGCGCTGCCGCCAACCGCCGCGACGCACCGGTGTCGATCTACGAGGTGCACCTGCCGTCGTGGCGCCGCCTCGGCAGCGGGCCGTTCCCGAGCTGGGACGACCTGGCCGCGACCCTGCCCGACTACGTCGCCGACCTGGGCTTCACCCACGTCGAGCTGCTGCCCATCACCGAGCACCCCTACGATGGCTCCTGGGGCTACCAGACGCTGGGCCTGTATGCGGCCAGCGCCCGGTTCGGCGACCCGGCGGGCCTGGACCGCTTCGTCGCTGCCTGCCACGCCAAGGGCCTGGGCGTGCTGCTGGATTGGGTGCCGGCGCACTTCCCGTCGGACGCGCACGGCCTGGCGCAGTTCGAGGGCGAGGCGCTGTACGAGTACGCCGACCCGCGCGAGGGCGTGCACCGGGACTGGAACACCCTGATCCCGAACTTCGCCCGGCACGAGGTGCGCAACTTGCTGGCCGGCAGCGCGCTGTACTGGTTGGAGCGCCATGCGGTGGACGGCCTGCGCGTCGACGCCGTGGCCTCCATGCTCTACCGCGACTACTCGCGCCCGGAAGGGCAGTGGGTGCCGAACGTGCATGGCGGGCGCGAGAACCTCGAAGCCATCTCGCTGCTGCAGGAAGTGAACCGAACGCTGGGCGCCGAGGCACCCGGCGCGATCACCGTGGCCGAAGAGTCGACCGCCTTCCCGAAGGTGTCGGCACCGGTCGAGGCCGGTGGCCTGGGCTTCCACTACAAGTGGAACATGGGTTGGATGAACGACACCCTGGCCTACATCCACCAGGACCCGGTGCACCGCCGCTGGCACCACGAGAAGATGAGCTTCGGCCTCGTCTACGCGTTCAACGAGAACTTCGTGCTGCCGATCTCGCACGACGAGGTGGTGCACGGCAAGGGTTCGATGCTGGCCAAGATGCCGGGCGACGACTGGCAGCGCTTCGCCAACCTGCGCGCCTACTACGGCTTCATGTGGGGCCACCCGGGCAAGAAGCTGCTGTTCATGGGCCAGGAGTTCGCCCAGCCCGACGAGTGGCACCACGACGCCCACCTGCCCTGGCGCCGGCTCGACGACCCGCGCCATGCCGGCGTGCAGAAGCTGGTGCGTGACCTCAACGCGCTGTACCGCGAGCACACTTCGCTGCACCGGCTGGACTGCGAAGCCGCCGGCTTCCAGTGGATCTGCCACGACGACGCCGAAAACTCGGTCTTCGCCTGGCTGCGGCGCGACGAGGCCGGCCAGCAGGTGATCGTGGTGAGCAACTTCACCCCGGTGCCCCGCACCGCTTACCGCATCGGCGTGCCGGCCGGCGTGGCGGTGTGGCGCGAGGTGCTGAACACCGATTCCCGCCATTACGGCGGCAGCGACATGGGCAACATGCACGCCGCCCTGGCGCCGGAGCCGGTGCCGTCGCACGGGTTCGAGCGGTCGCTGGTGTTGACGTTGCCGCCGTTGTCGACCTTGTTCCTGGTGCCGGGGTGAGTGGTGGGTGTTGCTGTTGAGCGTCGCGGCAGGGGGAGCCCGGTGGGGCTCATGGTTCCGCGGTCGGCGCTGCGCGCCGACTGCCCTGTGGTGCTCGGCAAGAGGGCGCGCTGCTTAACTCGCTCTGCTCACTTCGTTCGCGGCGCTCGGACAGTCGCAGCGAGTCAGTGGTTGATGCGCGCTGCGCGCGCCGCCCTCTTGCCTGCGCTCCTCGGCGCTGCACAAATCGCCCCACCGGGCTCCCCCTGCCGCGAGTGCCACCGTCGGCGGCTGTTCGGGGAAGTGCACCGGCGGTGGCTGCAGCGGGGTGTGCGGGCAGGCGGTGGCGCGCATGTGGAGCGCC
>JBMOQN010000022.1:0-360210 GCA_049322835.1 Pseudomonadota bacterium | reverse complement strand
CGAGCGAGGAGGATTTATGCAGTCGGGCGCGAAGGCGCCCGACTGCAAAGCCACCGCAGCCGCCCCACGTAGGAAGCACCACAGGGCAGTCGGTGCCGCAGGCACCGACCGCGAAACCATGAGCCCCACCGGGGTCCCCCTGACGCGACGCTCCACTACCCACGCATCCGACGAACCCGGCGCTCGATGCGACGAACCTGGTGCCATCGCCCCCGGACTCTCCTATCCTCGCGGCTTCGTCTTTCGCGCCATCCCATGCCCACCGCCCGCCTCAACCCGCTGCCCTTGCTGGCCTTCCTCGTTGCCAGCCTGTCCGGCCAGGGGCTTCACGCCCAGCCCGCCGACAACGAGCCGAAGAAGCCTGCATGGAACGTGAACCAGCCCCCGGGCGAGCCGCGCACCGTGCAGATCGACACCCGCACCGGCACCTGGATGAGCGTGGACGTGAGCCCCGACGGCAAGACGCTCATCTTCGACCTGCTGGGTGACCTTTACACCCTGCCGATCGCAGGCGGCGAAGCGAAGCCGCTCACCCACTCCATCGCCTGGGAACAGCAGGCCCGCTTCTCGCCCGACGGCAAGCTGATCGCCTACCTCAGCGACGCGGGTGGTGGCGACAACGTGTGGGTGATGAACGTCGACGGCACGGCGGCCAAGGCCGTGAGCCACGAGGACTACCGCCTGCTCAACAACCCCGTGTGGCACCCCAACGGCCGCTTCATCGCGGCGCGCAAGCACTACACCGGCACCCGCTCGGCCGGCTCGGGCGAGATCTGGCTGTACCACGTGAGCGGCGACAAGAGCGGCAGCAAGGGCGTGCAGCTCAACGAGAAGCCGAACTGGCAGAAGGACCTGGGCGAGCCTGCGATCTCGCCCGATGGCCGCTACCTCTACTACTCGCACGACGCCACGCCCGGCACGACCTTCGAATACAACAAGGACTCCAACAAGGAGATCTTCAAGATCTACCGCCAGGACCTGCATGACGGATCGGTCGAGCCCTTCGTGCAGGGCCCCGGCGGCGCCGTGCGGCCCACCCCGTCACCCGACGGCAGGCACCTCGCCTTCGTGCGCCGGGTGCGCAACCAGAGTACCTTGTTCCTCAAGAACCTCGCCACCGGCGAAGAGCGCGCCGCCTGGGGCGGCCTGGAGCGCGACCTGCAGGAATCGTGGTCGGTCTACGGCGTCTACCCCGCCTTCGCCTGGACACCGGATTCACGCCAGATCGTGCTGTGGGCGCAGGGCAAGCTGTGGCGCGTCGACCCCTTCAACGGCCGGGCGGCGGACATCCCCTTCCACGTGAAGGACACGCGGGAAGTGCGCCCCGCCCAGCGGGTGCCCCAGGCCGTGGCCCCCGACCGGTTCCTCGTGCGGCAGCTGCGTTCGGTCAACGTGTCGCCCGATGGCAAGCGCGTCGTCTACTCCGCGCTCGGTCAGCTCTGGCTGCGCGACTTGCCCGAAGGAACACCTCGTCGCCTGGCCCGCTCCGACGACCGCTTCGAGTTCTTCCCCAGCTTCTCGCGCGATGGCCGCGAGCTCGTGTTCGTGGCCTGGACCGACGAGGCCCTGGGCCGCGTGGTCAAGCTCGACATGGCCAGCGGCCGCGAAACCGTGCTCACGCCCACGCCTGGCAAGTACGTGCAGCCGCGCTTCTCGCCCGATGGCAAACAAGTCGTCTACCAGAAGGTCGCCGGCGGCTACCTCACCTCACCCTGGCAGGCGCTGGACCTCGGCGTCTACCTCGCCTCGGCCGATGGCAAAGGCACGCCCCAGCGCATCAGCAAAGAGGGCGAAGATCCACAGTTCGGTGACCGCAGCGACGCTGTCTACCTGACTCGCGCCAGCATGACGAGCGAGGTGGACTCGCTCCGCAAGCTGGTGCGCATCGACCTGGCCGACCGGCAGGAGACCGAGATCGCGCGCAGCGAGTTCGCCTCCGAGTACGCCGTCTCGCCGGACGGGCAGTGGCTGGGCTTCGTCGAGCGTTTCCATGCCTACGTGGTGCCGCTGGCCACGATCGGCAAGGGCGTCACGGTCGGCCCCAAGGCCGACATGCTGCCGATGCGCCAGCTCGACGTGAACGCCGGACACTCCATGCACTGGAGCGGCGACAGCCGGCGCGTGCATTTCGCCCTCGGCGACGAGTTGTTCACCACCGCGCTGGCCGACGCCTTCGCGCCCGGCACCGACAAGGACAAGGACAAGGGCAAGGGCTGGCGGCCGCCCGAAGCCGGGCTGAAGATCGGCTTCACGCAGGCCGCCGACAAGCCCGCCGGCCAGGTCGCCCTGGTCGGTGCCCCCATCGTGACGATGAAGGGCGACGAGGTGATCGCCGACGGCGTGGTGCTGGTCGACGGCAACCGCATCGCAGCGGTCGGGCCGGCGTCGCAGGTGGTGATCCCGCCGCAGGCCAAGCGGATCGACCTGCGCGGCAAGACGCTCATCCCCGGCCTGATCGACGCCCACTGGCACGGCCGCATGGGCGACGACGAGATCATTCCGCAGCAGAGCTGGATCAACCACGCCTCGCTGGCCTTTGGCGTCACCACGGTCCACGACCCATCCAACCGCAACAGCGAGGTCTTCACCCAGGCCGAGCTGCAGCGCGCCGGCCGGGTGCTCGGGCCGCGCATCTACTCCACCGGCTCCATCCTCTACGGGGCCAAGGCCGGCATCACTGCGGTCGTGAACGGCCTGGACGACGCCCTCACCCACCTCAGGCGCCAGAAGGCCGAAGGCGCGATCAGCGTCAAGAGCTACCAGCAACCCCGACGCGACCAGCGCCAGCAACTGCTCGAAGCCGCACGCCAGACCGGCATGATGGTGGTGCCCGAGGGCGGCTCACTGTTCCAGCTCAACATGGGCATGATCGTCGACGGGCACACCGGCATCGAGCATGCGCTGCCCATCGCCGAGGTGTACGACGACGTGAAGCAGCTCTGGTCGCAAACCGCGGTCGGCTACACGCCGACGCTGAACGTGGCCTACGGCGGGCTGGACGGCGAGCACTACTGGTACGCCCGCACCGACGTGTGGGAGCACCCGCTGCTGACCCGCCATGTGCCGCGCACGCTGCTGGAATCGCGCGCCGTGCGCCGGCCCACCGCGCCCGAGGAAGACTTCAACGTCATCCGCGTGGCCCGCACCGCCACCGCGCTGCAGCGCCTGGGCGTGAAGGTCAACATCGGTGCCCACGGCCAGCGCGAGGGCCTGGGCGCGCACTGGGAGATGTGGATGCTCGGCCTGGGCGGCATGACGCCGCTCGAAGCCATCCGCGCCGCCACGCTGAACCCGGCCCACTACCTCGGCCTGGACCGTGACCTCGGCTCCATCGAGCCCGGCAAGCTGGCCGACCTGGTGGTGATCGACGGCGACGTGCTGGCCGACATCCGCCAGAGCGACCGCATCCACCAGGTGATGCAGAACGGCCGGCTCTACGACGCCGCCACGCTGGACGAGGTCTGGCCGCGGCAGAAGGCTCGCCGGCCCTACTTCTTCGACGGCGCCGCTGGCGTGGGCATGCCGGTGGATGCCGCAGCCGGCGCCCACACCGACGACTGACCACCATTCAGTCGAGCATCAGCACCTCGTCGCCCTCCTCCGGCACGCAGCCGGGGGCGATCGGCGCCCAGCCGCGCCGCACCACGACGCGCGGGCCGGCATGGCACACCTCGACCCGCGTGGTGCCGGGCCACTGCCGCCGCGCGAAAGCCTCGATCGAGGCCGGCATGCTGACGCGGAAGGTGGCCGCGGAGAGGTCTTCGGGCGGGTGGTCGTCGCGGTGCAGCCAGGGCGAGAAGACGGTGAGCCAGGTCAGCGGTCGCCACAGCGCGAAGGCCGTGGGCTCGTAGCCCTGGTCGCGCAGCCAGGCCTGCGCCTTGGCGCGCGGCGGGTCATCGCCGGGCGGGGCCTGCTCGTCCAGCGCCACCCCGCCCCAGGCCGCGGCCATCAGCTCCATCACCCACTGGTTGCAGTTCTGGTAGCGCGGGCTGAAGGGGTAGGCGTTGGCGCTGTAGGTCGCGGCCAGCAACTGCAGCGCCTGCGGCCGGCTCAGCGCGGCGCGCGCCAGCGACTCACTGGCCTCGGGCGGCAGGAAGACCATCGACACATAGCCGAGTGCCGGATCCTTCGTGCCCATCAGGAAGCCGGCGATGCCCTGGTCGAAGATGCGGGGCCTGCCTTCCTCGCAGGCGTAGTAGAGCTGACGCACCGACCACGGCCCGTTGGGGCTGGCCTGCAGGCTGATGCCGGCGTGGGAGTAGCGCTGCCCCAGCAAGCCCAGGTCGAGCCCCGAGCGGGCCACCAGGGCCAACGGCCGGCCGGCGCCCTCCAGCTGGGCCTTGACGACCGCACTGAAGCGCAGCAACTGGTCTTGCTGGCCCACGCCGAGCGTGGGCTCGTGGTCGCAGAAGCGCAGCGATTCAGCCTGCGCCAGGGGCGGCGCCGCCAGCAGCGCAGCTGCGGCCAGCCAGCGCCGCGCAGCGGCAGCCCTCACACCGGGTTCGTCGCGAGCTCGCGGTACCACTCGTCCTGCAGCACCAGGAAGAAGGCCTGGCGGTCGTCTGCCCGGGCGAACTCCACGCCGTAGGGGCGCGGTGCGGCGTGCACCACCTCACCCACCGCCACGCGCCCGGCGTCGGCGGCCTGCTGCGGCAGCACCAGGTCGAACGACTCGTCGCCATCGGCCGCCTGCAGCGTCACGCGCACCATGCCCGGTTTGCCGTCGGCCACCGCCACGTCGGTGACGCGGTAGTCGCCCTGAGCCGTGCGGTTCTGCTGCGAAGAGCTTTCGCTGGAGTTCTGGATGGAATCGGACGAGGCGCCGATCGACGTCGACGCGGTCGACGAGGCCGAGGAAGCCGAACTCGCGGCCACGGCCGGCATGGCGGCGGCGAGCGCCAGGGCCGCCGGCGCGAACAGGAAACGGAAGGTGGTCATGCGGCATCGCCCTGGAACGGGCGCAAAAGCTGAGAAATCAGGCGCGAGGATACCCGCCCGCCAAGCCGCGGATGTTTCCGTTTCCACGCCGCCCGGTTACCATTGCCGTCGGTGCAGGAGAGTGCCGTGCCGGTCACCACGATCGGCGCAGCCACCGAAGGCGCAAGCTCCCATACACGCTCAGGTCCCGTACTGCACCAGCCAACGCCGTCTGGAGAGACTGCGCCCCGCCACGGGGCCAGCACCGAAGGAGCAAGGCCCGGCACGCCGCCGAGGCTGAATCTCTCAGGTACCAAGGACAGGGGGAGCGGCAGCACCCAGCCCACACAACGGCCGGGTGTCTCACTGTCGTTCCTGGAGCTCTCTTCCATCATGCGAGTCCTCGTCCTCGGCGCCGGCCTGCTCGGCGTCACCTCTGCCCATTTCCTGCGCCAGCAGGGCCACGACGTCACCGTGGTCGACCGCCAGCCCACGCCGGCCGCCGAAACCAGCTTCGCCAACGGCGGGCAGGTGTCGGTCAGCCACGCCGAGCCCTGGGCCAACCCCAGCGCACCGCTGAAGGTGCTCAAGTGGCTGGGCAAGGAAGACGCCCCCCTGCTCTTCCGCCTGCGCGCCGACCCGCAGCAGTGGCTGTGGGGCCTGCGTTTCCTGCGCGAGTGCACGCCCGCGCGCACCCGCCACAACATCGAGCAGATCGTGCGCCTGGGCACCTACAGCCGCCAGACGCTGCAGCAAGTGCGCCGCGAACTCGGCCTGCAGTACGAGCAGCGCACACAGGGCATCCTGCACTTCTACACCAGTCAGCAAGAGTTCGACGGCGCCGAGGCCCCCGCCGCGCAGATGCGCGCACTCGGCTGCGACCGCCGCGTGATCTCGGCCGACGAGGCGGTGGCGATCGAGCCCGCGCTGCGCCACATCCGGCCGCAGCTGGCCGGCGCCACCTACACCGCCGAAGACGAGTCCGGCGACGCCAACCGCTTCGCGCGCGAGCTGGCGCGCCACGCGGAAGCGGCCGGCGTGCGCTTCCTGATGGGCCACACCATCACCGCGCTGCGCGAAGCAGGCGGCGCCATCGACCATGTCGAGGCCACCGACGCCGAGGGCCGCTTCGTGCAGCTGCGCGCCGACGCCTACGTGCTGGCGCTCGGCAGCTTCAGCCCGCTCCTTGCCCAGCCGCTGGGCCTGCGCCTGCCCATCTACCCGGCCAAGGGCTACTCGGTCACGATGCCGGTGAAGGACGCGTCGATGGCGCACCAGGTCTCGCTGACGGACGACGAGTTCAAGCTGGTGTTCTCGCGCCTGACCTCCGCCGACGGCACCGACCGCCTGCGCATCGCCGGCACCGCCGAGCTGAACGGCCACGACCGCCACCTCAGCCGCGTGCGCTGCGAGGCGATCGTGCGGCGGGTGGAGCAGCTCTTCCCCGGCGCTGGCGACACCCAACAGGCCCAGTTCTGGACCGGCCTTCGCCCCGCGACGCCGAGCAACCTGCCGATCATCGGCCGCTCGAAACTGCCCAACCTCTACCTCAACACCGGCCATGGCACGCTGGGCTGGACGCACGCCTGCGGCTCAGGCAAGAGCATCGCCCGCATCGTCAGCGGGCTGGCGCCGGAGGTGGATTTCGCGTTCACCGGGCTGCAGGCCCACGCCCGCGGAGATCGCCTGCTGCCCCGCCCGCTGCCGTCGGAGTGATCGCCTCGCGGGCTACGCGGCGATCGCCTTGAACAAGGCCGCCTGGTTCAGCCAGATGGCCAGCAGCGTGCGCAACACCTCCTGCTCGGCGGCCAGCCGGGCGTTCCGTGCCTGCAGCCAGTCCAGCCGGCCGATGGTGCCCACCTCCAGCCGCAGGCTGGCCAGGCGCTCGGCGGCCGCGGCTTCGCCGAGCCGTGCCGCGTTCGCTTCGCTGGTGGCCTGCAGCCGCTGCTGCTCGGCCGCCAGCAGCTCGATCTCGATCAGCGCGCGGTGGAGCACGTCGCGCAGGGTCAGCGAGGCCGCATCCAGTGCGCCCCGCGCATCGGCGCGCTGCACGTCCAGGCGCCGCCAATCCACCATCGGCACGATGAGGTTGGCGCCGAGGGTGCCGACCGGGTCTTGCAGCCAGTCCTGCCAGCGGCTGCCCCCGGTGCCCACGCTCAGGTTGAAACTGAGCTGCGGGTAGCGGGCGGCCTCGCTGGCGCGCAGCCGCTGCAGGGCGACGTCGACCTGCGCCCGCGCCTGCTGCACGTCGGGCCGGCGCGCCAGGGCTTCGGCCGGGGGCTGCAGTCGCCAATCCGGCGCCGGCACCTGCGGCAGCCGCGCATCAGCAGGCAGCGCGGGCGCCGCCTCGTCGAGCAGCAGGCCGAGCTGCAGGCGCTGCTGGTGGCCCTGCTCCTGGTTCTGCGCCAGGCTCAGGCGCAGCTTCTCCAGCGTCGCGGCGGCCTTGTCCACCTCGATCGGCAGCAGCTTGCCCTCCTGCACGCGCAGCCGCGTCAGCCCGAGTGCCTGTTGCGCGAGCTCGATCTGCGCCTGCAGCAGCGGGCGCTCCGCCTGCAGGCTGGCCAGGCTCCAGTAGCGTTGCGCCACTTCGCTGCGGATCAGCAGGCGGGCGGCGTCCACGTCGGCCCGCGCCGCCTCGGCTTCGGCGGCCTGCGCGCGCTGCAGGCTCGACAGGCGCTGCCATACGTCGGCCTCGTACGAAAGGCTGGCGCTCGAGCCGTAGCTGCGCACCGGGGCGCCACCGCCTTCGAGCAGGCGCCGGGCGCTGGCATCGGCCCCGAGCGAGGGCAGCGGTTGCCGGTCCAGGCCGGCCAATGCCAGCCGCCGCTCGGCCGCCTGCCGGAGCAGCACGGCCTGACCGATGTCGCGGTTGGCCTCAAGAGCGCGCGCCTGCAACGCGGCGATCTGCGGGTCGAGCAGGCCGGCCCAATCGGGCGGCGTGGCCGTGTCGGCGGTGGCCAGCAGTTGCCAGCGTGCCGGCGCCTCGAAGCCCGGGGCGGGCGGCTGTTCCGGGCCGGCAGCGCAGCCGGCCAGGGCCAACGCCGCGGCGAAACAGGAGATGGTTGGCTTCAACGACAAGTTCATCACTCCCGTGCCAGCGCGTCCACCGGGCTCAGCGCCGCCGCGCGGCGAGCCGGCAGCGTGCCGAAGACCAGGCCCACCAGGCTGGACACGGCGAAGGCCAGCGCCAGCGCGCTCCAGCTCACCACCACCACCAGCTCCTTCTGCAGCGCGTTCATGCCCAGTGCCGCCAGCCAGCTCAGGCCCACGCCCACCAGCCCGCCCAGGCAGCACAGCAGCACCGCCTCGACCAGGAACTGCAGGCGCACGTCAGACTGCCGCGCGCCCACCGCCATGCGGATGCCGATCTCGCGCGTGCGCTCGCTCACCGAGACCAGCATGATGTTCATGACGCCCACCCCACCGACGAGCAGCGAGATGCCGCCGACCCCGGCGAACAGCAGCGCCAGCGTGCCGGTCACCTGCTCGAACTTGCGGTACTCCTCCTCGCCGCTCCAGGTGCCGAAGTCTTCGACGCCGTGCAGCGCGCGGAGCCGGTAGACGAGCTGCTTGCGCACCTCTTCGGGCGGCACGCTGAAATCGAGCAGCACGTTGAACACCTCGGCGTCGGGCCGCAGGTCGAGCTTGCGAGAGAAGGTGGTGGCCGGGATGAACACCTGCCCCAGCCAGTTGCCGAACTGCACCAGCCCGCCGGTGTCGGGCGTGACCACGCCGATCAGCGTGACCGGCAGCGCCACGCCAACCGGCTGCGCCCCGGCACCTCCGGACCCGGGCTGCAGCTCCGGCCCGCCACTGCCCGGCGCCAGCAGCAGGGTGCGGCCGATGACACGCTCGCCCTTGGCGAACAGGTTGTCGCGCGCCTTCTCGTCGATCAGCGCCACCTGCGTGCCAACGCCGAAGTCGGCCGGCTGGAAGGCCCGCCCGTCGACGATCTTGAGCTTGCGCACGGCCAGTGTCTGGGCCTCGGCGCCAAGCACACTGACCATCGAGTCGCGCGAACCGTGGCGAGCGGTGAGCTGGGTCTCGCGCTCATAGGTCACCGCCCGCACGCCGGGCAGCGCGCGCACCGCCGCCATCTCGGCGGGGCGGAAGGCCTGCGGCTGGGTGCCGGGCGGCAGGCTGGGGTTGCCGCGCCAGACGACGATGCGGCCCGACATGAAGCCGGCCACGTCCTTCTCGATGCTGGAGCGCGCCGCGGTGGTCAGCGCCATGATGCAGACGACGGCCGCGATGCCGATGCTGATGCCCAGCATCGAGAGCGCGGTGCGCAGGCGGTTGCCCCGCAGCGACTGCAGGGCCGATTGCAGCGCCTCGCGCCACTGCCCGGGCGCGCGCCGCCACCAGGGCGCGCTGGCCGCAGTGGGCAGGGCCTCGGGCGGGGGCCGGTGGGTGGTGGGGGTGCCGCTGTCCTTCAGCAACCGGCCATCGCGCAGCTCGATGATGCGGTGGGCATGCGCCGCCACCTGCGCATCGTGGGTCACGAGGATGATGGTGTGGCCGCGGCCGTGCAGCTCGGCCAGCAGGGCCAGCAGCTCCGAGCCGCTGGCGCTGTCGAGCGCGCCGGTGGGCTCATCGGCCAGGATGATCTGGCCACCGTTCATCAGCGCGCGGGCGATCGACACCCGCTGCTGCTGGCCGCCCGAGAGCTCGTTGGGCTTGTGGTGCAGCCGGTCGTCCAGCCCCAGGCGGCCCAGCAGCTGCTCGGCACGGCTGCGGCGCGCCGTGTCGCCCAGGCCGGCGTACACCGCCGGCAGCGCGGCGTTGCCGCGGGCGTCCAGGTGGGGCAGCAGGTGGTAGCGCTGGAAGATGAAGCCGAAGCGCTCGCGGCGCATGCGCGCGAGTTCGTCCGGCCCGAGCGCGCCCACGTCCCGGCCGGCGATGCGGTAGGCGCCGCTGGTCGGCTGGTCCAGGCAGCCGAGCAGGTTCATCAGGGTGCTCTTGCCCGAGCCGCTCTGGCCCATGATCGCGACGAACTCGCCGGCCTCGATGCACAGGTCGAGCCCGACCAGCGCCGGCACATCCACGCCGCCGAGCCGGTAGTGGCGGCCGACCCCGCGCAGCTCGATCAGGCTCATGAAGAGGCCGCGGAGGCCGCTGCCGAGGCCGCCGAGGGCGGCGCCAGCAGCACCTTCTCGCCGCGCTGCAGGCCTTCGAGCACCTGGATGCGCGCACCGTCCTGCAGCCCGGTGCGGATCTTGCGCGGCGCCTGCTTCTGCTGGGCGTCGACCACGTGCACTTCGTAGCGCCCGTCGTCACCGCGCTCGCCGAGCGCCACCATCGGGATGCTCAGCGCCTGCGTCGCCAGGCCGGTTTCGATGCCGACCTGCACCGTCATGTCGGAGAGCAGCTTGCGCGCCCGGTTGTCGACCTCGAACAGCACGTTGTAGAACACGGCGTTGCCCACCCGGTCAGGCACCGGCTGGATCACCCGCACCCGGCCCTCGTAGCGCTGGGCCTCGCCCGCCAGCGTGACGAAGCGGGCCACCTGCCCGGCGCGCACGTTGGCGATGTCGGCCTCGGGCACGCGGGCGCGCACGGTGATCTCGTTCATGTCTGCCAGCGTCACCATCACCGGCGTGATCTGGGTGGCGATCACGGTCTGCCCCTCCTGCACCGGCAGGTTGACCACCGTGCCGTCCATCGGCGCCCGGATCGACGTGTAGCCCAGGCGCAGGCGGCGGTTGTCGAGCTCGGCCTGCAGGCGCTTGAGCTGGGCCTGCGCGCCGCGCAGCTCGGCCTGCAGCTTGGCCAGGTCGGTCTCGGCGCGCTCGGCCTCGACCGCCGCGGTGGCCTCGCCGGCCAGCAGGCGGCGCTGGCGCTGGGTCTCGCGCTGCAGCAGCGCCAGATCGACCTGGCGGCTGTCGATCAAGGCAGCCTGCTGGGCCAGCGCGGCCTCGGACTGCGTCACGTCGCTGCGCGCCAGCTCCGGGTCCAGGCTGACCAGCAGGTCACCCTTGTGCACCTGCTGCCCGAGCTCGACGTGCAGCTTCTGCACCTGGCCGCTGACCTGGGCGCCCACGTCGACCTTCAACCGCGGCTGCAGGATACCGGCCGCCTGGACCGTCTGGGTGATGTCGGCCAGCAGGGCTTCGCCCGAGGGCGGCGGTGGGGGGGGTGGCGCCGGGTAGACCAGCCGCCAGGCCGCGTAGCCGGCCCCGGCCAGCACGAGCAGCAGCAGCACGCGCGCCCACCAGGGCTTCAGCCAGGCCTTGAGGCGCCCGGCTTTCAAGCGCCACTCCCACGGGCGCACACGCCGACTCTTCTGTTCGCCATCCAGCTCCCTCCTGCAAGGCCCCGCAGTGTCCCCCAGAATGCCCAAGCCATGGCCCGCCGCAAACCGCCCCGCCATCACCACTGCGTCTACGTCGTCGAGCTGTCGGACCGGGTCTGGAACGAGCCCTCGTTCCGCCGCGCGAACCCGGGCTACGTGCTGGGCAAACCCTTCGTGTACGTGGGCATGACCGGGCTGGACCCGGACCTGCGCTTCGACCGCCACAAGGCCGGCATCCAGGCCAACCGCTTCGTCCTCGAATACGGCCTGCGCCTGCTGCCCGCGCTTTACGAGGTCTACAACCCGATGCCCTACGAGGCGGCCCGCGAGATGGAGGTCGAGCTCGGCATCGGCCTGCGCGAGGCGGGCTATGGGGTCTGGCAGGCGTGAGCTCGGCTCAGCTGTGCCACACTGGCCCGTGACCCAACCACTCCTGCAAGCCGCCGACCTGCGCGGCGCCGCACGCCTGACCACCGAAGCGGTGGCCGGACTGACCAGCCTGGTGGAGGCCATGCACGCGCGCATCGCCAGCCTGCCGTACCTGGCGACGCCTGGCAGCCCGCCGCCCGAAGAGCGCACGCGCGGCGTCACCGGCCTGGTCTACAAGACGGTGCGAGGCGTCACCCATGTGGTGGGCGGCAGCGCCGAAGCGCTGCTCGGCTGGCTGGGCCCCGCGCTGCTGGCCCCGCAGCAGCCGCACCAGGCCCCGCGGGCGGACCGCGAGGCCATCGTCGCGGCGCTCAACGGCGTGCTGGGTGACCACCTGGCCGCGACCGACAACCCGCTGGCGATCCCGATGGCGTTCCGCCATGCCGGCCTGCCGCTGTCGCTCGAACGCTTCGACCTGCGCGCCCGCCTGCCAGGCACCACGCCGCACCTGCTGGTGCTGCTGCATGGCCTGTGCATGAACGACCTGCAGTGGCAGCGCGCCGGCCACGACCACGGCGCTGCGCTGGCTCGCGAGCTGGGTTTCACCCCGGTCTACCTGCACTACAACACCGGGCTGAGCATCTCGACCAACGGCCGCATCCTCGCGCAGCAGATGGAGCGGCTGTTCGACGCCTGGCCGGTGCCGATCGAGCGCATCACGCTGCTGGGCCACAGCATGGGCGGCCTGGTGGCCCGCAGTGCGCTGCACCACGCACCGGCGATCCAGCGCGGCGCCCTGCGCTGGCCGTCGCGCGTGACCGACGTGGTCTGCCTGGGCTCGCCGCACCTGGGCGCACCACTGGAGCGCGCAGGGCATGGCGTCGACATACTGCTCGGTGCCGCGCCCTACGCGGCGCCGCTGGCCCGCCTGGGCAAGCTGCGCAGCGCCGGCATCCGGGATCTGCGCTGGGGCAACATCGTCAGCGGTCACGCGGGCGATGAAGGCACCGCCCCATCCGCCCCCGTGGCCCTGCCCAGCTCCGCCCGGTGCTTCGCCATCGCAGGCGACCTCGGCCCGGCGGGGCGCAGCGGGGGCCTCAAGGCCCGACTGGTCGGCGACGGCCTGGTCACGGTGGACAGCGCGCTCGGCCGGCACGCGCAGGCCACGCGAGGCCTGTCCTTTCCGGCCGCCCACCGGGCCGTCGTGCACGAAACCGGCCACCTCGACCTGCTGTCCAGCGCCGAGGTGGCCGGCCTGCTGCTGCGCTGGCTGAAGTGACGGCCGACACGGCCTCGTCCGGCGCCCGATGCGCCGGGCGGGGCGCCCGCCTGGGCGACTCGTCGCAACGTCCTCGCGGCGCCGCCCGCACCTGAACTAACCTTCTCGGCCACGGCGCCTGTTGACAACCGAAGCGCCGCGAACCCCTGCGCCTCGACATGCCCACGCCTCCCCTGCCCGACACCGACCCCTGGCTTGCCGGCTTTCAGCTCGGCGACTGGCGGGTCGACGTGAGCGGCAACCGGCTGCAGCGCGGCGCCGAGGTGCGGCCGCTGCGCCACAAGGCGATGGAACTGCTGCTGCTGTTGGCCCGCCACGCGGGCCGCACGGTCACGCGCGACGAGATCGTCGAGGCCGTCTGGGACGGCAACCGGTTCGTGGCGCCCAAGGCCATCAACACGGCGGTGTGGACGATCCGCCAGACGCTGGGCGACGACCCCGACGCGCCACGCTACCTGGAGACCATCGCCAAGAAGGGCTACCGGCTGATCGCACCGGTCAGCCCGCTGCCGGCGGCACCGGCGCCAGATCCCGCCCCAGACGCCCCGGCGCTCCCGATCCCGCCGAGCGGCCGCCGGCCGAAGTGGCCGCTCGCGGCGGCTGGGGTGCTGCTGCTGCTCGGCACCGTGGTGGCCACGATGCGCCTGGCCCCCTGGGCCGACGCGCCGGGCGACCTGCGCGCGGGCTCGGCTCCCCCTTCGCCCGCAGCGCCGACGCCGTTGACACAGGACCCGGGCGTGGAATACCTCGGAGCGCTGTCGCCCGACGGCACCCAGCTCGCCTTCGCCTGGTGGCGGGGCCGCGGGAATGGTGAACTGCACCTGCGCCGGGTCGACACCCCCGGCCAGGCACCGCAGCCGCTGGCCGCCGGCCACGGTGACGTGAACAGCCTGGCCTGGGCGCCCGATGGCCGGGCCATCGCGTTCGCGGCGCTGAGCGAAGACGGACACTGCCGGGTCTGGTTTCAGCCTCTGCCGCCCGGCGCGTCACCGCCGCCACCGCGCGAGCTGGGCGAATGCGCATTGCTGCAGACGCCGCTGCTGGCCTGGTCGCCCGATGGCCGGCAAATCACCTTCAGCGCCGAGCGCGATGGCGCTGGCGGCCTCTTCACCATCCGCCCCGACGGCCAGGGCCTGCAGCGCCTGACGACGTCGCCCCCTGCGGCGATGGCCGACCACCAGCCGGCCTGGGCACCCGACGGCAGCCACCTCGTGTTCGTTCGGCAGGACCCCGCCGACGGCACACGCGATCTGCACGAGTGGCGCCCCGGTGGCGAAGTGCGGCGCCTGACGGCGCTGAAGCTGCACTTCGTGCACGGGCTGACGCATGCCGCCGACGGCCGCGACCTGGTGTTCTCCACCACGCGGCAGGACACACGCATGCTGCAGCGCTGGCAACGTGCCGATGGCCGGGTGGTGCCGCTTGGGCTAGAGGGCAGCGCCCCGGCGCGGGCGGCCGACGGCAGCCTGGTCTATGCGCTGATGCGCACACAGGTCAGCATCGCGCGGCTGGCGTTCCAGGGCCAGCCGGTGCGCAGCTTCCAGGGCGTGGCTTCGGACCGGGTGCCTCGACCGGACCCGGCGGGCCAGCGCATCGCCTTCGTCTCACGCCGCAGCGGCGCCCTGGAGCTGTGGCTGGCCGCGCCCGATGGCAGCGCCGCGCGGGCGCTCACCGCGCTGGGCGGCGTGGTCGAGGCGCCCGCGTGGTCGCCCCGGGGCGACAAGCTGGCGTTCATCGGCAGTTGCGGGCCGGGCGGCCGGATCGGGCTGTGCACCGTCGATGCCCGGGGCGGCACGCCACGGCCCGTGTCCACCGACGCAGCCACCTACGCCGAACCCGCCTGGCACCCGCAGGACGGCGGGCTCTGGGTGGCCAGCGACCGCGGCGGCGCCTGGCAGCTGTGGCGTTTCCCGGCCGACGGGGGACCGGGACGCGTCGAACCCACCGAGCTGGCACCGGGCCGCATGCTGCAGTGGCTGCCCGACGGCAGCAGCTTCGTCTACCAGCCACGCGGCGAACGCCACCTGCGCTGGCGCGCGGTGGCCGGCGCCGGCCAGGAAAGCCGCATCGAGCTGGCCGACGCCGGCGAAGAGCTGGTGGACTGGCAGCTCCGCGACGGGACGGTGACCACGCTGACCCGCAGCGACCGCGACCGCTGGCGCCGAATCGATCTCGCCAGCGGGCGTCGCCAGGCCCTGGGCGAACTGCCGCTCGGCACGCTGCCGGAGCGCGCACGTTTCTCGCTCGCGGGGCGCGACACCGTGTGGGTCGAGGTCGCCAACACCCAGGTCGCGGACCTGATGCAGCTGCGCTGACGACTTCGGGCAGCCCGAGGCACGCACACCAAGTGCTTGCTGCAGAACGACAAATTTCTTTTGGATCAGGTTTTGAACCCGATCGGAGCGCCCGGCCCTTGAGTCGATGCGGCACGGCCCGTCCACTGGGCCGATCGCCTGCGACGAGGGCCCCAACCCGGGAGCCCGGCATGGCGTACCCCCCCGATGAACGACCGACGCCGCCTGACCCTGTTGACCCTGACCTCCGCCATGCTGGCCGCCTGCGGCGGCGGGGGGGCCGGTGGAGACAACCCTCCGCCGCCACCACCACCACCACCACCACCGCCACCACCGCCGCCCGCTGGCTGGACGGCGCTGAGCGACATGCCACGCGGCCTGGCCAAGTTCGGGGCCGCCGCGGTGGGCACGCAGGTGATGACCGCAGGCGGCTACGACACCTTCCGCACGGTGCAACTGTTCGACACCGTGGCCGGCACATGGAGCGCCGGCCCGTCGCTGCCCACCGGCACCGACAACGTGGCCGTGCTGGCCACGGGCGGCCGGGTGCACGTCATCGGCGGCGAGGCCCGCATGGCGCACCAGGTCTACGACCCGGTCGCCGGCAGTTGGGCCGCAGGCCCGGCCTCGCCACGCATCCGCTTTGCCTCGGCCGCCACCGTGCTGGACGGCCGGCTGCACCTGATCGGCGGCTGGAACTACAACAACAACGCCAGCGATTCGCTGGCCAGCCACGACATCTACGACCCCGTGGCCGGCACCTGGACGGCCGCCGCGCCGCTGGCCACCGCGCGCAACGCGGCCGCTGCCGCGGTGCTGGACGGCCGCATCGTCGTGATCGGCGGGCGGGCCCCGGGCATCCGCGCCAACGACCAGAGCAGCCTTGCCAGCTGCGAGGTCTACGACCCCGTGGCCGACCGCTGGAGCGCCGGCCCTGCGCTGCCACAGGCCCGCGCCGGGCTGGCGGCCGTCACCCTGGGCAACCGCGTGTACGCAATCGGCGGCGAAAGCACCCCGGGTGGCGTACGCGCCTCGGTGACGCGGCTGGACAGCCTGGCGGGCCCCTGGGTGGCGCTGACCGACGCGCCCTTGGCCGCGCATGGCCTGGCCGCGGTGGCGGTGGGTGACGCCCTCCTCGTGATGGGCGGTTTCACGGGCGCATCGGACGCGGTGGGCACCGAGTCGCGCCAGTGCTGGCGCTATGCACCGGAGGCAACGTGAGGCGCTGGCGGGTTCACTCGGCACTGCTGGCCTGGATGGTCGGCGCGGCGCCCGCGTGGAGTGCAGTTGCCGTCGACAGGGGGCTGCTGCCCGAACCGCCGGCACCGCCGGTCGCCACGCCGGGCACGCCAGCGCCGGAACTGCTGGCTGCACTGGTCGAACACTCGCGGCTGGCGTTGCCGCTGCAGGAAGGCCGCCTCGGCGGGGCCGGCGGCGAGCGCTGGCGTGTGCTGGCCGCGGCCTCGTCGCATGTCGTGTTTGGCGAGCAGCACGGCAATGCCGGCATCGCGGCCGTGGCCCGAGCCATGTGGGACGACCTGGCAGCGGGCGGCTGGCGCCATGCTGCCTTCGAGGTCGACCCCTACGCCGCGGCCGCCTTCGTGCAGGCGCGCCAGAACGGGGGGACGGCGGGGTGGGCACGTTTCCTGGCCGCGGCCGGGGGCAGCGTTACCGTGCCTTTCCTGGGGTGGGCCGAGGAAGCCGCGCTGGCTGCGGCGGTGCCCGAACCCTGGGGCCTGGACCAGGTGTTCATCGACAGCGCCGAGAGGCTGTTGCGCGAACTGCTGGCTCGGCCGGACAACGGCTTGCCGCCCGGAGCTCGCGCCCAGGTGCAGGCCTTCGTGCAGGAGGCGGCGCAATCACCCGGATGGTTGGGCCGCGTCGAGCCCGAGCGGCTCAGCCGAGCTGCCGAAGCGGCCGAGCCCGACAGCCCGGCGAAGCATCTGCTGCAGGCACTGCACGAGTCGGCGCTGATCTACGCGCCCTTCAGCGGCGGAGACGGCGAGCCGACCACGGCCAATGCGCGCCGCGAGCAGGCGATGAAGCTTCGCTTCGTCGCCGGGCTCCAGCGCAGCGAGACGGCCACTGGCCGGGTGCCACGCGTCTTCGTGAAGGTCGGTGCCTACCACGCGATGCGCGGTGCCACTCCGACCGGCGTGCAGGGCCTGGGCGGCTTCGTCACCGAGCTGGCGGCTGCGCGTGGCGAGGCGGTGTTGACGGTGGTGGTGCTGTGCGGCCCCGGCAGCTTCGCGGCGCTGCACGGCGGTGGGCAGCAGCCCTGCGACGACACGCTGCGCGCGGGGGGCGACTGGCAGTTTCTTCGCCCTTGGGTCGACGGGCGGCACCCGGTGATGTTCGACCTGCGCACCTGGCGCCTGCGGCCACGCCGCCTGCAGGGCCTGCCGGCCGAGGTGCTGCGGGTGGTGGGCTCGTTCGACTTGCTGGTGTTCGCGCCGATGGCGCCGGCAGCAACGCCGCTCGCGCCGGCCCCGCCCTGACGACTCCGCCCGCGCGCCCGGGGTCAGCGCACCAGCGGGTCGTCCGGGCAGAACGCCCGCGCATCCTGCTGGGCCAGCGCCGCGACCGCGGCGGCGCGCAGATGGCCCTGCTGGGTCGAATTGCCGCCGCCAGGCACGTCGCCCAGGGCAGCGGGGGACACCCCAGTGATCGTGGCCATCAGCACCAGCGCGGTCAGCTGCGCACCGGCCGGGGCGGCATGGTTGCCGTCGCCGGCATGCAGCGGCAGCCGGGTGTGGTCGGCGAACGCGAGCTCCCAGGCCTGCGGGATCGGTGCCACGCAGGCGGGCTCGCGGCCGGCGATGCCGGCATGCAAGGCCCAGATGCGGTCGGCCTCGTCGACGCCCCGGCGGGCCCACTCGGGGAACATCACCGGCACCGCACCGGCGGCGCGCGACCGACGCACCAGCTCCTCCGCCTCGGCGGTGGAGTAGCTGTACTGCCCCGAGCTGCTGTACTTCTGCGCCTGCAGCACCACGGCCTGCCAGCGGCGCGCGCCCAGCAGCGCGAGCGTGGTGTCGTCGTGCAGGTGTTCGTCGAGAAAGGCGCTGCCGGGCGCCACGAACACCAGCACGCTGCGCCCAGGCAGCGCGGCCTGCAATGTCGCCTGCAACCGGGCTGGCAGCCCCGCCCCCACCGTGTGGCTGTTGCCCATCATCAACACCGCCACGTCGGCGGGCCGCGTGGCCCCCGAAAGATCGACGGCCCTCGTCGGGCCACCGCCACCACAGGCCGCCAGGGCCATCACGAGACAAAGGGTCGCCAGGAAGCGGCTGGTGAGGCCCATCGGCCGGGCACGAGGAGAAGCTGGGTTCATGACGCCAAGCGTGCCCAGCCGGCCGGCCCGGGGCAATGGGGCGGCGCCGGGAACCTCATCCAATCACAATCCATTTTTCATCCACCCGCCACGGCGCGACATTTCAGCAGCGCTGAAGCACCGCCACGTCCACCTCGGCCCGCAAGACGAAGCCCAGCGATTCGTTCAGGCGATCGCCGCAGTGTGGGTCTTCCGCGGAGGCAAAGAGGTTCACCTCGCGGTCGAACCGGGCGCGCGAACGCGTCGCCTTCCGACAGGGGCATCCACGCAGTGGCGAGGCTGGCCCAGACGGGCCGGTCAAGTGGGTGCATGAGGGGCTTCTCCTTGGCCGCGGGCCAGAACGGCGAGCACCTCGCTGAGCAACTCGATCCAGTTCAGCTCGAAACGGATGCCCGCCTTCAGCACCAGGTGCTGCAAGGCCTTGTCGCGCTCCAGCGCGCCGGCGGGGAAGTCGCGCACCTCGATGCGCCGGTAGAGGGCCAGCTTGGCCTCGTGCTGCGCGAGTCGTTGCCGGATCTGCGCGTCCAGGCCGGTGGGGCCGACAGCCGCCTCGGCGCGCAGGCGCACCATCAGCTCGTCGCGCATGGCGGGTGGGTCGGCCGGCTCGGGGATCCAGCGCTTCAGCTCCCTGCGCCCAGCCGGCAGGATGCGGTAGGCCCGCTTGCGCCCCCGGGTCGCCTCCTCGGGCAGCGACTCGATGAAGCCGGCCTCCTCGAGCCGAGCCAGCTCGCGGTAGATCTGCTGGTGCGTCGCCTGCCAGAAGTAGCCGATCGACTTGTCGAAGCGCCCCGCCAGCTCGGAGCCGGAGCCCGGGCGTTCGGCCAACGAGGTGAGCAGGGCGTGCGGGAGTGACATGGAGGCGAGATTACCGGTGCGTGCGGCCTGGGTTTTCCCCGATTCTGTCGTTCATGCAACTGGTTGCATAGTCGGGACAACGTTAATGCAACTGGTTGCAAAAAGCCGCCCCACATGCCCATGAGCCCCTTCCCCCACCTCCTGCGCCCCCTCGACCTGGGCTTCACCACCCTGCGCAACCGCGTGCTGATGGGCTCGATGCACGTCGGCCTGGAGGAAGCGCCCAAAGGTTTCGAGCGCATGGCGGCCTTCTACGCCGAGCGCGCCCGCGGCGAGGTCGGCCTGATCGTCACCGGTGGCATCGCGCCCAATGAACGGGGGCGGCCGATGCACGGCGGCGCGATGCTCACCACCGAAGAAGAAGCGCTGCGCCACCGGCCCGTGACCGAGGCGGTGCATGCCGAGGGCGGCAAGATCGCGATGCAGATCCTGCATTTCGGCCGCTACTCGTACCAGCCCAAGCTGGTGGCACCGAGCGCGGTGCAGGCGCCGATCAACCCGTTCGTCCCGCACGCGCTGGACGGCGACGAGGTGGAGCAGACCATCGCCGACTACGTCAACTGCGCGGCCCTGGCGCAGCATGCCGGCTACGACGGCGTCGAAATCATGGGCTCCGAGGGCTACCTGATCAACGAGTTCATCGCCGCGCGCACCAACCACCGCAGCGACGAGTGGGGCGGCACCTACGAGAACCGGATCCGCTTCCCGGTCGAGATCGTGCGTCGCGTGCGCGAGCGCGTCGGGCCCCACTTCATCCTCATCTACCGTCTGTCGATGCTCGACCTGGTGGAAGGCGGCTCCACACTGGAAGAGGTGATCCAGCTCGCCCAGGCCATCGAGCGCGCCGGCGCCACCATCATCAACACCGGCATCGGCTGGCACGAGGCGCGCATCCCGACCATCGCCACCAAGGTGCCACGCGGCGCCTTCGCCTGGGTGACGCAACGTCTGATGGGCCAGGTCGGCATCCCGCTGGTCGCGACCAACCGCATCAACACACCGGAGGTGGCCGAGGCCCTGCTGGCCGACAACATGTGCGACATGGTCTCGATGGCGCGGCCCTTCCTGGCCGACGCCGACTTCGTGCGCAAGGCGCGCGAAGGGCGCAGCGACGAAATCAACACCTGCATCGGCTGCAACCAGGCCTGCCTGGACCACACCTTCGCCGGCAAGATCACCTCCTGCCTGGTCAACCCGCGGGCCTGCCACGAGACCGAGCTCGTCATCCGCCCGGCCGAAGCGAAGAAGCGCATTGCGGTGGTCGGCGCCGGCCCGGCCGGCCTGGCCTGCGCGGTGACCGCCGCGGAGCGCGGCCATGCGGTGACGCTGATCGAAGCCGGGTCGGAAATCGGCGGGCAGTTCAACATCGCCAAGCGCATCCCGGGCAAGGAAGAGTTCCACGAGACGCTGCGCTACTTCGGCCGCCAGATCGAGTTGCGCGGCGTCGAGCTGCGGCTCAACACCCGCGCCACGGCGGAAAGCCTGGCCGCCGAGGGTTTCGACGAAGTGGTGCTGGCCACCGGCATCGTGCCCCGCCGCCCACCCATCGACGGGCTGGACCACCCGAAGGCGCTGGGCTACCTGGACGTGCTGCGCGACGACGCGCCAGTGGGCAAGAAGGTCGCTATCGTGGGGGCCGGTGGCATCGGCTTCGACGTGGCCGAATACCTGACGCACAGCGGCCACAGCGCCAGCCTCGACCCGCAGAAGTTCTTTGCCGAATGGGGCATCGACACCGGCTATGCCCACGCCGGCGGCCTGCGCCCGCCCCAGCCCGAGGCCCCGGCCCGCAAGGTGCATCTGCTCCAGCGCAAGGCCTCCAAGGTCGGCGACCAGCTCGGCAAGACCACTGGTTGGATCCACCGCACCGGGCTCAAGGCACGCGGCGTGGGCATGTCGTCTTCGGTCAGCTACCAGCGCATCGACGACCAAGGCTTGCACGTGACGATCGGCGGCGAGCCGCAGACACTGCCCGTCGACCACGTGATCATCTGCGCTGGCCAGGAGCCGCTGCGCGAGCTGCACGACCAGCTCCAGGCCGCGGGCCACAAGGTGCACCTGATCGGCGGTGCAGACAAGGCCGCCGAGCTCGACGCCAAACGCGCCATCGCCCAGGGCACGACCCTGGCCGCGACCCTCTGAACCTGCACCGGGACACCGACATGATGGCAGCCCCCACCCACCTGCACCCCGCCGTCGCGACATCGCTCGATGCCTGGCACACCCTGGTCGAGCGCAAGGACCTCGGCGCCCTGGACGCCATCGTCCACCATGACGCTGTCTTCCGCTCGCCCATGGCCTTCAAGCCCTACGGCCCCGCGCCGGCGCTGCTGCTGGTGCTGCGCACCGTGATCACCATCTTCCAGAACTTCACCTACCACCGGCAGTTCGCCAGCGACGACGGACTCAACGTGGTGCTGGAGTTCAGCGCCGAGGTCGACGGCAAGCAGCTCAAGGGCATCGACATGATCCGCTTCGACGAGAGTGGCCTCATCGTCGAGTTCGAGGTCATGGTGCGTCCGTTCAACGCGCTGCAAGCCCTGGGCGCCGCCATGGGCGCTCGGCTGGGGCAGATGCTGCCTGGCTTCAAGCAGCCCGCTTGACTGGCGGAGGCCTCGAGCAGGCCGCCGGCTGTCTCACACCTCCAGCCACTCCTTGCGGATGTAGGCGTCGGCGCGCAGCGCCGTGGGCGTGCCCTCGAAGACGATCTGGCCGTGGCCCATCACCAGGCAGCGCTCGGACACTTCGAGCGCGATGGTGAGCTTCTGCTCCACCAGCAGCACCGAGACACCACGGCGCTTGAGTTCGCGAAGGTACTCTGCCACCAGCTCGACGATCTTCGGCGCCAGACCTTCGGTCGGCTCGTCGATCATGATGAGATCGGGGTCGCCCATCAGCGTGCGGCACAGCGTGAGCATCTGCTGCTCCCCGCCGCTCAGCACACCCGCCTCGGTGTGCTGGCGTTCCTTCAGGCGGGGGAACATGCCATACATGTCGTCGAAGCCCCAGCGCGGATTCTTCTTGCCGCCCTTCTGGCCCAGCAGCAGGTTCTGGTGCACGGTGAGCTTGGGGAAGATGTCGCGGTTTTCGGGCACGTAGCCCAGGCCCAGGTGAGCGATCTCGAAGGCCTTCTTGCCGACCAGCTCATCGCCGCGCCAGCGCACCGAGCCGGTGGCGTCGACCAGGCCCATGATCGCCTTGACAGTGGTCGAGCGGCCTGAACCATTGCGGCCGAGCAGGCTGACGATCTCGCCCTCGCCCACGCCCAGGCTCACGCCGTGCAGCACATGGCTCTTGCCGTAGAAGGCGTGCAGGTCTTTCAGCTCCAGCAAAGCGTTCGCCATCTCAGTGCGCCCCCGCCGCCTGCGCCTCGGCGAGCACCGAGCCCAGGTAGGCCTCCTGCACGCGCGGGTTGGCGCGCACCGCCTCCGGCGTGTCGAAGGCCAGCAACTCGCCATAGACCAGCACCGCGATGCGGTCGGCCAGGCCGAACACCACGCCCATGTCGTGCTCCACCGTCAGCAGGGTCTTGCCCACCGTCACCTCGCGGATCAACTGCACGAAGCGGGTTGTCTCGCTCTTGCTCATGCCGGCCGTCGGCTCGTCCAGCAGGATCACGCTGGAGCCGCCGGCGATGGTGATGCCGACCTCGAGTGCACGCTGCTCGGCATAGGTGAGGTTCATCGCGAGGTGATCGCGCTTGCGGTCGAGCTTGATCATCTCGAGCACTTCGTCAGTGCGCTCGTTCACCGCGCGCAGCCCGGCCAGGAACTTCCAGAATTCGTAGCGGTGGCCCATGGCCCACAGCAGCGCGCAGCGGATGTTCTCGAACACACTCAGACGGCCGAACAGGTTGCTGACCTGGAAGCTGCGCGAGAGCCCGGCGCGGTTGATCTCGTAGGGCTTGAGCCCGCCGATCGGCCGGCCATGCAGAAGGATCTCGCCCTGCGTCGGCCCGAAGCGGCCGCTGATCAGGTTGAACAGGGTGGACTTGCCGGCGCCGTTGGGGCCGATGATGGCCACGCGTTCACCGGCGTTCACCGCGATGTCGACGCCACGGATGATCTCGGTCTTGCCGAAGAACTTCTTGACGCCACGCAGTTCGATCGCGGGGGTGGCGGAGGTGCTCACAGGTTCGCCTCCCGGCGCTTGATCTCTTTCTCGATCTCGGACTGCGCCTCGCCCCACTCCGCCACGAAGCGGCGGCGGGCCAGCTCGAACAGGCCCAGTGCGGTCACGCTCACCAGTGCCAACCCGACCCAGGTGTCGGTGCTGCGCACGTTCAGCAGGGTGCCGAAGAACTTGACGCCGCTTTCGCCGGAGGAGTCGAGCTGCAGGTGGTAGACGATCTCGACCACCGCGGCCACTGCCGCCAGCAGCACCGCGCCCGCGCCGCCCAGCGCCAGGTAGGACGTCCAGATGCGGCCCAGCTTGCCGAAGGCGGCCACGCGCAGATTCATCATGATCAGGCTGGCCACGCCACCGGGCGCGTACATCACCATGAAGAGGAACACGAAACCGAGGTAGATCTGCCACGCCTGGGTGATCTCGGACAGCAGGACCGACGAGAGCACCAGCAGCACGGCACCGATGATGGGGCCGAAGAAGAAGATGGCGCCGCCGAGGAAGGTGAACAGCAGGTAGCCGCCAGAGCGGATCGCGCTCACCGACTCGGCCGTGACGATCTCGAAGTTGATGGCCGCGAACGCGCCACCGATGCCGGCGAAGAAGCCCGAGATCATGAAGGCCAGGTAGCGGATGCGCTGGGTGTTGTAGCCGACGAACTCGACCCGCTCGGGGTTGTCGCGCACCGCGTTGAGCATGCGGCCCAGCGGCGTGCGGGTGAAGGCGAACATCGCCGCGGTGCAGGCGAAGCAGTAAAACGCGATCAGGTAGTAGACCTGGATCGCCGGGCCGAAGCTCCAACCGAACAGCCGCGTCTCATACACCCTGTTGGTGCTGATGCCGCCCTCGCCACCGAAGAACTCCGGGAACATCAGCGACATCGCGAAGACCAGTTCACCGACGCCGAGGGTGATCATCGCGAAAGGCGTTCCGGCCTTCTTGGTCGATGGGTAGCCGAGGATGGCCGCCACGCCCAGGCCCGCCAGCCCCCCCACGAGCGGAATGAACGGCAGCGGGATCGGCAACGAGCCCTTGCTGGCCAGGTTCATCGCATGGATGGCGAAGAAAGCCCCGAGGCCCGTGTAGACGGCATGGCCGAAGCTCAGCATGCCCCCCTGCCCCAGCAGCAGGTTGTAGCTGAGGCAGATGATGATCATGTAGCCGATCTGCGAAAGCAGGGTCAGCGACAGGCTGCTGCTGAAGAGCTTCGGCGCCACGATGAGCATCAGCGCGAAGCCACCCCAGATGATCCAGCGGCCGACGTTGAGCGGCTTCCAGTGGTAGGTGTTCGGCGTGACGCCCGTCGCGACCGCCGGTGCTGCGCCGGCGGCGCTGATGGCCGCGTTTGCCGCCGTGGTGGTGGCCGTGACGGCCGTGGTGGTGGCAGTGCTGTTCATCGGGTCAGTCCTCGCGGGTGCCGAGCAGACCGCGCGGGCGGAAGACCAGCATCAGCACCAGCAGCAGGAACGGCAGGATGGGCGCGACCTCGGAGATCTTGAGCTTGAGCACGGCATAGCCGAAGGTCTCGGGGCCGGCGTTCATGCCGAGCGACTTCAGCAGCCCGATGGCCGAGTGGTCGAGGGCGACGGCGAAGTTCACCATCACCCCGATCAGCAGCGAGGCGAGGAATGCGCCGGCGAGAGAGCCCATGCCGCCGACCACGACCACCACGAACACGATGGCCCCCACGGCGGCCGCCATGCCCGGCTCGGTGACGTAGGTGTTGCCGCCGATGACACCCGCCAGGCCAGCCAGCGCGGCCCCGCCGCCGAAGACCAGCATGAACACGCGCGGCACGTTGTGGCCCAGCGCCTCGACCATGTCGGGGTGGGTCAACGCCGCTTGGATCACGAGGCCGACGCGGGTGCGCGTGAGCAGCAGCCACAGGCCCAGCAGCATCAGCAGCGCCACCAGCATGATGAAGCCACGCGAGCGCGGGAACTGGGTGCCGAACAGCGTGAACAGCGGCCCCTCCAGCAGCGTGGGCAGGTTGTAGGGCACGGCCGCGCGACCCCAGGTGAGCTGCACCAGCTCGAGCACGAGGAACGACAGACCGAAGGTGATCAGCAGCTCGGGCACATGGCCGAACTTGTGCACCCTGCGCAGCGCAAACCGCTCGAACACCGCACCCAGCGCACCCACCGCCAGCGGAGCCACGATCAGCGCCGGCCAGAAGCCAATGTAGCCGGAGATGGTGTAGCCGAAGTAGGCCCCCAGCATGTAGAAGCTGGCGTGGGCGAAGTTCAGCACGCCCATCATGCTGAAGATCAGCGTCAGGCCGGAGCTGAGCATGAACAGCAGCAGCCCGTAGCTGATGCCGTTGAGCAGCGAGATGACGAAGGCCTCGAGGGTCATCGCAGGGTGGAGCCGCAGGCGCCGTGAAGCCGGCGCTGCGTCAGCAGGAAGGTGGAGAGGGCGGCTCGGGCAGAAGCCCGGCCGAGCCGCCGTGGAGCGCCGCCTGCGCCGAGCGCATGGCGGGCGGCAGCAACGGGCCGCCGCCGGGCGCGGGCATCAAGGCCGCTTCATCTGGCACGAGGTCGGCGTGGCAGACACGTACGAGGGGTACATCTTCGTCAGGGCGAAGGTGTGGCCGGTCTCCTCGACGTTGTAGTGGTTCTTGGCGTCGGTCTTCTGCCAGGTCGCGAAGAACAGCGGCTGCTGGAGCTGGTGGTCGGAAGCACGCATCGTGATATCGCCCGCATACGAGCGCACCGTCAGGCCTTCCATCGCGAGGGCCACCTTGACCGGGTCGGTCGACTTGGCCTTGGCGATCGCGCCCTGCAGCATCGCGAAGGTGTGCAGCACGGTGGAGGTGGAGAAATCCTGCTTGTACTTGTCGCGGAAGGCGTCACGGAAGGCGGTGTAGTCGCCCGGCAGGTTGGAGTAGGAGCCGTAGACGGTGGTGATCTTGCCGCTCAGCGCATTGCCGATGGCCACCGGCGTGCCGGCGGCGCCAGCGTAGTAGGTGTACCACTTGGCATCGAGGCCGGCGTCCTTCGCCGCCTTGATCATCAGCGCCAGGTCCTGGCCCCAGTTGCCGGTGATCACCGTGTCGGCCCCGCTCTGCTTGATCTTGGCGATGTAGGGCGCGAAGTCCTTCACCTGGCCGAGCGGATGCAATTCGTCGCCCACCACCTGCACGCTGGGGTGCTTGCGGGCGATGATCTCCTTGGCGTAGCGCGAGACCTGCTGGCCATGCGCGTAGTTCTGGTTGATCAGGTAGGCCTTCTTGACGTTCGGGTCTTCCGACATCGCGGTGACCATGGCCTCCATCTTCATGGAGGTGTCGGCATCGAAGCGGAAGTGCCAGAAGCTGCACTTGCTGTTGGTGAGATCGGGGTCGACCGCAGCGTAGTTGAAGTAGACCAGCTCCTTGCCGGGGTTGCGCTCGTTGTGCTTGTTGATCGCATCGATCAGCGCAGCCGCCGCACCTGAGCCATTGCCCTGCGCCACATAGCGGTAGCCCTGATCGATCGCGGCTTTCAGCACGTTCAAGGTTTCTTGCGGCGACGCCTTGTTGTCGAAGGCCGTCACCTCGTACTTCACGCCGCCCTTGGCGCTGGCCCGCTCGGCCGCGAACTGGAAGGTGCGAAAGATGTTCTGGCCGATGTTGGCGAAGGGGCCTGATTGCGGGTCGATGAAGGCGATCTTCACCGTCTCGCCGGCCTGTGCACAAGCCAGCCCGGCCTGCAGCAGCAGCGCCGCGCCCACACCGAGTGACCAAGAACGTCGCGTTGCCATGGGTTGTCTCCTAAGTGCTGTTCCGCAGTGCGGACGGTAGCGGTGAAAGACAACAGCCGGTTTCAGGAGTTCCCCGAACCGGCCTGTCGCCATCGGGACAAAGCCCGCGGATGCGGCTCAGGCCGTGGGCAGCCGGTGATCCTTGAACTGCTCGCGCAGCTTGAGCTTCTGGACCTTTCCGGTGGCAGTGTGCGGGATCTCGGCCACGACCGCGACGTCGTCCGGGATCTGCCACTTGGCGATCTTGCCTTCGAAGAAGCCGAGCAACTCCTCGCGGGTGACGGTCGCACCAGGCTTGGGCACGACCACCAGCAGCGGGCGCTCGTCCCACTTCGGGTGGCGGCAGGCGATGGCCGCCGCCTCGTGCACGGCAGGGTGGGCCATGGCGATGTTTTCCAGGTCGATCGAGCTGATCCACTCGCCGCCGGACTTGATCACGTCCTTGCTTCGGTCGGTGATCTGCATGAAGCCGCCGGCGTCGATGGTCGCCACGTCGCCGGTCGGGAACCAGCCAGCTTCGCCGTCGACCGTGACCAGTGGCGACTCCGCGTGGTTGAAGTAACTGCGGATCACCCAGGGCCCGCGCACCACCAGGTTGCCGGCGGCCACCCCGTCCCAGGGCAGCGCCTTGCCATCGTCGTCGATGATGGCCATGTCGATGCCATAGATCACCCGGCCCTGCTTTTCCAGCAGGCGCTGGCGGGCCTCCGCCGGCAGCGCGTCCTGCTTGGAGGTCAGCTTGGACAAGGTACCCAGCGGGCTGAGCTCGGTCATGCCCCAGGCGTGGATCACCTCGACCCCGAAGTCATCCTGCAGCGTCTTCATCATCGCCGGCGGGCAGGCCGAGCCGCCGATCACCGTGCGTTTGAAGGTGCTGAACTTGAGGCCGTTGGTCTTCATGTAGGTGAGCAAGCCCAGCCACACGGTGGGCACCCCGGCCGAGAAGGTGACCTTCTCCGCCTCGAACAGCTCGAACAGCGACTTGCCATCGAGATGCGGCCCCGGGAACACCAGCTTGGCCCCCACCAGGGCGCCCGAGTACGGCAGGCCCCAGGCGTTGACATGGAACATCGGCACCACCGGCAGGATCACGTCGCGGGCCGAGCAATCCATCGCATCGGGCAGCGCCGAGCCATACGCGTGGAGCACGGTCGAGCGCTGGCTGTAGACGGCGCCCTTGGGGTGGCCGGTGGTGCCCGAGGTGTAGCAGATGCTGGAGGCGGCGTTCTCGTCCAGGGCCGGCCACTCGTAGGCGCCGTCCTCGGCCTCGACCAGCTCCTCGTAGCACAGCAGGTTGGCCAGTGGGGTGCTGGCCGGCATGTGGGCGCGGTCGGTCATCAGCACGAGGTGCTTCACGGACCGCATCGCCGACGCCAGCTTCTCGACCAGCGGCAGGAAGGTGAGGTCGAAGCACAGCACGCTGTCGGCGGCGTCGTTGGCGATCCAGGCGATCTGCTCGGGAAACAGGCGCGGGTTGATGGTGTGCAGCACCAGGCCCGAGCCCGAGGCGCCGTAGTAGAGCTCCAGGTGGCGGTAGCCGTTCCATGCCAGGGTGGCGACCCGGTCGCCATCGGTGCAGCCCAGCCGCTTCAGCGCTTGCGCCACCTGCCGCGCTCGACGCTCGACCTGGCCCCAGGTGGTGCGGTGCAGGTCACCCTCGACCCGCTTGGACACGATTTCGGTGTCGGCCGCATGCCGCGCCGCGTGGCGGATCAGCGACGAGATCAACAGCGGCATGTGCATCATCTGGCCGGCGAGTGCGGGCATGGTGTCTCCTGCAGGGGTGTTGGATGTCTGGTACGGGCCATCTTAGTGACTTCGGTGGCGTGTCTCGTGATTACGCTGCCGGGCGGGGTGCTAGATTCGCTGGTCCAGACCATGCCGTTCGCCCACTGTGTCGCCCCACCCGCCGTGTGAGCTGCCTTCCCGGCGGCACGCCCTGGGTGTGGGCTTGATCCTGGCCGGTGCGCTGGCGGGCCGGCCGGCAGTCGGCCAGCAGCCCGCGCCGGCAATCGCCGTGCTCTACCCGGACATCGGCGAGCCTTTCCGCCAGGTCTTTGCCACCATTCTTGAAGGCATCCGGGAGCAGGTGAAGTCCCCGGTGCCGGCCTTCGCCGTGGCGGGCCAGGGCCTGGAGCCGGCGCAGGCCGCCGACCTGGTCAAGCGCGACCCGCGGGTGATCATCGCCCTCGGCCGCAGTGGGCTGAAGGCGGTGCAGGCCATCAACACCTCGGCGGCCGTCGTCGCCGGCTGTGTGCTGGGCGTGCCCGAGGCGCAGGCCCAGGCCCACACCGTCCACAGCCTCGCGCCCGACCCCGCGCTCGTCTTTGCCGGCCTGCGCCGCCTGCTGCCTGCAGCCCGGCGTGTGTTCGTCGTGCTGAACCCGCAGCAGAATGCCTGGCTGCTGCGCCTCGGCCACGAGGCGGCGCGCGCGCTGGGCATGGAACTGCTCGCCCACGAGGCCGGCGACCTGATGCAGGCCACCCGGGCCTACAAGGAGCTGCTCGGCGCGATCGAGCCGAAGCGCGATGCCCTGTGGCTGCCCCAGGACTCGACCACTGTCGAGGAAGCCGCCCTGCTGCCGCTGCTGCTGGAGCAGTCCTGGCAGCGCAGCTTTGCTCTCGTGTCCAGCAATGCGGTGCATGTGAAGCGGGGCGCCCTCTTTGCGCCCTACCCGGACAACGCCGCACTCGGCCGCAGCCTGGGCCTCTCGGCGGTCGAGACACTCGCCAACCCGCGCCGCCCACCGCGCGGGCTGCTGCCGCTGCGCGACGTCCTGTCCGCGGCCAACCAGCGCACCGCCGCCCACCTCGGGATCGCGCTCGACCCGCGCGTCCACCGCATCGACAAGCTGTACCCCGAATCATGATGATGCGACGCCTCTTCCTGCCATGGCTGGCCGGCCTTTCCCTCTCGGGGCGGCCGCCCGCCAGCTTTCGCCGGCAGCTGAGCATGCTGGCCTCGGCCGGCGTGCTGCTGCTGGCGCTGTCGAGCTCGCTGGTGAGCTCATGGCAGGCCAGCCGGCAGATCGGCGCCACGCTGGTCGAGCAGGGCCAGCGGGTCGCCGAGGGCCTGGCCAGCCAGGGGGCGCTCGCCCTGATGTCCGGGTCCGCCGACAACGCGGCCGGCGCCGTGCGCGCCGCGCTGGCCGCGCCGGACGTGATCGGCGTCGAGATGCGGGGCACCGACGGCACGGTGCTGCTGGCCGAAGGCCGCACCGGCGTGGAAGCCCCCCTGCCGCCGCCCGCCCTCGGGCCCGCTCGCGTCGCGGCCGAGACGGAAGACGCCTGGCACTTCACCGCACCGGTGGTGGCGCGCCAGTCGGGCACCCCTTTCGATGTCGAGGAGAGCCGCGACGTGCTGGTAGGCGATGTGCGCGTGGTGCAGGCGAAGGCCACGCTGCGCCGCATGACCGCGCAGATCTTCTTTACCAACCTGGCCATCGCGCTGTCGTTCGCCGCGCTGTTCGTGCTCGCGATCCGCCTGTTGGCCACCCGCCTGACGCGCCCCTTGACCGACCTGGCGAATGCCATGGTGCAGGCCGAGCGTGGCGACCCCCAGGTGCTGGCCGACACCGGCGCCGGCACGCTGGACGTGATCCAGATGGCGCAGGCCTTCAACCGCATGGTGATCGCCCAGCGCGGCCGGGAAGACGAACTGCGTCACCACCAGGAGCGGCTCGAAGCCGCAGTGCGCGAACGCACCACGCAGCTCCAGGTCGCCAAGGAGGCCGCCGAATCGGCCAGCGCGGCCAAGAGCGAGTTCCTCGCGCGCATGAGTCACGAGCTGCGCACGCCGCTGAACGCGGTGATCGGCTACGCCCAGATCCTGAAGATGGACGGCGGCCTGACGAGCCGCCAGCGCGCCGGGCTGGACAACATCCATGCCGGCGGCGAGCACCTGCTGACGCTGATCGTCGACATCCTCGACCTGGCGCGCATCGAGGCCGGCCGCATCGAGCTCTACCCCGCACCGGTGCGTCTGCAGTCGCTGCTCGGCAGCGTGGGCGACATCGTGCGGCTGAAGGCCGAGGAGAAGGGGCTGGTCTTCAACGTCGCCCTGGGCGATGGCCTGCCCGAGACCGTCGTGGCCGATGAGAAGCGCCTGCGCCAGGTGCTGATCAACCTGCTGGGCAACGCGGTGAAGTTCACCGACTCGGGCCACGTGACGCTCGCCTTGTCACGCGGCGAAGCCACTGCCCGCGAAGGCTTCGTCCGGCTGAGGTTCGCCGTGTCCGACAGCGGCATCGGCATCGCCCCGGAGGTGGTGCCCCGGCTGTTCCAGCCTTTCGAGCAGGCCGGCGAGGCACATCGCCGCTCGGCAGGCACCGGGCTCGGGCTGGCCATCAGCCGCCAGTTGGTGGGGCTGATGGGCGGGGACATCCAGGTGCAGAGCCGGCCGGGCGTCGGCAGCACCTTCTGGTTCGAACTCGAGCTGGCACCCGCCCACGATCAACCGGCTGCGCAGTCTCCGGCAGCGGCGCCCGCCGTTCTTGGCTACGAGGGTGTGCGCCGGCGCATCCTGGTGGCCGATGATGTGATGGTCAACCGTCGCATGCTGTGTGAACTGCTGCATCAGTTGGGCTTCGAGACGCACGAGGCGGCCGACGGCCTGCAGGTGCTGGACCAGGTGCGCCTGGTGGCGCCCCACATCGTTCTGATGGACGTGCGCATGCCGATCATGGACGGGCTGGAGGCGACCCTGCAGCTGCGCCAAAGTCCCGAGACCGCCCACCTGCCTGTGATCATGGTGTCGGCCAACGCGGCCACCGAAGACGAACAGCGGGGCCTGGCCGCCGGCGCCGTGGCCTTCCTGCCCAAACCGGTCGATCGCACGCGCCTGATCGCCCTGCTGACCGAGCACCTGCAACTGCGCTGGCTGCCGCCGGCCTGATCGGCGGGCCGCATGCGGCTTCGGCGACACAGCCGGGCATCTGCGCCTTGCCCCGCCAACGAGGGCGGCCTATCCTCGCGCGGCCAAACCTGCGGTCGCGGCCGCGGCCAGATGTCGGACCCCATGCAGCACCCCATCCTCACCGCACTCGGCCTGGCGGCCGCCATGGCCTGGCCTGCACATGCCGCCGAGCCGTCGGAGGAAGACGAACTGGCCATGGCCTTCGGCGACAAGTCCTTCGTCAGCATCGCCACCGGCTCGCGCGTGCCGCTGGCCCGGGCACCCTCGGTGGCCACGGTCATCACCGCAGAGGACATCCGGGCCATGGGCGCCGCCGACCTGGACGAGGTGCTGCAGACCGTGCCCGGCCTGCATGTCTCGCGCTCGCCGGTGCTGAACGCGCCGATCTACACCTTCCGCGGCGTGCGGGGCACGCTCACCAACCCGCATGTGCTGATGCTGGTCGACGGCGTGCCGCAGACCCGCATCTACGCCGGCGACCGCGGCCTCAACTGGGGCGGCCAGCCGCTCGAGAACGTCGCACGCATCGAGGTCATCCGCGGCCCGGGCTCGGCCCTCTATGGGGCCGATGCCTACTCGGGTGTGATCAGCATCCAGACCAAACGCGCGGCCGACATCGCGGGCACCGAGCTGGGCGTGCGCGCCGGCTCCTTCGGCACCGGCGGCGGCTGGCTGCTGCACGGCGGCCGCTGGTCGGGCGTCGACGTCGCGGGCTACCTCGCCCACCACACCACCGACGGCGGCGGCCGCACCGTCACCGCCGACGCGCAGACCGGCCTCGACGCCATCTTCGGCGCTTTCGGCGTGCCACCGGTGTCGCTGGCGCCCGGGCCGATGAACAACGGCTACAAGCTGATCGATGCCGCCCTCGACCTCGGCTTCGAGGGCTGGCGCCTGCGCACCAGCTACAAGCGCGTCTACGATTTGCAGACGGGCGCGGGCGTCGCACAGGCGCTGGACCCGACCGGCACGAACACCGGCCAACGCATCGACGCCGACCTCAGCTGGCACGGCGCAGCCGGCCCCGGCCTCGACGTGACGCTGCGGGCCCACGCCGTACGTTACGACGAAAGCTCGCAGCTCGTACTGTTCCCCGCCGGCACCAACCTCGGCGGCGGCTTCTTCGAGGACGGCATGATCGGCGCCCCGGCCAAGTGGGAACGTCAGGCCCGGCTCGAAGCGACCGCCACCTACACCGGCCTGGCCGGGCATCGCATTCGCTTCGGCGCCGGCTACGCCAACCTGAACATGTACCGGCTGCACGAGACGAAGAACTTCAACCCCGATTTCAGCCCGATCGGCACCGGCTCGCTCGAAGATGTGACCGACGTGACCGACACCGTGCCCTTCATGCGCCCACACCAGCGCAACGTGGCCCACGCCTACCTGCAGGACGAGTGGTCGATCGCCCAGGACTGGGCGGTCACGGCCGGCGTGCGCTACGACCACTACTCCGACTTCGGCAGCACCACCAACCCGCGGGTCGCACTGGTCTGGGACGCCAGCTACGACATCACCGCGAAGCTGCTCTACGGCACCGCCTTCCGTGCGCCGGCCTTCAGCGAGCTCTACCTGATCAACAACCCCACGGCGATCGGCAACCCCGCCCTCTCGCCCGAGAAGATGCGGACGCTGGAAGCTGCCTGGTCGTGGCAGGCGGCAAGCAACGCCCGGCTCGGGCTGAACCTGTTCCGCCACTGGCTGACCGACCTGATCACGCTGGACAGCACGCTGGTCTACCGCAACCAGGGCGAGCAGAGCGGCCACGGCGCCGAGATCGAGGCCGAGTGGGAGCCAAGCCGGCAGTTGCGCCTGGCGGCCCACTACGCCGTGCAACGCTCGACCGATGCCCTGACCGACGGCGACCCCGGGCTCTCGCCGCACCACCGCGGCTACCTGCGGGTGGACTGGCAGCCAGTGCGCGGGTGGCACGCCGACGCCCAGGCCCACTGGGTCGCCGGCCGCGAGCGACAGTCCGGCGATGCGCGCCCGCCAGTGGCCGACTACACCACGGTCGACCTGACCCTGCGCACCCACGCCGCCGACGGCTCGTGGCGGCTCGCGCTCACGGCGCGCAACCTCTTCGACGCGGATGCCCGCGAGCCCAGCCCCAACGGCGTGCCCTACGTTTCCCTGCCGAACGACCTGCCGCTGGCGGGGCGCGCGATCTACGTCACGCTGGCCTGCCGGCTTTAGCGCAATCCCGTGAAGTCGCGGGTCAGGCCGCGTATTCAGTCACGAACACGCACCGTGGAAACCCTTGCACCGCGCGACACATTGACTCGACAATAGTTTCGTTCGGTAACAAATCAATGCGCACGGCGACTTGATTCGACGGCCGGCGCCGCCAGCGGTGTTGCGACATGCAGCCCCGGCACGCCGACCCCACCGGGGCTCCCCGCCCTCGGCAGCCGTCGATGAGGACGCCCCCGGCCCCCACTGCGCACGGGCCTGGGTCCCGCCAGTTCGCACCAGGGAGATTCACGCGAGACGCCTGGAGGGCTGCGAGACAGCCCCAGGCGTCGCCATGCCCTCGCGCGCCGCATTCACCGTCGATGCGTCGGACGCGACCGCGGCCCTGCCGCGGCCGCAGCTTTGCCGCGGGCCGAGGGTTCCAAAAAACGACATGCACTGGAGCTGTAACGCATGGACAACCTGAAACGCGCCGCCACGTCGCAACCCGACACCGCGGCCAGCCCGGAGGGCGCCTCGACCATCGAGGCGGCGGAGCTGATCGTCACCTACCTGGAGCGCCTGGGCGTCGAGGCCGTCTTCGGCGTGCCCGGCGGCGCCATCGAGCCGATGTACAACGCCCTCGCCCGCAGCGAGCGCCGCGGCGGGCCGCGTGCGGTCGTGGCCCGCCACGAGGCCGGCGCCGCCTTCATGGCCGACGGCTATGCCCGCGAGACCGGCCGCATCGGTGTCTGCGTGGCCACCTCGGGGCCTGGTGCGACCAACCTCATCACCGGCGTCGCCACCGCCTACGCCAACAATGTGCCGATGCTGGTCATCACCGGCCAGCCACCGCTGCGCAACTTCGGCAGGGGCGCGCTGCAGGAATCGAGCTGCACCGGCATCAATGCCGTGGGCATGATGCGCCACTGCACACGCTACAACTCGCTGGTCTCGCATGCCGACCAGCTGGAAACCAAGCTGATCGCCGCCCTGATGCGCGCCTTCCAGACGCCGCAAGGGCCGGTGCACCTGTCCATCCCGGTGGACCTGCTGCGCGGCGCCGTGGCCGCCCCCTCGCAGGAAGCTGACCGCAGCGCGCTGGTCTATGCGCGGCCGGCCCTGGTCGACCTGGAGGCCCTCGTCGCGCTGCGCGGCGAGATCGAGCGGGCCGAACGCCCGGTGTTCCTCGTCGGCGCAGGCTGCGCTGAGGCGATCGAGGCCATCATGCGGCTGGTCGACCTGACCGGCGCGCTCTTCATCAGCACACCGGACGCCAAGGGCCTGATCAACCCACGCCACCACGCCTACCGCGGTGTCTTCGGCTTCGGTGGCCACGCCAGCGCCGACGCGCTGCTGCGCGAGCAGCCCGACCTGGTCGTCGCGTTCGGCACCGCCTTCAGCGAGCTGGCCAGCGCCGGCTGGCACCAGGGCCTGCTGAACAGCCGGCTGGTGCATGTCGACCCATCCGACGAGCACCTGATGCGATCGCCGATGGCCCGCCTGCATGTGCGGGGCCACATCCTCTCCGTCTGCCGCGCCCTGATCGACGGGCTGGCCGCCAACGATGCCAACAACGTGGTCAGCCTGCCCGCCACCAGCGGTGATGCAGCCAACCCCCACGTCGCGCTGCATGCGCCCGACCAGGTGGACTCCGACAGCACCCCGGTGAAGCCCCAGAGGCTGATGCGCGAGCTTTCACGCCGCTGCCCGCCGAACACGCGCTTCCTGGCCGACACCGGCAACAGCATGATCTGGGCGGTGCACTATCTGCAGCCGCGCAACCGGCGCGGCTCGCGCACCGCCAGCCCGGCCCTGCCGGACGGCCGCCCGGAGCGGCGCTCGGGTACCGCGAGCTGGCTCCGGGTGATGATGGACTTCGCCCCCATGGGCTGGGCCATCGGCGCCGCGGTGGGCATCGCGCGCGGCAACCCCGCCTGCCCGGTGGTGTGCATCACCGGCGACGGCAGCTACCTGATGAGCGGGCAGGAGATCGGTGTCGCCGCCGCCGAGGGCCTGACCGTCGTCTACGTGGTGCTCAACGACAGCGCCTACGGCATGGTCATGCACGGCCAGCGCCTGGCCAAGGCCGAGCCGATCGGCTTCGAGCTGCCCCAGGTCGACTTCGCCGCCATGGCCCGCGCGATGGGCGTGCCCGGCCACGTGGCCGAGTCGCCGGCCGACCTGGAGGCGCTCGATTTCGAGGCGATCTTCGCGCGCCGGGGCCCGACGCTGATCGACGTGCGCATCGATCGCGAAGAGGTGCCGCCGATGATCCAGCGCCTCAAGGCCCTGGGGGCCGTGAAGTGAGCGCCCTGGCCACCGAGACCGCCCTCCACACGGCGCTGTGGCACGAGGAGCCTGAAGCCGGCGACCCCTTTGCCGCACGCCAGGCGTTGTGCCGAGGCTATGACGTGGCCGGCGAGCTCGTCGGCCGCGCGAGTTGGGCCGAGATGCTGCTGCTGCTGTGGCGTGGTGAGAAGCCACCCGCAGCCGACGCGCGGCTGCTGGAGGCCCTGGCGGTGGCGCTGGCCAATGCCGGCCCGCGCGACCCCGCCGTGCACGCGGCCATGTGCGGTGCCGTGGGCGGCTCGCCCGCGGCGGCCTGCCTGGTGGCCGCGCTCTCGGTGGGCGCCGGCCGGCTGGGCGGTGGGCAGGAGCTGGCACGGGCCGTGAGTGCATGGCAGCGCTGCGCCACCGACCCGACGGCCTGGCAGGCCACGCTCGAAAGCCCGCCGGCGCACCCCGCCTCGATCTGGCCCGAGGCGGGGCACCGCCCGGGCTTCGAAGCCCACGGCACGCGTTGCGCCGGCACGGTGGTGCAGGCGCTCGCGGCCCTGGCCCTGGCCAGCCCGGGCCCACACCTGCCCTGGCTGCACACCCACCGCGAGGCGCTCGAATCCTGGGCCGGCCGGCCGCTGGCCATCACTGGCGTGGCGGCCGCGGCAATGGCCGACCTCGGCCTCGCGCCCGAAGCCGCCGAGATGCTGTGGCTGCTGCTGCGCCTGCCCGGCGCTGCGGCCCACGCCTTGGAGCAGCGGCTGGCCTACAAGCGCTTTCCCTTCTTTGCCCACGAGATCGCCGATGAACCCCAACCCTGACCTGCGCACCGATGCCGTCGGCCGTGTGCGCTCGCGTGTGGGTGGCCTGCGGCCCGACCGCCGCGTGAGCTACCGCGGGCAAGACCTGCACACCGAGCTGGCCGGCGTCGACTGGCTCGATCTCTACGCCTTCGGCATCACCGGCCGGCGCTACGCCACCCACGAGCTGAAGCTGATGCATGCGCTGTGGGTGAACACCAGCTACCCCGACGCCCGGATCTGGAACAACCGGGTGGCGGCGCTCGCGGGCTCGTCGCGCAGCACCGGCAACCTGGGCATCGCCGCCGCGCTCGCGGTCTCCGAGGCGCACATTTACGGCCGCGGCAACGAGCTGCAGGCCGTCGGCTTCTTCCTGCGCACGCGGCGCGCGCTGGATGCAGGCGAAAGCCTGGCCGACTGCATCGCCCGCGAAATGCGTGACCACGGCCGCATCGCCGGCTATGGCCGCCCCCTGCTCGACGGCGACGAACGCATCGAGCCGACCATGGCGCTTGCCCGGGGCCTGGGCCTGGCCGACGGACCTTACCTGAAGCTGGCCTTCGAGGTCGAGCGCCACTTCATTGCGCTGGGCAGGCCGCTGCGGCTGAACTACGGCTGCCTGGTGTCGGCCTTCGGCGCCGACCTGGGGATGACGCCAGAGCAGTTCGCGCTCTTCATGTTCCCGTCGTTCCTGGCCGGCATGCCGCCGGTCTACCTGGATGCGCGCGAGCAGCCGGCCGGCACCTTGCTGCCGCTGCCCTGCGAGGCGATCCGCTACAGCGGCCCGGCACTGCGGCGCTGGGCGGGCTGAAGACCGCCGCCGCAGCGCGCGGCCAGGCAACTGCACTTGCCCTGCCGCAGGGCCCGGCCTATCCTCGCCTGGCCACACCGCGGCACCACCTCATGCAGTACCTCCTCATCGCTCTCGGCCTGGCCGTGGCGTTGGCTTGGCCCGCGCACGCCGCCGAGCTGTCGGAGGAGGACGAGCTGGCCATGGCCTTTGGCGACAAGTCCTTCGTCAGCATCGCCACCGGCTCGCGCGTGCCGGTGGCCCGCGCGCCGTCGGTGGCCACGGTCATCACCGCCGAGGACATCCTGGCCAGCGGCGCGATGGACCTGGACGAACTGCTGGAGACCGTGCCAGGCCTGCATGTCGCGCGCTCGACCTTGGGCCACACGCCGATGTACACCATCCGCGGAATCCGCGGCACGATCACCAACCCGCAGGTGCTGATGCTCGTCAACGGCATGCCACTGACCCGTGTCTACGCCGGCGACCGCGGGATCAACTGGGGTGGCCAGCCGGTCGAGAACATCGCCCGCATCGAGGTCATCCGTGGCCCCGGCTCGGCGCTCTACGGCGCAGACGCCTACGCCGGTGTGGTCAACATCATCACCAAGGGCGTGACCGACATCGGAGGCACCCGCCTGGGCGGCTATGGGGGGTCGTTCGACACGACGGCGGGCTGGGCGCTCCACGGGAGCCGGCATGGCGGCGTGGACGTGGCGGCCTACCTCTCGTTCCGCGACACCGAGGGCGCCCGGCCGACCGTCGAGGCCGATGCCCAGACCGGCCTCGACGCGATCTTCGCCGCGATCGGCGTCCCGCCGGTGTCGCTGGCGCCAGGCGCACCGAACTACGCCCACAAGATCCTCGACGGCGCACTCGACCTGCAGCAAGGCGCATGGCGCCTGCGCGCCAGCTACAAGCATGTCTGGGGCCTGGGCTCCGGCACCGGCATCGCGCAGGCGCTGGACCCGAACGGCCGCAGCTCCAGCGAGCGCATCGACCTCGACCTGGGCTGGCACGACGCCGCCTGGCGTCCAGGCTGGGACCTGGGCACCCGCGTCCATGTCGCGCACTACAACGAGATCTCGCACCTGTTCCTGTTCCCGGCTGGCACCAACCTGGGTCTTGGCACCTTCGAGGACGGCATGATCGGCGCGCCGGCCAAGTGGGAGCGCCACCTGCGGCTCGAGGCCAACGCGATCTATACCGGCGCGCCAGGCCACCGCGTCCGGATGGGCGCCGGCTACACGCTGCAGGACATGTACCGGCTGCGCGAAACCAAGAACTTCAACCCCGACTTCAGCCCCATCGGCACCGGCAGTCTCGAAGACGAGACCGACGTGACCGACACCGCGCCCTTCACCACGCCGCATGCGCGCCGCATCCTGCATGCGTTCGTGCAGGACGAATGGTCGGTCGCGCCCGACCTGGCGCTCACTGCCGGGCTGCGACACGACCGCTACTCCGATTTCGGCGGCACCACCCACCCACGCATTGCCCTGGCCTGGGAGCCTGCCTACAACCTCACCACCAAGCTGATGGTCGGCAGCGCCTTCCGGGCGCCGTCCTTCACCGAGCTCTACGTGATCAACAACCCGGCGGCCATCGGCAACCCCCGGCTCAGGCCCGAGACGCTGCGATCGCTGGAAGCGGCCCTCAGCTGGCAGCCCAGCGCACAGGCACGGCTGGGTCTGAACCTTTACCGCTTCCGGCAGAAGGACATCATCCGCACCGACCCCGCCACCATCACCTTCGTGAACCAGGGCGAGCAGGACGGCCGCGGGCTTGAGCTGGAGGCTCAGTGGGAGCCGAGCCGTGCCCTGCGCTTGGCGGCCAGCTATGGCCTGCAGCGCACCACCGACGCCGACACCGGCCGCGATGCCGGTCTCGCCCCGCGTCAGCATGCCAACTTGCGCGCCGACTGGCGGGTGGCACCGGGCTGGCGCGCGAACAGCCAGGTCAACCGGGTGGCCGAGCGCAGGCGTGAAGCCGCCGACAACCGCCCGCCGGTGGCCGACTACACCACGGTCGACCTGAACCTGCGCGCCGAGCCGGCGAGATCACCCTGGACGTTGGCGCTGACGGTGCGCAACCTATTTGACGCCGACGCCCGCGAGCCCAGCATCCACGGCGTGCCCTACGTGTCATTGCCCTTCGACATACCGCTGCCCGGGCGGGCGGTGTACCTGCAGTTCAGCCTGAAGCTCTGAAGGGGCCGCCAAGACCCCGCCGCCGCCTCGCGCCGGCCAGCTGCCTAAACTCGCGTCGATGAACGCACGTTCCCCTACGGCCCCGGCCTGGCCCAACCGCTTCGCCGGCCTGGGCCCGGCCTTCTACACCGAGCTGCCCGCCGCGGGCCTGCCCGACCCGCACTGGGTCGCCTGGAGCGACGACTGCGCCGCCAGCCTGGGCCTGCCGGCGAACTGGCGCGAGGCGGCTCCGCCCCACGGCGAGGCGCTGGCGCTGCAGGTCTTCAGCGGCAACGCGACCTGGCCCGGCATGCGGCCGCTGGCCACGGTCTACAGCGGCCACCAGTTCGGGGTCTGGGCCGGGCAACTGGGTGATGGCCGCGCACTCTGGCTGGGCGAGCTGGACACGCCGGCCGGCCCGACGGAGATCCAGCTGAAGGGCGCCGGCCTCACACCCTACTCGCGCATGGGCGATGGCCGCGCGGTGCTGCGCTCGTCGATCCGCGAGTTCCTCTGCTCCGAGGCGATGCACCACCTCGGCATCCCGACCACGCGGGCGCTGTGCGTCACCGGCTCGCGCCTGCCGGTGCGACGCGAGCGCATGGAGACCGCGGCCGTGGCCACGCGCGTGGCCCCCAGCTTCATCCGCTTCGGCCACTTCGAGCATTTCGCCCACCACGGCAAGCCGGCGGAGTTGCGGCACCTGGCCGACTTTGTCATCGATCACTTCTACCCCTGGTGCCTGGAAGCGGCGCAGCCGGTGCTGGCCTTGCTCAAGGAGGTGACCGAGCGGACTGCGCGCCTGATGGCGCTGTGGCAGTCGGTCGGCTTCGCGCATGGGGTGATGAACACCGACAACATGTCCATCCTGGGCCTGACCATCGACTACGGCCCCTTCGGCTTCCTCGACGGCTTCAACCCGCGGCACATCTGCAACCACTCCGACGACCGCGGCCGCTATGCCTTCGCCGCGCAGCCGCAGATCGGCTGGTGGAATCTGCATGCGCTGGCCCAGGCGCTGGCGCCGCTGGTCAACGACGACGTCGACGGCCTCCAAGCCGCGCTCGCGCCCTACCCCGAGGTCTTCAGCCGCGAGATGACCGCGCTGATGCGGGCCAAGCTGGGCCTGTCTGAGGCGCAGGATGGCGACGCCGGGCTCGTCGACGCGTGGCTGCAGTTGCTGGCGGTCGAGAAGACCGACTTCACCATCGCAAACCGGCGCCTGTGCCGCTTCTCCACGGCCCCCGGCGCCGCCAACACCGCATTGCGCGATCTCTTCATCGACCGTGACGGCTTCGACGCGTGGGCTGCGCGCTATGCCGCACGCCTGGCCGACGAAACCAGCGATGACCAGACCCGGGCCTTGCGCATGCGCCAGGCGAACCCCAAGTACGTGCTGCGCAACCACCTGGCGCAGGCTGCCATCGAGCGCGCCGAAGCGGGCGACTTCGACGAGACCATGCGCCTGCTGAAAGTTCTGGAGCGCCCGTTCGACGAACAGCCTGAGAACGAGGCGTACGCCGCCTTCCCGCCCGACTGGGCCCAACACCTTGAAGTGAGCTGCTCCTCATGAGCGACACCCCGCACCCCCACGACGACCCGCGCTACCCGGTCCGCAAGACCGATGCGGAGTGGCGCGCCCAGCTGAGCCCGGCCGAGTACCAGATCGCCCGCCATGCCGCGACCGAGCGCGCCTTCACCGGCCGCTTCTGGGACCACTGGCAGAACGGCGTCTACCAGTGCGTGGGCTGTGGCGAGACCCTGTTCGAGTCAGGCAGCAAGTTCGACGCCGGCTGCGGCTGGCCCAGCTACTGGCAGGCGGTCGATGAAGGCCGCATCGAGCGTGTGGTCGACCGCTCGCACGGCATGACGCGCGTCGAGGTGCGCTGCGCCAAGTGCGGCTCGCACCTGGGCCATGTCTTCGACGACGGCCCCGAGCCGACGGGGGAGCGCTTCTGCATCAATTCGGCAGCGATAAACTTCGCCGCCGAGTAATTGGGGCCCGCCGGGCAGCAGCTCGGCCAAGTTGTGTTCGATGAAGCTGCTGCTCGACTTCCTCCCGCTCATCCTTTTCTTCGCGACCTTCCGCTACGCGGACAAGAACACCGACTGGGCCGCCGCCTTCGCCAGCGAGCACTTCGGCTTCCTGGTCTCTGGCGGCGCGGTCGGCGTCAAGGAAGCGCCGGTGCTGCTGGCCACGGTGGTGGTCATCCTGGCCACGCTGGCGCAGGTGGCCTGGCTCAAGCTGCGCGGCCGCAAGGTCGACCTGATGCTGTGGGTCAGCCTGGGCCTCGTGGTCACGCTTGGCGGCCTGACCGTCTGGTTCCACAACGAGACCTTCATCAAATGGAAGCCGAGCGGGCTGTACTGGACGCTGGGCCTGGTGCTCTGGGCCAGTCAGGCGCTGTTCCGCAAGAACTTGCTGCGCACGCTGCTGGGCCAGCAGATCGAGTTGCCCGAGCAGGTATGGCGCCGCCTGAACCTGGCCTGGGTGCTCTTCTTCGGCTTCATGGGCCTGCTCAACCTCTGGGTCGCCTACCACTTCGACACGCCGACCTGGGTCAACTTCAAGGTCTTCGGCACCACCGCGCTGATGCTGGTGTTCTTCGTCGCCCAGGGCCTGTACCTGGGCAAGTACCTGCCAGACGACGAGCCTGCCGCGGCCAAGGCCCCGCCGCCCGAGGGCGAGCAGCGATGAGCGCCAAGCCCCACGTCAGCGCGGGCGCCGTCGAGGCCCGGTTGCGCGAAGCGCTGGCCCCTGTCGCGCTTGAAGTTCGCGACGACAGCGCCGCCCATGCCGGCCACGCCGGGGCCCGCGAAGGCAGCCATCTGGCGGTGCGGATCGTGAGCCCTCGCTTCGAGGGATTGACCAGAATTTCACGACATCGCCTCGTGTATGATGCTTTGAGCACTTTGATGCCGCAGGGCATTCATGCGCTGGTGATCGATGCCCGCGCACCCGACGAGCCCTGAAGAAACAGCCGGCGCAAGCCGCCCGGTGTCGACGCGACAGCGAAGCCAAGCGTTGCACCCGGGTCGCGCCTGACGCGGCACTTGAAGACAAGCAACCCCCTCGTTCCGACACTCGTCACGAGTCACCAAAGAAGGCGACACGCATGAACCTGAAATCCACCGTGGCCCTGGCGGCCGCAGCGATCCTGCTGCCCCTGGCCGTGCAAGCGCAAAACGTTGCCGTGGTGAACGGCAAGCCCGTGCCCAAGTCCCGGGTCGACGCCCTGCTGAAGCAGGCCACGCGCGGCGGCCAGCAGCCGGTCACGCCCGACCTCGAAAAGCGGGCCCGCGACGAAGTGGTGATGCGCGAGATCTTCGTCCAGGAAGCCGAGCGGAAGGGCATCGCCGCCAGCGCCGGCTACAAGGAACAGATGGAACTGCTGCGCCAGTCGGTGCTGATCCGCGAGCTGTTCGAGGACTACAAGAAAAAGAACCCGGCCACCGACGCCGAGGCCAAGGCCGAATACGACAAGATCAAGGCCGAGCAGTCGGGCACCGAGTACCGCGCCCGCCACATCCTGGTCGAGAACGAAGACCTGGCCAAGAAGCTGATCGCCGACATCAAGGGCGGCGCGAAGTTCGAAGACCTGGCCAAGAAGGAATCGAAGGACCCGGGCTCCGGCGAGAACGGCGGCGACCTCGACTTCGCCAAGCCCGACAACTACGTGCCCGAGTTCAGCGCCGCGATGACCAAGCTGCAGAAGGGCCAGATGACCGAGACCCCGGTCAAGACCCAGTTCGGCTACCACATCATCAAGCTGGAAGACACCCGCGAGGCCCAGTTCCCCGCCTTCGAAGACGTGAAGCCCCAGGTGATGCAGAAGGTCGAGCAGACCAAGCTGCAGGCCTACCAGGAATCGCTGAAGAAGTCGGCCAAGACCAACAACTACCAGTTCACGCAGCAGTAAGCCCCCACGCCCCCTGCCGGGGGCTGCCCCAAGGATCGCGAAGAGACCCTTCGGATCTCTGGGGCTCGCGCAGCGGACCGGCATAGCCGGATCCGCGCACGCCACATGGGGAATGCAGCAAGGGCGCCTTCGGGCGCCCTTGTGCATTTCAGCTCACCAGGCGGCCCGCCTCGATGTGCAGCTGGCGCTCGCAGCGCTCGGCCAGGGCACGGTCGTGGGTCACCATCACCAGCGTTGTGCCGGCCTCGCGGTTGAGCTCCAGCATCAGCTGCATCACCGTCTCGCCAGTGGCGAAATCGAGGCTGCCGGTCGGCTCGTCGGCCAGCAGCAGCTTGGGCCGCACCACGAAAGCACGCGCCAGTGCCACCCGCTGCTGCTCGCCGCCCGAGAGCACGCGCGGGTAGTGCGACAGCCGCTCAGACAGCCCCACGCGGCCCAGCATCTCGGTGGCCTGCGCGCGCGCATCGCGCCGGCCGGCCAGCTCCAGCGGCAGCATCACGTTCTCGAGCGCGGTGCGGTTGCCCAGCAGTTGGAAGCTCTGGAAGACGAAGCCGAGCTTGCGTGCGCGCAACGCCGCGCGGGCGTCCTCGTCGAGCGCGAAAAGGTCGTCGCCGTCGATCTCGATCTTGCCTTCGGTGGGCACGTCCAGCCCGGCCATCAGCGCCAGCAGCGTGCTCTTGCCCGAGCCCGAAGCGCCCACGATGGCGGCGGACTCTTTCGCTCGGAGCGTGAAACTGATGTCGTGGAGAATGGTCAAGGTACCTGTGGAGTCGGTCACCCGCTTGGTCAGGTGCTCGACGGCGATGATGGGTTCTGACATGGGTGATCGATCGATGTTCTTCGTGTATTCGTGGTTTCGCCGCGCTGGCCGCGGGCTGGCCCACTGTAGCCGCTGGCTGCTCGCCGCGTCACTGCTGAGCATCGGGCCGCTCGCCGCCGCGGCACCCGCCAAGCTGCTGGTGGTGGGCGACAGCCTCTCGGCCGAGTACGGCCTGGCCCGCGGCAGCGGCTGGGTCGCGCTGCTGGGTGAGCGCGTCACGCGCGAGAAGTTCCCGGTCGAGGTGGTCAATGCCAGCATCAGCGGCGACACCACCGCCGGCGGGCGCACCCGCCTGCCGGCCCTGCTGAAGACGCATGCGCCCAAAGTGGTGGTGATCGAGCTGGGGGGCAACGACGCGCTGCGCGGCCTGCCACTGGCCCAGACGCGCGACAACCTGGCCGCCATGGCCCGCGCAGCGAAGGCCGCCGGTGCCAAGGTGCTGCTCGCCGGCATGCAGGTGCCGCCCAACTACGGCCGGCAGTACACCGATGATTTCGCCAAGGCCTTCCAGGACGTGTCCAAGGCCGAGTCGGTGCCGCTGGTGCCCTTCCTGCTCAAGGGCGTGGCCGACCGGCCCGACGCAGAGGACTGGTTCCAGCCCGACCGCATCCACCCGCTGGCCAAGGCGCACCCGGTGATCGTCGACAACGTCTGGCCCGCGCTGCGGCCTCTGCTGCCAGCCACGCCCCGCTGACGCGCCCTCTGCCCGCTCAAATCTGATGCCTCGGCCGCCCCGCCATCCCCGCGCACGAGGCCTTCTGGCGAGCCGGTTGACGACGCCTCCCGCCGGGTCTAGGGTTTGACCCGAAGCCAAGCCCGCGTCCGCATGTAAACCTTTGCAGCTACGGGCGGCAGGCTCCGCCACGGAGGGTTGAAGCGATGAGCGATTCCCAGCAACCGCCCGGCGTCCAGCGCCGGCGCCTTTTCGCCGCGGCCGGCACCGTAGGCGCCCTGGCCGCCGCAGCCACCACGCTGCCGCGCGCATTGCCAGCGGCCGAGCCGCCCGCCGGGCCCGAGCCCGAAGCCGGCAAACCCGCCGGCTACCGCCTGACCGAGCACATCCAGCGCTACTACCAGACCGCCAAGGTCTGAGCGTCCTGCACCCGTCGCCGCCCGCAGCGCAGCGGCCGGCACCAGGAGACGACATGCTGTTGACCCGCACCACCGCCCCGAGAAGCGCCACGGCGCCGTCCCGGGCGCACGAAGTCTCGCCTTCGAGTTTCACCGGCAGCCTGCAGCGCGGCCTGGCCCGCGCGCTGCCCACGATGGACCGCCGCGCGTTCCTGCGCCGCTCCGGCATCGGCGTGGGCGCCGGCCTGGCGGCGTCCGAACTGGTGCTGGTGCGCAAGGCCCAGGCTGCCGACCCGGCCAAGCCGGCCGATGGGGCCGCCAAGGTCGAGGTGCGCCGCACCGTCTGCGGCCATTGCTCGGTCGGCTGCGCGGTCGATGCCGTGGTCGAGAACGGCGTCTGGGTGCGCCAGGAGCCGGTCTTCGACTCGCCCATCAACCTGGGCGCCCACTGTGCCAAGGGCGCGGCGCTGCGTGAGCACGGTCACGGCGAATTCCGCCTCAAGACGCCGATGAAGCTGGTCGACGGCAAGTACCAGAAGATCAGCTGGGACCAGGCACTCGACGAGATCGCCAAGAAGATGCTGGAGCTTCGCCAGGCCAGCGGCCCCGATTCGATCTTCATCGTCGGCTCGTCCAAGCACAACAACGAGCAGGCCTACCTGCTGCGCAAGTGGGTGAGCTTCTGGGGCACCAACAACACCGACCACCAAGCGCGCATCTGCCACTCGACCACCGTGGCCGGTGTCGCGAACACCTGGGGCTACGGTGCGATGACCAACTCGTACAACGACATGCAGAACGCGCGGGCGGCGCTCTACATCGGCTCCAACGCCGCCGAGGCGCACCCGGTGTCGATGCTGCACATGCTGCATGCCAAGGAAACCGGCTGCAAGATGATCGTGGTCGACCCGCGCTTCACCCGCACCGCGGCCAAGGCCGACGAGTACGTGCGCATCCGCTCGGGCTCGGACATCCCGTTCCTGTTCGGTGTGATGCACCACATCTTCAAGAACGGCTGGGAAGACAAGAAGTACATCGAGGACCGTGTCTACGGCATGGACAAGGTGCGCGAAGAGGCGCTGAACTTCTGGACGCCCGAGAAGGTGCAGGAGGCCTGCGGCGTCGACGAGGCCACCTGCCTGAAGGTCGCGAAGATCATGGCCGAGAACCGGCCGAGCACCATCGTCTGGTGCATGGGCCAGACGCAGCACACCATCGGCAACGCGATCGTGCGCGCCTCCTGCCTGCTGCAGCTGGCACTCGGCAACGTGGGCGTCAGTGGCGGCGGCACCAACATCTTCCGCGGCCACGACAACGTGCAGGGCGCCACCGACGTCGGCCCCAACCCCGACTCGCTGCCCGGCTACTACGGCCTGGCCGACGGCTCCTGGAAACACTTCGCCAAGGTCTGGGGCGTCGACTACGAGTGGATCAAGAAACAGTACGCGCCCGGCATGATGACCAAGTCGGGCATGACGGTGTCGCGCTGGGTCGACGGCGTGCTGGAGAAGAACGAGCTGATCGACCAGGACTCGAACCTGCGCGGCCTGTTCTTCTGGGGCCACGCGCCCAACTCGCAGACGCGCGGGCTCGAGATGAAGAAGGCGATGGACAAGCTCGACCTGCTGGTCGTGGTCGACCCGTTCCCTTCCGCCACCGCCGCCATGGCGGCCATGCCCGGCAAGCCCGAAGACCTGAACAAGAACCGCGCGGTCTACCTGCTGCCGGCCTCGACGCAGTTCGAGACCAGCGGCTCCTGCACCGCCAGCAACCGCTCGATCCAGTGGCGCGAGAAGGTGATCGACCCGCTGTGGGAATCGCGCTCCGACCACATGATCATGTACCAGCTCGCCGAGAAGCTGGGCTTCGGCAAGGAGCTGGTCAAGAACTACAAGATGCAGAAGGTGAAGGGGCTGGACGAACCCGAGCCCGAGTCCATCCTGCGCGAGATCAACGCCAGCGTCTGGACCATCGGCTACACCGGCCAAAGCCCCGAGCGCCTGAAGGCCCACATGCGCAACATGAACGTCTTCGACGTGAAGACGCTCAAGGCCAAGGGCGGCATCGACAAGGCCACGGGCTACGTGCTCGACGGCGACTACTTCGGCCTGCCCTGGCCCTGCTACGGCACGCCCGAGCTGAAGCACCCCGGCTCGCCCAACCTCTACGACACCTCGAAGCACGTGATGGAAGGCGGCGGCAACTTCCGCGCGAACTTCGGCGTCGAGCGCGAGGGCGCCTCGCTGCTCGCGGCCGACGGCTCTCACTCCAAGGGGGCCGACCTCACCACCGGCTACCCCGAGTTCGACCACATCCTGCTGAAGAAGCTGGGCTGGTGGAGCGAGCTGAGCGAAGCCGAGCAGAAGGCCGCCGAGGGCAAGAACTGGAAGACCGACCCCTCGGGCGGGATCATCCGCGTGGCGATGAAGAACCACGGCTGCCACCCGTTCGGCAACGCCCGCGCGCGCGCCATCGTCTGGAACTTCCCCGACCCGATCCCAAAACACCGCGAGCCGCTTTACAGCACCCGGCCCGACCTCGTCGCCAAGTACCCCACGCACGACGACAAGAAGGCCTTCTGGCGCCTGCCCACGCTCTACAAGACCGTGCAGGACAAGAGCCTGGACGTGGCCAAGACCTACCCGCTCATCATGACCTCGGGCCGGCTGGTGGAGTACGAAGGCGGTGGCGAGGAGACGCGCTCCAACCCCTGGCTGGCCGAGCTGCAGCAGGACATGTTCATCGAGCTCAACCCCAAGGCGGCCAACGACCGCGGCATCCGCAATGGCGACTGGGTGTGGGTGAAGACCCCGCCCATGGCCGCGGTGCCCGAGTTCAAGGGCCTGAAGGTGAAGGCGCAGGTGACCGAGCGCGTCGACGCCGGCACGGTCTTCCTGCCCTTCCACTTCTCGGGCCGGTGGGGCGGCGTGGATCTCGCCCCTTACTACCCCGAGGGTGCGATGCCTGTCGTGCGGGGCGAGGCGATCAACACCGCCACCACCTACGGCTACGACAGCGTGACGATGATGCAGGAGACCAAGACCACGGTCTGCCAGGTCGAGAAGGCATGAACCCCGGTCAACCGTTCGCAGGAGTGAAGCAATGGCTCGAATGAAGTTCATCTGCGATGCCGAGCGCTGCATCGAGTGCAACGGCTGCACCACGGCCTGCAAGGCCGAGCACGAGGTGCCCTGGGGCGTGAACCGCCGCCGCGTGGTCACGCTGAACGATGGCGTGCCGGGCGAGCGCTCGATCTCGGTCGCCTGCATGCACTGCTCCGATGCGCCCTGCATGGCGGTGTGCCCGGTCGACTGCTTCTACCGCACCGACGAGGGCGTGGTGCTGCACGACAAGGACGTGTGCATCGGCTGCGGCTACTGCTCTTACGCCTGCCCCTTTGGCGCGCCGCAGTTCCCGAGCAACGGCACCTTCGGCCTGCGCGGCAAGATGGACAAGTGCACCTTCTGCGCCGGTGGGCCGGAAGACAACGGCTCCCAGGCGGAATTCGAAAAATACGGCCGCAACCGCCTCGCCGAGGGCAAGCTTCCGGCCTGCGCCGAGATGTGCTCGACCAAGGCCCTGCTGGGCGGTGACGGTGACGTGGTGGCCGACATCTTCCGCAACCGCGTGCTGGTGCGCGGCAAGGGCAGCGAGGTCTGGGGCTGGGGCACCGCCTACGGCAAGCCGACGCAAGGCCAGCCGGCACCGGCCGCGCCCGCCGACGGGGCCAAGTCATGAGGTTGGCGCTGAGCACACTGGTTGCCTCCTGCATGGCGCTGGCTTTGGCCGGCTGCGAGAAACCCCAGTCCGACGCGGCGCGCCTGAAGAAGGCCGACACCAAACCCTCGCAGGGTGCCGACAAGGCCTACACGGCTGCCGGCTGGACGGCCGGCGACGACGCCAGCTGGCAAAACCAGATCCGCGCCCGCACCGAGGGCCAGAACGAGTACGCCCGCGTGCCTGCCAGCCGCATGGGTGGCTCGCCGGTGCCTGCGGTGCCCGCCACCGCGGCCACGCCCGCCGCCCCCGCCGCGTCGGCCGGCGGCTGAGCCCGCACGCGAAGGAGCCGCCATGCACCACCCCGTTCGCACCGGCCTGCTGTGCATCGCCTTGCTGCTGGCCTGCGGCGCCCTGGCCCGTGCCCAGGCACCGGCCGCATCGACACCGCCCCCGCCGGGTGACGCGCCAGCCGCCGCCACCGCCCCCGCCGAGCCCCGGCCCGACGACACCAACGCCCAGCGCGCCCGGACCCAGCCGGGCAACAACGCTCCCATGTGGCGTGCGGTGCGCGACCAGGGCGGCACCACCTCGCTGCCGGGCGCCGAGAAAGGGGTGCTGATCCAGCCCTTCGTCGCCTACCCCGGCGCCGCCTATACCAACGCTGGCGAAGCCTGGCGCCAGGTGCGCAACCGCTGGATCATTCCCTACGGCGGCTCGCTGCTGTTCATCACCGTGCTCGCGCTGGGGCTGTTCTATTGGCGCAAGGGGCCGCTGGGTCACGACCACGGCGAAGGCGGGCGCCAGATCGAGCGCTTCACGCCCTTCGAGCGCGCCGCCCACTGGACGAACGCGGGCGCCTTCGTGGTGCTCGCGGTGTCCGGCCTGGTCATGGCCTTCGGCAAGTTCCTGCTGTTGCCCCTCATCGGCAGCACGTTGTTCGGTTGGCTGACCTACGCCTTGAAGACGGTGCACAACTTCGTCGGGCCGCTGTTCGCGGTGTCGCTGGTCATCGTGCTCATCGTGTTCTTCCGCGACAACATCGCCAACCGGGCCGACATCACCTGGCTGCGCCAGGCCGGTGGCATGTTCAGCAACCGCGAAGTGCCGTCGCACCGCTTCAATGCCGGCGAAAAAGGCATCTACTGGTGGGGCGCGTTCTTCCCGGGCCTGATCGTCGTGGCGTCCGGCCTGGTGCTGGACAAGCTCATCCCCGGCCTGGGTGAGACACGTGGCCAGATGCAGATCGCCCACATGGTGCATGCCACCGTGGCGGTGCTCATGATGTGCGTGCTCATCGGCCACATCTACATGGGCACCATCGGCATGCGCGGCGCCTTGCGGGCCATGAAGACCGGCTACGTGAACGAGCGCTGGGCAGAGGAACACCACCAGCTGTGGTACGACGACATCCGCGCCGGCAAGATCCCCGCGCAGCGCTCGGCCGAGCCGGTACCGCCCACCGTGCCCGCCGGCCGGGCCTGACCCCACCATGAGGCCGCACACCATGCGAAACACCGCCCTCACCCTCCTGCTGCTCCCGCTCGCGCTGTCGGCCGGCGCCAAGCTCGCCCCGCTCAGCGACGAAGCCAAGGCCAAGGCGGCCGAAGCCACGGCCAAGACCGCCTGGAGCAACAACGTGGCCAACTACCAGCTCTGCAAATCGATGGACCGGGTGGCGGCGGACTACTTCGCCGAAGCGAAGAAGGCGGGCAAGCCCACCCAGCCGCCGGTCCAGACCCCTGCCTGCACCGACCCGGGCCCCTTCGCCTACGTGCCGCCGGCCGAAGCCAGGCCACCGCTCGAAGCCTCGGGCGCCCACTCGCCCGCCCGCACCGCCGCCAACCCGCCCAGCACGACCACACCCGACGCGCAGGCCAACCCGAAGAAGTAAGCTCCTCTCTACATGACCCCGGCCCGCACGACCACGCCCCCGCCGCCCCCCGTGCGCGCCCCGCGCATGACCGAGGCGCGCGTGCCGCTGCTGCGCGAGATCGACATCCTCGACGAGTACGGCCAACGCCGGCGCATCCACATCCCCGCCGAGCGGCCGCTCACCGTCTTCGTCGACAAGCGCGAGCTGGTCACGCTGATGACACTGGGCCAGCAACCCGAGCTGCTGGTGCTGGGCTACCTGCGCAACCAGCGCCTGTTGGGCCGGCTCGACGAGATCGAATCGATCACCGTCGACTGGGAGGTCGGCGCCGCCGCCGTCTACACCCGCCACGGCCTGGCCGACCTGGACGCCCGCACCGCCCGCCGCGTGGTGACCACCGGCTGCGGCCAGGGCACCGTCTTCGGCGACCTGATGGGCGAGGTGGCGAGCCTCACGCTGCCGCCGCCTGCGCAGGCACGGATCCGCCAGTCCACGCTGGCCGCGATGCTCGAGACGATGCGACAACAAGACAGCATCCACCGCCAGGCCGGCTCGGTGCACGGCTGTGCGCTGTTCCAGGGCGGCCAGATGCTGTGCTTCGTCGAAGACGTCGGCCGCCACAACGCCATCGACACCATCGCCGGCTGGATGTGGCTGAATGACGTCACCGGCGAAGACAAGGCCTTCTACACCACCGGCCGGCTCACCAGCGAGATGGTGATGAAGTCGGCCCACATGGGCGTGCCCATCGTGGTCTCGCGCAACGGCGTCACCCACATGGGCCACGAACTCGCCACGCGCCTGGGCATGGCCCTGTTCGGCCGCGCGGCGAACAAGCACTTCCTCTGCTACACCGGCTTCGAGCGCTTCGACTCCGAGCCCCTGCCCGAGCCGGCGGCGGTGCGCGTAGTGTCGGCGCAATGAGCGCCGCACGGCCGCCCGAAGGCGTTCGCTCCCCTCGGGGGGACGGCGCGTAGCGCCGAGGGGGCTCCAATGACCGCGACCGAGCCTGTCGTTCCCCGCGTCCTGGACCTGCTCGCGGCCGTGGTGTTCGAGCGCGAGGCGCGGCCCAACGCCTGGGAAGACTGGCGCTTCCGGCTGGCCGCCGTGATGCTCGACGATGGCCGCTTCGGCCCGCCCGGTGACAGCGGACCCCGGCTGCTGCACGACGATGGCCGCATGGCGCAGTGGGCCTTCCCCGGATTCGCGGTGCAACTGCACCCGGACGAGGCCGAGGGCTACCACCTCAACCTCAGCAGCGGCCAGCCGGTGTGGTTCGTGATGTGGCGGGTGGACGACGACGACCCGTCGCTTGCCGCGCCCGAGCGCGTCACCCTCTCGTACCACGAGGCCGGCCGCCTGCTGGACGCGCAGGAGCGGGTCGACAACCTGCCGCTGTCGCCCGAGCTCGTCGAGCTGCTGCAGGCCTACACCGACGCCCACTACCGGCCCGAGCCCAAGAAGCGGCAGCGTCCGGTGTCCTTCCTGCCACCCGAGCGGCGCAAGGGGCCGACGTGACCCCCCTGCCCGAGGCCGACGGTTTTCTCTCGCGCTGGTCGCGCCGCAAGGCGCTGGCACGAGAAGGCCAGGTGCTGCCCGAGCCGCCGGCACCCGCACCCCGGCCGGCACCCGTGGCCGTGGCGCAGCCCACCCATCCCGCCGAGCCGCCACCGGCTGCCGTGGCCGAGGCACCAGCCCCCCCGCCACTCACACTGGCCGACACCGAGCCACTCACCCCCCAGTCCGACTTCACCCGCTTCGTCGCCCAGGGCGTGTCGCCAGAGGTCAAGAATGCGGCACTGAAGAAGCTTTTCTCCGACCCGCACTTCAACGTGATGGACGGCCTCGACACCTACATCGAAGACTACGGCCGCCCCGACCCCTTGCCCGCCAGCACCCTGCGCCAGATGGCCCAGGCGCGCTTCCTCGGCCTCTTCCAGGAAGAAGACGAGGAACTCAAGCCAGCTCCCGATGAAGACACTGATCTGCGACTGCAACCGGACGATGCCGCTCGACCTGCCGGCCCTGCGCCAGGCCCTGGCAGCGGGGCCGGGCACGGCGGCTGACGGCCTGGAGAAGCAGCACACCCTGCTCTGCCGCCGCGAAGCCCCGCTCTTCCAGCGGGCGGCCGTGGACGAGCGCGACACACTGGTGGTGGCCTGCACGCAGGAGGCGCGCCTCTTCGCCGCGCTGAGCGAAGAAACCGCCGGCGCGCCAGCGCTGCAAGAGCGCCCGATCCGCTTCGTCAACATCCGCGAAACCGGTGGCTGGTCCAAGGATGCGGCGCAGGCCACGCCGAAGCTCGCAGCGCTCATCGCCGCCGCGCAGCTGCCCCCGCCCGAGCCGGTGGCCACGGTGGCCTACCAGTCCGGCGGCCGCATGCTGGTCATCGGCCCCGCCGAGGCCGCCAGCCGCGCCGCGGCCTCGCTTGCAAGCGGAGACGGCGGCCTGGAGGTGAGCCTGCTGGTCGACCGCACCGGCGGCGCCTTGCCCCAGCAGCGCGACCAGGTGGTGCACACCGGCCGCCTGCTGCAGCTTTCCGGCTGGCTCGGCCACTTCGAAGCCGAGTGGGAAAGCCACAACCCCATCGACGCCGACCTCTGCACGCGCTGCAACGCCTGCATCGCCGTGTGCCCCGAGGGCGCCATCGACTTCAGCTACCAGGTCGACCTCGGGGCCTGCAAGAGCCACCGCGCCTGCGTGCAAGCCTGCGAAGCCGCCGGTGCCATCGACTTCGAGCGCGGCCCCCAGCGGCAGCAGGCCGCCTTCGACCTCGTGCTCGACCTGCGCGACCACCCGGCCTTCACGATGCACGCGCCGCCGCAAGGCTACTTCCACACCGGCAACGACGAACGCCGCCTGATGGACGCGGTGCTGGCCCTGCGCGATGCCGTGGGCAGCTTCGAAAAGCCGCGCTTCGTGCGCTACCAGCAGCGCCTGTGCGCCCACAGCCGCAACGAGCGCATCGGCTGCCAGGCCTGCATCGAGGTCTGCTCGGCCAGCGCCATCCGCAGCGATGCCTCGGCCAAGGGCCGCAGCCGCAACAGCACCCAGCCGGCCGGCGGCATCGTGGTGGAGCCGCACCTGTGCGTGGGCTGCGGCGCCTGCACCACCGTCTGCCCGAGCGGCGCGCTGGCCTATGCCGCGCCGGGCACGGTCGACCAGGGCACGCGCATCGCCACCCTGCTCGCCACCTACCACCGCGCCGGCGGCCGGGCCCCGGCGCTGCTGCTGCACAGCCAGGGCACCGGCCAGCGCCTCGTCGACGACCTGGGCCGCGCCGCACGCGTGGACGCGGGCACCCATGGCGTGCCGGCACGCGTGATCCCGCTGCCGCTGTGGCACACCGCCAGCGTGGGCCTGGACCTGTGGTTGATGGCCATCGCCCATGGCGCGTCGCAGGTCTGGCTGCTGCTGACCGACGAAGAGGCCCCCGGGTACCGCGAAGCGCTGGCGGAACAGGCCGCCGTGGCCGAGGCGCTGCTGCAAGGCCTGGGCTATGCCGGCGAGCACATCCGCCTGCTCGAAGCCCGCGATGCGCGCGACCTGGCGGCGCTCGACCAGGCCCTGCGTGCGCCCCCCGCCGCCTCGGTGGGCCAGCGCGCCAGCTTCGCCGCCCAGGCCGACAAGCGCTCGACGCTGGAGCTGGCGATCGATCACCTGCGCGTGCAGGCGCCGGCCGCCGTGCCCGACGAGATCGCCTTGCCGAAGGCCGGCGCGCCCTACGGCAGCCTGCAGGTCGACGCCGGGCGCTGCACGCTCTGCCTGGCCTGCGTGGGTGCCTGCCCCGAAGCTGCGCTGGCCGACAACCCCGAGCGGCCGCAGCTGAAGTTCATCGAAAAGAACTGCGTGCAGTGCGGCCTGTGCGCCAGCACCTGCCCCGAAGACGCCATCACCTTGCAGCCGCGCCTGTGGCTGGCCGACGAGGGCCGCGCGCGCAAGGCGCCGCGCGTGCTCAACGAGGCGCAGCCCTATGCCTGCGTGCGCTGCGGCAAGCCCTTCGGCACGCTCAAGGCGGTCGAGAACATGCTGGCCAAGCTGGCCGGCCACGCGGCCTTCCAGGGTGCCGCGGCCGAGCGGCTCAAGATGTGCAGCGACTGCCGCGTGGTCGACATCTTCAGCAACCCCAACGAAGTGAGGATCAACGACTTGTGAAGACTGCCCCGCTGCAGTTCCAGACCCCGGACGCCGGCGAAGAGCTGGCCCGCGCCGAGCTCTATGGCCTGCTGGCGCGCCTGTGGCTGGCGCCGCCCGACGAAGCGCTGCTGGCCCAGTTCCGCGTGGCCGTGACCGAAGCGCCCGAGCCCGGCGGCCACCTCGACATACCCTGGCACGACCTCGTGGCCGCCTTGCGCGCCACCAGCCAGGCCACCGCCGCGCAAGAGTTCGACGCGCTGTTCGGCGGCGTCGGCAAGCCCGAGGTCTTCGTCTACGGCTCGTACTACCTGAGCGGCTTTCTCCACGAGAAGCCGCTGGCCGCGCTGCGCAGCGACCTGGCCGCGCTCGGGCTGGCCCGCGACGAACAGCGCGGCGAGACCGAAGACCACATCGCCTACGGCTTCGAGGTGATGCGCTACCTGATCGCCGGCGACGACCCGGCCCACTGCCACCTCGAGGCCCAGCGGCGCTTCTTCCGCACCCACCTGCAACCCTGGCTGGGGCGCCTGTGCGACGCGGTGCAGGCGCAGCCGGCCGCACGCGTCTGGCACGCCGTCGCCGGCTTCACCCGCGCCTTCGTGGAAGTGGAAACCCAGGCCTTCGACATGCTGGAATGACCCGATGACGATCGCTCGCGAAGACATCACCGGCCTGGTGCTGGCCGGTGGCCGCGGCAGCCGCATGGGCGGCGCCGACAAGGGCCTGCAGAACCACCTCGGCATCCCGCTGGCGCTGCATGCGCTGCTGCGCCTGGCCCCGCAGGTCGGCCCGACCCTGGTCAACGCCAACCGCAACCTCGCCGCCTATGAGGCGATGGGCTCGCCCGTCTGGCCCGATGCCCTGCCCGACTACCCCGGCCCGCTGGCCGGCTTCCTGGCGGGGCTGGAGCGCTGCGAGACGCCCTACCTCGTCACCGTGCCCTGCGACACACCCGACTTCCCCACCGACCTGGTGGCTCGCCTGGCGCAGGCGCTTGCACGCGACGAGTCCGACATCGCCATCGCCGCGACCCGCGAGCCCGACGGCAGCACCCAGGTGCAGCCGGTGTTCTGCCTGATGCGCGCCAGCCTGCTGGAAAGCCTGGTGCGCGCCACCACCGCCGGCGAGCGCAAGATCGACCGCTGGGCGAAGCAGCACCGGTGCAGCGAGGTGCTGTTCGAAGAATCTGGTGCCTTCTTCAACGCCAACACGCTGGCGGAGTTGCAGAGCCTGCAACCACGGCGTTAGGGCTTCGGCAGCCGCTCAAGGCACGGCCTGCGCCACCGGGTAGCGGCTACCGCCGTAGCGCAGCGCCACATAGTCGAAGCCGAAAGGGTCGAACCAGCCGGCCTGGCCCTTGGGTGGCGCTGAAGCGCTGAAATCAGCCGGCACCGCGCCGCGCCCGCGGGCCGGCGGCACGGCCGGCACACCGAAGCCCAAGTAACCGCCCGGCCGGGCCACGAACAGTGCCTGCCCATCGGTGGAAAGGCCCCCGCTCGCCGGCAGCACCTGGCTGTTGGAGCCGTTGGCATCCCGGTAGTAGACGGAGTCTTCGGCCCGGCGCATCGTGAGGTGCCAGTCCAGCAACTGGCCCGGGCCGATCGGCCCGGTGCTGCCGTCGCTCGTGATGCTGCCTGTCACGCTGGCACCGCTCGGAAATGCAATCGGCACCAGCTTGAAGACATGGCTGCCGGCGGGTGCGCGGGCGACGACGCGCTGGCCGGTGGGTGACACCGGCAGGTCGGCATACTCGAAATCGGCCCCGTACTGGTACATGGCGAAGCCCATGCCCGGCGGCCAGCCAACGGCGTAGTTCGCCACGTGCACCATCACCTCGGGCTGGACGGTGCCGAACGACAGGGCGCCGCCGTTGCCATCGGGCGACGTCGTGACCCGCATCTTGCGGCCGTCACCGCTGACCGAAACGGCGAGCATGTTCTGGGGCGGCGCGTTGGCCGGGGTGTAGTCGTGCCGCGTCTCGGTGCGCACGGTGACACGCCAGCCCACCAGGTTGGCCGGTGCAAGCGGGCCGACCGTGCCATCGGTGGTCACCGTGCCGAACACCGTCACGCCGCCGGGCAGCTTGACCGGGGTGAGCTGGAAGTCGGCCGACCGGGCGGCCGAGGCGCCGATCAGCAGGGCCAGCGGCAGGAGCATCGCTTTCATCATCGACATGGGGCTTCCTCCATCGGGTGCGACACCCATCTTGCAGTGCACAGATTAAGCCGGGCTTAGGCGCCGGAGTTCTGGCTAAGCCTTCGCTAAGCGGCGCCGCCCACCATGGCAACCCCAAGGAGAGTTGCCCATGAGCCCCATCTCACCACGCACCACCCTGGCCCGCGCCCTGGCGGCCGCGGCCCTGGTGGCCAGCGCTGCGGCCGGCGCCGTGCCACCCCAGGAGCTGGCCGCAGGCTACAGCGCTCAGGCCGGCACGCCGGCCGACGCCGCACGCGGCGAGCGCTTCTTCAACACCAGCCATGGCCGCGAGTGGCGCTGCGCCAGCTGCCACGGCGCCCGCCCCACCGGCGCCGGCCGGCATGCGGCCACCGGGCGCGAGATCGCCCCGCTGGCGCCGGCCTCCCACGCCGGCCGCCTGAGCGAGCCCGCCAAGGTCGAGAAGTGGTTCAAGCGCAACTGCAACGACGTGCTGGGCCGCGAATGCACCACCGCCGAAAAGGCCGACGTGCTGGCCTGGTTGATCAGCCTCAAGCCCTGAGCCCCCCATGCGCACACACTCTTCACCATCGATGCCCGTGCTTTCGCACCGGCCCTGGCGGTGGCTGCTCGCCGCTCTGCCCGGCCTCTGCCTCGCCCCACCCGCCAGCGCAGACGAGCACGCGGCGCCCACCCCGCTGCTGCCCGCCTACCGCCAGGAGTGCGGCAGCTGCCACGTGGCCTACCCGCCCCGGCTGCTGCCGGCCGCTTCCTGGCAGCGGCTGCTGGCCAACCTGCCGCAGCACTTCGGCAGCGACGCCTCGCTCGATGCGGCGACGGTGAAAGAGCTCTCGGCCTGGCTCGGCGCTCACGCGGCCACCGGCAAGCGCGCGGCGCCACCGCCGCCACAAGACCGCATCACCCGCTCGGCCTGGTTCACCCGCGAGCACGACGAGGTGCCACCGGCCACCTGGAAGCTGCCCGCCGTGAAGAGCCCCGCCAACTGCACCGCCTGCCATGCGCAGGCCGACCAAGGAGATTTCAATGAACACCGCGTCCGCATCCCCCGCTGACCCAGACGGCGCACCCGGCCGCTCGCCACGCCGCCTGCCCCTCGTCTGGGACGCGCCGGTGCGCGCCTTCCACTGGCTCACGGTGCTGTGCTTCGCCGGCGCCTACCTCACCGCCGAAAGCGAGCGCTGGCGGCTGGTGCATGTGACGCTGGGCTACACGCTCGCCGGCCTCGTCGTCTTCCGCCTCGTGTGGGGCTTCGTCGGCACCCGGCATGCGCGCTTCGCCCAGTTCGTGCGCGGGCCGGCCCAGGCCTTCGCCTACCTGCGCTCGCTGCTCGCCGGCCAGCCCGGCCACCACGCCGGCCACAACCCGGCCGGGGCGTTGGCGATCGTCGCGCTGCTGGCGCTCGCCGCTGGGGTGACGGCGACCGGCTGGCTCACCTACGCCGAGTGGGGCGGCGACCGCTTCGAAGACCTGCACGAAGCCCTGGCCAACCTGATGCTGGCACTGGTGGGCGTGCACATCGCCGCCGTGCTCATCAGCAGCCACCTGCACCGCGAGCACCTCGTGCGCGCCATGGTCACCGGCCGCAAGGCCGTGCCACCTGCCGAGGGCATCGCCCAGGCCTGGCGCAGCGTGGCGGCACTGATGCTGGTCGCGGTGCTCGCCTTCTGGTGGTGGCAATGGCAGCATGCACCCGCTGGCGATGCGACGCCGGCCCGTTCGGTGGCCGCCGGGCACCACGACGGCGACGACGAAGACGACGACGACTGAACCCAAGCCCAGAAGAAGAAGCCATGCGCATCCTGCTGGTCGAAGACGATCCCCTGCTGGGCGACGGGCTGCGCACCGGCCTGCGCCAGCTCGGCTTCGAGGTCGATTGGGTGCGCCGCGGCGACATCGCCGAACAGGAGCTGCGCGCCCAGCCCTACGCCGCGGCCGTGCTCGATCTTGGCCTGCCCGGCAAGGACGGCATGGAGGTCCTCGCCCTGCTGCGCCGCGCCGGCAACAAAACCCCGGTGCTGGTGCTCACCGCACGCGACGCCGTCCCCGACCGCATCCGCGGCCTCGACGCCGGGGCCGACGACTACATCGTCAAGCCGGTGGACCTGAACGAGCTGGCGGCTCGCCTGCGCGCGCTCGTTCGCCGGGCGCACGGCCAGGCCGCCGACAGCCTCAGCGCGCAGGACGTGGAGCTCGACCCCTCGGCCCGCACCGTGCGCCAGGCGGGCGAACCGGTGGTCTTGTCCAAGAGCGAGTTCGACCTGCTGCAGGTGCTGATGCTCAACGCCGGCCGGGTGCTCAGCCGCCAGCAGCTGGAGCAGCAGCTGTATGCCTGGGGCCGCGAGGTGGAGAGCAACGCCATCGAGGTGCACATCCACCACCTGCGGCGCAAGCTTGGCAACGCGCTCATCCACACCGTGCGCGGCGTGGGCTACACCCTGCTGCGCGAGGCGCCGCCGTGATGCGCTGGCTGCCGGGCTCGCTGCAGGGGCGGCTGCTGTCGCTGGTGCTCGGCCTCGTGCTCGCGGTGTGGGCCGGGGCGGCGGCGCTCACCTGGGTGGACGCGCGGCACGAGCTCGACGAGCTGCTCGACGCCCACCTGGCCCAGGCCGCCGCGCTGCTGGTGGCGCGCCAGGCGGCCGAGGTGGAAGTAGAAGACGACATCGACCACATCGACGCGCCCACGCTGCACCGCTACGCCCCGCGCGTGGCCTTCCAGGTCTTCCACGAGGGCCGGCTGGTGCTGCGCTCGGCCGAGGCGCCGCACGAGCCCATGGCCACCGGCAGTGGCTTCCAGACCGTGACCATCGCCGGCACCCGCTGGCGCGTGTTCACCACCACCGGGGCCGACGGCGACGAGCTGGTGCACGTGGGCGAGCAGCTCGGCTCGCGCACCTCCATCCTGATGGCGCTGATGCGCAGCATGCTGTGGCCCACGCTGCTGGCGCTGCCGATGCTGGCGCTTGCCGCCTGGTGGGCCGTGCGCCACAGCGTGGCCCCGCTGCGCGGCCTGAGCCAGCGGCTCGCCCAGCGCCCGCCCAGCGAACTGGGGCCCCTGCAACTGCAGGACGCGCCGGCCGAAGTCTCGCCGCTCGTCGACGCCCTCAACGGCCTGTTCATGCGCATCGGCGCACTGCTCGAATCGGAGCGGCGCTTCACCGCCGACGCGGCCCACGAGCTGCGCACGCCCATCGCCGCCATCCGCGCCCAGGCCCAGGTGGCGCTCGCGGCGGCCGACGAGGCCACGCGGCGCCACGCGCTCGAAGCCACCGTGCAGGGCTGCGACCGCGCGAGCCGCCTGGTCGACCAGCTGCTCACTCTCTCGCGCGCCGACGCCGAACGGCCCCGCACCCACCCGGTGGACCTGGCCGAGCTGACCCGCCAGGTGGCCGCCGAGCTGGCACCCGCGGCCCTGGCCCGGCACCAGACACTCGAGCTGCACCTGCCCGACACGCCCAGCCTGGTGGCCGGTGACCCGATCCTGCTCGCGGTGCTCGCACGCAACCTGCTGGACAACGCGCTGCGCTACAGCCCTGCCGCAGCCCAGGTGCGCGTGCAAGTGCAGGCACAGGCCGGTCGGGTGCACCTCACCGTGGAAGACAGCGGCCCCGGGCTCAGCGAAGCGCAGCGTGCCCGCCTGGGCGAACGCTTCTTCCGCGTGGCCGGCAACGAACAGAGCGGCAGCGGTCTCGGCTGGTCCATCGTGCGGCGCATCGCTGCGCTGCACGGGGCCGAGGTGCAGGCGCGACGGTCAGATCGTCTGGCGGGGTTGGCGGTGGAGGTGGTGTTGGCGCAGGCCTGAGGTCCGACCACCTTGGGCCGCACGCCCCTCGGTGGGCGTTACGGAATTCGCCGAAAACGAGCGCGTGCAAGGGCGGGGTTGGCGAGGCGGCGGGCAACTGGCTCTTCGACCTGGAAGCCGACGTAGCGTGCAACCGCCTCCTGCTCCAGCGGTGTCACCTGCGGGCGGTGGGCCAGATCCTCCAGCGCGCGGGTGCGCCAATCCAACCAGTCCGGCTGGGGGTCGTCGGGCGAGGGCATCCTGTCCCGGATGTCCGGAGGAAGCATCACGGCGTTGCGCGCCAGGCACCGCGCCATCGTTGCAATGTCTTCCGGCCGATAGCCGTCGAAGCGGCCACTGACCTGGAACGCACCTTCGTCAGCGCCTGCGTTGCCCAGCACGTCGGTCGCAGAAACCGACACCGCAACGGCGTAGGTGTCGCCGGGCGCCGAGGACAGGGTCAGCGATCGCCCGCCAGGTGCGAGCGAAAACTCGACGTCAAAGTGGTTGAAGTCTCCCCGACGAACCCGAAGCGATCCAGACGCCCCGGGCAGCGCATTGCCTTCCACCTTCCACACCACCGCTGGCTCGAAGTAGCCCGAGACCTGCGCGACAAAAGACTGTGTCGTCGCGATGACCCAGTGGCCCTTCTTGACGGAGTCGCCACACGGCGTGAGCTGCTCTTCCGTCGTCTCGCCACCGACCGTGCGCAAATCAGGGTCAGCCGCCACCAACCGCACAACCTTGGGCTGCATCGGCCCAGGCAAGGGCCGCCCGCCGGGCGCGTTCTGCGGCCTGTACGAGTCCGTGAACAGGATCGCGTAGATGATGTTGTCACTCGTGTAATTCCCTCGCGCGACACTGATCCGATGGCTGGTGTCCGTCGTGTCGAACTCCAGGAAGATGTCGTCCACCGGTATGCCGGGATCCTCCTTCCAGGGGTACTTCGGGTCGTAGATCCACAGCTTCACGCGCTGCCCGCTCTGCTCGTAGGCGTATGCGAGCACCTGATGGTTCTTCCCGATGTCGAAGCTGTCGGTCTGGACCAGCCCGAGAGGCGCAAGCCGCCCTGCGTCGATCGCTGCGCGGATCCTCGGCCACTCTTCACGATACGAGACCCAGGCCCGCCCGCGCATCAGACCCAACGCCTGCGTCAGGCCATCGTCCCCGTCTGGGTACAGCGGCGACGAGTACGCCAGCCAGCGGTGCCCGCGCCCGAAGATGTCGAAGCTTTCTCTCAAGCGCTCGCGGATGTGGCGAAACACCGGATCCGCCTCGTTGTTGGGCGGCGTGAAGACTGCATCGGGCGGTGGCGGGGGCAATTGACCGGCATTGAAATAGTCCATCACCGCGAACACCATGCCGCCGCACAGACCTTGGTCGGCCTGCGTGAAGGGCAGCCAGTTCTCATCGGCCGGAGCGATCCCGAGGTCGTCGAGCACGCCACCGGCGATGCGGCTGCGCAGTTGATTCCACAGCCAACCCACCGTCATCACCGGCAGGGCAGCCGACCAGTCCTTGTTGGAGAACCGGAAGCCGTTGACGGACGGCCTGAACCCCGGAACCGCGCGCCTGACATTGTCCCGGAAGGTGATGTTCAGGTACGAGTGATCGTCGGCTCGCTTCTGTGCATCGGCATCGACATAGATCGCCTGGAAGTTCGGCGGCGAATGCACATGGAACGTGTTGCCGTACTGCGATTCGACCCAGGGGCAGTTCGCAAACACATACAGTTCGCCGAGCACCTGCCCGTCGGCGCCGACGACCTCGTACCAGCAGCGTGCCTCCACGCCACTGATCGCCTGCTCGCCCGCGATGGAGTCGCCTTCGGCCTGCCAAGCCAGCTGGCCGCCCGGCGGTGTGAGGGCATGTCGGCTCGGCAACCAGGGGTCGGTCCAATCACGCGATGTCCAGTCTCGCTTCCACCGCAGCGTGGCGCTGGACTCGTTCACGATCGTGACCCGCATGTACAGCCTGTCGGCCATGGCAGAACTCCTCTCGCCCATTGAGCGGCGCGCGTGGGCTTGCCGCTTGAAAAATTGCTCCCATGCTCGCGGACCGACAAGAACCGGCGAAGGAGCAGCCGCGCGACGACTGCGGTCCATGTCGGCATCGCCGACGACGATGATTGCGCCGAGGCTCTGCCCATGGCGATAGCCCGGGCGCGATCGTCATCAGGCTTGCGGATAGGGTCTTCCCGAGCCGCCTCGGGAACCTGGGAGCTTCTTGCTGACGACGTCGGTCGTTCGGTCGTGTCGAGTGGGGCGCCCGGGTGCCTTCGCGCCGCAACCCCTTCGCAGCAGCCCATTTGTCGATTCGCTGCTCGCCTGCTGGCCGACGAACACGGTGGCCCGGGAGAGCAGGCCGACGAGCAGGTGTTTCGACATGTTGGTGGGCTCCCATGGCTGCGACTGGGCAGCCTTGTGGGGTCGCAGCCTAGTGGCGCCCCGGGCCGACGAGGATTGCCGCATGACCAGCCGCCCCGCCCGCCATTCCAACGGTGCGTCGGCCGCAACGCCTCGACGAACATGGGTGCGCCTTTGAGCCCTTGCAGCGCACGCCGCAGGACCAGACCCGTGTCCACGTCGAGGCGCTTGGTTGGTTCGTTGAAGCGTTGCAGCGAGCCGACCAACTCAGCGACTCATGGCAGCGTACATCCAGGACAGGCGGGGGTCGCTCGGCGAATTGCCCGCGCAAGCGTCGAACACTTCGCGCACCCGCGGCTCTTCCACAGCCAGCCAGGGACGTTCGGCACGTCCGCGTGCCGCGATCGCCGCCCACTCCCGCTCGGAGAACCCACTCGCCGATGCCGCTCTGGCGCCGACACACTTGCAGGTGCCGTTCGATTCCTTGAGGGCCGCCTCGTACTTCGCCATCGCCTCCTTGTGCTCGGCCTTTCTGCTCGGTCCTAGAAACTTGTTCAAGAGAATGCTCGGGGGCTCGTACCTCGGAACGACAAGGCTGGAATTGCGCAACGCGGTGCAACGCCTGTAGAAGTAGTCCTGTCTGTGGCGTTCCGTCAACCTGGTGTAGTCCTCTGCGGGGCGCGGCCTCTCCGGGGTGCGCGACATGAAGAGCAAGGTCCCGGCAATGACGCCGAAAGCCACCATGGCTGCCAGGTCGCTGCGGTCGACGCCCCCCTCGGCCGGCATGGCGTCTTGGTATTGCTCGCCCTCGCGCTTGATGCTGTCCATGAGGTTCTGGTAGTGAGCATCCGAGATGGCCTGGTCCTCGCGTGCCTTTCGCGCCTCGCTCTCCATGTCCCGTCGCTGCTTTTCATAGAAGTCTCTTTGTGAGTCTTGAAAGCTTTGCGCGGTCGCAATGGGGACAGCACAGGACAACACGCAAGCAGCAAGAGACTGAAGCCTTTTACGAAGCATGTGACCTCCCGAGTGGCCAGCAGATCGTGTCTGCAATTGCCGGCGCGGTCAACAAGCCCTTCAAAGCCTGCCGGCGTCGAGAACCCACCAGACCCACGGACCACCGATGTGCCAGCACAACGAGCAGTTGCGCTGCGTGGCCACGGAGGGGGAAGGAAGGCGCAGGCGGCGTGGAAGCTCAAGACCGCTCGTCGACCAGCAACGCCACCAGGCGGCGCGTCAACGGCGCGACGACCAGCACCATTGGGAAGGCGATCAGCCAGGCCGTGAGCCACGCGCCGAGCCACAGGCCGGCAAAGCCTTCGGCGAAGCCGACCGCGCGGTAGGTCGAGATGCCGGAAACCAGCAGCGACATCAGGCCGGAGAGGATCAGGCCGAAGAGTGCGGGCGCGAATCGTCTGGGCAGCATTCGGGTTCCCCTGAAAAGGGCTTGGCTCAGGCCGCCACCATCACGCGCTCCACGCTGAGCGCGAAGTGCCGGCCGAACATGCGTGCGGTCTTGATGTCGCCGGGCACAAACGAGTCTGCGGGCGCAGCGTGCCCGGCCTGGGCCATCATCCCAGACCATGAGCCCAGCCGGTTGGCGGCCTCTTCGTAGGGCACGCCACTGTGCTGCTCGGGCAGGATCGGGTTGCCGACCCACAGCATGCCGTGTTGCATGCTGAAGACGAACATCGACATCAGGGTCGACTGTTTGTCGCCCGAGGGCAGCGAAGAGACGGTGAAACCGGCCGCGAGCCGGCCCTTGAGCTGCTGGGTGCGCCAGAGCCTGCCGGTCGAATCCATGAAGCTCTTGAACGGCCCGCTGACGCCGCCCAGGTAGGTGGGCGAGCCGAAGATGAAGCCGTCGTAGCCGATCAGTTCATCGGGCGTGCGGGCCATGTCCTCTGCATGGACCAGATGGGCAGCGATGCCCTCGATTTCCGAGGCGCCGACACAAACCTGGCGCGCGATGAACTCGGTGTGCCCGTGGGCGCTGTGGTAGACGATCGCAAGCTTGCTCATGGGGTTCTCCAATGGGTTGAGCGGGGGTCGAGGGGATCGATGGGGGTCGGCTGCTTCAGGCGGTCACGCTCGCCAGCGCCTTGGCCGCGAGGTACAGGCCGGCGCCGAAGACGGCGTGGTTGGCCAGGTTGCGAAGGCTGTTCTTCAGCGGCGTGGGTGTCTTCCGGGCCAGTACGCCGGCGCCCATGGCGGGCTGCATCACGAACCAGGGCGCCGCCACCGTCAGCATGCCCAGCAGCACCGCCGGCAACGGCGTGGGCCGGCCGAGCCACGCGGCCCCCTGCAGGCCGACCAGCAGCGCGGCGTAGGCGATGCCGACGAGGTAGTGGGTCAGCCAGCCCAGGGCAAGCTCGAAGCGGACGGGCGCGGCCTTCGCGATCGCGGCGTGGGCGAACTGGGCGTGGGCGAAGTGGCCGACCCACCGGCCCACCATTGCGAAGCCGGTGGTGGGCACGCCCAGGCGCGAGAGCAGCCAGAGCCAGACATCCATCAACGCCGTGGCGCCGATGCCGATCAGGGCGGTGTTGGCGATCAGCGGGAGTGAAGGCATGGAAATCTCCTGGAACGGGTTGACTCGTCGATGGGGTGATGCACTGTAGAAGTTGAAGTCAACTTCAAGTCAAGCAGTTTTTGCTGGACATCGCCGAAGTCGCCCGCAGGCGGACGCTTTCTCGCTGGACGAGATCCGCGTGATGTTCACGCCCGGTGGGCAACCGGGCATCGACCGCGCCGTGCTGTCCGCCAGGCCCGACGCGCAGGCGCGCATGGTCAAGCAACGGCGGCTTGCGCCGCGCCCAGGCGCGTGACGCTGCATCGGCTCGCCCGGGCTGCGTCAGCCCGGGCAGCGGCGGGGCTCAGCGCCTGCGCACGCTGGTCGAAGCGATCGCCTGGTTGTTGCCAGGGATCGGGTCGTTGCTGGCGGTGGCGGCTGTTGCCGTGGTGACGAGCGTGCCGGCTCGCCTCGGGCGGACGACCTGCACCACGGTGACGCTGCCGCCCGGCGCGATCGCGCCGAGGCTGCACGTCAGATCGACCGCGCTGCCGCTGCTGCAGCTGCCCTGGCTGGCCGTGGCCGACACAACGCGCACCGGCCCGCCCGCGAAGCGGTGCTTCAGGGTCGCCGCAGAGGCGGCGCCCGAGCCGAGGTTGCGGATCGTGGTGGTCAGCGTCAACTCGCCGTCGCGCGGCACCGGGTCGGGCGCGTCGCTCAGCGTCACGGCCAGGTCGGGCGCCGGTGGCGGCGGGCTGCCGCCCTGGTCGATGCGGGCCACCTGGCCGCCGACGACGTAGACCGCCTTGGAGGCGGCGCCGAAGGCCAGCGCCACGCCGGTGCCGAACGGCGCCTTCATCGCCCAGCCGAAGCTGCCATCGGCGTTGCCGCGCGTGACCGTCATCTGGGAAAGGTCGCTCGCGGCGAGGTAGGCATTGCCCTCTCCGTCCAGCCGCATCTGGCCGTGGGAAAGGAAGGCGTTGCCGGGGCCGTCCGCGTCGCGGTTTTCCCAGATCAGCGTGCCAGTGGGGCTGTACTTGACGAAGGCCACGCCGAAGGCGCCGGTGCCCGGCTGGCCGCCGGCAACGATCGCGCCGTCCGGCGCCACCTCGACCCGGGCCAGTGCCGCGCTGTCCGACACCTGCCAGTCGCCGCCCAGCGCGGCGGCCACACAGGCCAGCCGGCCGCGGCTGGTGCCGGGGTCGATCGACGCGACGTACAGGTTGCCCTGCGCATCGGCTGCGGCGTCTACCGTGCTGAGCGCCGGCACCGCGGTGGCAGTGCGCAGCGTCTGGCCGTCGGGCCCGATCAGCACGGCGCCGCCGAGCACGCCGGTTCGCGCGCGCATGGCGACGACCAGGCTGCCGTCCCGACCCCATTTGAAGTTCGCCGGCAGGCCGATGCCGAGCGTGTCGTACCAGAACAGCGTGGCCACGCCGTCGGGCGTGACCTTGTGGATGCGCGACCGGGCACCACCGGGCGTCGGGCCGAGGCCCAGCACATAGGCGTTGTCCTGCGCGTCCCTCAGCACGCGGAAGGTGGAGCCGCCATCGAAGTCGTCGCCGATGATGGTGCGCCAGAGCAGCGTGCCGTCGGCGGCAAACCGCATCAGCAGCGCATTGGCCGGCACGGGGTTCGAGAACCCGGACAGCACCGTGCCGCTGACGAGCGCACCACCGGCGCTGTCGGTCTCCACCCAGGTGGCTGCGTCCATGCGGGTGAGGTTCGTGTTGTCATGGCGGGCAGAGAACAAGGTCACGCCCCAGGGCGAGGTCTTGGTGAGGGTGATGTCGCCGCCCGGGTTGTATTCCCAGTCGGCCGTGTAGACGTTCTCCGCGGCGTCGGCGGCAATGGCCACGCCGCGCGGGGGCACGCTCCAGGTCAGGGTCTGGGCGGCGGCGCTGCCTGCAACGAGGGCAAGCAGCTTGAGGGCGAGCAACGTTTTCATGTGTCTGGCCATGTGAGGCAAGTGGGTTGACGATCCATCCCGACAGAGCGCACTCTTGCCGAACAGATACCCGCCCCGGATTGATCCAGCTCAAAGGCGTCGCGGCCCGCAGCCGCCCGCGCTCTGTCACTCCGGCTGCTGCCGCAGCCGGTACGCCAGTGCCAGCGCCATCGCAGCTACCAGTGAGAAGGCCGCGGCCACCCATGCCCAGTCGGCGCCGTGCAGCGGCCGCAGGTTGAGCAGCCTGCTCGACACCGGCCATTGCACGAGCACGGCCAGCGGCACCAGCGTGCCCGCGACCAGCCAGCGTGCGGTGGCCTGGCGCAGCGAGGTCAGCCCGGCCGTGATGCCGGCGCTGGCCGCCAGCAGCACCGCCAGCGCCATCGCGCGCGCATGCTCGGCGTCGCGGTCGACGCCCAGGGCATGAAGGTAGCTCCAGACCACGGCCACGCTCACCAGCCCGCCGGCCAGCACGATCGCCAGCCAGGCTTCGGTGGAAAAGAAGCGTGCCGCGCGGTGGCGCCGCACCGGTGCGAGCGGCCCCCGCAGCGGCAGGCCCTGGAAGGCCAGCATCGCCGTCGGATGGATGACCAGCTCGAGCCAGACGATGTGGATCGGCAGGAACAGCAGCGGCAGGCCCATCAGCGGGATCACGGCGGCCCCCACCACCAGCGGCAGATGCACCAGCAGCAGGTAGGCGAAGGCGAGCCGCAGGTTGCGGAAGAGCTGGCGCCCTTCGGCCACGGCGTCGACGATGGTCCTGAAGTTGTCGTCCAGCAGCACCACCGGTGCGACCTCGCGGGCGCTGCGCGTGCCGCGCTCGCCCATGGCCACGCCGATGTCGGCCAGGCGCAGCGCCGGCACGTCGTTGACGCCGTCGCCGGTGACGGCGACGAGCTCGCCCTCGGCCTGCAGTGCCTGCACCAGCGCGAGCTTCTGGGGCGGGGTGGCGCGCGCCACCACGTGCACGCCGGCGTGGGTGCGGAGCACGGCACCCGCATCGTCGTCGGGGGCGAGCGCAGCGACGACCGGCCGCCCTTCGCCAAGCCCGATCTCGCACGCGATCGCCGCGGCGGTGGCCGGGTGGTCCCCCGTGACCATGATGACGCGCATGCCGGCGGCCATGCATTCGGCGATGGCGTCGCGCACGCCGCCACGCACCGGGTCCTCGAAGGCCAGCAGGCCGGTGAACTCGAAGCCTTCGTCGGGCTCGGTGCCGGCAGGGCCGTCTGCGCCCAGTGGGCGCCGCGCGCAGGCGATGACCTTGTGCCCCGACTGGGCGAACTCCTCCACCCGGGTGAGCCAGCGAGCACGCTCCGGGGCGGCCAGGCCGCACACGGCCAGCACCGTCTCGGGGGCGCCCTTGGTGCAGGCCTGCACCTGGCCATCGGCCCCACGCAGGATGACGGTTTCGCGCCGCCGCGCCTCGGTGAAGGGGAAGTCGGCCAGCCGGCTCGCCGGCGCCATCGGCCCGGCGGCCACCTGCAGGGCCTCGTCGAGGGGGTCGCCGCCGTCAGGCCGCGTCGCCGATGCGGCGACCTGCAGCACGGCGGCCTCGCCCAGCCCGCCCGCTGGCGCCAGGTGGGCCAGCACCAGCGAGCCGGCGGTGATGGTGCCGGTCTTGTCGGACACGATGCAGGTGACGCGGCCGATGTTCTCCACCGCCACCGCCCGCCGCACCAGCGCCTTCTTGCGCGCCAGCCGGAACACGCCGACACCGAGAAAGAAGGTGTAGACGACCGGGAACTCCTCCGGCAGCGCGGCCACCGCCAGCGTCACGGCGCTGAGCAGCGCGTCGACCCAGCCGTGGCCGTGCCACAGCCTGATGGCGGCGAGGGCGACACACATCGCGACCGCCACGCCGAGCAGCACCAGCACGAGCTCGCCGATGGCCTTCTGCAACGGCGTGGCCGCGTGGCCGCCCTCGGTGGCGCTGCGAACGATCTCGCCATAGCGCGTCTGGGCGCCGGTGCATACGATGCGCAGCCGGGCCGTGCCGGTCAGCAGTCGTGTTCCGGCCGTGCCCCAATGCGCCTCCGGTGCGCTGGCGCCCGGCAGGGCCGTGGGCTCGAGGGCGCGCTTGCCGACCGGCAACGACTCGCCGGTGAGGGTCGACTCGTCCACCTGCAGCGCCGTGCCGGCCACCAGCAGGCCATCGGCTGGAAAGTATTCGCCAGGCGCCACCTCCGCCAGGTCACCCGGCACCAGCTCTCTCGACGGGATGTCTTGCCACCGACCGTCGCGCAACACGCGCGCCGAGCTGGCCAGCCGGCTGGCCAGGCCGGCCGAAGAGGCGGCCGTGCGGCGATGCAGGTAGGCGTCCATGCCCAGCAGCGGCAAGAGCGCGACGAGGAGCGTGAACGACTCGGTGGCCTGCCCCAGCAGGCCGAACAGGCCCGCCGTCGACAGCAGGAACCACAGCATCGGGTCGCGCACGGTGTCGCGGGCGACCACGCGCCAGCTGCTGGCGGCGTGCGCCACGATGTCGTTGAAGCCGTGGGTACGCCGCGCTTCGGCGACCTGCGCCGCGCTCAGGCCGCCCGCCAGCAGGCTGTTGGCGGGCAGCCGGCCGGGCGGGATGTCGCGTCGGCGCACGGCGATCGGGTCTTGCACACGGCTCCCAGGCATGCCGGCTGCTGCCCCGTCACCGAACCAGCAGCACCGGCGTGGCGCACCGGGCCACGACTTTGGTCGCCACCGAGCCCATGACGAGCCCGGCGATCGCTCCATGGCCGTGGGTGCCGAGGATGATCAGGTCGAAACCACCCTGCTCGGCGAACTTGGCGATGAGGGGGCCGGGTGCGCCGATGCGGTAGGTGAACGTCGCCTTCGCACCGTGCTGCTTGAAGAAGGCCCGGATCGGCCGGAGCACGGCCTCGGCATCCTCTGCGTAGAAGGCACGGGCCTCGTCCGGGCCGGCAAAGGCCGCCGCGCGATGCGGCACCGCCGGGACGCAATGCAGGACAGTGCGGGTGTGCGCGGGCCCCAGCCAATCGCCATTGGCGGCGAGGAAGGCCAGCATGCGCTTGGTGAAACGGCTGCCGTCCACGGCGATCAGGATCTTCATGCCGAGCCTCCACTGTGTTGCGTTGGCGCAGCGCGACCGCGGCAACTGCGCTGATTCTGGATGGGTGGCCGAGCCCCCCGCTTGACCGACATCAATCGATGACCGCCCTTCGGCCCGCCGCATTCAACGCCCCGACCAGCGCCTCGTGCGCCTGGCCCCGCTCCCCCACGACCCTGCGCAACAGCTCTTCCAGCGCCATCCCCGGCCAGGGCGGGTCGGCCTGGCCTGGTTGGACGCGCCGTGCCCACTCAGTGCGCAGTTCGTCGCGGTCCATCGTGGTGATCGAGGGGTGAGCCACCGCGAACGCCAGCACGCGCCGGGCGGCGGCAGGCTGCAGCTGGGCGTCGAGCAGCTCGGCGAAGGTGAGCAGGGCCTGGGCGACGAGCGTGGGGATGCCGAGGGCGAGCGCAGCTTCGGTGCCGGTGGCCAGGGTGCCCCGGGCGGTGGCCAGGTCGCCGCGGCGCACGGCGAGGCGTGCGCGTTGCAGCGCCACGTAGCCGCCCACCGGGCGGTTGCCGGTGCCGGCGCACACCTCGGCGGCGCGCGCGGCGTAGCGCTCGGCCCCCTCGGGATCGCCGGTCTTCATGGCCACTTCGGTCAGGGTCGAGAGCACATAGGCGAGCGTGCCGGTCAGGCCCTCACCGTCGCACAGCGCCAGGGCTTCGAGCAGGTGGTCGCGCGCGGCTTCGTTGTCCTGCATCAGCAGGTGCAGGTTGGCGAGGTTGTTCAGGCACAGGGCCACGCCGGCCACGTCGCCCAGGCGCCGGTGCTGGGCAAGCGACTCGGTCGACAGGCTCAGCGATTCCTCGTAATGGCCCAGGCGCTTTTCCACCAGGGCCAGGTTGTCGAGCGTGGCCGCGGTGTTGTGGGCCAGGGCGTGGGCTGGCGCGATGGCCAGCGCCTGCTTGTAGTGGCGGCGCGCCTCAGGCAGGTGGCCCTGCTGCAGCGCGCAAGAGGCGAGCACCGTCAGCGCCTGCATGCGGGCGTCCAGGTCGTGCCGTGGGCGCGTCGCGCTCAGGGCCTGCCGGGCGCTGGCGCTGGCTTCTTCGAAGCGGCCTGTGCGGTAGGCCAGGTGCGCCGCCTGGGCCAGCAGCAGCGCGCGCAGCGTGGTGTCGGCCTGACAAAGGGGCGAGTCGATCGTCTCGCGCAGCCAGGCGGCACCTTCCTCGGCCCGTCCGCGGTAGTCGAAATGGCTGAGCAGCGTGCGCGCCATGCGGCGCAACGCGTCGGCCCGGCCCTCGCGCGTGAGCGTGCGCCAGGCGCGGCGGCAGTTGTCGTGGTCGGCATCGATGGCTTCCAGCGCGGCGCGCTTGCCGTCTTCCGCACCGGTCTTGTGCTGCTCCAGCCAGCGCAGGAAGTAGCCGGCGTGGGCGGCTTCGGTGGCCTGTCGCGCCGGCCCGTCGCCCAGGCGCAGCGCCGCCAGCTGCTGCACCAGCGGGTGCAGGCGCATGCGGGGGCCGCTGCGGGCCAGCAGCGACTTGTCGGCCAGCGCGCCCAGCACCGGCAGCGAGGCGCTGGCGACCGCCCGCGCCGCCTCGACCGTGAAGCCGCCCTGGAACACCGCGAGCCGGGCCAGCACCTCGCGCTCGGCCGGGCTCAGCCGGCTCCAGGAATGCTCGAAGACGACCTCGATGCTGGCGTGCCGCGCGGGGTGGGCACCGTCGCGCGCCTGCAGCAGCTCGGTGCCGCGGCGCAGCTCGCCGGCGATGCCGGCGCAGGGCAGCACGCGCACCCACGAGGCGGCCAGCTCCAGCGCCAGCGGCAGGCCTTCGACCTGGCGGCAGATGTCGACGATCGCGGCGCGCTCGGCCGCGGGCGAAAACTCCGGTGCGATCCTCAGCGCCTTGTCCACGAAGAGCCGCACCGCGTCGAACGACTCGGCCCGGTCCTCGTCTTCGAGGTCCGGGCATGGCAGGCCTTCGAGCGGCATCGACCACTCGTCGGCGACGGTCAGCCGCACCCGCGAAGTGACCAGCAGCTTGAGCTGTGGGCAGCCGTGCAGCAGCCGCTCCAGCAGCGGCCCCGCGTGCTCGGCCAGGGGCTCGAAGTTGTCGAGCACCAGCAACAGCTGCTGGTCTTGCCAGGCGGCGATGGCCTGCGCCAGCGCATCGGCCCCGCCCCGCTGGCGCGCCACACCCGCCTGCTGCGCCAGCCGCTGGGCGAAGTGGGCGGGGGTGTCGACGTCTTCCAGCGCCACGAAGGCGGAGCCCGCAGCGAATGAAGGAGCCAGCGCGTGCGCGGCGCGACGAGCCAGGCGGGTCTTGCCGACGCCACCCGGGCCGACCAGGCAGAGCAGCCGGCACTCGGGCCGGGCCAGCAGGTCGGCGATGCGCCTGAGTTCGATGGAGCGGCCGATGAAGCCCTCGTCGGCGACCTGGAGCGCGCCCGGGGATGGCGGCGCGGCAGCAGCAGCGGGCGGGGGCGCAGGGCCGCCCAGGCTGTCCCGAAGGGCCAGCAGCTCGGCGCTCGGGGCCAGGCCCAGCTCCTGGCTCAGGCTGTCTGCGAAACGCTGCCAGGCCTGGCGGGCCGCCCCCGCCTGGCCGTGACGCAGCAATGCGGCCACGTGGGCGCGCAAGGCCGCCTCGTCCAGCGGGTCGGCTTCGAGCAGGCGGGCCGAGAGGGCCAGTGCGTCCGCGCCGTCGAGGGTGGTGCCGTCGGCCAGGGCTGCCAGCGCAGCGCTGCGCCAGGCGGTGCGCAGGCGGTCGCGCTCGAAGCGCAGCCATTGCGTCCAGCCCTCGCTCTGGCCGTCGTCGAAGCCGGCCAGCAGCTCCCCGCGGTAGGCAGCCAGCGCCGCGGGCGCCGCCTGCTCGCGCAGCGCCGCCTCGAAGCCCTGCACATCGGTCTCGGCCGAGAAGCGCAGGGCTCCGCCCTGCGACTCGATCGCCGCGGCCCACGGCAGCGCCTGCAGCCGGTGCAGCGCCTTGCGCAGGTTGGTGAAGGCCAGCGCGCTGGGCTGCTCGGGCCACAGCAGCGCCGCCAGCTCGGCGCGCGGCACCCAGCCCTGGCGCAGCGCCAGCAGCGCCGCCAACTGGCCGCGCCGCTCCACCGGCAGCGCATGCGTGGCGCCCGCGTGCACCACCGCGGGCGAGCCCAGCAGCAGCAGGCGGGTGGCGGGCGTCTCCATGGGGCGGGAAGTATGAGCCTGAAACGGCGGTCGAGTGCCTGCCGCCGGCGGAACGGTCGCGGAACGGAACGCCCCGCACAGTGCGCCACCTTTCAACGCCATGGAGCTTTCCGAAATGACTTCCGCAACCCTTCAGGCCCCCGCCACCCCCGACCTGGCCGCGATCAAGCAGCGCCAGCAGGCCACCTGGGCCAGTGGCGACTTCGCCGTCGTCGGCACCACCTTGCAGATCGTGGGCGAGCAGCTCGCCGAAGCGGCCGACGTGCGGGCAGGCGAGCAGGTGCTGGACGTGGCCGCCGGCAACGGCAACGCCACCCTGGCGGCGGCGCGCCGCTTCGCTCACGTCACCTCCACCGACTACGTGCCCACCCTGCTGGACAAGGGCCGCGAGCGGGCCCGCGCCGAGGCGCTGCCGGTCACCTTCCGGGTGGCCGACGCCGAGGCCCTGCCCTTCGCCGCCGCCAGCTTCGACGTGGTGCTGTCGACCTTCGGCGTGATGTTCGCGCCGGACCAGGCCCGCGCCGCCAGCGAGATGCTGCGCGTCGTCAAGCCCGGTGGCCGCATCGGCCTGGCGAACTGGACGCCGGACGGCCTGATCGGCCGGCTGTTCAAGACCATCGGAGCCCACCTGCCGCCGCCGGCCGGGCTGCGCTCACCCGCGCTGTGGGGCACGCCGGGGCACCTGGCCGAGCTGTTCGGGCTGCCGGCCGGTGCCATCCGCTGCGAGCGCCGGCACTTCAACATGCGCTACCGCTCGACGGCGCACTGGGTGCAGGTCTTCCGCGACTTCTATGGCCCGGTACACAAGGCCTTCGGCGCACTGGACGCGGCCGGCCAGCAGGCGCTGGAGCGCGACATCACCGCGCTGCTCGAACAGGCCAACACCACCGGCACCACCTCGCTCGTGGTGCCCAGCGAGTACCTCGAGGTCGTGATCACGCGACCCGTCTGATCGCCAAGCCCCCACGCCACTCACACACACGAGGCACCTCCACCATGAAACCGATCCATCTTTCCGCCAGCGTGCTGCTGACCGCACTGGCCTTCAATGCCCAGGCCGATGCCATCACCGACTGGAACCTCAAGGCCGCCGATTTCGTCGCCGAGGCCAAGCTGGGAACGCCCCCGGCCATGCGCCTGATGGCGATGGCGCAGACCGCGGCGCACGACGCCGTCGCCAACTCGCAGCAGGCCGGCGTCTCTGCGGAGGCCGCCATCGCGGCCTCGCAGCGCAGCGTGTTCCTCAAGATGCTGCCCGCGCAGCAGGCCGGGGTCGAGGCGGCCTACAACCAGGCCATGGCCAGCATCGCCGAAGGCCCTGCCAAGGCGGCCGGCATCGCCGCCGGCGAGATGGCCGCCGCCGAGCTGCTGGCGCGCCGCCTGAGCGACGGCGCCTCCACACCCGAGGCCTACCGCCCTCAGACCACACCGGGCAGCTACGTGCCCACGGCCGGTGTGGCGGTGCCGCAGTGGTCGCAGCGCAAGCCCTGGCTGATGGCCAGCGCCGCGCAGTTCCGCCCCGGCCCGCCGCCCGCGCTGGGCAGCGAGCAGTGGTCGCGCGACTTCAACGAGGTCAAGGCCTTCGGTGCGCGCAACAGCACGCAGCGCAGCGCCGAGCAGACGGATGTGGCGCGCTTCTGGGAGTACTCGCTGCCGTCCATCTACCACGGCGTGCTGCGCTCGGTGGCGCTGCAGCCCGGCCGCAGCCTGGCCAGCAACGCCCGCCTGTTCGCCGTCAGCGCACAGGCGATGGACGATGCGCTGATCGCCGTCTTCGACGCCAAGTACCACTACGGCTTCTGGCGCCCGGTGACCGCCATCCGCAACGGCGACAACGACGGCCACCACGCCACCGAGCGCGAGGGCTCCTGGGCCTCGCTGATCGAGGCGCCGATGCACCCCGAGTTCCCGAGCGGTCACAGCATCCTGGCCTCCACGGTGGCCACGGTGATCAAGGCCGAGCTGGGCGCGGGTGCGGTGCCGCAGCTGACCACCAGCAGCCCCACCGCCAAGGGCGCCACGCGCCGCTGGGCCAGCACCGACGAGTTCGTGCGCGAGGTGTCGAACGCGCGCGTCTGGGGCGGCATCCACTTCCGCTCGGCCACCGACACCGGCGAGGCCATGGGTCGCCAGATCGGCGAGCTGGCGGCGAAGCAGCTCGGGGCCTCGCGCTGAGCGGATGCGGACGATGGCGCGAGCGGCGCGGGATTGACACCACCGGCGAGTCCGGTGTGTCATCCGCGGGCTTCAATGGGGAGGCCCGCATGACCCACCGCACCGTCGCCCTGGCCGGCGCCACCGGCCTCGTGGGCCGCGCCCTCCTCGATGGCCTGCTGGCCGACGGCACGGTGGGCGCGGTGCATGTGCTGGCCCGGCGCGACATCGGGCGGAGCGCCGCCAGGCTCACCGGGCACCTGGTGGACTTCACCGCCCTGCCGTTGCTGCCGCCCCTCGACGAGGTCTACCTCGCGCTCGGCACGACGATCAAGGTTGCCGGCAGCCAGGCGGCCTTCCGAGCCGTCGATTTCGATGCCAACCTGGCCGTGGCCAAGGCCGCCCTCCGCGCCGGCGCCAAGCGGGCCGGGCTGGTCAGCGCGATGGGGGCGGATCCGGAATCCAGTGTGTTCTACAGCCAGGTCAAGGGCGAGCTGGAAGAGGCGCTGTCCGACCTGCACTTCCAGGGCCTGGTGATCGCCCGCCCTTCCCTGCTGCTCGGCGACCGCGTGACGCTGGGCCAGCCGCCCCGCGTGGGCGAGTCGATCGGCGAGTTCGTCGGCAAGCTGCTGGGGCCGTTCGTGCCGCGCGACTACCGGCCGATCGACGCCACGCGCGTGGCGCAGGCGCTGCTGCGCAGTGTGCCGGCCGCGCAAGGGCGTCAGGTATTGTTGTCGGGTGCCATGAACACCCCAGCGACCGACCGATGACCCCTGACAGCCTTCGCCAAGCCTTCGCCCCCACCGGCCGCCTGCGCGCCGCCATCAACCTCGGCAACCCCATCCTCGCGGGCCGCGACGCCAACACCGGCGAGCCCGCCGGCGTGTCGATCGATCTGGCCCGCGCCTTCGCCGCGCGCCTGGGCGTTCCCGCCGAGCTGGTGGTGTTCGACACCGCCGCCAAGTCGGTCGAGGCGGTCACGCAGGAGCAGGCCGACATCGGCTTCTTCGCGGTGGACCCGCTGCGCGGCGCCGGCATCGCCTTCACCGCACCCTACGTGCTGATCGAAGGCGCCTACCTCGTGCGCGAGGGCTCGCCCCGGCGCGACAACGCCGAGGTCGACCAGCCCGGCTGCAGCGTTGTGGTGGGCAAGGGCAGCGCCTACGACCTGCACCTGAGCCGCACGCTGCAGCACGCCACGATCCTGCGCGCGCCGAGCTCGCCCGCCGTGGTCGACACCTTCATCGCGCAGCAGGCCGACGTGGCGGCCGGCGTCAAGCAGCAGCTCGAAGCCGATGCGAAGCGCCTGGGCGGCCTGCGCCTGCTGCCCGGCCGCTTCATGGTGATCGAGCAGGCCATGGGCCTGCCCAAGGCCCGCGGCGCCGAAGCGGCCGAGGCGCTGGGCCGCTTCGTCGAAGAGATGAAGGCCAGCGGCTTCGTGGCGGATGCGTTGGAGAGGCACCGCATCGAAGGCGCGGGCGTGGCCCCGGCGCAGGGCTGAGCGCCCTCAAGGGCTGGGTGCCGTCAGCTCGGTGGCCTGGGACCACACCGCCTGCCAGGCGCCGCCTTCGCCGCTGGGCTCGTAAGAATCGATGTGCCAGCAGACGACCTGCCGACCCGAGGGGAAGGTCAGTGTCGCCCGGTAGCGCAGCAGCGCCATCCGCGGCGACAGGCGCACGTCGATCTCGCCCGTCTCCCACCCGGCATAGAACGGCCCGTCGGCAAGCGCCGCGAGGTAGCGCGCCCGGTCGAACACCTTGCCGGCGGGCGTGACGAGCTGGTAGCCGGGCGCATGCAAGCGCTCGATGGCGTGCATGTCGCGCGCCACCAGGGCGCGCGTGCGCCAGGTTTCGAGCTCGCGGAAGTGGTCGGCGGTGGGCGTGGAGATGGCCATCAACACCGCCTCACACCAGCCCGTCGAAGAGCCACACCTCGACCATCTCGCCCGCGGCCACCGAGCCCTGGTCGTGGCCCAGCACCAGCAGCGCGTTGGCCTCGCTCATGCTGCGCAGGATGCCGGCGCCCTGGCTGCCAGTCAGGCGCACCTGCCAACCGCCGTCTTCCGCCGGCTCGACGATGGCACGCTGGAATTCGGTACGGCCCGGTCGCTTGCGGATGGGCGCGGCGCTGCGCACCTTCAGGTGCGGTGTGGGTGGGCGGCGCGCACCGGCCAGCGTCCACAGCGCATCCTGCGCAAAGGCATGGAAACCCACCAGCGCCGCCACCGGGTTGCCCGGCAGCGCGAACAGCCAGGCCGGCGCCTCACCCGCGGCACGGCGCAGCGGGCCGAACGCAAAGGGCCGGCCGGGGCGCATGGCCACCTTCCAGAAGGCCACCTCGCCCATGCGCGCGAGCAGCGCGCGGGTGTGGTCGGCATCGCCCATGCTGACGCCACCGCTGGTGAGCACCACGTCGGCCTCGTCGAGCGCACGCGCCAGCGTGGCTTCGAGCCGCGCCGGGTCGTCGGGCACCAGGCCGAGGTCGATCACCTGCATCGCCGGGCCCATGCGGCGCAGCGCCGCAGAGAGGCTGTGGCGGTTGCTGTCGTAGACGCAACCGGCATCCAGCGGCCGGCCGGCTTCGCGCAGCTCGTCGCCTGTGGAAAACAACGCCACGCGCAGGGGCCGCAGCACGCCGAGCGTGGTCTGGCCCAATGAGGCAGCAAGGCCGAGGTCGGCCGGGCGCAGCACCCGGCCGGCGCTGAGCGCGGGCTTGCCCAGCGCCAGGTCTTCGCCGCGCTTGCGGCGGTTCTCGCCGGCACGCAGCACACCGGCCGCGATGTGGACGATGCCGTCGACTTCGTGGCACAACTCCAGCGGCACCACCGTGTCCAGCCCGGGCGGCATCACCGCGCCGGTCATGATGCGCAGGCATTCGCCCGGCGCTGCATCGTGGCCGCCGGCATCGCCCGCCATCACGCGGCCGGCCACGCGGAAGCGGCTCTCGCCATCGGCCCGCAGCTCAGTGCCGCGGAAGGCGAAGCCGTCCATCGCCGAGTTGTCGTGCGGCGGCACGTCGATCGGCGAGACAAGGTCGGCGGCCAGCACGCGGCCCAGCGCTTCGGCAAGCGGAACGGTCTGGGTGCCCGTGAGGGGGCGCAGGCTCGCGGCGATCCGCGCGCGGGCCTCGTCGACGCTGATCTGGGGGTCGCCGGCAGCAGCCAGCGGCGAGGGGCCGAGGTCGGGCATGGGAGGCAAGGGGAATGGGCAAAAGCGCGAAGGGCATTGTGCGCCGGGGCTGCCCATAATCGGTTCCATGTCCACCCTCGCCGAAAGCCTGCCGCTGGCCGCCCGCCTCGTCTGGCAGGGTGACGCCGAGCTCTGGCGCGTGGTGGGCCTGTCGCTGCAGGTGAGCCTGGCCGCCTGCGCCATCGGCGGCATCGCCGGCCTGTCGCTCGGCGCCTGGTTGGCGGTGGCGCGCTTCCGTGGCCGCGCCGTCGCCCTGTGGCTGCTGAACACCCTGCTGGCGCTGCCTTCGGTGGTGGTCGGCTTGCTGGTCTACCTGCTGCTCTCGCGGGCGGGGCCGCTGGGCCCGTGGGGCCTGCTTTTCACACCGGGGGCGATGGTGGTGGCGCAGGCCGTGCTGGTGCTGCCGCTCATCACCGCGCTGACGCGCCGCTTGGTGGAGGACGCGCTGGCCAACGGGGGCGACCAGATGCGCTCGCTCGGCGCCGGCCCCTTCACCGCCGCCGCGCTGATGCTGCTGCACGAGCGGCGCGCGGTGCTGACCATCGGCCTCACCGCATTCGGCCGCGCGGTGTCGGAAGTGGGGGCGGTGATGATCGTCGGCGGCAACATCGACGGCGTGACCCGTGTGATGACGACCGCCATCGCGCTGGAAACCAGCAAGGGCGACCTGGCGCTGGCGCTGGCGCTCGGCGCGGTGCTGCTGGCGGTGGTGGCGGCAGTGAACCTGCTCATCAGCGCACTGCACGGCCTGGGCGGCCCCAGCCCGGCACTGCAGCGCGAGGCGCAGGCATGACGCAGGCGCGCCCGCTCGTCACGCTGGAGTCCGCGGGTCTCCGCTTCGGCAGCGTGGTGGCGCTGCGCAACATCACGCTGACGCTGCACCGCGGCGACCGCCTGGCCCTGGTCGGCGCCAACGGCTCGGGCAAGACCAGCCTGCTCAGGCTGCTGCACGGCCTGGTGCCCGCGAGCGAAGGCCGTCGCACCGAGCTGACCCTGCAGCCCGAAGCGCGCATGGCCACCGGCGCGATGCTGTTCCAGCGACCCTTCCTGCTCAACCTCTCGGCGCGGCGCAATGTCTCGCTCGGGCTGTGGTTGCGCGGCTGGCCGCGGGCCGAGCGCGCCGAGGCCAGCCTGCGCGCGCTGCAGCGCGTGGGCCTGGCAGACCTGGCCGGGCGCCCGGCGCGCGACCTCTCCGGAGGCCAGCAGCAGCGCCTCGCGCTGGCGCGGGCCTGGGCCCAGCGGCCGGACATCCTCTTCCTCGACGAGCCTACGGCCAGCCTCGACCCCAGCGCCAAGCGCGAGGTGGAATCGCTGATCGAGGAGTTCGCCGCCGAGGGCATGACGGTGGTGCTCGCCACCCACAACCTCGGTCAGGCCAAGCGTCTGGCCAGCCGCGTGGCCTACCTGGAAGAGGGCCACCTGATCGTCGAACGGCCGGCGGGCGAATTCTTCGCCGGCCCCTTGCCGCCACAGGCGGAAACTTTCCTCAAGGGAGAAATGGCATGGGCTTGATCCGCGTGCGACGCGCACTGCTGGCGTCGCTGATCTGGTGTGTGGTGGGTGCGGCGCAAGCTGCCGACGAGGCGCCCTTCATCGTGCTCGCGTCGACCACCTCGACCGAGCAGTCGGGCCTGTTCGGCCATCTGCTGCCCGCCTTCAAGCAGGCCACCGGCATCGAGGTGCGGGTGGTGGCCGTGGGCACGGGCCAGGCGCTCGACCTCGCGCGCCGCGGCGACGCCGACGCGGTGCTGGTACACGATGTGGCGGCCGAAGAGAAGTTCGTGGCCGAAGGCTACTCGCTGCAGCGGCGGCCGGTGATGTACAACGATTTCGTGCTGGTCGGCCCGCGCAACGATCCCGCCGCAGTGAAGGGCGGCAACATCGTCGCAGCCCTGACGAAGCTGGCGCCCCAGGCCAGCGCCAACTTCGTCTCGCGGGGCGACAAGAGCGGCACGCACGCGGCCGAGCTGCGGCTGTGGAAGCAGGCCGGCGTGGACATCGCCGCGGCCAAGCCGGCCGGCTACCGCGAGTGCGGTTGCGGCATGGGCCCGGCGCTGAACATGGCCGCCAGCCTGAACGCCTACCTGCTGGCCGACCGCGGCACCTGGCTGGCCTTCAAGAACCGCGCCGAGCTGGCCATCGTGGTGGAGGGCGACAAGGCCTTGTTCAACCAGTACGGCGTGATGGTGGTGAACCCGGCGAAACACCCGCACGTGAAGCAGGCTCTCGCCCAGCGCTTTGCCGACTGGATCACCGGGCCGGCCGGCCAGGCGGCGATCGCGGCCTACAAGATCGGCGGCGAGCCCTTGTTCTTCCCGAACGCGACTGCGCGCTGAGTCGGCAGCCGGCTCACGACTCGCCGGCCACCACCACGCGCACACCCAGGGCCTCGACCTCAGGCCAGGCCCGGTCGCTGACCAGGGTGTGCACATCGCCCCAGCGGGCCACGCCGAAAGGCGATACGTTGTGCAGCTTGGAATGGTCGGCCAGCACCAGCGTGCGGGCCGCGGCGGCCACCATCTCGCGTTTCGTGGCCGCGTCGGCCTCGTCGGTCACCGTCACGCCCATGCCGAGGTCCACCGAGCAGGCACCGGGCACCGCCCAGTCGGCGCGGCAATGGCGCAGCATCTCGCAGGCGGCGGGGCCCCAGAGCGCGCGCGACGCGGTCTGCCAGGTGCCGCCGGTGAGCACGAGTTGCACGCCGGGGTCGGCGTCGAACAGGGCCGCCACGTCGAGCGCGTTGGTGATCACCGTCAACGGCCGGACGGTCAGCGCCTGGGCCAGGCTGAGGTTGGTGGAGCCGGCGTCGATGATCACCGTCTGCCCCGGCTCGATCAGCGCCGCACCGGCCCTTCCGATGGCCCGCTTGGCCTCGGGCAGCACGCTCGCGCGCTCGGCAAAGCCCAGGCGCGCGGTGTCGAGCGAAACGGCGCCGCCGTGCGTCTTCTGCAACGCACCACGCGATTGCAGATCGAGCAGGTCACGCCGGATGGTGTGCTCCGAGACACGCAGCATTCGAGCAAGACCGAGCACCTCCACGCGCCCCTTCTCCTGCAGGAGCCTGAGGATGCGGGCGTGCCTCTCTTCGCTGAAGCGGGGAGCGGGTGATGGTGGAGTCGCGCGCCGGGTCATTGATGAATTCTAGGTCCGGGACATCCGCCTCGATGCTCTAATGTGCTCGAATAAGATTGAATTTGCTCACAAGTGACACCCTCCACGCCCGCAGCACCCCCCGCCTCGCCGGCCCGCGCCACCGAGCAGTGGGCCACCGCTGCGGTCTTCTTCATCAACGGCTTCGGCTTTGCCAGCTGGGCCTCGCGCGTGCCCGCGGTGCGCGACGGGCTGCAGCTGACCGAAGGCCAGCTGGGCATGGCGCTGCTGGCCATGGGGGTGGGCGCGCTGTGCGCCTTCCAGCTGGCCGGGCGCGGGCTGGCGCACTTCAGCGCGCGCAGCCTGACGCTGGCCACCGGCCTGCTCTGCTGCTATGCGCTGCCGCAACCGGCGATGGTGGGCTCGCTGCCGGTGCTGGCCTTCTGCCTCTTCCTGCTGGGTGCCGCGGTGGGCGCGATGGATGTGGCCATGAACGCGCTCGCGGTGGAGGTGGAGGTGCGCCGGGGCCGACCGATCATGTCCGGCCTGCACGGGCTGTGGAGCGCAGGGGGCCTGTGCGGCGCAGCGGCGGGCAGCCTGATGGCGCAGCAAGGCGTGGCACCCGACATCCATCTGAGCTTGGCTGGCGTGGCCATGGCGGTGGGCTTGCTGGCCGGGCGGCCGTGGCTGCCGACGCTGCCGCCGAAGCCGCCGGAATCGAAGCCGGCCTTCGCCTTCCCCGAGCGCGCGCTGTGGGGGCTCGGCGGCATCGTCTTCTGCTCGTTCCTGATCGAAGGCGCCATGGCCGACTGGAGCGCGATCCACCTGAAGGACAGCCTGGGCACCAGCGCGGCGATGGCGGCACTCGGCTACAGCGCCTTCTCGCTGGCAATGATGGGCATGCGCCTGGCCGGCAACCAGCTGGTGGCGCGCTGGCCTGCCGCCAGCCTGCTGCGCGTGGCCAATGCCACGGCAGCGCTGGTGCTGGTGGCCGCGCTGGCGGTGGGCCATGTGGCGCTCACGATGCTGGCTTTCGTGCTCGTGGGGCTGGGCGTGGCGGTGGTCGCGCCGCTGGTCTTCAGCGCCGGCGCGCGGCGCTCGCAGCACGGCGCCGGCCACGGCATTGCGGCCATGGCCACACTGGGCTATGGCGGCTTCCTGCTCGGCCCGCCGCTGATCGGCTGGCTGGCGCACCTGAGCAGCCTGCGCCTGGCGCTCGGCGTGCTCGCGGTGCTGGCTGCGGGCATCGCGCTGCTGGCGCACCACCTGAGCGAACCGGCGCAGGGTTGAGTCGCGGCCTGCTGCTATGCTGAGCCCCGTGAACACCCGCCTGATCACCGCGACACGCTCGCTGCGACGACCCGCCCGACGACTGACCGTCGAGCGGACTCGTCCAGCCTGATCGCCGCGCCACTCAGCGCTCCAGCGTTCACCCCAAGGCCACGAGACCCCTCGTGGCCTTTGTCGTTTCTGGCGCTTGCGGCCCCTCGCGGGGCGAGGCGCCGGGGGCGCCAACCGCAGCGCGGGTGTCTTCGTGGTCCTCACCACCCGAGAAGGACCCCCACCCCATGCTGACCACCGTTCCGCCGCCGCCCGCCCACCCGGCCGCCGCTTCACGCGCCTTCGCCGACTACCCCGTGCAGGCCCAGATGCCCTTCACCCACCGCCCGCCGCTCGTGTTCACCGAAGGGCGAGGCAGCTGGCTGATGGACTCCGAAGGCCGCCGCTACCTGGACCTGGTGCAGGGCTGGGCGGTGAACACGCTGGGCCACGCACCGGTTGAGATCGCGCGGGCGCTCGCCGAACAGGCGGGCCGCCTGCTGCATGTGGGCCCCGGCCTGCACAACGCACCGGCCATCGCGCTGGCCGATCGGCTCACCGCCCTGAGCGGGCTGGCGCGCTGCTTCCTGGCCAGCAGCGGCGCCGAGGCCAACGAAGGTGCGATCAAGCTGGCGCGCAAGTTCGGCCGCAAGAAGCGTGGCGGCGCCCACGAGATCATCACCTTCCGCAACGCCTTCCACGGCCGCACGCTGGCCACCATGAGCGCGAGCGGCAAGCCGGGCTTCGACACGATGTTCGCGCCGCAGGTGCCCGGCTTTCCGAAGGCCACGTTGAACGACATCGCTTCGGTGGCGGCGTTGATCGGCCCCGGCACGGTGGCAGTGATGATCGAGCCCATCCAGGGCGAGGCCGGCGTGGTCGAGGCCACGCCCGAATTCCTGCGTGATCTGCGGCGCCTTTGCAGCGAGTTGGGGCTGCTGCTGATCCTCGACGAGGTGCAGACCGGCATCGGCCGCACCGGCACGATGTTCGCCCATGAGTTCGCCGGGCCGCCCCAGGAGCAGATACCGGAGGGCGCAGCCCGAAGATGCCTCCACGAGGCCGCCGGCGTGCGGCCCGACATCATGACGCTCGGCAAGGGCCTGGGTGGCGGCGTGCCGATCGCCGCGCTGCTGGCGCGGGAGGAGGTGTGCTGCTTCGATCCCGGCGATCAGGGCGGCACCTACACCGGCAACCCGCTGGTCTGCGCTGCGGCGCTGGCGGTGCTGGACGTCGTGGCGGCACCTGCCTTCCTGCCCGCCATGCGTGAGCGTGCCCTCGCCTTCCGCGCCGGCCTGGACGCCCTGGCGCTGCGCGAAGGCGGCCCGCCGGTCAGTGGCCGTGGGCTGCTGCTGGCGCTGGAGCTGCCCCAGCCCGGCCGCGCCCAGCGCGTGGCGGACGCCTTGCGCGAGCTTCCGGGCCACGGCGTGCTCGTGAACGCGGTGCGGCCCGAGCGCCTGCGCCTGATGCCAGCGCTGACCGCCAGTGCCGCCGAACTGGCGCTGGCGGTCGTGCTGCTGACCGAGGCGCTGGACCGCATCCGCTGACGACGCAGAACTGGGGGGCTGCTTACCAACAGCGGCGGCGTGGCCATGGAAGTGGTGCACACTTGAGTGATCGACCTGCCTCACCGCCCCTGTGCAGCCCCGGGCTGCGCGCATCCAAGCTGCCTCACTCGCCGTGGGGGCCGTCCATGATCCGACTGGCCTTCACGGTGGAGCTGGCCTACCAGGTGCAGGCCCCTGGCGCCGACTTTGTCCTCAACGTGCAGCCCACGCGCACCCGGCAGCAGCGTGTGGTCAGCGAAGCGCTGCTCATCGATCCGCCGCTGCACGCATGCGCTTCGATCGACGCCGCCACGCAGACCCGCCAGGTCCGGTTCAGTGCCCCGCCGGGCTCGTTGAGGGTCACCAGCATGGCGACGGTGGACATCGCCCACCACGCCCAGCCCTCTCAGCAAGTGGGCGAAACACGGGTGGCCGAGTTGCCTGCAGAAGTGCTGCCCTATCTCTACCCGAGCCGCTATTGCGAGTCCGATCGCCTGCACCAGTTTGCGATCCGCCAGTTCGGTGCGCTGTGGCAGGGCCACGGGCGGGTGCTGGCCATCCGTGACTGGGTCCGGCAGCATGTGGCGTTCCGCTCGAATACATCGACCGGCACCACCTCGGCCTGCGACACACTGCTGAGCGCGCAAGGCGTTTGCCGTGATTTCGCGCACCTCATGATCGCGCTGTGCCGCGCGGTGAACATCCCTGCGCGCTTTGCCACCGGCTTCGACTACGGCGCCGACCCGGCCCTGGGCCCGCCCGACTTCCACGCCTATGTCGAGGCCTACCTCGGGCAGCGCTGGTACCTCTTCGACCCTTCGGGCACGGCCATCCCGATGGGCTTCGTGCGACTGGCCACCGGGCGAGATGCCGCCGACGTGGCCTTCGCCACCATCTTCGGCAGCGTCGACTCGCAGCCGCCGCTGGTCCGGATCGAGGCCATCGCCAACGCGCAGGGTCAGCTCACCCTGCCGGTTCACCGCAGCGAGGCCCTGTCGACCGACGCTGGCGGCGCCCACTGACATTTCCCCAAGCGAGACCTCATGGACGTGACCCGCACCTACAAGCACCAGAACTACGAGCTGCAATGCACGGCCCGGCCGATGGACGGAGGTCGATTCGCCCCCAGCCTGGTCGTGGCCAAGCAGGTCTGGCCCACGCGCCCACGCGAGATCGCAGTGCAGCGCGGCGAGCATCTCAGCGCCGACACCGCGATCGATGCTGCCCACTCGCAGGGCATCGCCTGGATCCACGAGTACGGCTGAGAGGCTCAGCGGGGCCGGCCTTTCAGCTGGCGTGGCGCAGGCCTGTGCCGGATTGGCTCTCGCGCAGGCAGGCCACCACCGCCTCCACGATGCGATCGACCATCTGCGCGCGCAGCGCGGGCAGGTCGCTCCAGGGGTAGCGTTGGTTGACGATGCGGGCGTGCAGGTAGCCGACGATCATCGCCATGCGCAGGTCGCGCGCCAGCGCACAGTGCGCGCGGCCAGTGCCCAGCTCGTCGGCCAGGGCCTCGATCAGCCCCTTGGCGAGGTCGATCACCCGGTGGTAGCTGGGCAGGTCGGTGATGCCCGGCAGGCGCCGCGGCCCGGCGGTCTGCTCGGTCATGAAGACCAGACGGAAATGATCGGGGTGAGACTCCCAATAGGTGATGGCACTGTCGGTGCAGGCGCGCAGTTGGCCGCGCGGGCCGGCGCCGGCCCGCGCGGCCTCGTCCACCGCCTGGCGCACGGCCTCGTGCACGTCGACCATCACGAAATCCCACAGGCCGTGGATCAGCTCCGACTTGTCGGCGAAGTAGCGGTACAGCGCCATCGCCGACACGCCCACCTCGGACCCGACCGCGCGCATCGTGAGGCCCCCCAGGCCCTCGCGCCGGTAGATCTGGCGGGCGGCTTCCAGGATCTGCGTACGCAGGCGCTCCTGGTCTTCCGGGCGGCCTCGGCGCACCCTTTTGATGCGTGGAATCGGTTTCTCCGTCATGGCCCATGACGATAAACGATGACATGTATGTTTACATGTAATTTACAGGGCAGTTTGCACTCTGTTCCGGCTCTTGCGAGGGGCCGATCCGCCCGATAAATGAGGCTGTGGAACCGCTCGCCCCGTCGGGGCGCCGGCATCGATACAGCGCGGCCTGCGCGGAAAGACCCTCCCCATGAACCTTCTGCACAACCTCAAGATCGGCTCCCGCCTGGGCATCACCCTGGGTGGCGTGCTGCTGACGATGGCCGCTATGGCCGGGATGTCGGCCTGGGGGCTGAACTCCTTGTTCGACATGACCCGCCAGGCCATCGAGCACGACGTGGTGCTCGCCGAGCACGCTGCCGACCTGCAGATCCTGGTGCTGCAGGAACGCCGCTTCGAGAAGGACACCTTCATCAACCTGGCCGACGCCGACAAGCGCGATGGCTACATCAAGAAGTGGAAGGACGCGGGCGCAAAGCTGCAGGCCACGCTCGGCAAGGCCTTGGCACTGGACCCTGACGAGCAGGACGAGCAGGAGCTCGCCAAGATCGGCGAGAACTACAAGGCCTATGCCGCAGGCTTCGAAGCCACCGCCGCTGCCATTGCCGGCGGCGAGATCACCAGCACCCAGGATGCGAACGACGCCATGGGCAAGGTCAAGGGCGCCGTCCACGCGATGGAGAAGGCGGTGGATGCGGTGAACGAGCGCGCGATCGAGCGCGCCGGCTCCGTCGTCGCCACGCTGCAGGGCGTGCGCGACCGCAGCCTGGCGGTGCAGCTGGTACTGGCGGCCGCCGGCATGCTGCTGGCCGCCACCGCCTGCTGGTTCGTGACCCGGTCCATCACCCAGCCGCTGCAGCAGGCCGTGAAGCTGGCCGAGACGGTGGCCGCGGGCGACCTCAGCTCACGCATCGAGGCCCGCCACCGCGACGAAACCGGCCAGTTGCTGGCCGCGCTGCAACGCATGAACGACAGCCTGGTGCGCATCGTCGGCCGCGTGCGTGACGCAAGCGACTCGATCGCCACCGGCTCCAGCCAGATCGCCACAGGCAGCGCCGACCTGAGCCAGCGCACCGAGGAGCAGGCCAGCAACCTGCAACAGACCGCGGCCTCGATGGAGCAACTGACCGCCACCGTCAAGCACAACGCAGACACCGCCCACGAGGCCACCGGGCTGGCGGCCAGCGCCTCCCGCGTGGCCGCCCAGGGCGGCACCATGGTCAGCCAGGTGGTCGACACCATGGAAGGCATCAGCGCCAGTTCGAAGAAGATCGCCGACATCATCGGCGTGATCGACGGCATCGCCTTCCAGACCAACATCCTGGCGCTGAACGCGGCAGTCGAGGCCGCCCGTGCCGGCGAGCAAGGCCGCGGCTTTGCGGTGGTGGCCGGCGAGGTGCGCACGCTGGCCCAGCGCAGCGCCCATGCCGCCAAGGACATCAAGAGCCTGATCGCAGAAAGCGTCGAGAAGGTGGACAACGGCACCCAACTCGTGGCCGACGCCGGCCGGACGATGCAGGACATCGTCTCGCAGGTGAAGCGCGTGAGCGACCTGATCGCAGAGATCAGCCACTCCAGCGGCGAGCAGAGCAGCGGCATCGGCCAGATCGGCGACGCGGTCAGCCAGCTCGACAACGTGACACAGCAGAACGCGGCGCTGGTGGAAGAAAGCGCCGCCGCCGCCGAGAGCCTGAAGCACCAGGCCGGCGAGTTGGCCTCGGTGGTGGCGGTGTTCAAGCTCTGACGCTCGCGCGCCGGCCGGCGCCCAGACGCCGACGGGCGCCCGCGCATGCCGCGCGAGGCGCCCGTCGTGTCTTTCAGCCCGGTGGCGTCAGCGCCTCTCAGGCTCTTGGCTCACTTGCCGCCCAGCAGCTCCTTCACCGCCGCTTCGAGCTGCTGGTCGCGGCCGGCGGCGATCAGCGCCGGGTCGTTGCGCACCAGCACGTCCGGCTCGACCAGGGCCTTCTCCATGAACTCGCCCTTCGCGTCGCGGATGCCGACTTCGGGGATGCCGAAGTGCAGCGTGTCGTCCTGCAGCACCTCCCACCAGACGGCGGTGCCGGTGCCTGCCACGGGCATGCCCACCAGCTTGCCCAGGCCCTTGTGGCGGTAGGTCCAGGGGAAGAGATGGGCGTCGGAATAGTTGCTCTCGCTCATCAGCACGACCGACGGCTTGGTCCACTTGCCGGTCGGCTCGAAGCCGAGCGACTGACCGCGCGGCAGGAACTCGAGATAGCGCTTGCCTGAGAGCAGCGTGGCCAGGTCTTCGGTCAGGTTGCCGCCACCGTTGAAGCGGGTGTCGACCACCAGCCCTTCCTTGCCGCTGTGGCGGCCGAGCACCTCGGAGAACACGTCGCGGTAGCTCTCGTCGTCCATGCCGCGCACGTGCACATAGCCCAGGCGGCCGCCCGAGAGCTTGTCGACCATCGCCCGCTGGGCCTTGACCCAGCGGCGGTAGATCAGCTCGTTCTGCTCACCCAGCGCAATGGGGCGCACGACCTGCTCGAAGCGCCTGCCCTTCGCCGGGTCGAACACCACCAGTTCGATGCGCTTGCCGGCCTTGCGGTTGAGCAGCGAGTCGAACTCGGCGCCTGCCGCGATGGCCACGCCGTCGATCTTCTCGATCACCATGCCCGGCCGCACCGCCGACTTCGCACCCGCCAGCGGGCCACCGACGATCACCTCGGCCACCTTGACGCCGGCGCCGGTGTGCGCCTCGTCGTAGAACAGGCCGAGTGCGGCGGTGGCGTCGCCGTCCTTGGGACGCGGGCGGTAGCCCGAGCCGCTGTGCGACACGTTGAGCTCGCCCAGCATCTCGCTCAGCAGCTCCGAGAAGTCGTGGTTGTTGGTCACGAAGGGCAGGTGCTTCTCGTAGACCTGGCGGTAGCCCGACCAGTCGACACCACCCATGTCGGCCACGTAGAGCTTCTCGCGCATCTGCCGCCAGACGTGCTCGAACATGTGCGCCCGCTCGGCCACTCGGTCCAGCCGCATCTCGGCGCTGAAGGGCAGGCCCTCGGGCTTGATCTCGCCGTCTTCCTTGGGCAGCTTGAACTTCTGGATCTTGCCGCCCACCAGCACGAAGCCGTGCTCGCCCTTGGCATCGAGCTGCAGGTCGAGCGGCGGGTCGTCGCCGTTGCCCGACTTGTCGAGCGGGAAGCTGGCCGCGCGCTTGGATTCCTTCTCGCGCAGGCGGTTGACCCACAGCTCGGCGGCCTCGGCCGTCTGCACGATGTAGAGCAGGGTCTCGCCATCCGGCGACATGGCCATCGCCCGCAGGCTGCCGGAGTTGGCGGTCAGGCGCTCGACGCGGTCCTCCAGGCCCTCGCGCTCGATCTTCACCGGCTCGGGCAGCTTGATCGCGTCGTCGTCGTCCTTGGGCTTCTTGTCTTCGGCCTTCCTGTCACCCTTCTTGTCGTCGCCCTTCTTGCCGGCCTTCTCTTTCTCTTCCTCTTCCTCCTGCTTCTTCAGCTGGGCGTAGTCGCTCTTTTCCAGCTTGAAGCGGTCATAGGCCTCCTGGGTGAAGAACATCGCGAACAGGTCCTGCTGCGCCGCGCCGCCGGTGCCATGCAGGCCCATGCGGTCGCTGGCCCACAGCATCGCCTTGCCACCGTTCGTCCACACCGGGTGAACGTCTTCGTAGCCGCTGTGGGTGAGGTTCAGCAGCGTGCCCTTGCCTTCTGCATCGGCCAGGCCGACCTCGTAGCTCCAGCGGTTGCGGTCGAGAAAGTTGACCAGCAGCGAGCGGCCGTCGGGCGACCAGTCGAACCACTGGTCACCGTCGAGGTAGGAGTAGGTGTTCTCGCCCGCCATCACCACGCGGCTCTTGCCGCTGGCGAGGTTCAGCACTTTCACGGTGTTGCGGTTCTCGAGGTAGGCGACTTCCTTGCCGTCGGGCGAGTAGCGCGGCTGGAAGTTCTCGGCACCGTTCTTCAGCAGCGTCTTCACATTCACCGTGGCGGCGCTGTAGAAATGCGGGCTGTCCTTCTTCTTGCCGGGCAGGCTGGCCTCGTAGAGATTCCACGAGCCCTCGCGCTCGCCGGCAAAGACGAGGCGACGGCCGTCCGGGCTGAAGCTGACCGAGCGCTCCTGCGCGGGCGTGTCGGTGATGCGGCGGGTGTCGCCGAATTCGGTGGAGGCCACGAAGACCTCGCCGCGCACCACGAAGGCGATCTCCTGCCCGTCCGGGCTGACCGCGATCTCGGTCGCGCCCTCGCTCAGCTTGACATTCTCGACGCGGTGCGGCCGGGTGTCGGCCGCCACCTGCACCGCCACCTTGGCCGGCTCGGCGGCGCCCGGCGCCAGGGTGTAGAGCTCGCCGTCGTAGCCGAAGCTCAGCGTGCCATTGTTGGCGATGCTGAGGAAGCGCACCGGGTTTTTCGTGAAGCGGGTGACCTGCACCGCGGCTTCGGGCTGGTTCAGCGGCATCTTCCAGACGTTGAACGAGCCGCTCTTCTCGCTCAGGTAGTACAGCGTCTGCCCGTCGGCCGACCAGACCGGGTTGCGGTCTTCGCCGCCGAAGCTGGTGAGTTGCCGATGCTGCCTGGTCTTGGTGTCGTAGACCCACACATCGCGTGCCACCGGCGAGACATGGTGTTTGCGAAGGTCGTCCTCGTAGCCCTTCCAGTCTTCATAGGCGATCAACGTGCCGGCGGGGTTGAACTGGGCCGACTTGGCCGGTGTGCTGAAGACCTGCACCGGCCGCTTGCCGCCTTCGACCGCGACCTGGTAGAGCTCGCTGTTGTCACGGGCCGGGAACGACAGGCTGGCGCGCGCGTCCATGCGGGTGGCGGCGAACAGCACCTGCGCACCATCCGCCGTGAAACCCAGCGGCTGCTCGGCCGCCGAGTGGGTGGTGAGCCGGCGCGACGGGCCGCCCTGGGCGTCGACCACGAAGACATCCAGGTTGCCGTGCAGGTCCGATGCATAGGCGATGTGCCGGCCATCGGCCGACCAGACCGGGGAGAAGCTGTACTGCCCGTTCGCCACCAGCAGGCGGGCAGTGCCGCCGGCGGCTGGCACCACGAACAGGTTGCCCTGGAAGCTGAAGGCGATCTCGCGGCCGTCCGGCGAGATCGCCGAGTAGCGCATCCAGAGCGGGTTCTTCACCGGGCCCAGCGTCGCCAGCGGCTCGGCAGGGGCCTGCGCCTGGGCGGCGAGGGGCGCGAACGCCAGGCCGGAACACAGCAGCATCGCAGCCAGGCTGCAGGTCGTCACACGGAATTTCATCTTGTTCAGTCCGGGCCTGCGGCCCTGGCGGATTGGCAGAGCGTCGGACTATGCCCGAGCCCCCGCTTGTCGGGCATCCCAAGCGACGAAGTGCGCCAACCGGAGGACGAACTGCCACCGGGCGCGCTGCTCACGGCCATCCCGATGCGGATTTGTCCTACAGCCGGACACGCCACAGGCGGACTGCGGCCACGCGCGTCGACGCCTAGAGTGCAACTCAGCCGACCTGATTCGGTTTCTCTCGATTCCAGACGGGCCCTGCGCCCGGCACCCTCAAGCAAAGGAGCCCGATATGTCACAGCCCAAGAAGACCCTGCTGGCCTGCGTGTCCGCCGCGGCGCTGGTCGCTTCCATCGGTTTCGTGCAAGCCCAGAGCCCGGACGAAGGCGCCTACCCGATCGCCAACGTCAACGGAACGACCGACCACGGCGCCGATCCTCGCGCCTACCCGGCCGACCGACTCCCGGCCAACAACCACGACGCGACGCAGTACGACACGAGCGCTGCGGCCCCCACGATGTCGGACCCGTCGGCGGCGCCGGCTTCTTACGACGCCACGATGGTTGCAGCCCCGGCCGACACCACCGCGGCGCAGCCCGCTCCCGCCCGGGGCACCGGCTATCCGCTCAACGTCGGCATCGACGGCACCCCTTGCATCCCGGAGGGCAGTGCCGGCCAACGCAGCGGTACCTATGACCCCGCCGTCTCGACCTGCCCCACCGCGCCCGTCACGGCAACGATGAGCAGCGAGGTGCCCCCCGCCCCCGCCGCCCCGACCGCCGCGGCGCCGGCTCCGGAGCCGGCACCCGCCACCAACATGACGGTCTCCGACGCGCCGGAGACGCGCGTCGACCTGAGCCCGCCTTCGGACCCGCTGTACAACCTGCCGGAATCCGGCATGCGTGCCCCGCGCCCCGACCGCAACTGATCCCGCTCCGGTTCTCCCTCGGGTGCAAAGCAACTGAGCGCCCGGGTGAGGAGGGTGAAGCGGCTCTCGCAGCCGCAGCGCCCTGAGCCGCCTGTCCCCTCTCGGCAGGCGGCTCTTCTTCGTTCAGCGATCGACGACGCAGCCGGCCTGCGGGCCCGCCGGGCCGGCACCTTCGAACACCGGCTCGGGGATGCGCCAGCCATAACGCACCGCCGTCAGCTCGGCCAGGATCGACACCACGATCTCGGGCGGCGTGCGGGCCCCGTTCTTGATGCCGACCGGGCCGTGCAGGCGATCGAGCTCGGACTCGGTCATGCCGAAGTGCTCGGCCAGGCGTTGTTTGCGCTTGGCCTGGTTCACGCGGGAACCGATGGCGCCCACGTAGAAGGCCGGTGAGCGCAGCGCTTCCATCAGTGCCAGGTCGTCCAGCTTCGGGTCATGCGTGAGCGCGATCACCGCGGTGTGCGGGTCGGGCCGCATGCCCTGCACGGCGTCGTCGGGCATGTCGCGCAGGTACTTCACGCCGGGCAGCGGCTCGGCCGGCGCATATTCCTCGCGCGGGTCGCAGACCAGCACCTGGTAGTCCAGCGCCTGGGCCATCTGCGCCAGGTAGTGCGTCATCTGGCCGGCGCCCACGATCATCAGCCGCCAGTTCGGGCCATGGGTGGAGACGAGCCGGGTCTCGTCCAGCACCACCACGTCGGCCCCCGAAGCAGGCGCCAGGGCCACCTCGCCCGTGGCCAGCTGCAGCTCGCGGCGCACCCACTGGCCGTCCTTCAGCATGTCGAGCAGGGCCTCGACGTGGCTGTGGCCGGCCAGCGGCTCCAGCACCAGCTCCAGCGTGCCGCCGCAGGGCAGGCCGAAACGCGCAGCTTCATCGCCCGACACGCCGTAGCGCACCACTTCCGGCTTCTCGGCGCTCAGCGCATGCGCCTTGACCCGCGCGATCAGGTCGTCTTCGATGCAGCCGCCCGAGACCGAGCCGGCGATCGCGCCGTCGTCGCGCACCGCCACCACCGAGCCTACCGGCCGCGGGGCCGAGCCCCAGGTGCGGGTCACGGTGCCCATCACCACCCGGTGGCCGGCAGCACGCCATGACACCACCTGGCGAAGGATCTGCAGATCAACGTTGTCCATGCCAGCAGTGTGGCGGATGCGCCATGCCCGTGCAGCGCCACGGATTCCCTGACCGACCGCGGCCCGGCTGCTCCGTTCTGACACACCCCTCGGGTGAACCCTGATGCCACCCCCCAGGCCATGCACGACAGTGGTAGGTGTTTGCGGCACAAGCCAGCCTCGCCCGCGGTGCCTAAGATGCATCGCACCGGGGCGTCGCCGTCCGGCGTTCCTTTCTCATACCGACAAGGAGACGACATGACCATGCTGACGCTGAAGGTCAACGGGCGCGAGCTGACGCGCGACGTGGAGCCTTCGACCCTGCTCGTGCAGTTCATCCGCGAGACGCTGCAGCTCACCGGCACCCACGTGGGCTGCGACACCGCCCAGTGCGGCGCCTGCACCGTGCACCTCGACGGCCGCGCCGTGAAGAGCTGCAACATGCTGGCGGTGCAGGCCGCCGGCCACGAGCTGACCACCATCGAGGGCCTGGCCGCCGCCGACGGCACGCTCCACCCGATGCAGGCCGCCTTCAACGAGTGCCACGGGCTGCAGTGCGGCTTCTGCACCCCCGGCATGGTGATGAGCGCGGTCGACCTGGTGAAGCACCACGACTGTTCGAGCGAGCGCGCCATCCGCGAGGGGCTGGACGGCAATTTCTGCCGCTGCACCGGCTACCAGAACATCGTCCGCGCCGTCACCCAGGGCGCCGCCGCGATGAAGTCTTCCGCCTGACGAGGAGCCGCCATGAACGCACCCACCGAATCCAAGGGTTTCATCGGCAAGGCTGTCAAGCGGCGCGAGGACGCGCGCTTCCTCACCGGCACCGGCCGCTACACCGACGACATCACCCTGCCCGGCCAGACCTACGGCTTCTTCCTGCGCTCGCCCTATGCGCACGCCAGGCTGAAGAAGGTCGACACCGAAGCTGCCAAGGCGGCGCCCGGCGTGCTGGGCGTCTTCACCGGCGAGCACTTCAAGGCCGTCGGCGGCCTGCCCTGCGGCTGGCTGATCAACTCGATCGACGGCACGCCGATGAAGGAGCCCAAGCACCCCATCCTCGCCGACGGCAAGGTGCGCTACGTGGGCGACCGCGTGGCGCTGGTGGTGGCCGAGACGCTGCAGCAGGCCAGGGACGCCGCGCAACTGATCGAGGTCGACTACGACGAGCTGCCCGCGGTCGTGGACGTGGCCGAGGCGCTGGGTGCCAAGGGCCAGGTGCACGACGAGGCGGCGGACAACCGCTGCTACCAGTGGCAGATCGGCGACGCGGCCGGGGTGGAAGAAGCACTGAAGAGCGCGGCCCACGTGACCACGCTGAGCTTCCGCAACAACCGGCTGATCCCCAACGCGATCGAGCCGCGCGCGGCGAACGCGGCCTACGACCGTGCGAGCGACAGCCACACGCTCTACGTGGCCAACCAGAACCCGCACGTCGAGCGCCTCTTGATGTGTGCCTTCGTGCTCGGCATCCCCGAGCACAAGATGCGCGTCGTCGCGCCGGACGTGGGCGGCGGCTTCGGCTCCAAGATCTTCCTGTACGGCGAAGAAACCGCGCTGGTCTGGGCCAGCAAGCAACTGAACCGCCCGATCAAGTGGACGGCCGAGCGCAGCGAAGCCTTCCTGTCGGACGCCCACGGCCGCGACCACGCGACCACCGCGCAGCTCGCGCTGGCCAAAGACGGCACCTTCCTCGCACTCAAGGTCGACACCACTGCCAACCTCGGCGCGTACCTCTCCACCTTCTCCAGCTGCGTGCCGACCATCCTTTACGCCACGCTGCTGGCGGGCCAGTACCGCACGCCCAAGATCAGCTGCACGGTGAACGCGATGTTCACCAACACCGCGCCGGTGGACGCCTACCGGGGCGCCGGCCGGCCCGAGGCCACCTACGTGGTCGAGCGCATGGTCGAGACGGCCGCGCGCGAGCTGAAGATGGACCCCGGCGAGATCCGCCGCAAGAACTTCATCCACGAGTTCCCCTATGCCACACCGGTGGGCCTGACCTACGACACCGGCGACTACGGCGCCACGCTCGACAAGGCCGAGAAGCTGGCCGACGTGAAGGGCTTCGAGGCCCGCCGCCAGGCCAGTGAGGCCAAGGGCCTGAAGCGCGGCATCGGCTACTCGGCCTACATCGAAGCCTGCGGCATCGCGCCGTCCAGCGTGGCCGGCGCGCTCGGCGCACGGGCGGGCCTGTTCGAGGCGGGCGAGGTGCGGGTGCACCCGACCGGCAAGGTCACCATCTTCACCGGCAGCCACAGCCATGGCCAGGGCCACGAAACCACCTTCGCCCAGGTGGTGGCCGACCGGCTCGGCATCGCGCTGGAAGACGTGGAGATCGAGCACGGCGACACCGGCAAGATCCTCTTCGGCATGGGCACCTACGGCTCGCGCTCATTGGCCGTGGGCGGCACCGCCATCGTCAAGGCGCTGGACAAGGTGGTCGCCAAGGGCAAGAAGATCGCCGCCCACCTGCTGGAGGCGGCCGACACCGACATCGAGTTCGAGGGCGGTCAGTTCAAGGTGGCCGGCACCGACAAGGCCATCCCCTTCGCGCAGGTGGCGCTCACCGCCTACGTGCCGCACAACTTCCCGCACGACAAGCTGGAGCCCGGCCTGAACGAGAACGCCTTCTACGACCCCAGCAACTTCACCTACCCCGCGGGCACCTACATCTGCGAGGTGGAAGTGGACCCTGCCACCGGCGTGACCCGCATCGACCGCTTCACCGCCTGCGACGACTTCGGCAACGTGGTGAACCCGATGATCGTGGAAGGCCAGGTGCACGGCGGCCTGGCCCAAGGCATCGGCCAGGCGCTGCTGGAACACGGCGTGTACGACAAGGACAGCGGCCAGTTGCTCACCGGCAGCTACATGGACTACGCCATGCCACGCGCCGACGACCTGCCCAGCTTCACGGTCGAGACCGTGAAGGGCACGCCCTGCACCCACAACCCGCTGGGCGTGAAGGGCTGTGGTGAAGCCGGCGCCATCGGCTCGCCGCCGGCGCTGATCAACGCCATCTGCCACGCCATCGGCGTGAAGGACGTTCCGATGCCCGCCTCGCCGTTCGCCGTGTGGCAGGCCATCAAGAGCAACCGCTGAAAAGGGGTGACGACCATGCAAGCATTTGCCTATCAGAACCCCACCTCGGTGGCGGATGCCGCCAAGGCGGCGGCCGGCGGCGCCAAGCTGGTGGCCGGCGGCCAGTCGCTGCTCGCGGCGATGAAGCTCGGCCTCGCCTCGCCCGAAGCGCTCGTCGACCTGGGCCAGGTGGCCGGGCTCAAGGGCATCACCGTGGCGGGTGGCACGGTGACGATCGGCGCGATGACCACGCACGCCGAGGTGGCCGCCTCGAAAGAGGTGCAGCAGGCCATCCCGGCGCTGGCCTTCCTCGCCAGCGAGATCGGCGACCGCCAGGTGCGCAACCGCGGCACGATCGGCGGCAGCCTGGCCAACAACGACCCGGCGGCCGACTACCCCGCCGCGGCGCTGGGCCTGGGCGCCACCATCGTGACCGACCAGCGCAGCATCGCGGCCGACGACTTCTTCAAGGGCCTGTACGAAACCGCGCTGCGCGAGGGCGAGGTCATCACCGCCGTCAAGTTCCCGGTGCCCGAGAAGGCCGGCTACCAGAAGTTCAAGCAGCCCGCCTCGCGCTTTGCCAGCGTGGGCGTGTTCGTCAGCAAGGGGCCAACCGGCACCCGCGTGGCCGTCACCGGCGCCAAGGCCTGCGTCTTCCGCGCCAGCGCGCTGGAAAGCAAGCTGCAGGCAAGCTGGGACGCGGCCTCGTGCAACGGCACCTACCTCTCGCCCAGCGACATGACCACCGACCTGCACGGATCGGGCGAGTACCGCGCCGCGCTGATCCCGGTGCTGGCCGGCCGCGCGGTGGCCGGCTCGTGACGTTGCCTTCCTGACCCTGGAAACGCCGCACTCGCTGCGGCGTTTCTTTTCCCGCCTCCATGAACCCGACCCCACCCACCGCCTTGCCCGACTCGATCGACGCCACCGCCGCGCTGCTGCTGGCGCACGACTACGTGGCCGAGCGGGAGCTCGCCACCACCACCTTCCTCGCGCTCAGGCTACAGCGCCCGCTTTTCCTGGAAGGCGAGCCCGGCACCGGCAAGACCGAGATCGCCAAGACCCTGGCCGCGATGCTGGGCCGGCCGCTGATCCGCCTGCAGTGCTTCGAGGGGCTGGACCTGGCCGGCGCCGCCTACGAGTGGAATTACGCGCGCCAGATGATGGCCATCCGTGTGGCGGAGGCTGAAGGCGCTGCGGCCAAGGGCGAGCTCAACGACCAGTTGTTCGGCGAGCGCTTCCTGATCAAGCGCGCGCTGCTGCAGGCCATCGACCCGGCCAATGCCGTGCCCCCGGTGCTGCTGATCGACGAGCTCGACCGTGCCGACGAGCCTTTCGAGGCTTTCCTGCTCGAAGTGCTTTCGGACTTCCAGATCACCATCCCCGAGCTGGGCACGGTGAAGGCGAAAGAGCCGCCGATCGTGGTCATCACCTCCAACCGCACCCGGGAGATCCACGATGCGGTGAAGCGCCGCTGCCTCTACCACTGGGTCGGCTTCCCCGATGCGGCGCGCGAGCGCGCCATCCTGGCCCGCCGCGTGCCCGGCGCGCCCGAGCGGCTGTCGGCCGAGATCGTGGCCTTCGTGCAGAAGCTGCGTGGGCTGGACCTTTACAAGCTGCCCGGCGTGGCCGAGACCATCGAGTGGACACGCGCGCTGATGGCGCTCGATGCGTTGGTGCTCGACCCCCAGACCGTGCAGCACACGCTGGGCGTGCTGCTCAAGTACCAGGACGACATCGCCCGCATGCAAGGCGGTGAGGCCGCGCGCCTGCTGGGCGAGGTGCAACAGGCCATGCGCGAGGCGAGTTCAGGCCGCTGACGTGTTAGCCGCCGCCCCCACCGAGCAACTGCCCGGCCACCTGGCCGACAACGTGCTGCACTTCGCCCGCGTGCTGCGCGATGCCGGCCTGCCCGTGGGCACCGACCGCATCCAGCTCTCGCTGCAGGCGCTGGCCGCGGGTGCGCTGCAATCGCGGCGCGATTTCAAGGCCGCGCTTGCGGCCTGCTTCATCGACCGGGCCGAGCACCGCGCGCTCTTCGACCAGGCCTTCGACCTCTTCTGGCGCGACCCCGACCTGCTGGGCCGCATGATGGCGCTGCTGCTGCCCAAGGTGGCCGCGCGCGACAGCGGCGCGCCGCCCCCTGCGGCCGCCGCGCAAGAGAACCGACGCCTGGCCGAAGCCCTCTTCCCCCACGGCGCCCCGCCGCCCCCGCCAGCCCAGGCCGAGCCGCCGCCGAACGAGGTGGAGATCCACGCCCCCTTCAGCGCCAGCGAGCGCGAGGTGCTGCGCCAGCGCGACTTCGAAACCCTGACGCCGGCCGAGTGGCGCGAGGCACGGCGCCTCGTCAGCCGCATCGCCACCTTCATGCCGCCGCTGCCCACGCGCCGCTTCGCGCGCGACCCGCGCTCCGGCCGGGTCGACTGGCGCGCCAGCCTGGCCGCGATGGCGCGCCGCGGCGGCGATGTGGCCGAGATCCGCTGGCGGCGCCCGCGCGAGCAGCCCGCCCCCCTGGTGGTGCTGGCCGACATCTCGGGCTCGATGAGCAGCTACTCGCGCATGCTGCTGCACTTCGCCCATGCGCTGTCACAGCAAAGCGAGCTGCGCGTGGCCAGCTTCGTCTTCGGCACCCGCCTCACGCCCATCACCCGCGCGCTGCGCCAGCGCGACCCCGACTACGCCATTGCCGAGGTGGCGCGCCGCGTGCACGACTGGTCCGGCGGCACCCGCATCAGCGAAAGCCTGCACGACTTCAACCGCCACTGGGCCCGCCGCGTGCTCGGCGGCGGGCGGGCCACCGTGCTGCTCGTGACCGACGGGCTGGAGCGCGGCGACACCGCGCAGCTCGCCTTCGAGTCCGAGCGCCTGGCCAAGAGCTGCCGCCGCCTCGTGTGGCTCAACCCGCTGCTGCGCTACGCTGCGTTCGAGCCCAAGGCCGGCGGCATACGCGCCATGCGGCCGCATGTCGACCTCTTCCTGCCCGCGCACAACCTGGCCAGCCTCGAAGCGCTGGCCGGCGTGCTGGCCCAGGCCGGCGTACGCCGCAGCCCACCACCCCTTTCCGTTTCCACCAGCGACACCACAGCATGGAACTGACCAGCCAGCAAGCCCTGCCCGTGCCCCAGCTCACCGCCTGGGAAGCGCTCAACGACATCACGATGCTGCAGGCCGCCATCCCCGGCTGCGAAACGATCGCGCCCACCGAAGAGCACCAGTACGAGCTGGCCATCATGGCCGCCGTGGGCCCGGTGAAGGCGCGCTTCAAGGGCAAGCTGCGGCTCGAAGACATCCAGCCGCCGCAGAGCTACACCATCCACTTCGAGGGCCAGGGCGGCGCGGCCGGCCACGGCAAGGGCCACGCCACTGTGAGGCTGGAGGCTAACGGCCCCAACGAGACCATCCTGCACTACACCGCCCACGCCACCGTGGGCGGCAAGATCGCGCAGATCGGCTCGCGCCTGGTCGACATGGCCGCACAGAAGATGGCCACCGAGTTCTTCACCAACCTCAATGAGGCGCTGGTCGCCAAGTACGGCGCGCCCGAGACCCGCCCCGCGCCCCACGCTGAGCCCGAAGGCCTGATCGCCCGTTTCGTGGCCTGGTTGAAGAAATTGCTGGGCAGCTGAAGGCCCCCTTCGTCGCCCTTCTCCACCACCCACCGAGCGTCGCCGAGGGACCGCCATCCGTGAACTTCTCCATCGCCACCGTCCTGTTGCCCGCGGCCCTGGCCTTCATCATGTTCTCGCTGGGGCTCGGCCTGCAGCTCGAAGACTTCCGCCGCATCGTGCGCCAGCCCAAGGCGCTGCTGGTGGGGGTGGTGTGCCACTTCGTGGCGCTGCCGCTGGTCTGCTGGGCGCTGCTGGCGCTGTGGGGCCTGGGGGGCGTGTTCGCGGTCGGCTTCATGATCCTGGCTGCGTGCCCGACCGGCACCACCTCGAACCTGCTCACCTACATCGCCCGCGGCGACGTGGCGCTCGCCGTCAGCTTCACCGCGGTGGCCAGCGTGGCCACGATCTTCACGCTGCCCTTCGTCGTGTCATGGTCGCTGCAGCACTACCTGGGGGGATCGCACACCGTGCAGATGCCCGTGGCCAGCGTGATGGGGCAGGTGCTGCTGATGCTCGGCATGCCCGTGTCGCTCGGCATGTTGATGCGCCACCTGGCACCGGCCCGCGCCGCGGCGCTGGAACCCATGGCCACCAAGGTCGCCACCGTGCTCTTCGTGGTGATCGTGGCCCTCGCCATCGTCAAGAACTGGGCGCTGCTGCGCGACAACTTCAGCGACCTCGCGCCCTTCGCCCTGGTGCTCAACCTCACCATGCTGGCCTTCGGCTTCGCTGCCGCGTTGCTCGTGCGCCTGCCCCGCCGACAGGCGGTGACGCTAGGCATCGAGACCGCGGTGCAGAACGCCACCCTCGCCCTGGTCGTGGCCAGCAGCATCCTGCAGCAGGAGGCGATGAGCATCCCCGGCGCCGTCTACGGCGTTCTGATGTACGCCGGCGGTCTGGCGTTTGCGTTCGCGATGCGGCGGTTCACGCTGGAGCGGGCGGTTGCAACGGCCGCTCCGTGACGCGCCATGACTACCCCGCCGCGGCCAGGCGGCCCAGGGCCGCGGCCCCCACCGGCGCCTCGGTCTGCCAGGCGATCAACGCGCACCGCCGCGCAGACACCCGCTGCACATGGTCGATGAACGGCGACTCGTAGGCGCCTCGCTGCATCAGCACGGGGTCGTGGCTGCCACTCGCCAGCAGGCTTTGGTTCACGACCCAGGCAAACGGCTCGATGCCGGCGCGTCGCAGGTCGGCCTGCAGCCTCTCGGCCTCGTGCACCGGGGTCGCCTCGGCCAGCGTCACGATCAGCACACGGCTGAAGGCCGGGTCCCGCAGACGCGGCAGCAGCTGGCGCACTGCCCGCGGCGCATCGCCCTGGGTGCGGCTGACCTCGCGGTGGTAGGCCTCGGCTGAATCCATCAGCAGGATCGTGTGGCCGGTGGGCGCGGTGTCCAGCACGACGAACGCGTGCTCGGCCTTGTCGACCGTCTGCGCAAACGCACGGAAGACCGCGATCTCTTCGGTGCAGGGCGACCGGAGATCCTCTTCCAGCATGGCACGCGCCTGGGCGTCGAGCCCGGCACCGGCCTTGCCCATCACTTCGGCGCGATAGCGCTCGACCTCCGCCACCGGGTCGATGCGCTCGACAGAGAGGTTCGGGACCTGCCCGTCGAGGGCCCAGCTCACATGGGCCGCCGGATCGGTCGTCGAGAGCACGACACGATGGCCACGCTGGGCGAGCGCCACCGCCACTGAAGCGGCCACCGTTGTCTTGCCGACGCCACCCTTGCCCATGGTCATCACCAGGCCGTGGCCGGCGGCTTCGATGTCGTCGACGATCGGCCGCAGCCCGTCGGGCCGGTGCTTCAGCAGCGTCACCGCCGGCGGTGCCGATTCCAGGCCCTGCGGATGCAGGAAGGCACGCAGGGACGCCAGGCCCACCATGCCGCGCGGAATGAAGCCGGTCGAGGCTCTCGGCAACCCGGCCAGCCCGACCGGCATCTGCTGCATCGCCGCGGCATGGCGGGCCGACATGGCCACGGCCACCGGATCGTCGGATTCCGCCTGGAACACACCGTTGAGCGCCAGCACCTGGTTGCGCACGCCGAGGTCCGCGAGCTCGTGGCGCGTGCGCTCGGCCTCGCGCAACGCTGAGGTCTCCGGGCGCGCGACCAGCACGACGGTCGTCAGCCCCTGGTCGGCCAGCGCGCGCACGGCCGCCGCATAGGTCGCCTTGCTCTTCTCCAGGCCCGCCAGCGGCCCGAGGCAGGACGTGCCCGAGGTGTTGGTGGCCAGAAAGTCGTTCCACGCCGAGGGCAGCGACAGCAGGCGCAGTGTGTGGCCGGTGGGGGCCGTGTCGAAGACGACATGGTCGAAGGCGCTGGTCACGTCGTTGCCCGCCAGCAGCCCGGCGAACGCATCGAATGCCGCAATCTCGACGGTGCAGCCACCCGAGAACTGCTCTTCCATGCTGCGGATGGCGGCCTCCGGCAGCACGCCCCGGTACGGGCCCACCATCCGCTCGCGGTAGGCGGCAGCGGCTGCCTCCGGGTCGACGTTCAGTGCGCTGAGGCCGGGCGCCCCCGCGACGGCCCCCGGTGAACCGGTCAGCGGCGTCTCCAGGACCTCGTCGAGGTTGGATGCCGGATCGGTGCTGACGAGCAGCACGCGCCGGCCCTGCTCGGCCAGCCGCACGGCGCTCGCGCAGGCCAGCGAGGTCTTGCCGACGCCTCCCTTGCCCGTGAAGAACACGAAGCGTGTCGCGATGACCGGCAGCGCCATGATTCAGGCCCGGCTCGTCAGCAGCACTTGCCGGGCGCACACCCGCACTCGCCCAGCTTCACGCGGGGCTTCTCCGCAGTCGGGATGGCCAGGCCCAGCTTGCTCATCAGTTGCACCTTCGACGGGTAGATGCCCGTCGAGACGATGCGGCCATCGACGGTGACGATGGGCAGGCGGTCCATGCCGGCCGCCATCTCCTTCACCACGTCGGCATTGCCGGCGAAGGCCGCGGCGTCGTGGCTGAGGCTGTGGCGCACGATCTCGACGCCAGCCTGGCTCAGCGCCTGCAGGTCGGCGTTGAACTGCACCATCACCGGGTCGACCTCGACGCCGCACACCCCGGTCGGACAGCACATCGCCGGTTCGAAGACTTCGAGCTTTTTCATCACAGTTCCTTTGGGGCTGGCACCGATGCTCCTGCGTCGGCGCTGTCGACGACTTGACGATCATCAAGGCCCAAGGCCTTGTGGGCGAGAAAACCCAGGCCGGCACCGGCCAGCTGCGCGATCACGAAGCCCGGCACGCTGGCCGGCGAAATGCCGGCGAACGTGTCCGAGAACATGCGCCCGAAAGCCGCCGCGGGGTTGGCGAACGAAGTCGAGGCGGTGAACCAGTAGGCGGCGCCGATGTAGCAGGCCACCATCGCCGCCACGCGGCTGGCCGGTGCGCGCAGGATCACCAGCAGCAGGCCAGCGGTGGCGACCGCTTCGGCGATCCATTGGCCGGCACCGGCGCGGACCTTGGTGGAGAACTGGAGCAGCGTCGCGTCGAACATCGCATGGGCCAGCCACGCCCCCAGCACGGCGCCCAGCAACTGCGCGGTGATGTAGGGGGCGAGCTGCTGGCCGGGCAACGCACCGCGCAGCGCCATCACCACCGAGACGGCCGGGTTGAAGTGCGCCCCGCTGACGGGGCCGAAGACCTCGATGAGGATGTAGAGCCCGCCCACCGTGGCCAGGGTGTTGGCCAGCAGCGCGACCGCGACGTTGCCGCCGGAAAGCCGCTCCGCCATGATGCCCGAGCCGATCACGATGGCCAGCAGCAAGGCGGTGCCGAGCAGCTCGCCCAGCAGCCTGCGCGCAAGGTGGGCCCGCATGCTCAGCTCCGGTAGGCGTCCATCAACGCGGCCTGCAGCTCCGCGTCGCCCATGGTCTCGATGGGCAGCGACAGCAACTGCAGCATCCGGTAGCCGATGGCCTGCCGCGTCAGCTCGAAGGCCTGCGCCTTCTCGGCCTCGGGCGCATTCGACGGGTCGGGGTAGCCCCAGTGCACCTGGACCGGGCTGCCCGGCCAGTACGGGCACTGCTCGGCGGCGGCACTGTCACAGACGGTGATGACGATGCGCATCTTCGGCGCGCCGGGCGCCGTGAACTCGTCCCACGACTTGCTGCGCACATCGGTCACGTCGATGCCCGCGTTGCGCAGCGCTTCGAGCGCGCGGGGGTTGATGCGTCCGCTGGGCGTGCTGCCGGCGCTGTACGCGCGCACGTCCCGGCCGAGCTTCTCCGCCCAGTGGTTGAGCATGCACTCGGAGAGCACGCTGCGCGCCGAGTTGTGGGTGCAGAGGATGAGAACGTTGGTGGTCATGGTTCAGCGGGTTCCGATGTCCTTGATCTCGCGCTGGATCGCGAGCTTGTCGAGGCTGGTCAGCGGCAGTGCCAGCATCAGCTGGATGCGCCGCTTCAGGGTGATGAAGGCGTCGAGGAAGGCCTTTTCGACGACCGCGTCGGGGCCGGAAACCGAAGCCGGGTCGGGCAGGCCCCAGTGCGCCGTCATCGGCTGGCCGGGCCAGACGGGGCAGGCCTCGCCGGCTGCCTGGTCGCAAACGGTGAAGACGAAGTCAAGGTGCGGCGCACCCGGCTTGGCAAACTCCTCCCAGCTCTTGCTGCGGTAGCCCACGGCAGGCAGGTGGTTGTGTTCCAGCGTTTTCAGCGCCCACGGGTTCACGTCCCCCTTCGGGTGGCTGCCGGCAGAGAAGGCCTTGAAACCGCGGCCTTTGCCGAGGTCGTTCATCAGCGCTTCCGCCAGGATGGATCGTGCGGAGTTGCCTGTGCACACGAAGAGCACGTGGTAGGTCTTGTCGGCCATCGAGAATCCCTCAGCAGTTGCAGGACGGTGCCTCCAACTCGCAAGGTTGCCCCTCGCAGCAGTTCGAGGTCAGGAAGCCGAGCAGCTCGTTCATGCGATCGAACGAGGCACGGTAGATCAGGTGCCGACCGTCGCGCGACTGGCTCACCAGGCCCGCGAACAGCAGCTCCTTGAGGTGGAAGGACATGGACGCGGGAGAGATCTCGAGCTGCTCGCTCAGCACGCCGGGTGTCAGCCCCTGCCTGCCGGCGACCACGAGCGCACGGAACGCCTTGAGACGGTGCACCTGGGACAGTGCGCCGAGGGCGCGAGCAACCTGTTCGTCGTCCATGACATTCAAACCTTTTTTGAATTGTTTGATTGGATCATGACCGGGCGATGACAACACCCACAAGCCACCCCCTTGCACGGCGACTATTATTCAAGTATTCTTGAATTCATGGATAAAGAACTGGTTGTTCAAGCCCTGGCAGCGCTGGCCCATCCCGTCCGGCTGGAAGCCTTCCGCGCACTCGTCGTCGCGGGCCCCGAGGGGCTGGCGCAGAAAGCCCTGGCGGAAGCCGTGGGCGTCGGCCCGACCAACCTCGCATTCCATCTGAAAGAGCTGTCGACGGCGGGCCTGGTGAGCCAGGCGCAGGTCGGCCGCTACGTCATGTACCGGGCCGGCTACGACCGCATGAACGCGTTGCTGGCCTACCTCACCGAAAGCTGCTGCGCTGGCGCTGCCCAGGTGCCCGCCCCGGAAGCCAGCTCCAACACCTGCGGGTGCTGACCCCGCTTCACACCCACGAGGACCCCCATGCCCACGATCTCCCTGCGCCAGGCGAACCCCGCCGACTGGCCCGCCGTCGAGGCGCTGCTCAAGGCCAACCAGTTGCCGGTCGAAGGCGCCCGAGAGCACCTGTCGACCTTCATCGTCGCCCAGTCCGGGCCCGAAATCGTCGGCTGCGCCGGTGCGGAGCCACGGGGCGATGTCGCCCTGCTGCGCTCGGTGGCGGTCGCACCGGGCCTGCATCGCCAAGGCATCGGGCGGCAGATGGTGTCGCTGGTGCTCGAAGAGGCGCGACGTCGCAATTTCAAGGCCGTGTACTTGCTGACCACGACCGCCCGCGGCTATTTCGGTCGCCTGGGCTTCACACCGGCCGATCGGGCGAAGGCGCCCATCGCCCTGCAGCAGTCGGCCGAGTTCCAGGGCGCCTGCCCGGCCTCGGCGGACTTCATGGCGCTGGCCTTCCCCCAGCCGGACGCGACCGGCCTGGAGAGCCTGCCCGTGGCCGTGCTGGGCGCAGGCCCCGTGGGCCTGGCCGCAGCGGCCAAGCTGATCGAGCGCGACATTCCGTTCTTCATCCTCGAAGCCGCTTCGGCTGTCGGCGCCAACCTCGTCGACTACGGCCATGTGCGCCTGTTCTCGCCCTGGCGCTACGACATCGATCCGACGATGGCCAAGCTGCTGGCACCCACCGGCTGGCAGGCGCCAGCGCCTGACCAGCTGCCGCTGGCCGGCGAGGTGGTGGAGCGGGTGCTCAAGCCTTTCGCGCGCCTGCCGCGCGTCGCGGCCTCGCTGCAACTCGGCACCCGCGTGCTGTCGGTCACTCGCGAGGGTTTCGACAAGGTCAAGAGCGCCGGCCGCGAGAAGGCGCCCTTCGTGGTCCGGGCGGTGCGCGGTGGAGAGGTCGTCGAGCTGAAGGCCCGCGCGGTCATCGACGCCACGGGCACCTGGAATCAGCCGAACCCGGTCGGTGCCAGCGGCGTGCCGGCCATCGGCGAGCGCGAGTGCGCCGACCGCATCTTCTACGGCATCCCCGACGTGCTCGGCTCGGCGCGAGCCCGTTACGCGGGCAAGCGCACCATGGTGATCGGCGCCGGTCATTCCGCCGCCAATGCCCTGCTGTACCTCGCCGATCTGGCCAAGGACGCGCCGGGAACCCGGCTGGTCTGGTCGGTGCGGTCCCCTGCGTTGACACGGGTCTTCGGCGGCGGCGACGCCGATGCGTTGCCGGCCCGCGGCGCGCTGGGCACGTCGCTGCGCCAGCTGCGCGAGTCCCAAGGCATGTCGTTCCACGCCGGGCTGCGCGTCACCCGGATCGAGCCGCACGGCGGCCAACTGCGCGTGCGGGGCACGGACGCCGATGGGCACGAGCAAAGCCTCGACGGGGTCGACGAGATCATCTGCGCCACCGGCCAGCGCCCCGACCTGTCTCTGACCAGCGAGCTGCGCGTGAAGCTCGACCCGTGGCTGGAGTCGAACGAGGCGCTCGGCCCCCTGATCGACCCGAACCTGCACAGCTGCGGCACGGTCCGCCCGCACGGCCATCGAGAGCTCGCCCATCCGGAGCCAGGGCTCTACACCGTGGGCGTGAAGAGCTATGGTCGCGCGCCGACCTTCCTGATGGCCACTGGCTTCGAGCAGGTGCGCTCCGTCGTCGCCGCGATCGCAGGCGACCTCGAATCGGCCGACCGTGTCGAGCTCGACCTGCCCGAGACCGGTGTGTGCAGCGCCAGCGGCAGTGCCACCGAAGGGAACGCCGAAGGGTCGTGCTGCGGCGGCCCAGCAACGAGCGACAGCTCGGCCTGTTGCGCGCTGGACGAGCAGACGAAGGCCAAGGGCGAATCCGGCTGCGGTTGCGGCACCGCGGCGCGACCGGCGGCCGGGTCGGGCCGCACCAAGGCTGCCTGCTGCTGATGGCGCGCCAGCAGGCCGGCACGGTCGCGAGCCTGGGCACCGCTCAGACGCTGGCCTGGGCCTCGACCTACTACCTGCCGGCGATCCTGGCAGCGCCGATGGCGCGCGACCTGGGCACGTCGGTGCCCACGGTCTTCGCGGCTTTCAGCGTGGCGCTGATCGTCTCGGCGCTGATCGGCCCCCGATCCGGCGCCGCCATCGACCGCTCGGGCGGCCGGCCGGTGCTGATGGCCACGAGCGCCATCTTCGCGCTCGGCTTGGCGGGGCTCGGCCTGTCGCAAGGCCCGCTTGGCCTGTTCGCGGCCTGGGTCGTGATCGGCGTCGGCATGGGCAGCGGGCTGTACGAATCGGCGTTCGCGGCGCTGGTGCGGCTGTACGGCCAGGACGCCCGCAAAAGCATCACCGGCATCACCCTGATCGCCGGCTTCGCCAGCACGGTGGGCTGGCCGCTGTCCGCCTGGCTGGAAAGCCACTTCGGCTGGCGCAACGCCTGCTTCGCCTGGGCAGGGCTGCATGCGCTCGTCGGCCTGCCGCTGAACGCGCTGCTGCCCCGGGCAGCGCCTGCCCCGGCCGCCGCGGCCGAGGCGCCGTCGACGTCGCCGCCCGCTGAGCCGGCCGGCGCCGAGCCGCCACTGCGCTCAGCGGTGATCCTCTCGTTCGTCTTCGCGGCCACCTGGTTCATCTCGACCTCGATGGCGGCGCACCTGCCGAGGCTGATGCAGGCGGCCGGCGCATCCGTCGCGACCGCGATCGCCGTGGGCAGCCTGATCGGCCCCGCCCAGGTGGCGGCGCGTCTGCTGGAGTTTGGCTTCCTGTCCCGCCTGCACCCGTTGCTTTCGGCGCGGATGGCTTCGGCGATGCACCCGCTCGGCGCGGTCTTGCTGCTCTGGGGCGGCCCCGTCTGGGCGCCCCTGTTCGGCGTGCTGCATGGCGCCGGCAACGGCATCCTCACCATCGCCAAAGGCACCCTTCCGCTCGTCGTGTTCGGGCCTGAGGGCTATGGTCGCCGACAGGGGCTGCTGATGGTCCCGGCGCGTGTCGCGCAGGCCCTGGCGCCCTGGGCGTTCGGCTGGGCGCTGGACCTGTGGGGCGCGGGCGCGCTGCAGTTGTCCGCCGCCATCGGCTGCGCGGCGCTGGTGGCGCTGGCGTGCCTGCCCGTCTCGAAAGGCGCCTCGGGGCCGCGGCGCAGCGGCACCTAGACGCCGGCGGCGATCGCCACGCCCACGGCGGTGGTGTCCGCCTGCCCGCCCATGTCGCGCGTGCGCGGCCCGGCGACCAGTGAATGCTCGATCGCCTTGACGATCGCGTCGTGGGCTTCGCGCTCGCCGAGGAAGTCGAGCATCAGCGCGGCGCTCCAGATCATGGCAATCGGGTTGGCGATGTTCTGGCCGTGGATGTCGGGTGCCGAGCCGTGCACCGGCTCGAAGAGGCTGGGGAAGCGGCGCTCGGGGTTGAGGTTGGCGCTGGGCGCGATGCCGATGGTGCCGGTGCAGGCCGGGCCCAGGTCGGACAGGATGTCGCCGAAGAGGTTGGTGGCCACCACGACATCGAAGCGCTGGGGCTGCAGCACGAACCGTGCGGTGAGGATGTCGATGTGCTGCTTGTCGACCTTCACCTCCGGGTAACCGGCGTGCACCTCGTCGACGATCTTGTCCCACCAGGGCATGCTGATGGCGATGCCGTTGCTCTTGGTGGCGGCAGTGAGCGTGCGGCGCGGGCGGCTCCGGGCCAGCTCGAAGGCGTACTTGAGCACGCGCTCGGCGCCGTGGCGGCTGAACACCGATTCCTGCACCACCACCTCGCGCTCGGTGCCCTCGAACATCACGCCGCCGAGGTTGGTGTACTCGCCCTCGGTGTTCTCGCGCACGATCATCATGTCGATGTCGCCGGGTTGGCGGCCCGCGAGTGGGCACGGCACGCCCTCGAACAGGCGCGCCGGCCGCAGGTTGATGTACTGGTCGAACTCGCGGCGGAACTTGAGCAGGCTGCCCCACAGCGACACATGGTCGGGCACGGTGGCCGGCCAGCCCGCCGCGCCGAACAGCAGCGCGTCCATCGGCTGCAGCTGCGCCTTCCAGTCGCTGGGCATCATCTGGCCATGCTGCTGGTACCAGTCACAGCTGGCCCATTCGATGGGCACCAGGTCGAGCGCGAAGCCGAAGCGCTGGGCCGCGGCCTTCAGCACGCGCACGGCTTCGGGCATCACTTCCTTGCCGATGCCGTCACCCGGGATCACGGCGATGCGGTACGTCTTGGTCATGGGTTGCAGTCTTTTCGATCAAGGCCGAAAGCACCACCCCGGTGAGCGGGGGCAGGCCGGAGTCCCGACAGATGCCGGGCTCAGCGACGCGCGGTGCGCTTGGTGGGCAGTTCGGCGTCGGTCGGCCAGCCGCACGAAGCGACGAGCAAGGTCTGAAAGGTGCGCTTGGCGGGAGCGGCCTGGGCGGCGGATTCGGCGACGGGTTTGGCGGTGCGCGCGTTGGCGCGCTTCGGGGTCTCGTGGGACGCGGCGTTGGCAGAAGTCTTCAAGGAATGCAATCGGGCAATGCTCAAGGGGCCGGATTCTACGAAGCAATGCGAGAGCCCCCGCTCGCCCCACCTGGCGGCCTCGAAGCCCATGGCCTCGCCGGGCCTCCGGCATGGGGCTAGAGTCAGGCGTTCGCGCCCCGCGACACACTCAGGAGCCGACCATGACGGGACCCCGCACGCAAGACTTTCCGCCCGGCCTCTCCGGAGGCCTGGAGCACGACGACGAGGACCACCGCCTTGGCGAGACCGGCCAGACCGGGCCCGAATCGCCGGGCGACATCAACCGCGCCCACCCCGACGAGGGCGACGCCCCTTCGGAAGACGACGACGACAGCGGCGGCGCGGCAGCGAAGCGCTGACCGCCCGCCTCAGGCCGGCGAATCGGCCACGGCCTGTGCCCGCAGGCCCGCGATGTCGCGCATCGGCGGCGCGCCGAACTGCCGGCTGTACTCGCGGCTGAACTGCGATGGGCTCTCGTAGCCCACGCGGTATGCCGCGCTCGACGCATCGAGCGAATCAGCCAGCATCAGGCGCCGTGCCTCGGTCAACCGCAGCCACTTCTGGTACTGCAGCGGGCTCATCGCCGTGAGCGCGCGGAAGTGGTGGTGGAAGGTCGACGTGCTCATGCGGGCCAAGGCGGCGAGCGCATCCACCCGCAGAGGCTCCGCGAAGTGGGTCTTGAGCCAATCGATCGTGCGCCCGATCTGGTGGCTCTGGCTTCCGGCTGCGCCGATCTGGCGCAGCCGGTCGCCGTGCTCGCTCATCAGCAGCCGGTAGAGGATCTCGCGCTGGGCCAGCGGCGCAAGCGCGGGGATCGCCCCCGGCTCGTCGAGCAGTTCGACGAGCCGCTGGAAGGCCGAGAGAAGCGGCGCCGTGACATGGCCGGTCGCCATGGCCCGTTCGCTGGGCTGTGGGCGGGGCGGTGGCACATGGCCTTCCATCATCAACTGCGCAATCTCGTGTGCGTCCAGCCGCAGCAGCAGCGCGAGGTAAGGCCGCTCGGGGCTGGCCTCCAGGATCTGCGCCACCGCCGGCAGGTTCAGCGAGGCGATCAGGAAATGGTCGGGGCCGTAGACGAAGCTGTCCGGCCCAAGGTGCACCCGCTTGCTGCCTTGGACGATCAGGGCGATGCCCGGCTCGTAGAAACCGCAGACCGGGCCGGCCGGGTCGCTGGCGCGGAACATGGCCAGCGCAGGCCATTCGGGCAAGCGGTGCAACTCGCCGTCGGGAGCGCGGCGCAGGATGGCGCGGGCCACGGCCTGGCGCGAAGCGTCCTTTCTGGCCTCGTCACCATCGGCGCCGGGCACGGGCGGGGTCACTCTCTGCAGCACGGCAAGTCTCCTCGCGGGTCGAGACCCGATGCTAGCGACATGACGGCTTCGCGATTGCCACCCTCGCCAGATCGCCACACGATCAGGCAAGGATCTCGCAGCTTCAGGCTAGCGCCGCTGCCGGCCTTGGTTCGACACTCGCCGGCCTACAGGAGGATTTCGCATGACGACCACCTTGAACGTCAACGGCCGCGACAGCCAAGTCGACGTCGACCCCGGCACCCCCATCCTCTGGGCCCTGCGCGACACCCTCGGCATGACCGGCACCAAGTTCGGCTGTGGCGCGGCGCTGTGCGGCGCCTGCACAGTGCACCTCAACGGGCAGGCCATCCGCTCGTGCATCACGCCGATCTCGGCCGCTGCCGGCGGGAAGATCACCACCATCGAAGCCGTCACCGACGGCAGCGACAAGGTCGGGCAGGCGGTGCACGCCGCCTGGGTGAAGCACGACGTGGCGCAGTGCGGCTACTGTCAGAGCGGCCAGATCATGTCCGCCTCCGCCTTCCTCAAGTCGCTGCCCAAGGGCAAGCGGCCCACCGACGCCGAGATCGACGCCGCGATGGCCGGCAACGTCTGCCGCTGCGGCACCTACGCGCGCATCCGCGCGGCTGTGGGCGACGCTGCCCGCTCCCTGGCCTGAACACGAAGGAGACGCGCATGCACTTCGAAGCCCACGCCGACGGCCGCGACCTGGCCCACGAGCTGCCCAAGGCCCTGCGGCACATGCTGGCACGCGACGCTGGCGCGCCCGCCGCCGGGATCGCCCGCCGCAGCTTCCTGAAACTCTCCGCCGCCAGCGGTTTCGCGCTCGGCGCCTTTCCGCTGGCCGCTGCGGCTCAGCAGCCCGCCGCAGCGGCCGGCCTCAAGCCCTTCCAGCAGCCTTCGGCCTTCGTTCACATCGCGAAGGACGGCATCGTCACCGTCACCATCAACCGGCTCGACTTCGGCCAGGGCGTGCAGACCGCCCTGCCGATGATCCTGGCCGAGGAACTGGACGCCGACTGGGCCAAGGTGCGCAGCACCCACGGCACCAACGACGGCGCCTACATCGACCCGGTGTTCGGCATGCACCTGACCGGCGGCTCCGGCTCGATCGCGCACAGCTACATGCAGTACCGCGAGCTGGGGGCCCGGGCCCGGGCCATGCTGGTCTCCGCCGCCGCCGCGCGCTGGAAGGTGGAGCCGGCCACACTGCGCACCGAAAGCGGCATGGTGCTCGGCCCGGGTGGCCAGCGCTTGGGATACGGCGAGCTGGCCGAAGAGGCCATGAAGCTGCCCGTGCCCGAGAAGGTGGCGCTGAAGGACCCGAAGGACTTCCGCCTGATCGGCCAGCCCACCACCCGCATCGATGCCCCTGCCAAGAGCAGCGGCCAGCAGAACTACGGCATCGACGTGCGGCTGCCCGGCATGCTGACCGCCGTGGTGGCGCGGCCGCCGGTCTTCGGCGCGAAGCTGAAATCGGTCGACGACGGTGCGGCCAAGGCCGTGAAGGGCGTGAAGGCAGTGCTGCGCGTTCCGGTGGACCGCGGCGGCGAAGGCGTGGCCGTGATCGCCGAGGGGTACTGGCCGGCCAAGCAGGGGCGCGACGCGCTCAAGCTGGAATGGGACCTGGCCAGCGTCGAGCGGGTTGACAGCGCGAAACAGCTGGCGCAGTACCGCGCCCTCGCCGGCCAGCCTGGCCCACGCAAGTTCGACGCGGATGTCGCGCCGCTGGCCAACGCACCCCGGCGAATCGAGGCCGAGTTCGTCTTCCCCTACCTGGCACATGCGCCGATGGAGCCGCTGAACTGCACCGTTCAGCTGCAGGGCGGCAAGGCCGAGCTGTGGATGGGCTCGCAGATGCCGGGGCTCGACGGCATGGCCGCGGCGCGGGTCCTGGGCGTGCCGCCGGAAAGCGTGAAGGTCAACGTGCAGATGGCCGGCGGCGGCTTCGGCCGACGCGCCATTGCGACCAGCGACTATGTGGTCGAGGCCTGCAACGTGCTGAAGGCCGCACAGGCGGCCGGCATCACCGTTCCAGTGCGCACGCTGTGGAGCCGCGAGGACGACATCAAGGGCGGCTACTACCGCCCGATGCACCTGCACACCGCGCGCATCGGCTTCGACGCGCAAGGCAAGGTGCTGGCCTGGGACCACGTCATCGTCGGCCAGTCGATCGTCGGCGGCACGCCCTTCGAGCAGTTCATGGTCAAGGGCGGCATCGACGACACCGCGGTCGAGGGCATGAAGGAACCCTACGACGTGCCGATGCGGCTGACCGTGCACCACCCGAAGCTCAACGTGCCGGTGCTGTGGTGGCGCAGCGTGGGCTCGACCCACACGGCCTACGTGATGGAGACCCTGGTCGACGAGATCGCACGCCAGACCAAGCAGGACCCGGTCGCCTACCGCCTGAAGCTGATGGGCGAGGGTCACCCGCGCCACAAGGCCGCGCTGCAGCTCGCCGTGGACCAGAGCGGCTACGGCAAGAAGAAACTGCCCGCCGGCCGTGCCTGGGGTGTGGCGGTGCACGAGTCGTTCAACACCGTGGTGGCCTACGTGGTCGAGGCTTCGGTGCAGAAGGGCAAGCCGGTGCTGCACCAGGTGACGGCGGGCGTGCACTGCAATTTCGCCGTCAACCCACGCACGATCGAGGCGCAGGTGCAGGGCGCCGCGCTGATGGGCCTGTCGATGTGCCTGCCCGGCGCCGCCATCACGCTGAAGGACGGGCAGGTCGAGCAGAGCAACTTCGGCGACTTCCCGGTGCCACGCATCACCGACATGCCCCGCATCGCGGTGCACGTGGTGCCGAGCGCCGACGCCCCCACCGGCATGGGCGAGCCGGGGCTGCCCCCGTTGGCGCCGGCGTTCGCGAACGCGGTGGCGCGGCTGACGGGCAAGCCGCTGCGGGAGTTGCCATTCAAGGTGGCGTGACGAAGCGGCAGCGGGCCCGGCAGACGCCCGGCGCGAGACATTGGCGGGGCCCGTCGCCGGCGTGCCGGTGACGGGCCCCCGCTGGGGTATGGTCCGGCCCATGAACCGACTCGACCTGCTGGTGCTCGGCGGCACCGTCTTCCTCGGCCGCCACGTGGTGGAAGCGGCCCTCGCGGCCGGGCACCGCGTGACCGTGTTCAACCGAGGCCGGCGTTCGATCGAGTGGACCGGACCGGTCGAGGCGCTGGTCGGCGACCGCGACGGTGACACCTCGGCGCTGCGTGGACGCCGCTTCGATGCGGTGATCGACTGCTGCGGCTACCGGCCCGCACAGATCACCTCGGTGGCCGGCGCGCTCGGGCCAGACCTGCCCTTCTGGGTGTTCGTGTCGTCGATTTCGGTCGTCGCGCGCTTCCCGCCCGGCCAGCCGCACGACGAAACCGCCGAGGTCACCGCCGACACCGCCGGCTACGGCGGCGAGAAGGCGCGGGCCGAAGAGGCGCTGCAATCGCTCACGGCTGGCCGCTCAGCCATCGTTCGCCCGGGGCTCATCGTGGGCCGACACGACCCCACCGGCCGCTTCGGCTACTGGCCCTGGCGCATCGCCCAGGGCGGCGTGGTGCTGGCGCCCGGCCGCCCCGGGCGGCCGGTGCAGGTGATCGACGTGCGCGACCTCGCCGCCTTCTGCCTGCATCTGGCCGAGAGCTCCACAGCCGGTACCTTCAATGCGATCGGCCCCACCGTGCCGATGCAGACGCTGCTGGAAACTTGCCGCACCGTGGCCGGGTCGGACGCCCGATTCGCCTGGCAGCCCGATGCGGTGCTGCTCGCAGCCGGCGTGGCGCCGTGGACGGGCCTGCCGTTGTGGATCCCTGAAAACGATGCAGACTTCGGCGGCATGCTGCTGGCTCGCAATGCCCGCGCGGTGGCTGCCGGGCTGCGTTGCCGACCGCTGGCCGAGACGGTGGCGGACACCCTCGCCGCGCTGCAGGCCACGCCTGCAGCAGCCGCGTTTGCGAACGTGCTACCGGCCGCACGCGAAGCAGAGCTCCTCGTCCCGCCCTGAGCCGCGGCGTCGTCGGAAGAGACTGACACGCGGCTGCGCATCCGTCGGGCAAGCCCGGCGCCCCACCTTGCCTACGATGAACCCCGACGCAGAAACGACTTTCTGTGTTGGCATGTTCAACTGCAACGAGGAAATCACCATGAATTCCAACCAAGTCAAGGGCGGCCTCAAGGAAGCTGCGGGCAAGGTCCAGAAGAAGTTCGGCGACGCCATCGACAGCCCCAGCCAGGAGATCAAGGGCACCGCCCGCGAGATCGAGGGCAAGATCCAGAAGAACATCGGCAATGCCCAGGAGCAGGCCGAGGACCGGGCCAAGGACCAGCAAGGCTGAATCGGCTGAAGGTTCGATCGATAGACAGCAAAAGGGCCGCACGAGAGTGCGGCCCCTTTTGCGTGCGGGTGCTGCGGCGGGTCAGCCGTGGATGTATTTGCTGAAAACGGCGCTGTAGTCGCGCGTGGTGTGCTGCACCAGCACCGCCTCGTTCATGGCCTGCAGCAGGCCGCTGAAGTGACGGGTCAGGTCGTCGCCAGTACCGCCGCTGAGCTTGAAGGCCTGTGACACGGCGCCCAGGCACATCTGCGCGTGGCTGCGGGCGACCTCGTCCTTGTGCTGCTGGCGAGAGATGGCGATCAGGGCCTTGTAGATGTCCTTCAGCGGTTCGATGAAGCTCTTCTTCACGTCGATGCTGAAGTCGACGCCCCCGATCTTGAATTTCAGCTCGACGTCGCGGTCGACCGTGCCGGCCGTCTCGATCGAGACGTGCGACACCGGAACCGACGAGAACTCGTAGCGCTTGATCGAGCGCTTGGAAGAGACGGCCGAATCGCCGTCGACGTGGATCACGCCGAAGTTGGTGAAGCAGTACTCGTCCTTCTTCGACTTGATGAGGAAGAAGATCTTCTCGCCATCTTCGTGGAACAGGTAGTCGTCGGCATCGACCTTGTTGTAGTCGGCCGGCGGCACGATGACGCCGATGTCGCTCAGGCCCAGGGCATCGGCCGCAATCTTCCCGAACATGGTCTTTCCTTCGTCACAAGAGATGGGGGGGCATCAGTCTATCGGCGGCGTGCGCCCGAGCAATCCCTATGCCCGGTGCAGGCCAAGGTTGACACCGTCCGGGCGGCCGACATCATGGCCGTTCCCGACTCATCGAACGGGCAGGAGGACGCCATGGACATCAGCACCGAAGCACTTCAGACCTTCCTCAGCACCACCGTGGTGTCGCTGGGCATCAAGCTGCTCGCGGCGATCGCCTTCTGGATCGTCGGCCGCTGGCTGATCGGCCAGGTCGTGGGGTTGATCCAGGCGGCGATGAACCGCAACCACATCGACCCGACGCTGACCAAGTACCTGGGCTCGATCGCTGCCATCGCACTCAACGTGGCCCTGGTGCTGGGGATCCTGGGCTACTTCGGCATCGAGACCACCTCGTTCGCCGCCATGCTCGCCGGCGCCGGCGTCGCCATCGGCGCGGCCTGGAGCGGCATGCTCGGCAATTTCGCCGCCGGCGCCTTCATGCTGGTGCTGCGGCCCTTCAAGGTGGGCGATTTCGTGCAGATCGGTGGCGTCACGGGCACGGTGCACGAGCTGGGGCTGTTCGGCACCGCGCTCATCACGCCGGACAACGTGCTCACGCTGGTCGGCAACAGCAAGGTCTTCGGCGACACGGTGATGAACTTTTCAGCCCGCCCCACGCGCCGGGTGGAGCGCACCGCCCAACTGGCCGGCAGCGTGGACCCGCTGGACGCGGTGGAGCGCTTGCGCGCCGCAGTGGCGCAGATTCCCAACGTGACGACCACGCCGGCACCGGAGGTCTCGGTGCTGGACATGAACCTGGTCGGCCCGGTGATTGCCGTGCGGCCCTACTGCCACACCGACCACTACTGGCAGGTCTACTTCGACACCAACGCCGCGATCATCCGCGTGGCCCAGGAAGCGGGCTGGCCGGCCCCGACGCCAACCCAGATCATGAAGACGGTGCCGCTGGCGACCTGAGTGCAGAGTTCCTGAGGGATACCACGCTTGCCGGCGGCTGGCGCCGCGGCGAGCCTAGGCACCCCACGTCGCGACGCACCTCGGCCATGCCCCTTTCGAAGAGATCACGCCCAGCCGCCCTGCTGCTGGCCGCGCTTTGCACTTCCTCCGCCGTGGCCGCCGGGCTGGCCGAGTCTTCGGGCACCTACAGCTGCAGCTACAACGAATTCAGCCGCTGCTCGGAAGGCAGCGCCCGTGTCACGCTGCTGGATGGCAAGGTGCAGTCGGTGTCGTTCGACAGCAAGTTCTGCGCGACCAAGGCCCGGCCGGCGGCGAACTGCAAGCTGGACATCGCACGCGGCGGTGCCGACAAGTGGGAGGAGAAGGGCCGCACCGTCAGCGTGACCTTCATCCATCCCCGCTTCACCGAGTTGACCGATGTGTTCGCGGTGTCGGTCGAGGATGGGCAGATCGTGCTGGACTTCGGCGAAACCCAGCCCAGCACCAAGTGCAAGCCGGCGGGCGAGTTGCCGGAGCGCCTGGTGATCGCGCCGCCGGCCGAGAAGTGCCGGGTGGAATTCTGAGCGGCGGGTGGGCCGCAGGCGCTGCCCTGTTGGCCGGGATGATGGCGGGCTGCGTGATGGTGCCTCGCACCACCGAGGTCTACGACGCCGAATGCCAGATCATGTCCAGGCAGATGGACCTGCAACCGGTGCAGGTGGCGGCGATCCGCGGCTGCAGCAACCGCGAATGCGGCGTGCTGCTGGCCGCAGCCGGCGCCACCGCCGTGGCCAGCGCCGTGGTCTCGGGCAGCATCGTGATCGTCGGCAACGTGGTGTACTGGTTCGAGAAGCAGGGCCGCTGCCAGCGCCTGGCGCCCCCCGCTTCCCCACGACCCTGAGACGCGAGCGCCGGCACCATGCTCGCCCGCCTCGCCGCCGACCTGGCGCTGCTGCTGCACCTGGCCTTCATCGTCTTCGCTCTTTTCGGTGCCGTGCTCGCCTTCCGCTGGCGCTGGGTGCCCTGGCTGCAGTTGCCGGCTGCGGCATGGGGTGTGTTCGTCGAGCTGACCGGCCGGCTGTGCCCCTTGACCACGGTCGAGAACCACTTCCGCCGCCTGGCCGGCGAGGGCGGCTATGCGGGCGGTTTCGTCGAGCACTACCTCCTGCCGCTGATCTACCCTTCGGGCCTCACACGGGGCGTGCAGCTCGCGCTCGCCGCCGTCGTGCTGGCGGTCAACGTGGTGGTCTACGCCCTGCTGCTGTGGCGCCGGCGGCAGAATCCATCACCATGGTCATCCTGCCCCTGAGCCCTGCGGCCGAGCGCAACAAGGCACCCATCCTCGCGGAGCTGCGCCGGCTGCTGCCACGCGAAGCCCATGTGCTCGAAATCGCCGCTGGCACCGGCCAGCACGCCGCCCACTTTGCCGCGGTAGAGCCGGGCTGGCACTGGCACCCCACCGATGCCGACCCCAGGGCACTGCCCGGCATCGCTGCCCACGCGGCTGGCGTGCCCGGTGCGAGGCCGGCGGTGCAGCTCGACGTGCTGGCGGCAGAGCCCTGGCCTGCGGTGCCAGGCGGCTTCGACGCTGTCTACTGCGCCAACATGCTGCACATCTCGCCGTGGGCTGCCTGCGCCGGCCTCATGCGTGGCGCTGCCTCGGTGCTGAAGCCCGGCGGCCGGCTGGTGGCCTACGGGCCATTCCTGGTCGACGGCGAAACGCCCGCCCCCAGCAACCTCGCCTTCGATGCCGATTTGCGCCATCGCAACCCGGAATGGGGCCTGCGCCGGCTGACCGCGGTGCAGGCCGAGGCCGCCGCGGCCGGCCTGGCCTTCGCGCAACGCATCGACATGCCCGCCAACAACCTGATGCTGGTCTTCAGCCGATGAGCCCCCACCCCCTGCTCGACCTGCTGCCGGAGGTCGCCACCGCGCTGGCGGAAGCCCGGCCGGTCGTGGCCCTCGAATCCACCATCATCGCGCACGGCATGCCCTGGCCGCAGAACGCCGAGACAGCGCTGGCGGTGGAGGCCGAGGTGCGCGCTCACGGCGCGGTGCCGGCCACCATCGCAGTGATCGACGGGCGGTTGAAGGCGGGGCTGTCGCCCGCACAGATCGAGCAGCTGGCGCGCAGCGGCCCGCAGGTGGCCAAGCTGAGCCGGCGTGACATGGGCCTGGCAGTCGCCCGCGGCGGCACCGGCGCCACCACCGTGGCGGCCACGATGATCGTGGCGGCATGGGCCGGCATCCGCGTGTTCGCAACCGGCGGCATCGGCGGCGTGCACCGCGGAGCCGAGACCAGCTTCGACATCTCGGCCGACCTTCAGGAGCTGGCGCGCACGCCGGTGGCGGTGGTCTGCGCCGGGGCCAAGTCCATCCTCGACCTGCGGCTGACGCTGGAGTACCTGGAGACACACGGCGTGCCGGTGGTCGGTCACCGCACCGATGAACTGCCCGCCTTCTTCTGCCGCGAAAGCGGCCTGAAGCTGGACGCCCGGCTGGAATCACCGGAAGAGATTGCGCGGGTGATGCAGGCCCACTGGGCGCTGGGGCTGGGCAGCGGCCTGGTGGTCGCCAACCCGATCCCCGAAGGGCACGCGTTGCCGCGCGGGCGCGTCGACCAAGCCATCGCCTCGGCGCTGGCCGAGGCTGCCGAACACGGCATTGCCGGCAAGGCGGTGACGCCCTTCCTGCTGGCCCGCGTCAATGCGCTGACCGGCGGCCTCAGCCTGGCCAGCAACATCGAGCTGGTGCGGGCCAACGCGCGGCTGGCGGCGGCCATCGCCGCCGCCTTCACGAAGCATTCGGCCCCTTGAGCTACTGCGACAGGCCCAGCGTGTACTTGCCGTTCGTCGCCCCGGTGCCGCCGGAGTAGTAGTAGACCCGCACATACCAGGTGACGGCCGAGCCGCTGGTGTTGGTACGAACGATCTGGTCGACCGCACCGGTGCCGTTGATGCTGCGTGCCAGTTGCGTGCCCGACGAGTTGTAGAGGTACAGGTCGTAGTCGGACGTCGCGTTCGGCGTCAGCGTCGAGGTCAGCGTCTTGCCGGCGCCCACGGTGAGGCGGAAGTAGTCGGTGTCGCTGGTGTTGCCGATGGTGCCCGCCACCGTCGCCGGGTTCACGCTGATGACCTGAGCTGCGCTGCGGCTGTTGTTCGGCTCCGTCTCGTTGACGTTGCCGCCGCCCCCGCCACCGCCTGTGGCCGCATCGGCCGCCGCATTCGCATCGACGATGCCGGTGCCGCACTGCGCACAGCTGCCGGGGAACGCTCGGGTCGAGCCCTTGAGGCGCGTCTCCACTTCGTCCGGCGTGAGTGCGCCGTTCTTGGCCAGCATCAGCGCCACCACACCCGCCACGTGAGGTGCCGCCATCGAGGTGCCCTGGTAGTAGGCGTAGCTGTCGGCGCCAGGGGTGGTGATGCCGGTGTTCAGGGTCGAGTACACGCCGTTGCTGCTACCGCCGCTCATGTCGCCGCCCGGCGCGGCCAGGTCGACCACCGCGCCGTAGTTCGAGTAGTAGGCCCGTGCGCCGGTGCGCCCGGTGGCCGCCACGGTGATCACGCCAGCGCAATTGGCGGGCGTGAAGTTGGCGGCATTGGCGTTGGAGTTGCCCGCCGCCACCACCACCACGGTGCCACGGCCACGCGCACCGTTGATGGCCGACTGGGTGGTGCTGTCGCAGGAGCCGCTGCCACCCAGCGAGAGGTTGATCACCCGCGCCGAGTTGGTGTTGGCCGGCACGCCGCTCACCGAGCCGCCCGAGGCCCAGGTGATCGCATCGGCAATGTCGGAGGTGTAGCCGCCGCACTTGCCGAGCACACGGGACGGGACCACCTTGGCGCCGAAGGCCACGCCGGCGACGCCGCTGGCGTTGTTGGTGACCGCGGCGACGGTGCCGGACACGTGCGTGCCGTGCCAGCTCGAGTTCTGGGCGGCGTGCACGCCGCCGCACTGGTTGGCGGTCACCCAGTCGCCCGGGTCGAGCGCGCTGGAGTCGCGGCCGTTGCCGTCGTTGGCGACGAAGGTGTCGCCGATGAAGTCGTAGCCGCCGACGATGTTGGCGGCCAGGTCGGCGTGCGGCCGGTAGCCGGTGTCCAGCACCGCCACGTTGATGCCGGCGCCGGTGGACTTGTCCCAGGCCGGCGGCGCGTTCAGCCCGCCGGTGGCCTCGAAGTAGTGCCACTGCAGGTTGTAGCTGGTGTCGTTCGGCGTGAGCAGCGCGTGCAGGCGGCGGTCGGGCTCTGCGAACTCGACATCGGTGTCGGCGGCGGCCACGGCCAGGGCCAGCTGGCGGGCCTCGGCCACCGTCATCAGGCGATCGAGCTTCAGCACGTGCGCGCCGAGCGCGTTGGTGCGCAGCCAGCGCATCTGCACGCCGGCGCGTTGGACGGCCTCGTGTGCGCGGGCCAGGGCCTGGTCGTCGGCGCGGGCCGCTGCCAGCGTGCCGGGCTTGTACTTGAGGATCAGGCGGTCGGTGTGGCCGGTGATGCTGGCCTGCAGTGCCAGGGCCTCGGCCTCGGCGTCTGGAGCGCCGCCCGCGTAGGTGGCGGTGGCAAAGGCAAAGGTGGCGGTGGTCACCGCGAGCCAGGCGGCAGTGGCGACGGCGCCTCGGCGAGCAATCGGTTTCATGGACACTCCTTGATCGATCACGTGTTGCCGCACCCGCAGGATGCTCCGCATGCTGTGTGCTCCGGCGCGCGGGCTGCAGCGCCTCTTTGTCGAGGCGGCGTGATGATGCGCCTGCACCCCCCACCCCCGCCAATCCCCCTGAAGGGGTTGTTTCATTCCCTAACCACCGCCCCCCTTCGGAGGTAAGGATGAACCCGCCCCCGATCCCCGGTCGGGCCGGCTCGGGCAGTCAGGCAGCGAGCACGCCAGCGGCGACGCGGCCCACCTCCGCGAGTGCGGCGTTGCGGTGGTCCAGGCTGGCGGCGGTCTGGGTGATGAAGGCGCTGACGACGATCGGCGCGCGGCCGGGCGGCCAGGCGATGGCCACGTCGTTCATGGTGCCGTGCGCCCCGGCGCCGGTCTTGTCGCCGACACGCCAATCGGCGGGCAGCCCGGCACGCAGCTTGGCGTCACCCGTGCGGCTGGCCACCAGCCAGGCCGCCAGCCGCTCGCGCGAGCGCGGGCCGAGGGCGGGCCCCGCCAGTAGCGCCTGGAAGTTCGCTGCCATCGCGGCCGGGGTGGTCGTGTCGCGTGGGTCGCCGGGTGTGGCCTCGTTGAGCGCGGTCTCCCAGCGGTCGAGGCGGCTCGTGGCGTCGCCCAGCCGGCGCATGAAGGCCGTCAGCCCGGCCGGGCCGCCCAGTTCCTGCAGCAGCAGGTTGCCGGCGGTGTTGTCGCTGCGGGTGATCGCCGCCTCGCACAGCTCGGCCAGCGTCATGCCATGGCCGCCGACGCGGGTCTCGGTGACCGGCGACCAAGGCACCAGCGTGCCGGCCTCGAAGAGGATGCGGCGCTGCAGGTCCTCGCGGCCGTCGTCGACCATCGCCAGCACCGCCGCGCCAGCCATGGCCTTGAAGACGCTGCACATCGGGAAACGCTCGTCGCCCCGGTGCGCCCAGCGCCGACCGCTGCCGGTGTCCTGCACCGCCACGCCGAGGCGCGCGCCGAGCCGGGCCTCGAGCGCGGCCAGCGAAGGCAGGCCCTCGGCCGGCGATGCGCCCACGACCGCAGGGGCCATGGCCGCGGCAAGTGCGCCGGCGAACTGGCGTCGTGTGAGGGTTCGGGGCAATCCGGGCTCCGTCGGCGTGCTGCGAAGCAGCGCATTGTGCGCGGTCACACCGGGCCCCAAGCACGAAACCCCAAGCACCCAGCCACCATGGGGTTCTCGGCCCCGCGCCATACTCGACCGATGCCTCTGCTTTCGCTCCTCGACCTGGTCCCGGTGACGCTCGGGTCCACCCCCGCCGACGCGCTGCGCCACAGCCTGCAGCTGGCTCGCACCGCCGAGCGCCTTGGCTACACCCGCTACTGGGTGGCCGAGCACCACAACATGACCGGCATCGCGAGCGCCGCCACCGCCGTGGTGATCGCCCACCTGGCCGCCGGCACCGAGCGCATCCGCGTGGGTGCCGGTGGCGTCATGCTGCCCAACCACTCGCCGCTGGTGATCGCCGAGCAGTTCGGCACGCTGGAATCACTCTTTCCCGGCCGCATCGACCTGGGCCTGGGCCGCGCGCCCGGCACCGACCAGCGCACGATGCTCGCCCTGCGGCGCGACCCGCACGCGGCCGACAGCTTCGTGGCCGACGTGCAGGAGCTGCAGGCCTACTTCGAGCCGGTGCAGGAGGGCCAGGCCGTGCGCGCCGTGCCGGGCGCCGGGCTGCAGGTGCCGATCTGGATCCTCGGCTCCAGCCTGTTCGGCAGCCAGCTCGCCGCCGCGCTCGGCCTGCCCTACGCGTTCGCCTCGCATTTCGCGCCGGCGGCGCTGCACCAGGCGCTGCAGGTCTACCGCAGCACCTTCCGCCCGTCGACCAAGCTCGCGAAGCCGCATGCGATGGTGGGGCTGAACGTGATCGCCGCCGAGACCGACGACGAGGCGCACCGGCTGTTCACCTCGCAGCAACAGGCCTTCACGAACATGGTGCGCAACAAGCGCGGCCTGTTCCCTCCGCCGATCGACGACATCGACAGCTACTGGACACCCGCCGAAAAACACCATGCCGCCGGCATGCTGAGCTGCTCCGTGGTCGGCTCGGTGAGCAGCGTACGGGCGGGCCTGCAACGCTTCGCCGAGGAGACCCAGGCCGACGAGCTGATGATCGTCTCGGCGGTGTTCGACCCCGCCCTGCGGCGCCGCTCGGTCGAGCTGATCGCCGAAGCTGCCGGGCTGCCGTGCCCTCGCTGATCGAGGGGCGACCTGCCCCACAATCGACCGTCGCCGCTGCCCGCCACGAGACACCATGGACGCTGCCGAACTCGCCCGCATCGCTGCGCTGGAGATGCAAACCCACGGCTTGCAGCCCGCCTTCGGCCCGGATGTGCTGCAGGAGGTGCAGGCCAGCGCCGACCGATTGGCGGCCCAGGGCCTGGAGCGCGGGGCGGACATCCGCGACGAGCGCCGCCGCCCCTGGTTCTCGATCGACAACGACGACACCCGCGACCTCGACCAGCTGAGCTGGGCCGAGCCGCTGCCGGAAGGCCGTTGCCGTCTGGTGGTGGCAGTGGCCGACGTCGACACGCTGGTGCCGCAGGCCGGCGCAGTCGACACGCACGCGGCAGCGAACACCACGTCCGTCTACACCGCGGCCGGCGTGTTCCCGATGCTGCCGACCCGCCTGTCGAACGACCTCACCTCGCTGCATGAAGGCGAGGAGCGGCTGGCGATGGTGGTCGACATGACGATCGATGCCGAAGGCTCGGTCGCCGCTGCGCAGCTGTACCGCGCCGTGGTGCACAACCACGCCAAGCTCACCTACGACGGCGTCTCGGCCTGGCTGGACGGCCAGGCCGACGCGCCCCGGCCGGTGCGCGCCAGCGCGGCGCTCGAAAGCCAGCTTCGGCTGCACGACCAGGTCGCCGGCTCGCTGCGCCACTTCCGCTACCGCCGCGGTGCGCTGAACGTGATGACCGCGCAAGCCCGGCCGGTGTTCGACAACGGCGAGCTGGTGGACCTGCGGGCAGACCGCAAGAACCGCGCGAAAGACCTGATCGCCGACCTGATGATCGCTGCCAACGGCGCCACCGCGCGCTTCCTGGCCGAGCACGGCCAGCCCTCGCTGCGCCGTGGGCTGCAGGAGCCCAGGCGCTGGGACCGGCTGGTGCAGCTGGCCGCAGCCCACGGCTTCACGCTGCCGCAAGGGCCGGACGCGCTGGCGCTCGATCAGTTCCTCACGGCCCGCCGCCAGGCCGCACCGGCGCAGTTCGAGGAGCTGTCGCTCGCGGTCGTGAAGCTGCTGGGCTCGGGCGCCTACGCCGCCGCACCGGCTGGCGCGCCCAAGGGCCACCACTTCGGGCTGGCGGTCAACGACTACGCCCACTCCACCGCACCCAACCGCCGCTTCGCCGACCTCGTCACACAGCGCCTGCTGAAGGCGGCGCTGTCGCAGCGCGAGGCACCGTACTCGTACGAGCAGCTCCAGGCCATCGCACAGCACTGCACCGAACAGGAAGACCAGGCTTCGACAGTGGAGCGAAGGGTGCTCAAGGCAGCTGCCGCCTTCCTGCTGCACGACCGCATCGGCGAGCGCTTCGACGCCATCGTGACCGGCGTGGCGACCAAGGGCACTTTCGTGCGCATCGTCTCGCCGCTCGTCGAAGGCCGCGTGGTGCGCGGCTTCGAGGGGCTGGACGTGGGCGACCCAGTGCAGGTACGGCTGGTCGGGGTGGACCTCGAACAGCGCTTCATCGACTTCGAGCGCGCTTGAGCGGTGCCGCCAGGTTACGGTGGCTCCCCAAGCGCCGCCCGGGAGCAGGGCAGCGCGGCCGCAACGGCCGCCGGCCTCGCTGGCCAGCGCATGCGCCCCGCCGCTCTCAACGGCGTTTGCTGCGTGCGAGCCGCTTCGCGTTGGCGACCGCCTTGCGGCGCACCGGTGCGAGCCCCTTGCCCAGCACGCCGAGCGCCTCACCCTGCGCCTGACGGGCCCAGGCCTGGCCCTGCGTCAGCGCCCCACCCGGCAGGGCCCACCAGCTTTTCCACCACGACGCGGCGAGGGCGTGCTGCGCGGCGGCGGCCTGCACGGCCATGGCACCCCAGGATTCGAAGAATGCCGCCTGCTTCTCGGCCACCATGCGGGTGAACTCCTCGCGGTCGCGCGCCGACGGCTTCGCGCCGGCCGCAGCCATGCGTGCGACGCGATGCGCCACCACCTGCGGCGCGGCGAAGGCCAGCTCCGCGGCTTGCGTGGCGAGCGCGGCGGACCGCGGGCGGGGGGGTCGACGGGCAGCAGACATGGCCCCGAATGTAGCGAGCCGCCCGGTGCGCTGCAGTGACGAGACCCGCCTGGGCAGATGGGCTTGATGGAATCGGGCCCCCGCGATCACACTCGGCCAGCCACCCCACCGACCTGGAAAGGACAACGCCATGGACCCGACCGCCAAGACCCCGCACCTGCCCGGCAAGTTCATCTGGTTCGAGCATGCTTCTGCCGACATCGGCAAGGCACGTGCCTTCTACGAGCCGCTGTTCGGCTGGCACGCAGAGGCCATGCCCATGGGAGGCCAGACTTACCACATGCTGCTCAACGGCAACCAGGGCATCGGCGGCCTGTGCCCGCCGAGGACGGCGGGGACGCCCAGCCACTGGATCAGCTACATGTCGGTGGAGAACGTCGACGCGGCCCTGCAGGCCGCGGTAGCGGCCGGGGCCCAGGTCGACTTCCCGCCGGCCGACTTCCCGCCCGTCGGCCGCGGTGCCGGCCTGGTCGACCCGACCGGCGCACGCTTGTGCCTGTGGACGAGCGCCAATGGTGATGAACCCGACGCCGATGTGCCGGCCGGCGGCTTCGTCTGGAACGAGCTGTCGACGTCGGATGCGAAGAAGTCGCTTGCCTTCTACGAGAAGGCCTTCGGCTACACCCACAGCACGATGGACATGGGGGACCAGGGCAGCTACTACATCCTGGAAACGGCAGGAGGCAAAGGCCGGGCAGGCCTGTTCGAGCCGAAGGAGCCGATGCCGGCGATGTGGTTGCCCTATGTGAACGTGGCCAACTGCGACGCCACTTTCGCCAAGGCCCAGGAACTCGGCGCCGGCTTCGTCGCCATGCCACCGACCAGCATCCCGACCGTCGGCCGCATTGCGATCTTCGGCGACCCGCAGGGCGCGGCGATCGGCATCATCCAGCCTGACCCCGAAATGAAGCCCTGAGCGAGGAGCCGCCATGGCCAACCACGTCTACAAGCTGGTCGACATCGTCGGCACCTCCACCACCGGCACCGACGACGCCATCCGCAACGCCATCGAAACCTCAGCCAGGACCATCCGCAACATCGACTGGTTCGAGGTCGTCGAAACCCGCGGGCACGTCGTCGAAGGCAAGGTCGCGCACTTCCAGGTCACCCTGAAAGTCGGCTTCCGCATCGAGGAATAGTCCCCGAACGGCACTGCTACAGTCCCCCCGAGGCGCACGAAGCGCCGCCGACATTCAAGTGGCGTGCGCGGATCCGGCTTTGCCGGCCCGCTGCGCGAGCCCCCTTGGGGGGCAGCCCCCGGAAGGGGGCGTGGGGGCCCCATGTACCAGAAGTTCTTCGGCCTGAAGCAGCAGCCGTTCTCGATCGCGCCCGACCCGCGCTACCTGTTCATGAGCGAGCGCCATCGCGAGGCGCTGGCGCACCTCCTCTACGGCCTGAAGGGCGGCGGCGGCTTCGTGCTGCTGACCGGCGAGATCGGCGCCGGCAAGACCACCGTGTGCCGCTGCTTTCTGGAGCAGGTGCCACCGCGCTGCAACGTCGCCTACATCTTCAACCCCAAGCTCACCGTGCCCGAGCTGCTGCGGACGGTGTGCGACGAGTTCCGCATCCCGCTGCCCGAGGTTGCGCCCGGCTCGGCACGCACGGTCAAGGACTTCATCGACCCGCTCAACGAGTTCCTGCTGCGCACGCACGCCGTCAACCAGACCAACGTGCTGATCATCGACGAGGCGCAGAACCTGTCGGCCGACGTGCTGGAGCAGTTGCGCCTGCTGACCAACCTGGAGACGGCCGAGCGCAAGCTGCTGCAGATCATCCTGATCGGCCAGCCCGAGCTGCGCGAGATGCTGGCCCGGCCCGAACTGGAGCAGTTGGCTCAGCGCGTGATCGCGCGCTACCACCTCGACGCGTTGAACGAGGCCGAGACCGCGCGTTATGTGCAGCACCGGCTCGGCGTGGCAGGCGGTGGCGGCGGTTCGCCCTTCGACGCCGCCGCGCTCAAGCGCATCCACCAGCTCTCGCGCGGCGTCCCGCGGCGGGTGAACCTGCTGTGCGACCGCGCCATGCTGGGCGGCTACGCCACCGGCCAGGCCCGCATCGGGGCCGCGGTGGTCGACCAGGCGGCCAAGGAGGTCTTCGGCGGCGCTGTGCCGGACGGCCCCGCCGGTTGGCTGCCGCCGCGTGCGCGTGCCGCCGTGCCCTGGGCCGGCGGCGTCGTGGCAGGCCTGGCGCTGGCCGCCGTGGCTTGGCTGGCGTGGCCCACCTCGGAAGGCAAGGCGGTGGCCGCGGTCACGCCGTCCGCGGCCGCCTCGGTGCCGGTTGCAGCAGCGCCCGCGTCGACCCCAGCCTCGCCCCCGCCGCCAGCAGCAAAGGCGCTGGCGGCCTTGGACGCTGACGAACTCCGCGCCACCTTCGGCGGCCTGCTGCGTGGCGAGGCCGATGCCCGGCGCGAGCTGGCCGCCGCCTGGGGCGTCGACCTGCGCGCCGCGGCCGACCCGTGCGGCAGCGCCGCGCGACAGCACCTGCCCTGCTTCAAGACCGCCAGCAGCCTGGTCACGGTGCGCCAGCTCGACCGGCCCGGCCTGCTGACGCTGCACGACGGCAAGGGCCGGCCCTACCACCTGCTGCTGACGGCGCTGAGTGCCGACAGCGCCACGCTCAGCCGGGGGGGCAAGAGCGTCACCGTGCCTCTGGCCTCGCTGGGCGCAGCCTGGCGAGGCGAGTACGGCACCTTCTGGCGGGCCCCCGAGGGCTTTGCCGGCTCGGCCAGCCTGAGCGTCGCCGGCAGTGAAGGCGCCGAGTGGCTCTCGGCGCGCCTGGCCCGGGCCCAGCCGGCCAATGCCGATGCGAACGCCGCGTTGCCCGCGCGCGTGGCCGCCTTCCAGGTCGCCCAGGGGCTGCCGCCGGACGGCGCACCGGGCCCGATGACGCTGATGCTGCTCAACCGCGCGACCGGGGTCGACGAGCCCCGCCTCTCGGGCCCACGCTGACCCGACCGCCAACCCGACGTTTCCGACGAGCGACCGCGATGTCCTACATCCTCGATGCACTGAAGCGGGCCGATGCTGAACGCGAGCGCGGCCACGTGCCGGGCCTGCATGCCCAGCCCCTGCCCGGCACCTCGGCCGGCCCGGCGGGTGGCCCGCCGCGCTGGGCGCTGTGGGCCGGCGGCGGCGTCAGCCTCGCGGTCGTGGCCGCGCTGGCTTGGCGCATGGGGGCCGACGCCCATGCACCGGTGCCTGTGACGCTGACCCCCTCGTGGACCGCACCGACCGCCGAGCCACCCGTCACCGCCACGCCACCCCTCCTGCCTCCCGCCCCTCTGGCGAATGAGCCGGTGGCGCTGGCGCCGGTCCCCCCGCCACGCCTGGCGCCGGCCACCCCTGGCCCGGCGGCCGCCAACCGGCCCCAGTCCGCGGCGGCAGCCGGCGTCGCACCCACCGTCCGGCCCGCGGCCGCGGAGCCGGCCCCTGCGCCTGTCGCGGCGCCGGTGAACGCGCCGGTTCCCCTCTACGCCCAGTTGCCCCCCAGTGTTCGCCAGCAGATGCCGGTCCTGACCGTCTCCGGCTCGGTCTACTCCGACGACGCCAGCGCCCGCTTCATCATGCTCAACGGCGACGTCGCCAAGGAAGGGAGCCAGCCACTGCCGGGGCTGGTGGTGGAACGCATCGAGCCGAGGAGCGCCGTGCTGCGCTTCAAGGGCGAACGCTTCCGGTTGCCCTACTGATCAGCCCTTCGCGAGCGTCGCGGCGAAGTAGCGCAGCGCCGCACCGTAGCCCTGCACGCCCAGGCCGGCGATCACGCCGTCTGCGATGCCGGAGATGAAGGAGTGGTGGCGGAACTCCTCGCGCTTGTGCACGTTGCTGATGTGGACCTCGACCACCGGCAGTGCCACGCCCGAGAGCGCGTCGCGCAAGGCCACGCTGGTGTGCGTGAGGCCGCCGGGGTTGACCACGATCGCCTTCGTTCCGTCCAGCCGCGCGGCATGGATGCGGTCGATCAGCGCGCCCTCGTGGTTGCTCTGGAAGCACTCGGCCTTCCAGCCCAGCGCCGCCGCCTCGTCGATGAAGCGCCTTTCCACGTCGGCCAGCGTGTCCGCACCGTAGATGTGGGGCTCGCGCGTGCCCAGCAGGTTGAGATTGGGGCCGTTCAGCAGGAGGATGCTCATGGGCATGAATGCTAATGGGCAAATGTTGCTTCGCCGATCTTCAGGATTCGTGATCAAACATGAAAAGATCTCTTCTGTATGAATATTTTCAACTAGATGAGATTGTGATCACATTTGTTGAACGTGGCTACACTTGCGACGATGACACCGAACCCGCTCGCAGAGTTCCTCGCCACCCACCGCATTCACGAGGTGGAGTGCGTGATCCCCGACATGACCGGCATCGCACGCGGCAAGATCCTGCCGCGCGACCTGTTCCTGGCGGCCGGCGAGATGCGCATCCCCAAGAGCGTGCTGCTGAACACGGTCAACGGCCAGCAGCCCGACAACGGCCCCTTTGTCGGCGACACCGACCCCGACATGCTGTGCGTGCCCGATGCCGCCACCGTGCGCGTCGTGCCCTGGGCGGCCGAGCCGGTGGCGGTGGTGATCCACGACTGCCAGGAGTGGGACGGCCGCGCCGTGGAGCTGTCGCCGCGCGCCGTGCTGCGCCGCGTGCTGGCGCTGTACGAGCGCCAGGGCTGGCAGCCCGTCGTCGCGCCCGAGATGGAGTTCTACCTGGTCGCCCGCCAGCAGAACCCGCACGAGCCGTTGCAGCCGCCGCTGGGCCGCACGGGCAAGCCCGAGGTGGGCCGCCAGAGCTACTCGATCGACGCGGTCAACGACTTCGACCCGTTCTTCATGGAGCTGTCGAACTTCTGCGACCAGCACCAGCTCGGCGTGGAGACGCTGATCCACGAAGCCGGCCCGGGCCAGATGGAGATCAACTTCAGCCACGGCGAGCCGCTGGACCTGGCCGACCGCGTGTTCCTCTTCAAGCGCACAGTGCGCGAGACGGCGCTGCGCCACGGTGTGTTCGCCACCTTCATGGCCAAGCCGATGGAGCAGGAGCCGGGCAGCGCGATGCACATCCACCAGAGCCTGGTCAGCGCCGCAAGCGGCCGCAACGTCTTCAGCCGTGAAGACGGCTCGGCCAGCGAGCTGTTCATGCACTACCTGGCCGGGCTGCAGACCTACATCCCGCAGCTGATGCCGATGTTCGCGCCCTACGTCAACTCGTACCGAAGGCTGGCGCCATTCATGTCCGCGCCGATCAACGTGCGCTGGGGCCACGACAACCGCACCTGCGGCCTGCGGGTGCCGAAGTCGGGCCCCGAGGCGCGCCGCATCGAGAACCGCGTGCCGGGCGTCGACGTGAACCCCTACCTGGCGATGGCCGCCACGCTGGCCTGCGGCTGGCTGGGCATGCGCGACCGCCTGCAGCCCAGCGAACCCACGGCCGACAGCGCCTGGAACGTGAGCCACGAGCTGCCGCGCCACCTGGAGGATGCGATCAAGGCGATGCGCGCCTGCGAGCCGGCGAAGGAAGTGCTGGGCGAGCACTTCGTCGACGCCTTCTGCGCCGTGAAGGAGCTCGAGTACGCCACCTACAACCGCGTGATCAGCTCGTGGGAGCGCGAGCACCTGCTGCTGCTGGTCTGACCCGTGATGACGAACATGGCAACGACGAATCCCACCCGCATCGCCCCGGCCCGCATGCAGGCGCTGGCCCAGGCCGAGCGCGCCCGCTACGAGGCCGCCAACCCGCGCTCGAAGGCCCTGGCCGCGCGGGCCGCCGAGCACCTGATGTTCGGCGTGCCGCTGCACTGGATGAACGACTGGGCCACGCCCTTCCCGCTGCAGGTGGCCGAGGCCCGCGGCGCGCGGCTGACCGACGTGGACGGCCACGAGCGCATCGACTTCTGCCTGGGCGACACGGGGGCGATGTTCGGCCACTCGCCGCCCGCCGTCACCGAGGCCCTGCAGCGCCAGGCGGCGCGCGGGTTGACGACCATGCTGGCCAGCGAGGACGCGGCCGCCGTGTCCGCCCTGCTGGCCGAACGCTTCGGCCTGCCGCGCTGGCAGTTCGCAATGACGGCCACCGACGCCAACCGCTTCGTGCTGCGCTGGCTGCGCGCGGCCACGGGCCGGCAGGTGCTGCTGGTCTTCAATGGCTGCTACCACGGCACGGTCGACGATGTCTTCGTCGACCTGGTCGACGGCCGCCCCGTGCAGCGCGACAGCCTGCTCGGCCAGGTGCACGACCTGACCGCCACCACCCGCGTGGTCGAGTTCAACGACCTGGCGGCGCTCGACGCGGCGCTTGCGCCGGGCGACGTGGCCTGCGTGCTCGCCGAGCCGGTGATGACCAACATCGGCATGGTGTTGCCCGAGCCGGGTTTCTGGGAACAGGCGATCGAGCTCATCCACGGCCGCGGCAGCCTGCTGGTGATGGACGAGACCCACACCATCAGCAGCGGCCCTGGGGGCTATGCGCATGCCCACGACCTGAGGCCGGATGCGGTGGTGGTCGGCAAGCCGCTCGGGGGCGGCATGCCGTGCGCGGCCTACGGTTTCAGCGCTGAACTGGCGGCCAGGGCCGAGGCCGCCAAGCGCGCCGCACCACCGGGGCACTCCGGCATCGGCACCACGCTGACCGCCAACCTGCTGGCCATGGCCGCGATGCGCGCCACGCTGGCCACGCTGATGACACCCGAGGTCTTCGCCGCGCTGCACGCACGCTGCACGCGGCTCGCTGCGGGGCTGCGCACGGCCATCGCCCGCCACGGGCTGCCCTGGTGCGTGACCCAGGTGGGCGCGCGCTGCGAGTTCCAGTTCTGCGCCACGCCGCCCCGCAACGGCAGCGAAGCCGGCGCAGCGATGGACGCCGAGCTGGAGCAGGCCATCCACCTGGCCCTGCTGAACCGCGGTCACATGATCACGCCCTTCCACAACATGATGCTGGTCTGCCCCGACACCACCGACGCCGACGTGGACGCGCTGCTGGCCGCGTTCGACGAGGTGCTGAGCACGCTCGCCCCCTGAACCCGCCCAGCGCATGCCCACCACCCCTGCACCGACGACCACCACCCAGCAGGACGACACCTACGCCACGCTCAGGCAGTGGGTGACCGTGGGCCGCTTCCTGCCTGGCCAGCGGCTGAAGATCCGCACCGTGGCGGCCGAGATGGGCGTGGGCGAGATGCCGGTGCGCGCGGCGTTGCAGCGCCTCGCGGCCGAGGGCGCACTGGTCAACATTCCCAACGCCGGCGTGGCCGTCCCGCGTCTGAGCCTGCCCGAGTTCGACGACCTGCTGCAGATCCGCATGCTGCTGGAGGGCGAGGCCGCCGAGCGCGGCGCGGCTCGGCTGGGCGCCGAGGGGCACAAGGCCATGCTCACCCTGAGTCAGCGCATGGCCAAGGCCCTGACCCGGGGGGATGGCGACGCCTACCTCGCGGCGAACGAAGCCTTCCACGTCCTGCTCTACCAGGCCGCCGGTTCGCCGACGCTGTTCTCGCTGATCGACACCTTGTGGCTCAAGGCCGGGCCGATCTCGAACCAGCTTTTCGACACGCCGGAAGCCTCGGCGGTCTTGAACGATGCCCACGAAGACCTGGTGAAGGCCCTCGGCAAACGCGACAGCGCCGCCGTTCGCCGCGCGGTTGAGAAAGACATCTTCGTCGCCGGGCAGTTCCTGCGCCAGCGGCTCAAGGCCGTGCAGAGCCCGGGAAGGGGCTGAGCGCCATCAACCCCGCTCGATGCGGGCGTAAGCGGAGTGGTTGTGAATGGACTCGAAGTTCTCCACGTCGACCACGTACCGGCCGATCCGCGGATCGGCGTTCAGCGCCAGCGCCACGTCGCGCACCAGGTCTTCGACGAACTTGGGGTTCTCGTAGGCGCGCTCCGTCACCCACTTCTCGTCTGCCCGCTTGAGCATCGGCCAGATCTCGCTGGAGGCCGCTTCCTCGGCAAAGCGGACCAGTTCGTGCCACTCGATCGCGCCGGCCTCGGGTGACTGGATCTCGACCCGGATGGTGACCAGCGAGCGCTGGTTGTGCGCGCCGTAGTCGGAGATTTCCTTCGAGCAGGGGCACAGGCTCTTGACCGGCACGCCGACCTCGGCCCAGATGGCCGTGCGGCCGGCACGGGCCTCGGCCACCAGCGCGCCGTTGTAGTCCAGCAGGCTTTGCAGGCCCGACACCGGCGCCCGCTTGCGGATGAAGAAGGGGAACCTGGCCTCGATGCGGCCCTCGGTGGCGTCGAGCTTGTCGAGCATCACGGTCAGCTCCGCAGCCAGACGGGCGGCATCCATCGGTTCGGCCTGGCTGTCCAGCCAAGCGACGAAGCGCGACATGTGCGTGCCCTTCTTCTCGGCCGGCAAGGCCACGTCCAGGGTCCAGAGTGCGGCGGTCGTCTGAGCGGCACCCGCCACCTTGAGCGTCAAGGGGTAGCGCACGTCCTTCACGCCCACGCGCTGGATCGCCAGGTGGCGCTCGTCGCGTTCGCTCTGGGTGTCGGGAATCTGCAGCGCTTCGGTCGGGTGATTCATGGGTAACAAGCGGAAACCAGCCGCGTAGCTTCGCAGCTTTCGTCAGGCGGTGCTGTCGCCAGGGTGAATGCCGCCTGTGTTAGCCGGCGGCTGTGCTGCTAGGCGGCGGCCGGCGTGACCAGGGACAAAGGCGCGCCGAAGCGCTTGAGCACGGCCTGCTCGATGCCTGCGGCGTCCAGCCCGCACAGCGCCAGCAGCTTGGCCGGGTCGCCATGCTCGATGAACTCGTCCGGCAGCCCCAGGCGCAGCACCGGTGTTGCCATGCCGGCGGTCGCCAGGGCTTCCAGCACGGCGCTGCCGGCGCCGCCGGGCAGGCAGCCCTCTTCCACCGTCACCAGCGCCTCGTGGCTGCGCGCCAACTCCAGCACCAAGGCCTCGTCCAGCGGCTTCGCAAACCGCATGTTGGCCACAGTGGCATCGAGCTTGGCCGCCGCCGCCAGCGCCGGGTAGAGCACCGTGCCGAAGGCCAGGATGGCGATGCGGCGGCCTTCACGGCGCACCTCACCCTTGCCCCAGGGCAGCTCGGTGAGCGCCGGCTGCACCGCCACGCCGGCGCCGCTGCCGCGCGGGTAGCGCACGGCCGCCGGGCCGTCGTGGCGGAAGGCCGTGGTCAGTGCCTGGCGGCATTCGTTCTCGTCGGCCGGGGTCAGCATCGCAAGATTGGGGATGCAGCGCACATACGCGATGTCGTAGGCACCGCAGTGGGTGGCGCCATCGGCGCCGACGATGCCGGCCCGGTCCAGAGCGAACATCACCGGCAGGTTCTGGATCGCCACGTCGTGGATCAGCTGGTCGTAGCCGCGCTGAAGGAAGGTCGAGTAGATCGCCACCACCGGCTTCAGGCCCTCGCAGGCCAGGCCGGCGCCGAAGGTCACCGCATGCTGCTCGGCGATGCCGACGTCGTGGTAGCGCTTCGGGAAGCGTTTCTCGAACTCGACCATGCCCGAGCCCTCGCGCATGGCCGGCGTGATGCCGACCAGGCGTGAGTCGGCCTCGGCCATGTCGCACAGCCACTGCCCGAAGACCTGGGTGAAGGTGGGCTTGGGCGCGGTGGCCGGCTTGGTGATGCCCACCGCCGGGTCGAACTTGCCGGGGCCGTGGTAGTTGACCGGGTCGGCCTCCGCCAGCTTGTAGCCGTAGCCCTTGCGGGTCACCACGTGCAGGAACTGCGGCCCCTTGGCGTCGCGGAGGTTTTCAAGCGTGGGCACCAGCGAGTCGAGGTCGTGGCCGTCGATCGGGCCGACGTAGTTGAAGCCGAACTCCTCGAAGATGGTGCCGGGCACGACCATGCCCTTGGTGTGCTCCTCGAAGCGCTTGGCGAACTCGTACAGCGGCGTGTGCTTGAGCACGCTCTTGGCGCCCTCTCGGGCAGCAGCATAGAACTTGCCACTCATCAGGCGGGCCAGGTAGCGGTTCAGCGCTCCCACCGGCGGGCTGATCGACATGTCGTTGTCGTTCAGGATCACCAGCATGTCGGGCAGACCGTGGCCGCCTTCCTTGGCGCCTTCGTAGCCGCCGTGGTTCAGCGCCTCGAAGGCCATGCCGCCGGTCAGCGCGCCGTCGCCGATGATGGCCACCGCGCGGCGCTTCTCGCCCTTGAGCCGGGCGGCATGGGCCATGCCGAGCGCGGCGGAGATCGAGGTCGACGAGTGGCCGACACCGAAGGTGTCGTACTCGCTCTCGCTGCGGCGCGGAAAGCCGCTGATGCCGCCGAACTGCTTCAGCGTGGCCATGGCCTCACGCCGGCCGGTGAGGATCTTGTGCGGGTACGACTGGTGGCCCACGTCCCAGACCAGCCGGTCATGCGGCGTGTTGAACACGTGGTGAAGGGCGATCGTCAGCTCCACCGTGCCCAGGTTGGACGACAGGTGCCCGCCCGTGCGGCTGACGCTGTGCAGCACGAAGTCGCGCAGCTCCACCGCCAGGGTCTTCAGCTGCGCCCGGCTGAGCGCGCGAAGGTCCTGCGGGGACTGGATGGTTTGCAGCAGGGCGTGGGGCATGGGCGGATCCGGTGGGCGGCGGCTCGGAGGGTTCAGTGGTGGCGGTCGACCACCTTGTCGGCCAGCCAAGCCAGGCGGGCCGCATGCTCGAGGCCGCTGCGGCGCAGCGCCGCCTGGGCCTGCTCATGCAACTCGCTGGCATGGCGCCGGGCCGCGGTGAGGCCCAACACGGTGACATAGGTCGGCTTGTTGTTCTCGATATCCTTGCCGGCCGTCTTGCCGAGGGTCTCGGAAGCCTGGGTCACGTCGAGGATGTCGTCGACCACCTGGAAAGCCAGGCCGAGCGCGGCGCCATAGTCCGACAGCGCTTGCCAGGCGACAGGCGTGGTCGGGCCGCAGGCCGCGCCCATCAGCACGCTGGCCTGCAGGAGGGCACCAGTCTTGCGGCGGTGCATGTCGCGCAACGCGGATTCATCGAGCGCCTTGCCGACGCTCGCCAGGTCGATGGCCTGACCGCCGGCCATGCCCTCGTGGCCCGCGGCGCGGGCCAGCAGGCTCACCAGCCGCGCCTGCAGCGCCACCGGCACACCGTCGTCGGGCGTCAGCACCTCGAAGGCCAAGGCCTGCATCGCGTCGCCGGCCAGCATCGCCTGGGCCTCGCCGTACTTCACATGCACGGTAGGTTTGCCGCGACGCAATGCATCGTCGTCCATGCAGGGCATGTCGTCATGCACCAGCGAATAGGCGTGGATCAGTTCAACCGCGACCGCCGCGCGCATCGCAGCCGCGGCGTCACCACCCACAGCGTCGCAGGCGGCCAGCACGAGCAACGGGCGCAGGCGTTTGCCGCCGTCGAGCACGGCATAGCGCATGGCGTCGCCCAGGCCGGCCGGCGTGTCTTCAGGCACCAGCGTGTCCAGTGCCGATTCGACGGCCGCCAGCTCCAGCCTCACCCAGGCGTCGAAATCATCCGGCTTCATGCATTCGTCCAGGGCTTCTGCATCCCGTCCTCGAGCACCTTGACTTGGCTCTCTACTGCAGCCAGCCGGCCGCGGCAGAACTCGAGCAAGCGGGCGCCTCGCCTATACCCTTCCAGCAGCCGATCGAGCGGCAGCTGGCCTCCCTCCATCGCCTGCACCAGTGCGTCCAGCTCGGCCAGCGCGGCTTCGTAGCTCGCAGGCTCCTCGAGGGGCGGGGTGTCAGAGATGACTGCGCGTGGCATTCCGTTCTGTGAAAGCAAATAGGGATTGTAGTCAGGCTGTCACAGGTTTACCCGTATCCAGGCGCAGCCAGCTGCACCAAATTGCACCCTACGTGGCCCCTGCGATACAACAGCGGGCTAGAATGTTGACCCCCGCGCTCACCCTCCCGGGTGGGGCGGGTTTCATTTTTTCATACCCACCCGCGGGGCCACCGGGTTGGGGGGCAGACATGCTTTTTGGAGATCCTGGGGATCATGTCGGACCTGAGCATCACGCTGGAAGCTCTGGAGCGCGCGCGCTCTCAACTCTCGGTATCCACCTATTTCAGCGAGGACTTGCTCCGCAGGGAGCAGGAACTCATCTTCCAGCACGGACCGCGCTATCTGGCGCATGAACTGTCCGTGCCGGAACTCGGCGACTACTACGCCCTGCCGCAGGAAGGCGAGGGGCGGGCCCTGGTGCGCACGCGCGACGGTGTCGAGCTGGTCTCGAACGTCTGCCGGCACCGCCAGGCGGTGATGCTGCGCGGTCGCGGCAACACCCGCTCGAACATCGTTTGCCCGCTGCACCGCTGGACTTACGACCTGCACGGCCAGCTGATCGGCGCGCCGCACTTCGACCACGACCCCTGCCTGCACCTGAACAACTACAAGGTCCGGACCTGGAACGGCCTGGTCTTCGAGGACAACGGCCGTGACATCGCGGCCGATCTGGCGCACCTGGGGCCGCGGGCCGACCTCGACTTCTCGGGCTATGTGCTCGACCACGTCGAGATGCACGAATGCCGCTACAACTGGAAGACCTTCATCGAGGTCTACCTGGAGGACTACCACGTCGGCCCCTTCCACCCGGGGCTCGGCCAGTTCGTCACCTGCGACGACCTGCGCTGGGAGTTCGGCAGGCACTACTCGGTGCAGACAGTGGGCGTGCGCAACGCGCTGGAGCGTGCCGGCTCACGCACCTACCAGAAGCTGCACGACGAGGTGCTGCGCCTGGGCGACGGCCGGCTGCCGAAGCACGGCGCCATCTGGCTCACCTACTACCCGAACATCATGATCGAGTGGTACCCGAACGTGTTGACCGTCTCGACGCTGTACCCGCAAGGACCGCAGAGGACGCTGAACGTGGTGGAGTTCTACTACCCCGAAGAGGTGGCCGCCTTCGAGCGCGAGTTCGTCGAGGCGCAGCGCGCGGCCTACATGGAGACCTGCGTCGAGGACGACGAGATCGGCGAACGCATGGACGCCGGCCGCAAGGCCCTCTTCGACCGGGGCGATGACGAGTCCGGCCCGTACCAGAGCCCGATGGAAGACGGCATGCAGCACTTCCACGAGTGGTACCGCCGCGTCATGGGGCTGGGCCGCTCGCCCTGGTGAGGACACCGCCATGACAACGGGGGCCGAGGCCCCCGTACTTCTTCGTGCACCGCGGCAGCGGTTCAGCTGTTGCTGAGCATCCGGCCGGCCTTGCGCCAGACGCGCACCAGCAGGCTGGGCTGGTGCAGCGTGTAGGTCTTCTTGGCGTGCTGAGGCACATGCCAGATGGCCTTGGTGCCGGCATGGAAGGTCGCCGTGTCGCCGGGCGTGATGGCGAACTTTCGGCCCAGGTACTCGACCTCGACATGGCCCTCCAGCAGGTGCACGGTCTCGTCGGCGCCGAAATGCCAGACGAAGGTGGTCGGGCCATCACAGGCCCACAGGCCGCTCACCACCTTGCCATCGGCCGAGCGCATGGTCTCGGCACCACGGAAGACCGGCTTGCCGGACAGGATCCAGCTCGGGTCGACGCTGAACTCGCCCAGCGGCTTCTCGATGGCGGTGGTCGACAGCGGCGGGCCACCGACGACATAACGGACGGATTCGTAGGCCGCGAGCGCACCCACGGCCACCACGGCGCCACCCACGCCGGCAATCAACGTTCGTCTTTTCATGGCGACGATTTTGAAAGCGAAGTGCCTGCCCGGGAGCAAACCCCTGCGTCGGAAGTACAACGAATTGTGCAAATCGCCCGCAGATGCGTCCGATCCGGCCCAGACCGCGTATGGGCTGTAAGAACCCGGCAGGCTGCACGACCAAAGGCAGCCAGGTCCTTCGGCCGGGCTCTTCGGGTTCACCCGATCCGTTCCGCAATCAACCCTCAATGGAGCAAGACATGAACACCACCACCACCTCCAGCCTCGCCTTGGCCGCAGCGGCCGCCGCCCTGTTCGCCCTCGGCACCGCCCCGATGGCCCAGGCGGCCCACCACGAAGGAAGCGTCAAGTGCGCCGGCGTCAACAGCTGCAAGGGCACCTCCGAATGCAAGACCGCCAAGAGCGAATGCAAGGGCCACAACAGCTGCAAGGGCCAGGGCTGGGTCACCAAGAAGACCGCTGAAGAGTGCACCAAGGCTGGCGGCACGGTCGTGAAGGGCTGACCGGCGCCATGCCTCCACTGACCGGTTTCGGCCTCGGGCTGCGCACCGAGCACTATGCGGACTTTCGCGCGGCTTCGCCTGCGCGGCTCGGGGTCGACTGGCTGGAGGTCATCAGCGAGAACTACCTGGTGCCCGGCGGCAAGCCGCTGGCGCACCTGGATGCGATACGCCGCGATGGCCCGATGGTGATGCACGGCGTGTCGCTCTCCATCGGCTCGGCCGACCCGCTGGACCGCGGGTACCTGCGTGACCTCAAGTCCCTGGCGCGGCGCATCGAGCCTGCCTGGATCTCGGACCATCTGTGCTGGACCGGGGTCGACCACCACCACCTGCACGACCTGCTGCCACTGCCCTACACCGAAGCGGCCCTGCGCCATGTGGCAGACCGTGTGCTGCAAGTGCAGGACGCCCTCGGCCGCCGGCTGCTGCTCGAAAACGTGTCGAGCTATGTGGTCTGGGCCGCGGACGAGATGAGCGAGTGGCAGTTCATCGCCGAGTTGGCGCGCCGCGCCGACTGCGACCTGCTGCTCGACGTGAACAACGTCTACGTCAGTGCGGTGAATCATGGTTTCGACCCGCGTCAGTTCATCGACGCGATGCCCGCCCACCGGGTGAGGCAGATCCACCTGGCCGGCCATGAGACCACTGACAACGGGCTGGTCGACACCCACGACCGCCCCGTCTGCGAGGCGGTCTGGGCGCTGTACCGCCACACCATCGCCCGCCTGGGACCGGTGCCCACCATGATCGAGCGCGACGACGACATCCCGCCCTTGGCCGAGCTGGTGGCCGAGCTGGACCGGGCGCGCCATGAAGCCGCCGCAGCGCTGGCCAGCCGGGAAGAAACGGTCGCCGCGGCATGAACGACACCCTCTCACTCGCCGAGCAGCAGCGCACCTTTGCGGCCCTGCTGACTGGCGATGACCCGGCCGCCCGGACACGCCTGCTGCGCCCGTTGAACGGCCAGGCGCCGCGGATCGCCGTCTACCACCACGCCTACCGGGCGCGGCTGATCGCCGCCCTGCGCAGCAACCTGCCGGTACTGCACCGCGTGCTCGGCGACGAAGCCTTCGGCGCCCTGGCGCTGGCCTACCTGGCCGATCACCCCTCGCGCCGGCCATCGATCCGCTGGTTCGGCGATTCGCTGGTGGCGTGGCTGGGCCAACACCCCGACGCCCTGCCCCACCCCGCGCTCACCGACCTGGCGGCGATGGAGTGGGCGCTCGGCACCAGTTTCGACGCGGCCGACGAGGCGCCCCTGAGCTTCAGCGAGCTGGCCGCGCTGCCCGGCGGCGATTGGCCCGGGGCACGCTTCGCACCGCACCCCTCCGTCGCCCTGCTGGAGCTGGCCTGGGCGGTCGAGCCGATCTGGCAGGCCCTGCATGCCGACGAAAACACCGGCACCGACGAACCCCAACCGCTTCCTCACCGGTTGCTCGTGTGGCGCCAAGGCCTGGAGACACGCTGGCGCTCGCTCAATGGCACCGAGGCCGCCGTGCTGCCCGCCTGCCTCGCAGGCGAGCCTTTCGCCGCGCTGTGCGACCGCGCGGCCCTCACCGAAGGCGAGCACGCAGCCCCCTGGCTGGCCGGCGCGCTGCGCACCTGGGTGGACGACGGCCTGCTGCTGATGCGCCTCCAGGGCGCGGCAGGCGGCTGAACGATCAGGCCGGTGCCAACGCAGGTGGGCGAAGCTTCGGAGCCTCGCGGATCGGCAGGTGGATCAGCGCGGCGCCGATCGCCAGCGCGATGTCGATCCACCACACCAGGTCGTAGTTGCCGTAGTGCTCGAACACACGGCCACCCAGCCAGGCGCCAAGGAAACCGCCGACCTGGTGCGTGAGCATCACCAGGCCGAACAAGGTTGCCATGTGGCCCAGGCCGAAGAACTTGGCCACCAGCCCCGCGGTGGGGGGCACGGTGGACAGGAAGGTCAGCCCCATGAAGCCGGCGAAAACCAGCACCACCACGCCCGACTTGGGCGCGAGCAGGAAGGCCAGCACGCCCAGCGCCCGCGCCGCATAGACCAGCGACAGCAGCGACTTCATGCGCCAGCGCCCGACCGCCCAACCCATCGCCAGGCTGCCGACGATGTTGAACAGCCCCAGCACCGCCAACGCCCAGGCGCTGTACTGCAAGGGCAGCCCGCAGGCCGCCACCACGCCGGGCAGGTGTGTGGCCAGGAAGGCCACGTGGAAACCGCAGACGAAGAAGCCACCGGCGAGCAGAAGGTAGCTTGGGGTGCGCAGCGCGCTGCGGATCGCCTCGCGCGTCGTCATCGGCGGTGCCGCGGCCCCGCCCGCCGGCGCCGCATGCACCGCGTTGCCACGCAGCACCCACGCCGCGGGAAGGGCCAGCAGCACCAACACGCCCATCACCTGCATGGCGCTGGCCCAGCCCATGCCCACCGTCAACGCCCCGGCGATCGGCGCCATCACGAACTGGCCGAAGGAGCCCCCGGCGTTGACGATGCCCGTCGCCAGGCCGCGCCGCTCGGCCGGGATCAGGCGCGCCGTGGCGGACATCAACACCGCCGGCCCCGCCATGCCGGCGCCCCCTGCAGCCAGCACCCCGATCGCCAGGATGAGGCCCGGCGTGCTGCTCATCAGCGGCGTCAGCACGGTGCCCACGGCCACCAGCACGACGCCGGCCAGCAGCACCCGGCCGGCGCCCAACTTGTCGGCCAGCGCGCCGGCGAAGGGCTGGGTCAGCCCCCACCAGAGTTGACCGAAGGCGAATGCCAGGCTGATGTTGGCCAGGCCCAGCGCAGTGGCAGTGTTGAGCGCCCCCAGGAAGAGGCCCATGGTCTGACGCACCCCCATGGTCAGCGCGAAGGTGCCGGCGGCGGCCAGCAGCACCCAGCCCCAGGGGAGGCGGTGCAAGGGGCGGTCAGTCATCGTGGGCTCCGGTGTCGTCGGCGGAAGGAAGCAGCGCGAGCGATTCGTCGACCAGCGCATGCAGCGCTGCGACACGTTCTGCACCGAGCTGGTCACTCAGGGCGAGCTGGGCCTCACGCCAGTGCACGCGCGCTTCGGCCAGCTTCTCCCGGCCCGGCGCCGTTGCGCTGACCAGCCGGCTGCGCGCATCGGGCCCGGTGGCCTGCAGCACCCAGCCCGCGGCCACCAGCGGCTTCAGGTTGCGGGTGAGCGTGGACGCGTCCACGCCCATCGCCAGCGCCAGGTCCCCCGGCCGCACCGGGCCAAGGTGCACCACCCGCGCCAGCAGCGAGTACTGGGTCGTCTTCAAGCCGACCGCACGCAGCCGCGCGTCGTAGTGCGTGGCCAGGCGGCGCATCAGGCGGCGCAGCTTGTCGTGAGTGCAGTCGCGCGGCCGGCGAGGTGGCGGTGGCAGCGTGGCGTCGGGCTGATCTGCTTGCATCTACAATCATTGTAGCTACAACCTTTAAGCCTTGAAGCGAGGAAAGACCATGACCCCGGAAGAGACCCTGACCCAGTGGACCCGCGAGTACGCCGATGTGCAGGCCCAAATGAACACCGGCCGTGGCGTCGGCCTGGCCACGCCCGCGGAGGTGGCCGGGCTCACCGGGCTGCAGGTGATGCGCAAAATGCTCGCCGGCGAGCTGCCCTACCCGCACATTGCAGACACGCTCGACTTCGGCCTGGTCGCAGTCGAGCACGGCAAGGCGGTGTTCCAGGGCGTGCCGCAGCTGAAGCACTACAACCCGCTGGGCTCGGTGCACGGCGGCTGGTACGCCACGCTGCTCGATTCGGCGCTGGGCTGCGCGGTGCACACCACGATGCCCGCAGGCATGGCCTACACCACCGCCGAGCTGAGCGTGAACATCGTGCGCGCCGCCTCGGCCAGGAGCGGCCCGCTGCGCGCCGTCGGCGTGGTGGTGCACAGCGGCCGACAGCTCGCCACCGCCGAAGCCCGGATCGTGGGCGTCGACGGCAGGCTCTATGCGCATGGCACCACCACCTGCCTGGTGTTCCCGGTGCCCACCACCCCGTAGCAGCCGGCGGGGCAGCCAGTAGCCCCAAGCCCAGCGCCGGCATGCACCGCCGATAGAATCGCCCTCCCTTTTTTGGAGCCCCGGGCCACCGCCCGGGCGGGCGCACGCCAGCATGGCCGGCATTCACATCACCGACATCGAGCTGGCCATCAACTGGTGGCGCCAACGTTCGCCCTCGCCGGACGGCATCAGCGCCTGCCCGGAGGTGCGCGCCCTGGCCGAGGTCTATGCGCTGATGGTCTATTACCGCGAGCCCGAGGCCGACGAAAACAGCATGCCCCCCGGGGCTCGAGACGCCTGGCTGGCCTGGTACGGCGCCACACCCGACGCGCCCTGCATCGCCATCTGCTCCACCGCGCAGGGCGACCCCGTCTGCAAGGGCTGTGGCCGCACCGAAGACGAAGTCCAGAACTGGCCGGTGATGACCCCCGGCGAGAAGCGCCAAGTCTGGCGCCGCATCACGCTGGAAGCCAAGGCCTGGCGCTTCAACCGCTATGCCGAGCGGGCGCGTGCCTCCAGCGGGGCCGACCACCCGTCGGCCGACAGTTTCCCGCCGCACCCCGCAGAGGCCAACGGCCACGGCGGCGGCGCATGACGGGCCCGGCCGGCACGGCCCCACGCTTTCTCGCCGACGTCCGACGCATCGTGCCGCTGGCCTGGCCGGTGCTGGTCGGGCAATTGGCGGTGCTGGCCTTCAGCACGATCGACACCATCCTCGTCGCCCGTCACTCGCAGGCCGACCTGGCGGCATTCGCCGTGGGCGCAGCCGCCTACATCACGGTCTTCATCGGCTTCATGGGCGTCGTCTTGGCGATTTCGCCGATCGCCGGCCAGCTCTTCGGCGCTGGCCGGCTGCAGGCGGCCGGTGACCAGGTGCACCAGGCCGTCTGGCTGGCCCTGGGGCTGTCGGTGCTGGGCTGTGGCCTGCTGGTGTTTCCCGAACCCTTCCTGTGGCTGGCGAAGGCCGGGCCGGACGTGGCCGAGCGGGTGCGCGGATACCTGCTCGCGCTCGCCTGCTCGTTGCCTGCCTCGCTGCTGTTCACCGTCTTCAGGGGCTTCAACACCGCAGTCTCGCGGCCCAAGGCGGTCATGGTGCTCCAGGTGGGCGGCCTGCTGCTGAAGCTGCCGCTGTCCGCGGCACTCGTGTTCGGCTACCCGCCGCTGCACCTGCCAGCCCTCGGTGTCACCGGTTGTGGCATCGCCACCGCCATCGCCATGTGGGGCCAGGCACTGCTCGCCGGCTGGCTGATGCGGCGCGACCCGTTCTATGACCAGTTCCAGATCTGGGGTCGCGGGCTGCACTCCCCGCACCGCGCCGCCTTGTGGAACCTGCTCCGGCTCGGTGTGCCGATGGGCCTGGGCATCCTGATCGAGGTGACGGCGTTCAGCATGATGGCCCTGCTGATTTCGCGCCTCGGCACGGTGCCGGTGGCAGGCCACCAGGTGGCCATGAACATCGTGTCGCTGATGTTCATGCTGCCGATGGCGCTGGCCAACGCGGTGAGCACGCTGGTCGCGCAGCGCATCGGCGCGGGGGACCTGGCAGACGCCCGTCGGCTCGGCTGGAACGGCTTGTGGTTCGGCCTCGGGCTGTCCGCCCTGCTCGGCGCGGCGGTGTTTGCCGGCCGCGCGGGCATCATCGGGCTCTACACGAGCGATGCGGCGGTCGCGGCCGCGGCGTTGTCGCTGCTCGCCTGGCTGGTGGTGTTCCACATTGCCGACGCGGTGCAGATCATCGCGGCCTTCGTGCTGCGCGCCTGGCGCATCGCGACCCTGCCGATGGTCGTCTATGCCGGCTCGCTCTGGGGCGTGGGGCTGGGCGGCGGCTTCGTGGTGGCCTTCGATCTGCTCGGCACCACCCCGGCCGCGCTGAAAGGCGCACCCGGCTTCTGGGCGGCCTGCACCTTCGGACTCATCGCCGCCGGCAGCGGCCTGGCCGGGCTGATGGCCTTGACGATCAGGCGGACCGGGCCGCGGCCTGCAGCGGCAGCGTGATCACGAAACAGCTGCCGCCGCCTTCGCGCGCCTCGCAGCGCACCTCACCCTGGTGGGCGCGGGCGATCTGCCGCACCAGCGACAGCCCGAGCCCCACGCCGCCTTCTCGCTCGGCGTGGCCGGGCAGGCGGTAGAACGGCTCGAAGATGCGCTCGCGCTCGGCGACGGGCACGCCGGGGCCGCGGTCGCACACCCGCAGCTCCAGCCACCCGGCCGTCTCGTGCAGCTCGGCACTCACCTCGCCGCCGCCATAGCGGCGCGCGTTCTCCAGCAGGTTGCGTGCGGCGCGCCGCAGCAGCCGCTCGCTGCCCTGCACCCGCTGGCCAGCCCCGGGCGGCTGGGCCGACACCTCACCCCCGACCCGCGCGGCTTCCTCCGCTGCCACAGCCGCCAGGTCCACTGTCTCGGCCAGGTCGTGCACCACCCCCGCGTCGAGCCGGCTGGAGAGCAGGACTTCTTCGACCAGGGCGTCGAGCTCGGCGATGTTGGTGTCGATCTCGCGCTTCAGGCCAGCCTGCATCGAGGGCGGTGCGTCGTCGAGCATGGTGACGGCCATCTTCAGGCGGGCCAGCGGCGAGCGCAGCTCGTGGCTCGCGTTGGCGAGCAGGGTCTGATTCGACTTCACCAGCGCCTCGATGCGGCCGGCAGCGCGGTTGAAGCTGGCCGCCACGGCGGCCACCTCGTCCCGGCCATCGGCAGCCACGCGCCGGTCCAGCGCGCCGGCCCCGAAAGCCTCGACCCCGAGCTTCAGCAGTTCGAGCCGCCGCGTCAGCCGCCGCACCACGGGGTAGGCCCCACCCGCTACGGCCACGAACATCAGCACCAGCAGCATGCCCAGCACCAAGCCGGCGGGCCAGTCGGGCGGGATGGGCAATGGCAGGCCGAGCGAGTCGTTCAACGGATCCGGCGGCCGGCCGGGCCCCGGCCCGGGGCCTGGCCCGGCCGGAAGGAAGCTGACCCCGCGGCCATCGCGCGAGCCGACGACGAAGCCCCCCTCCGGCGGATGCGCTTCGGGGCTGCCCCCCGCCGCCATGATGTCGACCCGTTCGTCGAAGGGGGGCGGCTCGGCCCGCGCCGCCAGGCTGCCCGACGCGGCCCCACTGGCGGCCTGCACCCTGTCGACCCCGGCCTCGCCGCGGCGCAGGCGCACCAAGTTGGGCCGCATCAGCCAAAGCACGCGACCGTCGTCCAACCGGATCGAGAACGGTCGACGTGGGCCCGCCGGGCCTTCGCTTTCGCGCCGAAGGTAGGACTCGGATGCGCCGATGCGCTCGCCCTGTGCGTCGTGCAGCGCCAAGGGCACTCGCAGCCGGCGCGACCAGTCGCGCAACGCGCGCGCCTGCTCCTCGGCCGAAGCGTCGGGCCCAGGGATGGAGTTCTGGATCAGGTCGCCCCAGGCGGCCATGCGCTCGGTCAACACCGCTTCGGCACGCGCGCGCTCCTGCTCCAGGTGGCGCTGCACCAGCCAACCCGACGCCAGCGCGAACAGCGCCAGCGCGGCCACGACCGTCAGCCAGATGCGCAGGTAGAGCGACTTCAAGCCACGGGCGTCAGGTGGTTTCCTGATCCTGCTTGCGTGCGAAAACGTAGCCGGTGCCGCGCACCGTCAGCACGCGCTTCGGGTTCTTCGGGTCGTCTTCGATCACCGCCCGGATGCGCGAGACATGCACGTCGATCGAGCGGTCGAAGGCCTCCATCGGGTGACCCTTGAGCGCGTCCATGATCTGGTCGCGGCTCAGCACGCGGCCGGGGCTGGCGGCGAGCACGGTCAGCAGCTCGAACTGGTGGCCGGTGAGGTCGCAGCGTTTGCCTTCGAGGCGGGCTTCGCGGGCGCCGAGATCGATCTCGAGCCGCCCGAAGCGCAGCACTTCGTCGGCCGCAGGCTCGGGCGAAGCCCGGCGCAGCAGGGCCTTGACGCGTGCGAGCAGCTCGCGAGGCTCGAAGGGCTTGGGCAGGTAGTCGTCGGCACCGACCTCGAGGCCGATGATGCGGTCCATCGGCTCGCCGCGGGCCGTGAGCATCAGCAGCGGCAGGCGGCGGGTGCGGTTGTCGGCCCGCAGCTCGCGCGTCATCTCGAGCCCGTCGCCATCGGGCAGCATCAAGTCGAGCACCAGCGCGTCGTACAGGCCGGTGCGCAGCTTGTCCCGCCCCTGGGCCAGAGAACCAGCTGACTCGACGTCGAAGCCGTGCCCGCGCAGGTAGTCTCCCACCATCGCGGTCAGGCGCGCGTCATCGTCGATCAGCAACAGCTTGGCGGAACTCATGTCGGTCAGGACGCCAGCGCCTTCGCGCGGCTGGCGCGCCGGACGCGCCGAGGCCAGAGGATACGTCATGGCAGACACCTCGTGCTCATTGGGCGGGTGGGGCCGACGGCGGCTGGCCGGCACGCCCGTTCCGTTCGCCCATGCGACCCGCATGCTGCTTGAGCTGAGCGACCAGCGCCTGGCGCTGGTCCGCCGTCAACACCTTGGAGGCGTCGAGCATCGCCTGTTGCACACGCTTGCTGTGCTGGTCGTGCCGCTGCAGCATCTTGCGGCGCAGCGATTCGACCGCAGCCTCGTCGACCACCGGCTGGGCGAACAACTCGGCCAGGCGTTCGCGGTCGGCGCGGCCCGACTCGGCTCCGGCCTGAAGGTCGGCCTGGGCCGACTGGGCGATCTGCTGGAGCTGTTCGCGCTGGGCGGCCGTGGCATGCACCCCGTCGAGCATGCGTTCCATCATCGGCCCGCCCATGAAGGGCAGGCCCATGCCGGCCATGTGGCGCATGGGCGGGCCGTCCTGGCGGCCATGGGCCGAAGCCATGTTGACGATCCCGAAGGCGCCCGCGGCAGAGACCACCAGGCCCACCGCCACGAGACGCCAGGCGGGCACCGAAAGGGCAGAAAGGCGCTTCATCGACATTTCCTTCCATCTTGCGAAGAACGATGGGGGAATGGTCGGCCGGGTGTGTCAGAAGCGTTTTCCGGGCCGGTAAAGATCGGTAAACGCTGGCAGTGCCGAGCGTCACTGCGAGGAAGCGATCCCCTTGTTGACCTTGTAAGCCGCCACCGCCTCCTTCAGGTCGGTGTACTCCTCGCACGGGAGCAGGCACAGCTTGTCGAGGATCTTCAGGTGCTCCTCGGCCTTGGCCAGGTTGCCCACCATCAGGTAGGCCTCGCCCACGTATTCATGCGCCCCGCGGTGGTTCGGGTTCAGCTTGAGGGCCTTGGCGTAGTGCTCGAAGGCCTCGTCCATCCTGCCTGTCTTGCGGTAGGCGTAGGCCAGCCAGTTCTCGCCGTTCGCATCGTCCGGGCTGCGGGCCACATACCCTTGCAGCAGCGGCACGGCCTGGGCGTAGTCGTTGGCCTTGATCGCCGTCACCGCGCGGTTGTAGTCGGGGTCGGCATTGCCGCCCCCCCAACCGGTGCTGCTGCCACCGCTCCCCCCCGCCACCGCCTCCGCCGGCCGCCCACGCCACCGGCGCAAGGGCCCACACCAGGGCTGCAGCCAACCCAGCCGAGCCCCCGCTCACGCACCGCTTTGCCATCGTCGTTTCCTCCTGGGCCACCCGCCGGTGAACACCACCGGCCGCAGGGCACGCGACGGTGTACGCAGTTCGGCCGCTGTCCATTCCGAGCCGGAACGCGGCCTTGTCCTACAGCCGGCACCGCCCCCCGCCTGCACCGGCCGCTTTCACGGCAAAGACACTGGGCGCATCCAACCCCGAAGGGAAGACTCATGGACTTCGCCACCGCCACCTGTTCGTCGAATCGCCACCACCACGTGCTGGCTCCCACCGTGCGCCGGGCCGTGTTCCACGCCTGTGGCGACCTGGACGATGGCTTCGTCGGCCACGATCTGGCTGGCAAGCGCGTGCTGGCCCGGCGGCTGGCCGCATTGCTGGGCTATGACTTCGCCGAAGAAGGCCAGAGGCTCGACGCCAACGAGGCCCGCCTCTACGTCGTGCCCAGCGACACGCTGACCGCGGCCCAGGCACGGCAGCTCGGCGTGCAAGGCCCGCAGGACCTGTTCGGCGGCGTCGTGCCCTACGCCTTCGTCGCCACCAAGGCCATCACCCACCCGCTGGTCGCCCCTGGAGCTGCCGCGCCTCGCGGGTGGTCGGTGGCGTTCCCGAACGAAGTGCGCAAGGTGGTCCTGCCCGGCTACACGGCATTCACCGCGCACGACGCGCGCGAGGCCGGCGAACGGCTGCTTCGGATGCATGGCTCGGTCCGCCTGAAGGAGACGACCGGTGTCGGCGGCCTGGGCCAATGCGTGGTCGACGACGGCGCCGAGTTGGCCCGCCGTATCGGGGCGATGGCACCCGAGGTGTTGGCCCAGCAGGGGCTGGTGCTGGAGCACAACCTGGCCCGCCTCGTGACCTACAGCGTCGGCCAGGTTCGCGTCGGACCGCACACGGCCTCGTACCACGGCACGCAGTGCCTCACCCGAAACCGGCACGGGCAGGAGGTCTACGGTGGCTCCAGCCTCGTGATCGTGCGAGGCGGCTTCGACGAACTGCTCGCTCTGCCGTTGGACAGCGAAGTGCGCGGCGCGGTGAAGAATGCCATGGTCTACCACCAGGCAGCCCAGCGCTGCTTCCGCGGCTTCTTCGCCTCCCGTGCCAACTACGACGTGGTCGCCGGCGCCGACGAAGCCGGTCGGCCGCAGGCCGGCGTGCTGGAGCAGTCCTGGCGGATCGGTGGCGCCAGCGGGGCCGAGATCGCGGCTCTGGAAGCCTTCCAGGCCGACGCATCACTGCGTTGCTTGCGTGCCTCGACCCACGAGATCCACGGCGAAAGCGGCAGCCCGCCGCCGGCAGCTTTGGTCTACTTCGATGGCATCGACGAGCGCATCGGTCGCTTGTGCAAGTACGCCATGGTGAGGCCGCATGACGACGCGTGACGAGCGTGTCCAGATCGCCGTCGACAACGAACGCATCGCCGGCACCTTCATCACCCCGGGCATGCGCATGCCCGGGGTGCTGTTCGTGCACGGCTGGGGCGGAAGCCAGGCGCAGTACCTCGCGCGGGCGCGCGAGGTGGCAGCGCTCGGCTGCGTCTGCCTCGCCTTCGACCTGCGCGGCCACGCAGAGACGCTGACGCAGTTCCAGACTGTCTCGCGAGAGATGAACCTGCGGGATGTCGTCGCGGCCTACGACCTGCTGATCGAACGCCCCGAGGTCGACCGGGAGTCCATCGCCGTCGTCGGCAGCTCCTACGGGGGCTACCTCGCGGCCATCCTCACCACCCTGCGGCCCGTGAAATGGCTCGGTCTGCGGGCACCCGCCCTCTACCGCGACACACTCTGGGAGGCCGCCAAGCTGCAGCTCCACAAGGAGCAGGACCTGCGGGCCTACCGCAGCCAGCCCGTGCCCACGGAAGACAACCGCGCGCTGCAGGCCTGCCATGAGTTTCACGGTGACATCCTGCTCATCGAGTCCGAGCTGGACACGATCGTGCCCAACGCCGTGCTCGGCAGCTACCGCAAGGCGGCGAAGGAGGCACGGTCGCTGACCTACCGCGTCATCGAGGGTGCCGACCACGGCCTGACCCAGGAACGGGACCAGATCGCCTACACGCTGCTGCTGTTGAAGTGGCTCAAGGAGATGATCTTCAGCGCCCGCAAGAGCCCCATCGTCGCGCCCGAACGGGATGCCAGCGTACCGCCCGAGGCGCCCCCGGAAGTCCACCGCGCGAACGCATCGGCCGCGTCCTCGGCGCCCTCCGTGCCGCCGCCTGCATGACCGACGCGCGTCGGAGGATGCCTACGCGAGATCAGGCCGTCGGCCGGATGCTTGCCGCGACCGGCTCCGCCACCATGGATCCCTCCACAGACACCCGCCGCTGGCCTGGCACCTTGCCGCGCGCGGGCTTCATCCAACCGCCAACTTCGAAGGAAGCTCCATGGACAACGACCGCATCGTCAGCATCCTCAACGACCTCATCGAGACCTGCAAGGACGGGGAATACGGCTTCGACACCTGCGCACAGCATGCCGAAAGCACCCAGACACAGCAGTTGTTCAACAGCCGCGCTGCGCAATGCCGTGAAGCCGCGCAGGAACTCCGGTCGCTGGTGCTGCAGCACCACGGCGCACCAGACGACGGCGGCTCGGCCACCGGCGCTCTGCACCGCGGCTGGGTGGCCATGATCGGCACCGTGGCGGGCGCGAGCGACAAGCGCATGCTTGAAGAGGCCGAGCGCGGCGAGGACGCGGCGCTAGCCCGCTACCGCAAGGCGCTGAAGGAAGACGGGCTGCCGCCGACCGTGCGTAGCGTGATCGAACGCCAGCTTGCCGGCGTGCAGCAGAACCACGACCAGATCAAGGTGCTGCGCGATCAGGCACGAGCAGCGAGCTGACGCTGCAGCGCTTTCGTCCGAGGCCGGCACGCCCGGCTTCGGACAGCAGCCGTCAAAGGATCTCGGGCAGCGCGTGCAGGGTCAGCCCCGTCATCTCGCCATTCGCCTCGGTCCGCAGCTCCAACCTCAGCTTGCCGTCGGCGCTGACCAACTGATGGGGCGCCACCGGCCACAGCGCCACCGGCGCCCGGTCGTTCAATTCCACCACCGGCCGGTGCCGCGCCCCACCGACCACCAGCAAACCGCCGGTGCTCAGGCGGTACTCCCCGCGCAACTCAGCGAACTCGGCGCTGGTCAACGTGCGGGTGCTCTGACCCACCACCTGGATCTGGGGTTGCGACATGGCCACCACCGATACCTGCAGGCCCGCCGGAGCCGCCAGCGAGGCCGTGGAAAGAATCGGAAGGCAGGCGGCCGTCAAGACGGCCGCAATGGGGCGAGCTCCGGGCATGGCGATTCCTCGTGGGTGTTGCTGAGTGAACGCCAGTCTCGCCACCCCACCCCACGCGGTCACGCCGCCTGCGACAAGCGGCAGCCTGAAAGGAACAGACTGCAATCCGCAGCGACGGCCCGCACGCCGGGCCTCCTGACGCTTACTGCAGGGCCATCGGCGTCAGCGTGGTCCCGGGCTCGACGGCCGAGATGGCGTTGTTGCCATACGAATACACCATTGCCGGTGCCGGCGCAGACACGCCGACAGCCGTCCCGAGGATCGCGGTGCCGTTCAGGCTGAGGATGGCGTATTGACCAACCCCTCGGACGCCGTACTGCTGATTGCGTTCAATGACGGTGTCCTTGATGACCGTACCCGTCGACGCCGACGGGTTGGACTGAACGCCAATCAGGTTGCCGACGATCGTGCTTCTCGAGACAAACAGCCGAGACTTGGCGCTGGCTTCCAGGTTGATGCCCACCCCCGGATTGCCCTTGAAGCCGCGGATGACGCAGTTCTCGACGAACACATCGCCGCTCAGCACCTTGATGCCACTCAGCCCGGTGCCGACGCCATCGAGCTGCAGCCCACGGAGGATGACCGAACTGCCGGTGGGCGCATTGACGATGATGCCGTTGGTGCCCGCGACCAGAACACCGGCCTCGCCAGCGCCTTCGTTCTCGATGGTGATGGCCTTCGTGATGGTCACTGCGCCATAGCCGCCCGGGTCCAGCGTGTTGATCACGCCGCCGGTGGCCGTCTTGGAGATGGCCCCGGCAAACGTCTTGCATGGCGCCGTGCGGCTGCAGGGGTTGGCGTCGTCACCAACGCCGGAGACCCAGGTCCTGGTGGCCTGTGCATGGGCATGACCACCCAACACGACGGCACTCACGCAGATCAAGGCACGAAAGAGCTTGTCAAACCTCATTGGCATTTCCTTGTCGAGACTCGCGCTGCAGCTTAGTTGACATCCGCCGCGGGCCGCTTCTCGGCAAGTCGCAACTCGTTCAAGAGTTGGCACTTCCGCGCACCCGTGCCGGGCTCTGGCGTGCGCCTCGGAAAAGAAAAATCCCCTTGACGCTCTCACGTGGCAAGGGGATGGTTCTGGCGGAAAGGGGGTCAAGCAAAACCCGCGTGGTTGCTGGGTTTTCGGGCGGTGGCGCTCCAGTCCGCCAGTTGGTCCACCTCAGTATCTGGTGGACCGAACGCCTTCCAGGTAGTCAGCCAGTTGCTGATCTGTTGGAGACATTCCACCGTTCAAGCGTCGAAGGTGGTCCACCATCTTGCGGATACGTCGCTCGACGAACTCCCACGAGGCATTGTTCTTCATGCCCTCGTCGACAAGCCGATCGAGCTCTCGAAGCACAGTCGGATCCACGATCCCCTCCCTTGCTCCCCCGCGATGGGGGCGCCGGTCGCTATTCCCGCTTGGCGTCCTTCAGTTCGGTCTGCCACTCATCCAGGAACTGGCGGGCAACAACGTGCAGTTCGTCGGCCACCTCCGGGGTGACTTCCACGCCGCGTGCTTTCAACACGAAGAGCAGTCGCGAGACAAGCTCCGTGTCGTGCATCCGCAACATCTCGATGAGAGTCATTTGCATGTATCGCTCCAGTCCGCCGAACAAAAGCCAGATGGCTGACCCGATAACGGCTATCGGGGCTGAAAAGTTGAGGGCAGTCCGCGTGCCCAGGGCCAAAGCGAAACTGAACGGCGACTTCTCTGCCATGCACAGCCACTCTGTCGGCCACGTTGCTCCATTTGCCAGTTCCAGCCAAGGCCTAGACCGTGGGATCGCTCCCGGCGCGAGCCAGAGCCAAAGCACGAGAACAAGCCAGACGAAGGTAGGGATGCCCACAACGATCGCGGGCTTTACCCACCACCCCTTGGATTTGCTCGCCTGCTTGCTGGTCAATCTAATGCTCGCCTGTCGCAAGGAAACCGGCAAAAGACGCAATTTGGAATTGCTTCTCCCCGAACGCACCAAAATCGTGCGCGAAGCGCCTCCCTCGTACTCTCTTCCCCCTTGGCCCCCGCGTCACTACCTACAAACGCCAAGGCGCTGCAGGAGCAGATCCACTCGCCGCAATCCTCGTGCCACGCCGATGCTGCCGACCCCAGGGATTCGAATCGCCGATGCGGCCTCAGTGCCCTCAGGACACGATCGAGCAGAAGACCGCGGCAGCCGGCACGTCCACCATCACCGGAGCCAGGCAGAAGCCGTCTGGGGCGCGTTCCGGTCGAAAGAGAAACCGGAACTCGCGCTCATCGGCCAGCGAGGCCCTGCTAGCGAAACCCGGGCTCCCCACTGACGCCTCGGCATCGGCAAACGTCTGGCCCTTGTACTGAACGGGCGCCAGGGTGGCCGTGGATGCGAGCTTTGCCGCCCCGAGCGCATTCAGCACCTTCTGCGCGAAATCGGCGGGCTTCGCGATCCGGACAACATGGCGGCCGAACAGGCGGCGCAACTTGGCCGAACGGCCGTCAAGGCTGGTGCACAGCAGGTAGGCATCGCGGACATCTCGGGTGAGGCGCACGCCCTTCAGGTGCAGGGGCACATCGTCTGCATTCCTGATCACACCCGAGATCCGTTCCTTGATGATCTCCGTAACGCTTGGTGGCGTTTCGGGACCAAGCGCGGTCAAGTCATAGGCGAGCCGGGCGTCCAAGGGATCAGCACGGTGTGCATCGTGGTAGCGGACCCGCTCGACGGTCGACAGCCAGACACGGCCGGTCACGAAGGCAAGGGCATCCTCTTTGCGCTGCAGATAGCGGTAGACGAATCGCGGAGTGCTTTGGCCAGACACGGAGAACAAGGGGACTGCCCTCTACCAAAGTGTCTCACTGGGCAGTGCCATGTCGGGTTTTCGACGTGCACTCCGTTATGTCAGCAAGGGACGCCTAGTGTGCCCCTTGCCAACTTTCATCCGCGCGCCCGGGATGACCCACAGCGCGCCTCCAGGTCGAGCTCGGACCAGGTGGCCATCAGTGCCTCAGAGGTACGCGCGACGGTCAGTGCGGTGAACTCCAGGCAGCGCGCGGCGATGCCCGGCACCTTTCGTAGTTCGGCCCTGAAGGCGGGCGCTTCGCGGTACGGCAAAGCCTTGTAATTGCCACGCTCGCACTGGCCCTGGGCCTCGCTCATCTTGCGCCGCACAGCCGCCGCGGGATTGGTGATGCAGCGCTTGTGGGAGATCGCGTCCTCGAACACGGCATCGAGCCGCTGGCGCAGCCGCTGCACGGTTTCGGGCACTGAGTCGCCCTGGTGGTTGCGCGCGCGCTCGTGTGGCCGGACAGAGCGAAGGCCCTGCAGCAGTTCGGGCGGCTCGACTTCATCGATCGGCTTGTGCCAGACACTGGCGGGCATGTGGTTCTCAAGCGAGGACATCCACTGCGCAGCGTGCTTGTCGCTGCGCGTGGGCTCGATGACGCGCTCGTGATAGTCGCGGGCCCATCGGGCCAGCGTCAAACGCTCCCGCGCCTTCTCGGCCTTCCCGGCGGCCTCTGCGGCCTGCTTCTCGATGCGGGCTTGGTCCCGCTCGTCAATGGGATCGACTCCGCGGGCGAGCTTGTCGCGAGCTTCGTGCGCCAAGCGGCGGGCAGTGGTCACCGCTTCACCGGCTTGGGCGGTGGTGCCGCGGTGGGCGATGCCAAGCCCCATCTCGCGGCGCCGGCCGGTGGGTGCCGTGAAGCGCAGGACCCACGAGGCGGATGCACCGCGCACCCTGAGCACGAGGCCGCCGCCGTCGGCGTGGTCACGGTCAGCCGCAGCTCTTGAATCTGCCGCGCGCTCAGGCGATGCAGTGTCGAGCTGCGTTGCGTCATCGATGGAGAATTTCCCCGCACCTTCTGTCCCCCGGGCAGTCCCAGCAAGTGGCGTCGAGTCGCTGCACTGTGATGCAGCGTCCATGCACGGTAGACAGTGTGAAAGAGTGAAAAACAGTCGTCAAATCAACGACTTAATAAAATACCCTCTGCACTCTTTTGGCGCTATCGTGCACCGTGCAGAGGGTATTACCTGGCGGAAAGGGGGGGATTCGAACCCCCGATACGGGAGGACCCGTATGCCGGATTTCGAATCCGGTGCATTCGACCACTCTGCCACCTTTCCTGAATTCACTGGCACCCGTGGTCACTGGGTGAAGCCTTGAATTCTAGCCCAAGTCTCAGGCGGTTCCTGGCAGGTAGAGGTCGGCCGTGGCATCGTCGCCCCGCATCAACGCCAGCAGCTCGTCGGCCGGGGGCACGCGGGCCGTGCCGTCGGTGCCTTCGAGCAGTGCGTCGGCCAGCTCACGCTTGTCGCGGTGCAGGGTGAGGATCTTGTCTTCCAATGTGTCCTGGTTGACCAGGCGGTAGACGGTGACGGGGCGCTGCTGGCCGATGCGGTGGGCGCGGCCGCTGGCCTGGTCTTCGGCGGCCGGGTTCCACCACGGGTCGGCGATCACCACATAGTCGGCCACGGTGAGGTTCAGCCCCAGGCCGCCGGCCTTGAGGCTGATGAGGAAGAGTTCGCCCTCGCCGGCCTGGAAGGCGGCGACGCGCCTGGTGCGCTCGGCCGCGGGCGTGCTGCCGTCCAGGTATTGGTAGGCGATGCCGGCCTCGTCCAGCGGCTCTTTCAGCAGCGCGAGGAAGTCGACGAACTGGCTGAAGACAAGGGTCTTGTGGCCGTTGGCCACCAGCTCGGCGGCCAGCTCGGCAAAGGCTTGCACCTTGGCGCCGCGGCGGGTGAGCTGGGGCGTCACCAGCCGGGGGTCGCAGGCGGCGCGGCGCAGGCGGGTCAGGCCCGCGAGCACGTTCATGTGGGCCTGGCCGGGTGCGTCGCCTTCGAGGCTGCGCTCGGCGGCGATCAGCGCATCCCGGCGCAGCGCTTCGTAGTGGGCGCGCTCGGTTTCATCGGCCTGCACGCGCAGCACGAGCTCGGTGCGCGGCGGCAGGTCGTCCAGCACCTGGGCCTTGGTACGGCGAAGCACGAAGGGGGCGATGAGGCGGCGCAGCTGGCGTTGAGCGCGCTTGTCCTGCTGGCGCTCGATGGGGCCGGCGAAGCGCTCGGCAAAGCGCGCCGCCGTGCCGAGCAGGCCCGGGTTGCAGGCGCGCATCAGTGACCAAAGCTCGGCCAGGCGGTTTTCCACTGGTGTGCCCGACAGGGCCAGCGTGAAGCCGGCCTTGAGGCCGAACACCGCCTGGCTGCGCTTGGCTGCGGCGTTCTTGATGGCCTGTGCTTCATCGAGCACCAGGGTGTGCCACCGGGGTTTGGCGAAGGCCTCGGCGTCGATCAGCAGCAGCGGGTACGAGACGAGCACGAGATCGCCGGGCTTGAGGGCGTCGAGCGACTTCACGCGCTCGCCCGGGCCGCCCTGTTCGGCATAGGCGATGACCTTCAACGACGGGGTGAAGCGTCGAGCCTCCGCCTGCCAGTTGCCCAGCACCGAGGTGGGTACCACCACCAGCGCCGGCCCGGGCGCGGCGCGCGCCAGCAGCACGGCCAGCGCTTGCAGCGTCTTGCCCAGGCCCATGTCGTCGGCCAGGCAGGCGCCGAGGCCGGCATGGGCCAGGCGCATCGCCCACTCGAAGCCTTCTTCCTGGTACGGCCGCAGGGTGGCCTGCAGGGTGGCTGGCAGCGCGGGCACCAGGCGCTGCGCTTCGTCGAGGCGCTGCAGGCAGCGGGCAAAGCCGGCGTCCTGCTCGACGAGCTGCGCGCCCTGCACCGCCTCGCGCAGCCAGGGCGCGGCCACCTTGGGGATGCGCAGCGCGGCCAGGTCGTCGCCCTTGACGGCGACGGCGTCGGCCACCGCGCCCAGGTCGGCCAGGCGATCGCGCAGCTCCTGTGTCAGCGCCAGGAAGCGGCCCTCGCCCAGCGGCACGAAGCGGCTCTTGGCGGTGGCCGCGCCGATCAGCTGCTGCAGGCCCAGCACCAGGCCCTCGTCGAAAGCCAGCTCGCCCGAGACTGCCAGCCATTCCTGCCGGGTGTGCACGCGCAGCACGAGCTGCGACAGGCCGGCGGTGTTCACCTGCAGCGGTCGGCCCTGTGGCCAGTCCATCACCACCTGGCCATCGCCCAGCGCGTGCAGGGCCTCGACCACGGCGAGCGCGAGCTCGGGGTCGTCCAGGTGCCATTCGGCCGGGGCCTGCTCGTCGGGCGGCGGCAGCATCGGGCAGGCGTCGAGCACGGTGTCGAGGTTCGCGCGCTCGGCTGCGAGGTCGCGCTGCACACCCAGGCTCTCGCCGCCCAGGCGCGCCACCACGCGCACGCGGCCGCGCCCGGGCACGAGGCGTGGCCCCTCGGCGCGGTGCTCGGCACCGAAGGGCGCGGCGACGATGCGCAGCTGCAGGCCATCGCCCACCGGCACCAGCTCGGCGCGCAGCGTGGCATCAGCCGGCAGCTCGCGGGCCGCGGCGGGGCCGGCGGCATCGTCGTCGGCGTGGATGCGGAAGTGTGTGCCGAGGCCACTGAGCACCTCCTGCAGTTGCGCCGCGCCGCTGCGGGGCACCTCCAGGCCGTGCGGGCCGAGCAGTTGCGCCACGCGGCGCTGCGCGGGCGTCAGCCGCACGAGGCGGGCGCGCTGCGGGCCGTCGCGCAGCACGCACAGGGTGTTCAGGGCGTCCAGCGCCTTGTGGTCGGCCGCGCTGCCGCCCCAGCGCGGCGCGGCCTGATCGGGCGTCACGGCCATGGGCGGCAGCATGCGCACGCGCAGCTTGTCGGCGCCTTCGGGCTGCACGTCCAGCTCGGGCCCGGCCTCGGCCAGGCTCACCAGCGCCTCGGGCGCCTCGGCAAAGGCCAGCGCCGGGTGGCCCACGAGCAGCGGCAGGGCGGCGGCCAGGTCGATGCGCGGCGTGCGGCTCCAGGCGTCCTGCTTGATACACAGGGCCAGCGAGGTGTCGTGCTCACTCAGGGCCTCGGCGGCGCGCTGCAGGCGCGACAAGGGCACCGGCTTCGGCTTGCTCCAGCCGCGCGGGCCGCGCTTCTGCTCGTGGGGCAGCAGCTCTTCGGGCCGGCCCCGTTCGTCGATCGAGAGCAGCCACAGCAGGCGCGTCGCCTGCGCGTCCGCCGGGGTGTCGCCCGACGCCGTCACGGCCTGCAGTGCGGCCAGCGCGACTTGCCAACGCTCCTGGGCGCCGGCGATGAAGAAGCCAGGCGGCCCGGCCTCGCCACCCAGCACGCGCAGCGCACCGTCGACCAGGCCGTCCAGCCCCAGCAGCCCGCAGTCCCGCAGGCGGCCCGCCAGGGCGCCGGCGGCAGCGGTTTCGTGCGGCTGCAGGGGCTCGGGCTCGGCGCCCTGCTTCAGCCAGGCGCGCATCAGCCAGCGCCACGGGTCGAGCGTCGACACCTGGCCCGGGCCGAGCCTGGCGGGGCGGAAGGGGCTGGTGTCGCGCGGGCGCTCGCCCTGCTGCATCTGGATGGCCAGCGCGATGAAACCGTAAGGGCTGTCGAGCGTGGGCTCGCGGCTGCCGCCTTCGGCGAGGCAGAACTTCAGCGCCTTGTCCAACGAGGCCGGGCGTCGCTCGGCCAGCAGGGCCATCGCGTAGGCGGTGCCCAGCGGCGGCGCCAGCAGGCTGCGGCGCTTGCCGCTGGCCTTGCGCAGGGTGGCCAGCGCTTCGTCGAAGCCGGCCTCCGCCTCGCCCCAGCGGCCGGCGTAGGCGGCGATTGCAGCATGAAAGGCCTGGTGCAGCGCGGTGCGCCCGGCGGCGCTGGGGTCGTGCCCGTCGCTCGCGAGCGTGGGTGCCAGCAGCGCGGGGATGCGCGCGTGTTCGCCGCTGAGCAGGCAGTGCTCGGCCATGGCCCAGCGCAGCAGGAAGCTGTCGGGGCCGTCGTCACTCGCCAGCGCTTCGCCCGCCAGCTTGTCGAGGCCGAGGCCCTGCACCGGCAGCCAGGCCTGGTCGACCTGGCGCAACGCCAGCAGCAGTTGGTCGCGCTGCACAGCGGGGTGCAGGCGGGCGAAAAGCGTGTCGTCGAGGCCCAGGCCGAGTGCACTGTCGAGCAGCGAGTCGACACCGTCGACGCCCCAGGGCAGACGGGGCGACAGGGCCTGCAGGGCCTCAGGTGAGGCCCCGCTCAAGGCTTCGAGCCGGAACCAGGCCAGCGCGGCTTCGTAGCTGGGGAAGCGCCCGGCGACAGCGCGCTGCGGTGCGAAGCCGTCGGCCCGGGCCAGCGCGCCACGCAGGTCCTCGGCCGCGGCCCGGCCCAGCAGCGCCGCGCTGGCCAGCGGCAGCCGATCCGGCGCCAGGCGCCACTGGCCGGCGTGCCGTCCATCGGCTTCCAGCCAGCCGGCGGCGCGCAGGGCGGACTGCGCGGCGCGCAGCGTGGCCTCGGTCGGCCTGGGGCTGCCCGGCTCGCGCAGCGCCGGCTCGGCCAGCACCCCCATCAGCCAGGCGGTCGGCCGGCCGGTGGCGGCCAGGGCATAAGCCCCGGCCAGCTCGCGCTGCGTGGCCGGCAGCGCGCGCCACGCGGCCGCGTCGCCGCTCACGCCGACAGGCGTGCCAGACCGCCGAGGTAGGGGCGCAGCGCTTCGGGCACGGTGATCGAGCCGTCGGCGTTCTGGCAGTTCTCGAGCACCGCCACCAGCGTGCGGCCGACCGCGAGGCCGGAGCCGTTCAGGGTGTGCACCAGCTCGGGCTTGCCGGCCGCGTTCTTGAAGCGGGTGCCCATGCGGCGGGCCTGGAAGGCGCCCATGTTCGAGCAGGAGCTGATCTCGCGGTAGGTGTTCTGTGCGGGCAGCCAGACCTCGAGGTCGTAGGTCTTGGTCGCTCCGAAACCCATGTCGCCGGTGCACAGCAGCACGGTGCGGTAGGGCAGGCCCAGCTTCTGCAGGATGGCTTCGGCGTGGCGTGTCATCTCCTCCAGCGCGGCCATGCTGTGCTCGGGGTGTTCGATGCGCACCATCTCGACCTTGTCGAACTGGTGCTGGCGGATCATGCCGCGCGTGTCGCGCCCGGCCGAGCCGGCCTCCGAGCGGAAGCACGGGCTGTGGGCGGTGAGCTTGATGGGCAACTGGTCGGCCTGCAGCATCTCGCCACGCACGGTGTTGGTGAGCGAGATTTCCGAGGTCGAGATCAGGTACTGCTCGGCCTGCTCTTCATCGCCACCCCGGAGCACCCAGAACATGTCTTCCTTGAACTTGGGCAGCTGGCCGGTGCCCTCGAGGATCTCGCGGTTGACGATGTAGGGCGTGTAGCACTCGGTGTAGCCGTGCTCTTCGGTCTGCACGTCGAGCATGAACTGGGCGAGCGCCCGGTGCAGGCGGGCCACCGGGCCCCTCAGGAAGGTGAAGCGCGAGCCGCTCAACTTCGCGCCGGTCTCGAAGTCGAGGCCCAGCGGGGCACCCAGGTCGACGTGGTCCTTGACGGGGAAGTCGAACGCGCGCGGCTCGCCCCAGCGGCGCACCTCGGCGTTGCCGGCTTCGTCGGCCCCCTGCGGCACGCTGTCGTCCGGCAGGTTGGGGATGCCCATCAGCATGACGCTCATCTCGGCTTGCAGCGCCTCCAGCCGCTCGGCGCCGCTCTTCAGCTCGTCGGCGATGCCCGCCACCTGCGCCATCAGGGCCGAGGCGTCTTCGCCCTTGCCCTTGGCCATGCCGACCTGCTTGGACAGGCTGTTGCGCTGGGCCTGCAGTTCCTCGGTGCGCACCTGCAGGCGCTTGCGCTCGGCTTCGAGCGCGGCGAAGGCGGGCACGTCGAGGAAGGGCTGCGGGGTCTTGCGGCTTTCCAGGCGCTTGACGACGGCATCGAGGTCTTTGCGCAGCAGGGTGATGTCGAGCATGGTGGTGTCTTTCGGGCGAAGGGCGATTGTAGGAAGCGGAATCACCGACAAAGAAAAAGCGCCGCATGTCTCCATGGGCGCCATTCGCGTACCGTGCGAAGCGCCTTCAGGATCGGGACGAGGAGAACTCCGCCATCGACTTGTCGCCCAGCCCCAACGGCAGCGGGAACTGGATGGTCTCCTGCACGCCGGGGAGCTTGCGCACCGACAGGGCGCCGAGCGCCTTCAGCCGTTCGACGATGGCGTTGACCAGCACCTCGGGTGCCGAAGCGCCGGCCGTCAGGCCCACGCGCGGGCGATCGTCGAGCCACGCCTCTTGCAGGTCTTCAGCCGCGTCGACCATGTAGGCCGGCGTGCCCAGGCGCTCGGCCAGCTCGCGCAGGCGGTTGCTGTTCGAGCTGGTGGGGCTGCCGACGACGATCACCACGTCGACCTGCGGGGCCATGAACTTCACGGCATCCTGCCGGTTCTGGGTGGCGTAGCAGATGTCCTGCTGCTTGGGCTCGCGCACCTGCGGAAAGCGCGCCTTGACCGCGGCCAGGATCTCGGCCGCGTCATCGACGCTCAGCGTGGTCTGCGTCACCACCGCCAGCTTGTCGGGCCGGGTCACCGGTGCAGTCGCCACGTCTTCCACTTCCTCGACCAGGAAGATCCCTTCGTGAAGCTGCCCCATCGTGCCTTCGACCTCGGGGTGCCCCTTGTGGCCGATCATGATGAACTCGTAGCCTTCCTTGGCCAGCTTCGCCACCTCGACGTGCACCTTGGTGACCAGCGGGCAGGTCGCGTCGAAGATCTGGAAGCCGCGCTCGGCCGCCTCGGCCCGCACCGCCTTGGGCACGCCGTGGGCGGAAAAGACCAGCGTGGCGCCCGCGGGCACGTCGGCCAGGTCCTCGATGAAGATCGCGCCCTTGGCCTTGAGGTCGTTGACCACGTAGGTGTTGTGCACGATCTCGTGGCGGACGTAGATGGGCGCGCCGAACTTGGTCAGCGCCCGCTCGACGATCTCGATCGCGCGGTCGACGCCGGCGCAGAAGCCGCGCGGCTCGGCCAGCAGGACTTCGTGGGGTTGGATGGCCATGCTCAGAGGACGCCGATCAGGCGGACCTGGAAGGTCACCGCCTGCCCGGCGAGGGGGTGGTTGAAGTCGAACAGCAGCCAGTCGTCGGCACACTCGCGCACCACACCGGCGAAGCGGCCCCGGCCATCGGGCGTGGGGAACTCGACCACGTCGCCCACGTGGTACTCGGCCTCCGGGTCGCCGTGCTGCGCCAGCAGGCTGCGCTTGACGCGCTGGATCATCTCGGCGTTGCGCTCGCCGAAGGCCTCGCCAGGCGCCAGCACGAAGGTGGCGTCGGTGCCCTCTTCCAAGCCGATCAGCTTCTGCTCGATGGCCGGCGCGAGCTGCCCGGCGCCGACCGACAAGGTGGCCGGCTGGTCATTGAAGGTGGTGACCACGTCGGCCCCATCAGGGCCGGCGAGGCGGTAGTGCAGGGTCAGGAACGACCCCTGTCGGACAGTGTTCACCGGGCGATTTTACCGGCCCCGGCTCCGGCGACGGACGCACCGGAGCAGTCGGCGGCCGTGATGCCGCATGCACCGCAGTTGCGTTGGCGCAAGGGGCCTGCGCGCGACGAGTCCACATTGCGAGGCGAAGCGGCGCACGGCGCCGCGCATGCGGGGAGCTCACATGTCGTCGACCCGAAGACGCCGGATCCTGGCGCTGTGCGCCGGGCTGCTGGCCGCCATCAGCCTTGGCGCTGCCGCCCAGGCGCCCTACCACTTCACCGCGTTGCACGGGCCCGGCGGCTCCGACGGCATCGCAAACGACCTGAACGGCCATGGGGCGATCGTCGGCTACAGCCATCCCGATGGCGGCAACTCGCACGCCATGCTGTGGCGCCGGAACGCTCCTGTGGATCTCCACCAGTTGGGCGTGGGCAGCATTGCCCGCGGCGTGAACCGGCATCTGCACGTGGTCGGCAGCATCGGGGTGACCATCGACGAATGGCGTCCGGCGCTCTGGCAGGAAGGCGTCGCGGCCTTGCTGCCCACGCTGGGCGGCAGCTTCGGCTTGGCCCATGCCATCGACAACGCCGGTCTCATCGTGGGCTACAGCGCAACGGCGGGCAATGCCGAATACCACGCGACCCGCTGGGTCGGCGGGTCGCCGATCGACATGGGCACGCTTGGCGGCGCCAACAGTTCCGCCAACGCCGTCAATGCCTTGGGTGACGCAGCGGGCTACGCCCAGGACAGTGGCAATGTGGTGCACGCCGCCCTGTGGACAGCCGACGGTGCGCTCATCGACCTCGGCACGCTCGGCGGCTCGTCCAGCACCGCCACGGCGATCAACCGCAAGCGCTGGGTGGCCGGATACAGCGAGGTCAACGCCTTGTTCACCACGCATGCCGCGCTGTGGCGAGACGGCATCGCCATCGACCTCGGCACCCTGGGCGAGGGCAGGAACAGCTTCGCCTGGGGCATCGACCACGAGGGCACGGTGGTCGGCTACAGCCACACCACCAACCACAACCACGCAAAGGACCGGCGGGCCACCGTGTGGCGCGCCGGCGTGATCGCCGATCTCAACGCCTGGCTCGACGACGCCACGCGCGCCGCCGGATGGGTGCTGCTCGAAGCTCGAGCGATCAACGAAGACGGCGTGATCACCGGGCTGGCCACGAACTCGATCACCGGCAAGGAACGCGCCTTCCGCCTGACGCCGACCCCCTCGAAGGAAGGAGCATCCCCATGATTCGAACAGCGACTTCGATGATGGCCGCACTGGCCATCGCCTTGCTGCCTGCGCTCGGCGCGGCCACACAGGCCCAGACCTACACCTTCACCGAGCTCAGCGGCGTCGAAAAGTCGTTCAGCCTCGGCTGGGGCATCAGCCAGCGAGGCGCCGTGGTCGGCTACAGCGGTGTCGATGGCGGCTCGAACTGGCGCGCCACGCTCTGGTTTCGGGGAAAGGTCGCCGCCCTGGGCCCAACCGACGCAACGAGCCGCGCCATTGCCGTCAACAAGCACGGCGACGCGGTTGGCGAGAGCACGCCGATCGGCGCCACCGAATGGCGGGCCACCCTGTGGCGAGGCGGCATCACCACCGATCTGGGCACCCTTGGCGGCACATCCAGCCACGCCTACGGCATCAACAACGCCGGCAAGATCGTCGGAGAGGCCAGCCTGGCCGACGGGGAAACCCACGCCACCCTCTGGGACGAGGAAGGCATCGTCGACCTCGGAACGCTCGGCGGCCCCGCCAGCACGGCGCAGGCCATCAACAACGCCGGCAAGATCGTCGGCTCGGCGATGACCACCGAAGGACGCATCCACGCGACCCGTTGGCAGCGCGGCCACGTCACCGACCTGGGAACGCTCGGCGGCTTCTATTCGACCGCTACCGCCGTCAACGAGCTGGGCCAGATCGTCGGCTACGCCCAGGACGCCAGGGGCCGGTACCACGCGGCCCTGTGGCTGGACGACACCGCGATCGACCTGGGTTCGCTGGCCGGCGACCACGGCTACGCCTGGGGCATCAACGATGCCGGCACCATCGTCGGGCACAGCTACCTGACGCGCAAGCCGAAGCCCAGCGAGAGCCGGGCGGTGATGTGGGTCGACCGCACGATCATCGACATGAACACCCTGCTCGACGATGCCACGCGGGCCGCCGGCTGGGTGCTGCTGGATGCACGCGCCATCAACGATGCCGGCCAGGTCACCGGCACGGCCAAGAACACCCTGGAGGGCAAGACGCGGGCCTACCTGCTGACCCCCCCTGAAGCGGGGGGTGCAGGCCGGCCCTAGCTTGCTATCCTCGGCGCCGCCTGCACCGGCCGCACGATCCGATGATCGGCCGGGCAGCATCCAGGGAGGATGCACCGAGATGACGATCAAGGACCTGCCGGCCGCGCTGCGGCCGCGCGAGAAGCTGCTCGCGCACGGGCCGGCAGCGCTCGCCGACGCCGAGTTGGTGGCGCTGCTGCTGCGCACCGGCATGAAGGGCAAAGGAGTGCTGGCCCTGGCCGAAGAGCTTCTCGGCGGCTTCAAGGGCGTGGCCGGGCTGCTGCACAGCCGGGCAGACGACTTCCGCCGGATCAAGGGCATGGGCCCGGCCAAGCGGGCCGAGCTCACCGCGGTGATGGAGCTGGCCCGCCGCGCGCTGTCGCAGCAGTTGCGCCATGCGCCCGTCTTCGACTCGCCGGCCAAGGTGAAGGAATTCGCCGCGCTGCAGCTCGGTGGCCTGGGCCACGAGGTGTTCGCCGTGCTGTTTCTCGACAGCCAGCACCGGCTGATCGAATGGCGCGAGCTGTTTCGCGGCACGCTGACGCAGACCAGCGTCTACCCCCGCGAAGTGGTGCGGCACGCGATGGACCTGAACGCCGGCGCGGTGATCCTGGCCCACAACCACCCCTCGGGCCTGGCCGAGCCTTCGAGGGCCGACGAGTTCCTGACCCAGTCGCTCAAGAGCGCGCTGGCGCTGGTGGACGTGCGGGTGCTGGACCACCTGGTGGTGGGCACCGGCCAGGTGGTCAGCTTTGCGGAGCGGGGCCTGCTCTGAAGGATCGAGCAGCGGGCCGGCGCCCACGCAGCATCGAGGCCCCGACGCAGGCGAACCAGGCGATCTGCCCCAGGCCGAAGGCGGCGGCCAGCTCCTTCAGCGGCGGCAGGACGGTGAGCACGCCCACGGTACCGACGAGCGCGCCGTAGGCCGCCAGCACGCGGTGCTGAGCGCCGGTGCGCAGTGCGGCCAGGCTGGCCACCAGCATCCACGCCCCGCCGACGAACTCGATGCCACCACCGAGGCCGTTCTGCAGCACACCCACCGCCACCCAGGTGGCCGGTGCCAGCTCATCGCCGCGGGCGTGCAGGGCGGCCACCGACTCCAGCCCCGAGACCGCCACCATGCCGCTGGCCATCACCAGGCCGGCCCAGATCAGCCCGAACGGGGTGGCGATCTGCATCGCGTCCGGGGCGGCCCGCCGCAGCTGCTCGTGCAGGCCCATGCTCAGCACCACCAGCGCACCGCCCGCCAGCACGTAGATGAACACCATCCACACCTGGAACAGCAGCTTGCGCTCGAGCACGAAGGCCAACGACTCGGCCGGGCTGCGCGCCCCGGCGGCATCGGGCGGGCTCAGGTATGTGGCCATCAACGCGAAACCGGCCACATAGGCCAGCGCGATGAACAGCGCAGCCCAACCGCCCGCCCCTTGCAGGCGCACACGGCGCGGCGAGGCGGCCACTGCGGCGATCATTGCGAGGTCTCCACACGCACCATGTCGAATTCGACCCGGCCACCGGCCGGCTTGATGCTGACGATGCGCTGCTGTTGCGGCGTGCCGACCTTGTAGAGCTTGCCGCCCGGCTCCCCCTTGTCGTCCTTGTTGCAGGCCAGCACCTTCTTGTCGGCGGGCGGCGCTGCCGGCCGCGGGCCGGTGCAGTCGAGCACCGTGCCGTAGCGACCCATCGCCTCGCGGTAGTAGGCCGCCACCTTGTCGACCGGGTCGGTGGTGCTGAACTTGACCAGCGCGAGCTTGAAGCCCAGCGAGCCGCCCCACAGCGACAGGTTCAACCCCTCGCCATCGTCCGGCTTGTCGCGGCGGACCGTCGCACCGGGATACGCAGGCAGGCCTACCTCCGCCGGCGAGGAGCGGTCGTTCAGCTCAACGCCGGCGCCGGCGGCGAATGTGGGCCCCGCGGACGTCGTCGCCGCAAAGGCGACCAGCAGCGGGGCGAACAAGGTGGGGATGGCACGCATGGTGTGGGGCTCTCGGGCTGGGTATGTCCACCAGCGTAGACAGGGCGGCGTGGCGAGCCCAGCACCAGGCGACGCACTGCAGGTGGCGCCGACAGGCCGCAGCAGGCATGGCACGGAAAGGCGCAATGACCTCCTGCCGCGACAATGGCAGGCATCGTGAAATCCAACAGCCTGAAAGACCTGGGGGCGTTGCGCGACGCCATGCGCGCCGCCGAGGCCGCGGCCGCCCGCGCGCGCGAGGCCGCTGAAGCCGCGCGGCGCGAGCGCGAGCGCCACGCCTTTGCCCACGCGGTCGGGCCGGTGACGGCGATCAAGGCGGCCCCCAAGGCGGCCCGCAGCCACGCCCTGCCCACCCCCGAGCCGCGCCAGCGCGCGCTGGACGAACAGGCGGCGCTGCGCGAGGCCTTGTCCGACGAAGTCGACGTCGAAACCCTGCTGCTGACGGACGACGGCCTGAGCTACCGGCGGCCGGACATCGGCCCCGATGTGCTGGTCAAGCTCCGCCGAGGCACCTGGGCGATCCAGGGCCAGGTGGACCTGCACGGCTTGCGCCGCGACGAAGCCCGGGAAGCGCTGGTCGGTTTCATCCGGCAGGCCCATTCACAGGGCCGGCGCTGCGTGCGGGTGGTGCACGGCAAGGGCCATGGCTCGCCGGGCAAGGCGCCGGTGCTCAAGGCCAAGGTGCAGCGCTGGCTGGCCCAGCGAAAGGAAGTGATCGCCTTTGCGCAGGCACCGGGGCCGCAAGGCGGCGCCGGCGCCCTGGTGGTGCTGCTGGGCTCACGCTAGGGCAGGTGGGAGCCCCGCTGCTGGCGAAGCCTTGCGGATTCGCACAGCCGCACCGCGCCCACCCGAGCACACGTGCTTTGCGTTCACTCAGGGCTTCTCGGCGGCAGCCTTGAGGTTGGCCAGGCCCTGCTCGAAGTCCTTGCCGACCATCTTGTCCATGCTGGCGAAGACGCTCATCAGCTTGGTCATGAAGTTCGCCGGGCCGTACATCGCCCAGGTCACCTCGGTGGCGCTGCCCTGGGGGGCGAGGGTGAAGTCGGTCAGGTTGTGGGCTTCCAAGGGCTCGATGAAATCGAGCTGGATGTGCACCTTCTGCGCCGGCACCGACTCCTTGATCTCCATCCGCCCCTGGCCCACGTCCTTGTTGCCCTGCCAGGCGTAGACCGCGCCGGTGCCGGCCGCGGCGCCGCTGTGGGTGCGCTGCATCGCGGGGTCGAGCTTCTCCCACGGCGACCACTGGGGCCACTGGTGAAAGTCGTTGATGAGGGCGAACACCTTGTCCGGCGGCGCCTGGATGGTGGCCTTGCGCTCGACGCGGAAGCTGTCGGGCTTGGTCAGCGCGAGGCCGACGACGCCGGCCACCAGGGCCAGCAACACGATGAAAATCTTCTTGAACATCGCTCCTCCTGCTGCGGCCGGTGGCCGCGCGGGCGGATCATGCAACAGTGGCCGGCGCCCAGGCTATTCCCGGTTGTCGGCGCGGCTGGGCGGGCGGCTCGGCGATGCGCTGTCGGGCCGGACGCCTGCGGCGAACTCGTCGAGCGTCAGGAAACCGTCGTTGTCCTTGTCCAACACGCTGAAGCGCTCGGAGATGGCCGGCAGCAGCGTGGTTTCCTCGCGTGAGAGCTTGCCGTCCTTGTTCTTGTCGATGCGGGCGAACAGCTCGGCAACGGTTTCCTGCTGGCCGGGCTCGGCAGCCTGGACACAGGCGCAGCCCACAAAGGACAAAGCGGTTGCCAGGGCCAGACGAACAGCGAGTGTGTGCATCCCTGAAATCTAGGCCGCGAACCGCCGCTTGCCAGCCATTCTTGCCGCTGGTTTCCTCGGTTACCGAATGTCGAACAGCGCGCAGGGAACCGATGTCAGTCGCCCTGCACCAGAGGCACCGCGGCCGGCGAGAGGGCGTTGATGGCCGACACGCTGGCGCGCCAGGGCCGGTGCGGGTGGCCCGCCCACGGTGTGAAACGCAGGACCCGCTCGCCGCCGGGGCCCAGGTGGAAGTATTCGTCGTCCGGCTGCCAGCCGTCGACCTCGAAATGGACACCGCGCGCCGCGGCGCGGGTGCGCAGCTCCACCTCGATGACGCCGCCGTCGAGCATGCGCGCCCGGCCAGACAAACCGAGCTCGCCACGCCGCACAGGCGCATGGCCCGGGTCGATGAAGTGAACCCGCTCGCAGGCCCCGGCAGACCCCTGCCAGCGTGCCACCAGCACGTCAGCCGGCGGCGGGCCGAAGCGGTAGGCCCACGACAGGTCGGTGAAGCCGTCGAGCCAGTCAGTCACTGCCACCGCCTGCGTGCTGTGGGCGGTCAGTGCCAGTGTGCGCGCAGCCTCGGCCACGGGCCACTCGCCTTCGCGGTACAGCGCCACCCGCAACTCGCCCTCCCGCGCCTGGCCGGACTCGTTGGTCAGGTGCAGCCGCAGCCCGTTGAGCCCTTCGTCGGTGACGCCCAGGTGCAGCGGCTGGCAGACGTGCGCAAGCGCGTGGAACGCGGCCTTGGGCTGGCACTGGTCGTCGAGGTAGCCCCAGCCGGCGCCGGCCCACAGATCCCTCAGGAACCAGACCAGCGCGCCGCGGCAGGCCGAGCCGGCCGCACGCCATTGGCTGAATGCCGCCGTCAGCGCCTCGGCCGCCGCGGCCCGGCCCAGCAGCAGGTGGCGCGCCGGGTCGCTCATGCGCAGGGCCAGCGGGTCCTCGCCAAACAGCGCCTGCACGTAGTGGTCGCGCACGTCGTCGAAATCCCAGCCGGCCCCCAGGTCACGTGGCGAGCGGGCCTTCCACAGCGGGCTGTGCGTGCGCAGCGGCAAGTCGCCGTTCAGCGCGCGCAGCCGCGCCAGCGTCGAATCGGGCGGCACCTGGGCGAAGGCCAGGCATTCGGTGGCGAAGCGCAGGCCGCTGTGGCGCGCATCGGAGGCGTCCCGGCGGTAGGCCCCCACCCCGTAGTACGAGGTGGTACCGGTGTCGGGCTGGAAAGGGAAAGAGCCGCCATGAGCGCTGGAGGGCCAGTAGGGCACGCCCGGCAGCTCGGCCGCCGCGGCATCGGCCAGCTGCTGATGGAACAGCGGCGGCTCCCAGTGCTCGCGCGCCGCGCCCCACATCGCCGCCTGCTGCGACAGCTCGGAGTTGCCGCAGACCACGGCCACGCTCGCGTGCCGCCGCCAGAGCGGCCACTGGCCGGCCAGCTCGGCATCGACCTCGGCACGGAAGCCGGCATCGTCCGCCGGGTAGTCCATGTTGGCGAACATCAGCTCCTGCCAGACCATCAGGCCGAGCTCGTCGCAAAGCTGGAAGAAGGCCTCGCACTCGTAGGCCATGGTGCCACCCACGCGGACCAGGTTCACGCCCGCGTCGCGCAGCCGCGTCAACACCTCCCGGTAGCGGGCCGGTTCGGCATGCAGGCGCAGGGTGTCCAGCGGCACCCAGCAGACGCCGCGGGCGAAGACCGGCACGCCGTTGACGCACAGGCCGAAGCCACCCTCGCGGCTGTCGGCCTCGACATGGCGGAAGCCCACCCGGCCCAGCGCGTGCGGTGACCCCTCGTCGACCACCAGCGCCGCCTCGTGCAGCGCGGGCTCGCCGTGGGTGTGCGGCCACCAGGGCGCGACGCCGTCGATGCGCAGGACACCGCACCAGCGGTCGTCCCCCACTGGCGCCAACGGGGCTTCATGGCTGCGACCATCCACGAAGAGCACGAGCTTCACCTGCCGGGCGCCTGGCACGGCCACCCGAATGTCGAGCTCACCCGAAGCACCCACGAGCCGAGGTGACAGCTGCACGCCGCTCGGCCCGGTGGCCAAGCCCGCGATCCACACCGGCCGCCAGGGCCCGACCACCGCGGCCGGCGGCGACCAGCCCGGCGTGCGGCCGAGCAAGGTGGTGCGGTGCCAGCGCAGCTGCTGGTGCGACACCATGGGTGCGCGCCAGCGCGGGCGCGGACGGCGCTGGGCGAGCGCGGCGGCCAGCGGGTCGAAGCGGATCAGCAGCTCGTTGCCCCGGTCCTTCAGCCGGTTGCCCAACGGCAGCACGTGGCTGCGGAACATGTTGCGGCTTTCGAGCAACTGCTCGCCGTTGAGCCACACGCTGGCGTGAGTGGCCAGGCCGTCGAGGCCGAGCGTGGCTTCGCCCTGCAGGCCTTGCGGGCGGTCGAACCGACAGCGGTACCACCAGCACTCGGCGTCGAAGTCGCGTGCCGGGCCATCCAGGTGCCAGGCACCCGCGGCCTGCAGCGCAGCGGCCACCGGCAACGGGGCGCTGATGGGTTGCCAGGCCGCCTCGGCCGGCGCCACCTGGCCCGGGCCGCCAGGGGCCAGCGCCCAGGCGCCGGCCAGGGAGGCCCGGGCGAGGCTCATGCGCCCGTCAGTTCCTCGACCGCCGAGCGGATGGCGCCGACGCTGGAGAACACGCTGCGCGTCAGCATGTGGTCGGGGAACTCGATGTCGAAGGCGCCTTCAAGCGCCAGCATGACGTTCACGCTGGCGTGCGAACTCATGCCCGCCTGGTAGAGGTCGGCGTCCTCGGTCAGCGTGGAGGCGTCCTTTGCCAGCTTGGCATGCTGGGCCAGGATGGTGCGGATGCGGTCGGCGGTGTCGCTCATGGTCAGGTCTGAAGGGAAGGGTCTTGAGGGTCGAAAGTCAGTGCTCGGCTGCTGCCGCGGTGGCCTGGCCCAGCACGGCCACCACCACCGCGCAGGCGTGCTCGCGCTCGTGGCTGATGGAAACGGCCCACTCGCGCACGCCCAGGGCCTGCGCCAGCGCGGCGGTGCGGCCATGCAGGGCCAGCGCGGGGCGGCCCCCGGGGCCGCGCAGCAGCTCGATCTCGCGCCAGCCGATGCCCGCCTCGGGCAGGTCCAGCGCCTTGATCACTGCCTCCTTGGCGGCGAAGCGGGCGGCGATGCGCTCGAGCCGAGCCGCCTCGCCCAGCACCGCGCGGGCGTCGGCCGCCTCCCGATCGGTGAACAAACGGGCCAGGAAGCGGTCGCCGAAGCCGGCCAGCGACTCGGCGATGGCGGCCACGCTCACGGTATCGATGCCCACGCGCACACCCACCCCGGGCGCCTGCAGCGCGGGGGCGAGTCGTTCGGCAAGTTCGCGGGCGTGGGGCACGGCGGGAAACGGGGCGTGAGGCCGACGCGGTCAAAGGGGCCAAATGATAGCGGCGGCCCCCGCCACGCCGAGGGCCCGGCGGTCATAGTTCACGCCCTGCGACCCGCGCCCCCCATGCCTTCGGGGGACAACGCCTGCACGAAGCGCTTGAGCGCACGCCACACCACCAGCGGCATCTCGTGGCCACCGTCGAAGGGCAGCCACTGCACCTGGGCGCCGGCCCCTTGCATCAGGTCGCGCAGGCGCTCGCCGGCGAAGAAGCCCAGGTCACCGTCGCTGCGGCCATGGGTGACCAGCGCGGGCAGCCCCTGCAGCCTGTGCGACTGGGGCAGCCATTCGTCCAACGCGATGCAGGTGGACGACAGCAACGCCAGGCCCGCCACATCGGCCACCACGGCATCGTCGGCGTGGGTCAGCAGGTAGTCCATCAGCAGCATGCCGCCCTGCGAATAGCCCACGAGCACGAAGCGGCAACCGGGATGGTCCGTTCGGGCCTGCTCCAGCGTGAGCGCCAGCACGGCGCGCGCGGCGGGGCGCTCCTTCGGGTGGCGGTCGTGCAGGTCGCTCGGGCCGGCCGCCAGGCGGGCTGCGCGGTGGCCAGGGTCCACCGCCCACCAGGAGCGGCTTCCATCCGGCTCGCGAACGGGGCCGGACGGGATCAGCGTGGGCCAGGGCAAGGCCAGCGCGTCGACCATGGGCCGCAAGACCGCGGGATCCATCGTCAAACCGTGCAGAAAGACCAGTACCAGCCGTTGTTCTTGGGGGGTCGACACGGGATGGATTGTGAATCGCCTGTGAGACACTTTGTTGCAGGCCCGCCCACTCTTGAGGCGTATGCGTGCGGCCGCGACGCCGCCCTCGAATCACCTTCGCTGTTCTCATCCATGAGCTCCAACGCGCCCAGCTTTGCCACCCTGCACGAGTCCGTGCGCCGCATCGCCCTGGAAGTGGCGGCCAAGCACGCCGACGACGTCGACACCAAGGCCCGGTTCCCGGTCGAAACCGTGGCCGCATTGCGCGAGGCCAAGGCCTTTTCGGCGCTGGTGCCCCAGGCGCTCGGCGGCAGCGGCCTGACGATGCGCGAGCTGGGCGCTCTCGTCGGCGCCCTGGCTCAGCATTGCGCATCCAGTGCGATGGTGCTCGCCATGCACTACAACCAGCTGTGCTGCGTGGTGCGCCACACCCAGGGCAGCGCCTTCTTCGAGCGCTTCCAGCGCGAGCTGGTCGAGCGCCAGTGGCTGATGGCGTCGATCACCTCCGAGGTCGGCACCTTCGGCGACACGCGCTCCAGCATCTGCGCCGTGCAGGCCGAGGGCGACCGTTTCACGCTGGTGAAGGACGCGACGACCGGCTCCTACTGCGCCCATGCCGACGTGATCGCGGTCACCGCCCGCCGCAACGCCGAGGCCGGCGCGAGCGACCAGGTGCTGGTGCTGCTGCGCGAAGGCGACTACACGCTGCAGCAGACGACCACCTGGGACACCATGGGCATGCGCGGCACCTGCAGCCCGGGCTTCAAGCTCACCTCGGGTGCGCCGGTGGAGCAGATCCTGCCCGAGCCCTACGGCGACATCTCGGCCGAGTCGATGGTGCCCTACTCGCACATCCTGTGGTCGGCGCTGTGGTGGGGCATCGCCGCTGGCGCGCACGGCAAGGCCGCCACCTACGTGCGCGGCGTGGCCCGCAAGAACCCGGGCACCACCCCGCCCACCGCCGTGGCACTGGCCGAGCTGGCGGTGCAGGTGCAGACGATGCGCATGCACTGGCAAGGGCTGGCCGACGAGTTCGACGCCATCGCCGCCGCCGGCACCGACGAGAAAGACCTCACCTCCATCGGCTGGGCGCTGAAGATGAACAGCCTCAAGACCGCCTGCTCCGAGGCCGCACCGCGCATCGTGCACGGCGCGCTGCAGATCGTCGGCATCCTGGGCTACAAGAACGACAGCCCGTTCGCGATGGGCCGCGCCTACCGCGATTCGCTGTCGGCCTCGCTGATGATCTCCAACGACCGCATCGCGGCCAAGAGCGCCGCCCTGCTGCTGGTGTTCAAGGACGACTGACAACCATGACCGACAAGATCTATGACATAGAGGGGTTCCACTCGGCGTTGGTGGCCGCGGGGTTGATCATCCCGACCACCGTGAAAGGTGGCTACGGCCGTGGCGCGGTGTTCGAGGACATCCTCGACCGCTTCGATGCGCTGGTGATGCGCAACGCCAAGGACGATGGCGCCGAACACCTCACCTTCCCCCCCATCGTGGCCCGCACGATGATCGAGAAGCTGGGCTACCTCGACAACTTCCCGCAGCTGGCCGGCAGCGTGCACAGCTTCTTCGGCAACGAGGCGAAGGCGCGTGAGCTGTCCGAGCGGGTGAAGAACGGCGAGCGCTGGGAAGACCTGCTCGACATCACCGAAGTGATGCTGCTGCCTGCCGCCTGCTACCCGGTCTACCCGGTGTTCAGCGGCCTGCTGCCGCAAGGCGGCCGGTTGGTCACGGTGAAGAACTGGTGCTACCGCCACGAGCCGTCCGACGAGCCGACGCGGCTGCAGTCGTTCCGCATGCGCGAGTTCATCCGTGTCGGCGCACCGGAAGAGGTCGAGGCCTGGCGGGACGGCTGGCGCGACCGCGCGCTGGCGCTGCTGCAGGGCCTGGGGCTGCCGGCCGAAAGCGACGTGGCCAACGACCCCTTCTTCGGCCGCGTGGGCAAGATGATGGCCACCAGCCAGCGCGAGCAGAAGCTCAAGTTCGAGATCATGGTGCCGGTCATCTCGGTCGAGAAGCCGACCGCCATCTGCTCGTTCAACTGGCACCAGGAGCACTTCACCGGCAAGTACGGCATCCGCCAGGGCGACGGCGCCGTGGCCCACACTGCCTGCCTGGGCTTTGGCCTCGAACGCTGCACGCTGGCGCTGCTGAAGACGCACGGGCTGGACCCGCAAGCCTGGCCCACGGAAGTGCGCGCACAGCTGTGGCCCTGACCGACTCCCTCGCGCTGCGCCGCGCGAGCGCCCTGCCCGGCCTGGACCCGGCCGCCTACCAGCGCCACGCGCTGCATGGTGAGTCTGCGCAGTGGCCCGAGAAGAACTGCTACATCGACCTGTGGATCGAGCTGGTCCACGCGATGGGCTGCGACCCGCACGCGATGCTGGGCCACACGCTGCCGGTCGACTTCGAGGGCGACCAGTGGACCTTCTTCAAGCCCTCGCACGACCAGCTGCGCCGGCTCTACGGCATCGATGTGCAGGAGCTGACGATCTGGCGCCCGCTGGCCGAGCATGCGCTGGAGCACCTGTCGGCTGGCAAGCTGATCAGCGTCGAGGCCGACGCCTGGTGGCTGCCGGATACGGCCGGCACCGACTACCGCAGCAAGCACACCAAGACGACCATCGTGCTGGCCGAGATCGACCTCGACGCGCGCCGGCTGGTCTACTTCCACAACGCCGGCTGCTTCGCGCTGGAAGGTGAGGACTTCGCCGAGACCTTCCGCCTCGACCGACCCGAGGACCCGGCTTACCTGCCGCTGTTTGCCGAGGTGCTGCGCGCCGACCGACGCATGGTGCGCCCGCTGGCCGAGCTGCGCGACATGGCCAGAGCCGACCTGCGCGAGCAGTTCGCCCGCCGCCCAGCCGGCAACCCGGTGCAGCGCTGGGCCACCGCCTTCGAGCGCGACCTGCCGCTGCTGCGCGAGAAGGGCCTGGCCCACTACCACGCGTGGGCCTTTGCCGGCACCCGCCAGCTCGGCGCCGCCGCCGAGCTGGCAGCCCGCTGGCTGGCCTGGATGGACGACACGCCCAGCCCGGCCCGATCGCAGGCCATCGAAGCCTTCGAGCGCCTCTCGGCCGGCGCCAAGGCCTTCATCCTGAAAGGCGCACGCGTCGTGTCCTCGACCAAGCCGACCGATTCAGCCAGCCTCTTCGGCGGCATGGCCGAGGCCTGGGAACAGGGCTGGTACGCCCTGGGCGAATCCCTGGGCTGATGCAAGCGGCGGGCTGCTAGAAGTGCAGCGCCACCACCTCGCTCACGCCCGCCTCGCCCACCACCGGCAACGCCAGCACCCGGGCCCCGGCCTGCGCCGCGCCAGTGCGCCAGGCGGCCCCCACCGGCCCCAGCGAGTCGATCGCGAGCGCACTGGCGCCATTCACTGTCAGCCGCCCTTCGGTTTCGCAGAAGCCGAAGGCCCGCTGCAGGCGTGATTCGTCGGCCTCGTCGCGCAACCAGCTTTCCACCCGGCGCGCGATCGGCGTGCCGCTGGAAGACAGCAGGCTCAGCACCCAGGCTTCTCGGCCGGGCAGGCTGCAGGGCAGCGCCAGGGCCCGCAGGATGCCGGCGCTCGCCGCCACCTGCGCCCGCAGGAACCGGGCCGACTCGCCGACGTTGTCGACGAAGACCGCGGCCTCGCGTTGCCACGCAAGCCCGGGCAGGCCCGCACCGCGCGCCAGGGAGCCGTCGCGCGTCAGCTCCTCCAGCGCCGCCGGCGTGGTGCCGAAGTAGCCGTCCGCCAGCTGCAGGTCGGCGGTGACCCGGGGGTCATTGCGCCACAGCTCGATCGCGCCCACCTGCTCGGCGCTGTCGCCGCACAGCAGCACCACGACCGAGGTGAGCGAATCACCTTGGAAGATGGGCACCGCGACGGCGCAGCTCAGGCCGGCCGCGCGCGCTGCTGCGGTGCGTCGGAAGTAGGAGCCCTCGAACCGGTGCAACAGCACCGGCCGCCGCTCGGACCACGCCCTGCCGGGCAGACCCTCGTCACGCCCGAAGCACATGGTGCGGCTGATGGCGCCGAACGCCGGCGCCTCGTCGAACAGGCCGCCGCCCAGTTCCAGCAGCATGCCGTCTTCCGACGGCAACCACACCTCGGCCACGCGAATGAAGGTCTTGCCCATGGCAGGTCATTAGCATCTTCCGCGCCCGCCCGCCGTGCACAAAAAAGGGGCCGCAGTGAGCGGCCCCCGGAAGAAGGAAGAGTTCTCAGCGGAACGAAAGTGTTCAGCGGTGCACATTGGGGTGGCGGTCCTTCCAGTTGGGCTTGCCATCGCCGTCGCGGTCGGCATCGCGCCAGTTGGCGACGCCGTCGTGGTCCTTGTCGTGGCGCGCCCAGCCGCCACGGGCGTAGTGCCACTGGCCATCGCGCTGCACCCAGTGGGGCTGCCGGTAGACATAGCCCGGCCGCGAGGCGACCCAGGTGCCACCCACCCAGACGTGGGCGTTGTTGCGCCAGGCCCAGTAGCCAGGCGTCCAGACAAAGCCCGCGCGCGGCGGCGGGACCGGCTCATATCGCAGCGGTGGCGGCGGCACGCGCACCACCAAGTCGACATCGATCTCGGCCTGCGCCGCGGTGGGCAGCGCCACCACCGGGGTGATGAGGGACAGGGCGAGGATGGAAGCCTTCAACATGGTTCACTCCTTGGGCTGTGGGATCAGCCATGTCGACATATTGGCGAGCCGGCGACGTGGCCCCTATCGGACGCGGGCGGATTGGCGTGTAGGCGCATGCCTGCACACGGTCGACGCCACGAATAGCCCTGTGGACGCGTCAGCGGGCCGTTCCCGGGCGCACCAGGCCACGCCGCGGGATGGGTGTGGAAAACACGATCGAAGTTCGTGTTTCACCGTAGCTGTTGATCGAGGCGAGAAAGCGCTCCAGGTCGGTCAGGTCGCGCGCCACCACGGTCATCACGTAGGAGTCGGCGCCCGCCACATGGTGACATTCCAGTACCTCGGCGGCCCGGCGCAGCTTGTCCAGGAAAGCCTTCTTGCCCGGCTGCATCACGGTGATGCCGATGACCGCGCGGACAAGGTAGCCAGCCTGCGACGGGTCGACATCGGCACCGACGGATCGCACCACGCCGGCGTCCTTCAGCCGCTTCAGCCGCTCGGCGGTGGCGGGCACCGACAGGCCTGCCGCGTCGGCCAGGCTCTTCAGCGGCGCTCGGCCATCTTCCTGCAGCGCCAGCAGCAGTTGCCAGGCCTTCTCATCGAGTTGAAGGGTTTCGGCCATGGGGCACTCCTGCCTGAAAAAACGAAAGCGAAACTGCCCGGCACCTTACATCAGCGCTGGAGCAACGGAAATGGGCTCCGGACAATTCCGCCATGGATCCGAACGCCCCCTCCACAGACCTGGCCCTGTTCGCCCAGTCGCTGCTGATCGGCCTGTCGATCGCCGCGCCGGTGGGCCAGATCGGCGTGCTGGCCATCCAGCGGACGCTGGACCACGGTCGTGCCGCCGGCCTGGCGACCGGGCTGGGCGCCGCCTTCGCCGACGCGGTCTACGGCGCCATCGGCGCCTTCGGCGTGACCAGCCTGATCGCGCTGCTGATCGGCTTGAAGACCTGGCTCGCACTTTTCGGCGCGGCGTTCCTGCTGTGGCTGGCCTGGCGCATCGCCACCAAGCCCACGGTGCGCAGTGCCGGGGGCCACCCACCACACGGCAGCCTGCTGCGCTACCTCACCGGCACTTTCGTGCTGACCTTGTCCAACCCCACCACCATCCTGTCGTTCATGGCGGTGTTCGGCGCGTTGGCGGGCCGAACGCCGGCAGCATCGCCGTGGGCCATGGTCAGCGGAGTGCTGGTGGGCTCGGCGCTGTGGTGGCTGGTGCTGGCCGGCGTGGTGGGGTTGCTGCGCGACCGGTTCGACGAGCGCTGGCAACGCGCAGTCAACCGCGGGTCGGCCGGCGTGCTGGCCGCGATGGCGCTGTGGCAACTCACCCTGTTGTTCTAGAAGGAGGCAACCCGTGCCCCACCGCACCCATGCCCGCCATTGCATCACCGTCGACGCACCGGTCGACCAAGCCTTCATGTTCTTCACGCCGGCCGGCGAAGAGCTGTGGGTCGAAGGCTGGCAGCCCATCTACCTGCACCCGGCCGACGGCCGCACCGAGGCCGGCATGGTCTTCACCACCGGTGAGGGCGACGACCACACCCTCTGGCTGCTGGCCGACTTCGACCGCACGCAGCACCGCTCGCGCTACGTGCGCTGCACGCCGGCCTCGCGCACCGGCATGGTCGAGGTGCAGTGCCGAGCGCTCGATGGCAAGCGCACCGAAGTCGAAGTGATCTACACGCTGACCGCGCTGACGCCCACCGGTGCCGAGGCGCTGGCGGGCTTCGAAGGTGAGCGCTTCGCGGCCATGATCGACGGCTGGTCGCGCGAGATCACCGCGCGGATCGACACGCTGCTTGCCGCCGCTATCCGCTGACCAACCGCCCACGCCGCAGCTGGCGCTCCGTCAGGCCGAACAGGCCCTCGAACAGCAACGCCAGAGCAGCCGCCGGCACCGCACCAGCCAGCAGCAGCGCCTTGTCGTTCAGTGCCAGGCCGGTGACGATGCGCTCACCGAAGCCACCGGCACCGATGAAGGCCGCGATGGTGGCGGTGCCGACCGAGATCGTGGTGGCCGTTCGCACGCCGGCCACGATCACCGGCATGGCCAGCGGCAGCTCGACCGTGCGCAGGCGCTGGCCAGGCCGCAGGCCCAGTGCCGTGCCCGCTTGCTTCAGGCCCTGCGGCACCTCGGCCAGGCCGGTGCAGGTGTTGCGCATGATGGGCAGCAGCGCGTAGAGCGTGAGGGCCAGCAACGCCGGCACGGTGCCAATGCGTCCCAGCAGCGAGATCAGCAACGCCAGCAGTGCCAGCGAGGGCACGGTCTGCAACAGGCCGGTGGCGCCCAGCACCGCGGTACGCACGCGGGCGTGTGGCGCCACCGCGACCGCCAGTGGCACGCCGATCACCACCGCCAGCAGCACCGAGGCCGCCACCAGGCCCAGGTGCTCTGCGCTCAGCCGCGCCAGGTCCGGGCCCCAGAGCCGGGCCCAGAAGCCGTTGGGGGGGCGTTCCGCCGAGGCGCCCCTGGTGGGGTCGGCCTCGGGGACCTTGCCGGCGAGGTACGCCCTTGCGACGCCATCGAAGGCCTGTCCCTTCAGTTCCACCTGGGCGTTCATCGCGATCATCTGCCGCTCGCTGATGCGCCCTTGCAGGCCTTTCAGCGCCGCCCAGGCCGCCGGGTGCTTCTGCGGCACATCGAGCCGGTGGAGCAGCACCGCGTCATAACGAGGAAAGTACGCCGCATCGTCCGCCAGCACACGCAGCCCCAGGTGGCCGATCTTGGCGTCGGTGGTGTAGATGTCGATGACGTCGACCTGGCCGCCGGCGATGGCGTCGTAAGCCAGACCGTGGTCGAGGCCGGTGGGCCGCTGCGGCAATTGGTAACGCGCGGCCAGGCCTTTCCAGCCGTCGGCGCGCCCGATGAACTCGTTGCTCAGGCCCAGCCGCAGCGTGGGCTGGCCCGCCAGGTCGCTGAGCTGGCGCACGCCCAGGCGCGCGGCCACGTCCTCGCGCATCGCGAGCGCGTAGCCGTCGTTGAAGCCCAGCGGCACGTCGACACCGAGGCCGAGCGGCGCCAGCTGCGCGCGCATCGTGGGCAGGTCCAGTGGCCGCGGGCTCTTGAGGATCTCGAGCGTGATCGTGCCGGTGTACTCCGGGTAGAGGTCGATGCTGCCGGCGCGCAGCGCTTCGTAGACGATGGCGGTGTTGCCCAGGCCCGGCTTGACCTCGACCTTGGCATGCGACGCCGCAGTCTGCGCCAGCACCTCGGCCAGGATGTAGCTCTCGGTGAAGCGCTTGGAGCCGATGCGCAAGGGCTGCGGCTCAGCCGCGGCGGCCGGCCCGAGCACCAGTCCGGCCAGCAGGGTGATGAGGGCGAGGCGGATCATCCGGGCAGCTTCGGCGATGCGCGCGGCCCGGTCAACCTCGGTGGACGAAGCTCAGCCTTGCGGGGCACCCTCGCCGCAACCACCGCCCGCCGCCATCGCGGCCATCGCCGCCTGGAACCGCTGCTGAAGCTCGTCGTTGTCGAGCTTCTCTTTCTGCGTCGAGACCATCCAGCTGTGGCCGAAGGGGTCGATGAAGCCGCCGGATCGGTCGCCCCAGAACTGGTCCATCAGCGGCATCGTCGACTTCGCGCCCGAGGCGATGGCGCGGTTGTAGACCGCATCGCAATCCGGCACGAAGAAGACGACGGTGGAGGCCGTGCCGCCGATGGCCAGCGGGCTGAGCGCGTTCATCTCCGGCCGCTCCTCGCTGAGCATGAAGCTGGCCGGGCCGACCTTCAGCTCGGCATGGACGATGCCGCCCGAGGGGTCTGCCAGCCTGGCGACGACCTCGGCACCGAAGGTGCGCTGGTAGTAGGCGATCGCATCGCCGGCGTTCCGGATCGTCAGGTAGGGGATGGCGCCATAGGCGGGCGGGACGGGTTGGGCTGGCTGGCTCATGCTGTCGCTCCTTGGGTTGAAAGACGCCCACGCAGGCGTCTTGCTCAGACGACGAAGCAGTCCGACCGGAATCGACAACTCGCACGCGGACGCTTGCAACTCAGGCGCTGCCTCGGGCCACCAGCGCAAAGCCCAGGTCCTGCACCGGCTCGGGCACAGGCTCACCGCGCATCAGCGCCAGCAGCATCGCGGCGGCCACCTGCCCCACCTCGGCGCGGGGGGTGCGCACGGTTGTCAGAGGCGGCACCATCTGGTCGCTGCCGGTCAGGTCGTTGAAGCCGGCCACCGCCACCTGCTCGGGCACTTTCACCCCCAGGCGCAGGGCCGCCAGCAGCGCGCCCTGCGCCAGGTCGTCGTTGCAGAAGAAGATGGCGTCGATGGCCGGGCGCTGGCCGATGATCTGCTCGAACATCACCCCGCCCAGCGCAATCGACGAAGGCGCCGGGTTCAGCCACTCCAGCGTGGGCGCGTAAAGGCCTGCCGCGCTCATCTCGCGGCGCCAGCCCTCCAGCCGCTGCAGCGTGCGCGGGTCGAGCTGGGCGGCGGCGAAGGCGATGCGACGCCGGCCGCTTTGCAGCAAGTGGCGCGTCATCGCCGCACCCGCGTCCGCCTGTGATAGGCCCACGCAATGCAGGCCCGCGTCGGGCGGGGCGAGGTCCATCATGTGCACGCAGGGCACGCCAGCCTGTGTGATCAGCGCGCGCGTGGCGGCGGGCCGGTCGATGCCGGTCACCAGCAGGCCGGCCGGGCGGTGCAGCAGTTGCTCGCGCAGCAGCTGCGCCTCTTCCACCTCGTCGTAGTGGGTCACGCCGATCAGCGTCTGGAAGCCCGCGGGCCGCAGCGTGCGCTGCACCGCCTCCAGCAGGTCCACGAACAGCGCGTTCGACAGCATCGGAATCAGCACCGCCACATGCGTGCTGCGGCGCGAGGCCAGGGCGCGTGCCGCGGGGTCGGGCACGTAGCCCAGGCGGTCGGCCGCCTCGCGCACACGCGCCACCAGCGCCGGGTCGACCGCGCGCTCGCCGCGCAACGCGCGCGAGACAGTGATCGGGCTCACGTCGGCCGCGCGGGCCACGTCGCTCAGGGTGACGCGGCCGCTGGCCCGCGGGCGGAAGGGTGTGGTGCTCATCTACGGGTTTATCCCAATCGTCGGGGAGTCCATGCTGAATAGGATAGCGCTGTCCGGCCATTGCTAGCAAGCTGGCGATTCCCAGGCAGCCTTTGTCGGCGGCCTGCGAAACCGCCGCCCAACGCAGTGTGCCTCTTTTTTAAGCCAACACGGATAGCGCTGTCCAAACATGAAGCATTCGCTGGTCGTCATGGGCGTTTCGGGCTGCGGCAAGTCCAGCCTGGGCGCCGCGCTCGCCCAGGCCCTGCGCCTTCGCTTCATCGAGGGCGACAGCCACCACAGCGCCGCCAACCGCGCCAAGATGAACCAGGGCATCGCGCTGACCGACGCCGACCGCGCCGGCTGGCTCGACACCCTGGCCGCCCAGCTGCAGAGCCCAGGCGGCCCGGCGGTGCTGACCTGCTCGGCCCTGAAGCGCGCCTACCGGGCCCGGCTGCGCGAGGCCGATGCGGGCCTGCGCTTCGTCTTCATGGACATCGCCCGCGACGAGGCACTGCGCCGTGTCGCCTCTCGGCCTGACCACTTCTTTTCCACCAGCCTGGTCGACGACCAGTTCGCCACGCTCGAGCGGCCCGATGGCGATCCCCCCGAGCCTGGTGTGCTGCGCGTGGACGCTACCGAGCCGCTGGACACGCTGACGGCCAAGGCGACTGCGTGGCTGCGCAACGAGGAGCCTGCATGAGCACGACCCCCGACACCCCAGACGCGCCCGTCTCGCTCGCCCAGCGCATCGCGCAAGCGGCCATGGCCGGCTGCCTCGGCGTGATGGCCCTGGCGGTCTTCGTCAACGTGGTGCTGCGCTACGGCTTCGGCAGCGGCATCGCCGCCAGCGAGGAGCTCTCGCGCCTGCTGTTCGTCTGGATGGTCTTCATCGGCGCCACCGCCGCCTACCCGTTGGGCGAGCACATGGCCTTCACCAGCCTGGTGGCGGTGCTGCGCCGCAAGCCGGCGCTGATGGCCCTGGCCACGGCGGCGATCCGGCTGCTGGTGATCCTGGGCTGCGTGCTCATCGGCTGGGGGGCCTGGCAGCAGGTCGTCGTGGGCTGGGACAGCCACTCGGTGGTGCTCGGCTACCCGACCGCGCTGCTGCCGCTGCCGGCGCTGCTGTGCGCAGCGGCCATCGGCGCGATGGCGCTCGTCGAACTGGTCAAGCGCGCACCGCTCGACCTGGGCCATGGCATGGAACTGGAATGAGCATGAGCCCGGAAGCGCAATCCTTCATCGTCTTCTCCGTCGGCATGCTGGTGCTGATGGGCATCGGCATGAACATGGGCCTGGCGCTGGTGCTCACCGGCGCCGGCATGGCCTGGGTACTGGGCTTCTGGGACACCCAGCTGCTGGCGCAGAACCTGGTGGCCGGCATCGACAGCTTCCCTCTGCTGGCCGTGCCCTTCTTCATCCTGGCCGGCGAGCTGATGAACACCGGCGGCATCAGCCGCCGCATCATCGACATGGCGCAGGCCTGGGTCGGCCACATCCACGGTGGCCTGGGCTACGTGGCCATCGGCGCGGCCATCCTGCTGTCGGCCATGTCGGGCTCGGCGCTGGCCGACGCCGCTGCCATGAGCGCGATCCTGCTGCCGATGATGCGCAAGCACGGGTACCCTGTCGGCCCCTCCGCCGGGCTGATCGCCGCCGGCAGCGTGATCGGCCCGATCATCCCGCCGTCGATGGCTTTCGTGATCTACGGTGTCACCACCAACACCTCGATCTCGGCCCTCTTCGTCTCGGGCATCGCGCCGGGCTTGATGATGGGCGCCGCGCTCGTCATCACCTGGAAGATCGCGCTGCGCAAGATGGACCTCATCGGCGACCTGCCGGTGCCGCTGGCCGGGCGCCTGCGCGCCACCGCCCGCGCGGTGTGGGCCCTGCTGATGCCGGTGATCATCATCGGCGGCATGAAGAGCGGCCTCTTCACGCCGACCGAGGCCGCGGTCGTGGCCGCGTTCTATGCGCTCGCCGTGTCGCTGTTCATCCACCGCGAGATGAAGTTCAGCGAGGTCTACGGCGTACTCGGCCGCGCGGCCAAGACGACCGCGATCGTGATGTTCCTGTGCGCCGGTGCACAGGTGGCGAGCTACATGATCACGCTGGCCGACCTGCCGGGCGTGCTGACCGGCTGGCTGGGGCCGCTGGTGGAAAGCCCGCGCCTGCTGATGGCCGTGATGATGCTGGCGCTCGTGGTCATCGGCACTGCGCTCGACCTCACGCCCACTATCCTGATCTTCGCGCCGGTGATGCTGCCCATCGCGGTGAAAGCCGGCATCGACCCGGTGTACTTCGGCCTGATGTTCGTGCTCAACGGCTCGATCGGCCTGATCACGCCGCCGGTGGGCACGGTGCTCAACGTCGTCGCCGGCGTCGGCCGCCTGTCCATGCACACGGTCATCAAGGGGGTGAACCCCTTCCTGGTGACCTATGTGCTGATCCTCGTGCTCTTCGTGTTCTTCCCGCAGCTCGTGACCGCGCCGGTGGCGTGGATGCGCTGATTTCCCCGTTGGTCCCTTCAGGAGACAAAACCATGACCACGCTCGTTCGCCGCACCCTCGTCGCCGCCACCGCGCTGGCCGCCTTCATGGCGCCGCTGGCCGCCGCCGCACAGGACATCAAGCCCCGCCTGATCCGATTCGGCTACGGCCTGAACGAGCAGAGCAACCAGGGCCGTGCCGTGAAGGTGTTCGCCGAGGCCGTCGAGAAGGCCTCGGGCGGCAAGATGAAGGTGCGCGCCATCGGCGCCGCGGCGCTCGGCCCGGACACCCAGATGCAGCAGGCGCTGATCGGCGGCGCGCAGGAGATGATGGTCGGCTCCACCGCCACCCTCGTCGGCATCACCAAGGAAATGGCGCTGTGGGACACGCCCTTCCTGGTCAACAGCGGCAAGGAGGCCGACGCGCTGCTCGACGGCCCGGTGGGCCAGAAGGTGATCGCCAAGCTGCCCGAGAAGGGGCTGGTGGGCCTGGTGTACTGGGAGAACGGCTTTCGCAACCTCACCAACAGCAAGCGCCCGGTCACCAAGGTGGAAGACCTGGATGGCATCAAGCTGCGCGTGATGCAGAACAACGTGTTCCTGGAGAGCTTCAAGACGCTGGGCGCCAACGCGGTGCCGCTGCCCTTCTCGGAGCTCTTCAGCGCGCTCGAGACCAAGACGGTCGACGGCCAGGAGAACCCGTTCAACACCATCCTGTCGAGCAAGTTCTACGAGGTGCAGAAGTACCTCTCGGTGACCAACCACGTCTACAGCCCGTGGATCGTTCTGGTCAGCAAGAAGTGGTGGGACGGCCTCAGCAAGGACGAGCAGAAGGTGCTGATGGATGCGGCCGTCGCGAGCCGCGACTACGAGCGCAAGGACACGCGCGAGGAAGCCGGCAAGGCGCTCGCCGAGCTGAAGGCCAAGGGCATGCAGATCAACGAGCTGAGCCCGGCCGAGTCGGCCCGCATGCGCGACAAGCTGACCCGCGTGAACGCCAGCATCGCCGCCAACGTGGGCATGGAGCTGTGGAACGAGGCGCAGGCGGAGCTGGTGAAGATCCGCGCGCGCAAGTAAGCCAGGCTACGAACCCACTCGGGTCAGGTTGTCCGCCGAGTTGCGGTCGATCCGCTTGTTCAGCGGGTCGACCCCCACGAACACCGGCTCGCGGTCGACGACCAGTGTGATGGTCTGCTTGCCGCTGCGCACGCGCTGGCGCTCGAAGGCCATCACCGACGCCTCGGTGTAGCCCGGTCGGCCCGGCTCGGCGCTGAACACGCCCACGTCGAAGGTTTCGTCGAGCGGCGCCTCGGTCTCCTTGCCCTGGCCGTCGGCGTAGAACTTCTTCGCCTCGACCTCGAAACTGACCTCGTAGCGCCCGTCCGCCCGCTTCACGCTGCGCGCGTTGGTGGCCTTCACGTCGACCAGCGTGATCTTCTCGAACAGGTCGCTGATCAGCTGCTCGTGCTCCGGCCCGGCCTCGGCCCGCAGCAAGCGCAGGAAGTCGGTGGTGTTGGGGTATGGGGCCGACTTGAAGGCGTGCTGCTGCAGCATCTGGGCCATCACCCTGTTCAGGCGGGCCTCGCCGATCACCTCCTTCAGCCAGTAGAGCACCAGCGAGCCCTTCTGGTAGTGGATGTAGGGCTGGTCTTCCACTCGGGCCAGCGGCAACTCCTCCAGCACTTCGCCACCGCGGCGGCGCAGGTAGCGGTCCAGCTCGTACTTCAGGAACTTGCGCATGTGCTGCTTGCCGTAGGTTCGCTCCATCACCAGCAGCGCCGAGTACTGGGCGAAGCTCTCGACCAGCATGGTCGCCCCCTGCTGATGGCTGGGCAGCAACTGGTGGCCCCACCACTGGTGCGCGATCTCGTGCGCGGTCACGTAGGTGACCACGTCGATCTTGTCCTCGTCGTCGCCCAGCGCCGTCAGGAAGCCCAGGTTCTCGGAATACGGGATGGTGTTGGCAAAGCTCTGCGCGAAGTCGGCGTAGCTGGGGAACTCCAGGATGCGTGCCTGCTTGAACTGGTAAGGCGAGAACTGCTCGCCGAACAGCGCCAAAGAGCTTTTCATCGCCGCCAGCATGCGCGGCACGTTGTAGTCGTGCCCAGGGTGATGGTAGATCGCCAGCTCGACATCGCCCGCCTTGTCGCGCTTGACCTCGTAGCGGCCCGACTGGATCGAGAAGAAGTGGTTGATCGGCGCATCCGTCTTGAAGTGCACCGTGCGTCGGCCTTGCGCGGTCGCGTCCGACATCGTGTAGCCCGGCGCGATCGGCGTCTGGTCGGCATCGGTGGTCACGGTGATGTCGGCGTCGACCCAGTCGCCGGCCACCATGAACAGGCTCCGCTCGCGGCCGGATTCGTCTTCCAGCGTGGGCGGGCGCAGGTCGGGCGGCAGCCCATGCTTGCGGCGCTTGGCACGGTCCTTGAGGAAGGCGTTGCGGTTCAAGCCGAGGCTGGGGGTGATCTCGGTGTTGTCGAGGAAGCTGCCGTTCTCGACCAGGCGCGTGAGCGGCGCGCCGTTGGGGAACCCTCGCTCCTGCAACGTGGTGGCGAAGCGCAGCTCGCGCACCTCGCCCGGCTGCATGGCCGGGGCCAGGCGGTAGATGCGGTAGGGGTACTGCTCGTATGCCTTCTTCAGCGTGCCGCCGGGCACGTCGAGCGAATCGATCGTCAACCTGTCGCTCCACTGCACGTGCAGCTCGTCGATCGGCTGACCGCCCCGGTTTTCGACACGGTAGCGCCCGGTCGTGACCGCCTTGGCCTCGCGCGGGTAGAGCTGCACGTCGAGAGTGACGGCGGTGATGTGCGGCGTCGGGGCCTTCTCGTACGGCAACAGCTCCTTCTCGGCCGCGGCCAGCCACTCATCGCGCTCCGGCGCGGTCTGGTAGGTGTTGAGGACATTGGTGTTGTAGTAGATCCACCCACCGGCGGCCACCCACACCGCCGCCGCGCCGCCGCCCAGCGCCAGCGCGCCACCACGCAGCTTGCGCGGCAGGGCGGCCAGGCGGGGCCGCAGCGCGCTGGTCGTGCCGCGGCGCCACAGCGCGTAGGCCAGCACCGCCAGCACCGTGGCAAACGCCGTCCAGTAGAGCTGGAACCAGGCCGCACCGACCCAGAAGCGGGCCATGCCGTTCATGTCGGACAAGGGCACCGGCGACGTGGCGCCGAAGTTGTACAGGTTGTGCTCGAAGCCCGCCGAGGCCAGCGCGACCGAAGCCACGACATAGATCAGCATCACGCCCCAGCCGATGAACTTCTGCGGCACCAGCACCTGCACGAAGACCGACAGCACCGCCAGGTGCAGGCCCAGCACCACGGTCGGCAAGACCCACCAGGCCGCATAGGCCCCGAGCTGGAAGGGCACCTGGCCCTTGATGGCCTGCACCAGCATGGCCGTCAGCATGGCCACCACGGAAGTTGCGGTGAGCACCAGCGCGATCGCCACGATCTTGGGCAGCAGGTGCGTCCAGTCGGGTGCGGCGGTCGCGTCCACGATCTCGTGCAGCCTGCGCTCGCGGTCGCGCCACACCAGCTCGCCGGCATAGTAGATGGCGATGATGATCGGCATGATGGTGAAGGCGCCCTGCAGGGCCTGCACCATCAGCCGCGTCACCGGGTGGGCGGTGCTGCCGTACCACTCGCCCGTGAACCACAGCGAGAAGCCGGCGTTGATCACGCCGATGAACAGCAGCACGAAGAAGGCCGGGCTGCGGAACACGAACACTGCGTCGAAACGGGCCAGGGCCCACAGCTGTGCCAGTCGGGTGGCGCGGTCGGTGCGGGGCGCGGGCAGCGCGCGGGCCACGCCCGCCGCGGCGGGCTCGGCAGCGGCCTCGGCCGGTTTGGCCGCGGCCTTGCCGGCGCGCACCTCGAAGCGGAACACGCGCCAGGCGATGGCGAACAGCACCAGCGCCACGCCCGTCCACAGCAGCCGGTTCATCAGCAGCACGCCCTCCAGTGGCGGCAGCAGCGTGTTGCGGTCGGCCGCCGTCCAATACTTGGTGAGGGTGCCCAGTGCCGAGAGCGCGAACGGGTCCGTCAGCGAGGCGATCTGGTCGAGCTGCTGGTCGCGCAGCCAGATGCGCGAGACCGACATGCCCACCAGCAGCGCCACCGCGCCGACATATGTCCACATCATCGAGCGGGTGGCGGTGGCGAGCGCGAAGAACGCGGCACCGGTGACCAGCAGCGTGGGCAGGCCGAACACGAACAGCGCGTACAGGTAGTGCAGCGGCACGAAGGGACCGAGCTTCTCCGAGTCCAGCCAGGGCATGGCCGAGCCGGCGGCGATGGCCAGCGGCACCGAGGCCAGCACCAGCAGCGCTGCGGCCACCGCGCCCGTGAAGCGCCCGCCGAGGTAGGCCCCCTTGCCCATGCGCGTGCTGCGCAGGATGGGCGCGAAGCCGGTCTCGTCGTCGCGGATGACCGGGCCGGCCACCATCGCCACGACCACGAAGACCGCGAAGACGCTCATGATGGCCATCGTCTGCACGATGGCGAACGGCGAGTTGATGTTGACGTTGCCACGGCTGCCGATCTGGATCGTGTCGACCGTGGTGGCGCCGAAGGTGAGCAGGAAGAACAGCAGGCAGCCGACCCAGAAGACCGGGCTCTTGACCTGGTAGCGCCATTCGAAGCGCGCGATGTGGGCGAACATGTCAGGCTGCCTTCTGTGCTTGTGCCGTGGTGGCCGCCGCCTGGCGGTGTTGCGTCAGGGTGGAGAAGTAGACGTCTTCCAGGCCGGCCTCGACCGGCGAGAAGCCCACGCCCGGCGAGGCATCGGCCTCCACGCGGATGACGGTGCGGCCACCGCGCAGGCGCGTGGCGATCACGTCGTGCGCCTGGCGCGCGGCGTCGAGCTCGTGCTTGTCGATGCTGGCCTGCCAGATGCGGCCCTGCAGCGCGGCGATCAGCTCGGTGGGCGTGCCGGCCTGCACGATGCGGCCCCCCACCAGGATGGCCATGCGCGGGCACAGGTCGGTCACGTCGTCGACGATGTGCGTCGACAGGATCACCACCACGCTTTCGCCGATCTCGGACAGCAGGTTGTTGAAGCGGTTGCGCTCTTCCGGGTCCAGGCCGGCGGTGGGCTCGTCCACGATGATCAGCCGGGGGTTGCCGATCAGCGCCTGGGCGATGCCGAAGCGCTGCCGCATGCCGCCGGAGAAGCCGGCGATGGCCTTTTTGCGCACGTCCCAGAGGTTGACCTGACGCAGCAGCGCCTCGACCGTGTCGCGCCGCTCGCCACGCCCGGCCACGCCCTTGAGCACGGCCAGGTGCACCAGCATGTCGGTGGCGGTGACCCGCGGGTAGACGCCGAAATCCTGCGGCAGGTAGCCCAGCGTGGCGCGCAGCGCCTCGGGCTGGCCCAGCACGTCGATGTCGCCGAAGCGGATCTGCCCGGCAGTGGGCACCTGCAGCGTGGCCAGGCAACGCATCAGCGACGACTTGCCGGCGCCGTTGGGGCCCAGCAGGCCGAACATGCCGGCCGGGATGTCGAGCGACACGCCGTCGAGCGCGCGGGTGCCATTGGGGTAGACGTGGGTCAGGTCACGGATGGTCAGCATGGTGCGGGGCCTTCTGGGCGCTGGGGTTCGACAGGGGCCCGCGCGGGTGGCGGGCCGGCCGCACTGTATGCGCCCTCCCCTGCCCGACGCACCCGCACACGATGAGCAGCACGGCGCGCCGACAAGCTGCGCAAATCGCGGCATGAACGGTGAAACCGGCCCACGCGGGTTTCGTACCCCCGCGTAACCCCCAGCCGACACAATGGCGCGATGGACACCCCGCCCCGCATCGCACTGATCGCACACGACCGCAAGAAGGACGACATGGTGGCGCTGGCGCGCAAGTTCCAGCACCAGCTCGCCGCATGCACGCTGATGGCCACCGGCACCACCGGCGGGCGGCTGCAGGGCGAGGTGGGCCTGACCGTGGAATGCCTGCTCAGCGGCCCGCTGGGTGGCGACCTGCAGATCGGCGCGCGGCTGGCACAGGGCGAGGTGGACGCGGTGGTCTTCCTGCGCGACCCGATGACCTCGCAGCCGCACGAGCCCGACATCAACGCGCTGGTGCGGGCCTGCGATGTGCACGACGTGCCATGTGCGACCAACGCGTCGACCGCCAGGCTGCTGCTGGGCGCGCTGGGCACGAGGCCGGCCGCCGCCGACCCGGGCTTGGTCATCCCCAAACCTGACGACATCACCCATCGTTCAGGGGCTTGACCCCACCGCGCTGGCGGGCGGACGATGGCGCGCCCCAGCCGCCAGGAGAGACGACCATGGCCACCCGGAAGGCCCCTGCTGCCAAGAAGGCCTCTGCCGCGAAGAAGACCAGCCCCGCCCGCAAGGCCGTTCCTGCCAAGAAGGCCGCAACCGCAAAGAAGTCGCCCGACTGGAAACGCGCGGCACGGCCCGACCCGCCCGATGCACGCGATCGGCCCTTCCGCCCCAACGTGGCGGTCGCCCCGGCGGCCTCGATGTTCCCCAGGCCGCTGCTGGCGGTGAAGCACCAGGGCGAGACCAATGCCTGCACCGGCTTCGGCCTTTCGGTGGTGGTGGAGCACCTGCTGCTCAAGAGCCGCCGCGAGCGGGCGCCGCGCATCTCGCCCTTCATGCTGTACTCCATGGCGCGGCGCTACGACGAATTCCCCGGCTCAGCGCTTGACGAAGGCTCCAGCGTGCGCGGCGCGATGAAGGGCTGGTTCAAGCACGGCGCCTGCGCGCTCGACCTGTTCCCCGGCATGGACATGCCGCCGGCCAAGGCGAAGATCAGCGACGACTGGTGGTACGACGCGGTACGACGCCCGCTCGGTGCCTACTACCGCGTCGACCCGCTTCGCATCACAGACATGCACGCCGCGCTCAACGAGGTGGGCGTGCTCTACGTCAGCAGCGGCTGCCATGCCGGCTGGGACGAAGGCAACGACCTCGACCGGCCCAAGCCCAGGTCGTTCAAGGATGTGTGGGTGATCCCCCAGCAGCCGGGCGAGGCCGCCCACGCAGCGCACGCCTATGCCATCGTCGGCTACGACGAGCGTGGCTTCCTGGTCCAGAACTCATGGGGCGACGGCTGGGGCTCGGGTGGCTTCGGGCTGTTGACCTACGACGACTGGCTGACCAACGCGATGGACTGCTGGGTGGCCCAGCTCGGCGTGGTGACGGCCGACCACAAAGCGCTCAGCCACAGCGTGACGCTGCGCACCGAGAAGAAGACCGGTCGCGTGCAGCTGGCCGCGAGCGAGGTACTGAGAAACCGCGAGCTGGCGCCCTTCATCGTCAACATGGGCAACAACGGCGAGCTCAGCAACAGCGGCGATTTCCGCACCACGCCGGACGACGTGCGCGCCATCGTCGAAGTGCACCTGGCGCAGGCGCGCAAGCTCTGGCAGCCGGCCGACGGCGTGGTCGACGTCTGCATCTACGCCCACGGCGGCCTGGTCGACGAGAAGACCGCGGCTCAGACCGCGGCCGAGTGGATCCCGATGCTCTACGAGGCGAAGATCTTCCCCGTATTCATGATGTGGGAGACCGGCTTCTTCACCACGGTGATGAACTGCATCGCCGACGCGATCACCGGCATCCCGCGCACCACGGCCGCCGGCGGCGCCTTCGAGCGCTGGTGGAACCGGCGTCTGGAACAGGCGCTGGCACGCCCCGGCACGCTGCTGTGGGGTGAGATGAAGCAGAACGCCGACGCCATCAGCGGCTACGACCCCGACAAGGCCACCGACCGGCAGGCCGGCGGCCTGCAGCTGTGGCACCACTTCAAGCACCACGCCGACAACAAGGCGGTGCGCATGCACTTCGTCGGCCACTCGGCCGGCAGCATCGTGGCCGCCTTCATGATCGACCGCCTGGTGCGGCTGGAGGGCCTGCAGCTCACCTCGGCCAGCTTCATGGCACCGGCGCTGCGTGCAAAGAGCTTCGACCTCATGGTGCGGCCCCACCTGGAAAGCGGCGCCGTGGCGCGCTACCAGCAATTCCACCTCACCGAGCAAGCCGAAGAAGACGACCCGACCTGCGGCCCCTACCGGCGCTCGCTGCTGCACCTGGTGAGCGAATCCTTCGAAGGCGGCTCGACGGTCCCCATCCTCGGCATGAAGAAGCACTTCGACCAGCTCGCTCCCCTCCCGAACACGGTGGCCCATGTGTCCCCGGGCCCCACGAGCGCGAGCTCGACGCACGGCGGCTTCGACGACGATGTGCTCACGAGAGCCCAGGTCCTGCGGTTCATCCGCGGCATCTGATCATCCGTCGCTCGTCATCGTGCATCTCGCACCAGCCGCACCACGAGTGGAAACTCGTGGTCGGACAGCCCGGAGTCGCCCAGGTTCGCCCAGACGATCGGGGACGTCGAGGCCGTGTCGGGGAACATGTGCGTTGTGGACGTCCAGTAGATCGCGTCGGCCGGCGTGCCGGGGAACACCTGGCTGTCAAAGGCCATACCCGTGAGTCGGGTGTCCACGATGCTCAGCATCTCCTTGAAGTTCGGCATCCGCCAGCCGCCGCCCGCCTGCCGCGCCAGCGCCAGGGCGGCGTGCCAGTCAAGCGCGGTGGGCGTGCCGATGCAGGTGTCGCCTTGGAGCACCTGCCCCTCGCTGCACCGGCGCCAGACGAGCGCGGTCACACGGTCTCGCACCTCCAGGCCATCGGCAGACACGACGAACCGGCCGCGATCCCAGCGCGGCAGGACGCCGCTGACGAGGCGCACGGCAAACTGCGTCTTGCGCTCCCACGGCGTGACATAGCCGGTGCCGAAGTGGGCGAACCAGGCCATTCTGGCGGCATCAGGACGGTCGAGCGTGCCGCCATCGGAACTCCAGTACCCGCCGGTCTGGGTGTCCTGGAAATACATCCGGTCAATCGCCGGGCCGGGATAGGCGACGGACCCGTCGATGAGCGAGAACAGCTCCACCAGGCGCGGCAAGCGCCAATGGCGGATCCCGCAAAGCCCCCCGTGGCGGTTGACGAAGTGCACGTAGCCTGCGGCGTCCGCCGGTTTGCCGTAGCGCGGATCCTGCGGCAGCCGCTGGGTATAGACACGCTGCCAGTCGCGCGGCCCTCCGTCGTTCGTCTTCAGCTCCCAGGTCAGGCCCGTGACCCGGTCATGGTTGCAGCCCCAGTCGTTGGGCCCCTGGCCTCGTTTCGGGCGCTGCGGGCAGGCGCCCGTACCGGCCCACTCGCCGCTGTTGCACACGCGGACAAATGCAAAGCCGGCGGCACCGTCTGCCGAGCCTGGGTGGGTGGCGTCGCGGCCGAACTCCGCGTCCTGGCCGGTACCGGCGCATTGGTCCGTCCACTGGTCCGATGCGTCGGCGCACAGCGTCAGACCGGTGTCGTTCAGGTGGGGGCGATGCAACTGCGCATGGCCGGCGATCGGCGTGATGCCGAACGTGAAGATGAACGCTGCACACAGCAAGCGTCGAATCGAGTGCATGAGAACCCCCCTTCGGTTCGGCCCCATGGGGCCACGGCATCACGGCGCCCGTTATGCCACCGGCTGGTCGGGCGAGATTGCGCAGGATCAAGCGCGCCGTACCCGCCCATCGGCTGATCCACCCGGCCTGCTCTCTGGGGGGCACTCTTGCTGAGGTCAGGCCGGCGGCCCGGTGGCCGGGCGTGGACAAGTTGATCACAATGGCAGCATGAAACGTCTACTCGCCCTCACCCTGCCGGCCTTGGCCTTCGTTGCTCACGCGGAGCAGGTCGGCGAAGTCGATACCGTGTTCAAGCTGATCGGGCCTGACCACAAGATCGTCGTCGAGGCCTACGACGACCCCGAGGTCAAGGGTGTCACCTGCTACGTTTCGCGGGCGAAGACCGGGGGCATCAAGGGCGGTCTGGGCCTTGCCGAGGACAAGTCCGAGGCGTCCATCGCCTGCCGGCAGACGGGGCCCATCTCGTTTCCCAAGCCGCTCAGGCGGCAGGACGAGATGTTCAGCGAGCGGATTTCGCTGGTCTTCAAGCGTTTGCGCGTGGTGCGGATGGTGGATCAGGGGCGCAATACGCTGGTCTACCTCACCTACTCGGACCGCGTGATCGAGGGGTCCCCGCAAAACAGCGTCACCGCCGTCCCCGTCGACCGCGGCACGCCGATTCCGGTGCGCTAGCCAGCGTGCCCGCAGGGCTCAACGAGCGAGAAACCGCTCCGCGAGCGCCACCCAGTAGGCGCTGCCGACGCCGATGTTGTCGTCGTTGAAGTCATAGCCCGGGTTGTGCACCATGCAGCCGCCTTCGCCGGCGCCTTCGTTCGTGCCATTGCCGATCAGCAGGTAGCTGCCGGGCACGCGCTCGAGCATGAAGGCGAAGTCTTCGCTGCCGGTCAGCGGTGGGCCCTGCAACGTCACCCGCCCGGGCCCGACGAGGTCGATCGCCACCTCGCGGGCGAACGCCGTCTCGGCCGCGGTGTTGACGAGCACCGCATAGCCCGGCTTCCAGTCGACCCGCCCGGTGACGCCGAAGCTCTCGGCCTGCGCAGCCACCAGCGCCTTGATGCGGCGCTCGATGGTGCTGCGCACCTCGCGGTCGAGCGCGCGCACGCTCAGCTCGAGCCTGGCCGAGGCGGGGATGACGTTGTTGGCCTGGCCCGCGTGCAGGGCACCGACGGTGACCACCGCGGCCTGCAGCGGGTCGATGTTGCGCGAGACGATGGTCTGCAGCGCCATCACGATGCTGGCCGCGGCCACGATCGGGTCCGCCGCCCGGTGCGGCATGGCACCGTGGCCGCCGAAGCCGGTGAGCGTGACGGTGGCGTAGTCGGAGGAGGCCATGGCAGCGCCCTCGCGCAGCACGAGGTGGCCTTGCTCGACGCCGGGCATGTTGTGCATGGCGAAGACGGCGTCGCACGGGTAGCGCTCGAAGAGGCCGTCTCCCATCATGCGCAGCGCGCCGCCGCCGCCCTCTTCGGCGGGCTGGAAGATCAGGTGCAGCGTGCCGTCGAACCGGCCTTGCTCGCCCAGGTGTCGCGCCGCGGCCAGCAGCATGGCGGTGTGGCCGTCGTGGCCGCAGGCGTGCATGACGCCGGCCCGCGCGCTGGCCCACTCGGCGCCGCTGGCCTCGGCGATGGGCAGCGCGTCCATGTCGGCCCGGATGCCAAGCCGCTTGCAGCCCTGGCCGCGCACGAGCGTGCCCACCACGCCGGTGCCGCCGATGCCGCGCTCGACCGTGTAGCCCCAGGCCTCGAGCTTGTCGGCCACCAGTGCGGCGGTGCGGTGCTCTTCAAAAGCCAGCTCGGGGTGGCGGTGGATGTCGCGGCGCAGGCTGATGAACTCGCCGGCCCGGGCTTGCAGCGCTTGCAGCAGGTAGGTCATGGCCGGCTCACTGCGGCTGCAGGTTGATCTGCCTGGCGATGGCACGGTAGCGCGCCGTCTCGGCCTCGAAGAATTTCGCCGATTCGGCCAGCGTCATCGGCGCCGAGGCGACCTGGGTCTGGGTGGCGAGCTGGGCGCGCACCTGCGGGTCTTGCAGCGACCGGCCGATCGCGGCGTGCAGCCGCACCACCACGTCTTCGGGCGTGTTCTTCGGCACCATGTAGCCGGTCCAGATCTTGTACGAGAAGTTCTTGAGCGACTGGCTCTCGCCCACGGCGGGCACGCTCTTCAACAGCTCCGAGCGCTGCGCGCCGAGCTGGCCGATCACCTTGAGACGACCCTGCTCGGCCATCGCACCCATCGCCGCGCTGTAGACCAGCACCGCGAAGTCGACCTGACCGCCGCCGATGTCCTGCAGCAGGGGTGCGTTGCCCTTGTAGGGCACATGATCGAGCTTGATGCCGGTGGACGCCTGCACGTTCTCCAGGATCAGGTGGTAGAGCGAGCCAATGCCCACGCTGCCGTAGGTCAAGGGCTTGTCGCGCGATTTGCGCGCCAGGGCCACCAGCTCGTCGACGCTGTTGACCGGCAGGTCCTTTCGCGTCACGAACACCATCACCGCATCGGCCACCGGGTGCACCAGGCGAAAGTCCTCGGTCTTCAGCTTCACCGAGGCGTTGGCCAGCGGCGACAGGATCACCTCGTTGGGCGAGCCCTGGAAGACGTAGTAGCCGTCGGCCGGTGCCGCCAGCACCTTCTGCGCGGCCAGCGCACCGCTGACGCCGCCCAGGTTCTCGACCAGCACCTGCTGCCCCAGCTCCTTGCCCAGCGGGTTGAAGAAGATGCGCGCGATGGCGTCCGAGGGCCCGCCTGCCGGGTAGGGGACCATCAGGTTGACGGGCTTGGCCGGGTAACCCTGCGCGAGCGCCAGCCCGGCGCCGAGCGCCAGGCCGGCCGAAAGAAGCGCAGACCGCAGAAGCTTGAACGTGGGCATGAGAGGACTCCTCGAAGGGCGCGCCAGGCGGGAAAGAACGGCGGGTGGGCGAGGCCAATGTAGGAGTGGCTCGATGCGATGTCCAATGCATTGTTCTTTCCATTACGATGAGTCTCAGGCACTCATTTGTCGCACCCACCCATGACGCTCGTCCAGCTTCGCCACCTGATCTCGCTGGCCCAGACCGGGTCGTTCAGCCAGTCCGCGGCTGCGCTGTTCCTCACCCAGCCCGCATTGAGCCGCAGCATCCGCGCGCTCGAGGCCGAGCTCGGCCAGCCGCTGTTCGACCGCATCGGGCGACGCAGCGAGCCCACGCCCTTCGGGCGCGACGCGGTGCAGCGTGCACAGGAGATCCTGCTGGCGGCGGACGACCTGCGCGAGCGCAGTCACCTCGCGGCCGACGACCAGGCCGGCCTGCTGCGCATCGGCATGGGCTCCGGGCCGGGGGCGATGCTCATGACACCGCTGTTGCTGAAGGTGGCACGCGAGCGCCCCCAACTGCGCGTCGAGGTCGCGCGCGCCGGGACGGAGCTGCTGGTGCAGGCGCTGCGCGAGCGTGCGCTCGACGCGCTGGTCGTCGACGCCCGCTCGCTTCGCCCCGCGCCGGACCTGCGCCTGCAGTTCCTGCACGACATGCGGGGCGCCTTCCTGGTCCGCCGCGGGCACCCGCTGACCCGCAAGCGCCCGGGGCCCCGCTTCGACGACGTGCTGCACTACCCGGTCGCGTCCACCCCGTTGTCCGACGAGGTGGCCCGCGTGCTGGTCGAGCGGTACGGGCCACGGGCCCACCCCAGCCGGCTGGTGAGCCTGCGGTGCGACGAGATCCCGAGCATCGTCGAGGTGGCTCGCCACAGCGAGACCGTGCTGCTGGCGATCCGGGCCGCGGCCCCCGACCTGGTCGAGTTGAAGATGCAGCCCGCGCTCGACGCGACCGCGCGCTTCGGCCTGGTGACCATGACGCGGCGCACCGCACCGCCCGGGGTGGCCCTCGTCAGCGCGCTGATGGCGCAGTTGCTGGTGGACCGACCGGGGTGATCGCCAGGTCAGGCGTTTTTCCTACAGCACTTCGGTCGGATCGCTGGCGCCAAAGCCAGGAGGCGCACGGCACATTGGGTTCCGTCTCATCGTTGTTCTTGAAGGAGAACGGACCATGTTCAAGCGACTTTGTGCGCTGGCCCTCAGCGCGGCAGCCTTCGCCACCCTCAGCGCCTGCGTGGTGGCGCCGGCGGCCCCCGTGCACGACGGCGACCGGGACGGCGTGCCCAACCGCTACGACCGCGACCGCGACAACGACGGCGTGCGCAATCGCAACGACGACCGGCCCCGCAACCCGTACCGGTATTGAGCCTGACGGCCCGCCGGGCCGCTCGCTACTGCGGCAACAGGGCGAGGATGCGCGCGGCCATGCGCGCCGCGGCACCGCGGTGCATGGCGGCGAAACCCTCGGCAGCGCGTGAAGCGCGCTGCCGAGCGGCCGTGTCCCCCAACTGCGCGCTCACACGTTGCAGGGCTTCGCCCCAGTTCGCCACCTGCCAGGCCGCACCAGCGGCCAGCGCCTCGGTGGCCGCATCGGCGAAGTTGAAGACCGAGGGGCCGAGCACCATCGGGCAGCCGCAAGCCGCGGCCTCGATGAAGTTGTGGGCACCGAGCGGCTTGAAGCTGCCGCCCTGCAGGCCCACGTCCGACAGGCCATAGTAGAGCGGCATCTCACCAAGGCTGTCGCCGAGCCACACGTCAGCAACGCGGTCCGCTTCGCCCGGGCCAGGCTCGGCCCACCGGCTGCGGCGGCTGACGCTGAAGCCGTACGAGGTGGCGAGTGCGGCCACTTCGTCGAAGCGTTGCGGGTGACGGGGCACCAGCAGCAGCACGGGCCGCGGCGCCGGCCACGCCGCCCAGGCCGCGAGCAGATCTGCTTCCTCGCCCTCGCGCGTGCTGGCTGCAACCACCACCGCTCGTGACTGGCCCGAGCGCCATTCGCGGCCCAATGCGAGCAAGGCCGGGTCCGGCCGCAGGTCGTATTTGAGGTTGCCACACACCTCCACCCGAGGGACGCCCGCCGCGTGCAGGCGGTGGGCGTCGGCTTCGGTCTGGGCCAGGGCGAGGGCCAGTTTCTGCCCCGCCGGGTGCAGCAACGCACCCAGGCGGCGGCCCTTGGCAGCGCTGCGCTCCGACAGGCGTGCGTTGGCCAGCACCATGGTCACGCCGGCGCGTGCCGCCTCGTGCAGCAGGTTGGGCCAGATCTCGGTTTCCATCAGCACACCCAGGCCGGGGCGGTGGCGGTGCAGGAAGCGGCGCACCGCGCCCGGTGTGTCGTAGGGCAGCCACGCCTGGTGGTCGCCGGAGCGCAGCAGCGCTGCACCGGCGGCGCGGCCGGTGGCGGTGCCGTGGGTCAGCAGGACGCGCAGGCCCGGGCGGGCCGCGCGCAGCGCGTCGATCAGCGCCGACGCGGCATGGGTTTCGCCGAGGGAAACGGCGTGAACCCACAGCGAGGAAGGCGCCGCGCGGCCATGCCCGTGGCCGAAGCGCTCGGGAACGGCCTCGCGGTAACCCGGCTCGCGCCGTCCACGCCACCACAGCCGTGCCAGGTAGAGCGGCGTGGCCAGGCGCAGCAGGTTGGTGTAGGCGGCGCGCGCAAGCGCCCGTTTCATGGCAAGGCCTTCAGGCCGGGCTCAGGCAGGCTGATCAGTGGGCTGCCGCGGCGAACTGGGCATCGGGCTTCACTTCGCGCAGCGCGGCCATGAAGTCGTGCTCGATCCGGTGCAGCGCCTCGGGCGTGTGGCCCTCGAAGCGCATCACCAGCACCGGCGTGGTGTTGGAGGCGCGCACCAGGCCGAAGCCGTCCTTGAAGTCGGCACGCAGACCGTCGATGGTGCCGATTTCCGCCCCGGGGAACTTGGCGGTCTTCAGCAGCTTCTCGATCACCGCATGCGGCTCGCCCTCGGCGCAGGGCACGTTCAGCTCGGGGGTGCTGAAGCTGGTGGGCAGGCCGTTCAGCACGGCGCTCGGGTCGTCGGATCTCGACAGGATCTCCAGCAGGCGGCCGGCGGTGTACATCGCATCGTCGAAGCCGTACCAGCGCTCGCTGAAGAAGATGTGGCCGCTCATCTCGCCGGCGATCGGTGCGCCGGTCTCCTTCAGCTTGGCCTTCACCAGCGAGTGGCCGGTCTTGTACATCATCGGCACGCCGCCGTGCTCTCGCACATCGGGCGCCAGGCGCTGGCTGCACTTCACGTCGTAGATGATGGTGCCGCCCTTGACGCGGGTGAGGATGTCACGCGCGAAGAGGATGAGCTGGCGGTCCGGGAAGATGATCTGGCCGTCCTTGGTGACCACGCCCAGGCGGTCGCCGTCGCCGTCGAAGGCCAGGCCCAGCTCGGCGTCGGTGGCATGCACCACCTTGATCAGGTCGGCCAGGTTCTCGGGCTTGGAGGGGTCGGGATGGTGGTTGGGGAAGTCGCCGTCGACCTTGCTGTACAGGTCGATCACTTCGCAGCCCAGGGCCTTCAGGATGGCCGGCGCGGTGGCACCCGGGATGCCGTTGCCCGAATCCACAACAATCTTCATTGGCCGGGCCAGCTTGCAGTCACTGGTGATGCGGTGGGCGTACTCCGCGATCACGTCCATCTCGGCGATGCGGCCCTGGCCGGTGGCGTAGTCCTCGGCTTCCATGCGTTTGCGCAGGCCCTGGATCTCGTCGCCATAGATGGCGCGGCCGGCCAGCACCATCTTGAAACCGTTGTAGTTCTTGGGGTTGTGGCTGCCGGTCACCTGGATGCCGCTGGAGCAGCCGTGCTTCTTCCGGGTGGCGGCCACGTAGTAGACGACGGGGGTGGTCACCGCGCCCAGGTCGACCACGTCGAGCCCGGTGGACGCCAGGCCGCGCATCAGCGCCGCCGCCAGGCCAGGCCCCGACATGCGGCCATCACGGCCCACGGCCACGGCCTTCTCGCCCGCCTTCAGGGCTTCGGTGCCGAAAGCCCGGCCCAGGTGTTCTGCGAATTGTTCGTCGAGCGCCTGCCCGACGATCCCGCGGATGTCGTAGGCCTTGAATGCGGATGCTGCAACCTTCATGCGTGTGTTCTCCTTGGCGGGGGCCGATTGTAGGCAGGCGGTGTTTCGAGGCGGTTACCTCGATCGGTCGAGTCAACGAAGGGCCGCTCCCGGGTCGACTCGCCCCCTCGGGGGCGGCGGCGGGCGCTCGCCGCCGCCTGGGGGCGTTCTTCATCAAGCAGCTTTCTTGCCACTCGTCGCGCGGGCTGTCGATCCGTCGCCGCGGGCGGCAGCGGCACGGTGGCCCTGCCTACACTGCGCCCCCATGAAGATCACCCCCCAGCTGCTGCGCGAATCCTGGCGCTCGTGGACGGCAAACGACCTGCGCCGCGTCGGCCCCTATTGGCTGCAGCTGATGTGGACGGCGCTGTTCGCCACCGGCGTCGGCCTGCTCTTCACCGTGGCCGGGTTCGCGATGCATGCGCGGCGCATGGACGAGTGGACGAGCTGGCCCAACTGGCAGCACTGGCTGGGCCTGAACCTGTTCATCTCGTTCTTCGTGGCCTACTTCATCCATCTGCAGTTCGAGGTGGTGATCCGCCTCGTCGGCCCGGCCCGCATCAAGGGCTGGAAGGAGTGGCAGCGCGGCCTGTTCTTCACCGCCATGCCCATCGGCGGGGTGATGGTGAGCTGGCCCATCGCGGTGAACCTGGTCGGCTACCGCTTCAGCATCGGCGCGGAGATCTCGCCCACCAGCGTGTCGGGCGGCATGCTGCTGTTCGTGGCCATGTTCTCGGCGCTGACCATCGTCTATTTCGATGGCGAGGCGCGCGCGCACGCGGCCGAGCGGCGGGCCGCCGAAGCCCGGCTCAAGCTGCTTCAGGGCCAGATCGAGCCGCACTTCCTCTTCAACACGCTGGCCAACGTGGTGGGGCTGATCGACGCCGACCCGGCCCGCGCCCGGCAGATGCTCGAGTCGTTCATCGACTACCTGCGCGGCTCCCTGGGCGGCCTGCGCAACCCCGACCACACGCTGGGCCAGGAGATGGCGCTGGTCGATGCCTACCTGCGCGTGCTGGCGCTGCGCATGGACGACCGGCTGCGTGTGCGGATCGAGGTACCGCAGGCGCTGCTGGCGCTGCGCTTGCCGGCGGTGCTGGTGCAACCACTGGTCGAGAACGCCATCCAGCACGGGCTGGAGCCGAAGGTCGAAGGCGGCGAAGTGGTGGTGCGGGCTGAGGTGAGCGGCAGCACGCTGCACATCGAGGTGCTGGACGACGGCCTGGGCCTGCGCCCCGTCACCGCACCCGCGCGCCACAACGGCGGCGCCGGCGCGGCGCTGGCCAACATCCGCGAGCGCCTGCAAGCGGCCTACGGCAGCGCCGCCAGCCTGCAGGTCGAGAATCGCAGCGAAGGCGGCGTGCGCGCCAGCCTGCTGCTGCCCTGGCCGCTGCCGCCGGCGGTTTCCAACTGAACAACGACACGCCGACACGATGCCCACCGCCCTGATCGCCGACGACGAACCGCACCTCGCCCGCTACCTGAAGGAGCAGCTCGCCACGCTCTGGCCCGAGCTGACGATCGTGGCCACCGCGCGCAACGGCCTGGAGGCCGCAGCCGGGGTCGACGCGCACCAGCCCGACGTCGCCTTCCTCGACATCCGCATGCCCGGGCTGACAGGGCTGGAGGTGGCACAGGGCATCGAGGGCCGCACGCGCGTGGTCTTCGTCACCGCCTACGACGAGTTCGCGGTGCAGGCCTTCGAGCAGGCGGCGCTCGACTACCTGCTCAAACCGGTGACGGCCGAGCGCCTGGGCCGCTCGGTGCAGCGGCTGCGCGCGGCGCTGGAGACTCCGGCCACCGCGGCGGAGCCGGACGCACGCCTGGCCGCCGCGCTGAAGGCCCTGCTGCCCACGGGCGCTGCGCCCTCGCCTGCCCCGGCATTGCGCTGGATCCGCGCCAGCGCCGGCGACCTGACGCACCAGGTGCCAGTGGGCGATGTGATCTTCTTCCAGGCCGACGACAAGTACACCTGTGTGTACACCGCCGGCCGCGAGCACCTGATCCGCACGCCCATCGCCGAGTTGGCCGCGCAGCTCGACCCGAACCGGTTCTGGCAGGTGCACCGCTCGACGCTGATCAACCTCGACCACCTCGAAAGCACCCGCCGCGACGAGGCCAGCCGCCTCTGGCTGAGGCTGCGAGGCCACCCGCACGAGCTGCCGGTGAGCCGGGCCTACGTGCACTTGTTCAAGGCAATGTAGCCAAGCGTAAGAAGGCGGCAGAAAACCGGCAGTTCCCGGAATCCGATGCTTGATGCAGCAGAACGGCAGACCGATAGGCCGCACAGCCGCCCCATGGGCTGGCGCCTGTCTTCCCATCAAGGTCCTCCATGCAATTCCTTTCCAACCTGCGCATCGGCCCCCGCCTGATCCTCGCCTTTGCCCTGCTGCTCATGCTCAACCTGGCCGTGGGCCTGTATGGCATCAACCGCCTTGGCGCGGTCAACGCCAACACCGAAGAAATCGCCACCAACTGGCTCCCGGCGTCCGAAGCCCTGGGGGATACGCGCAGCGCGATCAACCGCAGCCGTCGCATGGAAGCCAACTACCTGATGGCCTCGACGCCAGAGCGCAGGCAGAGCGCGCGCGCCGGCATCAACGACGGGCTGAAGGCGGCCGACACCTTCTGGGCCGTCTACCGCCGCACGGTGGTGGCGGCAGAAGAGGAGGGGCTGGCCAAGGCGGTCGAAGCCGCCCGCGCCGACTACCTCAAGGCCCAAGCCAAACTGTTGTCCATGCCGCTGGACGACGCAGCGCAGGAAGAGGCCGCCCGGGCGTTCTTCGAGGGCGAGTCACGGCTGGCCATGGAAGCGGTGTTCGCGGCGATGGAAAAGGCCCAGGACTACCAGACCGCCGGCGGGCAGAAGGCCTACGAGGCCGCGCAGGCGTCCTTCCAATCCACGCGTCTGATGGTCGCGGCCCTGCTGGGCCTGGCCGTCGCGCTGGGCGGCGTCCTGGCGTGGCTGATCACGCGCAGCATCACCGCCCCGATCGCCCAAGCGGTGCGGGTCGCCGAAACGGTGGCCGCGGGCGACCTGCGCTCGCGCATCGTTGCCGAGGGCAAGGACGAAACGGCCCGGCTGCTGCGGGCCCTGCAGACCATGAACGACCAGCTGGTCGACATCGTCGGCCAGGTGCGCAATGGCGCAGACTCGATCGCCACCGGCTCGACCCAGATCGCCACCGGCAACGCCGACCTCAGCCAGCGCACCGAGGAGCAGGCGAGCAACCTGCAGCAGACCGCCGCCTCGATGGAGCAGCTGACCTCGACCGTCAAGCAGAACGCCGACACCGCGAGCCAGGCCACGCAGCTCGCCGGGGGCGCCTCCTCGGCGGCCGCCCGCGGCGGCGAGGTGGTCGGCCAGGTGGTCGCCACGATGCAGGCGATCTCGGACTCGTCGACCCGCATCGAGGACATCATCGGCGTCATCGACGGCATCGCGTTCCAGACCAACATCCTCGCGTTGAACGCGGCCGTCGAAGCCGCGCGCGCCGGCGAGCAGGGCCGCGGCTTCGCGGTGGTGGCCGGCGAGGTGCGCTCTCTGGCTCAGCGCAGTGCGGGCGCCGCGCACGAGATCAAACGCCTGATCAGCGACAGCAAGGGCAAGGTCCAGGACGGCTCCCGCCTCGTGGCCGAGGCCGGCCAGTCGATGCAGGACATCGTGCTGCAGGTGGGCCGGGTGTCCGACCTGATCGGCGAGATCAGCGCGGCCAGCGCCGAGCAGAGCACCGGCATCGAGCAGATCGGCATGGCCGTCAGCCAGCTCGACCAGGTCACTCAGCAGAACGCCGCCCTGGTCGAAGAGAGCGCGGCCGCGGCCGAAAGCCTGCGCCGCCAGGCCGCCGACCTGACGGGCAAGATGGCGGTGTTCAAGCTCGCGGCCTGACGCACCAAAGGCCTCAGCCACAGGTCCGAAAACGGCGAGCCAGTTGGGGGCAGCGGCCTAAGATGGCCGCCATGGAAGCCGTTTCCGACACCCCCTCGCCGCTGGACGCCGACGCCGCCTACCAGGTGCTGCAGACGCGCGACGCGCGTTTCGACGGCCGCATCTTCGTCGGCGTCACATCCACCGGTGTCTACTGCCGCCCGGTGTGCCGGGTGCGGCTGCCGCGGCGCGAGAACTGCCGCTTCTTCGGCAACGCCGCCAGCGCCGAGTGCGCGGGCTTTCGCCCCTGCCTGCGCTGCCGGCCCGAGCTGGCGCCGGGGCTGTCGAACACCGATTCATCCCAAGCCCTGGCCCGCGCGGGCGCCCGGCTGATCGAGCACGCCGTGGCCGAGGGGCAGGACATCGCGCTGCCCGCCATCGCCGAGCGGCTGGGCGTGACCGACCGCCACTTCCGCCGCGTCTTCCAGGCGGTGCACGGGGTGAGCCCGATGGACTGGCTGGCGACCCAGCGGCTGCTGCTGGCCAAGCGCCTTCTGACCGACACCGAGCTGCCGGTGACCCGCGTGGCGCTGGCCAGCGGCTTTGCGAGCCTGCGACGCTTCAATGCGGCCTTCGCCGAACGCTACCGCCTGTCACCCACCGCCCTGCGCCGCTCGGCCGCCACGCCCGAGCTCGCAGGTCGCGAGCCGGTGGCGGTGCGCCTGGCCTGGCGCCCGCCCTACGACGCCGAGGCGATGCTGGGCTTCCTGGCCGCCCGCCCACTGACGGGTGTGGAGGCGGTGGAAGGCCCGACCTGGCGCCGCACCCTGGCACTGCGTGACGCCCGCGGCGAGCGCCACACCGGCTGGCTGGCGCTGCGCTTCGCGCCCGAAGCCCACGAAGTTCAGGCCAGCGTCAGCCCCAGCCTGGCCCCGGTGCTGGGCGCGGTGATCGAGCGTCTGCGCCATTTGCTGGACCTGGACGCCGAGGCTGCCGCGATCGACAACGCGCTGGCCGCACTGCCGGTGGCGCTGCGGCCCGGCCTGCGGCTGCCGGGCTGCGTCGACGGCTTCGAGACCACGGTGCGCATCATCCTGGGCCAGCAGGTCACGGTGGCCGCCGCCTGCACACTGGCGGCCCGGCTGGTGGCGCGCTTCGGCGAGCCGGTGAACACGCCCTTCGCCGGGCTGACCCATCTCTTTCCCGGCGCCGAGACGCTGGCCGCGGCCGACCCCGACCACATCGGCCAGCTCGGCATCGTCAGCGCCCGCATCCGCGCCATCCAGGCGCTGGCGCGTGCGGTGCTGGACTGCCGGCTCGACCTCTCGCATGCCGCCCCGATGGCCGACACCCTGGCTACCCTGGGCGAGCTGCCCGGCATCGGTCCCTGGACCACCGAGCTGGTGGCGCTGCGGGTGCTGGCCTGGCCCGATGCCTTCCCGGCCAGCGACATCGGCGTGCTGCGCGCGCTGGGCGCCGCCACCCCCGCGGCCGCCGCGGCCCAGGCCGAAGCCTGGCGCCCGTGGCGCTCGTATGCCGTGATGCAGCTGTGGCAGGCCCTGGCCGACGCACCGCCGGCTGCCAAAGCAACCAAGAAGACCCAGCAGGAGCTTCCCGCATGAACACCCCCTCTCCCCCCGCCCGTTCCCCGCTGGTCGCCCAGGCCACCATCGACAGCCCGCTGGGCCCGTTGCTGCTGGCTGCTACCGCGCAAGGCCTGGCCGGCGCCTGGTTCACCGACCAGGCCCACCACCCGGGCGTGCTGAACGCACCGCAAGATGCCGGCAACCGTTTCGTCCGGCAGGCGGCTGGCGAGCTCTCCGCGTACTGGCAGAACGGCCAGATCGGCGGCTTCAGCGTGCAGATGGACCCGCAGGGCACCGACTTCCAGCGCGCGGTCTGGCAGGCGCTGCTGCAGATTCCGACAGGCCGTTGCAGCACCTACGCGGCGCTGGCCGTGCAGATCGGCAAGCCCGCGGCCATGCGCGCAGTGGGCGCCGCGGTGGGCCGCAACCCGCTGTCGGTGATCATCCCCTGCCACCGCGTGCTGGGCAGCGACGGCTCGCTCACCGGCTACGCCGGCGGCCTGGTGCGCAAGCTCGACCTGCTGCGGCGCGAAGGGGCGGTTCCGGCCGCGGCCGCGTTGGCCAGCACGCCGACGCGGGCGACCCGCCCACTGGCCGTGCCCGAGGCGCTGGCCGCATGAAGCCGCTGGACCTGGGCGAACTGCTGCTGCTCGCGGCCATCTGGGGCGCGTCCTTCCTGTTCATGCGCATGGGGGCGGGCGAGTTCGGTCCCTTCGCGCTTGCCGGGCTGCGGGTGGCGGGCGCCAGCCTCTTCCTCGCGCCGCTGCTGTGGCGACGCGGCGAGTGGCCGGCGTTGCGGCGGCACTGGCGCGCCATCGCCCTGGTGGGCATCGCCAATTCGGCCATTCCCTTTCTCTGCTTCAGCTACGCGGCGCTGGCCATCACCGGCGGCCTGTCGTCCATCTTCAATGCCACCACGCCGCTGTGGGGCGTGCTGATCGCCTGGTGGTGGCTGGGTGACCGCCCGGGCATCCACAAGATCGCCGGCCTGGCGATCGGCTTTGCGGGCGTGCTGTGGCTGGCATGGGACAAGGCCAGCTTCAAGCCCGACGCCAGCGGCGCCAGCAGCGGCCTGGCGGTGCTGGCCTGCCTGGCCGCCACGCTGATGTATGGCCTGGCCGCCAGCATGACCAAGCGCTGGCTGACTGGCGTGCCGCCGATGGCGCTGGCCACCGGCAGCCAGATCTCGGCCGCCGTGGTGCTGCTGCCGTTGATGTGGGGGCACTGGCCGGCCACACCGCCCAGCGCGGGCGCGTGGGGTGCGGTGGTCGCGCTGGCGCTGCTGTGCACCGGCGTGGCCTACGTGCTGTACTTCCGCCTCATCGCCCACATCGGCGCCACCAATGCGCTGAGCGTGACCTTCCTCATCCCTGCCTTCGCCATCGGATGGGGCGGGCTGTTCCTGGGTGAAACGGTGAACGCCGCGATGCTGGGCGCCTGTGCGGTGGTCCTCGTCGGCACCGCGCTGGTCACCGGGCTGTGGAAGCCGGGTGGGGCGCCCGGGCCCCGACCGAACTGAGCCAGCCGAACCTAGGGGGATCGGCAACACGGAATCGCTCCTAACATCCAAGTGTCACGGCATTTCCAGTGCCCTGGCGGGATCAACCCCAACACTTGGAGAAAGAGCGACCGATGATCAATCTGAAAGGGCTCTCGTGGCGCAGCGGCGCCTGCACCATCGCCACGGGTGCGCTGGCCGCGTCGGCGTGGGCCACCCCCGTCTACCACATCGACGCCATTCCGGAAGGTGACGGCATGCTGCCCACCACCGCCTACGGCATCAACGACGAAGGCGTGGTGGTGGGCGAGGGCTACCGCAGCGGGGCGAGCGGGGCCGAGCGCAAGCGTCCCCTGCCCTTCCGCTACCAGGCCGGCGTGCTGAAGCGGCTGTCCACCGGCGGCGTCGGCAGCGGCTCCGTGGCCGGCATCAACAAGAAGGGCGAGATGGTCGGGGTGCGCATGTACGCCACCACCTGGAGCCCCAAGGGCAAGCCGCAGGACATGGGCGACCCGCCGCTGTGCGAGGGCACCCTCTCGGCGGTGGACATCAACGACGACGGCGAGTCGGTCGGCATGATCGCCTGCACGCCCTATCGCACCGCGCCCGGGCTCTACCGGGCGGGGGTCAACACCGAGCTGCCGGTGCTGCCCGGGCACGATGGCGGGGTGGCCTCGGCCATCAACAACGCCGGCCAGGTGGTGGGCTACAGCGCGCGCAGCTACAACGGCCCCTTCGTGACGCGCGCCTTCCTCTGGCAGGGCGGCGTGATGCAGGACCTGGGCACGCTTGGCGGCAAGAGCAGCCGCGCCAACGGGATCAACAATCTCGGCGAGATCGTCGGCCTGGCCGAGGACGCCAATGACCACTCGCTGCCTTTCATCTACCGCGGCGGCGAGATGAAGCCCTTGCCCAGCTGCGGCAGCGGGCTGGTGCAGCCGGCAGGCCTGAACGAGGCCGGCACGGTGATCGGCACCCTGTTCCCGCAGGGCAAGTCGCGCGCGGTCATCTTCGAGGGTCCCCTGTGCTTCCACCTGCAGGATCTGCTCGACGAAGGCAGCGCCGGCTGGAAGCTGCTGACCGCCAGCGACATCAACGCCACGGGCGCCATCGTCGGCCGCGGGCTCCTCGATGGCCGGGAGCGTGCCTACATCGCCACGCGCCTCTCGCCCTGAGTGGCGCGGCGCGCGGCCCGATCCCATGGAAAAGGCCCGGCGATGCCGGGCCTTCTCAAAGGCGCTGCAAGAGCGCCTCGTCAACCCGGCTGCTTGACCACGCGCAGGTAGGGCTTGACGGTCTTCCAGCCGCCGGGGAACAGGGTCTTGGCGTCCGCGTCAGACACCGAGCCGGCGATGATCACGTCCTCGCCGTGTTTCCAGTTGGCCGGCGTGGCCACCTTGTGCTTGGCGGTCAGCTGCATCGAGTCGATCACGCGCAGCACTTCATCGAAGTTGCGGCCGGTGGTCATCGGGTAGGTCAGCATCAGCTTGATCTTCTTGTCCGGGCCGATGATGAACAGCGAGCGCACCGTGGCGTTGGTAGCGGCAGTGCGGCCGTCGCTGCTGCCCTCCTCGTCGGCCGGCAGCATGTTGTAGAGCTTGGCGACGGCCAGGTCGGTGTCGCCGATCATCGGGTACTTGATCGCCGCACCCTGGGTCTCTTCCACGTCGTGCGCCCAGCGCTCATGGTCTTCGACAGGGTCGATCGACAGGCCGATCAGCTTGACGTTGCGCTTCTTGAACTCGGGCTCGATGCGGGCCATGTAGCCGAGCTCGGTGGTGCACACCGGGGTGAAGTCCTTCGGGTGCGAGAAGAGGATGGCCCACTGGTCGCCGATCCACTCGTGGAAATCGATCTGGCCGTGGGTGGTCCGGGCCTTGAAGTTGGGCGCGGTGTCATTGATGCGCAGGGACATGGCTTGGCCTCCGGGTGAGATGGGTGCTGGCCGGCCGGCAACAGCCGGTCGATCCGGGATCGTAGCGCTTATGAGGCCGCCGGGTCATGCGGTCGGCGCGCAAGCAAAGAAGCCCCGCGAGCCCGGCGGCCCACGGGGCTTGCAGCGCGCAGTCCGTCAGTCCGACAGGCGGGACCAGAGGTCGAAGTTCTCGGTCTTGGCCTGGTCCTCCATCAGCTCGACCCCGGTCAGGACCTCGGTCATGGCCTGAACCAGCAACTGGCTCACGTCACCCGTGTCCGATCCCTTGGCCTGGATCCGGCCGGCGACGATGGTCGCAGCCGCCGCGAGCATGGCGTCTTCGCTGAACTTCAAATCACTTCCCCTTTCCGCCAACCACTGGCGGGCGGGGCCATCATCGGTACAGCCGGTGTTCCGGGCAAGTCGGGGTCGGCCCCAACAGCGCATGACCCCACGGGGCTGACCGGCCCGCCATTCACGCTAGATTGGCCGCCCTGACAGGATTTCGAGTATGTGGAGGCTGATGGCGGTCTATGTCGACACCATGCGCGCGCCCTTTCGCGGCCGGGTGATGTGCCACATGGTGGCCGATACCGAAGAAGAGCTCCACGCGATGGCCGCGCGCCTGGGCCTGCTGCACCGCTGGCACCAGAAGGCCGGCACGCCGCACAGCCACTACGACATCGACATGCCGACCCGTGCACTGGCGTTGCTGCACGGCGCGCGGGAGATCCGGCGGCGCGACCTGGGGCTGCTGATCCGCCGCAAGCGCGCGGCAATGGCGCACGACGCGCTGGCGGTCTCAGGCAGGCCCTGACGGCGGCGGGCGGCGCGCTTCCAGCATCTCGAAGAGGCCCATGCCGGCAAGCATGGCCAGACAGAAGACGATCGCCTTCTGCTCGCCCATGCCCACGGCCACCAGGGCGGGGCCGGGGCAGAACCCGACCAGGCCCCAGCCGATGCCGAAGACCAGGCTGCCGCCGATCAGGCGGGCGTCGACCCGGCGCGCCGGCGGCAGGTCGATGTCGAGGCCCAGAATCGACGCCTGGCGCCGCTTCGCCCAGGCGAAGCCCACCAGCCCCACGGCGATGGCACCGGCCATGACCAGGGCCAGCGACGGGTCCCATGCCCCGGCGAGGTCCAGAAAGGCCAGGACCTTGGCCGGGTCGGTCATGCCGGAAACGATGAGGCCCAGCCCGAACACCAGGCCCGCCAGCAAGGAAGTGAAGACCGCCATCAGGGCACCTCAGGCAGCCAGCAGGTGGCGCACCACGAACACGGTGGCAAAGCCGGTGCCCATGAATGCGAGCGTGGCGACGAGAGACCGGAGCGACAGGCGCGAAAGGCCGCACACACCATGGCCGCTCGTGCACCCGGCGCCGTAGCGCGTGCCCAGGCCGACCAGCAGCCCCGCCACGACCAGCACCGGCCAGCCGGCCTCGATGCGTGGCACCGGCACGGCGGCCCACAGCGCATGGCCCAGCGGTGCGGCCAGGAGCCCCAGCACGAAAGCCAGGCGCCATGCTCCGTCGCCACGCACCGGGCGCAACAGGCCGCCGAGCACGCTGCTGACCCCGGCGACGCGCCCGTTGAGCAGCACGAGGAAGGCCGCGGACAGCCCGATCAACGCGCCACCTGCCAGCGACGCCCAGGGCGTGAAAGCATTCCAGTCAATCTGCATCGGTCCAGCTCCGTCAAGGTCTCACTGCGCTTCGGCCGGCGGGCGCAGCAGCGGCGCATCATGCGCCACCAGCAGCGATTCGCCGCGCTCGATCAAGAAGTAGCGGAAGGCCTCGGCCGCCGGCGACAGCACCTTGCTCTGCAGGTGCACCACCTGCCAGGTGCGCATCACCGGCGTGCCCTCCACCTCCAGCAGTTTCAGCAGGCCGGTCTTCAGCTCCAGCCCCACGGTGTGCAGCGACAGGAAGCTCACGCCCATGCCGGCCATCACCGCCTGCTTGATGGTCTCGTTGCTGCCCATCTCCATCGTGATGTGCGGCTCGAAGCGGTGTTCGGCGAAGAACTGCGCCATCGCGTTGCGTGTGCCCGAGCCCTGCTCGCGCACGATGAACGGGAACGGCGACAGGGCCGACACCGGCGGGTGGCCGACCCGCAGCAGCTCGTGCCCTGGCGGGCAGACGAAGACCAGCGGGTGCGCCGCAAAGGCCTCGCTGCGCGCGGCCAGCTCGCGCGGCGGCCGCCCCATCACCGCCAGGTCGCACTCGCCCGACTGCAGGCGCGCCACCAGCGACTCGCGGTTGGTGGCCACCACCAGCCGCACCTCCACGCCCGGGTGCTCCTGCCGGAACAGGGCCAGCAGCCGCGGCACGAAGTACTTCGCGGTGCTGACCATGCCCACCGTCAGCTGGCCGTGTTCGAGGCGCTTGAAGCGGCTCATCGCGTTCTCGGCATCGCGCAGCGCGCCCAGCATCCGCTTGGCATGCACGACGAAGTACTCGCCGGCGGTCGACAGGCTCAGCGTGCGCCCCACCCGATCGAACAAGGGCAGGCCGACCTGGCTCTCGACCTCCTTGATCTGCATGGACACGGCCGGCGGCGTGAGGTGCAGCGCCTCGGCGGCCCGGGTGACGCTGCCCTGCTGGGCGACCTCCAGGAAGACCCGGAGCTGGCGGAAGCTGACGTTCATTGTTAAGCAATAGCTTAATTGAAAAGCAAGAAAGTCTGACTGGCAATTACCAATCAGCCCCCGGAACATGCGGTCACCGCCCTCGGAGACACCGCATGAATGCACTCGTCGACCCCGGCCTCAAGGCCGAAGCCACCCAGATCACCGACCACAGACAGCGCTACAGCGCCGGCGTGCTCAAGTACCGGCAGATGGGCTACTGGCAGCCCGACTACCGGCCGAGCGAGACCGACACGGTCTGCCTGTTCCGCATCACGCCGCAGGAAGGCGTGGACCCGGTCGAAGCCGGCGCTGCCGTGGCCGGCGAGTCCAGCACCGCCACCTGGACGGTGGTCTGGACCGACCGCCTCACCGCCTGCGAGAACTACCGCGCCAAGTGCTACCGCGTCGAGCCGGTGCCGGGCCGGCCGGGCGAGTACTTCGCCTGGGTGGCCTACGACATCATCCTGTTCGAGGAGGGCTCGATCGCCAACATGACGGCCAGCCTGATCGGCAACGTCTTCAGCTTCAAGCCGCTGAAGGCCGCGCGGCTGGAAGACATCCGCATCCCGGTGGCCTACGTCAAGACCTTCCAGGGCCCGCCCACCGGGCTGGTGGTCGAGCGCGAGCGGCTGGACAAGTTCGGCCGCCCGCTGCTGGGTGCCACCACCAAGCCCAAGCTCGGCCTCTCGGGCCGCAACTACGGCCGCGTGATCTACGAGGGCCTGAAGGGCGGGCTCGATTTCATGAAGGACGACGAGAACATCAACTCGCAGCCCTTCATGCACTGGCGCGACCGCTTCCTCTACGTCATGGACGGCGTCGCCAAGGCCAGCGCCGCCACCGGCGAGGTGAAGGGCTCGTACCTCAACGTCACGGCCGGCACGATGGAGGCGATCTACGAGCGCGCCGAGCTCGCCAAGAGCCTGGGCAGCGTGGTGATCATGGTCGACCTGATCGTCGGCTGGCCCTGCATCCAGAGCCTGGCCGCCTGGTGCCGCCGCAACGACATGATCCTGCACATGCACCGTGCCGGGCACGGCACCTACACCCGGCAGAAGAACCATGGCGTGAGCTTCCGCGTGATCGCCAAGTGGCTGCGGCTGGCCGGCGTGGACCACCTGCACGCCGGCACCGCGGTCGGCAAGCTCGAAGGCGACCCGCTCACCGTGCAGGGCTACTACAACGTCTGCCGCGACGCCTACACCCGCACCGACCTGCCGCGCGGCCTGCACTTCGACCAGGACTGGTGCGACCTGAAGAAGGTGATGCCGGTGGCCTCGGGTGGCATCCACGCTGGCCAGATGCACCAGCTGATCGACCTGTTCGGCGACGACGTGATCCTGCAGTTCGGCGGCGGCACCATCGGCCACCCGGCCGGCATCCAGGCCGGCGCGGTGGCCAACCGCGTGGCGCTGGAAGCGATGGTCAAGGCCCGCAACGAAGGCCGCGACATCGCCCGCGAAGGCCCCGAGATCCTGCAGGCCGCCGCCCGCTTCTGCACCCCGCTCAAGCAGGCGCTCGACACCTGGAAGGACGTGTCCTTCAACTACACGCCGACCGACACCAGCGACTACCTGACGACCCCCACCGTGGCCGCCTGAAGGAGACCCCCGAAATGATGACCAACCCCACCGGCCGCGTGACCCAGGGCCAGTTCAGCTTCCTGCCGGACCTGACCGACGACGAGATCCGCGCCCAGGTCGCGTACGGGCTCGGCAAGGGCTACGCCTGGAGCGTGGAATACACGGACGACCCGCATCCCCGCAACACCTACTGGGAGATGTACGGCATGCCGATGTTCGACCTCAAGGACGCGGCGGGCGTGATGCTGGAGCTGGCCCAGTGCCGCCAGACCTTCCCGCAGCACTACGTCCGCCTGATGGCCTTCGACTCCACCCGCGGCATCGAGAGCATCGCGATGAGCTTCATCGTCAACCGGCCCGCCAGCGAGCCCGGCTTCGGCCTGGTGCGGCAAGAGGTCGATGGCCGCTCCATCCGCTACACGGTGCACAGCTACGCCACCGACAAGCCGGAAGCGCAACGCTACTGAAGAAGGAAGGGCCCGGCGTCATGAGCAGCAGCACCTTCCGCATCGCCCCATCCATCCTCTCGGCCGACTTCGCCCACCTGGGCGAGGAAGTGCGGGCGGTCATCGCCGCCGGCGCCGACTGGATCCACTTCGACGTGATGGACAACCACTACGTGCCCAACCTCACGGTCGGCCCCGCCGTGGCCCGGGCGCTGAAGCCGCACCTGCGCAACGCCCAAGGCCACCCGGTGCCGCTGGACGTGCACCTGATGGTGCGCCCGGTCGATGCCCTGGCCGCCGCCTTCGCCGAGGCCGGCGCCAGCCTCATCAGCTTCCACCCCGATGCGAGCACGCATGTCGACCGCACGCTGCAGCTGATCCACGATGCCGGCTGCCAGGCCGGGCTGGTGTTCAACCCGGCCACGCCGCTGGACGTGCTGGAGTGGGCGATCGACAAGGTCGACCTGGTGCTCGTGATGAGCGTGAACCCGGGCTTCGGCGGCCAGGTGTTCATCGACAGCGCGCTGCGCAAGGTCGAGCGGGCGCGCCGGCTCATCGAGCAGAGCGGGCGCGACATCCGTCTGCAGGTGGACGGCGGCATCAAGACCGACAACATCCGCCGCGTGGCCGACGCCGGCGCCGACACCTTCGTGGCCGGCAGCGCCATCTTCAGCCAGCCCGACTACCGGGCCGTGATCGGCGCGATGCGCGGCGAGCTGGCGCGCCGGCCGGCCGCGGCCGAGGTGGCCTGACGATGAACGCCCCGCTCTACCGCATCCCCGGCCCCGCACAAGCACCCGAGGCCGCTCCGCCGCCGGCCGCCACAGCGCAGAGGGCCGCACCGCCGCGCACCGTGGCCGAGGTGCTGCAGGACAGCCAGGTCGAAGCCGTGCTCGACGAGCTCGACCACGACCTCGTTGGCCTGGCGCCGGTGAAGCAGCGCATCCGCGACATCGCCGCCCTGCTGGTGATCGACCGCCTGCGGCTGGCCCACGGGCTGCAGGCACAGAGCCCCAGCCTGCACATGTGCTTCACCGGCAACCCCGGCACTGGCAAGACGACGGTGGCGCTGCGCATGGCGCAGATCCTTCACCGGCTGGGCTATGTGCGTCAGGGCCAGCTGGTGGCGGTGACGCGCGACGACCTGGTGGGCCAGTACATCGGCCACACCGCGCCCAAGACCAAGGAAGTGCTGAAGAAGGCCATGGGCGGCGTGCTCTTCATCGACGAGGCCTACTACCTCTACCGGCCCGAGAACGAGCGCGACTACGGCCAGGAGGCGATCGAGATCCTGCTGCAGGTGATGGAGAACCAGCGCGACGACCTGGTGGTGATCCTCGCCGGGTATGCCGACCGCATGCGCACCTTCTTCCAGAGCAACCCGGGCATGAGCAGCCGGATCGCCCACCACCTGGACTTCCCCGACTACGCACCGGACGAGCTCGAAGCCATCGCCCACCGCATGCTCGCCGACATGGCCTACCGCTTCGGTGAAGGGGCCCGCGAGGCCTTCGCCGAGTACCTGGGCCACCGCATCGCCCAGCCGCACTTTGCCAACGCCCGCAGCGTGCGCAACGCGCTGGACCGCATGCGCCTGCGCCAGGCCAGCCGCCTGTTCGCCGAGCGCGAGCGGCCATTGGCCCGCGAAGACCTGGTGACGCTGAGCGAGGCCGACGTGCGCGCCAGCCGCGTCTTCGCCGCCGGCACTTGAAGCCCACCGATTCCGACGACTCCTGGAGACACCCATGCCACTCACCGGCCGCTGGACCCTGACCCGCTACCTGATCGAGGAGCGGCGGCGCTACCCGCAGGCCAGCGGCGCGCTCAACGGGCTGCTGCTCGACGTCTCGCTCGCCTGCAAGGCCATCGCCCGCATCGTGGCGCGCGGCGCGCTGGCCGCCAGCGGCGGCGCGCCGGCGGCAGGCACGCTCAACGTGCAGGGCGAGGTGCAGAAGCCGCTCGACGTGCTGTCCAACGAGATCTTCCTGCGCATGAACGAGTGGAACGGCCACCTCGCCGGCATGGCCAGCGAAGAGATGGACGCCCCCCGGCCCATCCCCGAGGCCTACCCGCGTGGCCGCTACCTGCTGCTGTTCGACCCGCTGGACGGCTCCAGCAACATCGACGTCAACGTCTCGGTGGGCAGCATCTTCAGCGTGCTGCGCGCGCCGCCCGGCCTGGCCGACGACGGGCGCGCGCTGCAGGAGGCCGACTTCCTGCAGCCCGGCGCCACCCAGGTGGCGGCCGGCTACGCGCTCTACGGCCCCTCGACCATGCTGGTGCTGAGCGTCGGCAACGGCGTGGCGGGCTTCACGCTCGACCCCGACCTGGGCGAATTCGTGCTGACGCACCCGGCCATCCAGGTGCCCGAAGAGACACAGGAATTCGCCATCAACAGCAGCAACGCCCGCTTCTGGGAGCCGCCGGTCAAGCGCTATGTCGACGAGTGCCTGGCCGGCCGCACCGGCCCGCGCGGCAAGGACTTCAACATGCGATGGATCGCCAGCATGGTGGCCGAAGCCCACCGCATCCTGATGCGAGGCGGCGTGTTCCTCTACCCGCGTGACACCAAAGACGCGAGCAAGCCCGGTCGCCTGCGCCTGCTCTACGAGGCCAACCCGATCGGCTATCTGATGGAGCAAGCCGGCGGCCGCGCCAGCACCGGGCGCCAGCCGGTGCTGGGCGTGGTGCCCACGGCGCTGCACCAGCGCATCGGCCTGGTGTTCGGCAGCGCGAGCGAGGTCGCCCGCATCGAGCGCTACCACCATGAGCCGCCGCCCAACGACGCCAGCGCGCCCCTGTTCGCGCCCCGCAGCCTGTTCCGAGACTGACGAGCCCGCCCATGTCACACCAGCACCCCATCATCGCGATCACCGGCTCCAGCGGCGCCGGCACCAGCAGCGTCACCCGCACCTTCGAGAACATCTTCCGCCGCGAAGGCGTCAAGGCCGCGGTCATCGAGGGCGACAGCTTCCACCGCTACGACCGCGCCGAGATGCGCGAGCGCCAGGCCGCCGCCGAGAATGCCGGCAACACCCACTTCAGCCACTTCGGCCCCGAGAACAACCTGTTCCCCGAGCTGGAGCAGCTGTTCCGCAGTTACAGCGAATGCGGCGGCGGGCGGCGCCGCAAGTACCTGCACGACGCGGCCGAGGCCCAGCCCTACCAGCAGCCACCCGGCACCTTCACCCCCTGGGAAGACCTGCCCGCCGGCACCGACATGCTGTTCTACGAAGGCCTGCACGGCGCGGTCGTCACCCCCGAGGTGGACATCGCCCGCTACCCCGACCTGCTGATCGGCGTGGTGCCCGTGATCAACCTGGAATGGATCCAGAAGCTCTGGCGCGACCAGCACGTGCGCGGCTACAGCACCGATGCGGTGACCGACACCATCCTGCGCCGCATGCCCGACTACGTGAACTACATCTGCCCGCAGTTCGAGCACACCCACGTGAACTTCCAGCGTGTGCCGGTGGTGGACACCAGCAACCCCTTCATCGCCCGGGACATCCCGAGCGCGGACGAGTCGATCTGCGTGATCCGCTTCCGCAACCCCAAGGGCATCGACTTCCCCTACCTGCTGAACATGATCAACAACTCGTGGATGAGCCGCGCCAACACCATCGTGGTGCCGGGCGGCAAGATGGAGCTGGCGATGCAGCTGATCTTCACGCCCTTCATCTGGCGCATGGTCGAGCGGCGGCAGCGCGCGCTCGGTGCGCTCTGAGCGGCGAGGGGACGCACCATGGCCTCCACCTCCGAAGACCGTGTCCTGCGCGGCGAGCCGCGCTTCGACGACCCGCTGGCCAATGCGCTGCGCGCGCTGGCGATGGACGCGGTGCAGGCCGCGAACAGCGGCCACCCCGGCGCGCCGATGGGCATGGCCGAGATGGCCGTCGCGCTGTGGCACCGGCACCTCAAGCACAACCCGGCCAACCCGCAATGGGCCGACCGCGACCGCTTCGTGCTGAGCAACGGCCACGCCTCGATGCTGCTGTATGCGCTGCTGCACCTGAGCGGCTACGACCTGCCGTTGGCCGAGCTGAAACGATTCCGCCAGCTGCACAGCCGCACGCCCGGCCACCCCGAGGTGGGCATGACGCCGGGCGTCGAGACGACCACCGGCCCGCTCGGCCAGGGCCTGGCCAATGCGGTGGGCATGGCGCTGGCCGAGAAGCTGCTGGCCGACGCCTTCAACCGCGACGGCCACACGGTGGTGGACCACCGCACCTGGGCCTTCGCCGGCGACGGCTGCCTGATGGAGGGCCTGAGCCACGAGGCCTGCTCGCTGGCCGGCACCCTGGGCTTGGGCAAGCTCACGCTGCTGTACGACGACAACGGCATCAGCATCGATGGCGACGTGCAGGCCTGGTTCGCCGACGACACCGCCGCACGCTTCGCGGCCTACGGCTGGCAGGTCATCGGCCCGGTCGACGGCCACGACCTGCAGGCGCTGGATGCTGCCATTGCCGAAGCCCGGGCCGACGGCTCGCGCCCGGCCCTCGTGATCTGCCGCACCACCATCGGCGCCGGCTCGCCAGCACGCGAGGGCACGGCCCGCGCCCATGGCGAGCCGCTGGGCGCTGCAGAGATCGCCGCCACCCGCGCCCGCATCGGCTGGCCGCATGCGCCCTTCGAGATCCCGGCCGACGTGGCGGCGCGCTGGAACGCACGCGAGGCCGGTGCCCGGGCCGAATCGGCCTGGCGCCGCCGCTTCGAGGCCTACCGCACCGCGCACCCGGCGCTGGCCGAAGAGTTCGAGCGCCGCCTGGCGGGCCAACTGCCCGCCGGTGCTTCGCAGCAGCTGGTGCAGCTGATCGAGCGCTTCGCCGCCACGGGCGAAGCCGTGGCCACGCGCAAGGCTTCTCAACAGGTGCTGGCGCCGCTGGCCGGGCTGTTGCCCGAGCTGCTGGGCGGGAGCGCCGACCTCACCGCCAGCAACCTCACCGACTTCCCCGGCTGCGGCAGCGTGGGCCGCGGCCGGGCCGGCGGGCGCCACCTGAGCCACGGCGTGCGCGAGTTCGGCATGGCCGCGGTGATGAACGGCCTGGCGCTGCACGGCGGCTTCATCCCCTACGGCGGCACCTTCCTCACCTTCAGCGACTACAGCCGCAACGCCATCCGCATGGCGGCGCTGATGAAGCAGCGGGTGATCCACGTCTTCACCCACGACTCCATCGGCCTGGGCGAAGACGGCCCGACCCACCAGCCGGTGGAGCATGCGGCCAGCCTGCGGCTCATCCCAGGCCTGGAGGTCTGGCGCCCCTGCGATGCGGCCGAGACGGCCACCGCCTGGGCCACCGCGGTGCAGGCGGCCGACCGGCCGAGCGCGCTGCTGCTCTCGCGCCAGGCCCTGCCCGCCCAGCCGCGCGACACCGGCCAGGTGGCCGCCATGGCCCGCGGCGCCTACGTGCTGGCCGACCGCACCAACCCCCAGGCGGTGCTCATCGCCAGCGGCTCCGAGGTGGCGCTGGCGCGCGCCGCCCAGGCCCTGCTGGACGCCGGCGGCCTGCGCGTGCGGCTGGTCTCCATGCCCAGCAGCACGGTGTTCGACCGCCAGCCGCGCGCCTGGCGCGACGCGGTGCTGCCGCCCGGGCTGCCGCGCATCGGCGTGGAGGCCGGCGTCTCGCGCTTCTGGGCCGGCTACGGCTGCGCCGCAGCCCTGGGCATCGACCGCTTCGGCGAATCGGCGCCCGCCGCCGCGCTGCTCGCGCACTTCGGCTTCACGCCGCAGGCGCTGGCCGAGCTGGTGCGGGCGCAGGTCGGCGCCGCCGAAACCGTGAGCGCCTGATCCATGGCCTTGGCGCTCGTCAGCTTCGACCTCGACGGCACGCTGGTCGACACCGCAGCGGAGATCGCCGAGGCGGTGAACCGCACGCTGGCCAGCTTCGGCCAGCCGGCGCGCCCCGCCGCCGAGATCACCGCCCTCATCGGCCGCGGCTCGCATGCGCTGATGCGCGCCGTGCTGGCCGGCCTGCCGCCGGCCCCGGGCCACCCCAGCCTGCCCGCCGAAGCCGAGGTGCTGGCCTGCTTCGACGCCCACTATGGCGCCGCCACCGGCCAGCTCAGCGCGCCCTACCCTGGCGCGCAAGAGGCCCTGCTGCGGCTGCGAGAGCGCGGCGTGCGGCTGGCCTGCGTCACCAACAAGGAGCTGGCCCACGCCCGCCGCCTGCTGCAGTGCCACGGTCTGCAGGCGCATTTCGAGCTGGTGATCGGTGGCGATTCGCTGCCCCAGCCCAAGCCGCACGCCAGCGTGCTGCGCTACGTGGCCGACACGCTGGGCGTGCGGCGCGAGTGGATGGCCCATGTCGGCGACTCGGCCGTCGACGTGATGGCCGCGCGCAATGCCGGCGTGCGCGCCTGGGCCGTGCCACACGGCTACAACGCCGGCCGCCCCATCGCCGAGGCCGGCCCCGACCTGCTGCTGCCCGACCTGGCCGCCGTGGCGCAGGCCGCGTTGGAGTTGACGCCTCCCTCCCTGCCCAACAAGGCCCCCGCGTGATGCTGCAAGCCCTGCTCTGGGACGTGGACGGCACGCTGGCCGAGACCGAGCGCGACGGCCACCGCGTGGCCTTCAACACCGCCTTTGCCGAAATGGGCCTGGGCTGGCATTGGGGCGTGGCCCGCTATGGCCGCCTGCTGCGCGTGACCGGTGGCTTCGAGCGCCTGCTGGCGGCCATGGCCGAGGAAACCGACGCGCCTGCGCTGGCCGGCGAGCGCGAGGCCCTGGCCCGCGCCCTGCACCGGCGCAAGAACAGCGCCTACGCCGCGCTGGTGCACGAAGGCGCCATCCCCCTGCGGCCCGGCGTCGGCGAGCTGCTGGCGCAGGCCGCTGCCGCCGGGCTGCGGCAGGCCATCGTCACCACCACCAGCCGCACCAATGTCGAGGCGCTGCTGGGCCGGCACCTGGGCCCGGGTTGGCGGGCCCGCTTCGCTACCGTGGTCTGCGGCGAAGACGTGCGCGCCAAGAAACCCGACCCCGAGGCCTACCAGCTCGCGCTGGCGGCGCTGCGCCTGCCCGCCCTGGCCACGCTGGCCATCGAAGACTCATGCGCCGGCGCCACCGCCGCCCGCGCCGCCGACGTGCCGGTGCTGGTGGCCCGCAGCGCCTATTTCGGCACCGACCCCATCGAAGCCGCCGTGGCCATCGGCCCCGGGCTGCACCAACGCGAAGGCTGGCAGCCCGCGGCCACGGGCCCCGCCCCCGCGCCGGGCGCTGGCGCGGGGGCCGTGACCCTCGCCGACCTGCGCGAGTGGCACGCCCGCATGGAGCTGGTCTCCGGCGCCGGCTGACTGCCCTTTTTCCTTCCCCGTCCATTCACAGAGGAGTTGCCGATGGCCTTCGTCACCCTGCGCCAGCTGCTGGACCATGCCGCCGAGCACGGCTACGGCGTGCCCGCCTTCAACGTCAACAACCTGGAGCAGATCCAGGCCATCATGGAAGCGGCCGAAGCGACGCAAAGCCCGGTGATCCTGCAGGCCAGCGCCGGCGCCCGCAAGTACGCCGGCGAGGCCTACCTGCGCCACATGGTGCTGGCCGCCGTGGAGACGCACCCGCGCATCCCGGTGGTGCTGCACCAGGACCACGGCGCCTCGGCCGCGGTGTGCCTGCAGGCCATCCAGAGCGGCTTCACCAGCGTGATGATGGACGGCTCGCTGCGCGAGGATGCGAAGACCCCCGCGAGCTACGACCACAACCTGCAGGTCACCGCCGACGTGTGCCGCCTGGCGCACGCGGTGGGCGTGAGCGTCGAAGGTGAGCTGGGCTGCCTCGGCAGCCTGGAAAGCGGCCAGGCCGGCGAGGAAGACGGCGTGGGCGCCGAAGGCACGCTGAGCCCCGAGCAGCTGCTGACCGACCCCGACCAGGCCAAGGACTTCGTCGCCCGCACCGGCGTGGACGCGCTGGCCATCGCCATCGGCACCAGCCACGGCGCCTACAAGTTCAGCCGGCCGCCCACCGGCGACACCCTGGCGATCGACCGCATCGCCGCCATCCACGCCGCGGTGCCCGGCACCCACCTGGTGATGCACGGCTCCTCCAGCGTGCCGCAGGAATGGCTGGCCATCGTGCGCCAGTACGGCGGCGACATCCCCGAGACCTACGGCGTGCCGGTGGAAGAGATCCGCCGCGGCATCGCCAGCGGCGTGCGCAAGGTCAACATCGACACCGACATCCGCCTGGCGATGACCGGCGCGATGCGCCGGCTCTTTACCGAGCAGCCCCGCGAGTTCGACCCCCGCAAGGCGCTGGAGGAGGCCCGCAAGGCGGCGCGTGGCATCTGCGAGAGCCGCTTCGAGGCCTTCGGGTGTGCGGGCCAGGCCGAGAGGATTCGCGCGGTGCCGATGGGGGAGATGGTGAGGCGGTATCGGTAGGGGAGTGGCCCTCAGCCGAGTGAATGGAGCGTCTGGCCCAGGCCTACCGGGAATACGGTGATTGGTCTGATTCACCCACATTTCGCCGTCGCCGCAGCAGGTACCAAGCCGCCGGGACGATCAACATCGACAGCAACGGTGCCGAGACCATGCCGCCGACCATGGGCGCGGCAATGCGGGCCATGATCTCCGATCCGGAGCCCTGGCCCCACATCATCGGAATCAGGCCCGCGAGCACGATGGCCACCGTCATCGCCTTCGGTCGCACCCGGAGAACGGCCCCCTCGCGGATGGCCGCAAGCAGCGTCTGCTCGTTGTCTGGCTCACCATCCGCCAGGCGGCGTTTCAAAGCACTCTCCAGATAGACCAGCATGACGACGCCGAATTCGGCTGCCACGCCGGCAAGAGCGATGAAACCCACAGCCGTGGCGACCGAGACAGAGTGTCCAAGCAGCCAGACCAGCCAGAAGCCGCCGACCAGCGAGAACGGCACGGCTGCCATCACCAGCGCTGCGTCGGCGGCGTTGCGGAACAGCAGATACAGCAGCACGAAGATGACCGCCAGCGTTGCGGGCACCACGACCTTCATTCGCTCAGTCGCCCGTTCCAGATACTCGAACTGACCGGACCACGAGATGGCGTAGCCGGCGGGCATCGCCACTTCCTCTCTCACTGCGGCCTGCATGTTGTGCACGACCGAGCGCAGGTCGCGGCCTCGAACGTCCACGTAGACCCAGCCCGAAAGCCGCGCGTTTTCACTGCGCAGCATGGGCGGGCCTTCCTCGATACGCAACTGGGCAACGTCCCGCAGCAGGAGCTGAGCACCCCTCTGCGTAACGAACGGCACCGTCCGCAGGCGCTCCAGTGAGTCGCGGACCTCGCGTGGGTACCGGATGTTGATCGGGAAACGTTCGCGACCACTGACCACCTCACCGACGTTCTCGCCGCCGATGGCCGTTGCCACGATGGCCTGCACATCAGTGACGGACATCCCGTAGCGGGCAGCCGCGGCCCGGTCGACATCGACGTCGATGTATCGCCCACCGGTCAAGCGCTCGGCCAGCGCGGACGAGACGCCTGGCACGTTCTTCACCACCGACTCGATCTGAGTCGCCAGTTTGTCGATGGTCGGCAGGTCGGCGCCCGCGACCTTGATGCCAACGGGACTCTTGATGCCGGTGGCGAGCATGTCGATGCGGTTGCGAATGGGCGGCACCCAGATGTTGGACAAGCCGGGCACCTTGACCGCCCGGTCCAGTTCCTCGACGAGCTTGTCCGGCGTCATGCCGGCTCGCCATTGCTCGCGAGGCTTGAACTGGATGGTCGTCTCGAACATCTCCAGGGGTGCTGGGTCGGTCGCGCTATCCGCACGGCCGGCTTTACCAAAAACGCGCTCGACCTCCGGCACCGTCTTGATGAGGCGGTCGGTCTGCTGAAGCAGCTCGGTCGCCTTCGACACCGACAGGCCCGGCAGCGCCGACGGCATGTACAGCAGGTCCCCTTCATCCAGTGGCGGCATGAACTCGCCACCAAGGTTGGCCAGCGGGATGACCGTCAGAGCCAAGACGACCCCGGCGATGCCCAGCGTCGCCTTGGGGAAGCGCAGCACGGCCTCCAGCGCCGGGCGGTAGATGCGCATCAAGAAGCGATTGAGCGGGTTGGATGTCTCGTGGGGGATACGCCCGCGCACGAGCAGGCCCATCAGTACGGGAACCAATGTCACCGACAGCGCCGCGGCCGCGGCCATGGTGTAAGTCTTGGTGAATGCCAGAGGCGAGAAAAGCCGCCCCTCCTGCGCCTCGAGCGTGAACACCGGCAGGAACGACAGCGTGATGATCAGCAGAGAGAAGAAGAGTGCCGGGCCCACCTCCACCGAGGCGTCGGTGACAAGCTGCCAGCGCTCGGCGACCGTCGGCAGACGGCCGTGTTCGTGTTCATAGCCTTCGATGTGCTTGTGCACGGCCTCCAGCAGCACCACGACGCCGTCGAGCGCGGCACCACACGCCAAGGCGATGCCGGCGAGGCTGAGGATGTTGGCGTTGAGCCCCTGCCAGCGCATCACGATGAATGCGATGCCCACGGCAATGGGCAACGAGATGACCGCCACCAACGCCGAGCGCAGATGGAACAGGAAGATGGCGCAGACGACCGCAACCGCAATGAACTCCTCGGTGAGCTTCAGCTTGAGGTTGTCGATGGACCGGTCGATGAGCTTGGACCGGTCGTAAGTGTCGACCACCTCCACACCGTTGGGCAGGCTTGGCTTCAGCTGCTCCAGCTTGGCCTTGACGCCTTCGATGGTCGCCCGCGCGTTCTTGCCAGAGCGCATCACCACCACGCCGCCAGCCACTTCGCCCTGGCCGTCCAGCTCGGCGATGCCGCGACGCATCTCCGGGCCGACCTGCACGAAGGCGACGTCGCGCAGCAGCACCGGAGTTGCCCCGGAGACACCGATGGGGACGCCGCGAAAGTCGTCGAGCGACTTCAGGAACCCGAGCGAGCGCACCATGTATTCGGTCTCCGCCATCTCGACGACCGAGCCTCCCGACGACTGGTTCGCCTTCTGCAGCGCTTCCATCACCATGGACTGCGTGACACCGAGCTGCCGCATGCGATCGGGATCCAAGACGACCTGGTACTGGCGCACCATGCCACCGATGCTGGCCACTTCGGCGACGTCCTGCACCGTCTTCAGCTCGAACTTCAGGAACCAGTCGTTGAGAGCGCGCAGCTGCCCGATGTCTGTCTTGCCAGTTCGGTCGACCAGCGCGTACTCGTAAACCCAGCCGACACCCGTGGCATCCGGTCCCAATGCCGCCGTCGCGCCGGCGGGTAGCTTGCTCTGCACCTGGTTGAGGTACTCGACGACGCGCGAGCGAGCCCAGTACGGGTCGGTCTTGTCGTCGAAGAGGATGTAGACAAACGAGTCACCGAAGAACGAGTAGCCGCGAACGGTTTTCGCACCAGGCACACTGAGCATCGTCGTCGTGAGCGGGTAGGTGACAAGGTCCTCCACCACCTGGGGTGGTTTGCCCGCGTAGGTCGTTCGAACGATGACCTGGGTGTCTGATAAGTCAGGGAGGGCGTCGACGGGGGCGTTGACGACGGAGAACAACGCTGCGGCGACCACGAACGCCGTCGCGATGAGAACCAAGAATCGGTTCGAAACCGACCAGCGGATGAGTGCGGCAATCACTTGGCAACTCCCACCCGATGAACCGATACGAGCTCGTATTCATCGCCCTTCTTCTTGAACTCGAATTGCACCGTATCGCCGACCTTCACATCCGCGAAGGCTGTGGGGCTGGGCTTGTTGAACGGCATCGTCATCGCCGGCCACTTCAACTCCGCGATGTCGCCGTGCGTCAGCGTCATGCTGTCCGCATCAACGCCGTCCACCTTGCCTTGAGCCGAGTAGGTCGCGGCAGCGGCCACAGCAGACGCCGGTGCAGAAGCAGGCTGTGCTGCCATGCCGCCAAGCACGGAGCGCAGGCGTGCCTCCGAGTCCACCAGGAACTGACCGCTGGCCACCACCTCGTCCCCCTCGGCCAGGCCGGATACGACCTCCAACTGCTCGCCGAAATCGGCACCGAGCGCCACTTCGCGCGGCTCGAACGCACCGCTGTCCTTGCGGACGATGGCGACTGAGCGAGCACCAGTGCGAATGACGGCTTCGGCGGGGACGACCAGGCGGGACGACGTGGTCCCGGCGACTTGCAGGCGCAGCAGCATGCCCGGCACGAGCTTGCCGCCCTTGTTGTCCACCTCGAAGCGAGCCTGCAGGGTGCGGGTGGCGGCGTTCACCTGCGGGAGGATCTCCTGCAACGTGCCGGTCAAGGTCTGGGCGGGGTTGACCTGCAACACCGCGGTCACCTTCTGGCCACGTTTGAGATGCACGGCCTGCGCTTCGGGAACCTCGGCCACAGCCCAGACCTTCTCGAGACCTGCAATGCGGAACAGGGTCATACCAGGCGATACGGCAACACCTTCGCGAACGCCGAGTTCGGCCACCACGCCACTTGCCGGCGCCACCAGCGTGTACCGAGCCTGCGGCGTACCGCCGTCCTCGGCCTGACGCACGAGGTCTGCGGGAATGGACATCGCGCGCGTGCGTTCCTTCGCCGCGGAGACCAGCTCCGGTGATGCACCGGAGCGCTTCAGCGCAACGATTTCGTTCAGCGGGCCAAGCCATTCGGGCGCGAACACCGTCCCAAGCGCCTGCCCCTTGACGACACGCTCCATGGGTGCGCGCACGTGCAGTCGTTCCAAGTAGCCCACCGCCCGCGTTTGCACGGCCACGTTCAGGCGCTCGTCGAACTGCACCGTACCGATCGCGTCGAATGACGAGTTGACTTCGACCTTCTTCACGACGGCAGTCCGGAAGCCCAGGTTCTGCTGGACCTGCGGGCTGACCTTCACGCCAGTGTCGCCGGCCTCGTCGGCATAGACCGGCTGCAGTTGCATGTCCATGAAAGGCGACTTGCCCGGCTTGTCGAACCGCTGGCCGGGGACCATGGGGTCCTGCCAGTAGAGGACCTTGCGCCCACCAGCCGAAGCTGCGCCGGAAGGCGCTGCGGCCAGCGACGTTGCATCACTGCCAGCCGTCGTTCGGCCAAGGTAGAAAGCACCACCGCCAATGGCAAGCGCAACCACGACCAGGGAGAGTTGAAGGCGGCTCATTGCGCTGCTCCTTGGGGAACGGGTTTGAAGACGAGCTGCGCCTGGGCCTTGGCCAGGTCGCGCCGAAGAGTCAGCAGCTTTCGTTGCGCCTCGACCTCGGCATGTCGGGCCTCGAAGAGCATCACCAGGCTGGCCTGGTTTGACCGGTAGCCCGCGAGCGTCGCCTCCGTGCGCTGCTTCAGCGGCGTCAGCACCGCGGCCACGTATCGGTCGATGCGCTCCTGCAGTTGCTTTGAGTCGCTGGCCAAGGCCGCATACTCGCCGGCGGCGGCACGCTGCGCTTCCGCAAGGTCGGCCTCGGCCTTCTCGGACATCGCCAGCTTGGCAGCTGTTTCGCGGTCCTGACGAGCAGCGGGTGCCAAGGGCAGCGGAATGCTCACGCCGAACGAAACCAAGTCCGGCCGCCCTTGTCGCTGCCCGTAAGACACCTCGTAGCTCCAGTTGGGTTTGCGGCTCAGCCGAGTCACCTCGGCCTCGTGGCGCGCGACCTCGATGTCACGTTGCCGGGCGATGACAGCCGGACTTCTTGCAACAAAATCCTCCGGTCCCGGGGTGACCGCCAGGTGAGGCGCACCGAGTTCCTGCGACTGAACGCCGGTCCACCGCTGAAGCGCTACAGCCGCAGCTGCCTGCTGCTGCCGCATCTCGGCTGTCTCGTCCTCAGCGTTGCCCAGTGCGCCGGTGAGCCCAAGGACCTCGGCGCTGCTTCCGGACACGGTGACAAGTCGGCCCTTCGCCGCCTCCAGCTCCTCGCGAGCGTGCTTCTCGTTCAGCGTGGTGAGCTTCCAGGCCTCGCCGGCGTAGTACGCGTCGATGTAGGCCATGGCGGTCTGCATGCGCGCCTCAGCGGCAGCAATGTGCTCCATCGTTCCTCCCCGACGCTGCACCGCGACCGCGACCGCTTCGCGGGCTGCGCGCTTGTCGGCCGACACCCACTCCTGGGAGATTCCGATGCGCTTCATCGTCATGTCCTCGGCAGCAGCGCTGAACCGGTTGGAACCAGTCGCCGGAAGGTTGTCGATGCCGAACGTGAGCACCGGGTCGGGCTGCTGACCGGCTGCGCGCGCCAACTCGGCGGCGCTGGCGGTGCCAGCACGAGCAGAACGGGTCAGTTGGGACCGCTGGACGGCCAGGTCAACCGCCTGGTCGAGCGAAAGAGTTGCCGCAACGACCCAGGTTGCCGGCAGCATGGCGGCAGCCACGGCGACGGTGCGCAGAACGTGTATGGACATTGGAAGCTCCGTGGACGAACGGGAAGGAGGCTGTTCTGCGGGCGAGCCGCAGCAGCACCTGTCAGTCGACGAAGCGGGTCAGACGCGCAGTCTGAGCGTGGAGAGGAAGAGCGGGTCCGGAGGCGGTTGCGCCCCGGGAGTGGCCGTCAACGGGACAGCGCGTGCCCCGGCGGCGTCGAGCATCACAGGGAGCTCGAGCACCTGAACGACGGCCGGGCTTGCTGCCGTCGGAACCTTTGCCGGCTCGAAAGATTGCGGAGAGCCCGAAGAGTGCTCGGCGCACAAGGCTGGCTGGTCCACGTCCATGCCTTCGCACGGCAAGCCCGAAGCCATCATCTCCGCCATCCCCGCCGGGTCCGCCTGCTTGGGGCAGACGTAGGTCGCCAACGCCAGCTGCGAGAACAGCAGCGACAACACCACGAAGAACGTGGTGGTCAGGCGGTAGGCACGACGGCGAAGCATGAGCTCTGGCAGTTTAGCGTGGGCGTCTGGCTGACCGCGCTCAATGCTCGACGGTGGCGTTGCGTCATATCAATGCCGGTGGTCGTGGCCGGAGCGCTCGGTGTAGCCGCGCGCCTCGTTGTAGGCCGCCACCTGTTCATCGGTGAGAAGCTCGCGCGCTTGCAAGTGGGCGACCAGGTGCACGGCGCGCAGCTGACCCTGCAGGGAAGCGATTCGAGCGGTCGCGGTCTGCACGCCACTTGGGTGAATCGTGCGGGCCTTGAACGCTTTGTCCAGAGCGGCCTCCTCCGCGATGACCTGACTCCCGAGGGCTTGCGCCGAGGCCTTCATTTCGGCAGTGATGCGCTCAAGGGAGACCCGCTGCCCGGGCGTGACCTTGAGCAGGTGCGAGAGCTGCAGCACGTGCATGGGGCCGGGGACACCGTTGAGCTCGGCGGGCAGGGAAGCACCCATGCCGCGCCCTTCGCGCAGGTCCGCCACCTGCTCGGCTGAGAGTGCCTTGACGTCACGGCTTTGCAGGCCGGCGTAGCCACTCGCCTGTTCCTTGGGTTCTTGGGCGGCGTGTTGGGCAAAAGCACTACCGGCGGCAAGTAGCGAGAGAGCGAGGATTCGGCGCATGGAGTGCCTCACTTGAGGGGCTGGATGGCGGTGACGGTGAACACACCGTTGACCTTCTCTGCGGTGAACTTGACTTTGTCACCCTCCTTCAGGCCCTCAATCAGCTTCGGATCGGCCGCTTTGAAGACCATCGTCATGCCCGGCATGTCCAGGTTCTGCAGCGGGCCATGGCGTAGCGTGACCTTGGCTTGCTCCTTGTCGACCTTGCGGACCTCACCGTCGCTCTGCGGCGCAGCGGCCGAGGCCGCATCTGACGCGTGATGTGCGGAGTGGTCGGCGGCTTGTGCGAACGCCCCGCCGGAGGCTGCCAGTGCGACCGCGGCGATGAGAGTAGTCAGTTTCATGATGAGCTCCAGGAATCAGGAGTTGGACGAAAAGACGCGCTCGAGACCGTTCATGTCGACGAGCAGAACCTGGTACAGGTCCTTGCGCACAGAGAGCATTGTGTCGGTTCATTCGACAACGACATTTGCAACCATTCCGGCCTCGAAGTGGCCGGGGGTCTGACAGGCGGACGGGTGTCCGCCAATGGCCGCCCGTGCGTGCGCCGTTGGACCTCTCTCCAGAGGCCGGACTCGGTCAGATGCTTCGTGGAGGCCGCTCTTGCCCGACCGGCTGGAACGCTGAGACGTGAGTCGCGTATTCGGGGAAGACCGCTGCGCCAAGGAGCGCAGGCAGGCTACCGAGGGCGCGGCAGCCATCAGGGGAGGCGCCGAACACAAGGACAGGCAGTGGTGGTGGTTTTCGCCACCACACGGCCACGTCTGCAAATCTAGGCGCGCCGCACACCCACGCGTTGATAAACATCAAGTTCAGCCGCACTCCACCGCTCTATGGTTTCCAGTGCATCTCTCGGAGGCCAACATGAAGCTCGCACTGTCGGTTCTCGGCGTATCCCTGGCACTGGCTGGTTGCGCCACCAGTCCCAAGGAAGAAGACCACGCCGCGCATCACCCACCCGGTGAGGCGGCTACCCGCCCCCAGGCGACCCCGACGCCGGGCCAGATGGACGCGATGATGAAGTCGATGCAGGAGATGCACGACAAGGTGATGGCCGCCAAGACGCCCGAGGAGCGCGCCAAGCTGATGCAGGAGCACATGAAGCTCATGCAGGACGGCATGGGAATGATGACACGCATGCGCGGCGGACCCGGCGGCGGAATGAGCGGCATGGGGATGGGCCGCGGCGGCATGGCCACGGGCCCCGAGATGATGGGCAAACGCATGGACATGATGGAAATGATGATGCAGATGATGATGGACCGCGACGCGATGAAGACCCCTGCGTCAAAGTGACGTCGGGGTGCAGCACACCGCGCTTCATTCCGCAGGGCCACCGCCTGGCACCCAAGGGCCCCTGAACCACGCAGAGTCCGACCATGGATGAGCACGACACACTACCCTCTCGTTGGCGGTCCCCGATGGGCATCTTCGTGCTCGTGGCCGGAGCCGTTGGCGTCTACTACCTGCTGACCGAGCACCTGACCCACCTGACTCAGGCCATTCCGTACCTGTTCCTGCTCGCGTGCCCGCTGATGCACCTGTTCGGGCACCACGGGCACGGCGGCCACAACCACCAAGACGCTGCAAAGCGCTAGGCTGGTCGTGCATCGAACTGGTTCTGGAGCCGCTAGGGGGGGGCTGAGCTCGCCTCCGGACTGGGCGCCATCGTTCTGGGCGCCGGCTTGGCGCTGAATTGCCCGAGTGGCTTCGCAAGTACGCTGTGCCTATCCTGGTCGGCGGCATCCTGGTCGGCGGCGTCCTGGTCCAAGGCGCGGGTATGACGCTCGAGTACCGGGTGGAGTTGCGCGGCGGCCCATTGCTGTGGTGGGAACGCGCGCTGTTCTGGGGCTGCCGGGCCCGCCATGCGGGGCTCGGAGTGCGGATAGCCGCCGCCGCGGTTGCTTGACGGACAGCAAGGGCATGTCTCCCCTTGACTTTCCAATGAGGTCAAGGTTCAAACTGCAAACAAGAACAGGAGAACGCCATGCCGACCGCGTCCGGCCAGCCTCACGAGCATTCGAGCCACGAGCACCACAAGGCGCCTGCGGGCAGCCACGTGATGCCGGACGGCACGGCCATGGCCGGTCACGGGCATCACAACCACGGCGCTGCCGACCACTCGGCGCACGCGCACCACGACCACGGCCACCATGGGCACGCTTCGGCAACCGCAAAGGCGCTGACGAAAGGCGACCAGAGTCGGGTCGAGTACACCTGCCCGATGCACCCGCAAGTGCGTCAAATGGGGCCAGGCAACTGCCCCATCTGCGGCATGGCGCTCGAGCCGGTGCTGGCCACCGCCGAACAAGGCGAGAGCCCCGAGCTGCGCGACATGACGCGGCGGTTCTGGATTGGCCTGGCCCTCACGCTTCCGGTATTCGCGCTCGAGATGGGCGGCCATCTCTTCGGCATACATCACCTCATCGCGCAGCAGATGTCGAACTGGGTCCAGCTGCTGCTGAGCACTCCCGTCGTGCTCTGGGCCGGCTGGCCGTTCTTCGTCCGCGCGGTCGCGTCCGTCAAGAACCACAGCCTGAACATGTTCTCGCTCATCGCGCTGGGAACCGGCGCGGCCTGGCTCTACAGCATCGTGGGCACCGTGGCGCCGCAACTGTTCCCGGCGAACCTGCGCATGGCCGACGGCGCGGTAGCCATCTACTTCGAGGCCGCAGCCGTCATCACTGTGCTGGTGCTGCTCGGCCAGGTTCTGGAACTCCGCGCTCGCGAGAAGACGTCCGGTGCCATCAAGGCGCTGCTCGGGCTGGCGCCGAAGACGGCCGTCAAGGTCGACGCCCGGGGAAACGACGAGACGCTTCAAGTCGATGCCATTCAGGTAGGAGACCTGCTTCGTGTGCGGCCAGGCGAGAAGGTGCCGGTAGACGGCGAACTCACCGATGGCAAGGGCAACGTCGACGAGTCGATGGTGACAGGTGAGCCCATCCCTGTCGCGAAGGCGGTCGGGTCCAAAGTTACGGCCGGAACGCTGAACCAGACCGGCGGCTTCGTGATGCGCGCCGAGAAGGTCGGCGCGGACACCCTGCTCTCTCAAATCGTCCACATGGTCGCAGCCGCACAGCGCAGCCGCGCACCCATCCAGCGGATGGCCGACCATGTTGCCGGTTGGTTCGTCCCCGTGGTCATCCTGGTGGCAGCGCTGACCTTCGTCGCTTGGTTGTTTTGGGGACCGTCGCCGGCGTTCAGCTACGCGCTCATCACGAGCGTGGCCGTGCTCATCATCGCCTGTCCCTGTGCGCTGGGCCTGGCCACGCCGATGTCCATCATGGTGGGCGTCGGCAAGGGTGCGCAGCACGGTGTGCTCATCCGTGACGCCGAAGCGCTCGAGAAGATGGAGAAGGTCGACACGCTCGTCGTTGACAAGACTGGGACGCTGACGGAAGGACGGCCAGAAGTGGTTCACATCGAACCGGCCTCGGGGTTCTCGGCAGACGACGTGCTGCAGAAGCTGGCCAGCGTCGAACGGGCGAGCGAGCATCCGCTGGCCATGGCCATCGTCATGGACGCGCAGGAGCGCAAGCTGGCCCTGTCGCCAGTCACCGACTTCGACTCGCCCGTAGGAAAGGGCGTGGTTGGGACGGTGGACGGTCTGGCCATCGTATCGGGCAGCGCGAAATTCCTGACAGAGCACGCCATCGACACGTCTGGGTTGGAGAGGAACGCCGATGAGCAGCGGCAGAGGGCCGCGACCGTCATCTTCGTCGGCGTCGGCGGGACACTTGCCGGGTTCGTCGCCATTGCAGACCCCATCAAGGCAACGACGCCACAGGCGCTGCAGGCGCTCAAGGCTGCTGGCGTGCGAGTGGTGATGCTCACTGGCGACGGGAAGACCACCGCAGAGGCGGTAGGTCGTCAGCTTGGCATCGTCGACGTTGTGGCAGACGTTCTTCCCGAGGACAAGGCAGCCGTCGTCAAGCGCCTTCAGGGTGAAGGCCGCGTGGTGGCGATGGCCGGTGACGGCGTCAACGATGCACCGGCACTTGCCCAGGCCACGGTCGGGGTCGCGATGGGCACTGGCACGGACGTCGCAATGGAGAGCGCAGGCATCACGCTGCTGAAGGGAGACCTGATGGGCATCGTGCGCGCCCGGACGTTGTCACGCGCGACGATGCGCAACATCCGCCAGAACCTTTTCCTCAGCTTTGCCTACAACGTCGCCGGCATTCCGCTGGCGGCCGGTGTGCTGTACCCGTTCTTCGGCCTACTGCTGTCCCCGGTCGTTGCGGCCGCTGCGATGGCCCTGTCGTCAGTCAGTGTCATCGCGAACGCGCTTCGCTTGCGAACCGTCAAGGTGGAATGACGTGGGCACCCAGCCACGGAAGCGCAGCGCTGCCCAATGATTGCCCGCAGCAGCGGTGTTTGACCGGTCGGCCCGGGGCCTCTACTTCATCTTTGTGCGGCCGCCGCTATTGCCTGAGGACGTCCGCTACCTGGCGTCGACCCTGAAACAGTGCGGACCGCGCTGCCGGATCCTGGAAACGGGCTAGGCAAGGTGTCTACCGTCATGGGCGGCTTCATGGCCGGTGTCGGCCCGGTGACCACATTCGTCGCGCCGCGAGTTCTGTCGCGCCTCGGGCTCTCCATGGGAGACCATCACGGGTACTGCAGGCAATGTCGTCACCGCGGATCGCGGAACATGGGCAGGTTCGTTGGGCAGCAGGCGCCGGCGTGTGAAGGGGCGTCAGCGCAGGGCGCCGGTGCGCACGGCGATGCCAGCCGTCATCTCACCGGGTGCCAGCGTGAACACGCTGACCGCCTGCGCCAGGCGTTGCGCCTGTTCGTTCAGCGTCTCGGCGGCGGCCGCGCTTTCTTCCACCAGCGCGGCGTTCTGCTGCGTCACCCGGTCCATCTCGGAGATCGCGGTGTTGACCTGGCCAATGCCCGCGCTCTGCTCTACGGCCGCGGTGCTGATCTCGCCGATCAGGTCGGTCACCCGCTTGACCTGCTGAACAATCTCTCCCATCGCCACGCCGGCATCGTTGACCAGCCTGCTTCCGCTCTCCACGGTCTCGACCGACGTGGAGATCATGCTCTTGATCTCGCGCGCGGCTTCGGCACTGCGTTGCGCCAGGTTGCGCACCTCCCCGGCCACGACGGCGAAGCCTCGGCCCTGCTCGCCCGCGCGCGCCGCTTCGACGGCCGCGTTGAGCGCGAGGATGTTGGTCTGGAAGGCGATCCCGTCAATCACGCCGATGATCTCGGCGATCTTCCTGCTGGACGCACTGATCGAATCCATGGTCGCGACCACCTGGCCCACCACCGTGCCGCCGTGGGCCGCGGCTTCGCTGGCGCTGAAGGCGAGTTGGTTGGCCTGGCTGGCGTTCTCGGCGCTCTGGCGCACCGTGCTGGTGAGTTCTTCCATCGACGCGGCGGTCTGCTGCAGGCTGGACGACTGCTGCTCGGTGCGTGAGCTCAGGTCCTGGTTGCCGCTCGCGATTTGCGTGCTGGCGGTCGAGACGCTGTCGACGCCAGCCCGGATCGTGCTCACCGTCTCTCGCAGACTGTCGGACATCGTCTTCATCGCGAACATCAGGCTCCAGCGATCGCCGGGCGCGACAGTGACGGGCGTGTCCAGTCGGCCCTGCGCGATGAGGTTGGCCACCGCAGCGGCATCGGCAGGTTCGCCCCCCAGTTGCCCAAGCACCGAGCGCGCGAGGAGCAAGCCCAGTCCGCCCGCCACCAGCAGCGATGCCAGCAGGCCGCCGATCAGCACCGTGGTCATCGTGGCGCGTGTGCCGTCAGCCGCGTTCGCGCGCACGACCAGCAGTTCAGCCTCGGCATCGATGAACGCCTTGTTGAGGGCGCGGAAGCCGTCCATCGCCGCCTTGTCCCGTCCCTTGCCGAACTCGGCCAGGAACTCGTCCATCGTGGCCCCGCCGCTCTTGACGGCACGGCGCTGCTTGATCAACTCTTCGCCAATCGCCACGAATTCGTCTCGGCGTGCCTTCATCGCATCGAGCCGCTTCTGTTGCTCGGCGTTGTCGGACGTCAGTCTCTTGACCTCGTCCCAGCTCTTGGCGAAGCTGCTCTGGCCTTCGGTCCACGGCGCCAGGAACGCGTCTTCTCCGGCGAGCAGGAAGCCACGTGCGCCGGTTTCCATGTTGACCATCGCCGAAAGAGTCTCCTCGCCCAGCGAGAGCACCTTGTAGGTGTGGGTGTTCCAGCGGTCGGCTTCGGCGAGGCTGCGCGTGCTGAAGAGCGCCACGGCGACGACGAGGACGAAGATGGCGATGATGGTCGAGAAAACGACGGCCAGGCGCTTGCCCAGCTTCATGTTGTTGAACGCTTGCATGAGCTTCTTTCGTTGGTGGGGTCAGGCAGCCTCGGCGAACAAGCCCATGTCGGCCTCCGCCATCAGCGCCTCGATGTCGGTCAGGATCAGCATCCGCTGGCCATCGTCGTGGCGCAGCGGAGCGATCCCCAGGATGTGAGCGGAGGGCACGCGGCCGTTGAATTCGGGGGCGGCCTTGACGTCGTCGGCGGCCAGCTCCAGCACGTCCGAGACGCCGTCGGCGACGGCGCCGACGATGCCTCCGCGCACATTCAGCACGACCACGACGGTGAGGTGGTCGCAGCGCAACTCGGGACATTTCCGGCCGGCGCTGGGCCCGCGGGGCACAGCTGCCAGTGGCGGGTGTGGGCGGCGGCTTCCATCTCGTTTGCAACCAGGGCAGACACGCTTCAAGTCCAAATTGATTAAATGAAATAACTATTTCGACGGGTGAGCGGGTCTTGTTGAGCCGAAAGTCCGGGCGGATTGCACGTTCATCCGCGGCAGTCGCTTTGCGATCAGACGGTCCCGGTGGGCGCGGCCCGGCGGCGCGCTCGCATGGCAAGCCGCACGACTTGCATTGCTGCGAGGTTGACGCCGGTCGGCGCCGCAGCGCCGTGCCGGGGACGTGTTTCTCCAGCGGCAGGCGCGCACGTTCAGGGCGGTCAGCCAGCAGGCGGCGCGCGACGGCGGCCTCGCCGACGTTGCCGCAGCAGCGTTAGGGGGCTACCAAACCGATCCGGCCATGTCAGATGACCAACTGGCGGACAGGCACCTTGCCGAGGTGAAACCCAGCAACCACGACCGCTGCGGGGCGGCCCGCCGCCTCGGACCGCAGGATTCGTTCATGACCTTAACGGGTCAGCCTCGGCCAAGTGACCGCTGAGGAAGGTGCAGCGAACAACCAAAGCGGCTGCCTTTGGACGACAAGTGATCGCAACAGCGGGCGTTGACGGCATCGAGCGCGAATGATCGCAGCCCCGTCTGATCTGGCTGCTCCTCGCCCGCGCAGTGGCTGGTGACGAGGGAGCGCGCGGAGCGCCCCCTCCACCTCATCGCATCACGATCAGATGAACCCGCCGATTCGTGCTGCGGCCTTCGCGGGTGTTGTTGTCGGCCAGGGGCGCTGACTCGCCATAGCTGATCGTGGCCATCCGCGCCAGCGGCACGCCGGCGCGGGCCAGGTGCAGGCGCACGGCTTCGGCCCGCTGCAGGCCCAGTTGCTGGTTGCCCGCGTCGCTGCCGGTGGCGTCGGTGTGGCCCTGGATCTCGATGAACACCGGCTGGTCGTCGGCCTTGAGCTTGGCCACGAGCTGGTCGAGCTCCTGGCCGGCCTGTTCGGTGAGCTGGGCCCGGCCCGAGCGGAACTTGATCTTGTCATCGGTGAGCACGGTGCTCATCAGCAGGCGGGGTGCCGGCAGCCTCTTGGCGGCCTCGGCTCGCGCCGCAGCCTCCTGCTGCAGGGCCTGGATGCGCGCCTCGCTGCCCTGCAGCCGGCCGTCCAGGGCCTTGAGGCCTTCGTCATGGGCCTGCACGCGGGTGCCGAGGCCGTCGACGCTGGTCTGCACCGGGGCGACGGTCTCTCTGACGAAATCCTTGGTGGCACAAGCGCTCAGCAGCATGACGCTGCTGGCAACGATCAGGGGCGAGAGTCTCGACATCGGCATCTCTTGGAAGAGGAAGGAACTGCAACTTAAGGCAGGCCTCCAGGGCAAACGTAGCGAGCTGTGAACAAGCTTTGCGTCGTTAACTTGCTGCACAAAGCCTTACCGGTCTGCGGCAGGGCGCGGCGGTCACAGGTCGGCCGAAGCCTGCCTCGAGCCCCTGGGCTGCGCCCGGGCAATGCCGCCGGCAAGCACCCTTCCAATCCGCTCACGGCATCGGCAGCTCACTTTGCAGCCGCCCCGAGCGCCCTCCTCCGCGTCGTTCCCCGCCGCGCGTTTTCCTGCGACGGATCAAGCACTTGCCGCGGCCACTCGGTGTTTTCCCGCGAGCGCACCAAACAGGCCCGCAACTTGTGACTGCGGGGGTGCACCCGCCACACACCGCCCCCGGAGGAGACCACCGACCATGGAGACTTTCTACGACGTGATGCGCCGCCAGGGCATCTCGCGCCGGAGCTTTCTGAAGTACTGCTCGCTCACGGCCACCTCGCTCGGCCTGGGGCCGGCCTTCGTGCCCCAGATCGCGCATGCGATGGAGACGAAGCCGCGCACGCCGGTGCTGTGGCTGCACGGGCTGGAGTGCACCTGCTGCTCCGAAAGCTTCATCCGCAGCGCTCACCCCCTGGCCAAGGACGTGGTGCTGTCGATGATCTCGCTCGACTACGACGACACGCTGATGGCCAGTGCGGGCCACCAGGCCGAGGCCATCCTCGAAGAGGTGATGGCCAAATACAAGGGCAACTACATCCTGGCGGTGGAAGGCAACCCGCCGCTGAACCAGGACGGCATGAGCTGCATCATCGGCGGCCGGCCCTTCATCGACCAGCTGCGCCACGTGGCGAAGGACGCCAAGGCCATCATCAGCTGGGGCTCGTGTGCCAGCTGGGGCTGCGTGCAGGCGGCCAAGCCCAACCCCACGCGGGCCACGCCGGTGCACCAGGTGATCACCGACAAGCCCATCATCAAGGTGCCCGGCTGCCCGCCGATCGCCGAGGTGATGACCGGCGTCATCACCTACATGCTCACCTTCGACCGCATCCCCGAGCTGGACCGCCAGGGCCGGCCGAAGATGTTCTACAGCCAGCGCATCCACGACAAGTGCTACCGACGGCCGCACTTCGACGCCGGCCAGTTCGTCGAGCACTTCGACGACGAATCGGCGCGCAAGGGCTACTGCCTCTACAAGGTGGGCTGCAAGGGCCCGACGACCTACAACGCCTGCTCCACCGTGCAGTGGAACGAGGGCACGAGCTTCCCCATCAAGGCCGGCCACGGCTGCATCGGCTGCTCGGAAGACGGCTTCTGGGACAAGGGCTCGTTCTACGACCGGCTGACCGACATCCACCAGTTCGGCATCGAGGCCAATGCAGACCAGCTCGGCGGCGCGGCCGCGGGCGTGGTGGGTGCGGCGGTCGCCGCCCATGCTGCGGTCAGCGTGCTCAAGCGCGCCGCCACCCGCAACGACAGCACGGCCGAGCAGGCCTGACCCGAGGAGAACGCGAGAAATGGGCGCTTACGAAACCCAGGGCTTCAAGCTCGACGACAGCGGCAAGCGCATCGTCGTCGACCCCGTGACCCGCATCGAGGGCCACATGCGCTGCGAGGTCAACCTCGACAGCAACAACGTCATCCGCAACGCGGTGAGCACGGGCACGATGTGGCGCGGGCTGGAGGTGATCCTCAAGGGCCGCGACCCGCGCGATGCGTGGGCTTTCGTCGAGCGCATCTGCGGCGTGTGCACCGGCTGCCACGCGCTCACCAGCGTGCGCGCGGTGGAAGATGCGCTGGGCATCAGGATCCCGAAGAACGCGCACCTCATCCGCGAGATGATGGCCAAGACGCTGCAGGTGCACGACCACGCGGTGCACTTCTATCACCTGCATGCGCTCGACTGGGTCGACGTGGTCTCGGCCCTGAAGGCCGACCCCAAGAAGACCAGCGAGCTGCAGCAACTGGTTTCGCCGAGCCATCCCTTGAGCTCACCCGGCTACTTCCGCGACATTCAGAACCGGCTGAAGAAGTTCGTGGAAAGTGGACAGCTCGGCCCTTTCATGAACGGCTACTGGGGCAACAAGGCCTATGTGCTGCCGCCTGAAGCCAACCTGATGGCCGTCACCCACTACCTGGAGGCGCTGGACCTGCAGAAGGAGTGGGTCAAGATCCACACCATCTTCGGCGGCAAGAACCCGCACCCGAACTACCTGGTGGGCGGCGTGCCCTGCGCGATCAACATCGACGGCGACGGCGCCGCCGGTGCGCCGCTGAACATGGAGCGGCTGAACTTCGTCAAGGCGCGGATCGACGAGATCATCGAGTTCAACAAGAACGTCTACGTGCCGGACGTGCTTGCCATCGGCACGATCTACAAGCAGGCCGGCTGGCTCTACGGCGGCGGCCTCTCGGCCACCAACGTGTCCGACTACGGCGAGTACCCCAAGGTCAACTACGACAAGCGCACAGACCAACTGCCCGGGGGCGCCATCCTCAACGGCAACTGGGACGAGATCCACCCCATCGACCCGCGCGACCCGGAGCAGGTGCAGGAGTTCGTCGCCCACAGTTGGTACAAGTACGCCGACGAGAGCAAGGGGCTGCACCCCTGGGACGGCGTGACCGAGCCGCACTACGAGCTGGGCCTGCAGGCCAAGGGCACGCGCACGAACATCGAGCGCATCGACGAAGGCGCCAAGTACAGCTGGATCAAGGCCCCGCGCTGGCGCGGCCATGCGATGGAGGTGGGGCCGCTGTCGCGCTACATCCTGGGCTATGCGCATGCGCTGAAGGGCAACCAATATTGCCAGCGCGTGAAGCAGCAGGTGGACGAAGCGGCCGCCGCCATCAACAGCGGCATCCCCAAGGCGCTGGGCCTGCCCGAGACGCAGTATTCGGCCAAGCAGCTGCTGCCCACCACCATCGGCCGCACGCTGGCCCGCGCGTTGGAAGGCCAGTACTGCGGCGAGATGATGCTGAGCGACTGGCACGAGCTGATGGCCAACATCAAGGCCGGTGACCGCAGCACCGCCAACGTCGAGAAGTGGGACCCGGCCACCTGGCCCAAGGAAGCCAAGGGCGTGGGCACGGTGGCCGCGCCGCGCGGCATGCTGGGCCACTGGATCCGCATCAAGGACGGGAAGATCGAGAACTACCAGTGCGTGGTGCCTACCACCTGGAACGGCAGCCCGCGCGACACCAAGGGCCAGATCGGCGCCTTCGAGGCCAGCCTGATGAACACGCCCATGGCCAACCCCGAGCAGCCGCTGGAAATCCTTCGCACGCTGCACAGCTTCGACCCCTGCCTGGCCTGCTCGACCCACGTGATGAGCCCCGACGGCCGGGAGATGGCCCGCGTCACCGTGCGCTGATCACCGCGCCGCCCACGAACACAGGAGACATCCGCATGACGACCCGTTCCCCTCGCTCGGCCGCCCGGGCTGCCTTCGCCGCGCTGGTGCTGGTGGCCACGGCCGGCACTGCGCTTGCGCACCCCGGCCACCCCGCCGCGGGCGGCGCAGCGCCTGGCCTGCTGGCCGGCTTCGCCCACCCGCTGGGGCTGGACCACCTGCTGGCCATGGTGGCCGTGGGCCTGTGGTCGGCCATTGCGCTGCCGGCCGGCCGGCGGCTTCAGGGGCCGGCCGCCTTCCTCGCCGCGATGGTGGGCGGCGCGCTGGTGGGCCGCATGCTCGGTGCGCCGGCCTTGGTGGAGCCGGCGCTGGCCCTCAGCGTGGTGGCCCTGGCACTGCTGATCGCCCTGCCCCACCGCCTGCCTGCCGGCACCGGCCTGGCTGTTGCACTGGCGGCCGGCAGCCTGCACGGTGTGGCCCACGGCGCCGAACTGCCGGCCCACGGCGGCTTCGCGGCCTATGCCTTCGGCTTCGTCGCCACCACCGCCTTGCTGCACGCCGCCGGGCTGTCGCTCGGGCAGCAACTGCGCACGCTGCCCCAGCGCCTGGCCGGCTGGAGCACCCGCGCGGTCGCGCTGGGCATGAGCGTGGCCGGGCTGGTGCTGCTGGTGCAGCGCTGAAGACGCAGGAGCCTGCGATGAACGCCACCCGCCCCCACACCATCTCCACCGTGTCCGCCGGGCCGGCCAGCACGGCCGACGAAGCCCACGCCACCGGCGTCGACGCCGCCGCCGTGGCGGCCGGCCGCCGCATCCGGTCGGTCTATGTCTACGAGGCCCCGGTGCGCGTCTGGCACTGGGTCAACGCGCTGGCCCTCACCGTGCTCGCAGTCACCGGCTATTTCATCGGCCAGCCGCTGCCCACCATGCCCGGCGAAGCCAGCAGCCAGTACCTGATGGGCTACATCCGCTTCGCGCATTTCGCCGCGGGCTATGTGTTCGCCATCGGCCTGGCCGCGCGGCTGTACTGGGCGCTCGTCGGCAACCACCACGCGCGCGAGCTTTTCACGCTGCCGGTGTTCAGCCGCGCCTACTGGGGCGAGGTGGCCACCATGCTGAAGTGGTACCTGTTCCTGATCCCGCGGCCGAACCAGTACGTGGGCCACAACCCGCTGGCCCGCATGGCGATGTTCTTCGGCTTCTTCTGGCTCTCGGTGTTCATGGTCTTCACCGGCTTCGCGCTCTATGGCGAAGGCCTGCAAGCCGGCTCCTGGGCCGACCGGCTGTTCGGCTGGGTGATCCCGCTGTTCGGACAGAGCCAGGACGTGCACACCTTCCACCGCCTGGGCATGTGGGCGTTGATCACCTTCGTGATCCTGCATGTGTACGCAGCGATCCGCGAAGACATCATGGGCCGGCAGAGCATCGTCAGCACCATGATCAGCGGCCACCGCACCTTCAAGGAATGAGCGGGGCCGGCATGAACGACACCGTGGTGCTCGGCATCGGCAACCTGCTGTGGGCAGACGAAGGCTTCGGCGTGCGCTGCGTCGAGGCGCTGGCCGCCGGCTGGCGCTTCGCCCCCGGCGTGCAACTGGTGGACGGCGGCACCCAGGGGCTGTACCTGCTGCAGCATGTGCAGGCGGCCCGGCGGCTGTTGATCCTCGATGCCGTCGACTATGGCCTGCCGCCGGGCACGCTGAAGCTGGTCGAAGGCGACGAGGTGCCGCAGTTCCTGGGCGCCAGGAAGATGAGCCTGCACCAGACCGGCTTCCAGGAGGTGCTGGCCCTGGCCCGCTTCACCGGCCACTGGCCGCAGGAGCTGCTGCTGGTGGGCTGCCAGCCGGCCGAGCTGGAAGACTTCGGCGGCAGCCTCACCGCGCCGTTGCGCGCGGCCATGGCACCGGCCCTCGCGCTCGCGCTCGACCGCCTGCGCGCCTGGGGCGCCGACCCGCAGCCGCGCACCGCGGCCGACAGCGCGCTGCAGGCCGACGTCGCGGCCAGCGTGCTGGCCATGCCCGCCTACGAGCTGGGCCGCCCCTCGGCGGACGCCGCCTGCCGCATCGGCGACGACCGGTTCATGCCATGTGCATAGGCTGGCCGATGCAGGTGCTGGCGGTACGCCCCGGCCACGCCATGGTGCGGCGCGGCGCCGAGCAGCGTGAGGTGAACACCGCGCTGGCCGGCCCCGTGGCGCCTGGCGACTGGCTGCTGGTGTTCCTGGACGACGCCCGCGAGCTGCTGACACCGGCCCGCGCCGCCGAGATCGAGGCCACGCTGGCCCTGGTCGAGGCGGCACTGGCCGACCCCGGGAGTACCGAGGCCATCGCCGCGCCCGCCTTCGACCTGCCCTCTTCCTGGACCGCCGAACAACTCGAGGCCTTCCGATGACTGCCCCCACCTCCGCCATCACCTCCACCCACCCGCTCGCGCCCGACCTCGCCAACGGTGACGCCAGCGACCCCGGCCAGGACGCTGCGCCCCTGGTGCGCCGCCTGGCCGCCTCGCCCGGCGCGCGCTGGGTCGACGCCGAGTCGCTCGGCGCCTTCCTCGCCGAGCCGGGCGATCAGGTGCTGTTCTTCCATGGCGACGCGGTGCGCTTCCCCGAGGTGCAGGACGTGGCCGTCGTGCTGCCCGAGCTGCGCCGCCACTTCCAGCGGCGCTTCGGCATCGGTGTGGTGCCGCGGGCCTGCGAGGACCAGCTGGCCGCCCGCTTCGGCGTGCAGCGCCGCCCGTCGCTGGTGTTCCTGCGCGACGGGCGCTATGTGGACTGCGTGAGCGGCATGCTCGACTGGCAGGACTACATCGACCGCCTGCAGCAGGTGTTCGAGCGCCCCGCCTCGCGCCCGCCCATCGCCCTGGCTTCGGCCACGCCGGCCGCCGGCTGCCACTGAGCCGCACCATGAACGACCAGCCCGACACCATGAACCCCGAGCCGAACCGCGAGCAGCCGGCACGGCGGCCCTTCCCGATCCCGGTGGTCGCCTTCGGCCCGGGCAGCCAGGAAGAGGACGAGACCCTCGACTACATCAGCATGCCCAGCGGCATGGCCACCTACCGCCCGCCGCAGCTGCCCGAAGACCTGAGCGGGCAGCCCGGCGCACTGCGCGTGCTGCAGGCGGTGCTGGCGGCCCTGGCCGGCAGCGGGCCCACCGTGGTGCCGCTCGATGGCCTCGCGCCGCCAGAGCGCCAGCTGCTCAACCAGGTGCTGGGTGAAGGCGAGGTCAGCGCGCAATGGCTGCCCGGCAGCAGCGGCCAGGCGCAGGTGCAGGAATCGGTGTTCGCCGGAGTGTGGCGGGTCGTCGCCCAGCTCGGCGACGGCCATGTGGTCGACGTGATCGAGGTGGGCGACGTGCCGGCCCTGCTGCGCGAGGCCGCGCAGCAGGACGCCACGCTGCCGCACCGCGCCCAGGGCGAGGCGCCGCCCGAGGTGCTCAACGCCCACCACGTGCTCGCCGAGCTGGCCCAGCACCGCGCCGCTTGGCGCCCCGGCCAGCCCAACGAGGTGGTGAACCTCACGCTGCTGCCGATGTCGCCGGCCGACATCGCCTGGATGGACCATGTGCTCGGCACCGGCCGGGTGCTGGTGCTCTCGCGCGGCTACGGCAACTGCCGCATCACCAGCACCTGCGTGCCGCACACCTGGCGCGTCGTCTACTACAACTCGCAGGACCACGTGATCCTGAACACCGTCGAAGTCGGCGCGCTGCCGGCCGTGGCCGGCGCCGCGGCCGAAGACCTGGCCGACTCGCACGAGCGCCTGGCCGAGGTGATGCAGTGGGTGGCTTCGTCGTGACCGGCATCGGCTTCGAGGGCAGCTACCTGGGCGACCGCCAGCGCCTGCCGGCCGAGGCGCGGCTGGAGTGCAAGATCTGCTGGTGGGTCTACGACCCCGCGCTGGGCGACGCGGTGTGGCAGGTGCCCGCCGGCACCGCCTTCACCGAGCTGCCCCCGCATTGGCGCTGCCCGCAGTGCGACGGCGACGCCGAGCAGTTCATGGTGCTAAGAGCCTGAGACAAGAACGCCCATGGACATCTGCTCACCCGCGTGCAGCAGCTCGAAGCGGTCTTTCGCGAGATCGCGGCCACCCGCATGGCGGGGCTGCCGCTGCTGCACCCTGGGCTCAAGGTGCAGGCGGTCGAGTTTGCGCCCTGCGGCGACGGCACGGCCCTGGGCGTGCTGGTCACGCCCTGGTTCATGAACCTGGTGCGGCTGCCGCTGCAGGCAACGACCGACGTCACGCCGGCGCCGGGCGAGGCCGCGGACCACGCCGTGGGCGGCTGGACCTTCCGCTTCCAAGGCCAGCAGGAGCCCGGGCTGGGTCCCTTCGCCGCCGCCTCGCTGGCCTCGCCGATGGGCGAGTTCGCCGACCAGGCCAGCGCCGTGGCCACCGCCCGTGCCCTGCTCGAAAGGCTGCGCCCGGCGCCGGCCCGGCGCGGCTTCCTGTTCCGCCGTGGGCAGGTGGCGCGATGAACACATGGGTGCAACGCGCCACCTTGCGGCCGGGCCAGCCGGCGGCGCTGCGGTACACCGGCCCGCAGGCCTGGCTGGGCCGCCTGGCCCAGGGCCGCCGTGCCGACCAGTTGCCCGCGCTGATGGCTGCCGTGCACACGCTGTGCGCCCACGGCCATGCGCTGGCCGCGCGCCTGGCCTGGCGCGCCGCATTGGGCGAGCGCGCCCTGCCCACGCCCGCCGAGCGCACGCACCTGGCCCTCGCGGTGGCGCGCGACCACCTGCTGCGCATGGCGCACGACTGGCCCCGGCTGCTGCCCGCGGGCGGCGAGCGCCTGGCACTGGCCGGCGCGCCGCCCTGGCAGCCCGGGCTGGAAGAGGACCAGCGCCTGGCCCGCCTGCCCGACTGGCTGGAGCAGCACTGGCTGCACTGCCCGGCCGGCGAGCTGCGCGAGGCCCTGGCCACCGAGCCCGTGGTTGCCGCGCTCGACTGGGCGCGATCGGCCCGCACGCCGCTGGCGCGGCTGATGGCGCGCGAGCTGCCATCGGCGCTGGCCTTGCCGACGCCGCACCGCCCCTTGGCCGCGCCGGCATCGTGCCCGCCGACCGAGGCCCTCGCGTCGGTCACCCACGGCCTGCCCGACACCGGCGCCTGGTGCCGCGCCCACGACGCGCACCCAGCCGCCGCTCACAATGCCGGCATGCGCCTCATCGCCCGCCTGCTCGACCTGCTGCGGCTGGCCACGCCCGGCGGCACCGGCTGGCTGCAGGCCAGCGGCCACCCCGGCGCGCCAGGCCGCGGCCATGCCTGGGTGGAAGTCGGCCGCGGCCGGCTGGGCTACGAGCTCACGCTGGCCGACAGCGGCGACCGGGCCACGGTGCAATCGCTGCAGGTGCTGTCACCCACCGACTGGAACCTGCACCCGCGCGGCGTGCTGGCCGAGGCCCTGGCCCAGGCCGGCGACACGGCGGCAGCGGCCCGCCTGGCCGTGGCCTTCGACCCCTGCGTGCCCTTCGAGATCGAGACCCCTGCGGAGGCCGCCTGTGCATGAGCTGAGCCTGGCCGGTGGCGTGCTGAAGCTGGTCGAGGACACGGCCATGCGCGAAGGCTTCGCCCGCGTGCGGCGGCTCACGCTCGAAGCCGGCGCGCTCTCGGGCGTGGAGCCACGGGCGCTGCGCTTCGCCCTCGAATCGCTCGCCCCGGGCACCTGCCTGGAAGGCGCCGAGGTGGAGATCCAGGAGCCCGCCGCGCCCGCCTGGTGCCACGGCTGCTGCACGAGCGTGGAAATCCGCAGCCGGCTCGAAGACTGCCCGAATTGCGGCAGCCCCCGCCTGCAGCCCACCGGCGGCCAGGAGCTGCGTGTGCGCGAGCTGCTGGTGCACGACAACTGAACACACCGAGATCAGGAGACACCCATGTGCGTGGTATGCGGTTGCAGCACGACCGGCGAGGCCCCCCCGGCCGCCAGCCACGGCCATTCCCACCCCGATCACCCGCCGGCCAGCCAGGACCTGCACTACGGCCTGGGCCGGGCGCGCGTGTCGGTGCCCGGGCTGGACGAGGCGCGCACCATCCAGCTCGAAGCCGACGTGCTGGGCAGCAACCAGCGTTTCGCCGAGGCCAACCGGGCGCACTTCGCGTCGCACGGCGTGGCGGCCTGGAACCTCGTTTCCAGCCCCGGCTCGGGCAAGACCACCCTGCTCACGGCCACGCTGCGGGCGCTGCGCGAGCGTCACCCGCACCGGCCCCTGGGCGTGATCGAGGGCGACCAGCAGACCAGCCATGACGCCGACCGCATCCGCGCCACCGGCGTGCCGGCGATCCAGGTCAACACCGGCAAGGGCTGCCACCTCGATGCGCAGATGGTGGGCGAGGCCTTTGCGCGCCTGCCTTTGCATGGCCATGCGCATGGGCACGGTCACGATCACGACCACGCCCACGACCACGAAGGCCCGGCGCTGCTGTTCATCGAGAACGTAGGCAACCTGGTGTGCCCGGCGATGTGGGACCTGGGCGAGCGCGGCAAGCTGGCGATCCTCTCGGTCACCGAGGGCGAAGACAAGCCGCTCAAGTACCCCGACATGTTCGCCGCCGCGCGGCTGATGGTGCTGACCAAGGTCGACCTGCTGCCGCACGTCGATTTCGACCTGGCGGCCTGCGTGGCCTATGCGCGCCGCGTGAACCCCGGCATCGAGGTGCTGCTGCTCTCGGCCCGCAGCGGCGTCGGCATGGAGGCCTGGCTCGACTGGCTGCTCGCCGATGCCGCCACCCCGGCGCCGCCCGCGCCGCCGCTGCCGCAAGAGGTGCCGTCGTGTCTGGCCTGACCGCGCAGGCGCTCGACGTGGCCGCGCCGCCCACGGTGCTGGCGGCCGGCGCCTTCCTGAAGAACCGCGCCTGCCTGCTGCACGGGCACGAGGTGATGTGGTCGCCGCTGCACGGCGACCTGTCGGACCCGGCCGCCTGCGCCGCGCTGCAATCGGCGCTCGAATCGCTGGTCGACAAGGCGGTCGCCCGTGGCTGGCGCATCGACGCGGTGGCGCACGACCTGCACCCCGATTTCCCCAGCACCCGAGCGGCCGAGGCCTGGGCCCGGCGCCTGGGCGTGCCGGCCCGGCCGGTGCAGCACCACCATGCCCACCTCGGCGTGGTGATGGCCGAGCAAGGCTGGAGCGGCGCCGAGCCGGTGCTCGGCCTGGCACTGGACGGCGTGGGCCTGGGCACCGACGGCACGGCCTGGGGCGGCGAGTTGCTCGCTGCGCAGGCCGGCAGCTTCGAGCGCCTGGCCCACCTGCCACTGTTGGCCCTGCCTGGCGGCGACGCCGCCGCCCGCGAGCCCTGGCGCCTGGCCGCCGCGGTGCTGCACGCCCTGGGCCGTGGCGACGAGATCGTGCCGCGCTTCGGCCCGCAGGTGGGCGAAGCGCGGGCCCGCGGCGTGGCCACGCTGCTGCAGCGCGACCTGCGATGCCCGCGCAGCAGCGGCGCCGGCCGCTGGTTCGACGCGGCCGCCGCCGCACTCGGCCTGGCGCCGCTGTGCCAGCAGGAGGCCGAGGCCGCCATCGCGCTGGAGCAGGCCGCCACCGCCTGGCTGGCGCGGTCGGAGCCGCCCTCGTTGCCGGCAGCGGGGCTGGACCTGCCGGCCCTGGTGGGCGCCCTGTTCGACGAGACCGACCCCGGCCACGGTGCGGCCCGCTTCCACGGCGCACTGGCGGCCGGCCTGGTGCAGGTGGCGGTGCAGGCCGCGGCGCGGCATGGCACCAGCCACCTTGCCCTCACCGGGGGCTGTTTCCACAACCGCCTGCTCAGCCGCGGCATCGAAGCCGGCTGCCAGGCCCACGGCCTGCGCACCTGTCGGCCGCAAACGGTGGACTGCGGCGACGCAGGCCTGGCGCTCGGCCAGGCCTGGCTGGTGGCGCAGAGCCTGGCCACCGCGCCGCCGGCCACCCACCGCGACACCTCCATGGAGACCTGCTGACCATGTGCCTGGCCATTCCCGCCCGCCTGATCGAGCGCCGCGGCGCCGACGAGGCCCTGGTCGAGCTCGGCGGCGTGCGCAAGACCGTCTCGGTGGCGCTGGTGCCCGAAGCCGGCCCCGGCGACTACGTGATCGTGCACGTGGGCCATGCCATCGGGCTGATCGACCCGCTCGAAGCCGAGCGCACGCTGGCCCTGCTGGCCGGCCTGCAAACCCTGCCGGAGGCCGGCGCATGAAGTACATCGACGAGTTCCGCGACGGCGAGCTGGCCCGTGCGCTCGGCCGGCGCATCGCTGCCGAGTGCCAGCCCGGCCGCCGCTATGCGTTCATGGAGTTCTGCGGCGGCCACACCCACGCCATCGCCCGCTATGGCATCACCGAGTTGCTGCCGCCGGCCATCCGCATGATCCACGGCCCCGGCTGCCCGGTGTGCGTGCTGCCCATCGGCCGCATCGACCAGGCGATCTCGCTCGCGCTGGAGCACGGTGCCATCGTCGCGACCTATGGCGACACGATGCGCGTGCCGGCGTCCGGAAGCCTGTCGATGATGAAAGCCAAGGCCCGAGGCGCCGACATCCGCATGGTGTATTCGGCCGCCGACGCATTGGCGATCGCGCGCGCCCACCCCGAGCGCCAGGTGGTGTTCTTCGCCATCGGTTTCGAGACCACCACGCCACCCACCGCGCTGGCCATCCGCCAGGCCGCGGCCGAAGACCTGCCCAACTTCAGCGTGCTGGCCTGCCATGTGCTCACCCCCAGCGCGATCACCCACATCCTCGAATCGGCCGAAGTGCGGCAGTGGGGCACCGTGCCGATCGACGGCTTCATCGGCCCGGCGCACGTGAGCATCATCATCGGCGCCCAGCCCTACGAGCATTTTGCCGACGAGTACCGCAAGCCGGTGGTCATCTCCGGCTTCGAGCCGCTGGACGTGATGCAGTCGATCTGGATGCTGGTGCGCCAGGTCAACGAAGGCCGCGCCGACGTGGAAAACCAGTTCACCCGCGCCGTCACGCGCGAGGGCAACCTGGCCGCGCAGCGGCTGGTGGCCGAGGTGTTCGAGCTGCGCGAGCGCTTCGAGTGGCGCGGCCTGGGCGAGGTGCCCTACAGCGCCTTGAAGATCCGCCCCGCCTGGGCCCGCTTCGACGCCGAGCAGCGCTTCGAGCTGAGCTACCGGCCGGTGCCCGACCACAAGCAGTGCGAGTGCGGCGCCATCCTGCGCGGCGTGAAGCAGCCGCAGGACTGCAAGCTCTTCGGCACCGTGTGCACGCCCGAGAACCCGATGGGCTCGTGCATGGTGTCTTCGGAAGGCGCCTGCGCGGCGCACTGGACGTACGGGCGCTTTCGGGGCATTCCCGTCGCGGCGGCCTCGGTGGAGGGAAGCCTCGCATGACCAAACCCGACTATGTCCGGCCGATCGACTTCAAGCACGGCTGCGTCGACATGAACCACGGTGCCGGCGGGCGCGCCGCGGCGCAGCTGATCGACGAGCTGTTCGCCCGCGCCTTCGACAACCCGGCGCTGCGCGCGGGCGACGACGGCGCGGTGCTCGACCTGCCGCCCGGCCACCGCCTCGTGATGGCCACCGATGGCCACGTGATCTCGCCGCTGGAATTCCCCGGTGGCGACATCGGCTGCCTCTCCGTGCACGGCACGATCAACGACGTGGCGATGATGGGCGCGCTGCCGGTCGCGCTGTCGGCCAGCTTCGTGCTCGAAGAGGGCTTCGCGCTGGCCACGCTCAAGCGCATCGTCGAGTCGATGGCCGCGGCGGCGCGCGATGCCGGCGTGCCCATCGTCACCGGCGACACCAAGGTGGTCGAGCAGGGCAAGGGCGACGGCGTCTACATCGCTACCACCGGCCTGGGCGCGCTGCCCGCCGGGCGGCGCATCGGTGGCGCGCTGGCCCGCCCCGGCGACGTGGTGCTGCTGTCCGGCTCGATCGGCGACCACGGCATCGCGGTGCTGTCGCAGCGCGAGTCGCTGGGCTTCGAGACCACGGTGCGCAGCGACACCGCCGCGCTGCATGGCCTGGTGGCCGCGCTGCTGGCCGCGGTGCCCGAGGGCGCGGTGCACACCCTGCGCGACCCCACACGCGGCGGCCTGGCGACCACGCTGAACGAGGTCGCCCGCCAGTCCGCCGTGGGCCTGCGGCTGCAGGAGGCGGCCATCCCGGTGCGCGCCGAGGTGGACGGCGCCTGCGAGCTGCTCGGGCTCGACCCGCTCTACATCGCCAACGAGGGCAAGCTGATCGCCGTGGTGGACGCAGCCCATGCGGACGCCGCCCTGGCCGCCCTGCGCGCCCACCCGCTGGGCCGCGAGGCCGCCCGCATCGGCGAGGTGGTGGACGACCCGCACCGCTTCGTGCAGATGGCCACCCGCTTCGGCGGCCAGCGCGTGGTCGACTGGCTGACGGGCGAGCCGCTGCCGCGCATCTGTTGACCTGACGACCATGCGGGTGCTGTTGCTGGCCCATTCGTTCAACAGCCTGACGCAGCGGCTGTTCGTCGAGCTGCGCGAGTGGGGCCACGAGGTCAGCGTCGAGCTCGACATCGCCGACAGCGTGACGGAGGAAGCCGTGGCCCAGGCCCGGCCGGACGTACTGGTCGCGCCCTTCCTGAAGCGCCGCATCCCGGCCTCGGTGTGGCAGCGCCTGCCCAGCCTGGTCGTCCACCCCGGCCCGGCCGGCGACCGCGGGCCGGCGGCGCTCGACTGGGCGCTGCTCGAAGGCCAGCCACACTGGGGCGTGACCGTGCTGCAGGCCAACGGTGATTTCGACGCCGGCCCGGTCTGGGCCGAGCGCCTGTACGACCTGCCCGAGGGGGCGACGAAATCCGCCGTGTACCGCCACGCGCTGGCCGACGCCGCGGTGCAGGCGGTGGCCGACGCACTGGCCGCGATCCAGCGCGACGAGCGCCCGCGCGTGGTCACCCCCGGCCCGCTGCGCGGCCCGGTGCCGGCCGAGCAGCGGCGCATCCACTGGGCGCGCCACGACGCCGCGGCCGTGCTGCGTCGGGCCCGCAGCGCCGACGGCGCCCCGGGCGCCTGGGCGGTGCTGGCCGGCCGCGAGCTGCGCATCTTCGACGTGCACCCGGCCACCCCCCACCCGCTCGATGCGCAGGCCCTGCCGGGCGCGCTGATGGCCCGCCGCGGCCCGGCGGTGCGGGTGCGCTGCGCCGAGGGCGCGGTGTGGGTCGGCGCGGTGCGCGAGGAAGCCGGCAGCGGCCTCAAGCTGCCGCCCACGCTGGCGTTGCCCGAAGCGGCCAGGCTGCCGGAATGGCTGCAGCCGCTGTGGGGCGCCGACGGCGCTCCGCCGCCGGATCACGATGAAGTGCACTACGAGGAGTTCGGGCCACCCGGCGCCCGCGTCGGCTGGCTGGCCTTCGACATGCACAACGGCGCACTGGGCGAGCGCGGCTCGGCCCGGCTGCGCGAGGCCTGGCAGCAGGCCCGCGGGCGCGACACCCAGGTGCTGGTGCTGGCCGGCGGGGCCGACCAGTTCTGCAACGGCATCCACCTGCACGAGATCGAGGCGGCATCGGCCCGGCCGGGCGACAGCGCGGCCGAGGCTTCGATGCGGGCCATCGAGGCGATCGACGACCTCAGCCTCGCACTGATCGAGACCACCGACCGCCTGGTGGCCGCCACGCTGCGCGGCAACGCCGGGGCCGGTGGCTGCTTCCTGGCCCTGGCGGGCGACGAGGTGTGGGCGCTGCCCGGCGTGGTGCTGAACCCGCACTACCGCAACATGGGCAACCTGCATGGCAGCGAGTACTGGACCTACCTGCTGCCGCGCCGCATCGGGGCAGAAGCCTCGGCTGCCCTGATGCGGGGCCGCCTGCCGATGGGCGCCGCCGAAGCCCTGCGGCGCGGCCTCGTCGATGCGGTGCTGCCCGACGAGGCCGCCCTGCGCGCTCGGGCCTTGGCCCTGGCGGCCGACGGGGCGCTGCCGCAGCGCATCGCGGCCAAGGCTGCCCGCCGCGCGGCCGACGAAGCGCTGCGGCCGCTGGCCGAATACCGGGCCTCAGAGCTCGAAGCCATGCGGCGCAACTTCTTCGGCTTCGACCCCAGCTACCATGTGGCGAGGCACCATTTCGTGCACCGCAAGCCGCACGCCTGGACGCCGCGCCACCTGGCCACCCACCGCCGATGAACGCCCCTGAACCCGTCGACTCCTTCGAGCCCGAGGCCGATCGGCCGCTGGTGCTGGTGGTCGACGACGAGCAGCGTTCGCAAGAGGCGATGCGCCGCACGCTGGACGACGACTTCCGCGTGCTGACGGCCAGCGACACCGGCGTGGCGCGCGAGCTGCTCTCGCGCCACGCGGTGGCGGTCATCCTGTGCGACCAGCGCATGCCGGGCCAGAGCGGGGTCGACTTCCTCAAGCAGGTGCGCGCCGAGTGGCCGGACGTCGTCCGCATCGTCATCTCGGGTTATGCCGACAGCGAGGACATCATCGCCGGCGTCAACGAGGCCGGCATCTACCAGTACGTGCTCAAGCCCTGGGTGCCTCAGCACCTGCTCGACACGGTGCGTGGCGCGATCGAGGCCAGCCAGTTGCACCGCGGGCTGCACCGGCTCGACCTCGACCTGCGCGCCGGTGCGCCCGCGTTGCGCTCGCGGCTCGGCAGCCGCCTGAACGAGGCGCGCAGCATCTACGGCTTCGAGCGCATCGTGCGTGCGCCCGGCAGCCCGCTCGACGGCGTGTGCGAGATGGCGGCGCGCATCGCGCGGCACGACCTCTCGGTGCTGGTGCTGGGCGAGTCGGGCACCGGCAAGGAGCTGATGGCGCGCGCCATCCACTACGCCAGCCCGCGCCTGACCCGGCCTTTCGTGGTGGAGAACTGCGCCGCCATCCCCGACACCCTGCTGGAGAGCGAGCTCTTCGGCCACAAGCGCGGCGCCTTCACCGGGGCGACCGAAGACCACGTTGGCCTGATCCAGCGCGCCGACGGCGGCACCTTGTTCCTCGACGAGATCGGCGAGACCTCGCCCCTGTTCCAGGTCAAGCTGCTGCGCGTGCTGCAGGAAGGCGAGCTGCGGCCGGTGGGCGCCACCCGCACCGTGCCGGTGGATGTGCGGGTGATCGCCGCCACCCACCGCCGGCTGGAGGACGACGTCCGCGCCGGCCGCTTCCGCGAAGACCTGTACTACCGGCTGGCCGGCGTCTCGCTGCAGATGCCCCCGCTGCGCGAGCGGCCGGGCGACATCATGCCGCTGGCCGAGCGGCTGCTGGCCGACGCCGCGGCCGAGCTGGCCCTGCCCGCCCGCCGCTTCGACGACGACGCGCGTGCCGTGCTGATGGGCTACCCCTGGCCCGGCAACATCCGCGAGCTGCGCAACGAGATCGCCCGGGCGCTGGCGCTCGGCGACGGTGCCGAGGTGCGCGCAGCCGACTTCTCGCCGCGCCTGCTGCAGGGCCAGACCGGCCGCGCCCAGGCGGCCGCCGCCGAGCCGGCCCTGCCGGCCCAGGGCACTTTGCAGGAGCGGCTCGACGCCATCGAGGCGATGCTGCTGCGCGAGGTGATGTTGCGCCACCGCTGGAACAAGACCCGCGCCGCGGCGGAGCTGGGCCTGTCGCGCGTCGGGCTGCGCGCCAAGCTGCTGCGCTTCGGCCTCGAAGCCCGCAGCACGGAGAAGCACTGATGCTCAAGGTCCTCTGGCTGCAAAGTGGCGGCTGCGGCGGCTGCAGCATGTCGCTGCTCTGCGCCGACACCACCGACTTCCCCGCGCTGCTGGAGTCAGCGGGTGTGCAACTGCTGTGGCACCCCTCGCTCTCGCTCGAATCCGGTCACGAGCTGGTCGACCTGCTGGAGGCCTGCCTCGACGGCCGCGAGCAGCTGGACGTGCTGTGCGTCGAAGGCGCCATCCTGCGCGGGCCGAACGGCAGCGGCCGCTTCCACCTGCTCGCAGGCACCGGCCTGCCGATGATGCAGTGGGTGTCGCGGCTGTCCTCCGTGGCCCGCCACGTGGTGGCGGTGGGCAGCTGCGCGGCCTGGGGTGGCGTGAGCGCCGCCGGCGCCAACCCCACCGAGGCCTGCGGCCTGCAGTACGAAGACGACCTGCCCGGCGGCCTGCTGGGCGCCGCCTTCCGCGCCCGCGACGGGCTGCCGGTGATCAACGTGGCCGGTTGCCCCACGCACCCCGGCTGGGTCGTCGAGACGCTGATGGCCCTGGCCGATGGCAGCCTGGGCGCCGACGCGCTGGACAGCCTGGCCCGGCCGCGCTTCTATGCCGACCAGCTGGTGCACCACGGGTGCACGCGCAACGAGTTCTACGAGTTCAAGGCCAGTGCCGAGAAGCCTTCCGACCTGGGCTGCATGATGGAACACATGGGCTGCAAGGGCACCCAGGCTCATGCCGACTGCAACACCCGGCTGTGGAACGGCCAGGGCTCCTGCACCCGCGGCGGCTACGCCTGCATCAGCTGCACCGAGCCCGGCTTCCAGGACCCGGGCCACCCCTACCACCGGACGCCGAAGGTGGCCGGCATCCCCATCGGCCTGCCCACCGACATGCCCAAGGCCTGGTTCGTGGCGCTGGCCTCGCTGTCCAAGAGCGCCACGCCGCGGCGCGTGAAATCAAACGCCACGGCGGACCATGTGGTGGTCGCACCGGCGGCGAAGAAGACACGCCTCGGCTGACAAGCCAGCTTCCAGCAGCGCAGGCAAAGCGCTCGGCTCCGCACCGCAACATCGGCCGGCCGCAGCAACCACCGCAGCGGCTCCACGAGGGAAAGCAACGAAGCGCCGAGGACGGCACGCTTCTTGTCTTGGCGCAAGGCATGCTGTCGCGCATCACCGTCGCCCAACGCCTGCTGTTCGCCTTCGGCAGTGCCACGCTCCTGTGCATCGTCATCGCCTCGCTCGCCATCGTGCAGATGCGCTCGCTGGCCGACCAACTGGCCACGCCGGAGGCCCTGGCCGCCAGCCGGCGCGCCGCGTGGTGGATCGGCGGGCTCGCGGCGGCCGCCTCGGCCGGCGGCATCGTCGTCAGCACCTGGATCATCCAGGGCCTCACCTCAGCCCTCGGGGCCGAACCGCAGGTGCTGGGCAGCTGCGCGCGCCGCGTGGCCGACGGGGACCTCGGCGGCCCGGTACCCACCGAAGCCCGGGGCGTGATGGGCGACCTGGCCCGCATGCAACGGCAGCTGGTGCAACTGGTCAGCGCGGTGCGGGCGGAGGCGGACGCAGTGCATGCCCGAGGCCGTGAGATCGCCGAGGCAAGCCACGCCCAGCAGCAGCAGGCCGAACGCCAGTCGCTCGCCCTCGCCGAAGCAGCGGCCACCTTGCAGCGCGAGGCGCTGGGCGTGCAGGCCAGCGCCGGCGCGGCACAGCACGCGGCCACCCAGGCAGCCGACACGCGGCGCACCGCGCACGAGACCCAGCTGGTGATCGGCGGCGCGGTGGATCGCATGCAGCAAGCCGATGCCGGCGCCCGCCACATCCACGAAGCGGCGCTGCTGATCACACGCCTGGCCAGCCAGACTGGCGTGCTCGCCCTCAACGCCGCCGCCGCCGCCAGCCGGGCCGGCACCGCCGGGGCCGAGTTCGGCGTCGTCGCCCACGAGGTGCGCATGCTGTCGCAACGCTGCAGCGAGGCGGCCGGCCAGGTGCGCTCGCACATCGACACCGCGGTGCAGCAGATCCACGAAAGCCGCACGCAGGTGGAACAGGCCGGCGCCGCGATGGACCGCATCGTCGGCGCGTCGGGCACGGTGGCCGAGCGCCTGGCCACCCTGGCCGCCGAGAGCCAGGCCCGCGGCCATGCGCTGGGAACGCTGGGCGCCAGCACGGCCGCGCTCGATGCCCAGACCCGCGAAGGCGCAGCCCGGCTCGCCCGCAACGGGCGCGCCGCCCAGGCGCTCGAGCAACGTTCCGCCCAGCTGGTGCAGGCCGTGGCGGTGTTCCGCCTCGGGCCGGTCGCCGCCGAGGCTATGCTTCCCCCCAATGGACGCCTCCCCCGCCACACGACTGATCGTCGGGCCCTTCAACCGGGTCGAAGGTGACCTGGAAGTCCGCCTCACGGTCCAGGAGGGCCGGGTGGCGCAGGCGCAGGTCACCGCCCCGATGTACCGCGGCTTCGAGAACCTGCTGCAGGGCCGCGACCCGCACGATGCGCTGGTGATCGTGCCGCGCATCTGTGGCATCTGCTCGGTCTCGCAGTCGGTGGCCGCGGCCCGCGCGCTGGCCGACGCCGCGGGCCTGGTGCCGCCGCCCAACGGCCGCATCGCCACCGACCTCATGCTCGCCACCGAGAACCTGGCCGACCATCTGACGCACTTCTACCTGTTCTTCATGCCTGATTTCGCCCGCCCGGCCTATGCGGGGCGGGCCTGGTTCGGCGAAGTGCACAAGCGCTTCGAGGCCGGCCGCGGCGAGCAGTCCCGCGCGGCCATCGCGGCCCGGCAGCGCTGGTTCCAGATCATCGGCGCGCTGGGCGGCAAATGGCCGCATACCCACAGCGTGTCGCCCGGCGGCAGCGCAAGGGCCATCGAGGCGGCCGAGCGGCTTCGCCTGCTGGCTCTGGTGCGCGAGTTCCGCGCCTTCCTGGAGCGGCACACCTTCGCCGCGCCGCTGGAAGAGGTGGCGGCGCTCGGTGACGAAGCGGCGCTCGAAGCCTGGCATGCCCAGGGGCCGCTGCGCGGCGACCTGCGCCTGTTCCTCACCGTGGCCGCCGACACCGGGCTGGACAATCTGGGCCGCGGCCCGGGCCGCTACCTGAGCCACGGCAACGCCAGCGCGCCCGCCGGCCTGTGGAGCGAGGCCCTGGGTACGCTGGCCACCCCAGATCTGGCCGGCCTGACCGAAGACACCCGCCACGCCTGGCTTGCCGACGACGGTCCACCCCGCCACCCGGCGCAGGGCGTGACCCTGCCCGAAGCCGACAAGCCCGAGGCCTACACCTGGAACAAGGCCCCGCGGCTCGACGGCCAGCCCTGCGAGACCGGGGCCATCGCCCGCCGTCTCGCCGCCGGCCACGCGCTGGTGCGCGCCGCGGTGGCGCGATGTGGCGGCACGGTCTACACGCGCGTGCTGGCGCGCCTGCTGGAGCTGGCGGTGGTGGTGCCACAGATGGAGCAATGGCTGGCCGCGCTGCAGCCGCGCGAGCCCTTCTGCGCCGACGGCCCGCTGCCCGATTCGGCCAGCGGCTGCGGCCTGACCGAAGCCGCGCGCGGTGCCCTGGGCCACTGGCTGCGCATCGAGCGCGGTCGCATCGCCAGCTACCAGATCGTCGCGCCCACGAGCTGGAACTTCTCGCCCCGCGACGCCCTGGGCCAGCCCGGCCCGCTGGAGGCCGCGTTGGTCGGCACCCCGGTTCAGGAAGGCGAGCGCACCCCGGTGGCGGTGCAGCACGTGGTGCGGTCCTTCGACCCCTGCATGGTCTGCACGGTGCATTGAAACGCGCGCCATGAGCACCCGCCCCCCCCGCAACGCCGCCGATGGGGCCGCGCCTGCGCCCGAAGGGCTGGACGAGGCCGCCTGGCTCGACGTGATCCACAAGATGGACGAGGTCTACTCGCAGCTCGTGGCCGACGAGATCGCGCTGGAGGCCAAGAACGCCGAGCTGGAGCAGAGCCAGCAGTTCATCTTCAGCCTGCTGGCGGCGATGAGCGACGTGCTGGTGGCCATCAACCGAAACGGGCAGATCGAAGAGACCAACCCTGCGCTGTGCGAGCTGGTGGGCCGCAGCGACGCCGAACTGCGCGGCACCGCGCTGGCGCAGTGGATGGCCGACGGTGAGGGCGACACCGACGCCGTCAGCCGCCTGACCGCAGCGCTGGCCCAGGCCGCCAGCGGCGAGGCCGGCACGGTGGTCGAGCTGACGTTGCGTGGCCCGGTGGGCGCTGCAGTGCCGGTCGACTTCAACATCACCCCGCGCCGCGACGCGGCCGGGCGCCGCGTGGGCCATGTGCTGGTGGGCCGCCCGATGGGCGAGCTCAAGCGTGCCTACCACGCGCTGCGCGAGGCCCACGAAGCGCTCAAACGCACCCAGCAGCAGTTGCTGCACTCGGAGAAGCTGGCCTCGCTGGGGCGGCTGGTGGCCGGCGTGGCGCACGAGCTGAACAACCCGATCAGCTTCGTGCTCGGCAACGTGCATGCTCTGCAGCGCTACAGCGAGCGGCTGCAGCAGTACCTGGGCGCGGTGCACGCCGGCGCGCCCGCCGCCGAGCAGGCCGGCCTGCGCCGGCAACTGCGCATCGACGCCCTGCTGGCCGACCTGCCTTCGCTGATGGAAGGCACGCTCGAGGGCGCGCAGCGCACCGCCGACATCGTGCAGGGGCTGCGCCGCTTTTCGGCCGTCGACCGTGAGGAGCGCTCGCGGGTCGAGCTCAACGCGGTGGTCGAGCGCGCGATCCACTGGGTCTGCAAGGGCACGGCGCCGAGCTTCAGCGTGCACTGGCAGGCGGGCGAGCCCTGCTGCGTGCACGGCAGCGCCGGCCAGCTGCTGCAGGTGCTGATGAACCTGATCCAGAACGCCTACGACGCCGCCTCGGGTGCCACCCGCCAGCCCAGCCTTTGGATCGAACTGCACACCGGGCCGGGGCAACTGACGCTCACGCTGCGCGACAACGGCCCCGGCATTGCACCGGAGCACCTGGGCCGCGTCTTCGACCCCTTCTTCACCACCAAGCCGGTGGGCGCCGGCACCGGCCTCGGCCTGTCGATCAGCTACGGCATCGTCGAACAGCACGGCGGCCACCTGGCCGCCGCCAACGCGCCGGACGGCGGCGCGCTGTTCACGCTCACGCTGCCCCGGGTGGAATGCGCGCCGACCGCCAGCGCATGAGGTCAGGCCGGCCGCCGGGTGGATGCGGTCTGTCGAGCCGATCAGCGGCTTGTCGCCGTCGCGCTGCCGGCCATCGCAGGAGGCTTGCCGAGCCCACGAGCGGCCAGGAGGATGCCGCATTTCCGCGCATCAAGAGGCCGATCGATGACCGCTCTTCTCAACCGAACCCTTGGATTCGCACTCGCTGGCGTCGCCATGGTGGCCCAGGCGGCGGGGAGTTCGCCGCCTGAGGCAGAGCTCATGAGCACCATCGCGGCGCTCGACGACGCCGCCTTCGATGCCTTCAACCACTGCGACGCGCCTGCCCAGCTCGATCGATACGCGAGCTTCTTCGAGCCTGACGTCGAGTTCTATCACGACCTCGGCGGCGTCACCTGGACACGCGAGGTCATGATCGCGCAGACCCGGGCCAACGTTTGCGGCAAGTTCCAGCGCGAGTTGGTGCCCGGCAGCTTGAAGGTGTGGCCCATCAAGGGTTACGGTGCGCTTGCCCGCGGCGAGCATCGCTTCTGCCACTACAAGCCGGGCGGCCAGACGCATCCCTGCGAGGGGCGGGCCGAGTTCACGATCCTCTGGCGCCACCGCGACGACAAGTGGACGATCACGCGCGCCTTCAGCTATGCGCACGGACCGAACTGACGCTTTGGCCACCAGAAAGAAAAACGGGTCAGCACCTTGCAGTGCTGACCCGTTGAATATTGGCGGAGTGGACGGGGCTCGAACCCGCGACCCCCGGCGTGACAGGCCGGTATTCTAACCAACTGAACTACCACTCCGCAGTGGTGCTGAAGTTTGGATCCTGCGACCCCGGGCTTCAACCACCCGTGCCATATACCGCAGTGTCAACTGAAGTATTTGGCGTCCCCTAGGGGATTCGAACCCCTGTTACAACCGTGAAAGGGTCGTGTCCTAGGCCTCTAGACGAAGGGGACTGTGTCCTTTCCATTCACTCGACGACGCCACCTGGTGTGGTGGAGGTAAGCGGGATCGAACCGCTGACCTCTTGCATGCCATGCAAGCGCTCTCCCAGCTGAGCTATACCCCCGTTTGGCTTCGGCATCGATCCGTTGCTTTCGCTTCGGATCTTGCTTCAACTTCTGCGGTAACGCCGTTGAGCGAAGACCAAGAGTATATACCGGTTTTTAAACAGTGCGCAAGCGGCTGAGCACATCGTTGCGATTGAACAGCGACAACACCGCGTCGATCGAGGGCGTCTGCGCCCGGCCGCAGACGAGCACGCGCAGCGGAAGCGCCAGTTGCGGCATCTTCAGCTTGTGCTCGGCGATGGTGTCCTTGATGGCCTGCTGGATCGTGCCCTTGTCCCAGTCGATCTCGGCCAGTCGCGCCCGCAGAGCTTCGAGAGCCGGCTTCACAGACTCGGTGAGATGGGTGGCCAGGTCCTCCGCGCTGGGCGACACCGGCAGGAAGTACATCGCGAGCCAGTCGGCCAGCTCCACCGTCGTGGCACAGCGGTCCTTGAACAGCGCACACATCGGCGTCAGCTCAGCTTCGTCCGTCACCGTGATGCCCCGCTGGCACAGCTGCGCAGCCACCAGCGTGGCCAGGCGCGCATCGTCTGCCTGCTTGATGTACTGCGCATTGACCCATGAGAGCTTGGCTGCGTCCCACTGGGCCGGGCTCTTGTTGAGGTGGGTGCCGTCGAACCAGCCCACCAGTTGCTCGCGCGAGAACAGCTCGTCGTCGCCGTGGCTCCATCCCAGGCGCGCGAGGTAGTTGAGCATCGCCTCGGGCAGGTAGCCGCTGTCTTCGTAGTTCGACACCGCCACTGCGCCACGCCGCTTCGAGAGCTTCTGGCCATCGTCGCCCAGGATCACCGGCAAGTGCCCGAACAGCGGCAGCGGCGCGCCCAGCGCCTGGTAGATGTTGATCTGCCACGGCGTGTTGTTGATGTGCTCGTCACCGCGGAAGACGTGGGTGATCGCCATGTCCCAGTCGTCGACCACCACGGCGAAGTTGTAGGTCGGCACCCCATCGGCGCGCTGGATGATCAGGTCGTCGAACTCCTTGTTGCCGATGACGATCTCGCCCTTGACCAGGTCGTCCCAGCGCACCGCGCCGTCACGCGGGTTCTTGAAGCGGATCACCGGTCTCACGCCTTCGGGCACCGGTGGCAGCACCTTGCCGGGCTCGGGGCGCCAGCGGCCGTCATAGCCGGTCTTCTCGTTGCGTGCTTTCTGCTGCTCCCGCAAGGCATCGAGTTCTTCCGGCGTGGTGTAGCAGCGGTAGGCGGTGCCCGCGGCGAGCATGCTGTCGATCACGGCCTGGTAGCGCTCCAGCCGCTGCATCTGGTAGATCGGGCCTTCGTCGTAGTCCAGGCCCAGCCAGTGCATCGACTGCAGGATCTGGTCGACGGAATCCTGCGTCGAGCGGGCGACGTCGGTGTCTTCGATACGCAGCACGAACTGGCCGCGGTGGTGGCGGGCATAGGCCCAGGAATACAGCGCGGTGCGGGCCGTGCCCAGGTGCAGGAAGCCGGTGGGCGAAGGCGCGATGCGGGTGCGAACGGTCGTCGTCATGGAATCAGTTGGAAAGCGTGGCGAGGCCGCGCTGCAGGTCGTCGGTGATGTCGTCCACGTGCTCCAGGCCAACCGCCAGGCGCACCATGCCCTGGCCGATGCCTGCCGCCTGGCGCTGGGCCTCGGTCAACCGGCCGTGCGAGGTGGTCGCCGGGTGGGTGATGATGGACTTGGTGTCGCCCAGGTTCGTGGCAATGCTGAGCACACGGGTGCTGTCGATGACGTGGAAGGCAGCGGCGCGAGCGGCGGTGGCGTCCGGCGCGTCCAGATCGAACGACAGCACCGCCCCGCCCGAGCCGGACTGCTGGCGCATGGCCAGCTCGTGCTGCGGGTGCGAGGCCAGGCCGGGGTAGTACACCCGCGCCACCGCCGGGTGCTGCTCGAGCCAGCGGGCCACGTGCAGCGCGGCTTCGCTCTGAGCCTTCATGCGCAGGTAGAGCGTCTCCATGCCCTTGAGCACCACCCAGGCGTTGAAGGGGGACAAGGTCATGCCCGCCGTGCGCACCACCGGGCCGAAGACATCGCGGATCAGCGCGTCGGCCCCGCACAGCGCACCGGCCATCACCCTGCCCTGGCCGTCGAGGTACTTGGTGGCCGCATGCATCACCAGGTCGGCGCCGAGCGCCAGCGGGCGCTGCAGTGCCGGCGTGCAGAAGGTGTTGTCGACCACCAGCTTCGCGCCCGCCTCATGGGCGATGTCGGCCAGCGCCCGGATGTCGCAGACATCGGTCAGCGGGTTGGTCGGCGTCTCGGCGAAGAGCAGCCGCGTGGAGGGTCGCAGCGCCGCGCGCCATTCGACGAGGTCGGTCTGCGAGACGAAGCTGGTCTCGACACCGAACTTGCCAAACTCCTTGGCAAAGAGCGAGATCGTGGAGCCGAAGACCGAGCGTGAGCAGATCACATGGTCACCCGACTTCAGCAAGCCCATGATCAACAGCAGGATCGCGCTCATGCCGGTGGTGGTGGCCACCGCCGCTTCTGCACCTTCCATCGCGGCCAGCCGGGCCTCGAAGCTGCGCACCGTGGGGTTGCTGGTACGGTTGTAGGTGAAGTCCTCCATCTCCGCGAAGCGGCGCGCCGAGGTGGCGGCATCGGGCTGCAAGTAGGCGCTGGTGAGGAACAGGCCTTCGGAGTTCTCGCCGTACTGGCTGGACGGCAGCGCGGTGCGCACCGCCAGCGTCTCGGGGCGCAGCCCGTCCGGCAGGGCCTGCGGGCTGGCCACGCCACGGGTGTTCTTGGGCGGGGCCGCCGTCATGCCTCGCCCCGACTCTGCAGCGCCAGGCGGCTGCGCTCCGGACCGTCCTCGTCATCGGGCTGCGACGCGCGCTGCGCCTTCATCGCCTCGAAGTCGGCGGCCGACACGTCGCCGGTGATGTAGTGGCCGTCGAAACACGAGGCCTCGAAGGTGGCGATGTTCCGGTTCAAGGCGCCGACGACACGCTTCATGGCGTCCACATCCTGGTAGATCAGCGCATCGGCGCCGATGAACTGGCGGATCTCTTCCACGCTGCGGTTGTGCGCGATCAGTTCCTCCTTGGTCGGCATGTCGATGCCGTAGACGTTCGGGAAGCGCACCGGTGGCGCAGCCGAGGCCATGTAGACCTTGTTGGCGCCGGCCTCGCGGGCCATCTGCACGATTTCCTTGCTGGTGGTGCCGCGCACGATGGAGTCGTCGACCAGCAGCACGTTGCGGCCCTTGAACTCCATGCCGATCGCGTTGAGCTTCTGGCGCACACTCTTCTTGCGCACCGACTGGCCCGGCATGATGAAGGTGCGGCCGACGTAGCGGTTCTTCACGAAGCCTTCGCGGTACGGCTTGCCGATCTTCTGTGCCAGTTGCATCGCACTCGGGCGGCTCGATTCAGGGATCGGAATCACCACGTCGATCTGCGACGGCGGCATGGTCGAGATCACGCGCTGGGCCAGCGTCTCGCCCATGTTCAAGCGGGCCTGGTAGACCGAGATGCCGTCCATCACCGAGTCGGGCCGTGCGAGGTAGACGAACTCGAACATGCAAGGGTTCAGGGTGGGCGACTCGGCGCACTGCTGCGCATGCACCTTGCCTTCCAGGTCGATGAAGATGGCTTCACCGGGCGCCACGTCGCGCACGATCTTGTGGCCCGTGCCTTCGAGCGTGACCGACTCGCTGGCCACCATCACTTCGGGGCCTTCGGCGGTGTCTGCCGTGCCATAGCACAGCGGCCGGATGCCGAACGGGTCGCGGAAAGCCAGCAGCCCATAGCCGGCGATCAGCGCGACCACCGCATACGAGCCCTTGATGCGCTTGTGCACCGCGGCCACGGCCTTGAACACCAAGGCGGGTGTCAGCGGGAGATCACGGCCGGCCCGCTCGAGCTCGTGCGCCAGCACGTTGATCAGCACCTCGGTGTCGCTCTCGGTGTTGATGTGCCGGCGGTCGATGTCGAACAGCTCCTGCTTCAGCGCCAGCGCGTTGGTGAGGTTGCCGTTGTGCACCAGCACGATGCCGAAGGGGGCGTTGACGTAGAAGGGTTGCGCCTCTTCCTCGCTGTAGGCGTTGCCGGCCGTCGGGTAACGCACCTGGCCCAGGCCCACGGTGCCCGGCAGCGCCCGCATGTTGCGGGTGCGGAAGACGTCCTTCACCATGCCGCGGGCCTTGTGCATGAAGCACTTGGTGCCCTGCATGGTCACGATCCCGGCCGCGTCCTGGCCACGGTGCTGCAGCAGCAGCAGGGCGTCATAGATCAGCTGGTTGACCGGCTGCTTGGAGATCACGCCAACGATGCCGCACATGAGGAAGTCCGTCCGTTCAGAGAATGAGGAAAAGTCGAAGGTGGCGAGCCTGGTTTCAAGCCGCCTGGCGCGCCGGCGCACCGGCAGGCCACAAGGGTTCGAGGCCGTTCAGCACGGCTTGCAGCCACACAGCGCCGCGCGAGGCCTGCCAGGCCGGCGCGCGCGACGCGGGGGTCAGCATCACGACGAGGGTGATCGCCAGCAGCACCACCAGACCACGCACGAAGCCGAAGCCGGCGCCCAACGCCCGGTCGAGCACGCTCAGCGGGGTGGCCGAGATCAGCAGGCGCGCCAGCTTGGCCAGCAGTGTCCAGGCCACCAGCGCGCCGAAAAAGGTCAGCGCGAAGGCCGCGGCCAGGCGTGTCAATGAGCCGGGTGTACCGAAGGGCAGCCAGCCCGCAACCGTGGCGCCGTAGGCCTGGGCCACGACGAAGGCCACGACCCAGCCGATCAGCGAGAGCACTTCGTAGACCAGACCGCGCCACATGCCGACCACCACCGACAGCAGCAGCACCGCGGCGAGCGCCCAGTCGACCCAGCTGAAGCCAGCGATCATCACAGCTTCAACACAGCAGATGGCAGGCCAGCGGCCTTGAGGCGCGCCGCCGCCTTGTCAGCCTCGGCCTTGGTGCCGTAGGGCCCGATGCGAACGCGGATGCGTCGGCCAGTGTCCGACTCGATCACTTGCGTGTAGGTCTTGAGCCCCATGCCTTCGACTTTCAGGCGGGCATCCCGCGCGCTGGCGGCCTCGGCGAAGGCGCCGATCTGCACGACGAACCGGCCTTCGTCGCTGGTGCCGTTGCGGGCCGGTTCGGCGGGCTTCGTGGCGGGTTTGGCTTCGGCGGGCTTGGGCTCGGGTCTGGGCTCCGGCCTGGCCTCGACGGGCTTGGGCTCCACCGGCTTGGGCGGCTTCACTTCGGCGGGCTTCGCTTCGGCGACGCGGGTTTCGGCCGGTTTGGGTGGCACCGCCTCATCCGGCTTCGGCGCCGGCTCCAGTGCACCGGCCATGCTTGCCGGGCCGGTCGGAATCGCCCCCTCCACCGGAGGCTGCGGCGGTGCTGCCGCTGCAGTGCGCGCCGGCCGCGATGCGGGTGACTGCAACGGTGTCACCGCGTCGCGCGAGGGAATCTCGATGGGGATGTCGACCGCGATCGGCCGCGGCTGGGTCTCGAACAGCAGGGGGAAGCCGATGATGCCCAGCCCCAGCAGCAAGGCGGCGCCGATCAGCCGCCGGCGGGCCCGGGCTCGCGCATCGCGCACGATCTCGTTGGCGTCAGTGGTGGCACCGGCCCGGGCGCCTTGCGCGCCTCCGGAGCTGGACTTGAGTTTCGACAGCAGACCCATGCGTGGCGGCGTTTCGGCAACCGGGGCTGGTCGTTTTGGCGCGCCGCAGACGCACGCACCTGGCGCTCCAGCGCCGCGCGGCTGTCAAGCCGCGCTCCGGCCCTGCGGCCGGGACCGTCAAGCCCTTGTCAGGCCTGGTGCGGCGCGCTCAGCCGGGGCAATCCTTGCTTCAGCACGCCGCCCACGGTATAGAACGAGCCGAAGACCACGATTCTATCAGCGGGGTCTGCCTGGGCCAGGGCGGCGGCCAGCGCAGCAGCCGGCTCCGCGTGGGTATTCCACGCCGCTGGCTTGAGACCCTGGAGCCCCTGGAGCTGCGCGGCCAGATCCTGCGCGCTGGCGGCTCGCGCCAACGGCAGGTCGCACAGGTGCCAGTGGTCGATCAGCGGCGCGATGCGCGCCATCACGCCGGCGAGGTCCTTGTCGCGCATCGCACCGAAGACAGCGAAGGTGCGCGGGAAGAAACCCATCTGGTCCAGGTTCAGGGCCAGCGCGGCCACGGCCTGCGGGTTGTGCGCGACATCGAGCACCAGCGCGGGCTGGCCGGGGACGATCTGGAACCGGCCCTTGAGGTCCACTTGGGCAAGGCCGACCCGCACCGCCTGTGCATTGATCGGCAGGCGATCGCGCAGCGCTTCCAGCGCGGCGATCGCCCCGGAGGCGTTGAGCAGTTGGTTGGCACCACGCAGCGCCGGAAAGGCCAGCGCGTGGTAGCGCCGGCCGCGGCCGCTCCACGACCATTGCTGGCGGTCACCCTGGTGGTTGAAGTCGCGACCATTGAGCCACAGGTCCGCCCCGATCTCGGTGCCCACGTCGATGACCGACTGGGGGGGCATCGGGTCGGCGACGATGCCGGGCCGGCCGGTGCGCAGCACGCCGGCCTTTTCGCGACCGATGCTCTCGCGGTCGGGACCGAGGAACTCGGTGTGGTCGAGGTCGATGCTGGTGATCACGGAGCAGTCGGCGTCGATCGCGTTCACCGCGTCATAGCGGCCGCCCAGGCCGACCTCCAGGATCACCAGGTCCAGTGGCTCGCGCGCCAGCCGGTGCATGATGGCCAGGGTGCTGAACTCGAAGGTGGTGAGCGCCGTGTCGCCCCGCGCCTGCTCGACGGCCTCGAAGTCGTCGCAGAGCGAGCCCGCACTCACGGCTTGGCCATTGACGCGGCAGCGCTCCTCGAAGTGCACCAGGTGCGGCTTGATGTACAGGCCCACGCGGTAGCCCGCGGCGCGGGCGATCGACTCGATCATCGAGCAGGTCGAGCCCTTGCCGTTCGTGCCGGCCACGGTGATCACCGGCACCGAGAACTGCAGGCCCATCGCGTCGCGCACCTGCTGCACCCGTTCCAGCGACAGGTCCATGGTCTTGGGGTGCAGGCTTTCGCTGTGGCTCAGCCAGTCGACAAGCGTCTTCATCTCGCGGGTGGGGACTGGTGGCGCTCCATCAGGAGCAGCCACACCTCATGTGGCGTGCGCGGATCCGGCTTTGCCGGTCCGCTGCGCGAGCCCCCTTGGGGGGCAGCCCCCGGGAGGGGGCGTGGGGGCTATGCAACCGCGTCGGCCGATTGGCGCTGCAGCATCGCAAGCTGACGCGCGATCGTCGAACGCAGCTGGCGGCGGTCGACGATCATGTCGATCGCGCCCTTCTGCATCAGGAACTCGGCGCGCTGGAATCCCTCGGGGAGCTCTTCACGCACGGTGTTCTTGATCACCCGCTGGCCAGCGAAGCCGACGAGCGCCTTGGGCTCGGCGATCACCACGTCGCCCACGAAGGCGAAGCTGGCGGAGACGCCGCCCATGGTCGGGTCGGTCAGCACGCTGATGTAGGGCAGCTTCGCCTTCGCCAGGCGTGTCAGCGCGGCGTTGGTCTTGGCCATCTGGAACAGGCTGAACAGCCCCTCCTGCATGCGTGCACCGCCCGTGGCGGTGAAGCAGATGAAGGGCACCTTTTGCTCGATCGCCGATTCGACGCCGCGCACGAAGCGCTCGCCGACCACGGAGCCCATCGAGCCGCCCATGAAGTCGAATTCGAAGCAGGCGGCCACCACCGGCACACTCATCACCGCGCCACCGATCACGACCAGGGCGTCGGTCTCGCCGGTGGTCTCCAGCGCGCCCTTCAGCCGCTCGGGGTACTTCTTGCTGTCCTTGAACTTCAGCGGGTCGACCGGGAGCACCTCGTGCCCGATCTCGTAGCGGCCCTCGGCGTCGAGGAAAGCATTGAGCCGGTCACGGGCGCCGATGCGGTGGTGGTGGTCGCACTTGGGGCAGACATTGATGTTCTGCTCCAGGTCAGTCTTGTAGAGCACCGACTCGCAGGAGGGGCACTTGATCCACAACCCCTCCGGCACCGAGCGGCGCTCGCTCGGGTCCGTCTGCTGGATCTTCGGGGGCAGCAGTTTTTCAAGCCAGCTCATGGATCAAGGCTCCTTCTGATTCCTACAGGGTCACCGGCGCGCCGGGTGACAGCGCGTCCAGCGCGGCACGGATTTCGCCGATGAAGCGCCGCGCCGCCAAACTTGCATTGTCGCGCGTTTCGGTTTCCAGGATCTGGATCAGCCGGGAACCGATCACCACCCCGTCCGACACCCGGCCCACGGCTTGCGCCGAGGCCGCGTCCCGGATGCCGAAACCCACACCCACCGGCACGCTCACGTGCCGGCGGATGCGCGGCACCGCCTCGGCCACGGCGGCTGTGTCCAGGTGGCCGGCGCCGGTCACGCCCTTGAGCGACACGTAGTAGACGTAGCCACTGGCCAGCGCCCCCACCTGGGCCATGCGCTGCTCGGTGCTGGTGGGCGCGAGAAGGAAGATCAGGTCAAGGCCATGGGCCTTGAGCGTGGCGGCGAAGGCCTCGCACTCCTCGGGCGGGTAGTCGACAATCAAGACGCCGTCGACACCGGCCGTGGCCGCGTCCTTGACGAACGCGCCGGCACCGAGGCGCTGGTCATAGCGCTCGACCGGGTTGGCGTAGCCCATCAGCACGATCGGCGTGGTGGTGTTGCGGGCGCGGAAGTCGCGCACCATCTGCAGCACCTGCGGCATGCCGATGCCCCGCGCAAGCGCCCGCTCCGAGGCCTTCTGGATCACCGGGCCGTCGGCCATCGGGTCGGAGAAAGGCACGCCCAGTTCGATCACGTCGGCGCCGCCCTCGGCCAGCGCCAGCATGATGTCGACCGTGGCGTCGGCGTACGGGTCGCCGGCGGTGACATAGGGGATCAGCGCCTTTCTGCTGTCCCGCCGAAGCGCGTCGAATGTGGTGGCGATGCGGCTCATGCGACCCCCTTTGCGCTTCGCGCCGTCCCCCCGAGGGGGAATTCGCCCTTGAGGCGGCTCTGCGGGCTCATGCGATGCCCTCCAGGCCGGCCAGGCGGGCGACGGTGTTGATGTCCTTGTCGCCACGGCCGGACAGGCACACCAGCAGGTGCTGGTCGGGCTTCATGGTCGCAGCGAGCTTCATCGCGTAGGCGATGGCATGGCTGGACTCAAGCGCCGGGATGATGCCCTCTGTGCGACACAGGCGATGGAAGGCGGCGAGCGCCTCGTCGTCCGTGATGCCCACGTATTCGGCGCGGCCGGTGTCCTTGAGGTAGGCGTGCTCGGGGCCGACGCCGGGGTAGTCCAGGCCGGCCGAGATGGAATGCGTTTCGGTGATCTGGCCGTTGTCGTCCTGCAGCAGGTAAGTGCGGTTGCCGTGCAGCACGCCGGGTGAACCCGCGCTGAGGCTGGCGGCGTGCTTGCCGGTGTCCAGCCCCAGGCCGGCGGCCTCGACGCCGATGAGTCGCACGCCCTCGTGCGGGATGTAGGGGTAGAAGATGCCCATCGCGTTGCTTCCGCCGCCGACGCAGGCGATCACCGCGTCCGGCTGTCGTCCGATGGCCTCGGGCATCTGCCAGAGACACTCCTCGCCAATCACGCTCTGGAAATTGCGCACCATCTCGGGGTATGGCGCCGGGCCCGCCACGGTGCCGATGATGTAGAAGGTGTCCTCGACGTTGGTCACCCAGTCGCGCAGCGCCTCGTTGAGCGCGTCCTTCAGCGTCTTGCTGCCGGATTCGACCGGCACGACCTTGGCGCCCAGCAAGTGCATGCGATAGACATTCGGGCTCTGGCGCTTGACGTCTTCAGAGCCCATGTAGACCACGCACTCCATGCCGTAGCGGGCGCAGATGGTGGCGGTGGCCACGCCGTGCTGGCCGGCGCCGGTCTCGGCGATCACGCGCGGCTTGCCCATGCGCTTGGCCAGCAAGGCCTGACCGATGGTGTTGTTCACCTTGTGCGCGCCGGTGTGGTTCAGGTCCTCGCGCTTGAGGTGGATCTGTGCGCCGCCAACCTCGCGCGACAAACGGGCCGCGTGGTAGACGGGGTTGGGCCGGCCGACGAAGTGCTTGAGTTCGTGCTTGAACTCGGCGATGAACGCCGGGTCGCTGCGGTAGTGGACGTAAGCGGCCTTGAGCTCGTCCAGGGCATGGACGAGGGTTTCGGATACAAAGCTTCCGCCGTAGGGGCCGAAGTGGCCGCTGGCATCGGGTTGCTGGTAACTCGACATGGTGGTACTCGCATTTCTGGGGCCTGAAGCCCCGCCGCGAGCGGCGCACCGTTCGGCCCGGTTCAGTTCCCGGTCTGCCGATCGGCTTCTCGCACCGCCTCGCAGAACCGGCGCATCAGCGCGGCATCCTTGATGCCCTTTGCGCTTTCCACGCCGGAGCTCACGTCAACGGCCCAGGGCCGGACGCGAAGCACCCCATCGGTCACGCTTGCAGGATTCAACCCACCAGACAAAACGACCGGACAGGGCACGTTGGCGGGGATGAGAGACCAATCGAACGCCTTTCCACCACCGCCATAGCCCTCGACATGGGCGTCGAGCAGGAGGCCGGCGGCCCCCGGGTGGCGGGAAGCCAAGTCTAGCAAATCGATGCCCGGCGCCATGCGCGCGGCGCGCAGGTAGGGGCGCCGGGGCGCGGTGCACTGCTTGGGCGTCTCGTCGCCGTGGAACTGCAGCAGGGCATGCGGCACCGCGGCCAGGCCCGACTCGATCTCGGCGGGCGTGGCGTTGACGAACAGCAGCACCGGCGTGACGAAGGGCGGCAGCCGGCCGGCCAGAGCGCCGGCGCGTGCCGAATCGACGAAACGCGGGCTCTTCGGGTAGAGCACGAAGCCGATCGCGTCGGCGCCGGCGGCCACGGCCGCGTCCACGTCCTGCTCGCGGGTCAGGCCACAGATCTTGATGCGCGTACGGTGGGTCGGCATGGGTGCGGGCGCAGGTGAGCGTCAGGGAATCCAGTCCATGGCCGCGGCAGTGTCGGGCAGACCGTGCTCCGCATCGTAGACCGGCCCGACGAAGTACAGGCCGTCGGGGGCGAAAGTGGGTGCCGCCGCGTCCCGGCTCTTCGCGGCCAGCACCTCGTCGATCCACCCGGGCGGGCGATTGCCCTGCCCCACCGCCAGCAGGCAACCCATGAGGTTGCGCACCATGTGGTGCAGGAAGGCGCTGGCCTCGAACTCGAAGCGCCAGTAGACGCCGTGGCGAGAGATGTCCAACCGGCGCAGTTGCTTGACCGGCGACAGGGCCTGGCACTCGGAAGAGCGGAACGAACTGAAATCGTGCTCGCCGATCAACCGCGCGGCGGCGTCGCGCATCGCCGTGCCGTCCAGCGGCCGAAAGACCCAGCCGCAGCCGCCGGACTCGATCGACGGGCGCACCGGGGATTCCAGCAGCAGGTAGCGGTAGCGTCGGCCACGGGCGCTGTTGCGGGCGTGGAAATGCCCTGCCACCGGCTTGCACCACTGCACCGCGATGTCACGCGGCAGGTAACGGTTGGTGCCGCGGATCCACGAAAACTCGGGCCGGTCGAGGGGGGTGTCGAAGTGCACGACCTGGTTCAGGCCGTGCACGCCGGTGTCGGTGCGGCCGGCGCACACGGTCGACACCGGCATCGCGGCAAACTCGCCGAGCGCGGCCTGCAGCTTGTCCTGCACCGTGCGGCCGCCGGGCTGGCTCTGCCAGCCGTGGTAGTGGTCGCCACGGTAGGACAGGCCCAGCGCGAGGCGCCGGGCCTCACCGGGCCCGGCCCGGTTCACTCCAGGTCGTCGAGCATGGCCTGCGCACGGGCCTGCAGGGCGCCGTCGGCCTTGCTGACGACCTCTTCGAGCAGGTCGCGTGCACCTTCCATGTCACCGATGCGGCGGAACTCATCCGCCAGCTCCAGCTTGCGGGCCAGCGGATCGGCTTCGTCGATCTCGTCGGCCGGCAGGCCGCCTCGCACGGTGCTCTCCTCTTCCTTGGGCGCGCCCAGGTCGAGGGAGAGGTCGCCGAAGTCGAAGGTCGAGGGCGCCGTGGTCGGGCCGGAATCGCGTTCAGGCTCGCCCTGCGGCAGCTCGAGCATCGGGAGGTCGAGAGAGTTGTCGGTCGACAGCTCAGGCACCTTGGGAGCAGGCGCGGCCGGGGCACGCAGATCGCCTGGCGCGGTGTCCAGCAGCCCGCGTGCGGTGTCCAGCGGACGGGTGCTTTCGACACCCACCAGCGAAGACGGCGAGCCGAGGTCGATGTCGAGATCGGCCGGTGCCGTGTCCAGCAAGACCTCTCCGAAGGGCTGGGTCTTCTCGACCACGGGCTCTTCGCCCAGGCCAGCCGCCGGCTTGGCGCCGAAGTCTTCCCGCAAGTCGGGTGGTGGCTCTGAGGAGGTGTCGATGTCGACCGCCATCACGCGGCCTTCGCCACCATAGAGCTGGTTCGCCGGGTCGATGCCGCGGCCCAGCTCGACAGCCTTGTCCCACTCCTCGCCTTCGCCGCCGGTCTGCTCCTGCAGCTGGCGCGCCTGGGCTTCGAAGGCCTTCGTGTCGGCCCGCTTGGCATAGACCTCCAGCAGCTTGCTGCGGATGGCCACACGGCCCGGGTCGCTGCGCAGCGCTTCCTTCAGGATCTCTTCGGCCTGCAGGTCGCGGCCATAGGCAAGATAGACATCGGCCTCGGCCACCGGGTCGACATCACCGATCGCGTCGAGCTGGCTCAGCGAATAGCTCAGCGAGGAACTGCTGCTGGCGCCATCACGCGTATCCACGCGCTGGCCACCGCTGACGCCGAAGAAGGAGTCGGGCTGCAGCTTGCTCTCGATGAACGAGGTCTCGGCCGCGCCGTCCTGCTGTCGACGGCGCAGACGCATCACGCCCAGGCCCGCCAGCAAAGCCACCAGGCCAGCGGCAGCGGGCAGAACCCACGGGCTGCTGGTCAGCGATTCGAAGAAGCTGGGCTCGGGGGCCGGGGCGGGCTTGGGTGCGCGCTTGGGCGGCGCAGGGCGCGCCGAAGCGGCGGCCACCGGCGCCGAGGCCGCCGCCACGGCGGCCGAAGCGGGTGCGGAGGCCACGGGTGCGACGGACGCGGCCGCAGCCACCGGCGCCGGAGCGGACGCCACTGGCGACGCAGCCACCACCGGCGCCGGGGCGGGCGCGGGCTTCGAGGCCACCGCTGGCGTCGGTGCCGGCACGGGTGGCGCGGGAGGTGGTGCCACCGGCTTCGCGGCGGGCGCGGGCGCCGGCGCGGCTGGCACGCCGATCAGGCCAGGCTTGGCAGCAGCCGTCGCGGGCGCCGGTGCGGGCGTCGGTTGCCGGGCCGCACTGGCCGCCTGCTGCAGCTTCGCCAGATCCTGCACGTTGCGCGAGAGCTCGGCCACGCGCGTTTCCGCAGCTTTCTTCTCCGCCTCCTTCGAAACCTTGGCCTCGGTGGCACCGGCGCGCGCGCTGCCCTGCGACAGCGTGAGCTTGTCGGGCGAAGTGGCGGCGGTGTCGGCCTTGCGGTCCTTCACGGCCGCCTGAACCTGGCCGGTAGCCTGACGCTCAGGCTCACTGCCCTTCACCGTCGGCACCGCACCCGCGAGGCGCTGCCGGAAAGAAGCGAAGTCCGCACTGTGGGCCCGAATGACCTTGCGCGCTTCCTCCGTGCTGACCTCCTGGGCGGCCTGGGCGTCGGGCAGGTCCAGCACGACACCGGAACGCAGCCGGTTCATGTTGTTGTCGATGAAGGCCTGTGGGTTGCCGCGGTAGAGCGACACCAGCATCTGGTCAAGCGACACCCCACCGCGCAAGTTGGACGAGGCGATCGACGACAGGGTGTCACCGCTGCGCACGCGGTAGGTGTCTGCACCCGTGGGCGCGGGCGCGGGCGCCGCCGGCCTGGGCGCGGGCGGCGGCGCGGCCGGGCGAGGTGCAGGCGCCGGCGTCGGCGCGGCGGGCCGGGGTGCCGCGGCGACCGGAGGCGGGGCCACCGGCGCAGCCGGCGAGAACACCGGCGCGGTGGCCGTGGCGGGCGGTGCCGCCGGGCGGGTGGGCGGATCGATCAGCAGGGTGTAGGCCCGCTGCAGGCGTCCGCTGGCCCAGGCGAAGTCGATGATCACGTCGACGAACGGCTCGGACACGGCGCGGTCGCCGGTCAGGCGGATGTAGGAGCGACCGTCCGGGCGGCGCGCCAGGGTGAGCTGGGCGTTGGCAAGGACCGGGTTGAACTCGACCCCGGCGGCTCGGAAGGCCTCAGGTGACGCCAGCGCGGTCCGCAGGGACGCGGCTTCCTCCGGGCTCATGCTGGTGATGTCGATCTCGGCGCGCAGCGCCTCACCCAGCGAGGACTGAACGGTCAACCGACCCAGCGACAACGCCGAGGCGCCGCTCGCGAACAGCATCAGAAGGGCCGCGGTGGCCACCGAGGTCAGCGATGCACCTTTGGCCATGGATGGAGGGTTCTTCAAAGCGTCTCCCGAAACGCCGTCACACAAGCGCGAATGGCGAGCCTGAACGCAAGCCCGCCATCAACGACCGTTCTCTCAAAGCAGTCTCCGGCGTCAACCGGCCCGAATACGAGAAAACACCATAGCATCAAGCATATAGGCTTACAAGCTCATCCAAATCCTGACATTCGGAAGTTTTCGCGTTTTCACCGAGACACCGCATGCGGGCCCGTTGCCAGCGGGCAACGGACTCGTAAGCAGGCGTTTCAGGCGGCCAGCAGGATGCGCAGCATGCGGCGCAGCGGCTCGGCCGCACCCCACAGGAGCTGGTCACCGATGGTGAAGGCGCCGACGTACTCGGGGCCCATGGCCAGCTTGCGGATGCGACCCACCGGGATCGTCAGCGTGCCAGTCACGGCCACCGGCGTGAGGTGGGCCAGCGTGGCTTCACGGTTGTTGGGCACCACCTTCACCCAATCGTTGTCGGCGGCGATCATCGCCTCGATGTCGGCCGCCGGCACGTCCTTCTTCAGCTTGAAGGTCAGCGCCTGGCTGTGGCAACGCATCGCGCCGATGCGCACGCAGAAACCGTCGACCGGGATGGCGGGCGTGCCGAAACCTTCACCCTGGCCGAGGATCTTGTTGGTCTCGGCCATGCCCTTCCACTCTTCCTTGGATTGGCCGTTGCCGAGGTCCTTGTCGATCCAGGGGATGAGCGAGCCGCCCAGCGGCACGCCGAAGTTGGCCTTCTCTGCATCTTCGAGCGTGCGCTGCTTCTCGATGACCATGCGGTCGATGTCGAGGATGGCGCTCATCGGGTCGGCGAGCAGGTCCTTCACGGCGTGGTTCAGGGTGCCGAACTGGGCCAGCAGCTCGCGCATGTGCTGCGCACCGCCGCCGGAAGCCGCCTGGTAGGTCTGAGTGCTCATCCACTCGACCAGGCCGGCCTTGTAGAGCGCGCCCACGCCCATCAGCATGCAGCTGACAGTGCAGTTGCCGCCGATCCAGTTCTTCTGGCCCTTGGCGAGCGCATCCTTGATCACCGGCAGATTGACCGGGTCGAGCACGATGACCGCGTCTTCCTTCATGCGCAGCGACGAAGCGGCATCGATCCAGTGGCCGTTCCAGCCGGTGGCGCGCAGCTTGGGGAAGACCTCGTTGGTGTAGTCGCCGCCCTGAGCGGTCAGCACGATGTCGCAGCGCTTGAGCGCGTCGATGTCGTATGCGTCCTGCAGCCTGGTTTCGTTCTTCGCCATCGCGGGGGCACTGCCGCCCTTGTTCGAGGTGGAGAAGAACAGCGGTTCGATGAGATCGAAGTCGCCTTCCGCGCGCATGCGGTCCATCAGCACGGAGCCGACCATGCCGCGCCAGCCGACGAGGCCTACGAGTGCTTGAGCCATTTTCAATTCGCCTTTGCCTGTGGAGTGAGAGGGAGGTTCCAGATTCCCCGGCTCGAATCGCCGGGGTCTGGGTCACAGGGGCGAAACGAACCGGAGCTTGCTAGCTCTTGGTAATGGTTTTGGTGGTGGTTTTGCCGGTGATGGCGGCCACGACCGCATCGCCCATCTCGCGCGTGCCCACCTTCTGGGTGCCCTCGCTCCAGATGTCGGGCGTGCGGTAGCCCGAAGCCAGCACCGAACGGACGGCCGACTCGATACGGTCGGCAGCCTCGGGCTGTTGGAGTGAGAAACGGAGCATCATGGCAGCGGACAGGATTGTAGCCAGAGGGTTTGCAATTCCCTTACCGGCGATGTCCGGCGCGCTGCCGTGACTGGGTTCGTACAGGCCCCGGTTGTTGGCATTCAGCGACGCCGAGGGCAGCATGCCGATCGAGCCGGTCAGCATCGCCGCCTCGTCCGACAGGATGTCGCCGAACATGTTGCCGGTGACGACCACGTCGAACTTCTTCGGCGCCTTCACCAGTTGCATCGCGGCGTTGTCGACGTACATGTGGTCCAGCGCCACGTCCGGGTACTCCTGGCCGACCTCGGTGACCACGTCCTTCCAGAACTGGAAGGTTTCCAGCACATTCGCCTTGTCGACGCTCGTGACGCGCTTGCTGCGTTTGCGGGCGGCCTGGAAGGCCACGTGGGCGATCCGCTCGATCTCCGGGCGCGCGTAGCGCATGGTGTCGAAGGCCTCCTCGGCACCGGGGAAGTGGCCGTCGACTGCCGTGCGGCGGCCCCGCGGCTGGCCGAAGTAGATGTCGCCGGTCAGCTCACGGATGATGAGGATGTCCAGCCCCGCCACCAGCTCGGGTTTGAGGCTCGACGCGTGCGTGAGCTGCTCGTAGCAGATCGCCGGGCGGAAGTTGGCGAACAGGCCCAGGTGCTTGCGCAAGCCGAGGATGGCCTGTTCGGGGCGCAGCGAGCGCTCCAGCGTGTCGTATTTCCAGTCGCCCACGGCGCCGAACAGCACCGCGTCGGCGGCCTGCGCCAGCTTCAGTGTGGCCTCGGGCAGCGGGTGGCCGTGGGCTTCGTAGGCAGCTCCGCCGACCTTGGCTTGCTCCATCTCGAACTTCAGGTCGAGCGCGCCGAGCACGCGCACGGCCTCGGCCACGATCTCGGTGCCGATGCCGTCACCGGGCAGGATGGCGATCTTCATGGGTCTACTATTCCTTCGATGGCAATGGTTTCGTGGGGGTCTCAGCCCAGCCAGTTGACCCGGGGCAGTTGGCGGATCGCGGCGATGGAGCGTTCGTAGGCCAGACGCAGTTGCTCGCGCTCTTCGGTGCTCCAGGGGTCGAAGGACGGCATGTTGGCGCCGGCCACGATCCGCTCGACGGACGGGCGCGCTCGCGTGGCCTCGTCGGGCCCGATGCGCTCGTAGAGGTCGTCGAGCAGGCGGATCGCCATGCGCGAGAACGACTGGCGGTCGCGCTGCGGGTCGGGCTCCGGCAGCTCGCTCACCTTGGTACCGACCATCGCGGCGCTGATCGCCGGGCGAAGCTGCTCCAGCGCCTCGTAGCGCCAGCACAGCACCGGGACGGCCGGGAAGGCCGCAAGAACGTCCTGCACCACATGCTCCCAGCCGCGCTGCGCCAAGTCGAGGCCATGGTAGACCTCTCGAAAGGGCTGGTAGGGGCCGTGCCTCAGGGTCTCGCAGTAGGCCGAACGGATGAAGTCGCCGTACTCGATCACCGAGAGCCACACCCGCAACTCGTGCCCCTGCAGCAGCTCGGCCAGACGCTGCAGGCGCGGCAACGCGCCGGTGTACAGGGCGTTCTGGGCGAAGATCCGCTCGCAGGAGCCGATGAGGTTCTCCTCCGACAGCAGCAGCGTCTGGCCCGTGGCGGCCTGCTTCTCCAGCCAGGCAGCCGCGGCGCGCATGCGGGCCGGCCCGTCGGTCGGCTTGTTGCGTGGCCCACCCAGGTGGCAGGCCGGCGTCAGCTCGGCCCGCACTTCCATCAGGGGCGGGCACACGACCGCTCCGTTGCGCACGTCGGCGCAACGCATCCAGTAGCGCTGCAGGGCCGTGGTGGCGGTCTTGTGGACGCCGAGGTGGAGCTCGATGCGCATGGCCCGCGTCACAGCACGCGCTGGTTCAGCCACGGCATGCGCGCCAACCGCTCAGCCTCGAAGCCGCGGATCTTGTCGGCATGGCGCAGCGTCAGGCCGATGTCGTCCAGGCCGTTGACCAGGCAGTGCTTGCGGAAAGGCTGCACATCGAAAGGCAGCTCGGTGCCGTCGGGCTTCACGACCACCTGCCGCGGCAGATCCACCGTGAGCTGGTAGCCGGGAAATGCCGCCACCTCGTCGAACAGCCGGGCCACTTGCGACTCCGGCAGCACGATGGGCAGCAGCCCGTTCTTGAAGCAGTTGTTGAAGAAGATGTCGGCGAAGCTGGGTGCGAGCAGTGCACGGAAGCCGTACTGCTCCAGCGCCCAGGGCGCATGCTCGCGGCTGGAGCCACAGCCGAAGTTGTCGCGCGCCAGCAGCACCGAGGCGCCCGCGTAGCGTGGCTGGTTCAGCACGAAGTCGGGGTTGGGCTGGCGGGTGGCCGGGTCCTGCCCGGGCTCGCCCGGGTCGAGGTAACGCCACTCGTCGAACAGGTTGGGGCCGAAGCCGCTGCGCTTGATCGACTTCAGGAACTGCTTCGGGATGATGGCGTCGGTGTCGACGTTGGCGCGGTCCATCGGCGCGACCAGGCCCTTGTGGATGGTGAAGGCTTGCATGTGTTTCTTTCCCTCGCGCTCAGGCCACGCGGCGCACGTCGACGAAATGGCCGGCCATCGCGGCCGCCGCGGCCATCGCCGGGCTGACCAGGTGCGTGCGGCCGCCAGCACCCTGCCGCCCTTCGAAGTTGCGGTTGCTGGTGGAGGCGCAGCGCTCGCCCGGCTCCAGGCGGTCGGCGTTCATCGCCAGGCACATCGAGCAGCCGGGCTCGCGCCATTCGAAGCCGGCTGCCTTGAAGACCTTGTCCAGCCCCTCGGCCTCGGCCTGCGCCTTGACCAGGCCCGAGCCGGGCACCACCAACGCCAGCTTCACGTTGCCGGCGATGCGGCCGCCCACCCGCTGCACCACCGCAGCGGCCTCGCGCATGTCCTCGATCCGGCTGTTGGTGCACGAGCCGATGAAAACCTTGTCGATGCGGATGTCGCTGATGGGCTTGTTGGGCTCGAGCGCCATGTACTGCAGCGCACGTTCGATCGCGCCGCGCCGGACGCTGTCCTTCTCCTTGTCGGGGTCGGGCACGCGGTCCTCGATCGACAGCACCATCTCGGGCGAGGTGCCCCAGGTGACCTGCGGCACGAGCTGAGTGGCGTCGATCTCGACCACCTTGTCGAAGTGCGCCCCGTCGTCGGAGTGCAGCGTGCGCCAGTAAGCGGTGGCCTGTTCCAGCTCCACGCCGCTGGGCGAGAAGGGGCGGCCCTTCACGTAGTCGATCGTGGTTTGGTCGACCGCGATCAGGCCGGCGCGTGCGCCCGCCTCGATCGCCATGTTGCACACCGTCATGCGGCCTTCCATGCTGAGGCCGCGGATGGTGGAGCCGGCGAACTCGATGGTGTAGCCGGTGCCGCCGGCGGTGCCGATGCGGCCGATGATGGCCAGGACGACGTCCTTGGCGCCGCAGCCGGGCGGCAGGCGGCCTTCCACCTTCACCAGCATGTTCTTCGCCTTCCTGGCCAGCAGCGTCTGGGTGGCGAGCACGTGCTCGACCTCGCTGGTGCCGATGCCATGCGCCAGCGCGCCGAAAGCCCCGTGCGTGCTGGTGTGGCTGTCGCCGCAGACCACCGTCATGCCCGGCAGCGTGGCGCCCTGCTCGGGGCCGATCACGTGCACGATGCCCTGCCGCTTGTCAGTCATCTTGAACTGGGTGATGCCGTGCCGGTCGCAGTTCGCGTCGAGCGTGTCCACCTGCAGGCGCGAGACCGGGTCGGCGATGCCATGCGAGCGGTCGGTGGTCGGCACGTTGTGGTCGCTCACCGCCAGGTTGGCCGACAGGCGCCAGACTTTGCGGTGGGCCAGCTCCAGGCCCTCGAAGGCCTGCGGGCTGGTCACTTCGTGCACCAGGTGGCGGTCGATGTAGAGGATGGAGGTGCCGTCGTCCTCGGTGTGGACGACATGTTCGTCCCAGAGCTTGTCGTACAGGGTGCGTGCGTTCATGGTGCGTCGCTCTCGTTCAACCGGGTGCCGCGCGGCGCCCGGGGGTGGAATTGTCAGGGATTCGCGGCCAGCCGGGCCAGGGTGTCGACGAAGCGCTGGACGACCGCGGGCAGCACGTCCTGCGCCTGTGTGGCCAGCAGGTAGCGCCGGCGGGCCCAGGGCTCGCCGAGGGGCCTCACGGTGATCTCGAACAGGCGCGCGAAGCGCTCGGCCACCGCGGCCGGCAGCACCGCCACGCCCAGACCCTCTCCCACCAACTGCGCGATGGCATCGAAGCCGCGCACCTGCAAGCGCGCATTGAGGGTGCGGCCCCGCTCCAGCGCGCGTTGGAGCATCAGCTCGTGCACCGAGGCCCCGATGTGCAGGCCGACCATGTCGTAGTCGAGCAGGGCATCGAAGCGCAGGGGCCCGGTCTCGGCCGCCAGTGCATGGCCGCGCGGCAGCACCACCGCCAGTTCGCCGCTGCGGTAGGGCCAGGTGGCCAGGCGCTGGTCGACCAGCGGTGGCGCGAACACGCCCACGTCGGCGCGGCCTTCGGCCACGGCGGCCTGCACCTCGGCGCTGGTTCGGTCCTCCAGGCTGATGCGGATCTGGGGGTGCTCGCGCGAGAAAGCCGCCAGATCGGCCGGCAGGCACTCGGCGATCGCGGCCGCGTTGGCGGCGATGCGCAGGTGGCCCTTGATGCCACGGCTGAACTCGACCACCTCGCTCTCCAGCGCGTGCAGCGAGGCATTCAAGCTGCGAATGTGGCGCACCAGCGCGCGCCCGGCCTCGGTGGGCTCCACGCCGCGTGCACGCCGTTCGAACAGCACCACGCCCAGCCGCGTCTCCAGGTCTTTCAACCGCTTGCTTGCCGCTGCCAGGGCCAGGTGCTCGCGCTCGGCCGCCCGCGTGATGTTGCGGGTCTCGGCGATGGCGAGCACCAAGTTGAGCGTGACGAGGTCGAAGCGCATGGCGGGAATGGGAATCGGGAGCGACAGCCGCCTTCACCCGCACCGCGTCGCCCTGGTGGGGCTGGCGGCCGGGGCCGGTGCCGGGTCGGTAAACCCCGCGCCAGCAGCCCATCGCAGCCTCGATGGTGAACGAAGGCTCGACGCGCCGCACACGGAAGTGGCCAAGCAAGACTTCGTGCCAGACGAAGGATAACGCTCCACGCCGGTCTCACCTTCTTGACGGACGTCGCCCCCTAGCCTGCCACCGGCTTTTCCCTACGCGGGGGGATGAGCACGCCGGGGCTTGCGCCCTAAGGTCTGCCCATCGGTGACGCAGTTTCCGCCGATGCCCCGGGGAGCCTTCCCCATCCGCTCATTCCTTCAGGGAGAAAACTCATGTCGAACAGAGGTCATTTCCTTTCGGCGCTCGCCGCTGCCAGCCTGCTGGCCGCTGGCGTCGCCGCCCCCGCGATGGCCGGTGCGCCGGACCTGAACGAGCTGGCTGCGTCCGCACGCGTCGTGGTGCACAGCCGCGTCAGCAAGGTGGACTACGGCTGGACGGAAGCCGGCGGCGCCGGCCAGCCGGCCGTGCCGCAGACCATCGTCACCTTCGAGGTGGTGCGCCCGCTGGTGGGCAGCGTGGCCAGCGGGTCGTTCTCACTGCGCTTCATCGGCGGGCCGGACGGCCAGGGCCGCTTCATGCGCGCCTCGCACGTGCCGGTGTTCCAGCCGGGCGACGAAGACATCCTCTTCGTGCGCAACGGTGGCGAGAAAGGCTGCGCCCTCGCGGGCTGCATGGACGGGCGCTTCCGCCTGCTGAACGGCCAGGTGCACGATGGCCACGGCGTGCCAGTGCAGGCCATCGAGTCCGGCCGCGTGGTCGCGGCGGGTGAAGTGCCCGCCGAGCTGCGCACGGTGCGTTACCCGCGGCCGGACTTCGACCAGTTGCTCAAGCGGCCCGAAGTGCGCCAGGCCCTCCAGGCCCAGGGGCTCTCGGCGGCCGACGCGCGCCGGCTCTATGAAGCCCAGGCGCCGGCGATGGTCGAGATGGGCGTGATCGCCGGCGGCCCCTCCGCCCCCGACCGCGCACAGGCCGACGGCCAGGGCCAGGTGAGCAGCGAACGCGCGAAGGCCCCGGGCCGGGGCTTGTCGGCGGACGGCTTCGCCGCCCGCGTGGCCGGCCTCTCGCTGCCGCGCGCCGAAGGTGCACCTGCCTTCAGCGGCCTGGCACCGGAAACCCGCCTGAGCGCGCCTTCTGCCGGCGCCGCCGTGCCGGCCCGGCAGCGCGACGCGGGCCGCGCCCCCACCCGCTCGGCGGCCGACCTGGCCGAAGAACGCAGCCTGCCCAAGGACGGCCCGTCGATCACGCGCCAGAAGGCGCAGTGAGCCGCGTCGCCCGATCAGAACCCTTTGAATCGAAAGCACAGCCATGAAAGCAAGACACACCCTCGCCGCGGCCGCGCTGGCCTGCCTGACCGCTGCCCCGGCCTTCGCCTACAACGTGGGCTCCTGCCTCGGCGTCCCCGTCAAGTGGGGCTCGAACAATGCGCTCTTCCGCGCCAGCTCGGTCAGCTTCCCCGACGGCTACTGGCGCAACGGCCTGCAACGCACGATCGACTTCTTCAACCAGAACCCGACACCCTTCTGGTTCTCGCTGGCCACCGACACCAATGGCCTGGGGCTGGGCAACGGCGAGAACGAGACCTGGGGCAGCACCGATGCCAACATCCTGCAGGGCGCGCCGGCCATCGCCTACTGGTGGGACACCTGCTACTGGCTTTTCGGAGTGGTCTCGCACCGCAATGAGTCCGACGTGATCTTCGACTACAACTCGCCCTTCCAGTGGACGGCCGACGAGCTGAAGTCCAGCCTGATCATGTACACCGGCACCCGGCGCCAGCTGCAGGGCACCGGCGTGCACGAGTTCGGCCACGCCTCGGGCCTGCTGCACGAGAACCGCGAGTACAACGTGATGGGCGCCGACTTCGAGCACATCGCGGTCAACGGCTCCACGGCGCGAGGCTACCTGGGCGAAGACGCCAGCGACGGCCTGGTGTACCTGTACGGCCTGTGGTCGGCCAACTACCAGGACGTCGCCGCCTCGCACTGGAAGTACTCCTTCGCCAACGGCGAGTACTCGCGCCACGCGAAGACCCAGGTCTTCAACAGCGCGGGCGCGGTGCTGCCGACCGTTTCCGTCAACGGCGAGACCGGCTACCGGGTCAACAAGGGCCAGGTGGTGCAGGTCGAGTTCACGTACGAGAACAACGGCAAGGACTCGCAGACGGTGAACACCGGCTGGTACGTGTCGACCAACGACATCATCTCGACCGGCGACCGGCTGCTGTCGAACGGGAACATGACGCTGGCGCGCGGCAACGTGATGACCTACCGCCGCACGGTGACCATCCCGGCCGACCTGGTGAGCGGGCGCAACTACTGGCTGGGCACGGTCGTCGACCGGACCAACCTGGTGGTCGACAACGTGCCGAGCAACGACATGACCTACGTGCCGATCCGGGTCAACTGACGAACTGGAGCCCCTCGTCCGACGGGTACGTCGGACGATCCCCGAGGGGATGGCGGGCCGGCTTGGGAGCGGCCCGGCGCTCGGCCCGCTGGTTCAGGTTGACCCGCGCCTCACTGGCTCACCAGGTCCTTGACCTGCTGCAGCGCCGCCGGGTCTTCCATCGTCGTCAGGTCGCCGGGGTCGCGCCCCTCGCAGACGGCCTGGATGGCCCGGCGCAGCAGCTTGCCCGAGCGCGTCTTGGGCAGCACGGTGACGAAGCGCACGCGGGCCGGCCGCGCCACTGCGCCGAGCTGCTCGTCGACGCGCTTCATCACCTCGCCTTCGAGCTTCAGCGCGCCTGCCGCATCGGCGGCGACCGACGGATCCTTCAGCACCGCGAAGGCCATCGCCACCTGGCCCTTGAGCTGGTCGGCCACGCCCACCACCGCCACCTCGGCCACGTTGGGGTGGCTGGCGATGCTCTCCTCGATCTCGCGGGTGCCCAGCCGGTGGCCGGCCACGTTGATCACGTCGTCGGTGCGGCCGAGGATGAAGAAGTAGCCATCCTCGTCGCGGATGCCCCAGTCAAAGGTCGAGTAGACCTGCCGCCCAGGCACGCTGGACCAGTAGGTCTTGACGAAGCGCTCGTCGTCGCGCCACACCGTCTGCAGGCAGCCGGGGGGCAGCGGCCCCTCGATGACGACCACGCCCTTCTGGTTGGCGCCGGTCAGTTCCTGCCCCGTGGCCTCGTCCAGCAGCTTGACGTCGTAGCCATAGACGGCCTTGCCGGGCGAGCCGAACTTGCTCGGCGCCTTCTCCACGCCGTTGCACACCGTGAGGATCGGCCAGCCGGTCTCCGTCTGCCAGTAGTTGTCGATGATGGGCTTGCCCAGCGACTCGGCGATCCACTTGGCGGTGGGCTCGTCCAGCGGTTCGCCGGCCAGGAACAGCGCCCGCAGGCTCGACAGGTCGTGCTTCGCCAGTGCGGCCGGGTCCTGCTTCTTCAGCACCCGCACCGCGGTGGGGGCGCTGAACATCACCGTCACCTTGTACTTCTCGACCAGGCTCCACCAGACGGCGGCGTCGGGTCGGGTCGGCAGGCCTTCGTACATGATCGTGGCCATGCCGGCAATCAACGGGCCATAGATGATGTAGCTGTGGCCCACCACCCAGCCGATGTCGCTGGTGGAGAAGTAGGTCTCGCCAGGCTGGCCGCAGAAGATGTGCTTCATGCTGGCCGCCAGCGCCACCGTGTAGCCGCCGGTGTCGCGCTGCACGCCCTTGGGCTTGCCGGTGGTGCCCGAGGTGTAGAGGGTGTAGCTCGGCGTCGAGCTCTCGACCCATTCGCAGGGCACCTGCGAGCCCTGGTGGCGCTCGCGCCAGGCCGCGTAGTCCTCGTCGCGGCCCTCGACACGGGCAAACGGCGCCAAGCCACGGTCGACCATCAGCACCTTCGCCGGCTTGTGGGCGGCCAGCGTGATCGCTTCGTCCAGCAGCGGCTTGTAGGCCACGACCTTGCCGCTGCGCGAGCCCGCGTCGGCACTGACCACCAGCACCGGCTCGGCATCGTCGATGCGGCTGGCCAGGCTGCCGCTGGCGAAGCCGCCGAACACCACCGAGTGGATCGCCCCGATGCGCGCGCAGGCCAGCATCGCGAAAGCGGCTTCCGGGATCATCGGCATGTAGATCAGCACGCGGTCGCCCGGCTTGACGCCGAGCGCCAGCAGGCTCGCCGCCATGGCCTGCACCTCGGCGTGCAGCTCGGCGAAGCTGTAGACACGCTCCTGGTTCACCTCGGTCGAGACCCAGACCAGCGCGTTCTGCTGCGCCCGGTCCTTCAGATGGCGGTCGACCGCGTTGTGGCAGAGGTTGGTGCGCCCGCCGACAAACCAGCGGGCGAACGGCGGGCGGCTGTGGTCGCAGACCTGCTCGAACGGGGTCTCCCAGTCGATCAACTGTGCCTGCTCGGCCCAGAAGGCATCCCGGTCCTCGATCGAGCGGCGGTGGAAGTCGGCGTAACTCGTCATCGCTTGTCTCCTCGGTTCGTTGCCCTGCATTGCAGCGCTGCAGCCTGACAGCTCTCTGTCTTTCGAGGGTCGTCAGGCGCGCTTGGGGCCGTTTTACGATAGTTACCGCCTAGGGAGAGCCAGGCTTCGTCGCCTGCACGACAATGCGGCGCCCCGGCCGGCTCGCCGGCCGGGGCTGTACGGCTGGCTCGCGTCTTGCGTGGCCACGCCGCGTGGGCGAGATCGCCCGAAACTCATGTTCTGGAGCCCCACTTTGAAACCTGCAGAGATCATCGCCGCGCTGCGTGCGAAGGATGCCAAGATCATCGGCGACGTCACCGACAAGAAGGCCGAGCACATCCTGCGCGCCGCCTTCACCTTGATCCGCGACAACGTGGTCGCGGCCGAAAAGGGCCATGAGCTCGCCTTCCCGATGCTCGGCCGCTTCAAGGTCAACGAGATCACCAAGGGCGATGGCGATGCCATCACCAAGGTCCGCAAGGTCACCTACCTGCCGGCCAAACCGCCCGTGAAGGAAGTCCCGCCGGACGCGGCGGCCAAGGCCAAGGTGGCATCGCCGGCCTGAGCCGGGCACGGTTGACTGTTTATCATCCGCCCAGCCTACAAAGGCTCGAGGGAGAGGATGATGAAACCGACCAGCCGCAGCGCAATGCTGCGCACGGCCATGGCCTTCTTGGCCATGGTCGCCACCACGGGCCATGCGGCCCCCCCCAGCGCCGAAGACTTCGCGCGCGAACCCGCCATCCACAGTGTCAAGCTCTCGCCGTCGGGCAAGCGGCTGGCGCTGCTGGTGTCCTCGCCCAAGGGGCGCAACGCCCTGGCGGTGATGGACCTGCCACTGGAAAAGCCGCCGCGCGCTGTGGCGGCGTACACCGACGCCGAGGTCCAGAGCTACTCCTGGATCAACGACGACCGGCTGATGTACGACGCCGTCGACTTCGATGACGGGGTCGAGGTCCGCAGGGATCGCGCGGGCACCTTCGCCGTGGACCACGACGGCGAGAACCTTCGCCAGTTGATCGCTCACCGGCACCACAACGACAGCACCACCAGCCGTGTCCAGAGCCGCGTGCTGACGTGGCAGTGGGGCGTGTTGAGCACGCTCGACGACGGCAGCAGCGACATCTGGGTCTACGAGTCGCAGTATGACAACCGGGACCAGTTCACCGGCGCAGCCCTGGCGAAGCTGGACACTCGCACGGGGCAGTTGCGGCGGCACGTGGCCGGCAGCCCTGAGCACACCAACACCTGGCTCTTCGGCCCGGATGGCGAACCGGCGATCGCCGAAAGCGATTGGGACGGCCGCACCAAGCTGTACCACCGCAAGGCGGCAGGGCAGCCTTGGGTGATGCTGCGTGACGAGGCCTTTGTCGGTGGGCAGGAGTTCTCTCCCGTCTTCCTGGAGGGCAATCGCCTGTTCGTCGTTTCTCGCCAGGGCGCCGACACCACGGCGCTCTACGACCTCGACCTTCAGACCGGCCAGCTCCCGAAAGAGCCGCTGGTGGCCGTCAAGGGCTTCGACCTGAGGCCTTCGCTGGAGGTGGATACACGATCCCGCAAGCTGATGGGCGTGCACTTCCGCGTGGACCGCCCCTACAGCTACTGGTTCGACGACGACCTGCATAACATCCAGCAGGGCCTGGATGCCGCCCTGCCCGGCCGTTTCAACCGTCTGGACTGCGCCCGCTGCGAAACGAGCCCCTACCTCGTGGTGAGCTCGTGGTCGGACAGCCACCCCGGCGAGTTCTTTCTGTATGAACGCAAGACCCGCAAGTTGTCGCCCATCGGCGCTGCCCGCCCGTGGCTGCCCGAGGCCACGCAGGGCAAGCGCAGCTTTCACCGCGTGACGGCACGCGACGGGCTGGAGATACCCGTTTATGTGACTCACCCGACCGGCGCCAAGCCGACCGATGCGCTGCCTGCAGTGATGCTCGTGCACGGTGGGCCCTTCCTCCGCGGCACGGACCGTGGCTGGCATGCCGAGGCACAGTTCCTGGCTTCTCGCGGCTACCGCGTGCTTGAGCCTGAGTTCCGCGGCAGCACCGGCTACGGCAGCCGCCTGTTCAACGCCGGCGTCAAGCAATGGGGCGGTGCGATGCAGGACGATCTGGCGGACACGGTGGCCTGGGCCGCCAAGCGAGGCCTGATCGATGACAAGAAGGTCTGCATCATGGGCACCAGTTACGGCGGCTACGCTGCGCTGATGAGCCCGATCGTCCATCCGTCGGTGTATCGCTGCTCGATCAGCTTTGCGGGCGTGACCGATATCGAGTTGCGTTACACGGCGTGGGACAGCGACCTTAGCGATCAGATCGCAGAGCACTACCTGCCGGCGATGATGGGGGACCGCAACAAGGACGCCGAACTGCTGCGCGCCTCGTCACCGCTGTTGCGGGTGAAGGAGCTCAAGCTGCCGGTACTGCTGATGCACGGCGCCAAGGACCGGCGCGTGCCGCTGGAGCATGCCTACAAGTTCGCTTCAGCGGCCAAGGCGGCAGGGGTCGCGGTGGACTACCACGTGTACGACGAAGAAGGCCACGGCTTCGTGATCGAGGCCAACGAAGCCGACTACTACCGCCGCGTCGAGGCCTTCCTGGCCAAGCACCTGCGCTGAGTCAGCCGAGCACCGCCACCACCTCCGGCGGCGCCTGCACCAGCTCAATCAGCACGCCCTCGCCCCCCAGCGGGAACTCGTCGTTCCCCTTGGGGTGGATGAAGCAGATGTCGTGGCCGGCGGCACCTTGGCGTATGCCGCCCGGCGCGAAGCGCACGCCGTTCGCCGTCATCCATTCCACCGCCTTCGGCAGATCGTCGACCCACAGCCCGACGTGGTTCAACGGCGTGGTGTGCACGGCGGGCTTCTTCTCCGGGTCCAGCGGCTGCATCAGGTCGACCTCGACGGCATGAGCGCCTTCCCCCAGCGCACAGATGTCCTCGTCGACGTTCTCGCGCTCGCTGACGAAGGTGCTTTTCACGGTAAGCCCCAGCATGTCGACCCACAGGGCGCGGAGCTTGTCCTTGGACGGGCCGCCGATGGCGATCTGCTGGATGCCGAGGATGCGGAAGGGCTTGTTCGTGCTCATCTTGGGCTTTCGGTTCAGGCGCGCACGGCCAGTGGGTCCAGCGCCAGCGTGTGTTGTTGCAGCGGTAGGCCGCCTCGCTCGCCGTGGTGCTTCAGGGTGAGTTGGCGTGCCGCCCAGTCGATGTCGATCAACGCGTAGTGGTTGGCACGCACCAGCTCGCCCAGCCGGTTCGGGCCCGGCTCGCTGGCGGTGGACCAGGCGTGCGTGAGGCCGCTGGAGGTCAGCTCGGTGATCGGGTACGGCGCGCCGCGCTCGCGGCGGTAGACGGCGCCGATGTGGCGGTCGCCCGAGACCAGCAGCACCCCGTTGGCGCGGCGGGCCCCGATCAGGTCGAGCAATCGCTGCTGCTCGTGCGGGAACAGGCCCCAGTGCTCGAAGCCATGCCCCTCGGCGATCACCTGGATGCCCGAGACAATGAGCCGCACGTCGGCCGGCTCGGCCAGGCGTGCGGCCAGCCATTGCCATTGCGATTCGCCCAGCATCGTGCGCGTGGTGTCGGTGGTGGGCACGTAGCGCTGCTTGCCCGGCGCATCGCGCTGGTCAGTGGGAGTCCATGGCGAGCGGTTCCAGCGCGTGTCCAGCACCAGCACCTGCACGCAGCGGCCTGGCGGACCGAAGCGGCGTGCGTGGTGGATGCCGTCGCGGCCCCAGCGCTCGTCCGAGGCCGGCACGCCGAAGAAATCGAGGAACGCGGCTTTGGACTCGGCCTTGTGGGTGAACTCGATGCCGGCGTCGTTCGAGCCGTAGTCGTGGTCGTCCCACACCGCGAGGTGGCGCACCTGCCGGCGAAAGCGCTCGAACTCGGGCTTGGCGACCAGCATCGCGTAGCCGGCGTTCAGCGTCTCGGCCTTCCAGGGCTGCGCGCTGGCGTAGACGTTGTCGCCGCAGAACAGGTGCAGGTCCGGCGCATCGGCGGCCATCGCTTCCCAGAAGGGGTGCGGCTTGGTCTGGTCGGCGCAGGAGCCGACGCTGATGCGCTGCAGCACCGCGGTCGACACGTGCGCCTCGCCCAAAGCCGCCTCCCCCGGGCGGGTGCCATCCGCAGCCACCGCGGGCGTGGCCGACGCGGAAGGCGAGGCGCAGCCACCCGCCACCAGGCCGGTGGCCGCCACCGCGGCGGCGCGTTGCAGCAGCTCGCGTCGGGTTGTCATGGCCTCAGGCGAACGCAATGATGGGCTGGTCCACCGTCAGGCTCTCGCCCTTCTTCGCCAGCACCTCGCCCACCACACCGTCCTGCGTGGCGACGAGGATGTTTTCCATCTTCATCGCCTCGATCACCGCCAGCTTCTCGCCCGCCAGCACCTTCTGGCCCGGCTGAACCGCCACGTCGACCAGCAGGCCCGGCATCGGCGAAAGCAGGAACTTCGACAGGTCCGGCGGCGCCTTGTAGGGCATCAGCTTCAGCAGCTCGGCCGCGCGCGGCAGCAGCACCAGCGTGTCGATCTGCGTGCCGTTGTGGGCGATGCGCATCGACAGCGGCTGCTTCGCCGAGCCCCGCTCGACCTGGGCGCAGAAGGGCAGCCCGTTGCAGCGCCCGGTCATCAGGATGTCGCCCAGCTGGGTGGGGCTCTGGATCGCATAGTGGCGCCCGCCGACATGCACGTCCGCCGAGCCGGCCGCAGCGTCGAAGTTCAACACCTTGACGGCATGGTGTTGATGTCGCCCCTCGGCACCCAGCAAGACGACGACGAACTCCGGCGCATGTGCGACGCCGTGGCCCGGCAACTGGCCGCTGATGCCCGCGGCGCGCTCGCGCGCCCGGCGGCGCACGAAGGCGGCCAGCGCGACGAGGAACATTGGATCGTCATGCGGCACATCCTCTGCCTTGAAGCCCTGGGCGTAGTGCTCGGCAATGAAACCGGTGTTGAAGTCGCCTGCGACGAATTTCGGGTGCGCCAGCAGCGCCGCCTGGAAGGGGATGTTGCTGGAGATGCCGCGGATCACGAAACCGTTGAGCGCCTGGCGCATGCGCGCGATCGCGTCGAGCCGGTCCTTGCCGTGCACGATGAGCTTGGCGATCATCGAGTCGTAGAACATCGGGATCTCGCCGCCCTCGTAGACGCCGGTGTCGACCCGCACCCCGCCCAGCGGCTCGTCGCCCTGCAGCGTGCGCACCGAGGCCTCCAGCGACTGCTCCGGTGGCGCATAGCGCACGAGCCGACCGGTGGAGGGCAGGAAGTTGCGGAACGGGTCCTCCGCGTTGATGCGGCATTCGATCGCCCAGCCTTCGCGCTTGATCTCGCCCTGCGTGAAGGCGAGTTTCTCGCCGGCCGCGACGCGGATCATCTGCTCCACCAGGTCCAGCCCGGTGATGCACTCGGTGACCGGGTGCTCCACCTGGAGGCGGGTGTTCATCTCGAGGAAGTAGAACGACTGGTCCTTGCCGACCACGAACTCCACCGTGCCGGCGCTCTGGTACTTCACGGCCTTGGCCAGCGCCACCGCCTGCTCGCCCATCGCCTTGCGCGTCGCTTCGCTGATGAAGGGCGAAGGCGCCTCCTCGATCACCTTCTGGTGGCGGCGCTGGATCGAGCACTCGCGCTCGTGCAGGTAGACCACGTTGCCGTGCGCATCGCCCAGCACCTGGATCTCGATGTGGCGCGGCTCCTCGACGAACTTCTCGATGAACACGCGGTCGTCGCCGAAGCTGTTGCGCGCCTCGTTGCGGCACGACGAGAAGCCGTCGAAGGCCTCCTTGTCGTTGAAGGCCACGCGCAGGCCCTTGCCGCCGCCGCCGGCGGAGGCCTTGATCATCACCGGGTAGCCGATGCCCTTGGCAATCTCGACCGCCTGCTCCGGCGTGTCGATGGCATCGTTGTAGCCAGGGATGGTGTTGACCTTGGCCTCGTTGGCCAGCTTCTTCGAGGCGATCTTGTCACCCATCGCGGCGATCGAATAGTGCTTCGGCCCGATGAAGACCATGCCCTCTTCTTCGACGCGCCTGGCGAAGGCCTCGTTCTCGGACAGGAAGCCGTAGCCGGGGTGGATCGCCTCGGCGCCCGTCTGCTTGGCGGCGGCGATGATCTTGTCGGCCACCAGGTACGACTCGCGGCTGGGCGCCGGGCCGAGCAGTACCGATTCGTCGGCCAGCTCGACGTGGCGTGCGTCCTTGTCGGCCTCAGAATAGACGGCCACCGTCTTGATGCCCATCTTGCGGGCGGTCTTGATCACGCGGCACGCGATTTCCCCACGGTTCGCGATCAGGATCTTCTTGAACATGTTCTGGTGCTCCTGCGCGATCAGAGGGGGATGTTCCCGTGCTTGCGCCACGGGTTGTCGAGCTTCTTGTCCTTCAGCATCACCAGCGAGCGGCAGATGCGCTTGCGCGTCTCGTGCGGCTGGATCACGTCGTCGATGAAGCCGCGGCTGCCGGCGACGAAGGGGTTGGCGAAGCGGGCCTTGTACTCGGCCTCGCGCGCGGCCAGCTTGGCCGGGTCGCCCTTGTCTTCGCGGAAGATGATCTCCACCGCGCCCTTGGCGCCCATCACCGCGATCTCGGCGTTGGGCCAGGCGAAGTTGACGTCACCGCGCAAGTGCTTGGAGGCCATCACGTCGTAGGCGCCACCATAGGCCTTGCGGGTGATTACCGTGATCTTGGGCACGGTGCACTCGGCGTAGGCGTAGAGCAGCTTGGCGCCGTGCTTGATGATGCCGCCGTACTCCTGCGAAGTCCCGGGCATGAAGCCGGGCACGTCGACGAAGGTCACGATGGGGATGTTGAAGGCGTCGCAGAAGCGCACGAAGCGCGCCGCCTTGATGCTCGACTTGATGTCCAGGCAGCCGGCCAGCACCAACGGGTTGTTGGCGACGATGCCGACCGTGGCGCCTTCCATGCGCGCGAAGCCGATGACGATGTTCTTCGCGTAGTCGGGCTGGATCTCGAAGAAGTCGCCATCGTCCACGACCTTCAGGATCAGCTCCTTCATGTCGTAGGGCTTGTTGGCGTTGTCCGGCACCAGCGTGTCCAGCGATTCGTCGAGGCGGTTCGCCGGGTCGCCGCTGGGGCGCACCGGCGGCTTGTCCTTGTTGTTGAGCGGCAGGTAGTTGAAAAAGCGGCGCAGCATCAGCAGCGCTTCCACATCGTTCTCGAACGCCAGGTCGGCCACGCCGCTGCGGCTGGTGTGGGTCAGCGCGCCGCCCAGCTCCTCGGCGGTCACCTCCTCGTGCGTCACGGTCTTCACCACCTCGGGGCCGGTGACGAACATGTACGACGAGTCCTTCACCATGAAGATGAAGTCGGTCATGGCCGGCGAATACACCGCGCCGCCCGCGCAGGGGCCCATGATCATGCTGATCTGGGGCACCACGCCCGAGGCCAGCACGTTCTTCTGGAACACGTCGGCATACCCGCCGAGCGAGGCCACGCCTTCCTGGATGCGCGCGCCGCCCGAGTCGTTGAGGCCGATCACCGGTGCGCCGACCTTCATGGCCTGGTCCATCACCTTGCAGATCTTCTCGGCGTGGGCTTCGGAAAGCGCGCCGCCGAAGACGGTGAAATCCTGGCTGAAGACGAACACGAGCCGACCGTTGATCATGCCGTAGCCGGTCACCACGCCGTCGCCGGGGACCTTGTTGTCGGCCATGCCGAAGTCGGCGCAGCGGTGCTCGACGAACATGTCCCACTCCTCGAAGCTGCCCTCGTCCAGCAGCAGCTCCAGCCGCTCGCGCGCCGTGAGCTTGCCCTTGGCGTGCTGCGCCGCGATGCGCTTCTCGCCGCCGCCCAGCCGCGCCTTGGCGCGCTTTTCTTCGAGCATCTGCTGGATGTCGTGCATGTGTTGTTCTCCTCGGAAACTAGTGAAAGAGGTCGAGCAGGCGGCGTGCCGCCACCGAAGCCGCAAGCGTGCCCTGGCGCACCTCGGCCTTCATCGTGCCCAGTTGCTCACGCACTGCTGCGTGCGAGCGGAAACGCGCCTTCAGGCCGGCGTCGATGCGCTCCCACATCCAGGCCTCGTCCTGGGCGTGGCGGCGTGCGGCGAGGCGGCCGTTCGTGGTCTGCAGCGTCCTGAACTCGGTGACGGCGTGCCAGAAGGCGTCGAGCCCAGTGGACTTCAAGGCGCTGAGCTGGATCACCTTCGGGTGCCACACGGCCGTGTCGTGGTGCGCATGATCCGGGTGGCCGTGCAGGCCGAAAAGGCGCAAGGCCGACGTGATCTGCGCCCGCGCCCTCGTCGCCGCGGCCTCGTCCAGGTCGGCCTTGTTGATGACCACCAGGTCGGCCAGCTCCATCACGCCCTTCTTGATCGCCTGCAGGTCGTCGCCGGCATTGGGCAGCTGCAGCAGCACGAACATGTCGGTCATGCCGGCCACCGCGGTTTCGCTCTGGCCCACGCCCACCGTCTCGACGATGACGATGTCATGGCCCGCGGCTTCGCAGACCAGCAGGCTCTCGCGCGTGCGCTCGGCCACACCGCCCAGCGTGCCGCTGGACGGGCTGGGCCGGATGTAGGCCGCCTCGTGCACCGACAGCTGCTCCATGCGCGTCTTGTCGCCCAGGATGGAGCCGCCCGACACGCTGGACGAAGGGTCCACGGCGAGCACCGCCACGCGATGGCCCTGGCCGATCAGGTGCAGCCCCAGGGCCTCGATGAAGGTCGACTTGCCGACGCCCGGCACACCCGAGATGCCGAGGCGGAAGGATCGGCCGGTGTGCGGCAGCAGCGTGTTCAGCAACTCGTCGGCCCGGGCACGGTGGTCGGCACGGGTGGATTCGAGCAAGGTGATGGCCTTGGCGATGGCCCGGCGCCGCGGGGCGGCCGCGCCACCCAGCAGTTGATCCAGCAGCGCCTGGTCAGCGTCCGAAAGACTCACCGCGCCGCTCTCAGGTAGTACCAGTCCCACTCGCCCTCGGCCTGCAACTCGAAGCCGTGGCGCTGGTAGAAGCGGTTGGCATCGCTGTGCTTGAGCGCGGTCACCGACACCGGCACATGCGCCGCGTCGGCTTCGGCCAGCACCTGGGCCATCACCCACGAGCCGATGCCTTCGCCCTGCGCGCTGGGGTGCACGTAGAGGTGGTCCAGCAGCCAGCCCTCGTCACGCGGCACGAGCACGACGAAGCCGACCAGCTCGCCGTGGCGCAGGATGTGGCGGGTGTGCGCCGGCTGGTAGCCGCGCGACAGGCGCTCGCGGGCGCGCTGCGGGTCGAAGCGGCCGACGCGCTCCAGGCTCTCGCGCATCGCCGCCAGGCGCAGCGAAAGCAGGGCCTCGAAGTCGTCGTCGCGGGCCGGGGCGAGCGCCAGCTCCGGCCGGGTGGTGGCGGGGGAAATCATCAGCGCAGCTTACGCCGTGGGACGAGCGTCAGACCGCGCCTTGCGCGCGGCGGATCTGCTCCAGCACATCCTTCGCGCTGGCCGGGATCGGCGTGCCGGGCCCATAAATGCCCTTGACGCCGGACTCGTAGAGGAAGCGGTAGTCCTGCTGCGGGATCACGCCGCCGACGAAGACGATGATGTCGTCGGCACCCTGCTTCTTGAGCTCCGCGATGATCGCTGGCACCAGGGTCTTGTGGCCGGCGGCGAGCGTGCTGATGCCGACCGCGTGCACGTCGTTCTCGATCGCCTGGCGGGCGCACTCCTCGGGCGTCTGGAACAGCGGCCCCATGTCGACGTCGAAGCCCAGGTCGGCGAAAGCCGTGGCCACCACCTTCGCGCCACGGTCATGCCCGTCCTGGCCCAACTTGGCGATCATGACGCGCGGCCTGCGGCCAGCCTGTTCGGCAAAGGCCGCGATTTCGCCCTGGAGCTTCTCCCAACCTTCGGCGGAATCGTAGGCAGCAGCGTACACACCGGTCACCTTTTGAATGTCCGCGCGGTGGCGGCCGTAGACCACCTCCAGCGCATCGCTCACCTCGCCCACGGTGGCCCGCAGGCGGATGGCCTGGATGCTCAGGTCGAGCAGGTTGCCCTGGCCCGACTGGGCGGCCTTGGTCAGTGCGGCGAGCGCACCCTGCACCTTGGCCGTGTCGCGCACAGCCTTGATCTGCTGCAGCCGCGCCACCTGCTGATCGCGCACCCTCACGTTGTCGACCTCGAGGATGTCGACCGGGTCTTCCTTCGCGAGGCGGTACTTGTTGACGCCGACGATCACGTCCTTGCCCGAGTCGATGCGGGCCTGCTTCTCGGCGGCGCTGGCCTCGATCTTCAGCTTGGCCCAGCCCGAGTCGACGGCCTTGGTCATGCCGCCCATGGCCTCGACCTCTTCGATGATGGCCCAGGCCTTGTCCGCCATCTCCTGGGTCAGCTTCTCCATCATGTAGCTGCCGGCCCAGGGGTCGACCACGCTGGTGATGTGGGTCTCTTCCTGGATGATCAGCTGCGTGTTGCGCGCGATGCGGGCCGAGAACTCGGTGGGCAGTGCGATCGCCTCGTCGAAGCTGTTGGTGTGCAGCGACTGCGTGCCGCCAAAGACCGCGGCCATCGCCTCGATCGTGGTGCGCACCACGTTGTTGTACGGGTCCTGCTCGGTCAGCGACCAGCCCGAGGTCTGGCAGTGCGTGCGCAGCATCAGGCTCTTCGGGTTCTTCGCCTCGAAGCCCTTCATGATGCGCGTCCACAGCAGGCGGCCGGCGCGCATCTTGGCGATCTCGAGGTAGAAGTTCATCCCGATCGCCCAGAAGAAGCTGAGCCGCCCGGCGAAGTCGTCGACGTCCAGGCCTTTGGCCAGCGCGGTCTTCACGTACTCCTTGCCGTCGGCCAGCGTGAAGGCCAGCTCCAGCGCCTGGTTGGCGCCGGCTTCCTGCATGTGGTAGCCCGAGATCGAGATCGAGTTGAACTTCGGCATGTTCTTCGCCGTGTACTCGATGATGTCGCCGATGATCCGCATGCTCGGCTCGGGCGGGAAGATGTAGGTGTTGCGGACCATGAACTCCTTGAGGATGTCGTTCTGGATGGTCCCCGAGAGCTTGTCCTGCGGCACGCCCTGCTCTTCCGCCGCCACCACGTAGCCCGCCAGCACCGGCAGCACGGCGCCGTTCATCGTCATCGACACGCTGACCTTGTCGAGCGGGATGCCGTCGAACAGGATCTTCATGTCTTCGACCGAATCGATCGCGACGCCGGCCTTGCCGACGTCGCCGGTCACGCGCGGGTGGTCGGAGTCGTAGCCGCGGTGGGTGGCCAGGTCGAAGGCCACGCTCACGCCCTGCGCGCCGGCGGCCAAGGCCTTGCGGTAGAACGCGTTCGACTCCTCGGCGGTCGAGAAGCCGGCGTACTGGCGGATCGTCCAGGGCCGCACCGCGTACATCGTGGCCTGCGGGCCGCGGATGAAGGGCTCGAAGCCGGGCAGCGTATTGGCGAAGGGCAGGCTGGCGGTGTCTTCCGCGGTGTACAGCGGCTTGACGGTGATGCCCTCGGGCGTCACCCAGTTCAGCGCCTGCACATCGCCGCCGGGCGCCGACTTGGCGGCGGCCTTTTCCCATTGGGTGAGGGTGGCGGGGCTGAATTCTTTGCTTGGATCCGAGGCACTCATGGTCACTCCTGCTTGCCTGCCATGATACGTTATGCATAATTATGAATTCAAGCTTGACGCCGATCTGACGACGGCTGTCTGTCCCACCCAAGTCTCCTCACAGTGCCCGCCGAAGCCGTCACCCTCGCCCCCAAGGCCCTCTACCAGCAGGTGGCCGAACGTCTGCGCGAGCAGATCTTCAACCGCGAGCTGGAGCCCGGCAGCTGGATCGACGAGCTGAAGCTGGCCCAGGACTACGGCATCAGCCGCACCCCCCTGCGCGAGGCGCTGAAGGTGCTGGCGGTCGAGGGCCTGGTGACGATGAAGGTGCGGCGTGGCGCCTACGTCACCGAGATGTCGGCGGCCGATGTGCAGCAGGTCTACCGCTTGCTGGGCCTGCTGGAAGCCGACGCTGCCGCCGAGGTGGCCGAGCGGGCCAGCGCGGCCGAGATCACCGAGCTGCGCGCGCTGCACGACAAGCTCGAGAAGCAGGTGCGCCACCGCGATGCCTTCTTCGCCACCAACGAGCAGTTCCACCTGCGGCTGCTGGCCATCGCCGGCAACCGCTGGCGCAGCCAGATCGTGGGCGATCTGCGCAAGGTCATGAAGCTCAACCGCCACCACTCGCTGTTCAAGCAGGGGCGGATCGCCGAATCGCTGGCCGAGCACCGTGCGGTGATGCAGGCGATCGAGCGGCGCGACAGTGCAGCCGCGGCCAGCCTGATGCGCGAGCACTTCACCAACGGGCTGGCGGCCGCGACGCCCGCTGCCGCCTGAGCGGCCGCGCCGTCGCCTGCGCCGTCAGGCCGGCTGCGCCTCGATCAGCGCGCCGCCGATGACCGGCCCGAGCGCGGCCAGCACGTCGTCGTACCAGGCCTCGCTGCCGTGGATGCAGTCGATGGCGCCCGTGTCGTCACGGTCGGTGCGGTAGTAGCGCGCCTCGCTTCCGTCGAAGCCGCTGATGCCCGTCAGCTCGCGCACCGAGCAGGTCTCGCAGCCCATGGCTTCCAGCACATGCCGTGCAAGCGACTCGTAGGCCTCGATCGCCGCCAGCAACGGGCGCATGCGCGGGTTGCGCGACTGCATCGGCGGGTCGGTCAGCACGATGACGCGGAAGCCGCGGGCGCACACCGCCTCGACCAGGGCGAGGCGCTTGTGGTTGACGCGCCGGTAGTAGGCCAGGGCCTCGCCGGTGTCCACGTCGCCGTCGGGGAACTGCGCGGCCACCCAGGCGGCGAAGGGCTCCGCGGCCACGTGGGTGTGCAGGCCCAGGTTGCACAGCACCACCCGCTCGGACGCAGGCACCGGGTGATCGGGCGCAAAGAAGGGCAGCATGCCGGCCCAGATCCGGCGCGACTTCGCGCCTTCCAGCGGAACGAACAGCTCCTCGGCGTCGAGGTGGAACAGGTTCTTGTACCAACTCGACCCGCGCATCACCATGCTGCCGACATGCGCGGTGCCGCGCCGCTGCAGCGCGCGCGAGAGGAAGGTCATGTGGCTGTCGCCCAGCAGGCACAGGCGGGCGCCTGCCGCTGCGGCCCCATCACCCGCGGCTCGCGCGAACGACTCCAGCAGGGCCTCCTCGCACGCCAGCTCGTCGCCGCCGGATGCGGACGGCGCCGGGGTGGGCACCGGCGCGTGAACCGCCGCCGGCTCGGAGGACGGCGCCGCCATGCCCAGGCCGGCGGCGAAGTGCCGCATCACGAAGTCCACGCCTTCGGGCCGCACGGAGCGCAGGTTGGGCTCGTAGTAGCGACCACCGCTCTGCAGGCCGGCGATCAGCTCATAGGAGGGAAAGTAGTCGACATCGTCACGGCGGGCCATCAGCTCCCCGGCGGCCGCCCGAAGCACCGACTTGGAATGCATCGTCGCCGTCAGCACGTGCCCGCCCGACGCGGTGGCGGTGAGCGGCACCGGCGACACAGTGAGCAGGAAGCGCATGCCGGGGTTGACACTGCGCAGCCGGCTCAGGGTGGCATCGAGGCGTTCCACCACATCGTTGGTGGCATGGTTCACGAAGCGGTGCACGCCGGCATCGAAGCGGCCGCGCACCGTGCCCGGGCACATCGCGTAGGCGTGGCCGTCCACATGCTCCCATCCTTCGGTCAGGCCGAGGGTGAAGACGAAGACGTCGATGGTCGGCAAGGCCTGGCGGATGCAGGCGAGGGTGTGGGCACGCGCCTGCAGCACCTCGTCCCTCGTCGCGCAGCCGGCGGCGGGAATCGTGGGGCGGAAGGGGTCGAAGAAGCGCCCGTCCTCTTCCCACACCTCACCCGGCGGCTGGCTGTCGCCCAGGGCCCAGCCCACCCATTGCTGGAGTTGCGAAACGGTGTAGATGTTGGCGGTGCGGAACGAGAACACGCCCCAGCCGCCGGCCTCGGCGGCCTCGGCTGACAGCCCCGCCGGCGCAGGCTCGGTGTCGACCCAGGAGCAGCCGTTGGCCCGCAGCCAGCGGCTGATGCGCTGGGCAAAGCAGGAGCCCGCGGTGGCGAAGCGGGTCTGCGCGTCCAGCGGGAAGCGCGGGGCCCACAGCCGCTCGAAGGGCCGGCCGGCACGGTCGGCCACGCCCGTCTTCCAGAAGGCGTGGGCCGGCAGGTCGCTGTAGGGATGGGTGAGCTGGTCCATGGTCGAGGCCTCCGCGCGCTGAGTGTGACCAGAGGGCGGTGGCGGCAATCGCCAGAAATGCCGGGTTGCAACCGGCGAATTGGCCCGGCGAGGCCGTTCAAGCTCCCGCCGACGCCAGCAGCGCGCGGTTGACCGGGTTGCGCTCGGCGAACGCCGGGCGCCAGGCGTCGGGCAGCGTGGCCATCACATGGCCGAGCCAGACCAGTGCGTCAGCCTGCGCCCGCGCCGCCAGCGCAGGCGCGTCCAGCGTCAACGCCGCGGCACGCAGGCGCCACCACAGCTGGGGTTTGTAGATCGTCATGTAGCTGACCTCCGCCAGGCCCTCGATGGCGCGCGCTGTCTGCGACCTCGCTTCCGGGTGTCGCCCGGTCGCCAGCAGGGCCTCGACCAGCCCCACGCGGGCGAGTGCGGCCAGCGGTGGCAGCGAGAGTTCTCGGGTCGCCACGATGTCGGCGGCGACGCTGCACAGCCGCTCCCAGCCGGCACTGCGCGCCAGCACGAGCTGCACCCAGCCGCCCAGCAGCGAGTTGCCGAGGGTTGCCGCCACGTCGCGCAGAGCCGGCAACTGGGCGCCGTCCGCGTCCTCTGCCGAGACGAGCCCGCCATAGCGGATCAACGCGCGCAGGGAGAGCACCACCGGTGGCAGGGACTCGGGCAACGCATCACCGCCCAGGGCACGAGGCACCCTCGCGGGCTGGGCGAGGTGCATCCAGGCGATCGCCAGCAGGCTGCGCGCATGGATGCGCAGCGGCAGGGGCGTCGACGCGTCGGCGATGCAGGTTTCCAGCAAGTCGACAGCGTCGGCGTAGCGGCCGGCCGCCAGGCTGCACATGCCGACGTTCAGACGGTCCATCGTCCGCTGCGCGCTGGCCAGCCCCAATGCCTCGGACAGCCGCGCGGCCCGTTGGGCGACCTCGAGCGCCACATGGGCCTTGCCGAGCCCCTGGTGCACCATCGCCAGGTTGCTCGCCGCCTCGTGCAGGCCCACGAGGTCGTTCGCATCGCGCGCGGCCTGCTCGGCCACTTCGCCGGCGTCCCCCGCCGCGGCGAGCGCCCCGGTGTTGAAGGAGGCCGAGGACAGCACGCTGAAGAACCGGAACCGCAACGAGGCGTCGCCAGCCTCTTCCACCCATGGCCGCGCGCCCTGCAGCAGCACGAGCGCCTCCGCATGACGGCTCATCATCGACAAGGCTTCGGCCACACACGCCGAGGCCAGCACCCGCGTGCGAAGGTCCCCGGCGTCGAGCGCCAAGGCATGGAAGGCCTGGGCCGCCTCCACCGCGTCGGAGTCCTTCGCCAGCAGCAGGGTCTCCGCACGCAGGCGCAGGGCCATCAGGCGCTGGTCGACCCCAGCCGCCAGCGCGACCAACGCCGTGACCTCCGGCCCGGCATGCAAGGCCCCTCGGCTGTGCGCCCAGGCGCGCGCCCGGGCACACCGGGCCTCGAAGGTCTGGGCGCCGAGGCCGGCCTGCCCAAGCGCGGCGATGGCCTGGTCCAGCAGCTCGGCTTCGTCGTCGCTGCGGCCGACGCGGCGCGCCTGCTCGGCCGCCGCCAGGAAGTGCGGCCCGGCGCGGGCTGGCTCGTTCGCCTGCTGCCAATGCCAGGCCAGGCGTGCGGGGTCTGCCCCCTGGCTCTCCAGAAAGGCCGCCACCTGGCTGTGCACCACCCGCGCAATGGCCTCGGGCAAGGTGCGCAGGGTGGCCTCGTGGGCCAGGTCGTGGGCAAAGCGCAGATCGCGCAACAGCTGCGCCTCTTCCAGCTCGCGCCAGGCATCGGCCAGGCGCAGCGCGCTGGAGCCCAGCACCTGCTCGGCCAATGGCACGCCGAAGTCCGCACCGGCCACCGCCGCCACCCGCGCCAACGCCAGCGCCTCGGGCGACAGGCTCTGCAACCGCCGCTCGATCAGCCGCTGCACCGTCTCGGGGCGCCCAGCCGCGGCGCCGTCGGCCAGGCCGGCGCCGCGCACCAGCAGGTCACGCAAGGTTTCCAGCACGAACAGCGGGTTGCCGCCGGTGCGTTGCAGCAGCGGGTCCACCAGTGCCTGTGCATCCAGGCCCGGCAGCGCCAGGCAGTCCAGCAGCTCGGCCAGGCCCTCCCGGCCCAGCGGCGCCAGGCGGACCACCACCAGCCCCGGCAGATCGAGCAGCGGCTGCAAGGCGGGTGCCGGCCCGGACGCCAGTTCCTCCGGCCGCTGCGCCAGCAGCCACGCCAGCGGCGGCTCGGCATCCACCAGCGCGCGCAGGCCCTCGAGAGAGGCACGGTCGGCAAAATGCAGGTCGTCGAGCACCAGGCCATCGAGACCGTTCCCCTTCGCGGCGGCCAGCCATTGCTCGATGGCCCGCAGCAGCAGCGACCGCTGGGCCTCGCCCTCCCCCGAGGCCGCGGCGCCCAGCTCTGGCAACAGGCGAGCCAGCAACGGGCGCTGCGCCGGGCCCACAGCAGCGCCGTGGTGCCTCAGCAGCTCGCGCAGGAGGCGCGTCAAAGCGGCCCAGGGCACCCCTGCATCGCCGGGCCGGGCACGGGCATGGACGAGGTTCGGGCGCTGCGCCAGCAGCTCCTCCAGCAGGCGCGTCTTGCCCAGGCCGGCCTCCCCCAGCACCAAGGCCACCTGTTGCGAGGCCACCCGAGATGCGAGCGTGGCGATTTCCGCCGCGCGGCCGACCATGCGCGGCGGCCGGCTCAGCGAGGGCGGGATGGGGCGTGCCGGCAACGGCACAGGCGCCAACTTCTCCACCTGCCCCAGCAGGGCCACGGTCTCGGCCGAGGGTTTCAGGCTCAGCTCGTCCATCAAACGCTGCTCGCACAGCTCGAAGGCCGCCACCGCGGCGGCACGGTCGCCGCGCAGGTAGTGCAGCCGCATCAGCCGGCGGTGGGCGTGCTCCGCCAGAGGCTCTTCCTGCAGCAGCCGCAGGGCATGGCGCAGCGCGCCCGGCCAGTCGGCCTGCCGCTCGGCCTCGTCGGCGAGCGCAGCCAGGGCTTCCGTGCGCCGGTTCCGCCAGGCCTCGCGCTGCTGTTGCAGCCAGGCGGCGAAGTCGGGGTGGTCGTCGTAGTCGTGAGCGCCGAGCGGCTCGCCGTCCCAGGCGCTGCTGTCGGCCGCCAACGCCTGGGGAGCGGGCCATTGCACGCCAGCCAGGTCGGGCGCCAGCGTCATGCTGTCGGCCGCCTCGACCAGCCGCGCCGCGGTGTCACGCCGCAGGCGATAGAGCCGCTGGCGCAGGTTGTTCACCGCACCCGCGGCCGTTGCCTCCGGCCACAGCAGGCTCGCCGCGCGGGCCGTGGGCAAGGGCCCGGCAATGCACACCAGCGCCAGAAGCGCCGCATCCTTGCGCGACAGCGCGAACGCCGCCCTTTCCGGTTGCACGAGTTGCGGCGCACCGAACAGCTGCAACCGCCAAGGCTGACCAGGCATGAACCCCTCCCCTTGTCCTGGGCGCCTGTGAAGCCGGCGCCTTGCCGATTCGAGCATCGAGGCGCGGAAGGGTCAACGGCGGGCGGTGAGTCGCATCAAGGCTGCAGCGTCAGCGTCGTGCCGCAAACCTGGACATTGCCGCGGTCGTAGCCGTTGAGGGTCAGCTTGTCACCCACCTGCACCGCACTCAGCACGTCACCGGTGTTCATGCAGCCCCACCACACGTAGCCCCGGGTGTCGCCAACCTTGCCCCAGGCGTAGTCGTCGTAGCCGTTGATCTTGTCGACGCCGGCGGCCAGCAGGTCGAGCTCGAAGGGATGGCCCGGGATCAAGCCGGTGACCCACGACGCCGGAAAGCCGGTACCGCAGCTGATGGCACCCTGCTGGCGACCGCTTGCCAGGATGGAAACGCTCACGGTGCAGGTGACACCGTCTGTCGACTTGTAGGTGCCGGCGACGAAGTTGTTGCCCAATACCTTCGGCGACGGAACCGCCACCACGGCGGCATTGCCCGCAATACGCCCCTGGTCGTTGACCGACAGCGTCATCTCGACATCCCAGTACCGGATGCCGCCGCTCGCGTTGGTGGTCGGCACACGGTAGGCATGGATCACCTGGCCGGTCGGCAGCACCTGCGAGCGTTCCAGGTAGGCCGCAGGCGCCGTCTGCGCCTGCACGGCGATCGATGCGAGCAGGGCCGCGGCGGCGGTGAGGGCGTGTCGGTGGTTCATGAAAATCCTCCATCGGTTCAATCGGCCGCGCCCCGGCCGTTCGGGCCCGGGCGTTGCGCCCGGTGCCACCGTTGTAGCGAGCCCCCCGTTACCGGCGCATTACCGCAGCCGGCTGCGACAATCCGCGCCCGACGATGAGCCCATCCACCGACGCCCCCACTCCGGCCGCTCTGGCCACCGAACTCGAGGCCAGTCGCCGCCACACGCTGGCGCTGTTCCAGGCCCTGCAGGGCGCTCTCGGCGCCAACGCCCTGCCCCGCTACCTGCCCGAGACCAGCCCGCCGCTGTGGGACCTCAGCCATCTGGCCTGGGCCGAATCCTGGTGGATCGGCCGCAACCCCGGCCTCATGAGCGGGTTCGCTCCAGGGACGCTGGACGACGCTACCGCGCCGCGCGCCCCCGAGCCCTTCCTGCCCCGCGCCGACACCTGGTTCGACGATCGGCGTATCACCCACCCGGCCCGCTGGCACCAGCCGCTGCCGCCGATCGCCGTGCTGCTGGACTACGCCCGCCGCACCCGTGAGAAGACGCTGGCGCTGCTGCCCGCCGCCGCGCGGCGCGAAGCCGCCCTCGCCCTGTTCGCCCGGGTGCTGGAGGCCGAACTCCAGTTGCACGAGCAGTGGCTGGTGACCGCGCAGACGCTGGGCATCGACCCCGGCGCCGCCGCCGACGACCCGGCCGCCTCCGGCGGCCCCGGCGCGGTGGCCGATGGCATCGACGCCGCGCCCGTCACCTGGGCGCGTGTCCTCGAATTCGTCGACGACGGCGGCTACGAGCGGCGCGAGCTCTGGGGCGACGCAGGCTGGGAGTGGCGCAAGCGCCAGGGCCTGCAGCGGCCGCGCCACCTGGCCGACCGCGATGCCACCGGCAGCCCACTGCGCCGCGCGCGTTTCGGCCGCTGGGTGCCGCTCGATGCCGCGCAGCCGGCGATGCACCTGAGCGCCCACGAAGCCGAGGCCTGGTGCCGCTGGGCCGGGCGCCGGCTGCCGACCGCCAGCGAGTGGCGCACCGCCCAGGCGGCCGCCGGGTCGGCCAGCTTCCACTGGGGCGAGGTATGGGAATGGGTGGCCGCCGACGAACCCGGCGCGGCGCCCCACCTGATGGGGGCCTCGTTCGCCACCGCCGGCCGCCTGCGGCGGCAAACGCAGGCCCGCGCCCAGTCGCCCGAGCGCAACGACGGCTTCAGCGGTTTCCGGTCCTGCCGGGCCGACGAAGCCTGAGCGCCTCGCCGGCCAGCATCGAGGCCAGCACCTGGCCAACCGCCATCGGGTCGAGGCCCGGGTCGTCGAACAGCATCTCCTGCGTGGCATAGGCCGACTCGATCGCCAACCGGGCGAAGACCTGCACCGGGCCTCGCTCCGCCGCGGGGTGCGCCGCCATGTAGGCCGCCTCGATCAGGCCGGTCACGTGGCGGTGCGAGGCGATGCGCACGTCCTGCAGCGCCGGCACCGCCCGCAGGGCGCGGGTGATCCACACGCCCGCCGGCGCCGCCTCGGTCACCGCCAGCGTCTGAGCGAACAGCTCCAGCACGCTGGCCTCGAAGCGCGCGCGGGGCAGCGCCATCGTGGCGGGCGTCGCCCAGGCGGCGAGCAGCTCGTTTTGCACGGCCATCAGGCGCTCGCCCAACTCGTGCAGCAACGCGTACTTGTTCGGGAAGTAGCGGTAGAGCGCGGGCGGCGTCAGACCGGCGCGCTCGCAGACCAGGTTGGTCGACCAGCGCTCGACGCCCACCTCGCCCAGCAGATCGGCCGCCACCGCCAGGATGCGCTCATAGGTCTCCTGCGCACGGCCCTGCCGAGGCACAGCCTTCTGGCGCAGGTCGGGGCCGGCAGCGGCTGAAAGGGCCGGGGGAGGGGCCGAGGGGGCCAAGGGGGGGCGGCGGGGCATGGGAATCGCAGGCACTCGGGGTCAACCCGGCTGGAATTGTAGTGATGGCTATACGATAGTGAAGACTATGTTTATCAGACAGCCTTCGTGTCGTGCCCTGCGCGCGCTGCTCTTCTGCGCGGCACCGGCCATGGCGCTGCCCCTGGCCGGCTGCGGCCGACCGGCCGAGGCGCCCGCCCCCTCCGCCGCCTCGCAGGCCGCGGCCAGGCTGCCCGACGCCCGCCTGGCCGCCGTCTACGAGCGGGCCTGCATGAGCTGCCACGAGGCGGCTGGCAGCGGCGCGCCGCTGCGCGGCGACCGGGCCGCCTGGGCGCCGCGCGAGGCAGCCGGCCTGGGCGCGCTGGTCGCCAGCGTGCGCCAGGGCAAGGGCACGATGCCGCCGATGGGCTGGTGCCCCGAGTGCACCGACGAGGACTTCGCCGTGCTGATCAGCCACCTCACCACGAGCCCTCCGCAATGACGCGCCGCCGCGCCCTGCAGACCATCGGCGCTGCCGGCCTGGCCGCGGCGCTGCGCCCGGCCCTTGCGACCACGGCCACAACCTCCTCGCCGGGCCCCACCGCCCCTGCGGTGCCCCGCTGGCGCAACTGGTCCGGCCTGGAAAGCTGCCAACCGGCCGCCTGGCGGGTGCCGGGCGGCGAGCAAGAGGCCCTGGCCCTGCTGCGGGAGGCACCGCCCCCCTTGCGCTGCGTCGGCGCCGGCCACTCGTTCACCCGCCTGGTGCCGACCGAAGGCAGCCTGCTCTCGCTGGACCGCCTCTCCGGCCTCAAGGCCCACGACGCCGCGGCCGGGACCGCCACCTTCGGCGCCGGCACTCGCCTGGCCCTGGCCTCGCGCGCGCTCGACGGCGTGGGGCTGGCGTTCAACAACCTGCCCGACATCGACGTGCAGACCCTCGCCGGCGCGATCGCCACCGGCACCCATGGCACCGGCGCCCATCTGCCCGCGCTGCATGCCGAGGTGCAGCAGCTCACGCTGCTCACGCCGCAGGGCGAGCGCCTCGTCTGCAGCCGCAGCGAGCGGCCCGAGGTCTTCGCCGCAGCCCAAGTCTCGCTCGGTGCGCTGGGCGTGGTGGGCGAGGTGACGATGCGGGTGCGGCCGCGCCACGTGCTGCACCGCAAGGTCTGGCTGATGCCCACCGAAGAGCTGCTGCGGGCCGCGCACGGCCTGGCGCTGAAGCACCGCCAGTTCGAGTGCTACCTGTTGCCGCACACCGGCTACGGCGCCGCCATCACCCACGACGAGGTGGCCAGCGCGCCCAAGCCCCGCCCGCCCGCGCCGGACGAAGACGTGCTGCGCGACCTGAAGCGCCTGCGCGACATCTTCGGCCGCTGGCCGTCGCTGCGCCGCTGGGTGGCGCAGAAGCTGATCGACCCCTCGATGACCGAGGAGGCCACCGACTGGTCGTGGAAGCTGCTGTCGACGCAGCGGCCCACGCGCTTCAACGAAAGCGAATGCCACGTGCCGCGCGACCAGGGCGTGGCCTGCCTGCGCGAGGTGCTGGCCGCGCTCGAGAAGCGCAACGACGTGTTCTTCCCGATCGAGTTCCGCTACATCGCCGGTGACGACGCCTGGCTCTCGCCCTTCCACGGTCGCGACAGCTGCTCCATCGCCGTGCATGCAGCACACGACGAACCGTGGGACTACCTCGTCAGCGCCACCGGCCCGATCTTCCGCCGCCATGGCGGGCGGCCGCACTGGGGCAAGCTGCACGACCGCAGCGCCGCGGAGCTGCGCGCGCTCTACCCGCGCTGGGACGACTTCCAGCGCCTGCGACGCTCGCTGGACCCGGCCGGCCGCATGCTCAACCCCTACTTGAAACGCCTGTTCGGCGAGGCCTGAAGGACGCACCATGGCCTGGACACGACGCAAGACCCTGGCGCTCGGTGGCGCTGCCGCGCTGGCAGGTGCCTGGCTGGCCCGCCCGGCCGACGTGGGCGGTGTGCCCGACGCGTACTTCGCCGCGCTCTCCGCCGCGCTCGCCGGGCTCCCGGCCATGCCCACGCTTGTGGTCGACCGCGCGCGGCTGCGCGCCAACCTCACCCGGGTCCGCCAGAAGGCGCATGCCAAGCTGCCGCTGCGGGTGGTGGTGAAGTCGCTGCCGGCACTCGGCCTGGTCGACGAAGCGATGGCCGCCTGGGGCACCAACCGCGCGATGCTCTTCAATGCACCGCAACTGGCCCTCGTCGCCCGCGAGCGCCCGCAGGCCGACATCCTGCTCGGCAAGCCGCTGCCGGCCTCCGCGGCGCGCTGGGCTTTGGAGCAGCCCATCGGCCATGGCTTCGACGCGGCCCGGCAGATCCAGTGGCTGGTCGACACGCCGGCGCGCCTGGCCGAGTACCGCGCCCTGGCGCGGGCACGCGGCCAGGCGATGCGCATCAACATCGAGATCGACGTGGGCCTGCACCGTGGCGGCGTCGAGCGCGCCGCCACCCTGGCCACGATGCTCGACCTGCTGCGCGAGGAACCGTTGCTGCCCTTCGCCGGATTCATGGGCTACGACGCCCATGTGGCCGCCGTGCCCGACATCGGCGCCAACCGGGCAGACGCCGTCACCGAGGCCCACCGCCGCTACGACACCATGCTGGCCCTGGCCCGCCAGCGCCTGGGCACGCCGCCCGAAGCCGGCTGGACGCTGAACACCGCCGGTTCGCCCACCTTCCACCTGCACGACGACCGGCATGCACCCAACGAGCTGTCGGTCGGCTCGGCGGCGGTGAAGCCGTCGGACTTCGACAAGCCCTCGCTGGCCGAACTGCAGCCCGCGGCCTTCATCGCCACGCCGGTGCTGAAGGCGATGGACGACTTCCGCCTGCCCTTCGGCGCCGAGGCCGTCTCGGCCCTGGCGCGGGCCTGGGACGTCAACCAGCGCCGCGCACTCGCCATCCACGGAGGCCATTGGCTGGCCGACCCGGTCTCGCCGCCCGGCGTGTCACCCAGCGGGCTCTACGGCCCCTCGTCGAACCAGCAGGTGATGGTCTGTTCGCCGGGCACCGCGGTCGCCGTCGGCGACTGGCTGTTCCTGCGCCCGCGCCAGAGCGAGGCCGTGTTCCTGCAGTTTGGCGCGATCCTGGTGGTCGAGGGCGGCAAGCCGGTCGCCCACTGGCCGGTGTTCCCGGCCTCGGCCTAGAAACTGTCGATCAACCCCGATTGCGCGGCGCTCTCCGGGTTGGAGCCCGCATCGCGCACGCGCTGCAGGGCCTCGCCCGCCGGCAGGCCCAGGCGCTTGAGCACGCAGGCCGCGGCGGTGCCGGTGCGGCCCATGCCGGCGGCGCAGTGCAGCAGCACCGCCTCGCCGGCACCGAGCGCCGCGGCCACCGCTTCCATCGCCGCACGGAAGTCGGCCGCGTCCTCGGGCACGCCGAAGTCGCGCACCGGCACATTGAGCCAGCGGCCTGGCAGTCGCCCGGCGTCGAGCGCGGCGCGGTAGGCCGGCGCGTGGCGGCCGATCTCTTCCGGTTCGGTGAGGCAGAGCGTGAAGGCCAAGCCTGCGCGTGCCGCATCGGCCTCGAACTCGGCCCAGGGCTCCCAACGCCCCGGCATGGACGACAGCCACAGCGACCCGGGCACACCCTCGGGCAGGCGAACGGCGCGAAGGGCCACGGTCAATCCTCCGGGAAGCGCCGCGCCCACAGACCGTGCAGCGCCGGGTGTTCGTCGACCCGCCGCACCGCTGGCGCCATGCGCGGCGCGGCCTCGCCAAAGCGCTCGCGCCAGGGGCCGAAGCGCGCCGCGGCGCCGAAGAGGCTGACGCGGCCCATGCCGGGTCAGCGCGCCGACGCGTCCTTGACGATCTCGGTCGACAGCGCCTTGAGCTGCGCATCGGTCATGGCCGAGAACACGCCCTGCCAGGCGCTGGACGAGGTGTTGTACTTGCGCGTGCCCAGCAAGCGGTTCGCCGGCAGCTCGACGAACTCCACGTCGCTGTCCACAAAGGCATTGCCGGTGAAGATGCCAAAGCCGATGCGGGCGCCGGTGCTGAGGTAGCGGTAGTCGTTGACCCGGATCTTCACCAGCGTCGTGCCGGCGGGCTGGGCCGGAACCTCGCCCTCGAAGTAGGCGAACTGCAGGTTGGCCGCCGCGGCCGCGCCCGCCATCGCGTTGCGGTACTCGCCGCGGAATTCGGCCCAGTCCTTGCCGGACTGGGCAGCGGGTGCGCCGGTGACGACGACCGCCACCTTCTGGGTGGCGACGGCCGGCGGCTGGATCGGCTTGGCCACGGCACCCGCGCCCTCGCCGCCACGCGTGACGGTGGCCGCGCAGCCCCCGAGGGCCAGTGCGGCAGAAAGCAGGAAGGCCTTGATCAGGTAGGAATGCATGCTTGGGGTTCCCTTTGCTCGGTTCTTGGACAGGGCGCCGATGCTACGGCGCAGCCGGGGGCCGCTGGAGCACCGCCCCTAGATCGTGGTGGGGATGTGGCCGGTCGCCGGCGCCCCCCGACTCACGGCGCACTGCAGGTGGCGACGTAGGTGAAAGGCCCGGGCGCCGTCGCAGCGTCGACGAACTCGACGATGTCGGCGTAGGCCGTCTGCGGCTTGTTCTTGCCCCTGTTGAGGCAACGCGACAGCAAGCCAGGTGCATGCGGCTCGTAGGCTTGAGCGAACACCTGGCTGTAGTTCGGGTCATGGACGTCGAAGGTCGCCAGGCGGACGCCGAGGTCCGACACGCAGGGCCGCGGTGGCGGAGTGTCGAAGCCTTGCCACGCCCAGTTCTCGTTGTTGGACTCGTGGCACTGCTGCTTGATGGTCACCTTGTCGCTCTTGAGCGTCAGCCCACCTTCGTAGGCCATGTAGACCGGAACCCGCCGGCCCGAACTCGCCAGATCGATGGCACTCAAGGGATCGGTGTTCTGCATGTCCGGGAAGTCTTGACGGAACCAGGTGCGGTGCAGCCGATCCGGGGTGTCCGCGAGCAGAAAGGTCTCCGCCACCTGGTCCTCTCGGAAGGTGGTCTGCGCCTGGTGCACGAAGACCCCCTTCACCGCATTGTCCTGGGACCGCCAGTCCGCGGTCGGCTCCCCGGGGATCACGCGCAAAGCGTTGACCAAGGCGAACGAGCCGCGGGACTGACCCACCAGCACCACGTTCTCGCCGTCGAAGTTCAGGTCCTCACCGTTGAACTTCGCCCACCGCACCGCCGTGGCGATGTCGTCGCCCGGCACGTCCTCCATCGCCACCACGGGGTGTGCCCACCCCTTGCCCTGGGCGACGGCGATGCTCTGTGCGCTCACGAAACTGGAGGCAGGATGCCGTGTCTCCACCGCCATGACGGCGTAGCCGGCACGCAGCAGCGGCACGAGCATGTTCTTGAACAGGCTCGGCTTGTCCGTCGTGCGCGTGAGATCTTCGGTCAGGCCATTCGGGTGCGCCCAGATCACCAGCTTGCGGTTGTGCGGGTTCACGTTGGCGTTGGTCGGGCGGTAGTAGTCGAAGCGCCGGGCCAACTCGCTCACGCCCTGCTGCCAGTCGTTCTGCGCCTTCCACTCTTGCCACCCCAGCGGCGCAGCATCGCCGAAGCAGATGTCGTCCCACCGCCGGTAGCGGATGCCGTGGTAGTCGTCGACGATCGGGTCGACGATGGGCAATGTGCCGGTGAAGACGGTGCAGGCGGGCGCAGCCGCGGGGGCTTGCGCGGCCGCACCGGTGGTCATGGCGACGTGGATCAGGACAGCGGCGCCTGCGCGCCACACGTAATCACGCATTCGGAGAATCTCCTTGGGTGGGTCAAAAAGGGGAGGTCAACGCTGCGGCGTCAGGAGGATGGCGCAGTCTGCCTGGCCGGGGCAGGTGCCAGACGGGCCGGCGGGTGCAGGTCGGCCACGTGCGAGACCCGATGGGAAAGTTGCTACATTCCTGGCCCTTAAACAGGGAGTGACATACATGACCGCAATGTCGAACAATCGCCGACGGTTCCGATTCGCCGCCGGCATTCTGGGCCTGTCGGCCGTGATGGTCCTGTCGGCCTGCGGCGGGGGCGGAGGCGAGGGGGAAGAGAATCCGCCGCAAACCACCGGCCTGGTGCCCGAGGCGCCGCCCCTCGGTGCCACCTTGGCGCCCCAAGCCGCCAGTTTGCAGCCCTTGGCACCAGGGGCGACCTGGACCTACACCGGCGCCTACTTCGGTACGCCGGGGTTCAGCATGGAATACTCGAATGTGGTGTCGCACACCGCCGCGCCCAGGGGGGTGATAGAAGCCGCCACCGACGCCTTTGCCCTCGGGCCGACCGAGATAGCGCTCGGCATCGTTGGCGGCAACGTGGTGCAGACAAGCCAGGTGGACTTTGATGGCGATGGCAAAGTCGACGCCATCGATCCCATCGTGCTGCGGTCCCCTGTTCGCCAGAACGATCAGATCGTACACACTGATTCGCGCATGCTCACCAATTCGGACTCAGACGGTGATGGCCTCAAGGACAGCCTCGACTTTGCCATCTACAGCCGCGTCATCGGGACCGAGACGGTAGAGCTGGGCGGCAGCCTCGGCAACGTGAGCGCTGTACGCGTCGACCTGGTGACCGTGGGACGCATGGTGCTGACCGCCGGTGCCATCTGGCCGACCTACACGACCACCTTGTCAACCTGGTATGCCCCCTCGCTCGGGGCGGTTCGTAGGCGCTTGGACCAGGGCGCGCCCCCCAATCAGTTCGCCCCTTACTCGGACGAACTTCTGGACTCTGTCACCGGGCTCTGACCCACGCCCATGCGGGGGCCACGCCACCGATGTGGCGTGGTGGCCGCCGCGCACCGTGGCATGCTGCATTCCGTCCCAGAGGATTCGACGCGCACCATGCCTGACCCGAGCCCGCCCGCCGTCCCGCCCACTTCGCCCGCCCCGGCCCTCGCCGCCCTGCGAGCAGGTGCCCGCAGTCGCGGCGGCTGGCGCCGAAAGCGCTGGCCCTACGTGCTTGGGGCGCTGGCCCTGGCCGGGGCGCTGGCCATGGCGCTGGTGCCCCGCCGCGCCGAGGTGCAGGCTGGCACGGTGCAACTGGCTTATCCCTCGCAGCAATACACCCAGCTCTCGGCCTCTGGCTATGTGGTGGCACAGCGGCGCGCCGCGGTCTCGTCCAAGGCCACCGGCCGGCTGGTGGAGCTGACGGTGCGTGAAGGCAGCGTGGTGAAGACGGGCGAGCTGCTGGCCCGGCTGGACGCAGCCGACGTGACGGCCACCCTCGGCGTCAGCGAGGCCGCCGTGCGCCAGAGTGAGGCCGCGTTGAAGCAGGCCGAGGCCAACCTGGTGCTGGCCCGGGCGCAGCAGGCCCAGGCCGACGACGATTTGCGCCGCACGCTGGGCCTGGCGGCCCAGGGCTTCGTCTCGGCGCAGTCCACCGAGGCCGCGCAAACCCGCGCCCGCACCGCCGCCGCCGCGACCGCAGCCGCCGACGCAGCGCGCGCCACGGCGCAGGCCGGCGTGGGCCAGGCCCGGGCGCAGGTCAGGGTGCAGCAGGTGAACCGCGATTCGACCGAGATCCGCGCGCCCTTCGATGGCGTGGTGCTGGTCAAGAACGCCAACGTGGGCGACCTGATCACGCCCTTCTCCAATGCCGTGGGCACCTCGGGCGCGGTCGTCACCCTGGCCGACCTGTCCACGCTGGAGGTCGAGGCCGACGTGTCGGAGTCGAATGTGGGCAAGGTGCGGGTCGACCAGCCGGTCGAGATCACGCTCGACGCGCTGCCCGAGGCGCGCTTTCGCGGCAGCGTGGCGCGCATCGTGCCGACCGTCGACCGGGCCAAGGCCACACTGATGACCAAGGTGCGCTTCGAGCGGCTCGACCCGCGCGTGCTGCCCGAGATGAGCGCCAAGGTCAACTTCCTCTCGCAGGCGCCGAGCGAAGCCGAGCAGAAGCCGGTGCTGGCGCTGCCGGCGAAGGCCGTCGCCGAGCGAGACGGCCGTCGGATCGTCTTTCGCATCGGTGCCGGCGACCAGCTCGAGGCGGTGCCCGTGACCCCGGGCCGCGCGCTGGGCGACCTGGTCGAGATCTCACCCGGCACGCTGAAGCGCGACGACCGCATCGTGCTGGCGCCCGCGGCGGCGCTCGAAGCCGGCCAGGCGGTCACGGTGGCCGGCAAGTGAACGCCCCCGTGCCACCGCTCATCCGCATCCGCTCGCTCAGCAAGTCGTATCGCCGCGGCGCGCAGGACATCCCGGTGCTGCTGGACATCCACCTCGATGTGCAGCCCGGGGAGTTCGTTGCGCTCATGGGGCCCTCGGGCTCGGGCAAGACCACGCTGCTGAACCTGATCGCCGGCATCGACCACCCGACCAGCGGCACGATCGAGATCGCCGGCGTCGACATCGCCGGGCTGAGCGAAGGCGAGTTGGCCGACTGGCGTGCCGCAAACGTCGGCTTCATCTTTCAGTTCTACAACCTGCTGCCGGTGCTCACCGCCTTCGAGAACGTGGAGCTGCCGCTGCTTCTGACCGGCCTCTCGGCGCGCGAGCGGGCGGCACGCGTCGAAGCGCTGCTGGCGCTGGTGGGCCTCACCGACCGCGCCGACCACCGGCCGAACGAGCTTTCTGGCGGCCAGCAGCAGCGCGTGGCCATCGCCCGCGCGCTGGTGACCGACCCGCAGCTCATCGTGGCCGACGAGCCCACCGGCGACCTCGACCGCGTGACCGGCGAAGAAGTGCTGCAGCTGATGGACCGCCTGGTGCGCGAGTTGGGCAAGACCATCGTGATGGTCACCCACGACCCCAAGGCCGCAGCCCGTGCGCACCGCCTGGTGCACTTGGAGAAGGGCGTGCTGGTCGACGAACCAGCGCGTTGACGGTGACCGGGGTGGCGTACCCGTCAGACGGGGGGCTTCACTTCTCGTCGAGCGTCACCATGCCATGCTTGAGCGCATAACGCGTCAGGCTGGCCACGTCGAAGATGTTCAGGCGCCGCATGATGTCGGCCCGATGGGTCTCGACGGTCTTCACACTCAGGTGCAGCGCGTCGGCGATCTCGCGCGTCGAGCGGCCTTCGGCGATGCGCTGCAGCACCTCGCGCTGGCGCGGCGTCAGCGAGGGCGCCTCGTTCACGCCCCGCGGCGCCGCGGCGGCGGTGGGTGCGGCTCGCACGTAATCCGTCAGCAGGGCGTCCGCGACCAGCCGGCTCAGGAACGGTCGGCCTTCGCGCAGCGAGCGGATGGCGTCGGCCAGTTCGCCCACCGCCGAGTCCTTCAGCAGGTAGCCCTGCGCTCCGGCGCGCAGCGCCTCTCGCACGTACTGCCGGTCGGTGTGCATGCTGACCACCAGCAGGCGCGTAGCGGGCGCCACACGCAGCAGCATCGGGATCGCATCGATGCCGTTCAGACCAGGCATCGAGATGTCCATCAGGCAGACATCGGGCGGCTGGCGCCGCGCCGCCTCCACCGCCTCGCGACCGTTGGTGGCCTCCTCGATCTCGAAGCCGGGGTCGATCTGCTGCAGCACCAGCCGCAGGCCACTGCGCACCAGCGCGTGGTCGTCGGCCAGCAGGATGCGTAGGCCCATGGTCACCCTTCCCTGATTTCCTTGTCGGTCGGCCAACGGCAGCACACACGGGTGCCCCGCGGCTCGGCCGGGCCGATCTCGAAGCGGCCGCCCAGCAGCTCGCAGCGCTCGCGCATGTTCAGCAGGCCCATGCCCCCCCCGGCACGCCCACCGCCGTGGCCGCCGAGCCCGGCGCCATCATCCACGATCTCGAGGGTGCATGCCCCGCCGGCCACCGCCAGCGACAGCTGCAGCTGCCGCGGCCGGCCATGCTCGATGGCGTTGCGGACGGCCTCCTGCACGATCCGGAACACATGGCTGGACCAGGCCTCGGTCGGGGACCAGTCGCCCAGGTCGATGTCGACCTGGGCCTGTACGCCTGCCAGGCGCGTCTGCTCCTGCACATGGGCGCGCAGCGCCGCGCCCACGCCCAGTTCATCGAGTGGCGCCGGGCGCAGGCTGATGGCGCGCTGCCGCACCTGGGCGATGCACTCGTCGGCGATGCGCACCGCCTCGCCCAGCATCGGCGGCGGGGCGGGTTGCGCGGCCTGCGCGATCTGCACGTTCATCTTGAGCGCTGCCAGCCGCTGGCCCAGGTCGTCGTGCAGTTCGCGCGCCAGCGCCCGGCGCTCGTTCTCCTCCACCTCCAGCAGCTGTCGCGCCAGGCTTTCCAGGCGGTCGCGTGCCTGCTCCAGCGCCGCGCTGCGCCGGGCCGCGGCCTCGGTGTGCTCACGCTGGCGCACGAGCTGGCGCCACAGCACGGCCGTGGCCAGCAGCGTGGCCAGCGAGAGCAGCCCCAGCACGACGATCGCCACCGCCTGCCAGCGCACCGAGTCGGCCAGCTGGCGCTGGCGATCCCGCAGCAGCAGGCCTTCCTCGGCCGAGAAGTCGGCCAGCTGCTGCTCCAGCGCCTCGGCCCGCGCCCGGCGCTCGGCCAGCTCCTGCGCGTCGTGGGGCCGCAGCTGCGAGAGAAAAGCCAGGTGCCCTTCGAAGGCCTGGGCCAGCTCGAGCGCGCGGCCGGTCTGGGCCGGGTTGTCGGCGACCAGCCGCTGCAGCTGCACCAGGTCGGCCTGCGTCTGGGCGCGCCAAGGGTCCAGGCGGACGGGCGCGGCGGGCTCGCTGGCCAGGGCGTCGAGCGCGGCCCGGCCCAGGCCGCGCAGGTCGGTGCGCAGGCGCTCGGCCTGCAACTGCACCTCGATGCTGTGGATGACCCAGCGCTGGCCGCTCGTCACGCTGCCCAGCATCAACAGGCCCATCGCTGCCGCCGAACCCATCAGCAGCACCGCCAGCAACGCCACGGCCAGCACGGTCTTGCCGCCGCCGTGGCGTGGAGAAGGGGCGATGGCGTCGGTCTCGACCGCAGGCATGCGGCCACTTTAGCCGGCGAGACCCGGCAGGAAGTCACACGCCCCGGCCCCCTGTCAGGGATTCCCTGAGATCGAACCCTCCGGCCCCTCATGGGCCTGGAACGCCCACCTGCCCACACTGACAGGCATGCTCAAGCCCGCCCTTGCCGACAACGAAGAGCAGCGCCTGCGCTGCCTGCGAACGCTGCAGATCCTCGACACACCGCCGGACCCGGCGCTCGACGCGGTCACCGGCATGTTGGCCGAGCAGCTCGGCTGCCCGATCGCCCTGCTGACGCTGGTCGACGAAAAGCGGCAATGGTTCAAGTCGCGTCATGGGCTGGCCAGCGCCGAGACGCCGCGCGAGCAGGCCTTCTGTGCCCACGCCATCCTGCAGCACGACCAGTTCCTGGTGCCCGATGCCCACCAAGACAAGCGCTTCTGCGACAACCCGCTCGTCACCGGCGAGCCGCGCGTGCGCTTCTACGCCGGGCAGCCGCTGCTGGTCGAAGGCCATGCCATCGGGACGCTGTGCGTGATCGACCACCAGCCGCGCGAGTGGTCTGCGGCCCAGTCGCGCCTGCTGGCCCGCATGGCCACGGTCGTCGAGGCGATGCTCGCGGCCGATTTCAAGGCGCGCGAAAGCGCCCTCGCCGCGGCCCGGCTGCAGGACCTGGCCAGTGCCGCCTCGTCGAACCTGCTGTGGGAATGCGACGCCTCGCTGCGGCTGACCTGGGTCGGCGCCCCAGGGGACGAGCTCTTCGGCAGCCCGGGGCTCGCCGAGCCGGGCCAACCCCTGTGGAACGGCCGCCCGCTGGACGAGCTGGGCCGCCCGCAGCCCGAGGGCACCACGCTGCACGCAGCGCTGCGCGGTGCTGCGGGGCCGGTCAGCGGCGCCTTCGAGGTGCTGACTCCGGCCGGCCCGAAGACGGTGGGCATCAGCGCCGTGCCGGTGGTCGGCCGCGGGCGCCAGCACATCGGGTGGCGCGGCGTGGCACGCGACGTGGGGGCGACCGTGCAGGCCCGGCGCCGCCTGCGCGACGCCGAGGAAGCCGATGCCCGACACAGGCAGCAGATGGCTTTGCTGTCGCGCGTGAGCCACGAGCTGCGCACGCCGCTGAACGCCATGCTTTCCTTCAACCACCTGCTGCACGAAGAGCTGGAAGCCCGCCTGGCGCCGCACCAGCGCCGCTGGCTCGACCTGGTTCGGCAGGGCGGCCAGCACCTGCTCGCGCTGACCGACGACATCCTCACCCTCGGCGTGCGCGAGGAACGCCCGCTCACCCTCGCGCCGCTCGGCCTGGCGCCGGTGATCGCCACGGCGCTGTCCTTCGTCGGCCCGCTGGCCCGCGCCGCGCAGGTCGACCTCCAGGCCGCACTCGACGCGGATGCCCCGCCGGCCCTGGCCGACGAGCGTGCGTTGCACCAGGTGCTGCTGAACGTGCTGGGCAATGCCATCAAGTACAGCCCGGCCGACCGCCGCGTGAAGGTGCGTCTGGCCACCGCCGATGCCGTTGCGGTGATCGAGGTGACCGACCAGGGCCCTGGCATCCCGGCCGCACGGCTGGACCGCCTCTTCCTGCCCTTCGAGCGCCTGGGCGCCGAGCACAGCGCCGTGCCCGGCACCGGCCTGGGCCTGGCCATCGCCAAGTCGCTGGTCGAGGCCATGCACGGGCGGATCGCGGCCGAGTCGCCGCCGGAAGGCGGCTGCCGAATCCGCATCACCCTGCCCCTGGCCTGACACCGCCGCCGACACGGCCATTGCCTCCCATGAACACTCCGAACCCGCTTTCGCAGATGAACTTCAAGCCCGAATTCCAGACCGCCCTTGACGCCCGCCCCAGCTTGCCGCAGATCCTGGGCGACAAGGACCAGCGCGACTGGATGCTGTCCTCGCTCGAGCTGCGCGACGGTCTCCAGGTGCGCGAGATCCTCGAAACGCTGCCGATGGAGCTGTGGGACTTCTTCTGAGGCCCGCCAACCGCAGCGGTCTGCAGCCTTTTCGACCCGCTTTTCCCTCGACCGAGAGACCACAGGCGGGGACAAGATCGTGATCGAAGCTCTGTCCAACTGCCCGCCCTCCACGTGCTCAACCGTCGCCTGTCCGCCTCTGCCTGGATCGCCTGCCTGCCGCAGGCCGGCAGCCTTCGCCTGGCGCTGGTCGAAGCCGGCGAGCGGCCGCTGGTGCGCTGGCTGCACAGCGAAGCCGGCAAACCCTCGCCCGCCAGCCTGCGCCGCGCGCGGCGCGCCCAGCCGCGTGGCCGCTGGGCCAGCGTGGCCCTGCTGGAGCGCGGCCAGTACCAGCTGCTGCAGACCGAGGCGCCCGAGATGCCGCCCGAAGAGTGGCGCGACGCGCTGCGCTGGCGGCTGAAGGACCAGCTCGAATTCCCGGTGGACGGCGCCGCCATCGACCTGCTGGCGATGCCGGCCCAGGCCGGCCCGCGCAACCAGCGCACCCTCATTGCCGTGGCCGCCCCGGCCGCCGCCCGCGAACAGCTGCGCCGAAGCGGCCAGGACGCCGGGTGGGACTGGCAGGCCCTGGACGTGGCCGAGACCGCGCTGCGCAACCTCGGCGCCCTGCTCGCGAGCCCCAACCGCGGCCATGCGCTGCTGCACCTCGGCGAAAGCCACGCCACCCTGGTCATCACCGTCAGCGGCGCCCTGTTGCTCTCGCGCCAGATCGAGGTCGCCCGAAGCGCCTTGGCCGATGCCGACGAGGGCACGCGCCAGCAGGCGACGGAGCGTGCCGGCCTCGAGCTGCAGCGCACGCTCGACAACTTCGACCGTGTCTTCAGCCAGGTCAGCCTGGAGCGGCTGGACGTGCTGCCCGGCCCGGGCGCCGAGGCCTTTGCCGATTTCGTGCGCGAGCTGGTCTACGTGCCCGTTCTGCTGGCCCGGCTGGACGACAAGCTCGACCTCTCTGCCCTGCCCGCAGGCACCGACCTCAGCGACCACTGGCTCGCCATCGGCGCTGCGCTGCGCCGGCCGCCGGGCACCCCGGCCGCTGACGACGCGCCCACCGACCTGAACCTGGACCCGCCCTCCCAGCGCCCGCGCCCGCAGCCCTGGCGCGCCAGCCAGGGCCTGGCCGCAGCCGGCCTGTGCCTGGCCGGCGCCTGGGGCCTGGGCACCGGCCTCGACGCCTGGGCCCGCCACCGCGCAGCCGAGGCCCGGCAGATCGCGCAAGCCGTGCCGCAACAGCGCGCCGAGCTGGAAGCGCGCGACCCCGGCGGTGCCGACGCGATCCAGCGCCTGGCCGCCGAGCGCGACCGTTTGCAGGCCCTCGACGCCGACCAGCGGCGCCTGCGCGCGCAGATCGACGAGCACCTGCAACGCTCGTCGCTCGGCTACACCAACTACTTCGCGGCCTTGTCGCGCCAGAGCCAGGCCTCGGTCTGGATCACCGGCTTCAGCGTCGCCCCCAACCAGGGCGCGATCGAGATCCGGGGCCGCATGACCGACGCCGCCGCGCTGCCCACCTACCTGCAGCGCCTGAACCAGGAGGCCAGCTTCAAGGGCCGCCGCTTCGGCCGGCTGCAGCTGGCGCAGGGCGAGGGCTACACCGGCTTCACCCTCGCCGGCAGCGCCGCCGACGCCACCAACGGAGTGCCCCGCTGATGGACTGGCCCGACCACCTTCTCGGTTGGCGCCAGCGCGGCCTCGACCTCGCCCGCCGCTTCGATGCACGGCCCCAGCGCGAGCGCATGGCCATCGTGCTGGCAGCCCTGGCCGTGGTGCTGCTGCTGGCCGACAGGCTGTGGCTCACCCCGGCTTTCCAGGCCTTCGGCGATGCCTCCAAGGCGCTGGCCGCGGCCCGCGCCGACCAGCAGGCGCTGGCCGACGAAACCGAGCGCCGCCGCGTGCAGGGCGACGCCAACCGCCGAGCCCTCGACGCCGACATCGCCCAATGGCGCCAGCGCACCAGCCAGGGTGCCCAGGCGCTGGCCGACACCCAGGCCGGCCTGATCGGGCCAGACCGCATGGTCGCGCTGCTGGAGCAGATGCTGCCGCGCCAAGGCAGCGTGAAGGTCGTTGCGCTGACGACGCTTGCGCCGCAGGACGCCCGCACACCCCTCGCCCCGCCCCCAGGCGCCGCGTCCACCCCCGCTGCCACCACCGGCGAGGGTGCACCCCTCTACCGCCACGGTGTCGAGATCACCGTCGAGGGCAGCTATGGCGACCTGATGGCCTGGCTCTCCTCGCTCGAAACCCTGCCCGGCCCGCGCCTGCTGTGGGGCGGCGTGAAGCTGAATGTCGACCAACACCCCACCGTGCGCCTGAGCCTCACGGTCTACACCCTGAGCCTGGACCGCACCTGGCTGGAGCTGTGATGACGATGCGCCTTGCCTTCCTCGTCTGCGCCGCCTCGCTGGCGCTGGCGCCCGCGCTGCATGCCGGCCCGCCGCAATCCGCCAGCACCTGGGCCGACCCGACCCGGCCTGCCGGCCTGCCGGCCGCCGACAGCGGCGCGCCGGCCGGTGCACCGCGCCCGGCCCGCGCCGCCAGCGCCACCGCCGCTCCGGCTGCACCCAAGCTGCAATCGGTGCAGGTCGGCGCCAACGGCCAGGCCAGCGCGCTGGTCGATGGCCGGCTGCTGCAACCCGGCGACGTGCTGGGCGCCGCCCGCATCGTCGCGATCGACGCCGAGGGCCTGACGCTGCGCGATGCCAAGGGCCGCACCGAGCGCCTGCCCCTGATCTCCACCGCCGTCGCCAAGCAGGCGGGTGGCGCCGAGCGGCCGGTCGCCGCGCTGCCCGGTGCGCCCGCGCCGGCCGGCCCGGTCGCCTCGCTCGGCCGCGAAGGACAACGCCCATGACGACCCTGCACGCCACACGCCTTCGCCGCGCCTTCGGCGCGCTGGCCTGCGCCCTGCTGCTCGGCCAGGCCGCTCACGCCGCCGACCCCGGCCGCTTCGACCTGTCGGTCAACAACGCGCCGGCCGCCCAGGTCTTCATGCAGATCGGTGCCGGCACGCCCTACAGCATGCTGGTCACGCCCGAGGTGGCGGGCAACGTCAGCGTGACGCTGAAGAACGTCACGGTGATGGAGGCGCTCGAATCGCTGCGCGACCTCTACGGCTACGACTTCAAGGTCACCGGCACCCGCGTGCTGGTGCTGCCGAACACGGTGCAGTCGCGCCTGTTTCGCGTCAACTACCTGCCCGGACGCCGCCAGGGCGGCTCGGACCTGCGGGTGAGCACCGGCTCGGCCGCGATGTCCACCGCAGGCACGCCCGGCCAGAACGGCAGCTCTTCCAGCAGCAGCGGCAGCTCGGCCCCCGCCGGCACCGCCCAGCGCGCCGCCGAGAGCGCCCAGGTGCGCACCACCAGCGACGCCGATTTCTGGAACGAGGTCCACGCCTCGCTGCAGGCACTGGTTGGCAACACCAACGGCCGCGGCGTGGTGCTCAACCCGGCCGCCGGCGTGATCGTCGTCAAGGCCACGCCGGCCGAGCTGCAGAACGTCGAGAAGTACCTGAAGGCGATCCAGCTCTCGGTCGAGCGCCAGGTGATGCTGGAGGCCAAGATCGTCGAGGTGGCGCTGTCGAAGGACGCGCAGGCCGGCATCAACTGGGGCGGCTTCGGCCGCGTGCTGGGCGACACGCTGTCGGCCTCGTTCGGCGTCGTCGCGCCCAGCGTCACGCTCGGCGTCACCGGCAACCTCAGCTCGCCCGACGTGACCACCACGCCGGCCAGCAACATCTCGGCCAGCGGCAGCGGCCGCGGCTTCTATGGCCTGGCCCTGCAGTCGCCCAACTTCGCCGCGCTGATCAACTTCCTGCAGACGCAGGGCGATGTGTCGGTGCTGTCCAGCCCGCGCATCGCCACGCTGAACAACCAGAAGGCGGTGCTCAAGGTCGGCAACGACGAGATGTTCGTCACCGGGATCACCACCAACACCACCACCAGCGGCAACAACGCGATCTCGTCGCCCACGCTGACCCTGACGCCCTTCTTCAGCGGCATCGTGCTCGACGTGACGCCGCAGATCGACGACACCGGCGCGGTCATCCTGCATGTGCACCCGGCCATCAGCAACGTGGCCGAGAAGACCAAGAACATCGACCTCGGCTCGCTTGGCAACTACCGCCTGCCGCTGGCCGCGTCGACCGTGAACGAAAGCGACAGCATCGTGCGCATCGGCGACGGCCAGATCGTCGCCATCGGTGGACTGATGGTGCAGACCACGGCCGACAACCGCACCGGCGTGCCGGGCCTGTCGGAGGCGCCGGTCGTCGGTGGCCTGTTCCGCCAGACCAGCACCGTCAACGCCAAGCGCGAGCTGGTGATCCTGATCAAGCCCACGGTCATCCAGGGTGACGGCGCCAACTGGCCCGACTCGGCCCCGGTGGTCCAGGCCGACACGGCGCCCCCCACGCGCGTGGCCATGCCCGGCTCGACCCTGAAGCTGGACAGCTCGCTGACCCGCTGAGAACGACATGGCCGCCCGCCCCGAACGCATCCGCCTCGGCGACCTGCTGATCCAGGAGCAGCTGATCTCGCAGGAGCAGCTGGAGAAGGCGCTCGCCGAGCAGAAGCAGTCCGGCCGAAAGCTGGGCCGCATCTTCATCGACTCCGGCTTCGTCACCGAGGTGCAGATCGCCAAGGCGGTCGCCCGCCAGCTGCGCGCGCCCTTCGTCGAGCTGACCGGCCGCGTCATCCGCCCCGAGGTGGCCCGCCTGCTGCCCGAGGGCCAGGCCCGCCGCCTGCGCGCGCTGCCGCTGGAAGACACCCCCGCCGGCCTGCGCGTGGCGATGGCCGACCCGACCGACATCAACGCCTGGGACGAGCTGAACCGCCTGCTCAAGCGCGAGATCGACCTCGCCGTGGCGGCCGAAAGCCAGCTGCTGGCCGCGCTCGACCGCAGCTACCACTCGACCGAAGCGATCGCCGGCCACGCCCAGGCCCTGCAGGCCGACCTGGCCAGCGTGACGCAGGAGTTCGGCGACCTGCTGGGCCTGTCGACCGCCACCACCGAAGACGCACCGGTCGTCAAGCTGCTGCACTCGGTGTTCGAGGAAGCGCTGCGCGTTCGCGCCTCCGACGTGCACATCGAGCCGCAGGAGCGCACCTTGCGCATCCGCTTCCGCATCGACGGCGTGCTGCATGTGCAGACCGAGGCCGACCCGAAGATCGCCACCGCGGTGGCACTGCGCCTGAAGCTGATGTCAGGGCTGGACATCTCCGAGAAGCGTTTGCCGCAGGACGGCCGCTTCCACGTCAAGCTGCGCAACGGCGCGGTCGACGTGCGCATCTCCACCATGCCCACGCAGTACGGCGAGTCGGTCGTGATGCGTCTGCTGAGCCAGAGCGGCGGGCTGCTGTCGCTCGACAAGGTGAACCTGCCGCCGGAAGTGAGCAAGGCGCTGCGCCGCGCCATCGCCCGCCCCAGCGGCATGGTGCTGGTGACCGGCCCCACCGGCTCGGGCAAGACGACCACGCTGTACGCCGCGCTCAACGAGCTGAACGGCAGCGAGCGCAAGATCATCACCGTCGAAGACCCCGTCGAATACCGCCTGCCGGGCGTGAACCAGGTGCAGGTGATGGACAAGATCGACCTCAGCTTCGGCCGCGTTCTGCGCGCCGCGCTGCGGCAGGACCCGGACGTGATCCTCGTCGGCGAGATGCGCGACCAGACCACCGCCGAGATCGGCCTGCGCGCCGCGCTGACCGGCCACCTGGTGCTCTCGACGCTGCACACCAACGACGCGCCGTCGACCCCGCTGCGCCTGATCGACATGGGCGTGCCGCGCTACATGGTGGCAATGTCGCTGGCCATGGTGCTGGCGCAGCGCCTGGTGCGCGTGGTCTGCGGCCAGTGCGCCGAAGAGCAGGTGCCGGACGCCCACCAGCGCGAATGGCTGCGCCTGGAGCTCGGCGACGAGGTCGACCGCCACCGCTTCCGCCACGGCCGCGGCTGTCCGGCCTGCAACGACACCGGCTACACCGGCCGCACCGGCGTCTACGAGTTCATCGAGATGACGCAGGAACTGGTCGAGACCATGAACCACGGCCAGCCGAGCGACTTTGCCCGCGCCGCCAAGAAGCAGATGGGCACGCTCACGCTGCGCGGCGACGCGGTGCGCCTGGCCACCGAGGGGCGCACCACCATCGAGGAAGCGATGCGGGTGGCCACGCAGCTGGACGGTTGACATGCTCGCGCAGCGACCCCTTCCTTTCCGGGCCATGTCTGGCGTGCCGGCCCGGCCCCCGGCACCGGCCAAGGCGCAGCCCGGCCGCCCCACCCCGGCTGAGCCCCCGGCGTTCATCCGGGCCCGGCCCGTCGACGCCCCGGTGGCCGAGTCGCTGACATGATCCGCTTCGCCTACACCGGCCGCAGCGCGACCGGCCCCGTCAGCGGCACGCTCGAAGGCGCGGACGCCGGCGCGGTCGCGGACCTGCTGTTCGCCCGCGGGGTGACGCCGCTGCGCATCGAGCCCGAGGCCGGCGGCGCCAGCGCCGCCGCTCCGGCCGAGGGTGAGCAGAGGCCCGTGTCCGAGGCCCTCAAGCGCTGGTTCGAACCCAAGGTCACCACGGTCGACCTGATGCTGTTCTGCCGCCAGCTCTACACGCTGATGCGCTCGGGCGTGCCCATCCTGCGGGCCCTGCTCGGACTGCAGGAATCGGCCACCAACCCGAGCATGCGCCACTGCCTGGCCGAGGTGCGGCGCAGCCTGGAGTCAGGCATCGAGCTGTCGATGTCCTTCGCCCAGCAGTCGCACCTGTTCAACGGCTTCTTCGTGGCCATGGTGCGCGTGGGCGAGATGACCGGCCGGCTCGACGAAGTCTTCGACCGCCTGTTCAAGCACCTCGAGTTCGAGATGTTCATGCACCAGCAGGTGAAGTCGGCCCTGCGCTACCCGATGTTCGTGGTGGCGGCCATGGTGCTGGCCATCGGCGTGATCAACGTGATGGTGATCCCGGCGTTTGCCGGCGTGTTCGCCAACTTCGGCGCGGCGCTGCCGCTGCCCACCCGCATCCTGCTGGCCACCTCGCGTTTCACGATCGACTATGGCTGGCTGCTCGGCCTGCTGGCGGTGGCCGGCTTCTTCGCCTGGAACACCTGGCGCCACACGCCCGCCGGCAAGTACCAGTGGGACCAGATCGTGCTGCGCATGCCGGTGGCCGGCAAGATCGTGCGCAAGGCGATGCTGGCCCGCTTCGCGCGCGGCTTCGCGATGGCGCTCAAGAGCGGCGTGCCGATCGAGCGCGCGCTGGCGGCCGTGGCGCAGACGGTGGAGAACAGCTACATCTCGCGCCGGGTCGACGGCATGCGCGAAAGCGTCGAGCGCGGCGAAACGGTCGTCCGTGCCGCCGCTGCCACCGGCGTGTTCACCCCGGTGGTGCTGCAGATGATCGGCGTCGGCGAAGAGACCGGCGCCATCGACGAGCTGATGGAAGAAGTGGCTGAGCTGTACAGCAACGAGGTGCAGTACGAGCTGAAGACGCTGTCGCAGCAGATCGAGCCGATCCTGATCGTCTTCCTCGGCGCGCTGGTGCTGGTGTTGGCGCTGGGTGTGTTCCTGCCGATGTGGGACCTGGGCAAGGCGGCCCGCCTCGGGCAAGGCTGAATGAAGATCCATGCCCACCCCGCCCCCCACCACCCGCGGCCTGTCGCGCTTCGAGTTCGCCTTGGCGGTGGTGGTCGTGGGCGTGTTGATCGCGGTCGCCCTGCCGCGGATGGACGAGGCGCGGGTAGCGGCGCGCCAGGTACGCCTGAAGTCGCTGCTGGCGACCGCCCACTCCAGCGCCATGCTCTTTCACCTGCGCTGCGAGACCGGCGACACACCGAGCTGCGACCGCGTGCCCCTGCAGGGCCGCATCGTCGCCGGCGTGCACGGCTGGCCGGCGGCGAACACCGAAGGCATCGTCACGGCCCTCAACTTGTGGGGCCCGGCGGCCGATATCGACTGGCGACCCGACCGGATCGATGGCGTGCCCGCGCTGCGTGCCCGCCTGACGCCGACGACGGTGGCCGGCGCATGCGAGTTCATCTACGCCCAGGCGGCATCGCCGGGTGCGGCCCCCCGCATCGAGCTGATTGATGCGTCCTGTCCCTGAAAACCTTTCCTACCTCCATCCCTCAAGGAGTTTTGCCATGAAACGTATGCAAGCCGGCTTCACGATGATCGAGCTGATCGTCGTCATCGTCATCCTGGGTGTGCTGGCCGCCGTGGCCATGCCCAAGTTCACCGACCTGTCGAGCGACGCCAAGACGGCCGCGCTGCAGGGCGTGGCCGGTGCCGCCACCTCGGCGATGAACGTGAACTACGGTGCCCGCAAGGTCAACTCGACCAAGGGCGTGGCGGTCGACAACTGCGACGACGTCGGCAGCGTGCTGCAGGGCGGCCTGCCCTCCGGTGCCAACGGCTACACGGTCACCTCGGCCGCTGTCGCCCTCGACGCCTCGGTGACCTGCACGCTGACCCAGACCAACGGTGGCGCGACGGCCACCTTCATCGCCATCGGCATCAACTGATCGCGGGTGCCGCGCCAAAGCGGCATCATGAGCGCTCATGCTGAGAGCCTTGGCACAGACGCTTGCGAGCGCGGCCCCGCCGGTCTGGCGGGCCGCGCTCTTGCTGCTGGCGTTGGCCCTGCCGGCGGCGGGCCAGGCCGCCACCTACACCTTCAAGAGCGACACCTTCGCCTGGGAAACCGCAGCCAACGCGATCACCTGGGACCGCACCTGCACCGGCTACCCCGGTGACGACGACCAGGCCACCATCACGCTGACCGGCGGCTTCGTGTTCCGCTTCGCCGGCACCAACTACTCCTCGGTGCGGGTGCTGACCAACGGCATGCTGCAGTTCGGCGCCGACACCGGCTTCTTCCGGACCTACACCAACACCAACCTGCCTGCCGCCGCCGCGGGCGCCCGGACCGGCTGCGTCGCCGCGGCCACCGACCGGGTCATCATGCCCTACTGGACCGACCTGGACCCGAGCCGCGCCGGGGCCGGCAACGTGACCTGGGAGCAGAAGGGCACCGCCCCCAACCGCCGGCTGGTGGTTTCGTGGAACAGCGTCTGGGAGTACGGCACCAGCACGCCCTACGCCTTCCAGGTCATCCTCTACGAGAACGGCGAGTTCAAGTACCAGTACGGCAACGCCAACTCGACCGGCAGCAACGCCACCATCGGCGTTCAGGTCAGCAACACCGACTACACGCTGTACTCCTTCGACAGCGGCTACAACGCCAACGGCGCCGCCATCCGCTGGTTCATCCCCAGCGGCGCGCCGACCCGGCTGGCCGAGTACCGGATGGACGAGTACAGCTACAGCGGCAACATCGGCGAGGTGACCGATTTCACCGGCAACGGCTACGGCGGCGTGCGCGTGGGCTCGGCCGCCAGCCACGCCAGCGGCTATGTCTGCCGCGGCGTGGACATCCCCGCCAACACCACCACCGCCATCTCGGCCATCGACACCTCGATCGACGTCGACTCGGCGCTCGGCTCCGACGGCGCGATCAGCCTCTGGTACCGCGGCAACAACGCCTGGGTCAGCTCGCCCGAGGCCCAGCTCTTCGAGGCCAGCGGCTCGGCCGGCCGGCCCTTCTTCCTGACCCGCAAGAGCGACGGCAGGCTGCGCTTCGTCGTCTCGGACAGCGCCGGCACGCTGCTCGATGCCAGCTCCAGCGTGCGCAATATCGCGGCCGGCACCTGGACCCACATCGCCGTGACCTGGCGCCTGGCCAACGGCAGCGGCCAGAGCAACCTGCGCATCTACGTGAATGGCTCGCAGGTCGGCGCCGTCTCGGGCACCACCAACGGCACCATCGACACCAGCCTGCTCACGCTCTTCCTCGGCGACAACCGGCTGGCGGTGACGCCGGCCAACGCCACCGCGGCCTCGGCCAACGGCCGCCTCGACGAGGTCAAGGTCTACAACTACGAGATCAGCGCGCTGGAGATCCTGGCCGACATGGCGGTCACGCACACCTGCCAGCCGCCGCTGCACCACGTGGAGATCCGCCACGGCAGCGGCACCGGCCTGACCTGCACGCCCAGCACGCTGACCCTCGTCGCCTGCCAGGACGCGAGCTGCAGCACCCTCTACACCGGCGGCCTGACCGGCACGGTCACCGCCACCGGCACGCCCAGCGTGGTGTGGCCCGACGGCGCCAGCTTCAGCATCCCCAGCGGCAGCGGCAGCGTGACCGAGAACGTGCAGGTCACCACCGCGGGCGGCGTGGTCTTCGGGCTCACCGGGCTGAGCGTCACACCCACCAGCACCACCACCTGCAACTTCGGCAGCCCCTCTTGCACCTTCACCGCGGCCGACGCCGGCCTGCAGTTCGACGTGCCGGACCATGCCGCCGAAGCGTCGCAGAGCGTCACCGTGCGCGCGGTGCGCAAGGCCGACAACGCCGCCAGTTGCACGCCGGCCTTCGCCAGCGCCAACAAAGCCATCACCTTCACCTGCGGCTACACCAACCCGAGCACCGGCACGCTGCCGGCGCGTGTGGGCGGCCGGGCATTGAACACCGGCAACAACGCCGCCGCGGCCTGCGACGGCACCGGCCAGGCGGTGACGCTGGCCTTCGACGCCACCGGCGCCGCCACCACCACGCTGCAGTACGCCGACGTGGGCCAGCTCACGCTCAACGCCCGCTACACCGGCAGCGGCAGCGACGCCGGCCTGGTGATGACGGGCAGCGACAACTTCGTCGCCGCGCCCGCCAACTTCGCCTTCGGCAACCTGACCGCCGGGCCCATCAAGGCGGGCGCGCCCTTCTCGGCCACGGTCACCGCGCGCAACAGCAGCAACGCCGCCACGCCCAACTTCGGCCAGGAGACCTCACCCGCCTCGCCGGTGATCACCTTCACCCGCCGCCAGCCCACCGGCACCGGGGCGGTCGACGGCGTGTTCAGCGCCGGCACGACGGGCGCTTTCACATCGGGCTCGGCGACCATCAGCAACATGACCTGGTCCGAGGTCGGCCGCCTCGACCTGACGGCCACGCTCGGCAACTACCTGGCCAGCGGTCTCTCCGCGACCGGAAACACCGGCACCGGCACCGGGGCAGTCGGCGAGTTCATCCCCCACCACTTCGACGTCGAGCGGGTTGCCCACGGCTGCCCGGCCGGCGCCTTCACCTACGCCGGCCAGCCCTTCGGCGTGCGCATCCGGGCCGAGAACCTGGCCGGCGGCACCACCGCCAACTACAACGGCACCGCCGCCACCACGCCCACCTTCGCCCGCGCCACCACCCTCACCAGCTCGAACCAGGCCGGGCTCGGCAGCTTCGGCACCACCGGCGACGTGCCGGCCGGCGCCTTCAGCGGCGGCGTAGCCACGCTCACCACGCCCACGTTCACCTACACCACCAAACAGAGCTACCAGGCCGGCGACATGCTGCTGCGCGCCACCGAGGCCAGCGGCGGCAACGGTGTCAGCTCCAGCGGCTTCACCGAAGAAGGCACGCCGCTGCGCAGCGGCCGGCTGCTGGTGGCCAACGGCTACGGCAGCGAGAAGAGCCCGCTCGTGCTCACGGCGCGCACCGAATACTGGAGCGGCGCCGCCTGGGTGCTGAACAACGCCGACACCTGCACCGTGGTGCCCGCCGCGTCGCTGGCGCTGTCCAACGTGCGCAACCACCAGGGCGGCGCCGGTGCCTGGACCACCAGCGGATCGGCCATCACCATCGGCGTGGGCACCGGCACCTCGCCCGGCATCGGCTTGCTCACGCTGGCCGCTCCCTCGGGCGGCGCCACCGGCACCGTCGACCTGGCGCTGAACCTGGGCTCCACCACCACCGATTCAAGCTGCCTCGCCAGCCACCCGGCCAGCACCGGCGCCGCCCTGCCCTGGCTGCGCTCGCGCAACGGCAACTGCGCCGCTGGCTGGGCGGCGGACCCGTCCGCCCGCGCCAGCTTCGGCGTCTACAGCCCCGAATCGAAGAAGACCGTCCATGTGCGCGAGATCTTCTGATCGTTTCCGCCGCCGGGCGCAGCTGGGCTTCACGATGATGGAGCTGGTGGTCATCATCACCCTGCTCGGCGTGCTCGCCGTGGTGGTGATGCCCAAGATGGACGCCGCCCTCAGCCTGCGCCACGACACCGCGCGCGACGAAGTGCTGAGCGCCCTGCGCTACGCCGGCCAGACGGCCCTGTCGCACCGCCGCCTGGTCTGCGCCGACGTGAGCGCCACGGCCGTGACCCTGCGCATCGCCAGCGCCCGCCCGGCGAGCGCCTGCAACACCGCGCTCGCCGGCCCCGACGGCAGCGCCAGCTTCACCGCCAACGCCGGCAATGCGGCACTCGCCGTGTCGCCCAGCGGCACGCTCTATTTCCAGCCCGACGGCCGCGTGACGAGCGACGGCGCGGGCAACAGCACCAGCGCCCGCACGCTGACCGTGAGCGGCGCGCCGTCCATCTCCATCAGCGGGGAGACCGGCCTTGTCAGGTAGAGCCCCCACGCCCGTCCCGGGGGCGCCTTGCAGGCCGCGCCGGGCCAGTGGCCCAGCTCCTCGCCAGGCACGAACAGTCCACTGGACTGTTCATGTTCGGGCTCGGCCCCCCAGGGGGGCTCGCGCAGCGGACCGGCAAAGCCGGATCCGCGCACGCCACGTGGTGGGCAGCGGCGCTGCGCGGGGCTGCGCTGGGGGCTTCACGATGGTCGAGATGATCCTCGCGATCGTCATCATCGGCGTCGGCCTGGCCGGGGTGATGCTGGCCTTCTCGACCGCGGTGGGCCGCAGCGGCGACCCGGTGATCCAGCAGCAGATGCTGGCCATCGCCGAAGAGCTGATCGAGGAGGTGCAGTTGAAGCCCTACGCGGTGTCGGCCAACAGCGCGCCGGCCGGCTGCGCACGCGACACCTACAACGACGTGTCCGACTACAACGGCTACGCCACCAGCGGCCAGGTCTGCACCGTCGACGGCACGGCGGTCGCCGGCCTGTCAGGCTACTCGGTCGGCATCGCGGTGGCCACCGGCACGCTCTCGGGCGTGGGCGCGGCCAAGCGCATCACCGTCACCGTCACGCGCGGCACGCAAAGCCTGTCGCTGGTGGGCTGGCGCACGGACTTCGCGTCATGAGCAAGCGCATGCGGCCAGCCCAGCGCGGCTTCACCCTCGTCGAGCTGGTGATGGTGATCGTGATCGGCGCCATCCTGGCCGCCACGCTGGCCGTGTTCCTGCGGCCGGCCTTCGACAGCTGGCTGGCGCTGCGGGTGCGCGCCGAGCTCTCGCACCAGGCCACCAGCGCGCTGCGCCGCATGCGCGACGAGGTGCGGCTGGCCGTGCCCAACTCCATCCGCAGCCCCAACAGCCAGTGCGTCGAGCTGGTGCCCACGCTCACCGGCGCGCGGCTGCGGCGCGACACCGACACCCAGAACGCCGGCACCATGCCTTTCGACCCCAGCGACGCCACGACCTCGTTCGACGTGCTGACCGGCTTCTCCACCACGCCGGCGATCGGCGACTGGGTGGTGATCGACAACCAGAACCCCGGCGACGTGTACAGCGGCGCCAACACGGCGCAGATCACCGCCTTCAGCGACCACCCGGCCAACTCGGCACTGGGCCGCCACCGCATCACCGTGGCCGCGAAGCAGTTCCCCGCGGGCTACCAGGGCAACCGCGTGGTGATCGTCGCCAACGCCCGGCAGGCGGTGTTCTACGTCTGCGCCGGTGCCGACGGCACCCTCGACGCCTCGGGCCACGGCAAGGGCACGCTGTCGCGCCTGGTGCGCGGCTTCACGGCCGCCTACCCCGGCAGCTGCCCCAGCGGCGGCGAGGTGATCGCCAGCTCGGTCAAGAGCTGCCGCTTCCTCTACGACCCGGCGCAGGGCGCCACGCAGCAGAGCGGCTTCGTCTCGATGCAGGTCGAGATCGCCCGCAACAACGAGAGCGTGAGCCTCGTCGTCGGCGCCCACGTGGCAAACGTGCCATGACGACACGACGCCGTCAGGTCCAAGGCCTCGGCGCCATCGCCGCCATCCTGGTGCTGGTGTCGCTGACCGCGCTGGCGGCCGCGGTGATCCGCCTGTCCACGGCCCAGCAGATCGGCACCGTGCAGGAGCTGGGTGCCGCCCGCGCCACCCAGGCCGCCCGCGCCGGCATCCAGTGGGGCCTGTACCAGGCCTTCAAGGGCAGCTGGACGGCCTGCAACGGCGCCAGCCAGACGCTGGACTTGAGCGCCGACTACGGCATGCGCGTGACGGTGAGCTGCAACTCCTCGCCCTACAACGAGGGCGAATCGGCGCCCGGCAGCCCGCAGGCCGTGCGCGTCTTCACCATCGAGGCCGTGGCCTGCAACAGCACCGGCAGCTGCCCCGACAACACCCGCGCCACCGGGCCGGCCTACGTCGAGCGGCGGGTGCAGATCCACGCCAGCAGCTGAAGACGAGGCTCGCCCGCGTCAGCTCCGACTGCTGGGATCCTCAAGATTCTTCATCTGCCTCGGGCAGGCGAACAACGCTGCCTACACTGTGCCGGTCATCCCGCAGGGAGCATCACTTGACACGACTTACTGGCCGCATGGCGGGCTTCGGCTACGCCATGGCCATGGCTTGCACTTCACCGGGTTTCGCCGCCCCCATGGTCGATTGTTATGCCGTCGCCGAGCCGACCACGGTCAATAACCTGGCGCCCGTTCCCATGGGGCTGGTCAACAACCTGGCGGATGAGCCAGAAGGCACGCCGCTGCCCGAGCAGGGCGTGGTCAGTGTGGCCACAAACCCTGTGGACATCAATGGCGTGCACACCAACATCGTGTGGGGCCCCGAGAGATGGAAGGAGCCAACGCGCAATTGCAAGGGGTCGCGCCAGGTGTTCGACTTCTTGCCCGCGCTGCCGCTGGATACGGCGCCACCCGAAGCGGTCTTTCCAACCGTCGTGTACTTCCATCCCAACGGGTTGAACCACCATTGGGAGCCAGGGAGTGACCTCGACCGGCAACTGGCGCAGGTTGCACACGCGAACGGCTTCCACTTCATCTCGATGGAATTCCGCCACCCGGTACCCGACCAGTATCTGGCGGGGTACCCGCCCGGGACGCCCGTTCCCCACACTGACGTCAAGGCTGCGCTACTGAAATTGCGCAGCAAAGCGACGACGATGAAGATTGACGTGAACCGCATGTACGCCTTCGGCCACTCGCGCGGCACGCTCGCCCTGTGGCAGGCCGTGCAGGGCGATTCCGTGGGGCTGGTCAAGGCGGTGGTGGGGTACCAGGCCCAGACAACCTACCAGTGCCAGGAGTTCGCCGATCTGTTCATGGTGCCCGGCAACGCCACTGATGCGGACGTCGCCAAGTGTCAGCAGGACAGCCCATATCACGCGCAGTTTGGTAGTGCTATCAGCAGTGTCAATTCACAAGTGGCCGTGCGTGTGATGCTGCAGTACAAGGACAAGTTCTACCTGCAAAGTGATGCACCCAATGAAACACGCATCAAGCCGATCACGGTAGCCGAACTCAAGCAACGCGACCGACTGCACTACCCCAACTTCGGGATGGCCTTCTACAACGCCATGATTTTGAAAGCTCAAGCCGGTCTCATGAGTCGACCAAGTGACCTTATTCCGGAGGAACGCCAGTTCGAAGGATGGCTCACATTTGTCCAGAATTTGCCATGAAGGAACATCGAATGTCAGCCATGAACATCCTCTTCCGAGCGGCCGGGTTTCTGACCCTTGCAGCGGGAGCCGTACTGCCTGTTGCCGCCGAAGTGCTTCCCCTTCATGTCCCGGGCCGGGGGGAAGGCTTTTCCCCCTCCGCCGGGGTGATCGCATCGCCCCATGGAAGTCTCTACGGTGTCGTGGAAAACAGCAGCAAGGGTCCGCACTACAACCTTGTGCGCGGCTGCGGCCTGGTGTTTCGCATCAATGCCAAGGGCATGTACAAGACGCTGCTCGACTTCAACGACCTGAAGTACAGCGAAGGCTGCCGCGTGGCCGGCGAGCTGCTGCTCGACAACGGCTACCTCTATGGCCTGACTTATGACGTGGGGCCGGACCGCCATGGGACATTGTTCCGGCTGAGCCGGTCCGGCGGCCACGAACTCATACATGCCTTCAATGGCACCGACGGCAGCCTGCCTGTGGGCGGTCTGAGCCGAGGTGCGGACGGAAAGCTCTACGGCGTTACCCAGGAGGGTGGTCAGCACGGCGCCGGCACCGTATTTCGGGTCGACCGCAGCGGCCAACTCGAAACACTGCATCACTTTCAGGACAACACGCCGCTCGGCGCCGACACGATTCGCCCGTTGGTGCTGGGGCCGGACGGGGCGATGTACGGCACAAGCCTGACGAATGTCGTCGGCAAGGGCGCGGTTTACCGCGTCACCACCGCTGGGACTATCGAACTGGTGCGTAGCCTTTCCACTGCAGAGGGCTGCTACCCCAGCGGCCTGTCGCTGGGCCGCGATGGCTGGCTCTACGGCGCGGCCATGCTGTGCGGCCAGCATGGCTTTGGCACGCTGTACCGGGTGCATCCGGACGGCCGACTGCAGACCCTGCACCACTTCAACGGCGAAGACGGCAGCGGCCCGCGCGATCGACCCACGCAGGGGCCTGACGGTGCCTGGTACGGCACCACCATCGGCTACCTGGAAGGCTCGGCGGGCACGCTGTACCGCTTCCAGCCTGGAGCCGCCGAGGCCATGGAGGTGCTGCACCGGTTCAACCTGGCAGTCGAAGATGGCATCGACCCTGTCGGGCCTGTGCTTCCCGGCGCTGACGGCTCCCTCTACGGCACCACTCGGACAGGCGGCAACACCAAGGGCCCGCTGGGCACCGGGCCCGGCATGGTGTACCGGTTTCCCCCGGCGCAAAAACAATAGCGAAGGCCGGTCCGCGCGAGCCGCGCGGACCGGCGCCGCATTCGCTCCGCCAGCCGCACCACCGCCCGTCATCAAGGCGTCAATCGCCCTGACCACACTGCCTCCCGGCGCATCACGCGGGAGAACGAGGGGTGGGGAGGGACGGCATGGGCCTGGCGATTCCTGAATTGCCGCAGAGCATCCGCGCCAGCGCGCTGATGCACGGCAGCAATGCCGATTTCGTCATCAACGCCTACCTGGCGCTGCAGCGCCAATGGCCCGACGCGGGCGGCTACCACCACTACCTGTTCCTGCTGGGCCAGCCGCAGTGCAGCCGTGCCTCGGTGCTGCGCGAGATCGCAGCCTCGGACAATGCGCGCCGTTGCGGCGTCGAGTTCATCGACGACCTGCCGCCCCACCACCAGTTCCGCCCCGAGGACCACGACCGCAGCCGCCTGGCCGAGCTGAGCCTCGCGCTGCGGGTGGGCCGCACGGTGGCCGATCTCGAACAGCTCAAGAGTGCGGTCGGGCGGCTCACCGGCGACCGCCTGGCCGAGGCGGTGCAGGCCATCGTGCTGGCGCAGCAGGCTCACCAGTCGCTGCTCGAAAGCCGGCTCGACAGCCTCGCCGATGCGCAGCGGGCCGCCCCCGCCGCGTCGGCCAAGGAAGCCGGGTGCGAAGGCGCGGAAACCCGTCGCTGGCAGCAGCTCGCCGGGCGCCAGATCATGATCGAAAGCGAGCTGGGCGAGGTGAAGCAGTCCCTGCAGGCCATCGCCGCCGAGCTTGCCGAGCTGCGCGCCGGCTTCTGCCACCTGCATGCCTACGCCACCCAGGACCTCAAGCGACAGGTGGCCGACTACGTCAACGCACTGAGCAGCGTCCAGCAGGCACCGTCGCCCTCGAAGGCGCCCGCCTCCGGACGGCGGCCGGTGCTCGCCCCTGCGATCACGGCCGGTGACATCCATGTGACACACGCCCGGGCCGATCGTGGCTAAGGGGGGCCACGGCCTGGTGCTCTTCTCGCCGCTGCCGCCGGCGAAGTCGGGCATCGCCGACTACACCCGCGAGCTCCTGCCGGCGCTCGCCCGCATCCGCCCGGTGGTGGTGGTCTGCGAGCGCCAGCCGCCAGAGCCCACCGACGGCTGGCTCACGTTGAGCGTCGAGCAGTACGAGCGCGACCCTGCGCTCGCGGCCTGGCCCCATGTCTACCAGATCGGCAACAACGCCGACCATGTTTTCGCCTGGCGCGCGCTGCGCCGGCGCCCGGGCATCCTGGTGCAGCACGACTTCAACCTGCACTACCTGGTCGAAGACGCGACGCTCGCCGCCGGCGACGCCGCCGGCTACCGCGAAGTGCTGTGCGAGGAGTACGGCGAGGCCGGCGGCACGCTGGCCGACCTGCGCCAGATCGGCCTGTTCTCCGAGTCGCAGAAGCTGGCGCTGCCGCTCAACCGCCATCTGCTGCCGCAGGCCACCGGCCTGGTCGTGCACAGCCAGTGGGTGCACGACCGGCTGCCGGCCGAGGTACACGAGCGCACCCTCGTGCTGCCGCACCACTTCGCACCGCAGGTGGCCGACTACGACGGCCTCACGCGCGAGGCGGCGCGCGCTCAGCTCGGCCTGCCGGGCGACAGCTTCGTCGTGCTCTCGCTCGGCTACATCACGCCGCCCAAGCAGGTGCAGGCCACGCTCGCCGCGCTGGCCATGCTGCGCCAGCGCGGCGCCCGCTTCGTCTTCGTGGTGGGCGGGGCGCGCAACCCCGGCTTCGACATCGACGCCCAGGTGCGCCGACACGGCCTGGAGGACTGCGTGCGCATCACCGGCTACCTCGACGAAGACGCGTTCTTCACCCACATCGCCGCCGCCGACACACTCGTCAACCTGCGCTACCCGAGCGTCGGCGAAAGCTCCGGCACGCTGGCGCGGGCGCTGGCCATGGGGCTGCCGGCAATCGTGCACAACTTCGGGCCGCTGGCCGAGTTCCCCGACGATGTGGTGCTGAAGGTGCCGCTGGAGCTTGGCCGCCCCGCCGCGCTGGCCGCGGCGCTGGAAGGCCTGATGCTCGACCCGGCCTGGCGCGCCCGCCTGGGCCAGGCCGCGCGCCGCCACATGCGCAGCCGCTGCAGCGTCGAGCATTCGGCCGCGCAGTACTGCCGCTTCGTCGACAGCATCTTCAGCAGCGGCGGCGCATCCGGCGAGCCCTTGCTGCCGCCCGGCCCGCAGCTCGCGGCAGCGTGAAGCCATGAACACCCGCGAGACCCGGCTGCCGGCGCTGGACGGGATCGTCGACGCGACCGGGCTTGCCCACCTCTACCGCCTGCTGCTGGGCCGCGAGGCCGAGCCCGCGGTGCTGGCCGCCGCCGAGCCGCGCCCCCTGCACGCACTGGTGGACGAGATGGCGACCAGCGACGAGATCGGCCGCCACGTGCTGCATGCGCTGGTGCAGCAGCGCCCGCTGCCGCACGAGTCGCTGGACGCGGCGCGGCTGGCCGAAGCGGAGCGCTGGTTTGCCGGCTGCAACGAGGGGCGTGGGCTGCCACCCGCCCCCGGCACGCCCCCTGCGGCCGCAGTGGTGCTGGCAGCGGCCTTGGCGGCCCCAGCGCTTCAAGCCTGCCTGCTGCAGGCCCATGGCAGCCTCTTCACCGAGGCCTGGCAGGCCCTGCAGGCGCGCGCCCGGCTGGCCGAGCGGGGGCTGCAGGGCCGCATCGAATTCGCCAACCTCGAGTGCATCAGCGGCTGGGCCGCACGCCTCGTGCCGGCGGCTGGCCCGCTGCAGCTCGAAGTGCGCTGCGAAGGCCGCCTGGTCGCCAGCGCCGTGGCCTGCAGCCACCGGCCGGACATCCAGCAGCGGCTGGGTGGCGACGGCCTGGTCGGCTTTCGTGCCCGCTGGCAACCCGGCGTGCTGCCGCAGGCCGGGCCGCTGCACCTCACGCTGCACGACGCCGCCACCGGCCTGGCCCTCGGCCCGCCCTACCGCCACGAGAACAGCCCGGGCGACCAGCTCGGCGTGGCGCAGTTGCTGGCCCGAGAGTTCGACGAGCTGCAGCGCCGGCTCGACGCGCTCGCCGGCCTGGTGCCCCAGGCCCTGGGCTATGCCGCGATGCCGCTGGCGCGCTTCGACCTCTACCGCCGGCTGCACCGCGTGCCACCTCCACCCGCCCGCGACGGTGGCGTGGCCTGCATCACCGTGCTGCTCGATGCCCAGCACGCCGGGCCTCGGGCATTGCGCCTGAGCATCGACAGCCTGCGCGCCCTGTCGCCCGACACAAGCTGGCGGGCCTGGGTGGTCGGCGCCACCGGCGACACGGCCGACGCGGCGGCGGCACTCACCCACGCCGAGCCCAGACTGCGCCTGCTGGCGGACTGGGACCACGCGCTGGCGGCGCCGGAAGCGGCACCGATTGAAAGCGCCGACTGGCGCGTGTTGCTCCAGGCCGGCGAATGCCTGGACCTGCAGGCCCTGAACTGGGTCGCCCATGCGGCCTCGGGCAGCGCCCCGCCCTGCCTGGCCTACTGGGACGAGGACCAGCTGGACCACCCCGAGGCGCAGCCACCCGCGCGAGCGCCGCGCCACCACAGCCCCGTGCTGCGCGCTCGCTTCGACCCGCACGCGATGCTGGAGATGAACGTGGTCGGACGCTCGTTCGCGGTGCAGGCCGCCGCCCTGCGCAAGGCCGCGGCCCGCGTGGCTGCGCAAGGCATCGACGAGCACCCTCTGTCGCCTGGCCAGCGCGAAGCGCTGCTGTGGTCGCTCACGCGCGACGGCCGCTTCGAGCACCTGCCGCATTTCCTGCTGACCCGCACCGATGCAGCACCCGGCGCCGCCGGGGACGGCGCGCCGCCCCTGTCGCGCCTTGCCGCACGCGCCGAGCCCGCGCAGCTCAAGGCCTTGTTGCCGGCGGCCTGGCGTGCACGTGAGTGGCACCGCGTGCCCGACCCGCTCGCGCCCGGCACCGGCAAGCCGCTGGTGCACTGGCGCCCCCTGCACCCGCGTGCGCTCATCAGCGTGCTGGTGCCCACGCGCGACCACGGCGAGCTGGTGCAGCAGTGTCTGGGCAGCCTGCGCCAATTGGCCGACGAGCCCGGCGCGGTCGAGTTCATCGTGGCCGACAACGGCAGCACCGATGAGGCCACGCTGGCCTTCCTCGCCACCGCCGAGTCGGGCGGCGAGCTGCGCTGCCTGCGCATCGACGAGCCCTTCAACTGGAGCCGCCTGAACAACCGCCTGGCCGAGGCTTCACGCGGCGAGCTGCTGCTGTTCCTCAACGATGACACCCGCATGCTGACCCGCGGCTGGGACACGGTGCTGCGCGGCCAGCTCGAAGACCCGCAGGTGGGCGCAGTCGGCGCCCGCCTTCTTTACGAAGACATGACGGTCCAGCATGCCGGCGTGCGTTTCGGCCAGGAAGGTTTTCTGGGCCACATCGCCGTCGGCCAGGGGCCCGAAGCGGTCGAGGGGTTCCCGGCCAGCCAGCTGACGCGTGAGGTGAGCGCCGTCACCGGCGCCTTCCTCGCCTGCCGGCGCGACACCTGGCAGCGCGTCGGCCCCTTCGACGAGCAGCACCTGGCCGTGACCTACAACGATGTCGACTGGTGCGTGCGGGTGCGCCGCACCGGGCTCAAGGTGCTCTATGCGCCGGCGCTGAGCCTGGTCCATTTCGAGTCCAAGTCGCGCGGCTTCGACTTCCTCTCCGGCGCCAAGCAGCAGCGCGCCGACCACGAGCGGCAGCAACTGCTGCGCCTGCACCCCGAGGGGTTCGCGAACGACCCGTTCCACCCGCCGGCGCTGCATGCGTGGACCCCCCACGTGACCAGCCTGTGACCGCGCCGAAGCACCGCCGCGGCACGGTCGGGCATGTCACAGAGCCATCACCACCCGCCGGAAGAATCGCGCCCCGTTCAACCCCCTACAGGATCAACCCATGAAGCTCATCGACGTGGCCAGCAGCATCAAGAGCGCCGACGGCGCGCGGCTGGACAACATCTCCGTGATCCAGATCCAGCGCATCCTCAACCAGGCCATGCGCGAGGTGCGCGCGGCCGTGCTGGCGGCCGGCGACGAGGTCGTCGTGGTCCCCGGCCTGGGCCGCTTCCGCAGCCGCGATGTCGAGCTCAAGGGCGAGGGCGACGAGCCGATCGTCCGCCGCGTCACGAAGTTCGTCGCCGCCAAGGGTGACCGCGAAGACGCCGACGCCGCCCCCGAGGCCGACCAGGAGCTGAGCGCGGACGAAGCCCAGCACGCGTGACGCACTCGGCCACCGACGCCCGCGACCCCCACCCTCATTCCCCCGACGCCGATGAAGACCACGACGGTCGAGACCGTGAACCAGCTGATCGACGAGGTCCGCGCGCTGAAGACGCCCGCGGAGGTGCTGGCGGCCGCCCTCGCCGGGCTGCGTGATTTCGCGCAGAACGGCCTGCTGCACTTCTTCGCCGGCCGCGCCTACGTGCAACTCGGCGAGGCACAAGACGCGATCCGCCACCTCGCGCTGTGCCGCAAGTTCGCGCCGCGTCACCATTGGGCGGCCTACGAGCTGGCCCGTGCCCAGGCCCTGGCCGAGTGCCCGGCCGAGGCGCTGCAGGCGCTCGGCGAGTTCCTGCACAGCCACAGCCAGCCGCTGGGCGCGGTGCAGGCCGAGTGGTGCGAGAAGGTGCTCGACAAGGCTTTCGAGACCGGCCCGCGCGCGCCGCTGGCGCCGCTGTACCGCCGCGTGGTCGACCTGGGCAGCGGGCGCTACCTGAGCGTGCTGCGCGCCTTCGAGGGCGCGGCGGACGCGGGTGACCTGGCCGCCGCCGGGGAGCTGCTGCCGCGCCTGGGCACGCCGCGCGACGCCTGGAGCCACCTGGCCGTCGCCCGCTACCACGCCCAGGCCGGCAACCCCGACGCGGTCGAGCACCATGCCCTCGCGGCCTCCGAAGCCACGCCCGAGCACCCCATCGTGGCCATCGCTGCGGCCGAGCAGCTCGCCCGCTGCGGCCGGGTCGAAGCGTTGGTGGCGCGCCTCGCGCAGTGGCAGGGCCAGTTGCCTGCCGCCGAGCTGGCGCTGGTCGAGACCATCCTCGCGGCGAAGCACGACGCGCTGCGGCCGGACCTGGCGCTGGCGGCGACCTCACCGCACGCCACCCGCTGGCCCTTCATCGCCTACCTCTACGCGGCCGGCGAGCGCCTGCCCGACGAGCGCAGCGCGCTCTATGGCGGCCTGCTCGCGCGCTTCCCGGCCGATGGCGACCTGCTGATGTGCCTGGCCAACCTGGAGGCCGGCCGGCGCGAGTTCGAGCGCGCCCTCGCCTTCAGCCGCGAGGGCCTGGCCGCGGCCGGCAGCGAGCAGCTGCAGCGCGGCTTCCGCTTCAAGCTGTTCGAGCTGGCCTGCTTCACCAAGCAGTTGGACGAAGCCGCCACGCTGCTGGAGCAGATCGACACCGACGGGCTCGACGCCATGCAGCGTGCCGCGGTGGCCCGCTACCACGCCGAGTGCGGCCGGTGGCCGGACGCGCTTGAATCGCTCAAGCCGCTGCTGGCCTCGACCGCGCCGCTGAGCGCCGAACACGCACTGCTCATCGTGCGCGCCGCCCGCAAGCTGCAGGGGCAACCCGCGCTGCTGCAGGCGCTGGGGGCGGGGGCCGCACGAGACCAGGCCACCGCGATGCTGGCCGGCGCGCTGTTCGAAGACTGGCTCACCGGCTCGGACGTGGCACCCGAATCCGCCACCGACACCGCCCGCCGCATCGGCCTGCAGCCCTCGCCGCTGCTCGACTACAAGCTGGCCGCACTGGCACCCGCCACCCGCGTTGCGCTGCGGGGCACGGCCGGGCACGCCCGGCCGCCACGGCGTGCCGTCTTCTTCTGCGCCGACAAGGCCTATGTGCTGCCGGCCCTGGTCAGCCTGTCCTCGCTGCTGCACCACAACGCGGCCTTCGCCGGCACACGCTTCTTCATCGTGCTCGACGACGAGCTGGTGCCGCTGGCCCAGGCCGCAGTGCAGCGCCTGGGCGCGCACTTCGAGGCCGACCTGGTGCTTCAGCCCGCGTCCGAACTGGTGCCGCAGGCGTCGCGGCTCGGTGCGGGCTACGGCCTGTTCACCGGTGGCCAGCAGCTCGCCGTGGCAGCCTACTACCGGATCTACATGGCCGAGTGGCTGGCCCGCTCCGGCGAGTTCGACCAACTGCTCTACATCGACTCCGACACCGTCATCGGCGACGGCTTCGGCGGCCTGCTCGACGAGCCGGTGCCCGACGGCGCGCTGCTGATGGCACGGCTGGAGGTGTCCCGGCCCGAGGTGCGCCAGGCCATCGCCCAGCACGGCCTGCCCGAGGGCATGTACTTCAACTCCGGCGTGCTGTGGTTCCCGCAGGTGAGCGATGCGGTCGTCGAGCGCCTCGGCCGCGCCATCGAGGCCGCCGAGCAACGCGGCCACGAGCTGCTGTTCCAGGACCAGTGCGCCCTCAACATCGGCTTCGCCGGCGCCTTCGCGCCGCTGCCCGAGCGCTACAACTTCTTCGCCGGGCCGAACGACGCCGCCCGGCTGCAGCGCACGCCCTCTGGCGAGGTCAGCATGCTGCACGTGCTGGACCGGCCCAAGCCCTGGGACTCGGCCTACCCGCGTGGCTCGGCCATCCAGCAGCGCTGGCTGCAGGCGGCGCAGGCGCTGCGCCGCGCGATCGGCGCCGACGCGGCCGACCCCCTGCTCAAGTTCACCGTTTCCTGACCACCCCACCTCCGCCCGCACCATGGACGTTCAATTCAAAGGGGTGACCTTCACCCTGGCCGACAAGACCGACACCCCGCCCTGCTTCGTGCTTGGCGTGCGCAAATCCGGCAGCTCCATCCTCAACAGCATGGTCATCTCGGTGGCCAAACGGCACGGCATCCCGTTCATCGACATCGCCGGCTCGATGTTCAAGGCCGGCATGAAGGTGGGCGACTGGCAGAAGGACCCCGAGCTGCCTTCGCTTGTGCGCGGCGGCAATGCCTACGTGGGCTTCCGCAACGCGCCGCTGGCGCTGAAGGACTGCCCGGCCTACCTGTCGGCGCGCAAGGTGCTGATGGTGCGCGACCCGCGCGATGCACTCGTCAGCGAGTACTTCTCCAATGCCTATTCGCACTCGATGCCCGCCGCCGGCAAGGGGTTGGAGACGATGAAGGAAGTGCGTCAGCAGGCCCTGTCCACCTCGGTCGAGACCTATGTGCTGGAGCGCGCCGAGCTGATGCGCCGCACGATGATGGAGTACGCCCCGCTGACGCAGGACGGCTCCACCAAGATCTTCAAGTACGAGGACGTCATCCTCGACAAGCGGCGGCTGCTGACCACCATCTGCAACTACTTCGGCTGGCCGGTGGACGACAACCACATGGACCAGGTGATGAAGTGGGCCGACGTGGTGCCCGACGCCGAGCGCCCGACCGAGTTCGTGCGCCGCGTGGTGCCGGGTGACCACCGCAACAAGCTCTCGCCGGCCGCCATCGACAAGCTCAACCTGCTGCTCGAAGGCCCGATGCGCACCTTCGGCTACGCCGCCTGAACGCGCCCATGCAGACGCTGTACCTGCACGCCGGGATGATGAAGACCGGCACGACCTCGATCCAGGTCGCGCTGGCCGCCAACCCGATCGGCAAGAACTACCGCTACATCGGCCTGCAGGCCAACAACTCCAGCACCGCGATGCGCATGGCCTTTGCAGGCGGTGTGGTCGAGCCGGGCAAGCAGGTGTTCGCCGAGCCGGGTTTTCGCGAGCGCTTCCTCGCCCACCTGGCGGATCAGCTGCAGCACGACGTGCCGATCGGCATCGTCTCGGCCGAGCTGATCTCGGCCACCTTCAGCCTCGCGCACTACCAGGCCATGCACGACTGGCTGGCCGAACGCGTGGCCGAGGTGAAGGTCGTGCTCTACATCCGCGAACCCGCCTCTTTCATGGAAAGCCTCTACCAGCAGAAGCTGCAGGAGGGCGGCCACGCCAGCATCCGGCCCAACGCGCTCTACCCCAAGTACCGCCGGCGGCTGGAGCCGCTCGAAGCGGTTTTCGGCCGCGAGAACGTGGTCTACCGCAGCTTCAGCCCGAGCCGCTTCACGCAGGGCGACATCGTGCTCGATTTCGCCCAGCTGATCGGGCTCGACTTCCACGAGCACGAGCTGCGGCGCGTCAACGCGAGCCTCTCGCGGCCCGCGGCGGCGCTGCTGCACCTGTACCACCAGCACACGCCCGAGGGCCGCAGCCGGCGGCTGCAGGGCAACGAGGCCAAGCGCCGGTTGGTCAAGCTGCTGCACCAGTTGCAGGGCCCCAAGCTCCGCCTGGCGCCCGAGCTGCTGCACAAGACGCTGCAGCGCCAGCAGGACGACATCGCCTGGATGACGTGCCGGCTCGACGCGCCGCTGCCGGCCTGGCGGGCGCCCGACGCGGGCGACGGCATCCGCAACGAAGCCGACCTGGAGCAGCTCGACGACATGGCGCTGGACTGGCTGGGCGAGATGGCCGGCGGCAGCTTCCGCCGGGCGGAGCGGCCGGCCATCGCGGCGGCGCTGGCGAGCCTGTCGCTGGCCCAGGGCTTCCAGGCCCGGTTGAGCCGCGCCCGGCGCCTCTTCAACTGATGGACCGGATGCTGGCCGCAGCCTCCGTGGCGATGGAGGCGGCCGCCGACGAGCGGCTGCAGGCCTCGGGCCTGGTGCAGGCCCTGCAGCAGGCCGAGGAGCGCCTGGCCGCCTCGGCCGGGTCCCCCGGCAACGAGCGGCTGCAGGCGCTGTGCCGCCAGCTCGGCGAGCTGCACCGCACCGGCCTGGCGCCGCAGGTGGGCCAGCTGGCTCGCGAGCTGGCCGCCTCGGGCCACATCGAGCCGGCGCGCGGGCTGTGGTTGGCGCTGCAGCAGGCGCTGCCCGATTCGCCTGCCGGGTGGGTCGGCCAGGCCAAACTCGCCACCCAGCAGCACCGCTGGGAAGAGGCCATGGAGGGCTGGAGCCGTGCGTTGGAGCGCTTCCCCGACCGCAACCAGCCGGTGTGGAAGCTGGGCCTGGCGCGGGCCATGCACCACCTGGGCTTGAACGACGAGGCCGCCGGGTTCCTGCGCCAGGCGCTGTCGCTCAACCCCGACGTGCTGGGCGTTCGCCACCTGCTGGTGCAGGTGCTCGACAAGACCGGCCACCTGGCCGACGCGCTGGCGCTGCTGGAAGAACGGCTGGACGACTGCCTGGGCGACCTGCAGCTGCAGTTCCAGCACCTGAAGCTGCTGACGCGGCTGGGCCAGCGCGAGCGCGCCGTGGCCACCGCCCACCGCCTGCTCGACGAGGCCAGCAGCCTCGACTGGTTGCCAGGCATCGTGCGGATGCTGCCCGAGATGGCCGAGGCCCACGCGCTCGGTCAGTTGACCGAGCATGCCCGGGTGCGGCTCGACGAGTTCGCCGAGGGCGCCACCCCCGGCCGGCCGCGGCAGCTGGCCTGCGAGCTGGGCCTGCGCCTGCTGCTGCTGCAGCGCCGGCACGACGCCTTCCTGCAGGCCTTCGGCGAGCTGGCCCCGATCGACCTGCCGCCCCGGCAGCACGGCGCCTACCGCCGCCTGGCCGAGCGGCTGGCCACGCCGCTGCACGAGCTGCTGGCCGCCCCCAAGGTGTTCTGCATCGGCCTGTCGAAGACCGCCACCACCAGCTTCACCGCGGCCACCGAGGCGCTGGGCCTGTTCAGCGCCCACTACCAGCACCCCTTGAGCTTCGAGATGCTGGACGAGCAGCAGGCGCTCTACTTCGACGCCTGCAGCGACACGCCCATCGCCGCCAGCTTCGAGCGCCTGTACCACCAGTTCCCGAACGCGCGCTTCGTGCTCACCCAGCGGCCGAAGGCGAGCTGGCTGGCCTCGCTGCAGCGGCACCATCAGCTGCACTTCGGCACCAGCGACTGGGCCGCGCTGCGGCAGCTCACCGCGCAATCGCTGCCCAAGCCGGCGCTGGTCGAGGCCTCGCTCTACTTCCGCCATGCCGATGCCGAGGCCGCCTGGCAGGCCCACGAGCAGCGCGTGCGCGGCTTCTTCGCCGACCAGCCGCCGGGCAAGCTGCTGGTGCTCGATGTCTTCGCCGGCCAGGGCTGGCCCGAGCTCTGCGGCTTCCTGGGCCTGGCGGCGCCGGCGGCGCGCTTCCCGCACGAGAACCCGGTGCGCGAGGGCGGGTGAGGCGACCGTGGACCGCCTGACGCCCCACCAGCTGGCCGCCGCCCACGGCATCGGCACCGTCGACGAGGTCACGCCCGGCCGCATCGCCGGCTGGGCCTGGGACGCCGACCAGCCCGATGCCAGCGTGATGGTCGACATCTTCGACGGCGACGAGCGCCTGGCCAGCGTGCGCGCCGGGCTGGAGCGGCCCGACCTGCAGGCGCTCGGCATGGGCAACGGCCGGCACGGCTTCGCCATCGAGTTCGGGCCGTCGGTGCTGCCGCTGGCCCTGCACCGCATCCACGTGCGCCGTCAGGCCGACGGCGCCGAACTGCACCGCTCGCCCTGGACGCTGCGGCGCGACGAGGCCGGCTTCGACGCCAGCGCAGGCGAGCTGCTGGCGCGGCAGGTGGCGGCCGAGTGCGAGTGGGCTCGCTCGCCAGCCGACCTGGCCCCGGCGCTCGCCGCCCTGGGCACACAGCTCGGCGCGCTGATGCAGCGCCACCATGCACTGGCGCAGGCCGACGACACGGCCCCGCGCGCCGACCTGCCCGCGCTGCTCGACGCCGCCACGCCCGGCGCCTGGCTGCAGGCTGCCACCGCGGGCATGGCCGAGGCCTTGGCGCCGTTGCTGCTGCCCACCAGCGACGCGCCGCGCGTCTCGGTGGTGGTCCCGGTGTTCAACCACTTCGCCCTCACCCACGCCTGCGTGCGGTCGATCGCCGCGCACCTGCCGCTGGCCAGCTTCGAGGTGATCGTGGTCGACGATGGCTCCAGCGACGAGACGCTGCTGGCCCCGCTCGTCTTCGGCGGCAGCGTGCGGGTGCTGCGCAACGAGCGCAACCTCGGCTTCGTGGGCGCATGCAACCGCGGCGCGGCCGAGGCACGCGGCGAGTACATCCTCTTCCTCAACAACGACACCCTCGTGCAGCCGGGCTGGCTGGACGAGCTGGTCGCCACCTTCGAGGCCGACCCTCGCGTGGGCGTGGCTGGGGCCAAGTTGATCAATGCCGACGGCACGCTGCAGGAGGCCGGTGGCATCGTCTGGCAGCTCGGCGACGCCTGGAACTGGGGCCGCGGCCAGGACCCGGACGCGCCCGCCTTCGGCCACCTGCGCGAGGTCGACTACGTGTCGGGCGCCGCGCTGATGATCCCGGCGTCGCTGCTGCGCGCGCTGGGCGGCTTCGACGAGCACTTCGCGCCCGCGTACTACGAAGACACCGACCTGTGCTTTCGCGTTCGCCAGGCCGGGTACCGTGTCGTCGTGCAGCCGCTGTCCACCATCGTGCACCTGGAAGGCCAGACCGCCGGCACCGACGCCGCCGGCCGCGGCATCAAGCGCCACCAGACGCTGAACCGCCGCAAGTTCTTCCAGCGCTGGCGCGACACGCTCGCAGCCGAGCACCGGCCCAACGGCCAGTCGCCCGAGCTGGCCTGCGAGCGCGGCGTGCAGCGGCGCGCGCTGTTCATCGACGACCTCGTGCCCACCCCCGACCAGGACGCCGGCTCGATGGCCGCCTGGCAGCACATCCGCGCGCTGATGCGGCTGGGGTACCAGGTCACGCTGCTGCCCTCGGCCCACCTGCAGCCCGCGGGCGAGGCGGCCCGGCGGCTGCAACGCATCGGCGTGGAGGTGCTGCACGCGCCCCACGTGGCCAGCGTGGAGCAGCACCTGCGCGAGCGCCGCACGCCGATCGACCTGGCCTACCTGCACCGCTTCGGCAACGCCGCGCAGTACACCGGCCTGGTGCGGCGCCTGCACCCGGCCGCGCGGGTGCTCTACAACGTGGCCGACCTGCACCACCTGCGCCTGCAGCGCGAGGCCGAGTTGAAGGCCGATGCCGGCCTGGCCAAGGCGGCCGCGAAGCTGCGCACGCAGGAGCTGGCCGCGGTGGCCGCCGCCGATGTCACCGTGGTGCATTCGCCCGCCGAGCAGGCGCTGCTGGTGGAATCCCTGGCGGGGGCGCTGCCACAGGCCCGCGTGCGCGTGGTGCCCTGGTCCTACCCGGTCAGTTCAGTGGCACCGGCGGGGCTGGGCAGCGGTGTGCTCTTCGTCGGCGGCTACCGCCACACGCCGAACGTGGACGCGGCGCTGTGGCTGCTGCGCGAGGTGATGCCGCTCGTGTGGCACGAGCTGCCGCGGCTCACCTGCACGCTGGTGGGCAGCCACATGCCCGAGGAGCTGCGCGCGCTCGGCTCGCTGCGCGTCGAGGTGCCGGGCCAGGTGCCCGACCTGGCGCCGCTGTACCGCCAGCGCCGCGTGGCGGTGGCGCCGCTGCGCTTCGGCGCCGGCATCAAGGGCAAGGTGCTCGAAGCCTTCGCCGCCGGCCGCCCCTGCGTGATGACACCCATCGCGGCCGAAGGCCTGGCCCTGCCCGAGCCGCTGGCCGCGCTGGTGCATGGCGATGCCGACGGCCTGGCCCGCGCCATCGTCGCGCTGCACCACGACGACGGCCGCTGCGCGCTGGCGGGTGACGCCGGCCGCCACTTCATCGCCCAGCACCACAGCGAAGCGGCGGTGGACGCCGCGCTCGCCGAGGCGCTCTGCTGAATTCCTCAAAGCCCCAACCCACCATGATCACCAAAGCCATCTTCCCGGTCGCCGGCCTCGGCACCCGCTTCCTGCCCGCCACCAAGGCCCAGCCCAAGGAGATGCTGCCGGTCGTCGACAAGCCGCTGATCCAGTACGCGGTCGAAGAGGCGTATGCCGCCGGCATCCGCCAGATGATCTTCGTCAACGGCCGCAACAAGCGCGCCATTCCCGACCACTTCGACACCGCCTACGAGCTGGAGGCCGAGCTGGAAGCCGCGGGCAAGCACGAGCTGCTGCAGATGGTGCACTCGATCAAGCCCGACGACATGGAGTGCGTCTACATCCGCCAGCCCAAGGCACTGGGCCTGGGCCATGCGGTGCTGTGCGCACAGAGCGTGGTCGTCAACGAGCCCTTCGCCGTGCTGCTGGCCGACGACCTGATGATGGGCAAGCCGCCGGTCCTGAAGCAGATGGTCGACCAGTACGCTGACTGGCACGCCAGCATCGTGGCGGTGCAGGAGGTGGCACCGGAGGACACGCGCCGCTACGGCATCGTGGCCGGCACGCCGGTCAACGAGCGCATGATGGACCTCACCCGAATCGTCGAGAAGCCGCGCAGCGAGGACGCACCCTCGCTGCTCGGCGTGGCCGGCCGCTACATCCTCACGCCCGGCATCTTCCGCGAGATCGCGGCCCAGCCGCGCGGCGTGGGTGGCGAGATCCAGCTCACCGACGGCATCGCCAGCCTGATGCGGCGCGAGAAGGTCTTCGCCTACCGCTACGAAGGCCGCCGCTTCGACTGCGGCAGCAAGGAAGGCTTCCTCGAAGCCAACGTGGAGCTGGCGCTGGCGCACCCACAGCTGGGGCCGGGGTTTCGCAGCTACCTGCGGGGGTTGAGCCTCTGAACCCGGAGCAAACAGCTCCAAAGCGAGAACGCCTGGAAGCTCAACGACTCGACGTTGACTGAGCCGCGGGCCAAGCGCCAATCCCTGTACCTCAATTCGTAGCGCTGACCATGTCGCCCCTGCGGATCAGGACAGGGCTGCTCGATGCAGTGGCATGACTCTTCACCCGCAGCCCAACCTCATCCAGTGTGAGTTCCACACTTTCGGGAGGGATCGACGTGCACGAAGAAACGTTGCCGGGGCTGCACCGCAAATTGAGTGCCACAACGGGCGCCACCAGAACGGACGACGGCATCTTCCCGTTGATCGGAACCGAGACGAGCACGGCAGTGACTCGCCCTTGGTAGGTGTCCAGGATGGCAACCTCTCGCGAATTCTTCGACCAACCAAAGTGGGCCGCTCGCTGATGCTGGTCCCCTTCGCGGATGTCGTACCAGCGCCGGTTCGCCTCCTTCAGCCTCAGCGGGTACAGCACTTGACCAACTTCGACTTGCTGATTTCCCACAGCAGAATCGGAATCCGCTAACAGCGGGAGCCGATTCTCTTGGGGAGACTTCAGGAGGTCATAGAGCCGGTACTGGTCCTCCCAGCGCTCAACCCCATGTGATGGGAAAAACTTCACGAAGGCAATGAATCGCGCGTCAGGCGAGATGCTTGGCGCATAGCCCCAAAACTTGTCAACCAATCCGCCAGACTTGAGGTCAAACGCGGCAACGCAAGTCGCCAGCGCCCCATTCATCCATCCGGAGACAATCACACGATCATTTCCGATCCGAATCCGATGGATCTGCGCAACTTCGTCAGGTATGCGCAACCGCAATTGCCGTCGCTCGGACAAAAGTACGTCGATACGCTTTCCTTCTTTCACGACTTCGACTCGATAGCCCAACTCCGAAAAAGGACTGTACTGAGCCCCCGCCGGGTCAAACAGCTTGTCACCCCGAACAATACCATTTGAGGCGTCAACAACGACTGCAGCCGAAGCAAGTGATTGGATAAGGACTGAGACAAAAACCAGAAACAAATTTCTCACCTTCGCCCCCTGTCAGTTTGTTCGCACGGTCCAAAAAACACCCAGATCACCCACATCGTGGGACGTACAGTGCTCAACATCAGTGTAGTTGTCAATATGGTCGTCCGTGCACCCGGGGCAACTGTCTTGATTGGTTCTCGTTCCCTTGTTTACATCACCTGGAGTCGACACCAGCAAGAATCTGTTCCCACACTTGAACGTCGGATTGTATGGATTCATTGCGATCGTCTTATTCGCCTGCAGTATCTTGTTGCACGACCCCGTCACAGAACTGACTTGCACATAGGAATTCGATTCATTGGCTCCATCAGGAAACTTTCCCTTGCAGCGCTTTTTTACTGAGGTCGCCACTCCTGGCTTCATTAAGCCAAAGCTTTCAGATCGTCCAGTTCCGTTCAACAAGGTTTGAGCCAAGAAGTCGCTCTTGAGGGACACCTGTTCAAAGTTGCATGAATCCACAGAGTCGACCTTCCACACGACAGTCGGGGCCCCTGTGCAATGACTTTCATGTGGCGTGTTGTACTGAGAGAATCTTGTAGGCCCAAGGATATTCCACGGTTTTGTCGGGGTGTATATTCCAACCACAGTATGCTGCACCGGCTCCGCACCAAACCGATATGTCAATGTTTGCCATTTGGTCGTCAGCTTACTGTAGCTTCCCTTCGGTATTTTCAGTCGGTCGAATCTGACGGAAACATCATTTGCCGGCGGAAACACCCCTATAACGGATTGGGCAGATTTTACACCGCCTACCGTTTCAAACTCGAACGTCAACACACCACTGGTGTCGCGAGCACTTCCGTTGAGATCTAAAGTTATTTGCTCCGCGGTGAAGTCAACGCTCTTAATCGCGACCGCTGCTCTTTTTACACTCACCGGGACAATCACTTGATCATCCGGCGGCGGGACTTTCAGAAAGAGCGTGAATGTGTCTTGTAACCCAGCCTCTCCCGCAGTCCACTTATACGTAGCTGTCGCATAATAGAACTTCTGGCGTGGGCACAACTCACCGTATGGATACTCACCGCCGCTTGCCGCCGCAGTCCCGAATGTCCCTTGGGTGGCGACATTGCTTTCGAAACGCCAGAGCAGCTGGCAATTTTGATCAACTGAGCTGATAGCAAATGCGATGTATTCCTCATCCGGGAATGCCGTAGATTCGTTCTGCGCATATGAAATAGCCGGAAAAAGGAGCAAAAGAATGCGGCATAATATTGATCGAAGGCATGACGTCATTTTTCTCCCGTATTTATTTAGCCCGGCACTATCGCGATGATTCGTCGGTGCAGCAACATGCACAACTAGGGATTGCAGACCGTAGGAAGGACGGTGATGCAAGTATTCCGCTACATCCTTACGCCCGGCATCTTCCGCGAGATCGCGGCCCAGCCGCGCGGCGTGGGCAACGAGATCCAGCTCACCGACGGCATCGCCTCGCTGATGCGCCGCGAGAAGGTCTTCGCCTACCGCTACGAGGGCCGCCGCTTTGACTGCGGCAGCAAGGAAGGCTTCCTCGAAGCCAACGTGGAGCTGGCGCTTGCGCACCCGCAGCTCGGGCCGGCGTTTCGACGTTTCCTGCAGGGGCTTTCGCTGTAAAAGCCCGCGGGTGCCGCGGCTATGCTGCATGGCCACATGCCATGAGCCCAAGACCACGTGCCGGGGCGGCACGACCTTGTGCGGCATGACGCCGGAGCAGTCCCGTGTATCGAAGCTACGGGAGCCCCTTCATGAGCACCTTGAAAATCCTGCGTTGCGGTGGTCACCGGCAGCAGCCGCGGCGCAGGCCGCGGCATCGCGGCCGAGCTCGGCGCGGCAGGCGCCACCGTCTACGTCACCGGGCGCAGCACCCGCGGTGCCGGCGCGCCGGGCTACGAGCAACTGCTGGCCCTCTCCAGGCTGCCCGGGTTGCCGGGCAGCATCGAAGACACCGCCGACGAGGTCACGCGCCTGGGTGGCTGCGGCATCGCGGTGCGCTGCGACCACACCCGAGAGGACGAAGTGGCCGCCCTCTTCCACCGCGTGGCACAAGAGCAGGGGCGGCTCGACCTGCTGGTCAACAACCCCTGGGGCGGCCACGAGACCTTCGACGGCGTCTTCGAGTCGCCCTTCTGGGAGCGGCCGATGGCGCACTGGGAGTCGATGTTCGACCACGGCGTGCGCAACCACCTGCTGGCCAGCCGCCTGGCCGCGCCGACGCTCATCGCGCAGGGCCGAGGCCTGATCGTGACCACCACCTTCTGGGACCGCGACCGCTACACGAACGGCAACCTCTTCTACGACCTGGCCAAGGCCACGATGACCCGTCTGGCCTACGGCATGGCGCAGGAGCTCCGGCCCCACGGCGTCGCCTCGGTGGCGATATCGCCCGGCTGGATGCGGACCGAGTTCGTCCTGGCCGGCCACCAGACCGACGAGGCGCACTGGCACGAGCGGCCCGCGCTGGCGCGCACCGAGTCGCCCCGCTACCTGGGCCGTGCGGTGGCGGCGCTGGCTGGTGACCCCGAGGTGATGGCCCGCAGCGGCCGGGTGCTGCGCGTGGGCGACCTGGCCAGGGAGTACGGCTTCACCGACATCGACGGGCGCGTGGTGCCGCCCTTCGAGCTGGAGGCACCATGAGCAGCGCCACCATCGTCTGCAAGCGAGAGTCGAAGCTACTTTCGGCGCAGGAGTACGGCCGAGTCCTGCGCGACTCAGGCCTGGGCGCCACCCGCCCCCTCGCCCGATTTACCCCTTCGCAACATCAATGGTGGCGCGCTGCGAAGCATGTGTCGCCTTGTCGCGATACATCGCTGCGTCGCTCTGACGAAGCACCTCAGCGAACTTCGAATCGGCTTCACCTCGTGTGACGCCGACACTGATCGACACGTTCAGCGATGGGGCAATGTCGCCCCACGCTTGCGCGCTGACGGCCAGTTTCAGGCGGGCCGCGGTGGCCTGGGCTGCGGCATCGTCGAGATCGAAGAGCGCGACGACGAACTCGTCTCCGGCGAGCCGGGCCGCGAAGTCGGTCGACCGGACGCCGGCTCGCAGGACCGCGGCGATCCGTTTCAGGACCTCGTCGCCGACTTGGTGGGAATGGCAGTCATTGATTCGCTTGAATCGGTCGACGTCGATCATCAGCAAGTGGACATTCGTCCAATCGCGCCGATCCATTCGACACTCGAATCGGCGGCGATTGGGAAGGCCTGTCAGTGCGTCCTCCATGGCCAATCGCTCATAGAGGGCTGCCGTCTCTTGCGGCGGTGCGCAAGTTTCGAACTGCGTCGTGCATGGCTGTCAGGTCGCGGGGGCCGAGTTCCGGATCTTCGGCGCTGCAAGGTTTTCCTTGAGTCCGGAATCTTCCTTTCCCCGCCGCCTGCGGGACGCCGGGCGAACTGCCGCTTGAGACTGAAGCAGGTCGCTCTCTGTCGACAACCTGAACGACCGCAGTGACCCACTCCCGATCGGCCAGTCGCCCGGGGCTGCTTCGCAACTTCGCACTGTCGCGATCCCCTGGGATGAGCCCCGGTACGCAGTCGCGCCGGGTGGCTTGCCTGCAGGCCACCCGCCCCGGAGAATTCCGCAGCGTCTGGCCGTCCGGAGCGAAGCGAGTCACCGCATGATTGCAAAGTCACTGGAAGATGCATTGCACAACGCCTTCAGGGGCGCAAGGGAGGACCGGGTTGCGACCGTCTCCGTCGCCAGGCTGATCGTTGAGGTCTTGAACAACGTTGCGATCGACAGGTCGTTGGCTGACCATGGCGTCGATGCCGATGGTCTACGCAGTGAACTGGAGCATCGCCGCGATCTCGAACCGCGTGAGCAGGGACCTGACGGGGAGCCTGTCGACTCCAACCCCAGTCCAGCGTTGGAGGCTCTCGTGGCGTCCGCCATGGCCTGCGCCGGCAAGATTCGTGCGAAGGGCGCCGCGACCAATGCGGATCTGTTGCTGGCCCTCTTCGATGCGCCGGAGCAGCAGGAACTGGTCGGCTGCCTGGAGGCGTTTGCGCTGACCCGGCCTGTGGCCTTGGAGATGGTCAACAACCCGGAGCTTAGAAGCGGTCTCAACCGGCGGGTACTACGCCCACGAGTGGGGCCCGACACGACAAACGCCGCTGAGGGCGAACTGGCCAGCTTGTTGAGCGCACACAAGGCGAGTGGCAACAAAACACCGCTGGAGATTGTTGACAAGCAGTTCGCACATGCCCAGGTGGTGTTGTCAGTGGAGGTGGACTTTGCGCTGCACTTCAGACAAGTCTCGTTCAAGGGCGACTTGTCGTTGTGCAACTGCAAGTTCGCGGAAGAAGTATTGATGCTCGGCTGTTCGAACAAATCAGTGGTCTCCTTCGAGGATTCGACATTCCGGAAGCGGGCCGTCTTCGAGGGCTTCAGCGGACAGCTGCGGCTGAATGGTTGTGTGTTCGGTGAAGGTGCTTCAGTGGGAGTGCCGTCCGGCGGCATGGAATACATCAACCCGCGGGTTCAACAAGCAAGTGCAACACCTTCATAAAAGAGGTGGGGAGGTGGTGATACTGACCGCTTCCTCATTCCGGCAAGAAGGGGTTAGCAGACATGGGGTATCACCAACTCACCCAAGGTGAA
>JBMOQN010000021.1:0-125271 GCA_049322835.1 Pseudomonadota bacterium | reverse complement strand
CAAGTTAAGCCTGATGACCATAGCGAGGTGGTCCCACTCCTTCCCATCCCGAACAGGACAGTGAAACGCCTCTGCGCCGATGATAGTGCGGATTCCCGTGTGAAAGTAGGACATTGTCAGGCTAATAATTTACAAGCCCGATCACTGCCGTGATCGGGCTTTTTGTTTTTCGGATATTCGGATTGGTCGAGTAAGCCTGGTTGGCCCTTGCCTTTACGCTGAACGATCCGGCAGCAGCCATTCCTTGATCCACTGGTGGTGCGTCAGCCCGCGGTGGCTCAAGATCAGCACCAGTCGCGTGGCGCGCCAGGAAAGAGGTTCGATCGCGACCGGTTCCACCCACGGTCGGCTGCCATAGGCCAGTGTCAGGTGGACGGGAACGGGCGAGCTTGGATGCAACCCCACCTTGCGCAGCCCGGCTGCCAACAATTTTCGGAACTCGTTGAAGGCCAATTGACTGCGCGCGTCGGCCTGAAGCACGAACGCGTTGCCGCCCCTGACGCTGGCGGCTGTCACGAAGTCCAGGGTCATCGCATTGGCGACCAAACGGTTGGCAGCGGTCACGGCGGCATCGATCGGCGCGCGCTCAACATCGGGCCCGGGCGCAAACTGCGCCACCTCGCACACACTCGCGTGCAGGCGGTCGGGGGCGGTGCGTGAGCCCGAGATCCGGTGTTCATCGATAAGCCGCGTGCCGCAACGGGCAAGACGCTGCGCATCGTCTGCCGAGGGCATCAGGGCAAAGAACAGCGCGTAGCCCTCCAGCGTTCGGCCAGGCCGCTGCAGGACGGCATCGGCAGGAAAGCGTTCTTCCGAACCCGACAGGCCGGGCAGCGAGAGTTGGTCGTGCATGTGCTCCAGAAGTGCCACAGCGTGTGCTACAGCGCTGTTCGGTGCGCTGGGCAGGCTGTATTCCGTCGCCGGTGGATCGTCGCTCGCCGGGGTCTCCATAGCCTCGCTCAGCGAATCCTGCCAAGACTGGCGGGACGGCGAGGACTCGCGCAACCACCGCGCCCGCCCCAGGCGAGTCAGCCTGGCGCCATTCTCGAACTGATCGTAGGCGGACGCCACGACCAACTGGGGCGTTGCGGCGGCCACCCCTTGCGCCACGCTGCCGATGCCGCCGTGGTGAACGAAGGCGCGGGCCTGCGGTAGAACGCCTGAGAGCCGCACCTGTTCGAGCTGCAGCACGTCGTTCGAGCCTGCAGGGCCGGCAAAGGGGAACCGCGAGAGCAGCAGCGTCTTCAGGCCGAACGCGCGGCTGGCCGCGACCGCTCGCTCGGCGAAGCTGCTGGCCCGGCCGCCGGCAGAGCCGGGGTATGCCACCGTATAGGACGCCGGCTCGGCGAGGAAGGCTGCCAGTGCCGGCGGTGCAGGCGGGCCGGGCGCTGGCTCGAAGACAGGGAAGCCCACCTGATGCACCCGCCGCCTGCGCCACTCGGCGGGCACCTGGGCAAACCAGGCCGGGTAAAGCGCCAAGCCGCCATCCGGGGAATGAAGCGCCTCACCAAAGGTGGAACCGGACAGACGGGGCAAAGCAAGGCGCTCGAACCATCCGGCCAATGCCGGCCGCGCCATCGGCTCGAGCTTCCAGTGGTCCAAGCCGGCCCACAGCGCGCGCCGCATGAGGTGCGGCACCCAGCGGGGCACCTGCCAGGCGCCAAGAAACAGCGGATCCTCGATGTGCCGCAGGCCCATTGGCGCGGTGTAGCCGCTGACAAGCCGAATCCTTTCAGGCCAACGCTCGCGGGCCAAGCGGGCGCCCGCCGCCAGCGGCGATGCGAGCACTACCAGCGGCTGCGAAGCGCCGTCGCGCGACAAAGCGTCGAGCGCATCAATCGTCGGGCCGATGGCCGGCACCGCCAGGTGCCGCCAGAGGGCGCCGAAGCCGTGCAATGGGTGCCAGAGCAGTGGATGCTGCAAGGTCCGCTGGTGCTCACGCTCCCCCACGATGGCGGTGAACCGCACGCCCTCGGCGCGCACCGCGGCCTCGTAGGGGGCCTGGGTCAGCAGATTGACTTCGTGCCCGCGCTCGGCCAGTGCGCGCGCGATCGCAAGGAACGGGTGCAGGTCGCCGGCGCTGCCGAGCGTGACGACGGCAAATTTCATCGCTGCGGACCGCCGAAGCATTGGAAGTCGCGAAAGCCGATGACGCTCACCTGCTGCGCAAAGCGCGCGGCCAGGTGCGTCGGGCCCGCTGTCACGCTGAAGTAGTCGTAGGACGCTGGCACCTCTGTGGCCATCAGGTACTGGAAGTGGCAGCGGTACTTGTCGCGCCGGATCGAGCGGTAGTGCTCCGGCGAGAAACCCTGAGCGAAGCGCGGCGACAGCCGCTTCGGCCCGCCTGGTGCGCGCGCTGTCGCTGCCACGCCGTCCAGGCAGACCTCGGTCGGATCCGTCAGCGCAAAGCAGCAGCCATCGGATGGTGCCGTCATGTCGATCCACACCAGGTCGCGCGCGGCGCGCAGGCGTGCCAGCTCACCACGAAAGGACTTGGCCTCAGGTTGGTAGCTCAGAACGGGAATGCACTGACCCAAAGTCAGCAGGGACACCGCCGCGTGTTGTTGCAGCAACGTGGGCGACTGCGCCAGCGCGCGGGCCACCACGCTCACAGCCAGCATCGCACCCGAGCTGTGGCCGACCACCAGCACCTCGTCGACCGCATCGGACGAGGCCTGCGCCACCAGGTGCGCGGCGAAGGCGTCCAGCCGCTGTTCGAGCGCCGGCAGGTGGCCCTTCGCCTGCTGCTGGATGACGGCGGCGCTGCGCATCAGCCACGCCATCTGTACCTTCGCCTGCGCACGCTTCGCCAGCGCCCCCAACCCCCCCAGCATGGCGATGGACAGGCCGAGCGCCAGGATCGGCGAGCTCGCAGACGCCAGCCACAGCCCCAGTGCGCCGACCGCCAATGCGGACAGCAAGGCCCCCAGGATCAGGCCTGCGGGCGCTGCCAGCGCGGTGAACGCGGGCCAGCTCGTCTGCAGCATGCGCCAGAGCGAGCCGTTGCGCACCAGACGGCCTGTGGTCGCCAGCGTCAAAGCCAGCAGCCGCGCCTGACCGCGTGGCCAGTGCTGGCGGACGATGTCGTCCCAGCGCAGGAATTCGTAGCGTGTCTCGACAACGACTTCTTTGTCATCGCCTGGCTGCCAGGTCACGTCCCAGGCGGCGTTGGCGCCGACGCGCAGCCGCGGCCCGACCTCGATCCGCACGCCGTTCACGCGCGCCTGCAGCGCAGCCTGTTCGGCATAGAGGGCGTGGTAGTGGGCTGGCCCTTGCGGGTCGAAGCCGCTGAGGTAGAGCACATGGCGGCGGCGCACCCGGCCCGCCGGTGTTGCGGTCGTCGCATCGTTCACGGCCATCAGAAAATGGTCTGCTTGTGCAGGCCTTTGGCCAGCATCAGGTCGACGATGGGCTGTTCGCGTTTGTTGGCGCGGCGGCAATGGCCGGGCTGAAAGCGATCGGTCAGCCAGATCACGCTGCGCGCCCAGCGCTTGTCCTCGCGCACGCGCCACGCGTGCGATGAGACCGATTCCCAGGCGTAGCCGTTGAACAGCGTGGCATTGACGAAGTGGTCCAGTGCGCGCACCCCGGCGCGGCCCCGCGCGGTAGGGCCGGTCAGGCCAATCAGCACGAGCAGCAAGTAGCCGGCGATGGCCATCGGCACGATGGCCGTCATCAGCAGGAAGCCCGCCATCCGCTCCTTCATGCGTCCCCACCTCGGCGCCGGTACACGCGCAAGCGAATGCCATTCTCGGCGCGAATGGTCAGCCGGCCGACGGGCTCGGGCACATGGCCGGGCACCGGCTCGAAGCGGAACTCGCGGGCGAGTGTGGCCAGGATGAGCGACGCCTCCTGCTGGGCGAAGGCGGCACCGATGCAGACGCGGGGGCCCATGCCGAAGGGCAGATACGCCCGGCGCAGGGATTCACGGGCCGAGGGCTCTGCATCGCCCTGCGGGGCGGCGGCCTCGGCGGCATAGCGGTCGGGGTCGAACTCATCGGGGCGGGCCCAGAGCTCGCGGTGGCGGTGGATGAGCCAGGGCGACACGACCACCGACGCGTCGGCGGGCAACTGCTTGTCGCGCATGGTGCAGGCCCGGGCCGACTGGCGGGCCAGGAAGCCCACCGGCGGGAACAGCCGCAGTGCCTCGCGAAAGACGTTGCGCGCGAGCGCCAGGTCCTTGATCGAGCCGGGGTCATCACTGGCCGGGTCGAACAAGGTGAGGGATTCGGCGTGCAGCCGCTCCTGCACCTCGGGCGCATGTGCCAGCAGATGCAGCGCCCACGACAGCGCGCTGGCCGAGGTCTCGTGGCCGGCCAGGAAGAGCATTGCGACCTGATCCACCAGCTCGTCAAAGCCGAAGCCTGCACCGGTGGCCGGGTCGCGCACGCGCAGCAGCGTGGCCAGGATGTCGCCGCCCTCTTCGTCCGACGGGCCGCGAGCCTGCGAGGCCTCGAACCGCGGCCGGATGAGTGCCGACAGCAGGCTGCGGATGTCGCTGGCCGCGCGGCGGCTGCGGCGCGCCTGCCACCACGGGCGCAGCCAGCGCAAACCGAAGAAGGCCGGCATCATCAGGCGTGGCGCGAGCGCCTGGTAGCGCTCGAACGCGGCGAAGATCTGCTGCGCGCCAGCGCCGTCCAGCGGCTGCGAGAGGATGGTCCGCAGGATGATGTCGGCGGCGACGTGGGTCATCTCGATCTCCACGTCGTGTGCGGCCCCTTCGGGAACGCTGCGCAGCCGCGTGGCCATCGCGGCGGCTGCCTCCCGCATCCGGCCGAAGACGTGGCGGATGCGGGCCGCCTCGAACGACGGGTCCATCAGCGCGCGTTGGCGTTTCCAGACTTCGCCGTTGGTCGTGAAGATGCTGTCGCCCAGCAGCGGGCGCAGCGCGTCGCCCAGGGCCTCGTGCTTGGGAAACAGCGCTGCCTCTTCCACCATCACCCTGCGCACCAGTGCGGGCTCGTTCACCATGTACAGGTCGACGCCGGGCAGGTGCACCTCGCCCATCTTCATGCGGTAGCTGCGCTCGTACAGCGCGTCCAGCCAGGAGCGGCGCTTGCTGAAGAACATGCGCCAGGCCGACGGGCGCGCGGCCTGCGGTGGCGGGTAGTGGGGGCAGAAACGGGGCTCGCTCATCCAGTCGGGTCTTGGTAGTCGTCGCGCATGGCTGCGTGGCGCTCGCGCAGCGTGGGCCCACCGGCGGTGAGCGCCAGCAGATCGTACCGGCCAGCGTGGTCGGCCGGCTTCAGGTACTGCATGTGCATCGCCAGGCGATCGCGTCGGAGGGCGGCGTATCGCTCGGGCCGGAGAATCTTCGGGAAGCGGGGTGAGAGCCGGCGAAGCAGCGCCGCTCCCGGCCGCGGCCACGGAGGAATGCGGCCGCAGCCGGCCCAGTCGGCGGGCGCGGTGTAGTCCACCCAGCTGAGCGCGGGGTGGGCGGTCACGGTGTCGAGATGCTGCCGCAGCGCCGCTGCGTGCGGGAAGCCATAGACGAGTGGCGTGCAGTGGCCCAAGGTCAGCAGCCCCAGCGCGGGGCCCTCGCCCACGAGCGCAGGCGACAGCGCCAGGGCATGGGCCACGGCGGTGCCGGCGAGGGTGGCACCGGTGCTGTGGCCGACCACCAGCACCTCGACCGCCCCCTCATGTTGCAGGCAGGCCCTGCGGATCATCTCTCCCATGGCTGCGGCGCGGTCTTCGAGGGCCGCGACCCGCCCGGCCGCCTGCTGATGCGAGAAGCCGTACAGCCGCATCAGCCAGTCGCTGCCCACGCGGTGGGCGAGCCGGCGCCAGCCCCACCATGCCAGCGGTGCACCCGCGAGGGCGGCGAGCAGCACGCCCAAAGGTTCCTGTCCGCGCGGCAGCAACGCGCCGAGGCCGAAGGCGGCCGCGAGCCAGCCGAAGAGCACCAGCAGCGCCACGCACAACGGGAACATCAGGAACAGCCAGTTCAGGCGCGACAGCCGCCAGGCCAGCCCGAGAAAGCCCTGGCGCCAGCCGTCGGCGTAGAAGCGCCAGTGGTCCAGCAGCACCGTCTTTGCCGGCCGAGCCCAGTGCGCACGGACGATGTCGTCCCAGCGCAGCAGGGTGTAGCGGGTGTGGCGTGTGCTGCCGTCCGGCTGCGGCCAGTGGACGTCCCACTCGTCGGCGATGTCGTTCAGGCGCCGGCGCGGGCCCACCTGCACGGGCGGGCCGCCGGCCCCTTCGGCACCAGGCGGGCGGTGGGCGGCGAGCGTGCGGTAGAGGTGGTGGTAGTAGCGGGGGCTCTTCGGGTCGAAGCCCGCAATGAAGAACACGCGCCGGTGCAAAGGCATGCGGGCGATTGTCGCGTGGCGGCGGTGTCCGGTTTCGGGCCGCTGAACCCGTCTCTACCAGGGCAACCGGCGCGAGGTCGCGCCGGGGCGCATCACACGAGAGGACCATCGCCATGAGCACCACCTCCACCACCCGCCGCGCTCTGCTCGCCCTCGCTGCCGCCTGGGGCCTCGCGCCGGCCGCCTGGGCCCAGCCCTGCATCGAAACCGGCACCCCGTTCCAGGTGGCCTATGCACAGCAGTCGTGGCTGGGCTCCGACGTGGTCACCTACGACGTCCAGATCCACTCGTACCGCTTCATCCCGCGGGTGAACATGACGCTGTGCAGCATCGGCTACACCAGCCCGCCCAACCCGCCGGGCAAATACCGCTTCAAGCTGCGCGACGTGACGGCCACGCCGGTCGTGCTGCTGAACCAGGTGTTCAACCCGGCGGCCACCTTCTTCCCGCCGCAGGCCATCCCGAACACGACCTACCAGCCCGTGGGGCCGGTCGCGCTGACGGCCGGGCGCACCTACGAGATCAGCCGCACCGCGCTGAACTTCAGCCAGTTCGACCAGCTCATCGGCCGCCTGCTGACCAACCAGGCAGGCCAGTTCCCGATCGCGGCTCCGAGCATCACCATCGTGAGCACCAAGCTGCACAAGCTCGGCGGCCCGTCGGTGAACCAGCTGCTGCCGTTCATCGACTTCGGCACCTACTGACCCGCTCTACGAGCCGGGCGATGCGGCCGGCAGCGACAGCACGCCATCGCGGTCGAGCAGCAGTCCGTCGTCGACCAGCCTGGCAACCAGTTGCCCCGCCCATGCCGCCGGGTCTTGCGGCGGGGCGCTCATCAAGCGGGCGCTGCGGGCGAAGATCGGCGTGGCGGGCAGCCAGGCCTCCAGCTCGCGGCGCACGCGCTGCTGGTGCTCCATCATGTGGAACATCACCAGCGCGCGGGCCGCATGCTGCGCATGGCGCGACGGGTCTTTCTCGAAGGCGTCGAGCCGGCGGCGGCTGGCGGCGAGCGCCGTGGCCACGTCGCCGAACACACCGCCATGGCCCGGGATCACCCAGCGCGGCGCGAGGGCTTCGATCATCGCCAGCGTGCGCCGCGTCGGGCCGAAGCCGTCCTCGCCGGCGAGCTCGGGGAAGATGATCGCCAGCCTGTCTTCCCACAGCGCGTCGCCCGAGATCAGCGTGCGCGTCTGCGGCTCGAACAGCAGCACCGCATCGGGGTCGTGACCCGGCGCGGCATGCACCTGCCAGTCGGCCTCGCCCAGGGGCAGCGTGCGGCCCGGTGCGATCGTGGCATCCACGCGGAAGCGTTCACACAACTGACCGGTGAGGCGGTAGCTCAGTCGGTCTTCGTCCCAGGCTTGCACCAGCTCGAACGACGGCGACGGGACCAGCGTCTCGACGCCAGCGTAGCGTGCCTGCAGCGCGCGGTTGCCGCCGCAGTGGTCCGAGTGCAGGTGGGTGTTGACGATGCGCTGAAGGGGCTGCCCATCCAACGCCTGCTCGACCAGCGCGAGCGTCATCGGTGCATGGCGCGCATAGCCGGTGTCGACGATGGTGGCGGGCACGTCGCCCCGCGCGCTGAAGACGATGTGGTTGGCCGAGAGCCAGTCGCGCTGCAGGGCTTGCGCCCCCAGCGCCTGCAGCGTGGCCGCGTGTTCCGCCATCAACTGCGCAGTTCGCGGCGCAATACCTTGCCGACGGGGGACTTGGGCAGCTCGTCACGGAACTCGATCACCTTCGGCCGCTTGTAGGCGGTGAAGTTGTCGCGGCACCAGCTGGCGATGTCGTCCTCGCCCAGCGTCACGTCCTTCTTGACCACGAAGAGTTTCACCGCTTCGCCGGAGCGTGCATCGGGGATGCCGATCGCCGCGCACTCGAGCACCCCCGGGTGGAGGTTGACGACCTGCTCGATCTCGGTCGGGTAGACGTTGAATCCGGAGACCAGGATCATGTCCTTCTTGCGGTCGACGATGCGCACGTAGCCGCGCTCGTCCATGATGCCCACGTCGCCGCTCTTGAAGAAGCCGTCGTCGGTCATGACCTTCGCCGTCTCGTCGGGGCGGTTCCAGTAGCCGGCCATCACCTGTGGGCCGCGGATGCAGATCTCGCCGGGCGTGCCGAAGGGCAGATCGCGGCCGTCGTCGTCGCGGATGGCGATGTCGGTCGACGGGACGGGCATACCGATGGTGCCGCTGAACTCTGCGATGTCGAGCCGGTTGCTGGTGGCCACGGGCGAGGTTTCCGACAGGCCGTAGCCTTCGACCACCGGGCAGCCGGTGACCTGCAGCCACTTCTCGGCCGTGGCCTGCTGCACCGCCATGCCGCCGCCGTTGCTGACGACCAGGCCGGAGAAATCAAGCCGCGCGAAATCGGGCTCGTTGGCCAGCGCGTTGAACAGCGTGTTGACCGCCGGGAACATGTTGACCTTGTGTTCGCCGAGCGTGCGGATCAGGCCGGGGATGTCGCGCGGGTTGGGGATGAGCAGGTTCATCATGCCCATGCGGGCGCCGAGCATGTAGCAGATGGTCAGCGCGAAGATGTGGTACAGCGGCAGCGCGCAGACCGCCGTCATCGGCCGGTCGCCGAGCTTGTTCAGCATGGGGGCGAACCAGGCCTCGGACTGGATGATGTTGGCCACCACGTTGCGGTGCAGCAGCGTGGCGCCCTTGGACACACCGGTGGTGCCGCCCGTGTACTGCAGGAAGGCCACGTCATCGAGCCCGATCGAGACCGGCCGCAGGCTCATGCGGGTGCCTTCCGCGATCGCCATGTTGAAGCGGGTGACACTGCGGCCTTCGCCCAGCGGCAGGCGGTACTCGGGCACCATCTTCTTCAGGTGGCGCACCGCGAAGTTGATGAACTGGCCCTTCCAGAAGCCCAGCAGGTCGCCCATGCTGGCCAGCACCACGTGCTGCACGCGGGTACCTTCGATGGCCTCTTCCAGCACATGGGCGAAGTTCTCGAGCACGATGATGGCGGTGGCCCCGCTGTCCTTGAGCTGGTGGGCCAGTTCGCGCGCGGTGTAGAGCGGATTGACATTCACCACCACGCAGCCGGCGCGCAGCACCGCGCCGATGGCCACCATGTACTGCGGCAGGTTGGGCATCATCAGCGCCACCCGGTCACCCTTGGCCAAACCCTTGCTCTGCAGCCAGGCGGCGAGCGCGTGCGACAGCTCATCGACTTCGCGGAAGCGCAGGCGGCTGCCCATGCAGCAGGCGGCGTCGCGCTGCGCATGGCGGCGCCAGGCCTCTTCCAGCATCGCCACCACCGAGGGATAGGCCGCGGTGTCCACCTGGCCGGCCACGCCGGGCGGGTAGTGCGCCAGCCAGGGGCGGGCGACGTGCGGGCGGGTGGAGGAAGTGGCGTCAGCGGCCACAGCGTCGAAGGCGAGTTCGGTCACGGCGGGATTTCTGTCGAGGTGATGAGGGAAGGCGCCTTGGCGCGTACTTCCCATGCTGCGGGCCGCGGGGAGGTGCGGCTACGGTAGTTGTCCTAGAACCCCCTCGTGTGCTGTCGCCCGGGCGACAGCTTCAGGGGCGAACAAGGCTTGCATCAGCGCGCGTTCGCGGCCTTCGACCAGCGACAGGAAATCATCGGCACCCCGCATGCCGCCGAAGGTGTCGAAGCCTCGTTCGAGAAAGGCCTGCAATGCCCCGAGGCCGGCACTTCGGGCGGGGGCGCGCATGAGGCGCAGGCTGTGGCGCAGCAGCCGGTTGCGGGTGTAGTGGTCGAGCTGCCGGCCGAGCGCGAGCACGAGGTCGATCTGGTGGCTGCGGTCTTCCGGCCGGCCGACGCGCTGCCACGCGGCGGCATAGGCCGGGGCGTCGATCGGCCCGTCATCCAGGCTGCGGCCCATCGCGCTGTCCAGCGATTCGGACAGCGCATGCAGCGCTGCCAGCGACTCGACAGTGACCACGATGTCGGTTGGGAACAGGCGCACCAGTGCCGGCACGATGCGGGCGAACTGGGCGTCGCGCTCGGCGAAGTCCTGCGGGCCGTAGAGGTCGTCGAGGAAGAAGCGGGCTGCGTCGGCGTAGCGCGGCTGGGCGAGCAGGTCGGCATGGGTGCGGGCGAAGCGCTCGCGCTGGTAGGCCTTGACGGCCAGCACGCGTGCGCCCCAGCCCGGCTCGGCGGCGCGGGCCGCGCGCTCGGCTTGCACCTGCTGCAGGTGGGCCAGGATGCGGCTGGCCAGGGGCGTGCTGGCGGGAGTTGTCATCGCCTGCCGAGCCTACCGCAGCGCCGAGGGGGCCGGCTTGACTGGAGTCCAGCCTCTACGTGCTGGCGGCGCTTCGGTGCAACACTCGCTGCCCATGCTGGCCCGCCTGCAACAACTGCTCGTCTTCGCCTGGCTGGCCGCGCTGGCCACCGCCGTCGTCTGGCCCTGGTGGGCTGGCCACCCCGCCGGCTCGGTGCTGGCGGTCGTCACCGTGCTGGCCGCCCATGCGCTGTGGCTGCTGCTCAGCTTTGCCCTGATGCGCTGGCAGAACCGCGGCGACCCGGCGCCACCGGCGAGCTGGGGTCAGTGGATCCGGGCATGGTGGGGCGAGGTGCAGGCCGCGCCCCAGGTCTTCGGCTGGCGCCAGCCGTTTCGCTCGCAGGCCGAGCCGGACTTCCTGCCGCCCGAAGCTCGCGGGCGGGTCGGCGTGGTGCTGGTGCACGGTTTCGTCTGCAACCGCGGCCTCTGGACGCCTTGGCTGAAGCGCCTGCGCGAGGCCAGCGTGCCCTTCATTGCGGTCAACCTGGAGCCGGTGTTCGGCTCGATCGACGACTACCCGCCGCTGATCGAGGCGGCGGTGCGGCAGCTGGAAGCCGCGACGGGCGAGAAGCCGGTGCTGGTGGGCCACAGCATGGGCGGGCTGGCGATCCGTGCCTGGCTGGCCCGCCATGCGGCGGACGACCGGGTGCGCAGCATCATCACCATCGGCTCGCCGCACCAGGGCACCTGGCTGGCCAAGTGGTCACGCCTGGCCGAGAACGGGCGGCAGATGCGGCCCGGCGGCGAGTGGCTGCAGCGGCTGGCCGCGGCCGAGCCCGCGTCACGCCACCAGCTGTTCCTCTGCATCTACGGCCATGGCGACAACATCGTCTTTCCGGCGTCGAGTGCGCTGCTGCCCGGCGCCCGGTCGCGGCACATCGAGGCCACGGCGCACGTCGAGATGGTCCATCACCCCCTGGTGTGGGCCGAGCTGTGGCGTGCCCTCGGGCGTGACGCTTCGCACGGCTGACGCACTGCCGGCGCCGCGGCCCCACAGGCCGGCGGCGGCCAGCCACAGCGGCGTGAGCGCCAGCCAGAGCAGGGGCCGCCCGTCCGGCGTCGGGCGCAGTGCCATCTCCGGGGCCTGCAGCCCGCCCAGCAGCCACGCGCCCGTGGCCAGGCCCCAGGCCAGCCAGCCGGCAAAGCGCAGCGCCTCGCTGCTCCAGCCCGGGTGGACACGGCGGCCGAGCTGGCGCAGCGTGAGCTGGATGCCCACCGCCGCCCCGGCGATCAGCAGCGCCCCTGCGCCGGCTGCGCCCGCCAGGGGGCGCAAGGCCGCCACCGGGTCGAATGCCGGCAGCAGGCTCAGGCCGGCGGCCGAAGCGAGCGACAGGGCGATGAAAAGGGCCAGGCCGTAGCGGGTGTGCAGTTCAGGTGTCATCGGAGGGGTGCGGTGACCGATGTCACGGTCGAAGGCCGGCAGTGTCGGGCGGGCACGTGGCACCCACCATCACCCTGAAGAGGGGGGCTGCGGCGGGTCAGTCGTCGAGATTGCGCAGCAGGGCTTCGGTCGGCCCCAGCGCCATGTTGAGCAGCTGGGCGATGTCGCGCAGGTCGTCCGGCACGGCCGGGTTGTCCCAGCCCAGAGCCGTGTGCCGTGCCAGCCGGATCGCCAGCATCACGTTGCGCACCTGGGTGGAGGCCTCGTGCCGGTCGTCGGTGACGCGCACCAGCATCTCAGGCAGCCGCCAGGCGCGCATCAGCGCCTGCTGGATCTCGGCCAGCGGCACGCCCAGCAGTGCGCGCTGCGCGCTGGCGCTGCGCAGTGTCGGGTCGGCCTTCTGGCGCTCCGTGATCTCGAGTGCCAGCTGCGGCGCATACAGCCACAGCAGCATCTCGGCAAAGTCGTGCAGCAGCGCCGCTCCGTGCAGCACGGGCGCGTCGTGATCGAAGCGGTGCACGGCGAAGCCGAGTGCGAAACGGGCGGCGCGGTGGGCGCGGCGGATCACGTCGCGCAGGCCCTGCAGCGCCGCCGGCTGGCCCAGCAGGTGCTGCTCGATCGTGGGCTGCGGCCCGAAATCGCGGAAAAAGGGCGTGATGCCGATCAGCACCAGCGCTTCGGTGACGGTCTCGACCTCGGTCTGGTTGCGGCCGCGCTGCACACCGGCGGTGTAGGCCAGCAGCTTGAGCGTCATCAGCGGGTCGGCCGAGATCACCTCGCCCAGCATGCGGGCGTCGACAGCGTCTTCGTTGGCGCGCAGGTCCTCGAGCGCTGCGGCGGTCTCCGCCAGCACCGGGATCTCGGGCAGCTGGAAGTAGCGCACCCAGCCCGCCAGGTCCAGCGGGGTGTGGTGGGGAGGGGACTGCAGGGTCACGTCGAGGGCGTTCATGGCCGGGGCCGGCAGGGCCGCCGGGGCCCCGTCCTCGTCATATCGGCCAAGCGAGGCGTGAATTGAGCCGCCAAAGGAAAACCCGCCCCGGGGAAGGGGCGGGCCGGAGGTCACAGGCGGGCCACGTCGAGCCTGCCGACGTATTCGCCGTTGACGAACAAGGCGCCTTCGGGGGCACCGGCCTCGGCCCAGTACTCCACTTGCGGCAGCGGGCTGGGTTCGGGCAAGCGGGCCGCAGGGGCAGCGAGCTGCCGGGCGGCCCAGGCGAGCCAGGCGCCTGCGCGGCGCAAGTGCCGGGCGGCGGCGCGGCGCGCCGGGTGGGGGCTGAGGACGGGTCGCCACGCGGCGGCGGAGCCTTGGGCGGGCTGGGGAACGTAGAACGAGCGGTGCATGATGGTCTTTCGTCGCGGCACCGCGCGGTTCTCAGCCGCGGTGCCTGGGTCGGGGTTGGTTCACGGGCCGTGTCGTGCGGCTTCGTTGAGGGCTTGGTTCAAGGCTTGGCGGCCGGACTGGCGCTGGGCCTTGGTGGTGGTGCGGTGGCTGCCGGCGCGACGCAGTCGGGCCGACGCCACCATCGGGTTGCGGGGCTTCGGTACGGTGATGACGAGCTTCATGGAGGCTCCGTGCCTTGCGGCGGTGATGAAGAGAAAACGTGGCGGCTTCAACGCCAACGGCCCGGGGGTGTGAACCTGCCCGGGCCGTTGGTCGCTCGCACCGCCGAAGGCGGCTGAGCCTTCAGCGTTTGCGGCGGCGGCGGACCGGTGAGGTCAGTCGGGCCAGGAGCAGGAAGCCAACCACCCGGGCTGCCAGGGCAGCGTGCGAGAGATCGGAAATCGTCAGCAGCATGGGCATGTCCTGTTGGGGGTGGTGGGCCGGCCATGGGGCCGGGGCGGAGGGGTTGTCGTTGGTACTGGCGGGTTGGCCAGTGCCTCAAACTGGGTGCAATGATAAAGGATCGATTATCTTGCGCAAGTGGTTTTTATCAGTTGCGCATCATCAAGGTGGCGGACATGCCACAGCCCGCCGGCGCATCGGTGCGCCCGCGGGCCGGCGATGGGGCGCGCCTCAGCGCTTTTTCTTCAGCGGTGCCACGCCGCTCTGGGTCGTCAGCCAGAGCGCGTGGGTGTCGTCGGTAGCCGGGGCGGGCTGCGGCCTGGCCGCCGGGGCCCTGACCGGGGCAGGGCGCGCTGGCGCCGACGGGGGCTGCGGCGCGGGGGCTGCAGCGGGTGCGGTCGCGGTCGGCATCAGCACCTCGCCCAGCAGGTCCAGCAGCCGGGTGCGGGCGCGCTGCGGGTGGCGGCGGTAGTAGGTGAGCACCAGGCCGACGATGAAGCGCTCGTCGTCGTCCTGTGGCAGCGGGTCGTCTGCCGCCGGTTCGGGCGCCGAGGCACCGAGCGCGGCCCGGCCGCCGCCATGCGGCTGGTCCATCCAGCCATAGGGCTTGTGGCTGAGCTGTTCGAACTGCCGGGCCAGCCGCTCGCCGATCTGGCGTGAGCGGCTCTTGATCTGGCTCCAGTAGCTGGCCTGGATCTGCAGGCGTTCGGCAAATCGCCGTTCGAGGCCGCGCAGGGTGGCGGCGTCCGGGTGCTTGACGGTGGCGCGCACGAACTCGTCGAACAACAGCAGGGCGTTGTCGAGGCGAGTCGCCGCCACGTCGCGGGGAAACTCCATGGCGCACATGATAAAGCCGGCTTGCCCACCCCCGCCTCGGGTTGACTTTGCCGGCTGGCGGGCTACCGTGCCAAGGTCACGATTGCTTGTTCTGCCATGCCTGCCACCTCGACCTCGCCGCGCCGCATTCTTCGCCGCGCCGCTACCGCCCTGCTGATCGCCAGCCCACTCACCGCGCCGGCGGCCGAGAAAGCCATCGAAAAGGAAGTGGTCGTGCCGGCCACGCTGGATCAGGCCTGGGCCGCCTGGACCACGCGCGAAGGCATCGTCAGCTTCTTCGCCCCCGGTGCCGAGATCGACGCGCGCGTGGGCGGTGCCTTTCACATCCACATGGACCCAGGCGCTGCACCTGGCCTGAGGGGGGCAGACGACATGCGTTTCATGGCGCTGCAGCCGCAGAAGATGCTCAGCTTCGACTGGAACGCGCCGCCTCACCTGCCCGAGGCGCGGGCGCAGCGCACCTTCGTGGTGGTGCGCTTCGAGCCGGTCGGTGCGAAGGAAACCAAAGTCTCGCTCGCCCACCTGGGCTGGGGCAGCGGCGGCCAGTGGGACCAGACTTACGCCTACTTCGACCGTGCCTGGCCACGCGTGCTGGAAAACCTGCGCAAACGCTTCGAGACCGGCCCGCAGGACTGGGCGCCCTGGCTCGCGCAACTCAAGGCGATGAAGGACAAGGCGGCGGCCGAAGCCGCCGCCAGCACCCCGTCGAAGTAGCCCGACAGGTCAGTCGTCGGGTGCCGCCACCTTGTGCTGGCTGGTGAGTTGCTGCTGAACGGTGGGCGGCACTGCCTCGAAATGCGACAGGCTCAGCGTGTAGCGCCCCTGGCCGCTGGTCAGCGCGTTCAGCCGGTTCTGGTAGCTCATCAGCTCGGCCAGCGGCGCCTGCGCCTTCACCAGCATCAGCCCGCCCATCTGCACGTCGGTGCCGGCCACTTGGGCGCGGCGTGACGAGAGGTCGCCCGTGATGTCGCCGGTGGCGGCCTCGGGCGCGGTGATCTCGACGTTGACGATGGGCTCCAGCACGATGGGCCGGGCTTCGAGGATGGCCGCGACCACGGCCTTGCGGCCAGCCGTGACGAAGGCGATCTCCTTGCTGTCCACGCTGTGGCTCTTGCCGTCGTGCACGGTGACCTTGATGTCGACCACCGAGTAGCCGGCGATCACGCCCGCGGCCAGCGCCTCGCGCACGCCCTTTTCCACCGCCGGGATGAAGGTGTTCGGGATCGCCCCGCCCTTGACCTCGTCGTGGAACTCGAAGCCCGCGCCGCGCGGCAGCGGCTCGACGCGCAGGAAGACCTCGCCGAACTGCCCGGCACCACCGGTCTGTTTCTTGTGCCGGTGGTGGCCCTCGGCCTTGCCGGTGATCGTCTCGCGGTAGGCCACGCGCGGCGGCCGGGTGTTGACCTCGAACTTGTGCACGTCGCGCAGCCGGTCCATCAGGATGCGCAGGTGCAGGTCGCCCAGGCCGTTGACGATGGTCTCGTTCGTGGCCGCGACATGCTCGACCTTGAGGCAGGGGTCTTCGTCGACCAGCTTCTGCAGGATCTCCCACATGCGCTGCTCGTCGCCATGGCGCTTGGGCTCGATCGCCAGGCCGTGCACCGGCACAGGGAAGTCCAGCGGTGCCAGGTGGATGTGGTCGTCTTCCGCGGCGTCGTGCAGCACGGCATCGAAGTGCAGCGCGTCGACCTTGGCCACGGCGCAGATGTCGCCCGGCACGGCCTTCTGCACCTCGACGTGATCCTTGCCCTGCAGCATGAAGAGGTGGCCGACCTTGAAGGGCTTGCGACCGTCGCCGACGTAGAGCTGACTGTTCGGCGTGACGGTGCCCTGGTGCACGCGGAAGACGCCCATCTTGCCGACATAGGGGTCGACCGTGACCTTGAAGACATGGGCCAGCACGTGGGCCTCGGGGTCGGGCTTCGCATGCATCAGTTCGGCCGAGGCGCCTTCCCCGCGGAGGAAGTCGGGCGGGTTGCCTTCGGTCGGGTTCGGCAGCAGGCGCACGATCACGTCGAGCAGCTCCTTCACGCCGGCCCCCGTGCGGGCCGAGACGAAGCACACCGGGATCAGGTGGCCCTGGCGCAGTGCCTCTTCCAGCGGCGCGTGCAGCTCGCTGGCGTCGACGTCGCCGTCGTTGAGGTAGCGCTCCACGAAGTCGCCGTCGACCTCGACCACCTGCTCGACCAGCGCGCGGTGCGCCGCCTCGACCGAGGAGAAGTCCGCCGAGCCTTCGCGGTTGTAGAAGCAGTCGACCACCCGGGCCGCCCCGGCCGAGGGCAGGTTCAGCGGCAGGCACTCCTTGCCCCAGGTGGCCTGGATCTGCGCCAGCAGGCCGGGCAGGTCGACGCCGGGCGCGTCGATCTTGTTGACGATGATCATGCGGTCGAGGTGGCGCTTGGCCGCATGGTCCATCATGCGCAACGCCATGGGCTCGATGCCGGTCGCTGCGTTGATCACGATGGCGGCGGTATCGACCGCTTCCAGCGCCGGCAGCGACTGGCCGACGAAATCGGCCGCGCCGGGCGTGTCGATGAAATGGATGCGGGTGTCGGCGTGCTTCAGGTGCATCACCGACGAGTTCAGCGAGTGCTGCAGGCGTCGTTCGAGCGGGTCGTGGTCACTGACGGTGGTGCCACGCTCCAGGCTGCCCGGCGCACCGATCATGCCGGCTTTGACGAGCATGGCCTCGGCCAGCGAGGTCTTGCCGGTGGCCGCGGGGCCGACCAGCGCCAGGGTGCGGATGGCGGCGATGGCCGGGTGAACACCGGCGGCCGATGCCCCGGCGGCCGCCGGGAGATCTGGGCTTGACATGGAGGCTCTCCTCGTGAGTCGGCGCACGGGCCCGCGCCCGAGGCGACTCACCCCGCGGGCAACGGTGGCTGCAGGGCAGCCGCCTGGGGGCCCTTCCAATCTCACTGTGCCGCGGTGCCAAGCACCGCAACCGAGGCGGGCCGTCAAGCGAGATCCAGCCTACGCCTGCGGCCGGGGGAGCGCAAGCGACCGACTACCAGGGTCGTGCGACATGTCAATGACGCTACTGGAACGCCACCTCCGCGAAGCTGCGCAGCTTGCGGCTGTGCAACTGGCCGACGCTGGATTCGCGCAGCAACTCGAGCGCCCGCACGCCGATGCGCAGGTGCTGGTCGACCCGGGCGCGGTAGAAGTGGTTGGCCATGCCTGGCAGCTTGATCTCGCCGTGCAGCGGCTTGTCGCTCACGCACAGCAGCGTGCCGTAGGGCACGCGGAAGCGGAAGCCATTCGCGGCAATGGTGGCCGACTCCATGTCCAGCGCGATCGCGCGGCTCTGGCTGAAGCGGCGCTCGGGCCCCGGGTGCGGCAGCAGCTCCCAGTTGCGGTTGTCGGTGGTGGCGACGGTGCCGGTGCGCATCACCTTCTTCAGCTCGTAGCCCGACAGCTGTGTCACCTCGGCCACCGCGTGCTCCAGCGCCAGCTGCACCTCGGCCAGCGGCGGGATGGGCACCCACAGCGGCAGCTCCTCGTCGAGCACGTGGTCTTCGCGCACGTAGCCGTGCGCCAGCACGTAGTCGCCCAGCTGCTGGGTGTTTCGCAGGCCGGCGCAGTGGCCGAGCATGATCCAGGCGTGCGGCCGCAGCACGGCGATGTGGTCGGTGATGTTCTTCGCGTTGGCCGGGCCCACGCCGATGTTGACCATGGTGATGCCCCCGTGGCCTTCGCGCACCAGGTGGTAGGCCGGCATCTGCGGCAGGCGCGGTGGCGCGTGGCCGCTGGCCGCGGTCTCCAGGCCGGCGCGCGGTGTCACCACGTTGCCGGGCTCGACGAAGGCAAGGTAGTCGCTGGCCGGGTCCTGCATCCACTGGTGGCCCAGGCGGATGAACTCGTCGATGTAGAACTGGTAGTTGGTGAAGAGCACGAAGTTCTGGAAGTGCTCCGGCGCGGTGCCGGTGTAGTGGCGCAGCCGGTGCAGCGAGTAGTCGACGCGTGGCGCGGTGAACAGCGCCAGCGGGTGTGGCTCGCGCGGGGCCGGCTCGTGGGTGCCGTTGGCGATGCCGTCGTCCATGGCGGCCAGATCGGGCAGGTCGAACAGGTCGCGCAGGCGGTTGCGCCGCTCCGTGGTCAATGTGCCCTCCAGGTGCTCGGCGTCGGCCAGCGAGAAGTGCACCGGGATGGGCTGGGTGCCCAGCCCCACGTCCAGCGCCACGCCGTGGTTGCGCAGCAGCAGGCGAAACTGCTCGCGGTAGTAGCCGCTGAAGAGCTCGGGCCGGGTCAGGGTGGTCTCGTACGCGCCGGGGCCGGCCACGAAGCCGAAGCTCAGGCGCGTGTCGGCGCGCGCGACGGTGTCGGTCTGGATGCGCACGCTCGGGTACCAGGCGCGTACCCGGCTGGCCGGCTCCTGGCCGGCGACGAAGTGGTGCAGGTGTTGTCGCAGGTGCTGCACCTGAGCCTGGTACAAGGCCGTCACACGGGCCAGTGCCGCATCGGGGTCGTCGAAGGTCTGGCGCGGAGTGAACGGGGCTTCGGTCATGGTGCATTCTCGCGCCGCACGCCCGGCCCGCGCATGACAGTCAGGCACCAAAACTGCCGGGTGGTACGGCCTGTCACGCCAGCGTGCTGGCGTGCCGGCCACCTCAGCGGGTAAATTCGGGTAAAGCCGCGGCGGCGGGGTCTACCGCGCGCGTGCAACCGTCCGTTGCTGGGGGGTCGGCGCCGTTGCCGAAAGCCACCTTTCAAGGAGAATGCCATGAACCGCCCCTCCCTAGCCGCCCTGGCCGCCGCCTTTGCGATGCTGGCGCCGCTGGCGCAGGCCCAAGACCCGGCGCCTGCCCCGGCGCAGCCGCTCGCGCCGTCTGCCGCACCGGCCGAGAAGCCGCAGCGCCTGTCGGGCGACAAGTTCCAGCAGGTCGATACCAACCGAGACGGCTCCATCAGCCGGGAAGAAGCGGCTGCTGCGCCGATGTTGTCGTCTCGTTTCGACGAGATCGACAGCGACAAGGATGGCCGCGTACAGCCGGCCGAGCTGAAGGCCTATGCCAAGACCCACCGCAACAGCATGGACGGTGCCAAAGGCATGAAGGGCCGCAACAAGCTCGATGCCAACCAGGACGGCGAAGTCACCCGCGACGAGGTGGCCGGCCACCCGAAGGCGCTGGCGAAGTTCGATGCCGCCGACACCGACAAGGACGGCCGCCTCAGCCGTGAGGAAGCCCGGGCCGCCAAGGGCAGGTGAGCCGGGCAGGGCAGGAGGCGATGGAACTTCCTGCCCGGCCGGTCGCGGCGGACAGCCCCGCTGGCATCGATGCCCTGACCGAACGTGCCCGCCGCCTGCGGCAGGCTGACCCGCAACAGGCGCTGGCCCTGGCCCGGGAAGCTGTGGCGGCCGCGCTGCGCATCGACTACCAGCGCGGCCTGGCCATCGGGCTGCTGCGGCTCGCGCTGAGCCTGCAGGCACTGGCCATCGAGCCCGAAGAATCCCTGGCCCACCTGCAGCAGTGTCTGTGCCTGTTCGACGCGCTGGGCGACGAAGTCGGCGCCGCCGAGGCGGCCAACCTGCTCGCCAACACCCACGCCACCCGCAACGACCACGAATTGGCGCTCGACCTCTACCAGCGCAGCCTGGTGGCACGCCGCCGTCTCGGCGACCGGGCGGGTGAGGCCGGGGCGCTCAACAACATGGGCCTGGTGCATCGCCGCATGGCCCAGTTCCCGGAGGCGCTGAAGCACCTGCTGATGAGCCTGGAAGTCGCCGAGGCGGCGGGGGACGAACACGCCACCGCCTGCGCGCTGTGCAACATCGGGGGCGTGCTCGCTGACCTGGGCGACACCACCCACGCGCTGCAGTACCAGCTGCGTGGGTTGGCGCTGATCCGCCGCACCGGCGACCCAGCCCGCGAGGGCCTGGCCTTGTGCTGCCTCGGGCGTCTGCTGGCGCAGACCGGCCACCACGCCGAGGCGCTGGAGCACCTTCGGGCGGCACTGCGGCTGGCGCAGCGGGGTGGGCGCCTGGCCGACACCGGCGAGGCGTTGCTGGGGCTGGCGCAGGTGCATCAAGCCCGGCAGGAGCACGCGCGTGCCGAGCGCCTGCTGCTGGAGGCCCTGGAATTGGTGCGCCGCAGCGGGAGCCGCCTGCTGGAGGCCGAAGTGCTGCTGGCGCTCGGCCGCACGCGCTGGCTGCAGGGTGACGGTGGGCCGGCGGTGGCGTTGCTGGAGCATGGGCTGGGCCTGGCGCAGGCCCTGAGGGCCGATCATGTCGCGGGCCGCCTGCACCACCAGCTGTCCCAGGTGCATGAGCAGGCCGAGCGCCATGCCGCGGCCCTCCAGGCCTTCCAGGCCTTTCATGCCTGCCAGCAGCGCATCAGTGGCCAGGAGAGCCAGCGTCGCATCCGCGCGCTGCTCGGCCGCGCTGAACTCGAGCGGGCGCACCGCGATGCCGAGCACCAGCGCCAGCGCGGCGACGAACTCGAATCGGCGCTCAGTTCGGCCCGCGAGTCCGAACGCGAGAAGCAGGCCCTGCTGGCGCAGCTGGCGCGCCAGTCCGAATCGTTGCAGCAACTGGCGCGCGAAGATGGTCTGACCGGCCTGGCGAATCGGCGCTGGCTGGATGCGCAATGGGCCCATGAATGTGAGCGTGCACGTCGATACAGGCATGCGATCGCGGTGGGCATGATCGACATCGACCATTTCAAGTCGATCAACGACCGTTTCTCCCACCGCGTGGGAGACGAGGTGCTGCGTCGGGTGGCGCGCCTGCTGCGCGATGCGTTTCGCCGGGGCGACATCGTCGGCCGCTACGGCGGCGAGGAGTTCATGGTCGCCTGGGTTGAGACGCCGCTGGAGCAGGCGGTGGCGGTCTGCCACAAGCTGCGCCAGCGCGTCGCCGCCTTGCCGCTCGGCGACCTTCACCCCGACCTGAAATCGGTCACCGTCAGCATCGGCGTCGCCGGGTGCGACGCCGATCCGGTCGACGCCGAGCTCGTGGCGCGTGCAGATGGCCAGCTGTACCGCGCCAAGGCCGAGGGGCGCAACCGGGTCTGCTGGTGACTTGGGCGGGCCCCTGGCTTGCCGAAGCCGGGCATGCAGCGCAAAACCCCCTTCTTTGTGCATCCGCAGAAAGTGACGGCGGGCCTATGATGGGGCCACCATGATCTCGATGCAGGGAGTCCCGTCGGTCCTGATCGCGAAGAACCAGTCCTGGGTTCGCAAGCAAGCCCAGGCGCTGGTGCGGCATCTGCCGGCCAACGTGGAGCGTGCCGACCTGATCCAGGTCGGGCTGATCGCGGTGGCCCAGGCAGCCGTCAGCTTCGAGTGGGAGGGTGACCGCGACACCGCCGAAGCGCAGGAAGCCTTCGTGCGGTACGCCCGCATGCGCGTCAAGGGTGCCATGCTGGACGAACTGCGCCAGATGGACTACCTCTCGCGCGGCGAGCGGCGCAAGATCAAGGTGATCCAGATTGCCCGCGAGCGCCACCGCCAGCAACACGGCACCGAGCCCAACCTGACCCAGCTCGCCGCCGCCACCGGCATCACCAGCGACGAGGTCAACTCCCTGTTGCAGGCCGATCAGATGGGCCGCCACCAGGTCAACCTCGATGGCGAAGACAGCGACGAGGGCGGCGACCAGAGCCACCGATTCCACCCGGCCACGCCGCAGGAGGAGGTCGAGGCGCGGGTCGACACCGGCATCGTGATGCGCCGGCTCGAGAGTTTTTTCGCCGAACTGCCCGAGCGAGAGCGCATGGTGATCGACGCCTACCTCGGCGTCGGGCTGACGCCGCTGGAGGTGGCCAAGTCGCTCAAGGTCACGCCATCGCGTGTTTCGCAGATCTACCACTCGGTGGTGCGGCGCGTGGCCATCCACTTCGGCAATGTGCCCAACCGCGCGACCGACCGCTACCCCGACAAGTCCTCGGAAGAGTTCAACGAGCTCGTGCGCCAGCGTGAGGAGCAACTGCACAAGCAGCCCAATGGCAACTGGGACCAGATGGTCGAGCAGGTGCTGACGCAGAAGAAGCGCAGCAAGGCCGTCAGCGACGAGGACTACATCGAGGTCACGCCCGGCACGCGCTGGGGGTGACATGGTGCCCCCACGGCCCCTCTCGGGGCCTGCCCCCCGAGGGGGCTCGCGCAGCGGACCGGCAAAGCCGGATCCGCGCACGCCACTTGAAGGCGGCGGCGCCTGCGGCGCGCCGCGGGTGTGACGCTACATCGAGCGCCGGTACTGCCCACCCACCTCGAACAGCGTTGAGGTGATCTGGCCCAGCGAGCACACGCGCACCGCGTCCATCAGCACCTCGAAGACGTTGCGGTTCTCGATCACCGCGGCCTGCAGGCGCTGCAGCATCGCGGGCGCCTCGGCCGCGTGCTCGGCGTGGAAATCGGCCAGGCGCTTGAGCTGCGACTGCTTTTCTTCCTCGGTCGAGCGGGCCAGCTCGATGTGGTCGGGCACCGGGTCGCCGTGCGGGTTGCGGAAGGTGTTGACGCCGATGATCGGGTATTCGCCCGTGTGCTTCAGCATCTCGTAGTGCATGGACTCTTCCTGGATCTTCGAGCGCTGGTAGCCCGTCTCCATCGCGCCCAGCACGCCGCCGCGCTCGGCGATCTTCTCGAACTCGGCCAGCACCGCCTCTTCCACCAGCTCGGTCAGCTCGTCGATGATGAAGGCGCCCTGGTTCGGGTTCTCGTTCTTCGCCAGGCCCCACTCGCGGTTGATGATGAGCTGGATCGCCATCGCGCGGCGCACCGACTCCTCGGTGGGCGTGGTGATCGCCTCGTCGTAGGCGTTGGTGTGCAGCGAGTTGCAGTTGTCGTAGATCGCGATCAGCGCCTGCAGGGTGGTGCGGATGTCGTTGAAGGCGATCTCCTGCGCATGCAGGCTGCGGCCCGAGGTCTGCACGTGGTACTTCAGCTTCTGCGAGCGCTCGTTGGCGCCGTAGCGGTCCCGCATGGCCACCGCCCAGATCCGGCGCGCCACGCGGCCGAGCACGGTGTACTCCGGGTCCATGCCGTTGCTGAAGAAGAAGCTCAGGTTGGGCGCGAAGTCGTCGATGTGCATGCCGCGCGCCAGGTAGGCTTCGACGAAGGTGAAACCGTTGCTCAGCGTGAAGGCGAGCTGGCTGATCGGGTTCGCGCCGGCCTCGGCGATGTGGTAGCCGGAGATGCTCACCGAGTAGAAGTTGCGCACGTCGTGGTGCACGAAGTACTCGGCGATGTCGCCCATCACCTTGAGCGAGAACTCGGTCGAGAAGATGCAGGTGTTCTGGCCCTGGTCTTCCTTCAGGATGTCGGCCTGCACCGTGCCGCGCACATTGGCCAGCACCCATTCCTTGATCTTGGCGGCTTCGGTGTCGGTCGGCTCGCGGTGGTTGTCGGTGCGGAACTTGTCGAGCTGCTGGTCGACCGCGGTGTTCATGAACATCGCGAGGATCGTCGGCGCCGGGCCGTTGATCGTCATCGAGACCGAGGTGGTCGGGCTGCACAGGTCGAAGCCCGAGTACAGCACCTTCATGTCTTCCAGCGTGGCGATCGAGACGCCCGAGTTGCCGACCTTGCCGTAGATGTCCGGCCGCGGGGCCGGGTCAGCGCCGTAGAGCGTCACCGAGTCGAACGCGGTCGACAGCCGCTTGGCGGGCATGCCTTCGCTCACCAGCTTGAAGCGCCGGTTGGTGCGGAACGCGTCGCCCTCGCCGGCGAACATGCGGGTCGGGTCCTCGCCCTCGCGCTTGAAGGCGAACACGCCGGCGGTGTAGGGGAAGCTGCCCGGCACGTTGTCCAGCATCAGCCACTTGAGGATCTCGCCGTGGTCCTCGTAGGGCGGCAGCACGACCTTGCGGATCTTCGAGCCCGAAAGCGTGGTGTGGACCAGCTTGGTGCGGATCTCCTTGTCGCGGATCTTCACCACGTAGTCGTCGCCTGCATAGGCCTTGACCATGTCGGGCCACTGCGCCAGCAGGTGGCGGGCGGCCGTGTCGAGACGCGCCTCGCGCTGGGTTGCCAGCGCCAGCACCGCGTTGCGGGCGTTGGTCTTGTCGGGGTTGTCCTGCTCCAGCATGCGGGCGGTGCCGTGCAGTTGCTGGATCTCGCGCGCCAGGCGGGCCTGCGCGCGGGCGCGGGTCTTGTAGCCGCGCACCGTGTCCGAGATCTCGGCCAGGTAGCGCACGCGGGCCGGCGGCACGATGGGCGTCTGGTGGGTGCTGTGGCGGGTGTTGACGAGCGGCAACCGGCCCTCGCCGAGCTTCAGCCCGACCTCGGTCAGGCGCGCCTTGACGGCCTGGTACAGCGCGGTGACGCCATCGTCGTTGAAGCGACTGGCCATGGTGCCGAAGACCGGCATCTGGTCCGGCATGACGGTGAAGGCCTCGCGGTTGCGCTGCACCTGCTTGCTCACGTCGCGCAGCGCGTCGGCCGCGCCCTTGCGGTCGAACTTGTTGATCGCCACGAACTCGGCGAAGTCGAGCATGTCGATCTTCTCGAGCTGGCTGGCGGCGCCGAACTCGGGCGTCATCACGTACATCGGCACGTCGACCAGCGGCACGATCGCCGCATCCCCCTGGCCGATGCCCGAGGTTTCGACGATGACCAGGTCGAAGCCGGCGGCGCGGCAGGCGGCGATCACGTCGGGCAGCGCCGCCGAGACTTCGCTGCCGGTGTCGCGCGTGGCCAGCGAGCGCATGTAGACGCGTGAACCCTGCTGCCACGGCGAGATGGCGTTCATGCGGATGCGGTCGCCCAGCAGCGCGCCACCGCTCTTGCGGCGCGACGGGTCGATCGAGACCACGGCGATGCGCAGGCTGTCGTCCTGATCGAGCCGGAACCGGCGGATCAGCTCGTCGGTCAGGCTGGACTTGCCGGCACCCCCGGTGCCGGTGATGCCCAGCACCGGGGCCGGGCGGGCTTTCGCCGCAGCGTGCACCCCCTTCACCAGCGCCTCGTCGGCCTTGCCGTTCTCCAGTGCGGTGATCAGCTGGGCCAGCGCGCGCCAGGCGGCCTCGGTGTGGCCCTGGATCGCGTCGACCGACTTGGGCGCATGCACCGTCAGGTCGGCGTCGGCGCGCATCACCATCTCGCCGATCATGCCCTGCAGCCCCATGCGCTGGCCGTCTTCAGGGCTGTAGATGCGCACACCCTGCTCGGACAGTGCGCGGATCTCGGCCGGCACGATCACGCCGCCACCGCCACCGAAGACCTGGATGTGGGCGCCTCCACGCTGGCGCAGCAGCTCCACCATGTAAGCGAAGTACTCGTTGTGCCCGCCCTGGTAGCTGGAGACGGCGATGCCTTGTGCGTCTTCCTGCAGCGCCGCCGTGACCACCTCATCGACCGAGCGGTTGTGGCCCAGGTGGATCACTTCGGCGCCCATGCCCTGCAGGATGCGCCGCATGATGTTGATGGCCGCGTCGTGGCCGTCGAACAGGCTGGCGGCGGTGACGAAGCGCACCTTGTTCGTCGGGCGGTAGGCGGCCAGGGCTTTGTACTCGGCAGACAGGTCGGTCATGGCGGTGGCTCGTCGGGGTTGGGACGGGGTGGCGTCGAATTGACGTTTACGTAAACGTCAATTGTGCATGATGCCGTGGTTCGGCTGTCGGCAGTCTGACACCGCGTCCGGGGGGGCGCTCGGGGTTTTCCCCGCAGGCCCGCTGGCCGTCGGCGCCGCTGGTACCCTGCGGCCTGTCATGACGACCCCCAGCTGACATGAGCTTCTTCGCCATTGACATTGGCAACACACGGCTGAAGTGGGCGCACTACGCCTCGCCGCAGCCCGGGGCAGCCGTGCTGGCGCATGGTGCGGCCTTCCTGGAAACCATCGACGAGCTGGCCGAGAAGGAGTGGAAGCACCTCGCGCCGCCGCGCAGCATGCTGGGGTGCGTGGTGGCGGGCGAGGCGGTGCGGCGCCGCGTCGAGGAGCAACTGGAGCTGTGGGACCTGACGCCGCGATGGGTGGTGTCGTCGCCTCACGAGGCGGGCGTGACCAACGGCTACGACCATCCCGCGCGCCTGGGCGCCGACCGCTGGGTGGCGATGATCGGCGCGCGGGGCCATGTGCTGGCGCGTGGCCCGGCGCGACCGGTGCTGGTGGTCATGATCGGCACCGCCGTGACGGTGGATGCGCTCGACACCGAGGGCAAGTTCCTCGGCGGGTTGATCCTGCCCGGCCACGGCATCATGCTGCGCGCGCTCGAAAGCGGTACCGCGGGGCTGCGTGTGCCCACCGGCGAGGTGATGCGCTTCCCGGCCAACACCTCTGACGCGCTGACCAGTGGCGGCACCTACGCCATCACCGGCGCGATCGAGCGCATGCACCGCCATCTGGCCGCCCACTGCGGCGAGCCGCCGGTGATGCTGGTGACCGGCGGCGCGGGCTGGAAGGTCGCGCCCTACATCGACCTGCCGCACGAACTGATCGAGTCACTCATCTTCGACGGCCTGCTGAACATCCAGTCGCACCGGCTCGCCCTCTGAACGGGGCGTCAGCCCTTCAGCTTGAGCATATGGGCCACGACGCTCGCGATGCTCTGGTCGACTTCCAGTGCCTGCTCGAACGCGCGGCCGGCCAGCAGCGCGCCGATCCAGCCTTTCTGCACCAGTGACTGCTGCCATGCGGCCGACTCGGCCGCCCGCAGGACCAGCTCGCGCAGGGCCTGCTTCTGGGCGTCGGTGATGCCGGCCGGGCCGAACACGCCGCGCCAGTTGGACAGCTCGATCGGTACCCCCTGCTCGCTCAGCGACGGGATGCCATGCAGGCCCCGCCGCGACGACACCGCCAGCGCCACCAGGCGCCTGGCGTCGATGCCGGCCTTCAGCTCGCTGTAGCCCGAGACCACGACCTGCGCCTGGCCGGAGGCCAGCATCGCGAGCGACTCCTCGGCGGCGGTGGCCGGCTGGTAACGCAGTGCGCCGGCGTCCAGGCGCAACTGGCGCACCAGCATGCCGGCCAGCATGTGATCGACACCGCCCAGCGAGCCGCCGCTGAAGATGATGCCGCCCACGTTGCGCTGCAGCTCGGCGGCCAGCGCCTTCAGGCTGGACAGCCGGCTGCCTGCCGCCACCACCAGCGCGAGGTAGTCGTTGGTCAGACGGGCCAGCGGCGTCACATGGCCGAGGTGGACCGGGGCTTGCGAGGCCGCGATCGCGCCGACCATCACCATGCCCCCGACCAGCAGCGCGGCCGGGTCCCGGTCGAAGCGCTGCACGAAATCGGCCAGGCCGATCGTGCCGCCCTTGCCGGGCTTGTTCTCGCACGCCACCTTCTGCGCCAGGCCGGCGGCGAGCACCGCCTCGCCCAGCGCGCGGCCGGTCTGGTCCCAGCCGCCGCCGGCACCCCCGGGAATGCAGATCCGCAGCAGGGGCAGCGGTGCAGGGGGCGCGGCCCGCAACGCGGGCGCCCAGGCCGTGGCCGCGGCCCATGCCAGACACTGCCTGCGCCGCTTGAACATGCCCGCCCCGTTCTGTTTGAAGGGGGCCGAGTCTTCACCCTGCCGCTTTCAATCGGCTGGCAGTCGGCCCCCGGGTTTTCGCAGGGGCGGCGGGTTCAGAGGATGTAGCGCGACAGGTCCTCGTTGCGGGCCAGCTCACCCAGGCGCTGCGACACCGCGGCGGCGTCCAGCGTCACCGTCTGGCCGCTGCGTTGCGGGGCGTCGAAGCTGATGTCGTCGAGCAGCCGCTCCAGCACGGTGGCCAGGCGCCGCGCGCCGATGTTCTCGGTGCGCTCGTTCACCTCGAAGGCGATCTCGGCCAGCCGGTGGACCGCGTCAGGCGTGATCTCCAGCGTGACCCCCTCGGTCGCCAGCAGGGCCTGGTATTGCCGGATCAGGTTCGCCTGGGTGCTGCCGAGGATGGCCTCGAAATCGGCCACCGACAGCGCCTGCAGCTCGACGCGGATCGGGAAGCGCCCCTGCAACTCGGGGATCAGGTCGCTCGGCTTGGCGAGGTGGAAGGCGCCCGAGGCGATGAACAGCACATGGTCGGTCTTGACCATGCCGTATTTGGTGTTCACGGTGGTGCCTTCGACCAACGGCAGCAGGTCGCGCTGCACACCCTGGCGCGACACATCGGCGCCCTGGGTGTTGCCGCGTGCGGCCACCTTGTCGATCTCGTCGATGAAGACGATGCCATTCTGCTCGGCGTTGGCCACGGCGCGGGCCTTCAGCTCGTCTTCGTTGACCAGCTTGGCGGCCTCTTCCTCGGCCAGCAGTTTCAGGGCTTCGGCGATGCGCAGCTTGCGCGTCGTCTTGCGGCCCGAGCCCATCTGCGAGAACAGGCCCTTCAACTGCTCGGCCATGTCCTCCATGCCGGGCGGTGTCATGATCTCCATGCCGACGCCCGCGCGCGGCTCGGCCAGCTCCAGCTCGATTTCCTTGTCGTCGAGCGCGCCCTCGCGCAGGCGTTTGCGCATCACCTGGCGCGCGGTGGAGTCGTGGCTGCTCTCGTCCTGGCCGAAGCCGACGTGGCGCGGCGGCGGCACCAGCACGTCGAGCACCCGCTCCTCGGCCGCATCTTCGGACCGCATGCGGGCACGCGCCAGTGCAGCGGCGCGCTCCTGCTTGACGGCCACCTCGACCAGGTCGCGCACGATGGTGTCCACGTCTTTCCCGACATAGCCCACTTCGGTGAACTTGGTCGCCTCGACCTTCACGAAGGGCGCATCGGCCAGCTTGGCCAGCCGGCGCGCGATCTCGGTCTTGCCCACGCCGGTCGGCCCGATCATCAGGATGTTCTTCGGCGTGATCTCGGCGCGCAGGCCGGGCTCGACCTGCTGCCGGCGCCAGCGGTTGCGCAGCGCGATCGCGACCGCACGCTTGGCGCTCTGCTGGCCGACGATGTGCTGGTCGAGTTCGGAGACGATCTCTCGCGGGGTCATGCTCATCGTGCTAGTCCAGCGTCTCGATGGTGTGGTTCTGGTTGGTGTAGATGCAGATCTCCCCGGCGATCTCCAGCGACCGCTTGACGATGTCGGGCGCCGAGAGCTCGCTGTGGGCCAGCAGCGCCCGGGCCGCGGCCTGCGCATAGGCGCCGCCGGAACCGATGGCCACCAGGCCCAGCTCGGGCTCCAGCACATCGCCGTTGCCGGTGATGATCAGAGAGGCCTCGCGGTCGGCCACCGCCAGCATGGCCTCGAGGTTGCGCAGGACCTTGTCGGTGCGCCAGTCTCGCGTCAGCTCGATGGCGGCGCGCACCAGGTGGCCCGAGTGCTTGTCCAGCTTGGCCTCGAAGCGCTCGAAGAGCGTGAAGGCATCGGCGGTGGCACCGGCAAAACCGGCCAGCACCTTGTCATGGTGGAGGCGCCGCACTTTGCGCGCGCTGGCCTTGACGACGGTGTTGCCCAGCGTCACCTGGCCGTCGCCGCCGATGGCGACCTGCCAGCGTCCATCGGGCAACTGGCGGCGCACGCTGAGGATGGTCGTGCCGTGGTAAGAATCCATGGAGTCGATATCAGAAGGAATGGGTGAGCATGCCACGATGGAAGTGCTGTGCGCATCACGTATTTCAAGGCGCTCCGCAGGAGCTGCCGCCCATCCAGTGGCGTGCGCGGATCCGGCTTGGCCGGGCCGCTGCGCGAGCCCCCTCGGGGGCAGCCCCGGGAGGGGCGTGGGGGCCCTGTCTACGCTTGCCGCAACTGCGTCGACACGTGCTCGTTGATGCCCATGGCGCCGAACATCAGCGCGACCAGGCGGTTCACGTCGGTGAAGGTGACTTGGCGCTGCTCGGCGCGCTTGGCGATCACCCAGTTCAGCAGGTCACCGGCGGCGACGAAGTCGACCCGGATCAGGAGTGCGCAGGAGATGCGCACCACCTTGGAGTCGCCCAGGCGCTGGTCCAGGTGATGCAGCAGCGGCCCCTGGTCGCCCGCAAGCTGGCCGGAGATTTCGAGCGAAGTGACCTCGACCTCGCCCTTGCCCGGCGTGCCCATGATCGAGGTGACCACGTCGCCCACCGAGGACAGGATGGCCGAGCGGGTGTTGGCCGACGGCCCGCTGACCCGCACGGTGCACTTCGTTGGCTCCCAGCTGGGTGGCGAGACCTCGTAGGTGACGCAGTAGTCGATCGCCACGTCGTCGAACTGGTCGGGCCGGTTGACCAGTCGCAACGCGTCCAGCCGGGCCAGCCAGAAGGCCGGGTCGGCGTCGCGCACCCCCACTGGGGCGGCCTCCTGCAGCACGTCGAACAGCTTGTCGGCGGCCTGCCAGTGCATCGTCAGTTTCTGGCTGGCCCACTGCTGGAATTCGCGCCGCAGCTCGGCCGCGGCGGCGGGCTCGATGCGCTTGAGCTGGGTCCAGTCCAGCACCCAGGGCATCGGCATCTGCAACAGCTGCGACGACAGGCGGGTGATGCCTTCGTGCGTCAGCAGCGGGTCGCAGACCCAGCCGACCCGGGTGTTGTCGGCGGCCTGGGGGTTCGCTGCGCGCTGGGCCGCCGCCGCATCGGCCAGCAGCTTGGGCAGCGAGTACCACTGTGGGGGCGAACGGCCGCACTGCTCGGCGAAGTTCATCGCCAGGCTCTCGAAGCGCTGTTGCTGGCCGGTGGCGCGGTAGAGGTCGAACAGCACCAGCCAGGTGTCCACGTGCTGCGCCCGTGGGCCGCCGGGGCTGGTCAGCTGCACCAGGATGTGCTCGCCGTGGGCAAAGTCGGCGTTGGCGAAGGCCATCACCGCTTCGTCCAGCTCGGGGTCGTGCTTGATTTCCAGCACTTCGACCTCGGCCATGTCGCCGGCCAGGCCGCGGGCCAGCGGTGACGCGGCGGCCGGTGCTCGCCCGGCAGGCGCCGGCGTGGGCGCGGCCACAGGGGAGGGGTCGAGGTCGAAGCTGAGCGGCGGCAGCTCGCGTGGCGCGGGCGGCGGGGCAGGGGCTGCCACCGTCGCCGGGGCGGGCCAGACGGGGGTGGAGAGGGCGGGCGTGGGTGCTGGTGGCGCAGCCAGCGGCCCGGTCGGCTCGGTGACCGTGGCGGCGAAGGGGGTCTGGTCCAGCGGCCCGCCGCCATCGGGGCGCAGCTCCAGCGGCACGGTCGCCTCGGGGTCGATCGGGTGGGTCAGCACCGGCGGCGGCACCTTCAGGTGCGGCGGCGTGACAGTGGTCGGAGGCGGGGGCGGCGGCACGGATGCGGGCCGGATCGGCATCGGCCGGCTCGACATCGGCGCGACGCCCACCATCTGCTTCTCGATGGCGTCGATCTTGGCCTTGACGGCGCCATCGGCCAGGCTGGACGGGCGGCTGGCCCGCACATCGACCTCGTCGAGGTTGGAGTTCGCCAGTGCCGCGGCTTGCTCGGGCGTCAGGCCCTCGCGGCGGATGCGGCGCAGCATGTCCAGCTCGCGTTTGCGGACGAAATCGTTGCGCCGCTTGCGCTCGATCATCGCCTTCAGTTCGGCGCGGTCGGAGTCGTCGAACTGGCTCAGCCGGCTGTCCTCGACCTTCTGCATCAGGTCCTTGGCGGGCCCGGTGACCTTGCGCACCACACGGCGCAGCAGCCCGCCACTGTCACCGTCGTTGTCGTTCGACATGGCGCCGGGTCAGCGGGACAGCGGGCGAAAGGGGACAGACAGCCTGGACAGGGTCAGTCTCCGAACATCTTTTGCTTCATCTCGCGGCGTTGCTGCGCTTCGAGAGACAGCGTGGCGGTCGGGCGGGCCAGCAGGCGGCCCAGGCCGATCGGCTCGCCCGTCTCGTCGCAGTAGCCGTAGTCGCCGGCCTCGATGCGGGCCAGCGACTGCGAGATCTTCTTCAGCAGCTTGCGCTCGCGGTCGCGGGTGCGCAGCTCCAGCGCGTGCTCTTCCTCGATGGTGGCCCGGTCGGCCGGGTCGGGCACGATGGAGGTGTCTTCCCGCAGGTGCTCGGTGGTCTCGCCGGCATTGGACAGCAGCGCGTCCTTCTGCTCCTGCAGGCGCAGCCGGAAGAACTCCAGCTGCTTCTCGTTCATGTACTCGGACTCGGGCATCGCCATCAGCTCGGCCTCGGAGAGGTCACGGGCGGGCTTGGTCTTCCAGGCGTTGGCGAGCTTCGGGTCCGCCTTGGTGGCAGTCTTCACGGCGTTCATGGGTTCGGGGTAGGTCTTGGTCGGCGGCTTCGGCGGGGCGAAGCGGTCGGTGAAGCTGGCGGTGGAAGGGGTGGGGGCATGGGCCCGGGAGGCGGCAGCCGGCGCGGCAGGTGGCAGGGCCGGCGCCGCCTTTGCGGCGGGGGATTTGGCGCTCGCGTCAGCGGCAGGTTTCACGCCCGCCGCCTTGGCCGGAGCGGCCTTGTGGGCTGCTTTCGGTGTGGCGGTGGGCATGGCCGCGCTCTCCTTCGCGGGGGCAGCACTCTTCGCCGGTGTCTTGCTCACGTTCCGTCTCCTCGCCACAAGGCATGGGATATCGCGTTATACCCCTTGGGACGAGGCGGTTGTGGTGCATCTGCCACGCCCGGGGCCGGGTTTTGGGCGCGCGGATTGTAGCCACGGCGCCCCCTGCAGCCGCTGACGCCTTGCAGATCAGGCCAGGCAACCCTCCAGGCCCTGCAAAAGAATGTCCTTGGGCAGGTCGATGCCGATGAAGACCATCTTGCTGGTCTTCTTTTCGCCAGGGGCCCATTTCGGGCCCAGATCGCTGCCCATCAGCTGGTGCACGCCCTGGAAGATGACCTTGCGCTCGCTGCCCTTGAGGTGCAACACGCCCTTGTAGCGCAGCATCTTGGGCCCGTAGACCTGCACGATGGCGCCGAGGAAGTCCTCCAGCTTGGCCGGGTTGAGCGGCTTGTCGGCGCGGAAGACGAAGGACTTCACATCGTCGTCGTGGTGATGGTGGTGCGGGTGGTCGCAGTGCTCGCCATGCTCGTGGTCATGGTCATGGTCGTGCCCATGCCCGTGACCGCCGTCCTCGTTGAGGAAGTCGGGGTCGATGTCGAGCTTCGCGTTGAGGTTGAAGCCCTTGAGGTCGAACACCGACGCCAGCGGCACGTCACCGAAGTTCACGCGCTGCATCGGCGCGCGCGGGTTCATGTGCTTCAGGCGGTGCACCAGGTCGTCGACCGCCACCTCGTCGACCAGGTCGGTCTTGCTGATGAAGATCTGGTCGGCGAAGCCGACCTGGCGGCGGGCTTCCTGGCGGCCGTCGAGCTGGTCGTTGGCGTGCTTGGCGTCGACGAGCGTCAGGATGGAGTCGAGCAGGTAGCTCTCGGCCACCTCGTCGTCCATGAAGAAGGTCTGGGCCACCGGGCCGGGGTCGGCCAGGCCGGTGGTCTCGATCACCACACGCTCGAAGTCGAGTTCGCCCTTGCGCTTGCGCGCGGCCAGGTCGGCCAGGGTCGTGCGCAGGTCTTCGCGGATGGTGCAGCAAACGCAGCCGTTGCTCATCTGGATCACCTGTTCCTGGGTCTCGGTGACCAGGATGTCGGTGTCGATGTTCTCTTCGCCGAACTCGTTCTCGATGACGGCGATCTTCTGGCCGTGGGCTTCGGTCAGCACGCGCTTGAGCAGGGTGGTCTTGCCGGATCCGAGGAAGCCGGTGAGGATGGTCGCGGGGATCAGGGACATGAAGGGCAGGCCAAAGGGGTCGGGGAACGGGCCGGGCGCCAGGGGCGCCGGCGGCCGGGGCATGGACTCTGAAACAGGGCCGATGCCCTGTCAAGCGCCAGGGCATGCCTGGCCGTCGGCATCATCTGAGGGCGTCGATGCCCGTTTTCAACCGCCCGCCACGCCTCACTGTCGCGTGGCGTACTGGTTGCCGTTGGCCTTGTAGGTGGCGATGGCGCGCTTGAGATCGGTGTACTCGGCGCAGGGCAGCACGCAGAGCTTGTCGAGGGTGGCCAGGCGGGCCTCGGCCTCGGGTAGCCGGTTGAGCATCAGGAAGAGCTCGCCGGAGTATTCCAGCGCCCCCTTGTGGGTCGGGTCCAGGCGCAGGGCTTCGCCGTAGTAACGCTCGGCGGCTGCGTAGTCGGGCACCTTGGCCTTGCGGTGGCTGTAGCCCATCAGGTTGTTCCAGTCCGCGCTGCCGCGGTCGTCGACCTTCTTCAGCGCCTCGATGGCGGCGACCCACTTGTTCTGCTGGATCAGGGCACGTGCCTCGCCCAGCTTGTCCGGCGCTGCAGCCGCGGGCGGGGCCGTGTCGGCGGCTTGAGCGGCCAGGCAGATCAGGGCGGCGGCCGCGGCGAGGGACAGGCGGGTGGCGAAGGTGGTGGTGCGGTTCATGGAAGGGGCTCCGGTTGGGGTTGGTGGGCGCCATCGGGGGCGCTTGGCCGGACCTACGGAGCCTGCTTGCGTTTGGACGCAGCCCGCTGAAAAATTTCTTCTCCGCTCTTACCAGAGCTTGGCGCAAGGCCCAATGGCCAGGAACGGTGCGATGGGGGCGGTTGGCTGGGGGGCCCCCGCTGGCTCCAGGCTCACGGCCAGCCGGTCCACCTGGGAGAACAGGGCTTCGGACGCCGCCGGCAGCATCAGGGTGCCGCCGCCCGGCCCGTTCGGCAGCAAGCCGACCGCAACCGGAGTCATGCCGTCCTTGGGCAGCGCCCACAAGCGGGCCACCTGCCCCTCGGGCATGCGGAAGTCCGGCTGGAGCCACTTGATGGTCAACACCCGGCCCTGCCGGCGCGAGCTGGCAAGCACCAGGGCGCGCCCGTGTGCGTCCGAAAGAATGCCGACATAGGCGGCCGGAAGGCCGGGCCCGGCCGCCTCCAGACCGACCTGCGAGGCCAGCGGGGGCTGCCAGCGCAGGGCGGACACGGCAAGCAGCGCCCCCGCCAGGGCGCCGACCACCAGGCCGGCGCCCGCCGCGCCGCTGCGCGGGCCGAGCGGCAGCCAGCGGCGCCAGCCGGGCCGGGGCCGGGTTGCCCCGGCGGCGCGCGGGTCGAACAGCCGGGCCTCGATGCCGTGCCACACCGCCGGCCGTGGGGTGGCCGGCGGCACCACGTCTGCCAGCCGGGCCAGGCGCTGCTGCCAGGCCTCGACCGCATGCCGCGCTTCGGGCGCGGCCAGCAGCACGCGTTCGAATCGGCGCCGCGCGCGGCCGCGCAGCGTGCCCACCGCGTAGTCGCGTGCCAGGGCGTCCAGCAGGGGCGGGTGCAGGTAGTTCATGGCACCTGCTCAGGGGCCAGGCCGGCATCGCCGAGGCAGCTCTTGAGCCTGTCCAGCCCGCGCCGCACCCAGGCCTTGACGGTGCCGAGCGGGGCCGCCAGCGTCTCGGCGATCTCGCCGTGGGCCAGCCCGCGGTAGTAGGCGAGCGCCACCGCCTGCCGCTGGGGCGCGGTGAGCGAGCCCATGCAGCGGTCCAGCCCGAGCCGGGTGATGCTGGCGGCCAGCAGCTGCGGTGGCTCGGCGCCGGGGTCGGCCGGCAGGTCGATCTCGTCGTCGTCGGCCAGGGGCTGGGTGCGGGCACTCTCGTCGCGGCCAGCGCGCAGGCCGTCGATGGCGCGGTTTCGCACGATGTTGATCAGCCAGGTCATGGGGCTGGCGATGGCGCGCTGGTAGCTGCCGGCGTGTTGCCAGACGCTGATGAAGGCGTCCTGCAGCACCTCCTCGGCCTGCTCGCGGCGCAGGGTGATGCGCCAGGCCACGCCCAGCAGGTGGTGGCTGGTCAGGCGGTACAGGTGGGCGAAGGCGGCGCGGTCCTGCAGGGCCACACGGGACAGCAACAAGGCGAGATCGTCGGTCGGGGGGCGTTCTGTCACGGGGCGCGCGGTCTTCGGCAGGGCCTGAGCGGGCGAGTGTAGGAGGCTGGGCCGTCGGGGGGGATCGGGTATCCTTGGTGCCCCGTCATTGCCGGCACCCCCGTGTCCGATCCCCAGCCATCCCGCCCACCCAGGGGCCCCCACGCTCACGAGCGTGTCGACAAACGCACGCTGTTCGAGCGGCTGATCGAGTTCATCGCGCCCGGGCCCGACTCCACCGACGAGCTGATCGAGACGCTGGCCGAGGCCGAGCAGCGCGAGCTGATCGAGCCGCAGTCGCGCGCCATGCTGGAGGGCGTGATCCGCATGGCCGACATGGTCGCTGGCGACGTGATGGTCGCCGCGCCGAGGATGGACCTGCTGGACATCGACGCGCCCTATGACGAGCTGCTGGCGGTGGTGATCGACACCGGCCACTCGCGCTTTCCCGTCACCGAAGGTGGCCGCGACAACATCATCGGCATCCTGATGGCAAAGGACCTGCTCAAGCTCCAGCGGGCACCTGAGCTGAACCTGCGCACGCTGCTCCGGCCAGCGGTCTTCGTGCCCGAGAGCAAGGGGCTGAACGAGCTGCTGCGCGACTTCCGCACCAACCGAAACCACCTGGCCATCGTGATCGACGAGTTCGGCAACACCGCCGGTCTGATCACCATCGAGGACGTGCTGGAAGAGATCGTCGGCGAGATCGAGGACGAGTTCGACGAGGCCGACGCCCACCGCGCCGGCGCCGTCTACACGCTCGCCGATGGCAGCCACCGGGTCGCCGGCGATGCGGCGATCGACGCGGTGAACGAAGCCTTCGGCGTGGCACTGCCCGACCACGACTTCGACACCATCGGCGGCCTGATCGCCCACGAGCTGGGGCGGGTCCCGCGCCGCGGCGAATCGGTCGACGTGGCCAACCTGCGCTTCTCGGTGATGCTCACCCGGGGCGGTGCGGTGCGCTGGTTCAAGGTCCAGCGCCTGCCGCGGCCGGCGGCGGCCGAAGAGCACGCGTGAGCCGGGTGCGAGGCTCGGCGGCGCTCTGGCCGCTGTTGATGCTCTTCGCGGGCGGCCTGCACACGGCCGCCTTCGCGCCGCTGGAGTGGTGGCCGCTGCAGATCGGTGCCCTGGCGCTGCTGGCCGGCGCCGTCGCCGAGGCTACACCGCGCCAGGCGGCGTGGCGGGGGCTGTGCTTCGGCTTTGCCTGGCTGGCGTCGGGCCTGTGGTGGCTCTATATCAGCATGCACGACTACGGTGGCATGCCGGCGCCGATGGCTGCCGCGGCGGTGGCGCTGCTGGCCGCCGCGCTGTCGCTCTACCTGGCCGGCGCGATGGCCTGGTTCGCCTGGCGCCGCCGCGGGCAGCCGCTGGCCGACGGGCTCGCTTTCGCGGCCTGCTGGCTGCTGGCCGAGCTGGCACGGGCCCAGTTCTTCACCGGCTTCCCGTGGCTCGCCTCGGGCTATGCCCACAGCACCGGGGCGCTGGCGGGTCTGGCCCCCTGGATCGGCGTCTACGGCATGGGGGCCGTGGCGGCGCTGATCGCCGTGGCGCTGGCCCAGGCGGTGCGGGCGGTCGCTCGGCCCTCACCACGCTCACGTCTGCTGCTGACGCTGGCCCTCGCCGGGCCGGTGCTGGCCGCCGTGGCGCCAGCCGAGTTCACCGAGCCGGCCGGCACGCTGCGTGTGAGCCTGCTGCAGCCCAACGTCCCACAGGACCTGAAATTCGACCCCGATCGCATCGTCGCGCAGATGGCGGCGCTGCAGGTCCAGCTCCAGGCGGCCGACGGGGACCTGGTGGTCACCCCGGAGTCGGTGCTGCCGATCCCGCGCGACCAGCTCGACCCGGTCTACTGGCAGGCGCTGACGGCGCCCTTCCGCGGCGGCGAGCGTGCGGCGCTGCTCGGCACCTTCCTCGGCAACGACCGCGACGGCTACGTGAACTCGATGGTCGGCGTCTCGGCTGCCGGCGAGTCCTACAGCTACGGCAAGCGCCACCTGCTGCCCTTCGGCGAATACGTGCCGCCGGGCTTCCGTTGGTTCGTGGACATGATGCAGATCCCGCTCGGCGACCAGGCCAGCGGGCGCAGCGAGGCGCCGTTCGTGGTGGGGGCGCAGCGGGCGCGCCCACTCATCTGCTACGAGGATCTCTTTGGCGAAGACTTCGCCGCCAGCGTCAGCGGCCCGGGTGCCGCCACGCTGCTGGTCAACGCCAGCAACCTGGCCTGGTTCGGCCCGCGCATGGTGCAGGACCAGCACCTGCAGTTTTCCCGCCTGCGGGCGCTGGAATTCCAGCGCCCCTTGGTGCGGGCCACCAACACCGGCTCGACCGCGGCGGTCGACCACCGGGGTGAGGTCATCGGGCGCCTGCCGCCCGAGGTGGCCGGCACGCTCGATGTGGTGGTGGAAGGCCGCCAGGGCAGCACGCCTTACGCGCGCTGGCTGGCGGCCCTGGGGCTCTGGCCGCTGTGGGTGCTGGCCTTGGCCGTCGCCGTGGCGACCCGCCGCCGGCAAGCCCGGCCAGAGTGAGCTCAGTCGTGCACGACCAGTGCGCTGTCGCCCAGCCAGCCGGTCGTCACCGGGGCCGAGAGGCGGCCCAGCACGCGGATGGTGTTGTTGCCCGCGATCAGGCGCACCGGCGTCGAGATCGACGGGCGCACCCAGCCGGTGCTGCCGGCCGCGTTGTCTGGCGAGCAGAAGGCGTCTGACGTGCCGATGGTCGGTGCGACGATCGCGCCGTTCACCTCGATGTCGAGGTGCACCCAGCCTGCGTTCGTGTCGGCGCCGTTGTCGGCCGAGCACTCGGCCGAGTAGGTCAGCACGTAGGTGCCGGCCTTGTTGGCATTGAAGACGATCGAGGTGCTGCCGCCGTCGTTCAGCGGCACCGGGGTGTTGTCCGCCGCGTAGGTGAAGTTGTTCGAGCGGGTCGCGCTGGCCAGCACCTTGGCCGAGACGGCGCCGGCAGCAAGAGAAAGCAGCAGCGCGGGGATCAGGGCGTGGGAAAGTTTCATCGGGTCCTCCATCGGTATCCCTGCGGGCTCCGTGGCGCCGGCGGCGCTCGATACGGCCTCAGGGTGTGGCGATGATGGGCGGCCGGCCCGGTGCTGCGCATCCTGCCCTCTAGGTGACGGCCCCCTTCGCACAGGGGCATGCGAACAGGGGATAGGGGTGGCGGGTACCTCGGAGCGGGTCGCGGGCACAGGTGGCAACCTTAGAATCGCCGATCGGCCCCTTGGCTCCTCTTCGGCCCACCGTCGGCCCGCCCATCCCTGCCCATGCTCACCTTCCAGCAACTCATTCTTCGCCTGCAGGACTACTGGGGAAACCAGGGCTGCGCGCTGCTGCAGCCCTACGACATGGAGGTGGGCGCCGGCACCAGCCACACCGCCACCTTCCTGCGCGCGCTGGGCCCCGAGCCCTGGAAGGCCGCTTACGTGCAGCCCAGCCGCCGGCCGAAAGACGGCCGTTACGGCCAGAACCCGAACCGCCTGCAGCACTACTACCAGTACCAGGTGGTGCTCAAGCCCGCGCCGGCCAACATCCTCGAGCTCTACCTCGGCTCGCTCGAGGCACTGGGCTTCGACCTGAAGAAGAACGACGTGCGTTTCGTCGAAGACGACTGGGAGAACCCCACGCTCGGCTGCTGGGGCCTGGGCTGGGAGGTCTGGCTCAACGGCATGGAGGTGACGCAGTTCACCTATTTCCAGCAGGTCGGCGGCATCGACTGCAAGCCCGCCACCGGCGAGATCACCTACGGCCTGGAGCGCCTGGCGATGTACCTGCAGGGCGTGGAGAACGTCTACGACCTCGCCTACACCGATTCGATCAAGTATGGCGACGTGTTCCTGCAGAACGAGATCGAGCAGAGCACCTACAACTTCGAGCACTCCGACGTCGACTTCCTGCTGCAGGCCTTCTCGGCCCACGAGGGTCAGAGCAAGTACCTGATGGAGCAGCAGCTCGCGCTGCCCGCCTACGAGCAGTTGCTGAAGGCCGGCCACACCTTCAACCTGCTCGACGCGCGCGGCGCGATCAGCGTGACCGAGCGCGCCGCCTACATCGGCCGCATCCGCAACCTGGCGCGTGCCGTCGCGCAGGCCTACCTCGACAGCCGCGCGCGCCTGGGCTTCCCGCTCGCGCCGAAAACCTGGGCCGACGAAGTCCTCGCCCAGCTCGACAAGAAGAAAGCGGCCTGACGCCATGACCGCCCTGACCGCTCACGACACCCTGCTCGTCGAACTCTTCGTCGAGGAGCTGCCACCCAAGGCGCTGAAGAAGCTGGGCGAGGCTTTCGCCGGCACGCTGGCCGACAGCCTCAAGGCCCAGGGTCTGGCCGCGGCCGATGCCCCCGTCACCTCGTATGCCTCGCCGCGGCGGCTGGGCGTGCAGGTGGGCGGAGTCTCGCCCAAGGCCGCCGACCGCGCTGTCCAGCAGAAGCTGATGCCGGTGGCGGTGGCGCTGAACGCCGAAGGCCAACCCACGCCGGCCCTGCTGAAGAAGCTGGCGGCGCTCGGCGCCGATGCGTCGGTGGTGCCGCAGCTCAAGCGCGCGCCCGACGGCAAGGCCGAAGCCTTGTTCCTCGACAGCATGGTGCCCGGTGCGACGCTGGCCGAAGGCCTGCAGAAGGCACTGGACGAGACCATCGCGAAGCTGCCCATCCCCAAGGTCATGACCTACCAGCTCGAAGACGGCTGGACGGACGTGAAGTTCGTGCGCCCGGCGCACCGCCTGGTGGCGTTGCACGGCGCCGAGGTGGTGCCGGTGTGCGTGCTGGGCCTGGCGGCCGGTCGCACGACGCTCGGTCACCGTTTCGAGGCTGCCACGCCCGAAGTGCGCATCGAGCATGCCGAGCGGTACGCGGTGCAGATGGCGGACTCCGGTGCCGTCATCGCCAGCTTTGCCCAGCGCCGCGACGAGATCGTGCGCCAGCTGGCGTCGGCCGCCCAGGCCGCTGGCGCGGGCCTGCGCCCCATCGACGACGAGGCTCTGCTCGACGAGGTGACGGCGCTGGTCGAGCGGCCCAACGTGCTCACCTGCCAGTTCGAGCCCGAGTTCCTGGCGGTGCCGCAGGAATGCCTCATCCTCACGATGAAGGCCAACCAGAAGTACTTCCCGCTGCTGGACGCCGAGGGCCGCCTGACCCACCGATTCCTGGTGGTCAGCAACATCCGGCCGGGCGATGCGAGTGCAGTGACTGGCGGCAACGAGCGCGTGGTGCGCCCGCGCCTGGCCGATGCCAAGTTCTTCTTCGACCAGGACCGCAAGAAGACGCTCGAATCACGCGTGCCGGGCCTGTCCAGGGTGGTCTACCACGGCAAGCTGGGCAGCCAGGGCGAGCGGGTCGAGCGCGTGCGTGCGATCGCCCGTGCCATTGGCCTCCAACTCGGCGGCGACGCACTGGCCGCCCAGGCCGACCGCGCCGCACTGCTGGCCAAGGCCGACCTGCTGACCGACATGGTGGGCGAGTTCCCCGAGCTGCAGGGCATCATGGGTGGCTACTACGCCCGCCACGATGGCGAGGCCGAGGCGATCGCCTTCGCCGTCGAAGACCACTACAAGCCCCGCTTCGCCGGGGACGAGCTGCCGCGCAACGAGGCCGGCCTGGTGGTGGCGCTGGCCGACAAGCTGGAGACGCTGGTCGGCCTGTTCGGCATCGGCCAGCTGCCCACCGGCGACAAGGACCCGTTCGCCCTGCGCCGCCATGCGCTGGGCGTGATCCGCATGTTGGTCGAGCGCGAGTTGCCACTGGGCCTGGACGCCCTGTTCACCGCCGCCGTGCCGGCCTTCGGCGCGCTTGTCCAGGACCCGACCGCCGCGCTGCAGGTCTTCTTCAGCGAGCGGCTGGGAGGCCAACTGCGCGAGCAGGGCTACTCGGCGCAGGAGGTCGACGCCGTGCTGGCGCTGGCCCCGCAGCGCCTGGCCGATGTGGGCAAGCGGCTGGAAGCGGTGCGCGCCTTCGCGGCGCTGCCCGAAGCCGAGTCGCTGGCGGCCGCCAACAAGCGTGTCGGCAACATCCTGAAGAAGGTCGAGGGCGCGCTGCCCACCGAGGTGCTCGACGGCCTGCTCGGCGAAGCTGCCGAGCGGGCGCTCGCCACCGCGCTGGCCGAGGTGCAGACGGTGTCCGACCTGCGTTTCGGCACCGGCGACTTCACCGGCTCGCTGCAGGTGCTGGCGGCGCTGAAGGCCCCGGTCGACGCCTTCTTCGACGGTGTGATGGTCAACGTCGAGGACCCTGCGCTGCGCGCCAACCGACTGGCCCTGCTGAATCGGCTGCACGCGGCGATGAACCGCGTGGCCGACCTGTCGCGGCTCGCCAGCTGAGGCACCTGCCCCCGTCATGCAAACCCCCAAGCTCGTCATCGTCGGCCGCGACGGCATCCTGAACAGGTTCCGTGAGGACCATGTGAAGGACCCGGCCGAGTGGGAGCCCCTTCCCGGCGCACTGGAGGCGGTGGCCCGGCTCAACCACGCCGGCTGGCATGTGGTGGTCGCCACCAACCAGGCCGGCATCGGCCGCGGCATGATCGACATGCAGGCGGTCAACGCGGTGCACCTGCACATGATGAAGATGCTGGCCGGCAAGGGCGGCCGGCTCGATGCGGTGTTCTTCTGCCCGCACACCCGCGACGACCATTGCGACTGCCGCAAGCCGCTGCCGGGGATGATGCACGACATTGCCCAGCGCTATGGCGCCGACCTGAAGAACGTGCCGATGGTGGCCGACACCCTGCGCGACCTCGAGGCGGCCCAGGCCGCCGGTTGCCCGCCGCACCTGGTGAAGACCGGCCGCGCCAGCCTGGTCGCCGAGGCTGAGTTGGCCCAGTGGGTGGCCGCGGTGCCAGGCACCGTCGTGCACGACGACCTCGCCGCCTTCACCAGCCACCTGCTGCAGCAGGAGCTGGCCTCGCGTTTCGCGGTCTGACGTTTCGCGGTCTGACCTTCACCCTCCTCGCTTCCGCTCATGCAACGTCTCGGCTGGTTCCTGCGCTCGGCACTGTTCTTCCTCTGGATGGCCGTCACGGTGGTGCCCTGGGCCACGTTCGTCGTGCTGATGTCCATCTTTGTGCGGGGCAACCGGCTCTACTGGGTCTGCGCGCGCTGGCTGGCTGTGTCGATCTGGGGCGCCCGGGTGATCTGCGGCGTGAAGTGGCGTGTGCAGGGCATGGAGAACGTGCCCAGCGCGGCGGACAAGGATGCGGCGGTGCTGCTGGCGCCCAAGCACCAGTCGACCTGGGAGACGTTTGCATTCCCGATGCTGATGCCGCACCCGCTGGCCTATGTGTTCAAACGCGAGCTGCTGTGGATTCCCTTCTTCGGTTGGGCCATCGGGAGCCTGGACATGATCCACATCGACCGCAGCAAACGCACGGCGGCGTGGAGCAAGGTGGCCGAGCAGGGCAAGCGCATCATGGGCATGGGCAACTGGGTGATCATGTTCCCTGAAGGCACCCGCACGCCACGCGGCCAGCAGGGGCAGTACAAGACCGGCGCGTCGCGACTGGCGATCTCCGCGGGCACGCCCATCGTGCCGATCGCGGTGACCTCAGCCCGCTGCTGGCCGCGCAAGAGCTTCCTGCTGCGTCCTGGTGTGATCGATGTGTCGATCGGCCCGCCCATCCCTTCGGTCGGCCGCGACCCGGAAGAACTGATGCGCGAGGTCGAAACCTGGATCGAGGCCGAGATGCGCCGGCTGGACCCCGAGGCCTACCGGGCCTGAGATGGGCCTGAACCGCGGGCCGGGGGCCTGGACCTAGAATCGACGCCCATGTCGCGCAGGCCCGCCGTCGAAGCACCCGAGCAGCTGTCGCTGTTCGAGGCGGAGCCACCGGGAGTTGCCCCGGCCCCGCGGACAGCGGCTGCGCCGCGCCCTGAGCGCACGCCTGCGGCTGCCTTGCCCGGGCCGACGAGGCCGGAACCCGCCGCGGCCCCGACGATGGTCCACCGCCACCCCCGCGCCGACCGCGAGATCCGCCTCGGGGAGCATCAGGTGGCCTATCTGCTTCGGCGGGCACGCCGCAAGTCCATCGGCTTCACCGTCGGCCCGGAGGGCCTGGCGGTCAGCGCGCCGCGCTGGGTCGGCCAGGGTGAAATCGAATCGGCACTGCGCGAGAAATCGAGCTGGATCTTGCGCAAGCTCAGCGAGCAGCGCGATCGCCAGCGCCGGCTAGAGGCGGCGCGGGTCGACTGGCGCGATGGCGCTGGCCTGCCCTTCCTCGGCGAAACCGTCATCCTGGTGCTGGATCCGCGGGTCGCCGGCGCGGTGCTCAATGCCGACGGCCAGGCGCTGCCGGGCGTGCCGCGGCTGACGCTGCATGTCGGCCTGCCGCAGTCAGCCCAGCCGGCGCAGATCCGCGACGTGGTGCAGAGCTGGCTGCAGCGCCAGGCGCGCCGCATCTTCGAGGAGCGCTGTGCCCACTTCGCGCCCCTCCTGGGCGTGCGCGTCGCTCGCCTTCGCCTCAGCTCGGCGCAGACGCGCTGGGGCAGCGCGAGCGCCGACGGTGGCATTCACCTGAACTGGCGGCTGGTCCACTTCGGCCTGCCGGTGATCGACTACGTGGTGGCGCACGAGCTGGCCCATCTGCGTGAAATGAACCACAGCGCGGCCTTCTGGGACGTGGTCCGCTCCGCGATCCCGGACATCGAAAGTCGCAAGGCTGCGCTGCGAGACTCCGTCCTGCCGGTTTTTTCCTGAGCCCGCCTCCACAAGCTTGTGGAATGCTGCCGTGGCAGACGCCGCATTGGAGAGCCGCCTCCAGACCGATCCCCCCCAATGGGGGATGGTTCGGCCTGCGCTTCACGGGCACAGTTACGCTCATTCGCTGTCATCACGTGTGAGCGAAAGGGAAGGTCCAGGGAGGACTGCGCGGGGACAACGTGCACCCGAAGCGGCCGGTCGGCGCAAGTCGACCGGCCTGTTTTTTTTGGCGCCACCAGTGAGGCGCCTTGCGCTGGGTCAAGCAGCCACGAAGCGCCACACGCCGTCCCCACCGGCGCGCAGGCATCGCACGAGTCCCTGGCTTTGCAGCGCATGCAGGTGGGCCAGCGATTCGCCCATCGCAAACGTCGTCTGGTGCAGGTCGAGCGGCCGCCGGAACAGCACCGGCAGCAGCTCCGCGGCGCTCGTCGGGCGGGCCTTGCAGGCCGCCAGCGCATCGGCGAGGCGCTCGTCATGGTGCAGCTGCAGCTGGCGGATGCGCTCGTGCAGGCCGGTGAATGGCTTGCCATGCGCCGGCAGCACCAAGGTGTCGGCCGGCAGCGGCAAGTAGCTCTCGAGCGAGTGCAGGTACAGCGGTAGCGGGTCGGCCTCGGGCTCCAGGTCGATCACGCTGATGTTGGTGGAGATGCGCGGCAGCACCATGTCGCCCGAGAGCAGCAGCTTCTGGGCCGGTGAGTGCAGGGCGATGTGCTCGGGCGCATGGCCGTAGCCTGTGATGGCCTCCCATTCGTGGCCGCCGATCAACAGGCGCTGGCCGTCCAGCAGCCGGCGGAAGGCCGCCGGCACGGCGGGCACCATCGAAGCGTAGTAGTTGCGCCGCGCGCGGACCTGCTGCAGGGCTGTCGGGTCCGTCAGGCCATGTCGCGCGAAGAAATGCGCCGCACTCTCGCCGCCGAAGCCGGTGGTCTGCGCACTGGCCAGTCGGGCGGCGTTCCAGTCGGTGGCGCTGATCCACAGTCGGCAAGCCCATTTCTCGCACAGCCAGTCGGCCAGGCCGATGTGGTCGGGGTGCATGTGGGTCACGATCACCCGCAGCACCGGCAGGCCGTCCAGCCCGTGGGCGAAGACCTGCTCCCAGGCAGAGCGGGTGGCGTCGTTGGCGATGCCGCAGTCGACGACGGCCCAGCCTTCGCGGCCGGCCTCGTCGTGGTCGTGCAGCAGCCAGAGGTTGATGTGGTCGAGTGCGAAGGGCAGGGCCATGCGCAGCCAGCGCACGCCGGGCGCTACCTCGATCACCTCGCCCGGCGCAGGCAGGCGGTCGCCGAAGGGGTAGTGCAGGGCGGATTCGTGGGGGTTGCTCATGGCCTCGCGTAGACTTGACGTTTACGTCAACGTCAAGTCTACCCATGCCCGCTGCCCACCGTGCCAAGACCCCGGCCCTCACTGAAGGCGAAGCCGGCGCAGCGGGCCGGGCCGATGCAGCGCCCACCTTCACCATCACCGCGCTGGCGCAGGAGTTCGACATCACCCCGCGCGCCATCCGCTTCTATGAAGACGTGGGGCTGCTGGAGCCGGCGCGCGCCGGCCGCAACCGCGTCTACACCGCGCGCGACCGCACGCGGCTGAAGCTCACGCTGCGCGGCAAGCGCCTGGGCCTGTCGCTGCAGGAGGTGAAGCAGCTGGTCGACATGTACGAGTCGGGCAGCGACGAGCGGCCGCAGCTCGAAGCCTTCCTGGTGGTGCTGGGCGACCACCGTCGCCAGCTGGAGCAGCAGTTGGAGGACATCCGGGTGACGCTGGCCGAGATCGAGCAGCACGAGGCACGCTGCCGTGCGCTGATCGGCGCCAAGAGCGGAAAGGCCGCCAAGGCGCGCGTGGGCGCCAAGGCGGCCTGAAGCACCGGCGTCGGCCGAGGCTTACAGCGAGAGGTCGAGCGCGTCAGAGAACGTCAGCTTGCGCGGAGCGGGGCCGAAAACGTCTTCCGCCGCGTCCTTGCTCTTGAAGTTGTCCAGGCTGATCGAGCCGTAGGTGCCCAGGCCGGCGCCGGTACCGAAGGTGGTGCCGTAGTCGTACTGGTAGGTCTGCGTGCCGGAGACGCTCTTGATCTTCAAGGTGGCCACGCTGCCGTTGAATGTCACCTTCATCGTGGCGGGGCTGAAGATCGGCGCATCGAGCGTGAAGAACAGGACGCCGACGTTGTTGCCGACGTAGAAACCGCCATGGTCGAACAGGCCGGCGCCGTCTTGCGACTGGATCTTCACGAAGGCGTTGTTGCCGCTGGCGATGTCGCCGAGCGCCACGGCGCCGTACTGCAAGGAGGTGCCGTTCAGCTGCACCACCGCCTGGCCGGTCACACCGGCCGAGGCCTTGGTGAAGTAGCCCAGACCCAGGTCGCTGCCGCGCAGCTGGTTGCTGGTGATGAACAGGCTGCCGGAGGTCACGACCCACTTGCTGCCCAGGTCGGCGCGGTCGAACTTGTCGCCGGCGGCCAGGGCCGGGGTGGCGATCGCAGCGGCCAGCAGACCGGTCAGCAGGAATTTGCGTTGCATGCGAGGCTCCAGTTCGGTTGAAGGGGAGGCGGCAGTGTGGCCACCTGACCTGGGGTGCCCAATCCCCTGAGCGTGGGGGGCGTTGCGGCCCTCTTGCCGGCATGGTTGTCACATGCCGGTCGCCGGAATCGGGCGGGGATCGCGGGGTGGGTATGATTGACGTTTACGTAAACGTCAATTGATCGCCTGCTGGGCGCCGCTTCGTACACTGGCGCCTTCGTTGTGCCGTCTGCCCTGCCATGTCCCTCCAGCTCACTGAACTGTTCGACAACAACCGCCGATGGGCCCGCGAGACCGAGGCACGCGAACCCGGCTTCTTCACCAAGCTGCTGGCCCAGCAGACCCCGCAATACCTGTGGATCGGCTGCGCCGACAGCCGCGTGCCGGCCAACGAGCTGGTCGATCTGCTGCCGGGCGAGCTCTTCGTACACCGCAACGTGGCCAACGTGGTGGTCCATTCAGACCTGAACGCCCTGTCGGTCATCCAGTTCGCGGTCGACGGGCTGAAAGTGCAGCACATCATCGTGGTCGGCCACTCCAACTGCGGCGGCGTGGCGGCAGCGCTGCGCAACACGCGCCTCGGCCTGGTGGACAACTGGATCCGTCATGTGCAGGACGTGCGCCACCAGCACCGCAGCTGGCTGGACAGCCTGCCGCCCGAGCGCCAGGTGAACGCGCTGGTCGAGCTGAACGTGCTCGAGCAGGCGCGCAATGTCTGCACAACGACAGTGGTGCAGGATGCCTGGAGCCGCGGCCAGACGATGGTGGTGCACGGCTGGGTCTACGGCCTGCACAACGGTCTGCTGGAGGACCTGGCGATGACCGTGGCCAGTCTCGCTGACCTGGACACGGCCTATGCCGCCGCGCTGGCCGGCATCCATGCCCGCTATTCCGCGGCCAGCGCCTGATGTTCCCCCAGCAGCTCACCGACAGCCGGGCCTTCGACATCGCGCAGGCGATGCTCGACGGCTTCAACAGGCACTACAGCCTGTTCCGCGAGGCCAGCCGAACCGCCAAGCAGCGCTTCGAGCAGGCCGACTGGCACGGCCAGCAGCGGGCGCAGCGTGAGCGCATCGAGTTCTACGACCGGCGGGTGGAAGAGAACGCCGAGCGGCTGCAGCAGGAGTTCACCGCCGGCGGGCTCTCGATGGAGGTCTGGCAGCAGGTCAAGCTGCACTACATCGGCCTGCTGATCAACCACCACCAGCCCGAGTGCGCCGAGACGTTCTTCAATTCGGTGACCACCAAGATCCTGCACCGCAGCTACTTCCACAACGAATTCATCTTCGTGCGGCCGGCGGTCTCCACCGAGTACATCGAGAACGACGAGCCGGCGGCCACGCCGACCTACCGCTGCTACTACCCCACGCGCGAGAACCTGCGCGAGGCGGTGCTGCGCATGGTCACCAACTTCCAGCTGGCGCGCGAGTTCGAGGATCTGGGCCGCGACGTGGACCAGGTGCTCGCTGCGGTCTACAAGGCGCTGGGCGACTTCCGCCCGCGCGCCAACTTCCAGATCCAGGTGCTGTCCAGCCTGTTCTACCGCAACAAGGGCGCCTACGCGGTGGGCAAGATCGTCAACGGCTTCTCCGAGCTGCCCTTCGCGCTGCCCATCCTGCACACGCCCGCGGGGCAGCTGGCGATCGACACGGCGCTCTTCGGCGAGGACGACCTGCTGCTGCTGTTCAGCTTCGCGCGCGCCTACTTCCTGGTCGACATGGAGGTGCCGTCGGCCTATGTGCAGTTCCTGCGCTCGCTGATGCCGCGCAAGCCGCGGGCCGAGCTCTACAACGCCATCGGCCTGCAGAAGCACGGCAAGAACCTGTTCTACCGCGACTTCCTCAACCACCTGCGCCACAGCTCCGACAAGTTCCGCATCGCGCCCGGCATCAAGGGCATGGTGATGCTGGTGTTCGACCTGCCGAGCTTCCCGTTCGTCTTCAAGGTCATCAAGGACTACTACCCGCCGCAGAAGGACACGACCCGCGAGCAGATCAAGGGCAAGTACCTGCTGGTCAAGCAGCACGACCGCGTCGGCCGCATGGCCGACACGCTCGAATTCAGCAACGTGGCCTTCCCGCGCTCGCGCTTCGAGGACGAACTGATCGACGAGCTGAAGAAGTTCTGCCCCAGCCTGCTGGAGATCTCCGACCGGGACGGCGACGGCCAGACCGAGGTGATCCTGCAGCACGTCTACATCGAACGGCGCATGATCCCGCTCAACATATTCCTGCAGGACGCCACGCCCACGCAGATGGAGCATGCGGTGGTCGAGTACGGCAATGCCATCAAGGACCTGGTGGCCGCGAACATCTTCCCGGGCGACATGCTGTGGAAGAACTTCGGCGTCACCCGCCACGGCAAGGTGGTGTTCTACGACTACGACGAGATCGAGTACATCACCGACTGCAACTTCCGCCGCGTGCCCGCGCCCCGCAACGAGGAGGACGAGATGTCGGGCGAGGTCTGGTACTCGGTGGGCCGGCACGATGTCTTCCCCGAGACTTTCGAGCCTTTCCTGCTCGGCAACCCCTCGGTGCGCGAGGTCTTCATGAAGCACCACGCCGACCTGCTGGACGCCGGCTTCTGGCAGGCGCACAAGGAACGCATCGCCGCCGGCCATGTGCACGACGTCTTCCCCTATGACCCCGAGCGCCGGTTCTCGGCGCAGCGGCGAGGCGGCTGCCACCGCCACGCCACGCATTTCTGACCTGATCAAGGAGCATTCACATGGCTGATTCCATCGTCATCGCCTCCGCCGCGCGCACGCCCATCGGCGGTCTGCTCGGCGACTTCGCCTCGCTGGCGGCCTGGGAGCTGGGCGGCGTGGCCATCAAGGCCGCGGTCGAGCGCGCCGGCGTGCCGGCCGACGCCATCGCCGAGGTGCTGATGGGCAACTGCCTGATGGCCGGGCAGGGCCAGGCACCGGCCCGCCAGGCCATGCGCCGTGCCGGCGTGCCGGATTCGGTGGGCGCGGTCACGATGAGCAAGATGTGCGGCTCTGGCATGCGCACGATGATGTTCGCCCACGACATGCTGCTGGCCGGCTCGGCCGAGGTGATGGTGGCCGGCGGCATGGAAAGCATGACCAACGCGCCGCACCTGGTGTTCGCGCGCAAGGGCGTGAAGTACGGCGCCGCGCAGATGTTCGACCACATGGCGATGGACGGCCTGGAAGACGCCTACGAGCGCGGCAAGGCCATGGGCGTGTTCGCCGAAGCCTGCGTGGCCAAGTACGGCTTCAGCCGCGAGGCGCAGGACCAGTTCGCCATTGCCTCCACGACCCGTGCCAAGCAGGCCAACGAAGACGGCAGCTTCGACTGGGAAGTGGCGCCGGTGGCCCTGCCCGGCAAGGGCGGCGAGACGCTGGTCAAGTTCGACGAGCAGCCGTTCAAGGCCAAGCTCGACAAGATCCCCGGCCTGAAGCCTGCGTTCAAGAAGGACGGCACGATCACCGCTGCCAATGCGTCCAGCATCTCCGACGGCGCCGCGGCGCTGGTGCTGATGCGCGAGTCCACCGCCGCCCGCCTGGGCGCCAAGCCGGTGGCGCGCATCGTGTCGCACGCGGTGCACGCCCAGGCGCCGGAGTGGTTCTCCACCGCGCCGGCCGGCGCGATCGAGAAGGCGCTCAAGAAGGCCGGCTGGACGGCCGGCCAGGTGGACCTGTGGGAGGTCAACGAGGCGTTCGCCGCGGTCACCATGGCGGCGATGGCCGAGTTCAAGCTGGCGCACGAGATCGTCAACGTGCACGGCGGCGCCTGCGCGCTGGGCCACCCGATCGGCGCGTCGGGCGCGCGCATCGTCGTGACGCTGCTGGGCGCGCTGAAGAAGCGCGGCCTGAAGCGCGGCTGCGCCGCGCTGTGCATCGGCGGTGGCGAGGCCACCGCGATGACGGTCGAACTCCTGTAAGCGCCGCCTCCATGCTCGACAGCCTCGGCATCCACGATCTGGCCCTGTTCACGCTGGCGGTGTTCGTGCTGAACGCCACGCCGGGCGTGGACATGCTCTACACCGTGAGCCGCACGCTCACCGGCGGCTGGCGCGCCGGGGCAGCCGCCTCCCTGGGCGTGGGTGCCGGCTGCATCGTGCACACGCTGGCGGCGGCCTTTGGGCTGGCGGCGCTGATGGCGGTGTCGGCCTGGGCCTTCTCGTTCGTCAAGTGGGCCGGGGCGGCCTACCTGGTGTGGCTGGGCATCGGCATGCTGCGCGAGGCGTGGTCGAAACGCGCGGCCGATGCAACCGCCGTGGCGCCGACGCCCCCTGCGCCGCTGGCCGCCGTGTTCCGCCAGGGCTTGCTGACCAACGTGCTGAACCCCAAGGTGGCGCTGTTCTTCCTGGCCTTCCTGCCGCAGTTCATCGCGCCCGATTCCGAACACAAGACGCTGGCCTTCCTGGCGCTGGGCGCCTGGTCCATCGTGCAGGGCCTGTTGTTCCTGCTGGCGCTGGTGGCGTTGACCGCCTCGCTGCGCCGCCTGGGCGGATCGCCGCGTTTGGCGCGTGGGCTCAACGCGCTCGGCGGGTTGCTGTTCCTCGGCCTGGCGGTGCGCCTGGCGCAGGCGGAGGCGAAGTGAGATGACGCCCACCGTGCTGATCGTCGGCGCCTCGCGTGGCATCGGCCTGGAACTCACCCGCCAGTACCTGGCCGACGGCGCGCGCGTGTTCGCCACCGCCCGCAGCGAGGACGGCCTGAAACTGCTGCGGGGCGAAGGCGCCCGGGTGCTCAAGCTCGACGTGACCGACGCGGCCAGTGCATCCGGGCTGGCCTGGCAGATCGACGGCGAAACCTTCGACACGGTGGTCGTCAACGCCGGTGTCTACGGCCCGCGCAGCAATGGCCTGCAGACGCCCACCGAGGCCGACTTCGACCAGGTGATGCACACCAATGTGCTGGGCCCGATGCGCGTGATCCCGCAGCTGGTGGAAGCACTGGCCGAGGGCGCGCGGCTGGGTGTGATCTCGTCGCGCATGGGCTCGATGGGCCTGCGCACCAACGCTGGCGGCTGGCTCTACCGCGCCTCGAAGGCGGCGGTGAACTCGGTGTTGAAGGACGTGTCCCTTGCGCTCGCTGGCCGGGCCATCTGCGTGGCGCTCCACCCCGGCTGGGTGCGCACCGACATGGGCGGCACCGACGCCGACCTCGACGTGGCCGACAGCGCGCGCGACCTGCGCCGCACCCTGGCCGCGCTGACCCCCGCCGACAACGGCACCTTCCTCAACCACGACGGCCAGCCGCTGGCCTGGTGAAGCCCCTCCCCGAAAGAAGTGCCCCATGCTGCTCAATGAAGACCACCGCGCGGTGCAGGACGCCGTGCGCGCCTATGTGCAGGACAACATCGCGCCCCACGCCGCGCGCTGGGACAAGGAGCACCATTTCCCCGCCGCCGAGCTGAAGGGCCTGGCCGGGCTGGGCTGCTACGGCGTTGCCGTGCCCACCGAGTACGACGGCGCCGGGCTGGACTACCTCGCGCTTGCGCTGATCCTGGAAGAGATCGCTGCCGGCGACGGCGGCACGTCGACCGTCGTCAGCGTCAACAACTGCCCGGTCTGCTCCATTCTGATGACCTTCGCCAACGAGGAGCAGAAGCAGCGTTTCCTGAAACCCCTGGCGCGGGGCGAGATGCTGGGCGCCTTCTGCCTGACCGAGCCGCATGTCGGCTCAGAGGCCGGCGGGCTGCGCACCACCGCCGTCAGGGATGGCGACGACTATGTGCTCAACGGCGTCAAGCAGTTCATCACCAGCGGCAAGAACGGCGACGTGGCGATCGTGATGGCGGTGACCGACAAGGCCGCCGGCAAGAAAGGCATCAGCGCTTTCGTCGTGCCGACCAACACGCCGGGCTACACGGTCGCGCGCATCGAAGAGAAGATGGGCCAGCACAGCTCGGACACGGCGCAGATCCTGTTCGAGAACTGCCGCGTTCCGGCGGCGAACCGGCTGGGCGACGAAGGGCAGGGCCTGAAGATCGCGCTGTCGGGCCTGGAGGGCGGGCGCATCGGCATCGCCTCGCAGAGCGTGGGCATGGCGCGCGCGGCCTTCGAGGCGGCGCTGAAGTACTCGAAGGAGCGCGTGGCCTTCGGCCAGCCGATCTTCGAGCACCAGGCGGTGCAGCACAAGCTGGCCGAGATGGCCACGCAGATCGAGGCCGCGCGCCAGCTGATCTGGCACGCCGCGAGCCTGAAGGACGCCGGCCAGCCCTGCCTGAAGGAGGCTGCGATGGCCAAGCTTTTCGCCAGCGAGATGGCCGAGCGTGTCTGCTCGATGGCCATCCAGGTGCATGGCGGCTACGGCTACGTCAGCGACTTCCCGGTCGAGCGCCTCTACCGCGACGTGCGCGTGACGCAGATCTACGAAGGCACCTCCGAGGTGCAGAAGATCCTGATCGGCCGGGCGCTCGCCTGACCCTTCACTTCGGCAGGTAGAGCCGGTCGGAGTAGGTGGCCAGCCAGGCCGGACGCAGCGCGACGAAGGTCGCGGCCACCATGCCGGTGAGGAAGGCGTCGCCCCATGCGGCGAGCCAGCGGCCTATCGCCAGGTCGGCCACCGGCACCCCGGCATTGGCCCCCTGCAGGGCCAGCTGCGCCCAGCCGGCCGCGGCGACGGACAGCAGGCTGGCGAAGAAGCCGCGGCCCAGGATGTAGACGAACAGGTGGTGCGGCAGCCAGCGCCGGACCGCCGCGCCCAGCCCCATCGCCAGGGTGGCCGGCACGAGGCCCAGCCACAGCAGGCGCGCCAGCGCTTCGGCGGCTGGCAGGCCACCCATGCCCCAAGCCAGCAGGGCCACCGGTACCAGCGCCAGCACCGCCAGCGGCCAGCCCGCCATCAGCATCAGCAGGCAGGCGCCGGAGAGGGGTTGCACCAGCGGCACCGCGGCCAGCCGGTCCACCGACCACAGCAGCGGCAGCATGGCCCACCAGGCCAGCCACGGCCACGGTGGCGACACGCCTGCCAGCCCCCGCCATGGCCGCGCCAGCAGCGCCAGCCCCACCGCGAGCAGCGCGAGCAGGAGGTCGAGCAGCCACATGGGTTCGCGGGCTCAGAACGGCACGACGTCGGTGGGGTACTTCCAGAAGTCGCGCAGCAGGTAGTTCATCGGCAGGTTGAGCGACGTGCCCTTGGGCGGGATGGGCTTCTCGAACCACTTGTCGTACAGGGCATGGGCCTCGCGGCTGCGGATCAGGCGCTTCATCTCTTCGTCGACGATGCGCTTGAAGGCCGGATCGTCCTTGGGCAGCATGATGGCCAGCGGCTCGATGGTGAGCAGCTTGCCGACCACCTTGAGCTTGCTGGGGTCGGGGCGGCCGGCGATGAGGCCGTAGAGCAGCACGTCGTCCATCGCGAAGCCGTCGGCCTCGCCCTTCTCGACCATCTCGACCGCCCGGGCGTGGTCCGGTGCTTCCATCACGTTGATGCGAAGCAGCCGCTCGCGGTTGTTCTGCTCCACCGCCTTCAACGGCGTGGTGCCCTTGGTCGACACCAGCCTCTTGCCTTCGAACTGCGGCAGCTCCTGCACCGGACTGTCGGCGCGCACCATGTAGCGCGCGCCGGTGATGTAGTGCGGCACGGTGAAGGCCACTTTCTCGCGGCGCTCCTTGTTGTTGGTGGTCGAGCCGCACTCCATGTCGGCTTCGTGCTGCTCGATCATCGCTATGCGGTTGGCGGGGGTCGCCAGCTTGAAGCTGACCGCCATGGCCCTCAGGCCGAGCTCCTTCTTCACGGCCTCCGCGAGCTTGAGGCACATGTCGACCGCGTAGCCGACGGGCTTCTTGTCGGCGTCCAGGTACGAGAAGGGCACCGACGACTCGCGGTGCGCGATGACCAGCGCGCCGCCTTGGCGCAGTTTGTCCAGCACCGGCGAGGCCGCATGCGAGGCCGCACCGGCCAGGGCGCAGATGATCAGGAGGAGCGGGCGGGTGAATGGGGGCATGGGGGTTCTCGGCAGACAGCAAGCCGGTGGGGGCGGGCCAGCACCGGATTTTCCCTGGGGCGGCCCCGTCGGGATGCCACGGATTTCACGCACGCCGCGTGCCTGTTCACCGCGCCAGGGCTTTGGGCGTATCGTGGTGCGCATGAAAGCGCCGATCGACTTCCACTTCGACTTCTCGTCGCCGTACTCCTACATCGCCAACGAGTGGATCGATGCGCTGGCCGCCCGCCATGGTCGCACCGTGCGCCGCCATGCCATCTTGCTCGGTGCCACCTTCGCGGTGGCCGAGCTGAAGAGCCCGGTGTCCTACCCGCTCAAACGCGACTACGCCTTGCGCGACTTCCAGCGCTCGGCCGGCTTCGAGCGGGTGCCCTACGTCCAGCCCGAGCCGTTCCCGATCCCCACGCAGAACGCCGCGCGGGTCTTCTGGTGGCTGAAGGACAGCGAGGGTGAGGCGGCCGCAGCGGCGTGGGCGCGCGCCGGCTTCCGGGCCTTCTTCACCCGCGGCGTGCCCCTGAACGAGCCCGCTGCGCTGAAGGCCCTGGCCGGCGAAGCCGGGCTCGATGCCGAGGCCGCCGAAGCGGCCTGGAACCACCCGATGTGGAAGGAGCGGCTCAAGCGCGCCAACGACGAGGCGATCGCGGCGGGGGTCTTCGGCGCGCCGTACTTCGTGATCGATGGCGAGCCCTTCTGGGGCAACGACCGCAAGCCTCAGATCGAGCAGTGGCTGGCCAACGGGCCATTCTGAGCCCGGCCGCTCATCGAGCGGTGGTGCCTGCGCCTGCGTTCTTGGGGGTGGTCCTCCCGCCTGCTGGGGATGGCTCCTGGCGGGCCGCCAGCACCAGACTGGCACCACCACCACAGGAGGACACCATGGACCAGCCGACTGAGTCACCGACCGTTCCGCAAGCCACCTATGTGCTTTCCGCCAAGGCGCACCGGCGCCTGTCGCACCTGCGGGCCGAGGTGCTGGAGCGGCTACAGGAGATGGCCGACCTGTGCGAGCAGGCCGCGCTGGAGGCGGACCCGACGCTCGGATCCGACCTTGCCGGGACGACCCCGCTGCTCATGTTCAAGCCCCATCGGCATGGCGGTGGGCCGGATATGCAACCCGAGCGCCTGATGGACTCCATCACCGTCGTGCGTTATGGCTCCGGCCCCAACATGAACCTCTGCTACAACGACATCCAGGGGCTCTGCTACCGCTGCTGAACTCAGCTCGCCAGCTCGCTGATCGCGATGACCTTGCGCGTCACCGGGCCGGCGGCGCCGGCCGGTGCCTCCCCGGCGGCGAAACGCTGCAGCAGATCCGGCTGCTGCGCTTTCGCGGTGGCCACGTTGGCCAGCTTCACATGGCCGTAGCCGCGAATCTTCTCGGGCAGCTTCGCCAGCGCCAAAGCGGCGGCATGGTTCTTCGCGTCCAGCGCCGGCAGCAGCGTGTCACGCAGCAGGGTTTCGTATTCGTCGGCCAGCGCACGCTCCATCTTGCGTTCCTCGGTGTGGCCGAAGGGGTCGAACCACTGGCCGCGGATGCGGCGCAGCTTGGCGAGCACGCGGAAGGCACTCATCATCCACGGGCCGAACGTCATCTTGCGCGCGCGGCCATCCGGGCCGGGCCGTGACAGCAGCGGCGGTGCCATGTGGAAACGCAAGGAGCCGGCGTCCTCGAACTGCTCGGCCAGCGCCGCCTGGAAGCGGCCGTCGGTGTACAGGCGGGCGACCTCGTACTCGTCCTTGATCGCCAGCAGGCGCGAGAACTGGCGGGCCACGGCTTCGGTCAACGGCGTGCCGGGCAGGCCAAGTGCCGTCTCGCGCGCATGCGCCGCGTCCACCAGCGCACGGAAGCGGCGGGCGAGCGATGCGTCCTGGTAGTCGGTCAGGAACTGCTCGCGCCGCTCGACCAGCCCGCCCGCGCCGAAAAGCTCGGCCGACAGCGGCTGCGCACCCGTGTTCGCGCCGGCCAGGCGCTCCAGCGCCGCCGGGTCGGCCGCTGCCAGCCGGCCCAGCGCAAAGGCCACCTTGTTGCCCTCGATGGCCACGCCGTTCAGCTCGATGGCCCGCAGCAGCGCCGCTTCGCTGACCGGCACCAGGCCCCGCTGGAAGGCCGCGCCGAGCATCACGATGTTGCTGGGCATGGTGTCGCCCATGAGTTGTTGCGCCAGGTCTTGCGCGTCGAGCGTGCTGACCTGGTCGTCACCGGCGGCGTGCCGCAGCTTGGCGAGCAGCGCGCGCGCCTGCAGGCTCGCGTCCGGGTTGCGCACGAAGGCCGCGGTCGCGATCTCGTGCGTGTTCGCGAGCACGACCGTGCGGCCATGCTTGACGGTGCCCAGCGCATCGCCCGACGCGCCCACCACCAGGTCGCAGGCCAGCAGCACGTCGGCCTGCTGGGTGTCGATGCGCACCTGGTTCAGCAGGTCGGGCGTGGGCGCCACGCGCACGAAGCTCAGCACGGCGCCGCCCTTTTGCGCAAAGCCCATGAAGTCGAGCACCGAGCTTTGCTTGCCTTCCAGGTGCGCCGCCATCGTGATCAGCGCGCCCACTGTCACGACGCCGGTGCCGCCCACGCCGGTGACCAGCATGTCGAAGGGGCCCGTCCAGTCCCAGGGCTTCGGCGCGCCGATGCGATCGATCTCGGCGGCCAGGTCGGCCGGCGTGAACTTCGCGGCCGCTTTCTTCTTCAGCACCGCGCCCTCGATCGTCACGAAGCTGGGGCAGAAGCCGTTGACGCAGGAAAAATCCTTGTTGCAGGAGCTTTGCTCGATCTGGCGCTTGCGGCCCCAGTCGGTCTCGACCGGGATCACGCTCAGGCAGTTCGAGGCCTGGCCGCAGTCACCGCAGCCTTCGCACACCGCCTGGTTGATGAACACGCGGCGCGGCGGATCCGGGAATTCCTTCTTCTTGCGGCGGCGGCGCTTCTCGGCGGCGCAGGTCTGGTCGTAGATCAAGAGCGTCACGCCCTCGACCTCGCGCAGCTCGCGCTGCACTGCGTCCATCTCGCTGCGGGGGTGGAAGGTGGTGCCGGCCGGGAACTGGCCATGGTGGCCGTCGTACTTCTCGATCTCGTCGGAGACGATGACCACGCGCTTGGCGCCCTCGGCCTCGACCTGGCGCGCGATCTCGGGCACGCTGATCGTGCCGTCCACCGGCTGGCCGCCGGTCATGGCCACCGCGTCGTTGTAGAGCAGCTTGTAGGTGATGTTGGTGCCGGCCGCGATGGCCTGGCGGATCGCCAGCAGGCCCGAGTGGAAGTAGGTGCCGTCGCCCAGGTTCTGGAAGACGTGCTTTTCCTTCGTGAAGCGCGAGTGCGCGGCCCAGTCCACGCCCTCGGCGCCCATCTGGATCAGGCCCGAGGTGCCGCGCTCCATCCAGCTGGCCATGAAGTGGCAGCCGATGCCGGCGAGCGCCCGCGAACCCTCGGGCACCTTGGTGCTGGTGTTGTGCGGGCAGCCCGAGCAGAAGTAGGGCTGGCGGCGCACCGCGTCGGCCTCGTTGCTCAGCAGCGCGGGCATCAGAAAGTCGACCACGCGGTCGCGCCGGTCCAGCGCCGGGTTCAGGCGCGCCAGCCAGTCGGCGATGGTCGGCATGATGCGCGAGGGGCGCAGCTCGCCCAGCGCCGACAGCAGCGGCGCGCCTTCGGGCGTCGTCTTGCCGGCGATGCGCGGACGTTGGCCATCGGGCAGGCCGTAGAGCAGCTCCTTGAGCTGGCGCTCGACGACCGGCGCCTTCTCCTCGATCACCAGGATCTCTTCCAGGCCCTGCGCGAATTCGAGCATGCGCGTGGGCTCGAGCGGGAACACCAGGCCGACCTTGTAGACGCGCACGCCGGCGGCGGCCAGGGCGTTCGGGTCCAGGTCGAGGCGGCGCAGCACCTCCATGAAGTCGTAGTGCGCCTTGCCGACGGTGACGATGCCCAGCGTGGCGGCCGGGCTGGCGACGATGTGCTTGTCGACCGAGTTGACCTTGGCGAAGGCGCGCACCGCGTCCAGCTTGGCGGCCAGGCGCTCTTCCAGGCCCAGCGAGGGCAGGTCGACCGGGCGCACGTGCAGCGAGCCGACCGACGCCGGCGGCTGGTGGTCGACCGGCAGCACGAAGTCCAGCGGCATCGCGTCGAGGTCGACCGTCATGCCCGACTCGACCACCTCCGAGATCGCCTTGAAGCCCACCCAGGCGCCCGAGAAGCGCGACAGGGCCCAGCCGTAGAGGCCGAACTCCAGGTACTCGGCCACGTTGGCCGGGTGCAGCACCGGCATGCTCCAGGCCTGCATCGCCACATCGCTCTGGTGCGGCATCGACGAGCTGACACACCCGTGGTCGTCACCGGCGACGACGAGCACGCCACCCTGCGTGCTGGAGCCGTAGACGTTGCCGTGCTTGAGCGCATCGCCCGAGCGGTCGACACCCGGGCCCTTGCCGTACCACATGGCGAACACGCCATCGACCGTGCGCTGCGGGTCCAGCGCCACGCGCTGCGTGCCCAGGCAGGCGGTGGCGGCCAGGTCCTCGTTGATCGCCGGCAGGAACTGCACCGAGGCGCCTGCGAGGAACTTCTTCGCCTTCCACATCTGCTGGTCGACCATGCCCAGCGGGCTGCCGCGGTAGCCCGAGACGAAGCCGGCGGTGTTCAGCCCGGCGGCTTCGTCCAGCCGCTTCTGCATCAGCGGCAGGCGCACGAGGGCTTGGGTGCCAGTGAGGAACACCGCGCCCCGGGGCGCCGCGAGGTTGTCGGTCAGCGCGTAGTCGCGCAGGGCGGGAACGGCAGCGGGCATGCGGGCACCTGGCAGGCAAACGAGTGCGCTGATTCTCGTCCGGCAGCCGAAAAGCGTTGTTCTCGATCAACGCTGGATTGGCTATTTTTGAGTCGATATGCTTTCGATCAAAGAAAATTCTGGAATGATTGAACTCGATCGTGCGACGCGCCGCCTCATCGACACCTTGCAACGTCACGGCCGTCAGAGCGCGCAGGCCCTGGCCGAAACCCTGGGCATGTCTGCCACGCCGGTATGGCGCCGGCTGAAGGAGCTGGAGCAGAGCGGTGTGATCCGCCGCGAAGTGGTCTTGATGGACCGCGAGAAGCTCGGCCTGGCGATCTGCGTCTGGGCCAACGTTTCGCTGGTGCGGCACACCGACGGGGCGGTGGAGGATTTCGAGCGCCTGGTGGCCACCAGCCCCGAGATCATGGAGTGCGCCAGCATCACCGGCGAGGCCGACTACGTGATCAAGGTGGTGGTGCCGGACATGAAGGCCTACGACCGCTTCCTGCAGGAGCGCCTGTTCAAGCTCAAGGGCGTGTCCAGCATCCGCTCCAACGTGGTGCTGCGCGAGGTCAAGTACGAGACGGCGCTCCCGCTGCCGCCGGCCTGACCGCGGGTGTCACGCTGCCGGCTCGGGGGCCTTGCGGAGCATGGCGTCGAGGGTGTCCACCACCGGCGCCCACTCGGCGTCCCGCAGGAACTCGCCGCGCAGGAAGGCGGCCTGAGGCCCCGTCCAGAACGGTGCCTCGCAAAGGATCACGTCGCCCGCCAGGGGCGCATTGCTGGCGACGAAGCGATTGATCGAGTCGTCGTCGTCCGGCAGGCCCAGTTGGGCGAACAGCAGGTTCAGCGAGGGGGCGGGGTTCGCTTCCATGAGGGGCTCCAAGGTGGGCGGGCGTTGATGGAGAGGGCAGTGCCTTGCACGTTTTGTTGCGGCAAGAAACGCGCCTGCGGCGTGTGGTGCTTCGGGTGATGGTAAGTTCCGCGCCGCGTTTTAAAGCTGTACCGCGTGCAAAGCCCTGTTGTGAGGTTCCCTCCTGCCGGCGCCAATCCCATGGGTGGCGCCTTCCCCACGCCGGCCTGGCACCCGCGCCGCGCGGCTACGTCGGCGGGTGTTGCCGGCGCCGCGGCGCTGCTGCCATCGGCCTGGATCGACCTGGCGAAGGCGCTGGCCTCGCAGCTGATCGTCTGGCACCACCTGGCGCTCTACGGGCCGATGTGCGATGTGGCGCGCAGCCTGGCGCCCGAGCTCCTGGATGCGCTGGCCGAGCATGCCCGCCTGGTCGTGCAGGTGTTTCTGGTGACGGGAGGTTTCCTGGCGACCAGCTCGCTGTGGCCGAGGCCGGGTGACGCCCCGAAGGTGAGTTGGCGATCGGCGCCGGGCTGGTGCTGGCGGCGCTACCAGCGCCTGGCCAAACCCTATCTGCTGGCTGTGCTGGCGGTGGTGGTGGCGGCCGGGCTGGCGCGGGGGCTGATCGATCACCCGACCATCCCGGCCGCGCCCGAGCCGGGCCAGCTCGCGGCCCACATCCTCTTGCTGCAGGACGTGATGGGCCTGGAGTCGCTGTCGGCCGGCTTCTGGTACGTGGCGATCGACTTCCAGCTCTACCTGGCCCTCGCGCTGCTGGCCGCCGCGATGCAGGGTCTGCCGGGAGGCAGCGCCGCGCGGGCGACGGCGGCGGCGGCCGTGGTGCTGGCGCTGGTGTTGCTGTCGCTGCTGTGGTGGAACCTGGACAGCGCGCTGGACGCCTGGGCGCCGTATTTCGCCGGTGCCTACGGCCTGGGCGTGTTGGCCTGCTGGGCGCGCGGCCTGCGCGGCGCGCGCAAGCCGGCCGCGCTGGGGTTGGCGCTCGTGGTCGGCCTGGCGCTGGTGGTCGAATGGCGCAGCCGCATCGCGCTGGCCGGGGCGACAGCGCTGCTGCTCTGCCTCGCGCCTGAGCCGGCCGACTGGCGCTCGGCCGTCGCGCGCAGTGGCCGTGCGCTGGTCGGCTGGCTGTCGCGGGTGTCCTACCCGGTCTTCCTGCTGCACTACCCGGTGCTGCTGATCGTCGGCGGGCTGGTGCACCGACAGTGGCCCGACTCGCCCGTGGTGAATGCGCTGGGCATGGTCGCGACTTGGTTGCTCAGCCTGGCCGCCGGCGCGGGCCTGGCCCGCCTGCTGGAGCGTTTCGAACCGCGCCGCTGAGGCCTCTGCGGGCCTCAGCCGTGGCGGCGCAGCGCCGCGGCCACCTCGCCGCGCAGGGCGCGCAGCGCGGCCAGCTCGGCGCTCGGTGCCTGCAGCCCGCTCCACAGGAGGGTGGACACCGCCGCGGCGGTGGCCTCGATGTCCACCGGCTTGCCCGCGGCATCTCCCACCGCTTCCCAGAGGATGTGCTCCATCGGCCCCAGCACCAGCGGCCGCAGCAGGCGCAGCGGCAGGTCGGTGCGGAACTCGCCGCTGGCCTGGCCGCGGGCCAGCAGGTCCATCAGCGGGGCGGTGTAGCGGCGCTGCAGCGGCTGCAGGGTGTCGGAGAAGTCCTGCCCCTTGCTGCGCCCTTCCGACAGCACCAGCGCGCACAGCCCGGTGCCGTGGATCAGGAACAGCCGCAGGTGGGTGCGCACGAACCAGTCGAGCTGCACCCGCACCGGCTCGTGCCGGGGCAGGCCGGCCTCGATGGCCGCGATGATTTCGTCGTACCAGTCGGTGATGACCCGCTCGCACAGCGCACGCTTGCCGTGGAAGTATGTGAACACCGTGGCCTCGGAGATGCCCAGGCGCTGCGCGATCTCGGTCGTCGTGGCCCGCTCGTAGCCCTTCTCGGCGAAGACTTCGCGGCCGACACGCAGGATGTCGCGGATGCGCTGCTCGCTCTTGGCGCTGGCCGGCTCGCGCCGGGCGGGGCGCGGCGGAGCATTGGCGATGTTTGCCGGGGCGGTGGTGGCGCGGCGGGTCGGCATATTTTGAGTATCACTCAACTTTTGCTTGCGACGCAAGCGGTGCGCTGGTAGATTTCGCGGCTGTCGTGCTGGGTGGTGGTCTGCCGATCGGGTGGCTGCCCGGCATTGTTGAGACAAACTCAATTCATTGCCTGGAGACGCCGATGTTCGAATCCACTTTCTCTTTCCCGCTGGGTGAGGACATCGCCGCGCTGCGCGAAGCGGTGCGCGACTTCGCGCAGAACGAGATTGCCCCCCGCGCGGCCGAGATCGACAAGGCCAACCTGTTCCCGGCCGACATGTGGCGCAAGCTGGGCGAGCTGGGCGTGATGGGCCTGACGGTGCCCGAGGAATACGGCGGCACCCAGCTGGGCTACCTGGCCCACATGGTGGCGATGGAAGAGATCAGCCGCGCCAGCGCGTCGGTGGGCCTGTCGTACGGCGCGCACTCCAACCTGTGCGTCAACCAGATCAACCGCAACGGCAGCGACGCGCAGAAGAAGAAGTACCTGCCCAAGCTGATCAGCGGCGAGCACGTGGGCGCGCTGGCGATGAGCGAGCCGGGCGCCGGCTCCGACGTGGTCAGCATGAAGCTGCGGGCCGAACGCAAGGGCGACCGCTACGTGCTCAACGGCTCGAAGATGTGGATCACCAACGGCGGTGATGCCGACACGCTGGTGGTCTACGCCAAGACCGAGCCCGAGATGGGCGCGCGCGGCATGACCGCCTTCATCATCGAGAAGGACTTCAAGGGTTTCACCAAGGGCGAGCACCTGGACAAGCTGGGCATGCGCGGCTCCAACACCTACCCGCTGTTCTTCGACGACTGCGAAGTGCCGGCCGAGAACGTGCTGGGTGTCGAAGGCCAGGGCACCAAGGTGCTGATGAGCGGGCTCGATTACGAGCGCGTCGTGCTCTCCGGCGGCCCGCTGGGCATCATGGCCGCGTGCATGGACGCGGTGGTGCCCTTCGTCCACGAGCGCAAGCAGTTCGGCCAGCCGATCGGCGAGTTCCAGCTGATGCAGGGCAAGCTGGCCGACATGTACTCGACCTTCCAGGCCTGCCGCGCCTACGGCTACGCGGTGGCCCAGGCCTGTGACCGCGGTGACCACGCCCGCACGCTGCGCAAGGACGCCGCCGGCGTGATCCTCTACACCGCCGAAAAGGCCACCTGGATGGCCGGCGAGGCGATCCAGGCGCTGGGCGGCGTGGGCTACACCAACGAGTTCCCGGTCGGCCGCCTGTGGCGTGACGCCAAGCTGTACGAGATCGGTGCGGGTACGAGCGAGATCCGCCGCATGCTGATCGGTCGTGAACTGTTTTCGGAGACCTGCTGATGGCCACGCTGGCGTCGAAGCTGAACCCGCGGTCGGAAGAGGCCAAGGCCAACGCCGCCGCGATGCGCGCGCTGGTCGACGACCTGAACGCCAAGCTGGCGAAGATTGCCGAAGGTGGTGGCGAGGCGGCGCGCGCCAAGCACCTGGGCCGCGGCAAGCTGCTGCCGCGTGAACGCGTCGAGATGCTGCTCGACCCCGACACGCCGTTCCTGGAGATCGCACCGCTGGCCGCGCTCGGCATGTACCCCGAGAAGGATGGCTCTGACGCCGCACCCTGCGCCGGCATGATCGCTGGCATCGGCCGCGTCGGTGGCGTCGAGTGCGTGATCGTCTGCAACGACGCGACCGTCAAGGGCGGCACCTACTACCCCATCACGGTGAAGAAGCACCTGCGGGCGCAGGAGATCGCTGAAGCGAACCGCCTGCCTTGCGTCTACCTCGTCGACTCGGGCGGCGCCAACCTGCCGAACCAGGACGACGTGTTCCCCGACCGCGACCACTTCGGCCGCATCTTCTTCAACCAGGCCAACCTGTCGGCCCAGGGCATCCCGCAGGTGGCCGTGGTGATGGGCTCGTGCACGGCCGGTGGCGCCTACGTGCCGGCGATGAGCGACGAGACCATCATCGTCAAGAACCAGGGCACCATCTTCCTGGGTGGCCCGCCGCTGGTGAAGGCCGCGACCGGCGAGGTGGTGAGTGCCGAGGACCTGGGCGGGGGCGACGTGCACACGCGCCTGTCCGGCGTGGCCGACCACCTGGCCGAGAACGACCTGCATGCGTTGGCACTGGCCCGCCAGGTCGTCGGCAGCCTGAACTGGAAGAAGAGCGTGCCGGTGGCGCTGCGCGAGCCGCAGCCGCCGAAATTCGCCGCCGAGGAACTGCTGTCGGTGATCCCCACCGACACCCGCAAGCCCTTCGACGTGCGCGAGATCATCGCCCGCGTCGTCGACAACTCCGAGTTCGACGAGTTCAAGGCCCGCTACGGCACCACGCTGGTCTGCGGCTTCGCGTGGATCGAGGGCATGCCGGTCGGCATCGTCGCGAACAACGGCATCCTGTTCGCCGAGAGCGCGAACAAGGGCGCGCACTTCATCGAGCTGTGCTGCCAGCGCAAGGTGCCGCTCGTCTTCCTGCAGAACATCACCGGCTTCATGGTCGGCCGCAAGTACGAGAACGAGGGCATCGCCCGCGCCGGCGCCAAGATGGTGACGGCGGTGGCCTGCGCCAACGTGCCGAAGTTCACCGTGATCATCGGCGGCTCGTTCGGCGCCGGCAACTACGGCATGTGCGGCCGCGCCTACAGCCCCCGCTTCCTGTGGATGTGGCCGAACGCGCGCATCAGTGTGATGGGCGGCGAGCAGGCCGCGAGTGTGCTGGCGACCGTGCGCCGCGATGGCATCGAGGCCAAGGGCGGCCAGTGGAGCGCCGACGAGGAAGAAGCCTTCAAGGCGCCGATCCGCCAGCAGTACGAGGTGCAGGGCCACCCGTACTACGCCAGCGCCCGGCTGTGGGACGACGGCGTGATCGACCCGGTGGACACGCGCCGCGTGCTGGCACTGGGGCTCTCGGCGTCGCTGAACGCACCGATCCCCGACGCGAAGTTCGGCGTCTTCCGGATGTAAGACCATGACGCCGACTGAGGTCGTTCATGCGTTGTGGCAGCGCTTCGAGGCCCGCGACTGGAGCGGTGCGCGTGCGCTGCTGCGTGACGATGCGAAGCTGCACTGGCCGACCTCAGGCGAGCACTTCGACGACGCAGATGCGGCGATCAAGGTGCAGGCGATCTACCCGGAAGGGTGGTCGATCCGGGTGATCGAGGTGAACGAGCTCACCGATGGACGAGTCCACTCGGCGATCGAGGTCACGCACGGAGATCACCGCTTCTTCGCCAACTCGCTGTTTCGCTTCGAGGGTGGGTTGATCGCCGAGATCACCGAGTACTGGGGCCAGTTCGAGGTGCCGCCTGCATGGCGCACTTCCGATGCGATCGGGGCGTATCGCCGTGATTGAAATGCGGCAACGGCGGAGCGAGATCGGGGCGCCGGGGTGTCCCCTTCCGTTCATGCCCGGGCACAGAGGCCTGGGCGCTCGCCAGGCACAAACAGTCCACTGGACTGTTTGTGTCCGGGCTCTCTCCCCCGCGCCGGGCTGCGCCCGCCGCTCCTCCATTACTTCGCTACAGGGGACACCCCACCACCCCGATCAGGCACGGTTTCCTCAGTTCGTTGCGTCGAACAGCCACCACCGCTGCCAGCCGAGGGGGTGGGGTGAGGGGCGCAGTGAAGTATTAGGAGGAGCCGGCAGCCGCAGGCTGACGGCGGGGGACATGAACGGAGCCCCTCACCCCAGCGCCTCGGCTCGCTCCCACCTTTGCAAGCACACCCCATGACCACTCCAACGCTCGATATCAAGCGCCCATCCCCCCACGTCGCCGAGGTCTGGCTCAACCGCCCCGACGTCCGCAACGCCTTCAATGACAGCGTGATTGCCGAGCTGACTGCGGCGTTCAAAGGTTTCGCCGAAGACAAGGAGCTTCGCGCCGTCGTCCTGGCTGGGCAGGGCAAGGCCTTCTGTGCCGGCGCTGACCTGAACTGGATGCGGGCGATGGCCGACTACTCGTGGGAGCAGAACCGCGACGACGCGCAGGCGCTGGCCGACATGCTGTGGGCGATCTACAGCTGCCCGGTGCCGGTGGTGGGGCGCATCCACGGCGACTGCTATGCGGGTGGCGTGGGGCTGGCGGCGGTGTGCGACATCCTGGTCGCGGCCGAGGGCGTCAACTTCTGCTTGAGCGAGGCCAAGCTGGGCCTGCTGCCGGCGACGATCGGGCCGTATGTGGTGCGCGCACTGGGTGAGCGCGCATCGCAGCGCTACTTCGTCACCGCCGAACGCTTCGATGCCGCAACGGCAAAGTCGCTCGGCTTCGTGCACGAGTGCGTCGCGCCGGAGCTGCTGGACCAGCAGGTGCAGACCATCGTCGCGGCGCTGGTGGCCAATGGGCCGGCCGCAGTGAAAGCCTGCAAGCGGTTGGTGCAGGACCTGGCCGGCCAGCCGATCACCCCCGAACTGCGTGCCAACACGGCGCGGCGCATCGCCGACATCCGCGCCAGCGCCGAGGGCAAGGAGGGCGTGCAGTCCTTCCTGCAGAAGCGCCCCGCGGCCTGGCTGAACGGCTGAGATCACCGTGGACTGGACGCTGCCGCCCGCCATCACCGAGACCGTCGCCGGCCTGGACGCGATGCACCTGCTCGCGCTGGCCGCGGCGCTGGGCTGGGCCAGCGGGCTGCGCCTGTACGCGGTGGTGTTCCTCACCGGCCTGGCCGGCTGGCTGGGCTGGGTCACGCTGCCCGCCGGCCTGCAGGTGCTGCAGCATCCCGGCGTGCTGATCGTGGCGGGCGCGCTGGTGTTCGTCGAGTTCGTCGCCGACAAGGTGCCCTGGGTCGACTCGGCCTGGGATGCGATCCACACCTTCATCCGCATCCCCGCCGGCGCGGCGCTGGCGGCCGGCGTCTTCGGTGCCGATGCCGGCGCGTGGACCGTCATGGCCGCGCTGATGGGCGGCGGCCTGGCGGCCACGGCGCACGCAGCGAAGGCCACGACGCGCGCGGCGGCCAACACCTCGCCCGAGCCCTTTTCCAACATCGGCCTGTCGCTGCTGGACGACGCGGCCGTGCCGCTGATGCTGTGGCTATCGTGGGCGCATCCGGTGGTGTTCTTCGTCGTGCTCGCGGTCGCCCTGGTGGTGATGGTCGGGTTGATCGTGGTGATGTTCAAGTTCCTGCGCGGCCTGTGGTCGGCTCTGCGCCAACATTTCGGTGCCGCCCCGGTGCGCGCCTGAGGGAAAGTCGATGTTCAAGAAGATCCTCATTGCGAACCGTGGCGAGATCGCCTGCCGCGTGGCCGAGACGGCGCGCCGCCTGGGCGTGCAGACGGTGGCCGTGTACTCGGACGCTGACGCCGACGCACAGCATGTGCGCGTCTGCGACGAGGCGGTGCACATCGGCGGCAACGCGGCCAAGGACAGCTACCTGCAATGGCAGCGCATCCTGCATGCCGCGAAGGCGACCGGCGCGCAGGCCGTGCATCCGGGCTACGGCTTCCTGAGCGAAAACGAGGACTTCGCGCAGGCCTGCGCCGATGCCGGGCTGGTCTTCATCGGCCCGCCGCCCTCGGCCATCGCCGCGATGGGCAGCAAGTCCGCGGCCAAGGCGTTGATGGAGAAGGCCGGTGTGCCGCTGGTGCCCGGCTACCACGGCGACAACAACGACCCGCAGTTCCTGGGGGCTCAAGCCGAGCGCATCGGCTACCCGGTGCTCATCAAGGCGAGCGCGGGCGGCGGCGGCCGCGGCATGCGCAGGGTCGACAAGGCCGAGGACTTCGTGGCCGCGCTCGCCTCGTGCCAGCGCGAGGCCAAGGCCAGCTTCGGCGATGACCATGTGCTGGTCGAGCGCTATGTCACCAAGCCGCGCCACATCGAGATCCAGGTTTTCGGCGATACCCAGGGCGATTGCGTCTACCTCTTCGAGCGCGACTGCTCGGTGCAGCGCCGCCACCAGAAGGTGCTGGAAGAGGCGCCGGCGCCCGGCATGAGCGAAGCGCGCCGGGCCGAGATGGGCGCCGCCGCCGTGGCGGCTGCCAAGGCGGTGGGTTATGTTGGCGCAGGCACAGTGGAGTTCATCGCCGAAGAAGTCGGCGACGGCGACCTGCGCTTCTACTTCATGGAGATGAACACCCGGCTGCAGGTGGAGCACCCGGTGACCGAGGCCATCACCGGCCACGACCTGGTCGAGTGGCAACTGCGCGTGGCCGCCGGGCAGCCGCTGCCGGCGCAGCAGCACGAGCTCACCATCCACGGCCATGCGATCGAGGCGCGCATCTGCGCCGAGAACCCGGACGCGAACTTCCTGCCCGCGACCGGCACGTTGTCGGTGCTGCGCTGGCCCGCGCACGTGGCCTTCCGCCGCAACGAGGATGCGTTGTCGGCCCAGGATGCGGCCACCGTTCGCGTGGACGCCGGCGTGCGCGAGGGCGATGCCATCAGCCCCTACTACGACTCGATGGTCGCCAAGCTGATCGTCTGGGGCGAGAACCGCGCGCAGGCGCTGGCGCGGCTGGACGCTGCGCTGCGCGACACCCACATCGTCGGCCTGAACACCAACGTGGCCTTCCTGCGCCGCGTGGCGGCCAGCCGCTCGTTCGCCACCGCCGACCTGGACACCGCGCTCATCGAGCGCGAGCGCGCCGTGCTGTTCGACGCGCCGGGGCTGCCGCTGCCGCTGGCCGCCGCCGGCGTGATCGCGCAGAAGGTGGCCAGCGAGCAGGCGCTGGAGACCGGCGACCCTTGGTCCAGGCGCGACGGTTGGCGCATCCATGGCGGGGCGCGCCGCCGCTTCGACCTGCAACTCGGCAAACACCACCACGTGGCGACGCTGGAGCGCCAGCACGACGGCGCGCTGCGGTTGACGATTGGTGCCGACGCCTGGCCGCTCAGCACGCGGGCGCTGGGCCACGACCGCTACGACATCACGCTGGGCGGCGAGCGCCATACGCTGGCGGTCTACCTGTTGGGCGAGCGCGTCGCGGTGTTCGGCGCCTCAGGCTCGCAGGAGCTGCAGGAGATCGACCCCATCGCCCATGCTGGCGAGGGCGCCGGCGGCGCCGGCCGCCTCACGGCGCCGATGCCGGGCAAGGTGATCGCCTTCCACGTGAAGCCGGGCGACACGGTCACGGCGGGCCAGGCGCTGGCGGTGATGGAGGCGATGAAGATGGAGCACACCATCAGCGCACCGCGCGCCGGCACGGTGGCGGAACTGATGTATGCCGTCGGCGACCAAGTGGCAGAGGGCGGCGAGCTGCTGCGCCTGTCCGAGTAACCGGAGCCCAGCGATGAGCCTTCCCTCACGTGTCAAGATCGTCGACGTCGGTCCGCGCGACGGGCTTCAGAACGAGAAGCAGCCCGTGGCCGCCGAGCACAAGATCGCACTGGTGCATGCGCTGCAGGCTGCCGGCCTGGTGGAGATCGAGGTCACCAGCTTCGTCAGCCCCAAGTGGGTGCCGCAGATGGCGGACAACACCGAGGTCATGGCCGGCATCACGCGCCAGCCCGGCGTGCGCTACTCAGTGCTCACGCCCAACATGAAGGGCTTCGAGGCCGCGGCCGCCACCAAGCCGGACGAGATCGTCGTCTTCGGCGCCGCCAGCGAGGCCTTCAGCCAGAAAAACATCAATTGCTCGATCGCCGAATCCATCGAGCGCTTCGCGCCGGTGGCGCAAGCCGCGCGCGCCGCCGGCATCAAGGTGCGCGGTGCCATCTCGTGTGCGGTGGGCTGCCCCTACGAGGGTGAGATCGCGCCCGAGCGTGTCGAGCTGGTCGCGCGGCTGATGAAGGCCATCGGTGTGCAGCACGTGGGCGTGGCCGACACCATCGGTGTGGGCACACCGCACAAGGTGCAGCGTGCGCTGGAGGCTGCGCTGAAACACTACCCGCTGGAAGAGGTCAGCGGCCACTACCACGACACCTATGGCCAGGCGCTGTCCAACGTCTACGCCAGCCTGGAGCTGGGCATTGCCAGCTTCGACACCAGCGTCTCCGGGCTGGGCGGCTGCCCTTACGCCAAGGGCGCGACCGGCAACGTGGCCACCGAAGACGTCGTCTACCTGCTGCACGGGCTGGGCATCGAGACGGGCATCGACCTCGACAAGCTGATCGATGCCGGTGTGGCCATCCGCGCCGCGCTCGGCCAGCCCACCGGTTCGCGCGTGGCCCGCGCCCTGCTCGCCAAGCGCGGCTGATCGATCGGCGCGCGCAGCGTCGCCTCCAAGTGGCGTGCGTGGATCCGGCTCTGCCGGTCCGCTGCGTGAGCCCCCTTGGGGGGCAGGCTCGCAAGGCCGTGGGGGCCTACGGTCTACCGATGACCAGGGCCAGCCCGGCCTCGCCGCGCGGGGCCCACGTCAGGCCCAGGTGCATCGGGCCGATGCCGGTGTCTGCACCGAGGTAGACGCTGGCGCCGGTGCGCAGGTCGCCCAGACTGACCGCGCGGCGGTTGGCCCAGGCGTTGCCGGCCTCCACTGAAGCCCCCAGGAAGAAGGCCCGGGCGAACACCGGCGGCTCCGCCAGGCGCATGTACCAGTTGAGCCGGCCGAAGAGCACCGCGTTGCCGGCCAGCTGGTCGGGCCGGTAGCCGGACAGGCGCTGGAAGCCGCCGAGGCTGTATTGGCCGACGATCGCGTCGGCCCGCGCATCAGCCACCTGAGCCTGCCCGTAGAGGCTGAGGCTGTGCGGGCCGAAGGTGTAGGCCCCGGTCCACTGGCCCTCGAAACGCGACAGGCTCTGCGTGCCCTCGTGGCGGCGGCGGCCGAATTGGGCTTCGGCCTCCATGCGGTAGCCATACAGCGGGAAGTTGGCAAAGTCGAGCTGATCGACCACCACCCGGCCGCGCACCGCGGTCTCGCTCCAGGTTTCGGCGCTCGTGGGGCCTTGATAGTCCGCCGCGAGCAGGATGGGCTCGCTGCGACCCGCCTGATGCGTCAGGCCCAGCCGCAGCTCGCCGAGGCTGCCCCAGGGCTGACCCAGGTCGACGCCGATGCGGCTGGTGTTGCGGCGGAGCTGGCCGATCTCGGGGCCTGCGTCGGCGCGATAGATCGAGAGCACGCGGCGCTCGCTTTGGCCCCAGCCCGACACGAACCAGTCGTTCCACAGCCCCAGCGTCCAGTTCAGGGGGTGGTAGAGCTCGCTGTAGACCTGCGGCACTTCGCCGATCTGCAGTCGGTTGCGCCATTCGGTCCCGGCCGGTGTGAGCCAGTGCCGGTTGTGGCTGATCTTGACGTTGAAGGCGCTGTGGCCCCCGAAGTCGGTCGCCAGGTCCAGCCCGATGCGCAGGTAGTTCGGGCCCCAGGGCTTGTCCTCGAGGTCGAAGACCAGGCCGGTGGCGCCGCTGGTGGTGTCCACCAGCCGGTAGTCGGCGCGCACGTAGTCGCCGCTCGCGGCCAGGTGGCGCGCGTCCCGGGCCGCCTCGTCGGCCCTGAAGGGCTTTCCAGGCTGGGAGCGCAGCTGGGCTTCGAAGCGCGCCGGGTTGGTGACGGTGGTGCCCTCGAAGGCGACGAAGGCCAGCCGGGGCGATGGCACCTCGCCGGTGTGGCGCTCGGTGCGCCAGGCGGCATAGTCCGCCGCCGGCAGGGCGAGCGCAGCCAACCGGGGCTGCAGTGCATCGGCACCCTCCTCGCCCAGGCGGATGAAGTCGAGCGCGCGGTCGAAATCGCCCGAGGTCAGCTCCCCGAGCTGCGGTGCGACCAACACATCGGCGGGCCGCATCGAGGCCAGGCTGCGCTTGACGTTCTGCTCGGTCAGGATGTTGATCATCTGCGCCGTGAGGCCCAGCGCCGAGCCGAGCGTGTCGCGGCCGGCCAGCGGGGTTCCGATGTTGACGGCGATCACCACGTCGGCACCCATCGCACGGGCGACGTCGATCGGCACGTTGTTCACCAGCCCGCCATCGCCCAGCACCCGGCCGTCCAGCTCGGTCGGCGGGAACACGCCCGGCACGCTCATGCTGGAGCGCAGGGCAGCGGCCAGGTCGCCCTGGCCCAGCACGACCGCGTCACCGGTCTCCATGTCGGTGGCCACCGCGCGGAAGGGGATGGGCAGCTTGTCGAAGGAGCCGGTGCCGCGCACCGGCAAGGTGAAGCGGCGCAGCAGGGTTTCCAGCCCTCGGCTGGAAACGGCCCCCTGCGGCGCCCGGAACTCGCCCTCGCTGGAGATGCCCAGCTCGATCGCGCTGGCGATCTCGAAGTCCTCTTCCTTGCGCCGCTGGCTCATCTCCTGCCGGCCGACCCGGGTGGCGAACAGGCGTACCCAGTCGATCCGTTTGAGTTCACGCTCGATCTCGTCGGCCTTCATGCCGCTGGCATAGAGGCCGCCGACGATCGCACCCATCGAGGTGCCGGCGATCACGTCGACCGGCACACGCTCGCGCTCGAGCACCTTGAGCACACCGATGTGCGCGAGGCCGCGCGCGCCGCCACCGGACAGCACCAGGCCGATGCGGGGCCGCCCCAGGGGCTGCGGAATGTCATCCGTGGCTTGGGCGTGCAAGAGCCCCGCCGACCACAGGCCGGCGCAGAACAGGAGCAGTGCACGCCATCGCATGGGCGCGGATTGTCGCCGGGCGCTGGCTGCACGACGCCCAACGAAAAAGGGCCACCTCGCGGTGGCCCTTCCGTTCGAGCAGGAAGCCCGGACAGGACAAATTACATGTCCATGCCCATGCCGCCCATGCCGCCCATGCCGCCGGGCATGCCACCGGCGGGAGCCTCTTCCTTCGGCGCTTCGGCGACCATCGCTTCGGTGGTCAGCATCAGCGACGCGACGGACGCGGCGTTCTGCAGGGCGGTGCGGGTCACCTTGGTCGGGTCCAGGATGCCCATCTCGATCATGTCGCCATACGTGTCGTTGGCGGCATTGAAGCCGTAGTTGCCCTTGCCGGCCAGCACGGCGTTCACGACGACAGAGGCTTCGCCACCGGCGTTGTAGACGATCTCGCGCAGCGGGGCTTCGATGGCCTTCAGCACCAGCTTGACGCCGGCGTCCTGGTCGGCGTTGTCGCCCTTGATCGTGCCAGCGGCCTGGCGGGCGCGCAGCAGCGCCACGCCACCACCGGCCACGATGCCTTCTTCGACGGCGGCACGGGTGGCGTGCAGCGCGTCTTCCACGCGGGCCTTCTTTTCCTTCATCTCGACTTCGGTGGCGGCACCGACCTTGATGACGGCCACACCGCCGGCCAGCTTGGCCACGCGCTCTTGCAGCTTCTCGCGGTCGTAGTCGCTGGTGGCTTCCTCGATCTGGATGCGGATCTGCTTGACGCGAGCTTCGATGTCGGCAGCGGCACCGGCGCCGTCGATCAGCGTGGTGTTTTCCTTGCCCACTTCGACGCGCTTGGCCTGGCCCAGGTCAGCCAGCGTGACCTTCTCGAGCGACAGGCCCACTTCCTCGGCGATGACCTTGCCGCCCGTCAGGATGGCAATGTCTTCCAGCATGGCCTTGCGGCGGTCGCCGAAGCCCGGGGCCTTGACGGCGACGACCTTCAGGATGCCGCGGATGGTGTTGACCACCAGGGTCGCCAGCGCTTCGCCTTCGACTTCTTCAGCGATGATCAGCAGCGGACGGCCCGACTTGGCCACCTGCTCCAGCGTGGGCAGCAGGTCGCGGATGTTGCTGATCTTCTTGTCGTACAGCAGCACGAAGGGGTTGTCCAGCAGGGCAACTTGCTTCTCGGGCTGGTTGATGAAGTAGGGCGACAGGTAGCCGCGGTCGAACTGCATGCCTTCGACGACGTCCAGCTCGTTGTTCAGGCTCTTGCCGTCTTCGACGGTGATGACGCCTTCCTTGCCGACCTTGTCCATCGCGTCGGCGATGATCTTGCCGATCGACTCGTCGGAGTTCGCCGAGATCGTGCCGACCTGGGCGATTTCCTTGCTGGTGGTGGTGGGCTTCGAGGCCTTCTTCAGCTCTTCGACCAGCGAGGTCACGGCCTTGTCGATGCCGCGCTTCAGGTCCATCGGGTTCATGCCGGCGGCCACGTACTTCATGCCTTCGCGCACGATGGCCTGGGCCAGCACGGTGGCGGTGGTGGTGCCGTCACCGGCGTTGTCGCTGGTCTTGGAAGCGACTTCCTTGACCATCTGGGCGCCCATGTTCTGGAGCTTGTCCTTCAGCTCGATTTCCTTGGCGACCGAGACACCGTCCTTGGTGACGGTGGGGGCGCCGAACGAGCGCTCGAGCACCACGTTGCGGCCCTTGGGGCCCAGCGTGACCTTGACCGCGTTGGCCAGGATGTTCACGCCTTCGACCATGCGGTGACGCGCGTCGGCGCCGAAGATGACGTCTTTTGCTGCCATGTTGATTTCTCCGAATTCAGTGAGGTGAGGTCAGTGCGGGAAGTGCCGAGGGCTTACTTCTCGACCACCGCAAACAGGTCGTCTTCTTTCATGACCAGCAGCTCTTCGCCATCGACCTTGACGGTCTGGCCCGAGTACTTGCCGAAGAGGACGCGGTCGCCGACCTTGATGTTCAGGGCCACGAAGTCGCCCTTGTCGTTGCGCTTGCCGGGGCCGACGGCCAGCACTTCGCCCTGGTCGGGCTTCTCGGCGGCGTTGTCGGGGATCACGATGCCCGAGGCGGTCTTGGTTTCGTTTTCCAGGCGCTTGACGATCACGCGATCGTGCAACGGACGAAGCTTCATTGCATCTCCTTTGTGCATTGACAGTGAGACTGGACAGGGCGGGCCACGTAAGTGGGCACTCATCCATAACGGGCGCCCGCAGCCGCGAGCGCCGAAGAGGCTGCCCGACTCGCTGGACTGTTAGCACTCCAGCGGATCGAGTGCTAACAGCATTATAGGGACCGGCCCCGGGCTTTCAAGGCCTTCCCGCGGCCGGGTCAGGCCCGATCGTCGGGCGGGGGCGAGCTTTCGACGCGGTAGGCCTCGTTGGCCCAGGCGCCGAAGTCGTGCCCCTGGCAGCGGGCGCTGCAGAAGGGGCGGTAGGGGTTCTCGGGCGAGAACAGCGCCGCCCGCCGGCATGCGGGGCAGGGGACGGTGCGTGGCTTGGGCGGCGGCGGTGCAGCGCCCGGCGAAGAGGGCTCGGCCATGGGGTGTGCTTCAGGCGTTCAGGCGCACAGGGCGAGGTCGAAGGTGGTGTCCTCGTGGTGCGGCTTGAGGCGGCCTTCGGCGTCGGCCCGCATCAGACGCACCGACACCATCAACCGGTGGCCGCTGATCTCGGGCACCAGGCCCAGGGTCTCGTCGATGCGCAGTCGCAGCAGTTGGTAGGTGCGGCCGGCCGGCAGGCTCTGCTGGTACTGGCCGCCCTGGGCGACCACGCGGTGCGGCACGCCAGCGTCGCGCAGCAGGTTGAGCAGCAGCAGCAGGGCCTCGGCCAGCGGCACGAGGGTGTCCACCCAGTGTGTGAGATCGGCGCGGCGCTGTTCCGGCGGCAGTTGCTGCCAGGCGTAGTAAGCCGGCAGGTCGAAAGAGCAGGTACCGCCCGGGATGCTGATGCGGCTGCGGATGCTCATCAGCCACTCGTTCGAGTTCAGCGAGTGACCGGCCTTGCCGGCGAGGTGGTTCAAGCCGGCGAACGCATGGTCGATGCGTGCGATGACCTCGTCCAGTGCGGCCTCCGAAACGCTGGGGTTGCCGCGGTAGGCCTGCAACTGGGCCTTGTGGCGCTCCAGCTCTTTCAGCAAGTCGGACTTCAGGTCGGCGCGCGAGGCGACGTCCATGATCTCGAACAGCGTCACCAGCGCAAAGTGGTGGTCGACGGCTGAGTCACGCGGCAGCAGTGCATGCAGCCGGGCGAACAGGTGCTCCAGCCGCAGCATCGTGCGGATGCTTTCGTTGAAGGGGTACTCGTAGAGGACCAAGCTGATTTCCTTGCGCGCTGACGCCGAGGCACATCGGAGCCCCCAGGCGCGCCGATTGTTTCACAGCAGGGGCGCGGAGCCGGCTTCCGGGATGCCGGGCCACCAGCAGCGCCAGAGGCGGCCGACCGCCTCGTCCAGCGCGGCCAGGCTCAAGGCAGGGTGGTTGACGAGCACCGCATCGGCGATTCGCCGCCGCACCGGGCGCTGGGCCTGTTGTGCGATCACGCGCAGCACTTCGTCCTCGCTCCAGCCGGAGCGCCGGACCACGCGCTGCACCTGGACTCGCTCGTCGCAGTCGACCACCAACACGCGATCGACCCGCGCCCGCCAGTGTACCGATTCGACCAGCAGGGGCACGTCGAACACCACGGGCTGCATCGCCCCGGCCACGGCGGCCTGCGCCAGCGCCTGCTGGCCGATCAACGGATGGAGGATGGCTTCCAGGCGCTCGCGGGCAGAGGGCTGGGTGAACACCTCGGCCCGCATGCGGGCGCGGTCGAGGGCGCCTTCCGCATCGAGCATCTGGGGGCCGAAGGTCGCGGCGATGGGGGCGAGTGCCTCGCCGCCGGGTGCGGTGAGTTGGCGTGCGATGGCGTCGGTGTCGACCACCACGGCGCCACGGCGGCCGAGAGCGGTGGCCACCGTGCTCTTGCCGCTGCCGATGCCGCCGGTCAAGCCCACGCGCAGCGCGGGCGCGGCGGATTGGGTCACTGCCCGATCCAGCCGAGCACGCGCTGGGTGCCGACCAGGATGACGACCGCGCCGGCACCGGCCAGGAAGGGGCCGAAGGGCACGTAGTTGCCCTGGCGCAGCCCGCTGGTGAACTTCATGCCGATGCCGACCACCGCGCCGATGATGGACGACATCAGCACGATGGGCAGCAGCGCCGGCCAGCCGAGCCAGGCGCCGAGTGCTCCCAGCAGCTTGAAGTCGCCCACGCCCATGCCGACCTTGCCCATCGCGCGCTTGAACAGCTCGTTGATGGCCCACAGCGAGGAGTAGCCGATGAGCAGGCCCCACACCGCCTCGTTCAGCGGCACTGTCCAGCCCATCGCGGAGGCGAAGAGCCCGAAACCGATCAGCGGCATCGTCAGCTGGTCGGGCAGCAGCATGGTGTCCCAGTCGATCATGGTCAGGGCCACGAGCGCGGCGAGCACGCCGCACCACATGAGCGCCACCGGTTGGGCGCCGTAGACCCAGCCTGTCGCTGCGAACAAAAGCCCTGTGGTCAGCTCGACCAGCGGGTAACGCCTCGAGATCGGCGTCTGGCAGGACGCGCAACGGCCCCGCAAGCGCAGCCAGCCGAGCACCGGGACGTTTTCGTGCCAGCGGATCTGATGGCCGCAGGCCGGGCAGGCCGAGCGGGGCTTGGCCAAGCCGTAGGGAGCCAGGCCTTCAAGCCGCTTTTCGAGCTCGGTGGCGGTGGCCGCCAGCGGCTTGGGCGGGTCTGCCGCGAAGGTGCGACGAAAGGCCTCGCCGTCGGCCAACTGCTGGGCCATGTCTTCCCACCACTCGCGCTCCATGATGCGCGGCAGCCGGTGCACGACCACGTTGAGGAAACTGCCGATGCACAGGCCCAGGACCGCCAGCACCGGCACCGAGAGCCACAGGCTCAGTGCCTCCGCACTCACGGGCACGTCAGACCACCTGGCCGAGCTTGAAGATCGGCAGGTACATGGACACCACGATGCCGCCGATCAAGCTGCCCAGGAAGACGATGATGATCGGCTCCAGCAGGGTCGACAGGCCCTTGACCATCTCGTCGACCTCTTCCTCGTAGAAGTCGGCCGCGCGCGAGAGCATGTCGTCCAGCGCGCCTGATTCCTCGCCGATCGCCGCCATCTGCAGCACCATGTTGGGGAAGACGCCGGTCTGCGTCATCGAGGTGGTCAGCGCGGTGCCGGTGGCCACGTCGCGCTGGATCTGCTGGGTGGCCTGGGCGTAGACCGAGTTGCCGGCGGTGCCGCCAACGGAGTCGAGAGCCTCCACCAGCGGCACGCCGGCGGCGAACATGGTCGACAGGGTGCGCGTCCAGCGCGCGATGATGGACTTGCGGATCAGGTCGCCGAAGACGGGCACGCGCAGCAGTAGGCGATCCATCGCGAACTGCATCTTCTCCGAGCGCTTCCAGGTCTGCATGAAGGCGTAGCCACCGCCAAAGAGGACGCCGAAGATCAGCCACCAGTACTTGACGAAGACCTCGCTCATCGCCATCACCACGAGCGTGGGGGCGGGCAACTCGGCGCCGAAGGACTTGAACACATCCTTGAACGACGGGATCACGAAGATCATGATCACCGTGACCACGACGAAGGCGACCACCAGCACCGAGACCGGGTAGATCATCGCCGACTTGACCTTCTGCTTGATGGCGAGCGTCTTCTCCTGGTAGAGCGCCAGGCGGGTCAGCAGCTCTTCCAGAATGCCGCCGGCCTCGCCCGCTTCGACCAGGTTGCAGTACAACGCGTCGAAGTACTGCGGGTGGCGGCGGAAGGCCGACGACAGGTTGGTGCCGGTCTCGACATCCGAGCGGATGTCCATCAGCAGCTTGGTCAGGCGCGGGTTGGGGCTGCCGCGGCCGACGATGTCGAAGGCCTGCAGCAGCGGCACACCGGCCTTCATCATCGTGGCCAACTGGCGGGTGAAGACGGCGATGTCCTTGGCCTTGATCGACTTGCCGCCACCCGAGCGCCGCTTCTTGATCTTGGTGACCATGACGCCCTGGCGGCGCAGACTGGCGCTGACAGCCGCCTGCCCGCCGGAACGCAGTTCGCCGCGAACGATCTTGCCGTTGCGGTCCTTGCCTTCCCATTCGAAGATGAATTCCTTGACGTCTTTTGCTGCAACTGCGGTGGCCATTGGACGATCCCCAATCGATCGGTAGCGTGTTCTTGGATGGATGCGGCGGGTGGTTGGATCACTCGTTGGTGGCGGCGATCACCTCTTCCAGCGAGGTGGAGCCGAGGCGGACCTTCAGCAGGCCCGACTGGCGCAGGTCGCGCACGCCGTCTTTCTGCGCTTGGACGGCGATATCGACGGCAGACCCCTGGGCCAGGATGATGCGCTGGATCTGTTCGGTCACCGGCATGGCCTGGTAGATGCCGACCCGACCCTTGTAGCCATTGTTGCAGGCACTGCAGCCCACCGCCTTGTAGGGCACCCAGGTGCCGTCGAGCTCCTGCTCCGAGTAGCCCGCCTTCAGCAGGGCTGGGCGCGGGTAGTCGCCGGGCTTCTTGCAGTTCTCGCACAGCCGCCGCACCAGCCGCTGTGCGGTGATCAGCAGCACGCTGGAGGCAATGTTGAACGGCGCGACGCCCATGTTCAGCAACCGGGTCAGCGTGGAGGGCGCGTCGTTGGTGTGCAGGGTCGACATCACCATGTGGCCGGTCTGGGCGGCCTTGATGGCGATGTCGGCGGTCTCCAGGTCGCGGATTTCGCCGACCATGATGATGTCCGGATCCTGGCGCAGGAACGCTTTCAGCGCGACCGCGAAGTTCATGCCGGCCTTGTCGTTGACGTTGACCTGGTTGATGCCCGGCAGGTTGATTTCCGCCGGGTCCTCGACCGTGGCGATGTTGACGCCGGGCTGGTTGAGGATGTTCAGGCAGGTGTAGAGCGACACCGTCTTGCCGGAGCCCGTGGGGCCGGTGACGAGCACCATGCCGTAGGGCCGGTGGATGGCGTGGAGCAGGCGCTCCTTCTCGGCCGGCTCGTAGCCCAGCGCCTCGATGCCCAGCTTGGCGCTCGACGAATCCAGGATACGGATCACGATCTTTTCGCCGAACAGCGTGGGCAGGGTGCTGACGCGGAAGTCGATCGACTTGTTGCCGAAACGCAGCTTCATGCGGCCGTCCTGCGGCACGCGTTTCTCGGAGATGTCGAGCCGCGAGATGACCTTGATCCGTGAGGCGAGCTTGTCCTTGATGGCGATCGGCGGCTGGGTGATCTCGCGCAGCTCACCGTCGACCCGGAAACGGACCCGGTAGTTGAACTCGTAGGGTTCGAAGTGCAGGTCGGATGCGCGCATGTTGATCGCGTCGACCAGCATCTTCTGCAGGAAGCGCACCACCGGCGCATCCTCGACCTCGGTCGAGACGTCGGCCGCGGCGGCGGCCGGCGCGGTGTCCTCCTCGGTGACGTCGAAATCGAAGTCGGCGGCGGCGATCGTCTCCAGGGCCTGGCTCGCCGACGTGCCAGCCGCATCGAGCAGGCGGCTCAGCTTGTCGTACTCGACCAGCACCCATTCGGGAGCCAGCTGGGTGGCAAACTTGATGCGCTCCCCGGCTTCCTGGTCGGTCGGATCAGCGCAGGCCAGGAACAGGCGGCTGCCGCGCTTGGACAGCGGCATCACCTTGTACTGGCTGATCAGCTTGGCATCGAGGATCGTCTTGGGGAGGCGCTGGGCATCGACCGCGTCGAGGTCGAGCAGCGGCACAGCCAGCGCGGTCGACAGGTTGTGGGCGAGCGCCGCGGAGCTCATCTCGCCCGACTCCATGAGCGCGGCGACGAAGCTGATGCGCTTTTCACGCGCTGATGCGGCCAGTTCTTCCGCCCGCTGGACCTTCAGCTTCCCGCCGTGGACCAGCACCCGGGCCACGCCGGACAATGCAGAGGAGGGGGCTTCGATCAGAGAATCCACAAGCATGCGCCCTCTCGGCGCAGACAGACCATGATCGGCCATCATCGCCGAACGGCAGGGGGCTGTAAATCGCTGCCAGCGCCGTCGGCGGCCTGCGGTGAACACCTCGTCACGCTTCGTGTCCCTGGCGAGACACACGGCACCCGACGATGGGTGCCTGCGTGCGGATGCGATGGAATTCCTGGTCGGGGTGAGAGGATTCGAACCTCCGGCCTCTACGTCCCGAACGTAGCGCTCTACCAGGCTAAGCTACACCCCGATGCGGTGGTTGGGATCGCGCCCTAGGACGAGCGCTCAACCGACCGAGCACATAATTCTAGCAGAGCTTCTCGAGCCTTCGAGGGCGGTAGAACGAAAAGTCGTTCACGCGCCTGTTGTGCCTCGATGCGGGCGGCCTCCCGGGTGGCTTGCAGCGCCCCGGTCCGCCGAACGATCGCGACGATCTCCGGCAGGCGTTCGACCTCGCCATGTTCGATGGCGTGGCGGATCATGGCGCGTTCATCTTCGGTGCCGCGTTCCATTGAGACCAGCAGTGGCAGCGTCGGCTTGCCCTCGCGCAGGTCGTCGCCCACATTCTTGCCCAGCGACTGCGTATCGCCTTCGTAGTCGAGCAGGTCGTCGACCAACTGGAATGCGGTGCCGAGGGCGCGGCCGTAGTCGGCGCACGCTTCTTCGACGTCGCGCGGGGCCTCGGCGATCACGGCGCCGAGCCGGGCGCTGGCCTCGAACAGCTTGGCGGTCTTGTAGCGGATCACGCGCAGGTAGTCGGCCACCGCGATGTCAGGGTCGTGCATGTTCATCAACTGCAGGACCTCGCCCTCGGCGATCACGTTGGTGGCGTCGGCCAGCACGTCGAGCACGCGCATGCGGTTGACCGAGACCATCATCTGGAAGGCGCGCGAGTAGAGGAAGTCGCCCACCAGCACGCTGGCCGCGTTGCCGAACAGCGCGTTGGCCGTGGCCCGGCCGCGGCGCAGCGACGATTCGTCGACGACGTCGTCGTGCAGCAGCGTGGCGGTGTGGATGAACTCGACGATCGCCGCGAGCTCATAGGGCTCCGGCCCCTGGTGGCCCAGCGCTTCGGCAAACAGCAGCACCAGCCGCGGGCGGATGCGCTTGCCGCCGGCGCCGATGATGTAGTGCGAAATCTGCTCGATCAGTGCGACGTCGGACGACAACCGGGCGCGGATGACATCGTCGACCCGCGCCATGCCCTCGGCCATGGGGTCCGCCGCAGCGGTGTGGGCGGCCGGCAAAGAGGTGTCCGTGGCGGGCATGGTCGTCGAACTGCTCGGTGGAAGGTGCCGCAGGCGGCAAAGCGGCCGATTATAGAAAGGGGCTTGCCGCGGTCCTTTCGCACGCGCCGCGGCAGGCGGCGACCATGGCGTCTTCCCTGGGAAGTTGCTATAATCGCAGGCTTCGCCCGGAATTGGCCGGGTGAAGCTTTTGCATTCTTGCAAAAACACGAAGGGCACATATGTACGCGGTCATAAAAACCGGTGGCAAGCAATACAAGGTTGCAGCCGGCGAAAAGATCAAGGTAGAACAGATTGCTGCGGACGTTGGCCAGGAAATCGTGATCGATCAGGTGTTGGCCGTCGGCGACGGCGAAGGCCTGAAGGTCGGGACCCCCCTGGTGAGCGGCGCCACCGTGAAGGCCACGGTCGTGGCGCACGGCAAGCACGACAAGGTGCGCATCTTCAAGATGCGTCGCCGCAAGCACTACCAGAAGCACGGCGGTCACCGCCAGCAATACACCGAGCTGGAAATCAGCGCGGTCAACGGCTGAAGCACCAGCAGGAGTTCTGATCCATGGCACAGAAAAAAGGCGGCGGTTCCACCCGGAACGGTCGTGACTCCCAGCCCAAGATGCTTGGCGTCAAGGCGTTCGGCGGCCAGGCCATCTCGGCAGGCTCGATCATCGTGCGCCAGCGCGGCACCAAGTTCCACGCCGGCAACAACGTCGGCATGGGCCGCGATCACACGCTGTTCGCGCTGGTCGACGGCACCGTGTCGTTCGCCATCAAGGGCGAGCAGAACCGGCACACGGTCAACGTGACGCCGCTGTAAGGCGCTTACGCTGCACCTGCGAAGCCCCGGCCTGCCGGGGCTTTCTCACTTCTAGGGTCTGCTGGACCCTGTTCGCTACCATCCTTGCACCATGAAGTTCGTCGACGAAGCCACCATCGACATCGCAGCCGGTCACGGCGGCGCCGGCTGCGCGAGCTTCCGGCGCGAGAAGTTCATTCCCTTTGGCGGGCCGGACGGCGGCGACGGCGGCCGGGGCGGCAGCGTCTGGGCGGTGGCCGACCGCAACCTCAACACGCTGATCGACTACCGCTACGCGCGCCGCCACGAGGCGAAGAACGGTGAATCCGGCCGCGGCTCGGACTGCTTCGGCGCCGCCGGCCCGGACATCACGCTGCGCATGCCGGTGGGCACCATCGTCACCGATGTCGAGACCGGCCGCGTGCTGGCCGAGTTGATCGAGCCCGACGTGCCGGTGCTGCTGGCCAAGGGGGGCGACGGCGGCTTCGGCAACCTGCACTTCAAGAGCAGCACCAACCGCGCGCCGAGGCAGAAGACGCCCGGTTGGCCGGGCGAGGCCTACAAGGTCCGGTTGGAGCTGCGTGTGCTGGCCGACGTGGGCCTGCTGGGCATGCCCAACGCCGGCAAGTCGACCCTGATCGCCGCGGTGTCGAACGCGCGACCGAAGATCGCCGACTACCCGTTCACCACCCTGCACCCGAACCTCGGTGTCGTGCGCGTGGCGCCCGAAAAGAGCTTTGTCGTGGCCGACATTCCCGGCCTGATCGAAGGCGCCTCGGAAGGGGCGGGGCTGGGTCACCTTTTCCTGCGGCACCTGCAGCGCACCCGCTTGCTGCTGCATGTCGTCGACATGGCACCGTTCGATGACGCCGTCGACCCGGTCGCGCAGGCCAAGGCCATCGTGGAGGAACTGCGCAAGTACGACGAGGCGTCGGCCATGGCCCCCGAACTCTCCGATGCCGAGCGGGCCGAACTGGGCGGCAACCGGCGCATGCCCCGTCCGGGCGCCTCGTTGCTCGACAAGCCGCGCTGGCTGGTGCTGAACAAGCTGGACATGGTGCCCGAGGAGGAGCGCGCCAAGCGTGTGAAGGACTTCGTCAAGCGCTACAAATGGAAGGGGCCGGTGTTCGAGATCTCGGCGCTGGCGCGCGAAGGGCTGCAGCCGCTCGTCCACGCCATCTGGGAGCATGTGGCCGCCGAGGCGAACCCACCGGCGCCCGAGCCCGACCCGCGCTTCGATGGTGGCTCCGACGCGGGAGCCACCCGATGACAACCAGTGCGCTGGGCGCGGCGCGTCGCATCGTCGTCAAGGTCGGCTCCAGCCTGGTCACCAACGAAGGTCGCGGTGTCGACGCCGTGGCGATCGACAACTGGTGCCGCCAGCTTGCCGCGCTGGCCGCCCAGGGGCGCGAGGTGGTGATGGTGTCGTCGGGCGCGATCGCCGAAGGCATGAAGCGCCTGGGCTGGGCCACGCGGCCGAAGGAACTGCCGGAGCTGCAGGCCGCCGCCGCCGTCGGCCAGATGGGGCTGGCGCAGATGTACGAGCAGAAGCTTTCGGCCCATGGGATGGGTAGCGCCCAGGTGCTGCTGACGCACGCCGACCTGGCCGACCGCGAGCGCTACCTCAACGCCCGATCGACCCTGCTCACGCTGCTGGGCCTGAAGGTGATTCCGGTCATCAACGAGAACGACACCGTCGTCAACGACGAGATCAAGTTCGGTGACAACGACACTCTTGGTGCGCTGGTGGCCAACCTGGTCGAGGCCGATGCGTTGGTGATCCTGACCGACCAGCGCGGTCTGTATTCGGCCGACCCGCGCAAGGATGCGTCGGCCCGTTTCATCGACGTGGCCGAGGCGGGCGACCCGGCGCTCGAGGCAATGGCCGGCGGTGCCGGCTCGAGCATCGGCCGTGGGGGCATGATCACCAAGGTGCTTGCGGCCAAACGCGCCGCCGGCAGCGGCGCGAGCACGGTGATCGCCTGGGGCCGCGAGCCCGATGTGCTGCTGCGTCTGGCCGCCGGAGAAGCCATCGGCAGCGCCTTGCTGGCCGGCCTGCCCAAGCTGGCAGCCCGCAAGCAATGGATGGCCGACCACCTGCAGTTGCGGGGCGCCGTGCGCGTCGACGACGGCGCGGTGATCAAGCTGCGCGACGAAGGCAAGAGCCTGCTGCCGATTGGCGTGGTCGAGGTCGAGGGCGAGTTCCACCGCGGCGACGTGATCGCGGTGCGCAGCGCCGCGGGTGCCGAAGTGGCCCGTGGGCTGGCCAACTACTCCAGCGCCGAGGCGCGCCTCATCGCGCGCAAGCCCTCGTCGCAGATCGAAGGGTTGCTGGGTTACGCCAGCGAGCCGGAGCTCATTCACCGGGACAACCTTGTTCTCGCGTGAGCGAGAGCAAGGTTGCGGCGAAGGCTGACGTCCGCCTCGGCGGACGTCAGGGCCCGGAGGGCCGGCCTCAGCCGCAATCGGCGGCGCCACTCAGTGACGGCTGATCGGCCCCGCGTGATCGTCGCCTGAGCCGTCCGGCTTCAGGGCATCGGGGCCATCGCCGCGCGTCCCTCGGTGGTCGTCGCGGTTGTGCGGCCGCATCCCGCCACGCAGGTAGCGGTTGTGGTGGTTCACCTTGGGCAGGAAGCGTGCGAGCTCGGTGAGTGCCATCTGGTAGACGCCGCGCTTGAACTCGATCACCACGTCGAGCGGCACCCAGTACTCGTTCCAGCGCCAGGCGTCGAACTCGGGGTGGTCGGTCGCGCGCAGGTTCATGTCGCTGTCGCGGCCCATCAGCTTCAACAGGAACCAGATCTGCTTCTGGCCCTTGTAGTGGCCCCGCGCGTCCTTTCGGATGAAGTGGTCGGGCACCTCGTAGCGCAGCCAGTCGCGCGTGCGGGCGAGGATCTGCACATGTTCCGGAAGCAAGCCGACTTCCTCATGCAGCTCGCGGAACATCGCCTGCTCTGGCGATTCACCGTACTTGATGCCCCCTTGCGGGAACTGCCAGGAATGGGTGCGAAGACGCTTGCCCCAGAAGACCTGGTTGCGCGCGTTGAGCAGGATGATGCCGACGTTAGGCCTGTAGCCCTCCCGGTCGAGCATAATCAAACCCCGATTTTTGAACTGAAATCAATATAGCACCGGCGGCAGGAAGGGCACATAGGGGCACAGCCCTCGCTTTCCCGAAGCGCCCGCCGGGAAAGAACGTCGCCATGAAAGCCAGCCAGTTCTTCATCTCCACGCTCAAGGAAGCGCCCGCCGATGCCGAGGTGATCAGCCACCAGCTGATGATGCGCGCCGGCATGATCAAGCGGCTCGGCGCCGGCATCTACAACTACATGCCGATGGGCCTGCGGGTGATCCGCAAGGTCGAGGCCATCATCCGCGAGGAGATGAACCGCGCCGGCGCCGTGGAGCTGCTGATGCCGGTGGTGCAGCCGGCCGAGTTGTGGCAGGAATCGGGCCGCTTCCAGGCCTATGGCCCCGAGCTGCTGCGCGTGAAGGACCGCCACGATCGCGACTTCATCATCCAGCCCACGTCGGAGGAGGTCATCACCGACATCGCGCGCCAGGAGCTGCGCAGCTACAAGCAGTTGCCGAAGAATTTCTATCACATCCAGACCAAGTTCCGGGACGAGCGCCGACCCCGCTTCGGCATCATGCGTGGCCGCGAGTTCACGATGAAGGATGCCTACTCCTTCGACCGCGACAAGGACGGCGCGCTGAAGAGCTACCAGGTGATGTTCGATGCGTACAAGCGCATCTTCGACCGCTTCGGCCTGCAGTACCGCGCGGTGGCAGCCGACACCGGCGCGATCGGTGGCGATGCCTCGCACGAGTTCCAGGTCATCGCCGACACCGGCGAAGACGCGCTGATCTATTGCCCCACCAGCGACTACGCCGCGAACATCGAGCTGGCCGAGGCCCTGCCGCTGCTGGCTTCGCGCGCCTCGGCATCGCAGCCCATGGTGAAGACGCCCACGCCGGGCAAGGCTACCTGTGCAGACGTGGCGCAGCTGCTCGGCCTGCCGCTGTCGCAGACCGTGAAGTCGCTGGTGCTGGCCACCGACGAGAAGACCGAAGCCGGCGACATCGTCAGGAGCACCGTCTGGCTGCTGCTGGTGCGCGGTGACCACGACCTGAACGAAGTCAAGACCGGCAAGGTCCCGGGCCTGAAAGAGGGCTGGCGCTTTGCGACCGTGGCCGAGATCGAGGACCACTTCGGCTGCAAGCCAGGCTACCTGGGCCCGGTCGGCACGAAGAAGCCGGTCAAGGTGATTGCCGACCGCACGGTGGCCCACATGGCCGATTTCGTCTGCGGCGCCAACGAGGCCGACTTCCACCTCACCGGCGTCAACTGGGGGCGCGACCTGCCCGAGCCCGATCTCGTGGCCGACATCCGCAACGTCGTGGCCGGCGACCCCTCCCCCGACGGCAAGGGCGTGCTCGCCATCCAGCGCGGCATCGAGGTGGGCCATGTGTTCTACCTCGGCACCAAGTACTCATTGGCGATGGATGCCAACTTCCTGGACGAGACCGGCAAGCCGCAGCCGATGCAGATGGGCTGCTACGGCATCGGCGTGACGCGCATCCTCGGCGCGGCGATCGAGCAGAACAACGATGGCCGCGGCATCATCTGGCCGGCCGCGATTGCACCGTTCGCCGCGGTGATCTGCCCGATCGGCTACGACCGATCGGCCGAGGTCAAGGCGGCGGCCGACCAGTTGCACGACGAGTTGCTGGCCGCTGGCGTCGACGTGATGCTGGACGACCGTGGCGAGCGCCCGGGTGCGATGTTCGCCGACTGGGAGCTGATCGGCGTGCCGCTGCGGGTGGTGATCTCCGACCGGGCCCTGAAAGAGGGCCAGCTCGAAGTGCAGGGCCGGCGTGACGCCGAGGCTGGCAAGGTGCCGGTGGCTGAAGTCGCCGCCATGGTCAAGGCGCGGCTGGCGGCTTGAGCATGTCGCGGCCCGCCGCGTTGTTGGCCGAGCGCCGGCGCTGGCTGCAGGCCGGGGCCGCGTGCTCCCTGCTGGGCCCCGCCGCCTGGCGCCCGGCCGTTGCCGGCAAGCAGGCCGAAGAGCCGCTGGCGGATTCGGTGCGCACGGCGCTGTCGGCCTCGATCGCCAACAGCGCGCCCCCCAAGCCGCAGTTCGCCACCTTCGAGGAGCGCCTGCCCTACCTGCGCTGGCTGGGCGCGATGAGCGACAAGCTCAAGCCCCGCAAGGCCGAGCGGCAGACCCGCATCGAGTTTCTCGAGACGCTCTGGTACGAAAGCAAGCGCGCCAGCCTCCAGCCCGAACTGGTGCTGGGCCTGGTGCAGGTCGAAAGTGGCTTTCGCAAGTACGCCATCAGCGTGGCCGGTGCGCGCGGCTACATGCAGGTGATGCCTTTCTGGGCCCGGCTGATCGGCGACGGCGACCCGGCACGGCTCTTCCACATGCAGACCAACCTGCGTTTCGGCTGCGTGATCCTGCGCCACTACCTGGAGCGCGAGAAGGGCGATCTCTTCATGGCGCTGGGCCGCTACAACGGCAGCCGTGGGCGGCCTGAATACCCGAACCTGGTGTTCGGTGCGCGCAAGCAGTGGATCGCCGCGCTACCGCAGGCCTGAGTGCTGAGCCCCCCGGGCCGTGTACCGCCCCGCCCTGCGGCAGGGGGCGCGGCCGCCTCGGAGCTGCCCGTGGACTGTCCGCGCTAGAGCCCCGCCCAGCGCTTCGGCGCAGCGTCGCCCGCCCCCAGCAGCTCGACCACCCGCTCCACGGTGTCTGCCACCAGTTCGTCGATGGTCTGCGGCCGGTGGTAGAAGGCCGGCAGGGGCGGGAAGACCACCGCCCCCATCTCGGTCACGGTGGTCATGTTGCGAAGATGGGCCAGGTTGAAAGGCGTTTCGCGCACCATCAGCACCAGGCGCCGACGCTCTTTCAACGTGACGTCGGCAGCACGCGTGAGCAGGTTGTCGCCGAAACCATGGGCGATGGCGGCGAGCGATTTCATCGAGCAGGGCGCTACCACCATGGCCTCGGTGCGGTGGCTGCCGCTGGCGATGCAGGCGCCGATGTCACCGGCGGGGTGCGACTCGCTGGCCAGCGCCTCCAGCGCGGAGCGGTCCAGCCCCAGCTCGTGGTGCACGTTGAGGATGCCCGCTGGCGTGGCGACCAGGTGGGTGTGTACGCCGAGCGCGCGCAGGCGCTCCAGCAGTTTCACCCCGTACAGCGCACCCGAGGCGCCGGTGATGCCGACGACGATGTGCGCGGGCATGCTCGTGCAGGCTCAGGCCGACAGCAGTGGCTGCAACTCACCCGCCTGGTACATCTCCATCATGATGTCCGAGCCACCGACGAACTCGCCGTTCACGTAGAGCTGCGGGATGGTCGGCCAGTTGGCGTACTCCTTGATGCCTTGGCGGATCTCTTCATCCTCGAGCACGTTGACGGTGGTCAGGTCGTTGACGCCACAGGCCTTGAGCACCTGCACCGCGCGGCCGGAGAAGCCGCACATCGGGAACTGGGCTGTGCCCTTCATGAACAGGACCACCTTGTGGCCCTTGACGATCTGGTCGATGCGTTGCTGGACGTCGCTCATCTGTTGCTTTCGGAAATCTCGCGTTGGGGGCCATTGTCGGCCCACCCCGGCTTTATAAAACAAAGCCGCCGTGCGGGCAGCACGGCGGCTTCATGCCCGGACGGCCCGGCTCAGAAAGCGTAGGACAGGTTGACCTGCAGCATGGGGGCGAGTTGCATCGCGCGCACCATGTCGTCCAGGCTGTCGGCGCCGGAGAAGACGCGGCCGAAGCGCACCGCCTGGCCTGGCCGCTGGGCGGCCAGCCCCAGGTCGGCCGACAGGCCCAGCCCACTGCGCGCCCACCAGGCGCTGTAGCCCAGGCCGAGGTAGGGCACGGCCGCCGTGGTGTCCGACTCGGCGGCGCCGTTGGTGCCCACGCGCCAGAAGAAGTCGTTCGCTCCATGGCCCGGGAGGGCGCTCGGGCCCAGCAGCAGGCCGCCGGTGGCGCGCAGGCCGCCGCTGTCGCCCAGCCGGCCCCAGCCGAAGTAGCGGTCGCCAGCAAGCATCAACCCGCCCGGGCCGCCTGCCAGCGGCTGGCCCCACAGTGGCAGCGTCGGCGTGGCGTAGCTCAGCCGGGCCTGCCACGCGGACCAGGCCTCCTGGCTGTCGGTGCCGACCTTCAGGCCGTCGCCCACCGGCGCAGGCGCGGCGGGCGCCGCCCAGGCCAAGTTGCCTGCCAGCAGCAGCGAAGCCACCGGAATCGCAGCGAATCGACGCATGGTGGACCTCCCGTCCAAGGGCCGGCGACGTGCGGCCGTCGGAATCCATACTACTCCGGCCAAATTTTCCGTGCGTGTGAAATGCGCCCGGTCGCTGGCGCTGTTTCGGCCCATTACATGGGACACCCAGCCTCGTTCTTGGGGGGCTCAGGGGCCCCACCGGCCGCCGGTGCAGCGGGCATGGCCTGCCAGGTCGCGGCGCGTGGCCACGGCCTCGAAACCGGCTGCTTCCAGCAGGGCCGCGACCGCCGCGGCCTGATCGAAGCCATGCTCAAGCAGCAGCCAGGCGCCCGGGGCCAGGTGGGGTGGGGCACCGGCCACGATCTCGCGGATGGCCCCGAGCCCGTCGCCGCCCGGCGTGAGCGCCAGCGCCGGCTCGCGGGCCAGCGCGGCCAGGTGCGGGTCGCCGCCGGCGATGTAGGGCGGGTTGCTCAGGACGAGGTCGAAGCGCCGCCCGGCCAGCGGTTGCCACCAGGAGCCGGCGTGGAAATCGATGGCCAGCCCCAGGCGTTGGGCATTTCCCCGGGCGACGGCGAGGGCGGCCTCGCTCAGGTCGACGGCGCTCATCCGCGTGCCCGGCCGCCGGTGCTTGACGGCCAGCGCGATCGCGCCGCTGCCCGTGCCCAGGTCGACGGCCTCGGGCGCGCGTTGGCCGATCATCTCCTGCGCCAGCAGCTCCAGCGCCCAGTCGACGAGCGCCTCGGTGTCGGGCCGGGGCACCAGCACGGCCGGGCTGACCTGCAGGCTCAGGCCGTGGAACTCCCGCTCGCCGACCAGGTAGGCAAAGGGCTCGCCGGCGGCTCGGCGCGCGCAGAGCGCCGCGTAGGCATCGGCCTGGCCGGGCGCCAGGGTGTCGTCGTCGTGGGCGATCAGCCAGCTGCGCGGCTGGCCAAGCAGGTGGCCGAGCAGCAGTTGGGCGTCGAGCCGCTCCAGGCCGGCGGACTGGGCCGCGGCCAGCGCCTGCGCCACGGTCATCGTGGTCACGCGGCGCCGCCGCTTTCCAGCGCAGCCAGTTGCTGCTGGGCGCGCTCGGCCTGCAGCGCAGCGATCACGTCGCCCAGGTCACCGTCCATGATCTGCCCGAGCTTGTAGAGCGTGAGGTTGATGCGGTGGTCGGTCAGGCGCCCCTGCGGGAAGTTGTAGGTGCGGATGCGATCGGAGCGGTCGCCCGAGCCGACCAGCGCCTTGCGAGTGGCGGCTTCCTTGGCGTCGCGCTCGGCGCGCTCGCGGTCTTGCAGGCGCGCCTGCAGCACCGCCAGCGCCTTGGCCTTGTTGCGGTGCTGCGAACGGTCGTCCTGGCATTCGGCGACCAGGCCGGTCGGGATGTGCGTGACGCGGATCGCGCTGTCGGTCTTGTTGATGTGCTGGCCGCCGGCGCCGCTGGCGCGGAAGGTGTCGATGCGCAGGTCGGCCGGGTTGAGCGTCACCTCGGCAGCCTCGTCGGGCTCGGGCATCACCGCCACCGTGCAGGCGCTGGTGTGGATGCGGCCCTGCGCTTCCGTCTCGGGCACGCGCTGCACACGGTGGCCGCCGGACTCGAACTTCATCTTTTCGTAGACCTGGGGGCCCTCGAAGCGGAAGACGATTTCCTTGTAGCCGCCCAGGTCCGACGCGTTCTCGCTCATCACCTCGCAGCGCCAACCTTGGGTTTCGGCGTAGCGGGTGTACATGCGGGCCAGGTCGGCGGCGAAGAGCGCCGATTCCTCGCCGCCGGTGCCGGCGCGGATCTCGACGAAGGCGTTGCGGTGGTCGTCGGGGTCGCGCGGCAGCAGGGCGGTCTGCAGCTCGCCCAGCAGCTGCGCCAGTTCGGCCTCGGCGCTGGCGATCTCCTCGCGCGCCATCTCGGCCATGTCGGGGTCGCCCAGCAGCTCGCGCGCCGCGGCCAGGTCACTTTCGCGCTGCTCGTGGCGGCGGAACAGGTCGACCACCCCGGCCGCCTCGGCCTGCTCGCGCGCGAGGGTGCGGTAGCGGCCGATGTCGGCGGTGACCTGCGGGTCGGCCAGGCTGGCGTCCAGCTCGGCCAGGCGCATGGCGAGGCGTTGCAGTTGCTGGCGCAGGGAATCTTTCATGGGCGGTGCCGGTGGGCCGGCGGAGGAGGGGGCGACGGGTCAGGCCCGCGGGCGGCGAGCCGGGGCGGCTTCGAGGGCCGCGTCGCTACAGCTTGTCGCCGGGGCCGGGCTCGTCGGCGCCCAGGTTGCGCGTGGCCTGGCGCAGGAACAGGCGCGAGACCCACTCGGCGGTTGCGTGGCGCGTCTCGCCCTCGCTGGCGCGCAGCTCGGCCAGGGCGCCGTGCAGCATCTTCTGCGTCAGTGCGCGCGACAGCGCGTCGAGCACGCTGTCGACGTCGTCGCCACGGGCCAGCAGCTTGCGCGCGCGGCCCAGCTCGGCCGTGCGCCATTCGTCGGCCTGGGTGTTCAGGGCCTGGATCAGTGGCACGCTGGCGCGCTGATCCAGCCAGTGCGAGAAGCTCTGCACGCCGGCGTCGATGATGGCCTCGGCCTGGGCGACAGCGGCCTGGCGCTTTTCGCCCGCCGTCTGCACCACCTCGGTCAGGTCGTCGACGGTGTAGAGGTAGACGTCGGACAGGCGTGCCACCTCGGGCTCGATGTCGCGCGGCACCGCCAGGTCGACCATGAACATCGGCCGGCGGCGGCGCGCCTTCAGCGCCCGCTCCACCGCGCCCAGCCCGATGATCGGCAGCGTGCTGGCCGTGCAGGAGATCACCGCGTCGAACTCGTGCAGTCGCGCCGGCAGGTCGGCCAGGCGGATGGCCTGGGCGCCGAAGCGGCTGGCGAGCTTTTCGCCGCGCTCCAGCGTGCGGTTGGCCAGCGCCATCTGCTTCGGCTCGCGGGCGGCGAAATGGGTGGCCACCAGCTCGATCATCTCGCCCGCGCCGACGAACAGCACCTTGGTCTCGCGCAGGTCTTCGAACAGCTGCGAGGCCAGCCGCACCGTGGCGGCGGCCATGCTGATCGAGTGGGCGCCGATCTCGGTCGAGCTGCGCACTTCCTTGGCGACCGAGAACGAGCGCTGGAACAGCTGGTGCAGCGTGGTGCCGAGCGTGCCGGCCTCGTTGGCGCCGCGCACCGCTTCCTTCATCTGGCCCAGGATCTGCGGCTCGCCCAGCACCATGGAGTCGAGGCCGGAGGCGACGCGGAAGGCGTGGCGCGCGGCGTCGCGGCCTTCGAGCACATAGGTGTGCGACAGCAGCTTGCCGCCGTCGACGCCACCTTGCGCGGCCAGCCAGTCGACCGCCGGGCGCACGAGCTCGCGGCCCGGGGCGGCGCTTCCGGCCACATACAGCTCGGTGCGGTTGCAGGTCGAGAGGATGGCGGCCTCGGGCTGCAGGCGTTGCCACTGCTCGCGCAGGGCCCGCAGCGCCGGCGGCAGCTGCTCGGGCGTGAACGCGAACCGCCCGCGCAAGTCCAGCGGGGCGGTGGTGTGGTTCAGTCCGAGCGCGATGACACCCATGGGCGAATTATAAAATTTGTGTCTTTCACTGCGCTGGCGGCGGACCGGTCAGGCCCTCGGCAGTGCGTCGCGGCTTGATCCAGAGCAAGCTGCAGACCCTGAACAACCTTCCGAACGAGCAAGATGGGCCCGCTGGACGCGCTATGGCACCTCGCCAATTTCTTCGGCCCGGCCATCGGCGTGGGCCTGATCGCCGCCGGCCTGTGCAAGCTGCTGTGGTGGAAGGCGCTGCGGCCGGTGGGCTTTGCTGCCCTGGCGAAGTGGGCCATGGCCGCCGGCGCGATCGCCCTGATCGCGGGCCTTGTGTTCTTCGGCCGCGACGGCCGCATGGCCACCTACGGGCTGCTGGTGGTGGCTACCGCGCTGGCGTTGTGGTGGCGCGGGCTGCGCCACCTCAGGTAGCCGCCGCGCTCAGGCGGCCGCCGTCTCCTTCACGACCACCGCGCCGCGCAGCGAGTGCGGCAGGGCCTCGGTGATCTTCACGTCGATCATCTGGCCCACCAGGCGGGCCGGGCCGGCGAAATTGACGATGCGGTTGCACTCGGTGCGGCCCATCAGCTCGGCGGCGTTCTTGCGCGACGGCCCTTCGACCAGGATGCGCTGCACCGTGCCGACCCGCTGCGCGCTGTAGCGGCGCACGTTGTCTTCCAGCTTGGCCTGCAGCGCCTGCAGGCGTGCCAGCTTCACCTCGTGCGGCGTGTCGTCCTGCAGCGCGGCCGCCGGCGTGCCGGGGCGGGCGCTGTAGATGAAGCTGAACGAGGCGTCGTAACCGATGTCATCGATCAGCTTCATCGTCTTGGCGTGGTCTTCTTCCGTCTCGCCGGGGAAGCCGACGATGAAGTCGGAGCTCATCGCGATGTCGGGCCGCACGGCGCGCAGCTTGCGGATCGTGCTCTTGTATTCGAGCGCGGTGTAGCCGCGCTTCATCGCCATCAGGATGCGGTCGGAGCCGTGCTGCACCGGCAGGTGCAGGTGGTTCACCAGCTGCGGGATGCGGCCATAGGCGTCGATCAGGCGCTGGGTGAACTCGTTCGGGTGGCTGGTGGTGTAGCGGATGCGCTCGACGCCGGGGATCTCGGCCACGTACTCCAGCAGCAGCGCGAAGTCGGCGATCTCGGCCGTGCCGCCCATCGTGCCGCGGTAGGCGTTGACGTTCTGGCCCAGCAGCGTGATCTCCTTGACACCCTGGTCGACCAGGCCGGCGACCTCGGTCAGCACATCTTCGAAGGGGCGCGAGACCTCTTCGCCGCGGGTGTAGGGCACCACGCAGTAGGTGCAGTACTTGGAGCAGCCTTCCATGATCGAGACGAACGCGCTTGCGCCCTCGACCTTGGCCGGCGGCAGGTTGTCGAACTTCTCGATCTCGGGGAAGCTGATGTCGACCTGCGGGCGATGCTGTGCATGGCGCTGCTGGATCAGCTGCGGCAGCCGGTGCAGCGTCTGCGGGCCGAACACGATGTCGACGTAAGGCGCACGCTCGATGATGGCCGCGCCCTCCTGGCTGGCGACGCAGCCGCCGACGCCGATCAGCACGCCCTTCTTCTTCAGGTGCTTGATGCGGCCCAGGTCGGAGAAGACCTTCTCGGCGGCCTTCTCGCGCACCGAGCAGGTGTTGTAGAGCACCAGGTCGGCCTGCTCCACGTCCTGGGTCGGCTCGTAGCCCTCGGCGGCGCGCAGCACGTCGGCCATCTTGTCCGAGTCGTACTCGTTCATCTGGCAGCCGAAGGTGCGGATGTAGACCTTCTTCGGGGTCGTCGGGGTGGTGCTCATGGGCGGCTCCAGGTCTGCGAGGGTTCGTCGAAGACCCAGGAGGCCGCTTCCTGCGGCGTGCGCGGCCAGAGCTTCGCGATCTCTTCGCGGGTGAGGATCCACACCTCGTGCAGCAGGCCCATCCAGTCGAGGGTGTAGTGCACCATGACCCGGTTGCCTTGCAGGGTGGCTGGCATCGCGATCATGTTGGCCATGTCGCGCACCCGGCTGGCCGGCGACAGGCGGGCCGGCTGGCCGTTCAGCAGCAGCTCAGGGTAGGCGGCGAAGCGGATCTCGCCCCGCAGCGCCTTGCGCGGGAAGCGGCGGGCGTGCTGCGCGCGGGTCGGCAGGGCGGCGAACAGGCCGGCGGCGCCCAGGGCGGCAAGGACAAGGCGGCGCGAGGCGCCGGTCGACGGCGCACGGGCGGCACAGCGGTGCATGGTGTAGACCCAGGGGCTGTGTGAATCGGATCGGCCTGCCAGGCGAAAGGCGACTGCAAGACCGGGTGAAGGGCAGAGATTTTAGCGCCCGGGCGTTGGCCGCGCGGGCTCCGTCACCCGGTCAGATGTCGCGTTCCAGGTTGTCCTTCAGCCGCTGCAGCAGCCCGCGCAACTGCTCATGCTCGGCGCGGCTCAGGCCCTGCACCGCCTGCGCGTTCACCCTGCGGGTGCGCTGCTGCAGCGTGCGCAGCAGGCCCTGGCCTTCGTCGGTCAGGCGTAGGCGCAGGTTGCGGCGGTCGGCCTCGTCGGCCTCGGCGGCGAGCAGGCCGCGCTCGCGAAGGCCCTTGATGAGCCGGGCCAGCTGCGCCTTGTCGCGCCCACTGTGCTGCACCAGGTCGCTTTGCGTGGCGCCGGGCAGTCGGCCGAAATAGCCCAGCACCTTGCTTTCCATGTGCGTCAGCGCCAGCGGGCCTTCGCGCATCGCCTGGTACTGCTGCGAGCGCAGCTGGTGCATCACGGTGTGCACCAGCTCCAGCAGCTCGTCCCCACTCCGGGCCGAGGGCTTTGTGGCGTGTTGGTTGACATTGTCAAATGCTTTGCCCATGATGGATGACATTGTCAATCAATTGATCAATGAACGCCATGAGCAGCGTACTGGGCCGGGTGCAACGCCTGCGGCATGAACTGAAATTCCGCGAGCTGACGGTGCGCGAGGTGCGCGACGTGACGCCGCACCTGCGCGCTGTCACCTTCACCGGGGAGTCGCTGGAGGATTTCGTCAGCCCTTCCTTCGACGACCATGTGAAGGTCTTTTTCGACATCGGCAGCGACGAGCCGGCCAAGCGCGACTACACGCCGCGCCGCTTCGACAACGCGCAGCGCGAGCTGACGCTGGAGTTCGTGCGCCACGGCGACGGCCCCGCCGCGGGCTGGGCTGAGCAGGCGGCGCCCGGGCAGCGCGTGCGCATCGGTGGCCCGCGCGGCTCCTTCCTCATCCCGCTCGACTACGCCTGGCACCTGCTGGTGGGTGACGAGACGGCGCTGCCGGCCATCGCGCGCCGGCTCGAAGAGCTGCCACCCGGCGCGAAAGCGATCGTCGTGCTGCAGATCCCCGACGAGGCCGACCGGCCGGCCCTGCAAACCGAGGCCGACGTGCAATGGCACTGGACGCGCACCGGCGACGAGACGCTGGCGCTGCTGCGCGGCCTGCCGCTGCCGGCCGGCGAGGGCTACGCCTGGGCGGCTGGCGAGGCGGCCGAGATGGCCGAGCTGCGCCGCATCCTGGTCGACGAGAAGGGTCACGACAAGCGCGCCATCCGCGCCGCGGCCTACTGGAAGCGTGGTGCCAGCGCGCACCACGAGAGCCTCGGATCCTAGGGGTCGAGCGTGAAGCCGACGGCCGGGCAGGCCAGCTCGGCCCCCTGGTGCCGTGCCCGCGGGCGCGGTGCGCTGGCACCTGCGGTCGGCACCATCAGGTCGATCAACTGGATGCGCGGCTGAACCCGGTAGCGGCCGGGTACCGACAGGTCGAAGGGCAGTGCGAGGTCGAGCTCGGCGTTCAGCGACTGGCCGGCCTCCAGGCGCAGGTAGTCGGCCATCTGAGGGTCGCCGCGTTTCAGCATCGGCCCCCGGTAGGGCAGGGCCGCCCCACCGTCACGGCGGACGGTGACGAACGGTGCGAACCACGCGCCCTCGAAAGGTGTGTTCCACGCCAGCACCTGCAACGGCGCCGCGCCGGTGTTGGTGAGCGTGAAGCGCATCCACACCGGCTGGCCCACCTGGGCGCGCGGGGCCGCCTGCAGCGTGCAGCGCAGGGCGCCGGCCGCCGTCGTGGCGGCCACCGGCGCACCGACCATCGCGCACACGAGCGTGGCGGCCATCAGATGTCCCCGCATGCCTGCCTGTGCCCGCGCGGCGCTCAGGGCAGCGCCGGGGTGTTCTCGGCGAAGTATTCGTGGTTATCGGCGTTGTCCACGGCCTGCTTCGGGTTGTTCTTCGCGAGGTTGCGCGCCGCCACCTGGCCATAGGCGTGGTCATCGGTGCCGGCCACCACGGTGAAGTGCGACATCTCGTGGATCAGCGTGCCGGCCTTGGAATCGGTGCCCGTCATCGGGGCCGACCAGAAGGCGTTGCACAGGTAGATCTTGTAGGGCTGGTTGGCGTAGACGTAGGCGTAGGCGCCGCTGTTGCACGAGCAGTCCAGCGTCAGCGGCTTGGTCTTGAAGGCCTCGTCGATCTTGTTGAAGTGGGTCTCCACCGTATTCCAGCGCGTCTGCTTGAACTTGCCGAACCATTCCACGTACCGCCGCGTGCCCGAGGGCGTGCCGTTCATGTAGGCCTTGGACTCGGTCGAATAGACGATGGCGGCGTCCACGGCGTTGGTCAGCGTGGTCTGTTCCGAAGCGGTGCAGCCGCCCGAGAAGCTGATGCTGGCTTCGGTGCCCTCGGCGGCGGCGGCTTCCGCGGCCAGCGCGGTGGCGTGGTCGCGGCCGGAGGTCCACAGCATCACCGCGGGCGAGGCCTTGTAGCTGGCTTCGCCGGCGCCGCGGCCCTCCTGGCCGAGGAACTGCACCGTGTGGCGCCCGTTGCCCAGCTGATACAGGCGGCTCAGGTCGACCCGGTAGCTGCGCGTGGCGCCCGCGGGTAGGCGCAGGTAGTCGGCTTCGGTCGGGGCGGCGCGCTTGACCAGCGGGCCGACATAGCGCGCCTCGCGGCCGTCTTCGGCGGTGACCCGGAACAGCGGCGCGTGCAGCGCGTCTTCCGGCAACTGCCACTTCAGCACTTTCACGGCATGGCCGGCCACGTTGGTGACGGTCACGTCGACGGCGACGCTGGCGTCACCCTGCACCACCGGCTGGGGCAGGCTGAGGCGGATGTCGAGTTTGTCGAGCGGGCCGGCGACGGCGCCCGCGGCGGCGAGCAGGGCGGCGGCGGGAAGTGTCCACTTGGCGATCTGGATCATGGCTCCTCCGAGAGGTGGATGAGCCCTGGAATCTACGAAGACGGCGGCCAATGCGCAGCCACCCTGCGGCCCGCTATTGACGCTTGTTGACGATGTGCCGGGAACCGCGCCGGTTGCCGCCTGGCCCGGGCTGCGGTGCGGCTCAGCGTTCCACGAAGGCCCGCTCGAAGACGTAGTCGCCCGGCTCGCCCAGCCGCGGCGACACCTTCAGCCCGTACTCGTCGAGCAGGGCGCAGGTGTCCTTCAGCATGCTGGGGCTGCCGCAGATCATGGCGCGGTCGGCCTCGCGGTTCAGCGGCGGCAGGCCGATGTCGTCGAACAGCTTGTTGCTGTGCATCAGGTCGGTGAGCCGGCCCTGGTTCTTGAAGGGTTCGCGGGTGACGGTGGGGTAGTAGACGAGCTTGAGGCGCACGTCCTCGCCGAAGAATTCGTTGCCCGGCAGCTCTTCCTCGATCATCTGGGCATAGGCCAGCTCGCTCTTGGTGCGCACGCCGTGCACCAGCACCACCTTCTCGAAGCGTTCGTAGACCAGCGGGTCCTTGATGACGCTGAGGAAGGGCGCCAGGCCGGTGCCGGTGCCGAAGAGGTAGAGGTGCCGGCCGGGCAGCAGGTCGTGCAGCAGCAGGGTGCCGTGGGCCTTGCGGCCGACCAGCACCGAGTCGCCCTTGTGCAGGTGCTGTAGGCGCGAGGTCAGCGGGCCGTTCGGCACCTTGATGCTGAAGAACTCCAGCTGCTCTTCATAGTGCGCGCTGGCCACGCTGTAGGCGCGCATCAGCGGCTTGCCGTCGACCATGAGCCCGATCATCACGAACTGGCCGCTGTCGAAGCGCAAACCCGGGTCGCGCGTGCACTGGAAGGTGAAGAGGGACTCGTTCCAGTGGTGGACGTGCGTGACCTTCTCGGTGCTGTAAGCGCTCATGATGCGCATTACACCAGCGGCGCGATGGCCTCACCTGTCGCGGTGGTGTCCGCGCCCGGTGGCTTTCAAGGTGACTTCGGCGCGATCGAGGTCACCGTGAACACGCCGTTGACGCGGTCGGCGGTGAAGCTGAGCTTGTCGCCTTCCTTCAGACGCTCCAGCCAGGCCGGGTCGGCCACCCGGAAGACCATGGTCATGCCGCCCATCTCCAGGTTGGGGATGGGGCCGTGGCGCAGGGTCAGCTTGCCCTGTTCCTTGTCGACCTTGCGCACCTCGCCATCGACCAGCGGCGAAGCCGGCGATGCAGCCGGCGGTGCGGCGTGCGCGGCGCCGGCCAAGACAAGCAACAGGCTTGCCACGAACCGGGGGGTCTTCGTCATCATGAACTTTCCTTTCGATTTACTTGACCGTGACCGTACCCACCATGCCGGCCTCGAAGTGGCCGGGAATGAGGCAGGCGAACTGGAACGCGCCCGGCTGGGTGAACTGCCAGACGATCTCGCCGCTGCGGCCGGGCTTCACATGGGTCATGTGCGGCTCGTCGTGTTCCATGCCGGGAAACTTCCTCATCATCTCGGCGTGCGCGGCCAGCTCCTGGGCGGTGCCGAGCACCATCTCGTGCAGCACCTGTCCCTTGTTGGCGGCCACGATGCGCACGGTCTCGCCGCGCGCGACCGTGATCTCGGCCGGCGTGAAGCGCATGCTGTCGGCCATCTCGACCTTGATCACCCGCGTCACCTTGCGCGGGTCGCCCTGCTGGCCGAAGGGGGTGGGCTCGACCTTGCGCGGGTCGAAGCTGTGGGCCGGCGCGTGGGCGCCGTCGCCGTGAGCTCCTGCGAGTGGGGCCCCGGCCAGGGTGATGGCCGCGAAGGCGGCGGTGGTGACGTGGCGGATGGAAAGGCTCTTCATCATGTTGCTCCGTGGGCGTCAGTGGCCGGCATGCCCACCGGCCGGTTTGCGGACCGTCAGCGTGCGCTCGTCCACCCGTGGCGATGCTGCCCGGGCGGGAGGCTGCACCTCGCCCTTGAACTCGTAGGCCACGCTGCCGGCCGGGTGCCGGTACCAGCCCGGGTCCTTGTAGTCGCCGGGGCGCACCTCGTCGCGCACCTTCACGACGCTGAACATGCCTCCCATCTCCAGCGGGCCGTAGGGGCCGGTGCCGGTCATCATCGGCAGCGTGTTGTCGGGCAGGGGCATCTCCATCGCGCCCATCTCGGCCATGCCGTTCTCGCCCATCGCCATGTAGTCGGGGATCAGCTTCGCGATGCGCTCGGCCACACCACGGTGATCGACGCCGATCATGTTGGGCACGGCATGCCCCATCGCGTTCATCGTGTGGTGCGACTTGTGGCAGTGGATCGCCCAGTCGCCGGCCACCGCGTCGAACTCGAAGGCGCGCATCTGGCCGACCGCGATGTCGGTCGTCACTTCGGGCCAGCGCGCCGAGGGCGGCACCCAGCCGCCATCGGTGCCGGTGACCACAAAGCTCGGCCCGTGCATGTGGATCGGGTGGTTGGTCATCGTCAGGTTGCCCACCCGCACCCGTACCCGGTCGCCGGTGCGGCAGACCAGCGGGTCGATGCCGGGGAAGACGCGGCTGTTCCAGGTCCAGAGATTGAAGTCCGTCATCTCGTTGGTGCGTGGCGTGGCGCTGCCGGGCTCGATGTCGTAGGCCGCCAGCAGGAAGACGAAGTCGCGGTCGACCTTCATCTGCCGCGCGTCCTTCGGGTGGATGATGAACATGCCCATCATGCCCATCGCCATCTGCGTCATCTCGTCGGCATGCGGGTGGTACATCTGCGTGCCGGCGCGCAGCAGGGTGAACTCGTAGACGAAGGTCTTGCCGGGCGGGATGTGCGGCTGGGTCAGGCCGCCCACGCCGTCCATGCCCGAGGGCAGCAGCAGCCCGTGCCAGTGCACGGTGGTGTGTTCCGGCAGCTTGTTGGTCACGAAGATGCGCACACGATCGCCTTCGACCGCCTCGATGGTCGGGCCGGGGCTGGAGCCGTTGTAGCCCCAGAGGCGGGCCTTCATGCCCGGCGCCAGCTCGCGCACCACCGGCTCGGCCACGAGGTGGAACTCCTTGACCCCGTTGTTCATGCGCCAGGGCAGCGTCCAGCCGTTCAGCGTGGCCACCGGCTGGTAAGGACGCCCGTTGGGCGGCACCAGTGGTGGTTGCGTCATCGGTGCGCGCTGGTAGACGGCCTCGGGCAGCGAGGCCGCCCCGACCCGGCTGACGGCACCTGCGCCCAGCGCGGCAGCGCCGGCCGCCTTGAAGAAGTTTCTGCGGTTCGACATGGTTTTCTTTCTGCGGGCTCAGTGGCCGCCGGCCTGCTCGGTGGCGGCGGCGGGCGAGGGCATGGGCGTGACCCCCGCACCCGGCGAACGGCCGGTGAGCGCGGTCTGCAGTTGGGTCTGTGCGACCCAGAAGTCGCGCAGGGCCTGCACATGCTCCGTGACGCTGCGCACCTGCTCGCGCGCATCGGCCAGCAGCTCGAACACGCCGATCAGCATGCCGTTGTAGCGCAGCAGGTTTTCTTCCGAGATGCGCTTGCGCAGCGGCACCACCTCGTCGCGGTAGTGGCGGGCCAGGTCATAGGCGCTGCGGTAGGCGGCATAGGTCTCGCGCACTTCGGAGCGCGCGTGCACCGCCACCTCGGCCGTGCGGTGCACGGCCTGCAGGTAAGCCGCCTCGGCGCGCTGCGTGCGCGGGCTGCCGCTGTCGAAGAGGGGCAGAGCCAGCTCGACCTCGAAGCCGCGGGCCCGCGGGCCGCCGGTCTCGTGCTGGTCCCTCACGGCCAGATCCAGCACATTGACGAAGCGCGTCGCCTGGGTCAGCCCGAGCGTGCGCGCGGTCGCCTCGGCGCTGCGCCGCGCCATCATCACGTCCAGGCGCTGATCGAGTGCGGTCTGCTCGGCATCTTGCGGCTCGATCGGGGCGGTCGGCAGGTCGGGTAGCCGCGCGGGCAGCTGGAAGTCGAGCTGCGCACCGGACAGGCCCAGCAGACGAACCAGGCGCTCACGCGCGGCCACCGACTGCTGCCGCGCGCGGGCCAGGCCGGCGACGGCGTCGGCGCGGAAGGCCTGCTCGCGCATCCGTTCCAGCGGGCTGAAGTTGCCCGCCTGCGCCATGCGTCGGGCCAGCTCGCTGGAGGCGTCGGCCGCCTCCATGACCTGCTCGGTATAGCCCACCAGCTCCTGGGCGGCCACGGCGTGGAAGTAGGCCTGTCGCGTGTCGGCGGCGGTGCCCACGGCCGCGTGCGCGGCCTGCAGCTGGGCCAGCTCGAACCGGCTCTGGCTCGCCTCGCGGGCCTTGGGCATCGTCAGCAGCCCCAGCAGGTCGAACACCACAGCGCGTTCGACCTCCACCACGCCGCCAGCGGTCATGCGGCCGAAGCTGAAGACGGGGTTGCGCAGCCGGCCGGCCTGCACAAGGTCGGCTTCGGCGATGCCGAGCTCGCCCAGGCTGGCCTGCAAGCCGCGGTTGTTCAGCAGGGCGAGCTCGACCGCGCTGTCGGCGCTCAGCGGCTGTTTCAGGATCTCGGCCACGCGGGCCTGGACGGTGCCGGCCTCGGCCGGCGTGCGCTGGGCGGCTACGGGGTGGCCGGTGCGTGCCTGGGTCATGGCGGCGACTTGGTCCATGCCGCCATCGGGCGAGAACGAGGCGCAGCCGGCCAGTGCCAGCGCGGCCGCGCCGACGGCAGTCAGTCGGGTGTATCGGTTCATGGTTCGAGGAGGTCCTTGCGCCGACGGGGTGTCGGCGGTGGCTCGCGCGGCGGGCGCGTGGGCGCGAGGCGGATTCGGCCGGGGCCGCGGCCCAGGCCGCGAAGGGCTCAGGCGCTTCGGGGAGGACGCTCGAGGCCGCCAGACAGGAAGCGGGGCGCCGGTGCCACAGGGTCGGGGGCCCCGGCGGATTTCAGGCCCCGCGGCTCAGGCACGCCGCTCACGGCCGCACTGGGCAGCGGCGGGCAGGCGCAGGACGCCGAGCACAGGTCGCAGCCGTCGGCGTGGGCGTGGGCGGCAGGGTCGGTGCCCGCCCCTGCAGCGCCACCGTGGGCCGCATGGTGGCCGTGCGCATGGTCGCCCTCGTGGTCGCTGCCATGGCCGCTCTCGTGCCCGACCCCGTGGCCATGGCCCCCCTGGTGCTGCATCAGGCCCGCTGGGCCTGCCGCCCCCGCCGGCGGGCACAGCATGGCCGCCGCCATACCACCCCGGATGGGCAGCAGCACGGTGAGCAGCACCAGAAGCCAGACGCGGAGGAGTTTCACGGAAGGAAAAGGGTTGGCAGGCTGCACTCTAAACCTTGCCACTGTGACAAGGTCAACCGGGATGGCCCGGTAGGGTCTCGCTGCCTGGCGCCCTAGAGTAGCGTCCATGAGCATCAAACACACCCTGGCCGGGCTGCTGGCCCTGGCCGCCCTGTCGGAGCTGGTGGCCGCCGAGTTGGTTCCCATCACCTGGGGCGCCGACGGCCGGTTCACCAAGACCCTTTCGCTGCCCGCAGGCCAGCTCGCCGAGGCCTGCGGCAAGCTGCCGGCGGGTGCGAAGGTGCAATGGGCCTTCGAGGCCGGCGCGGCGCTGAACTTCAACATCCACTTCCACGACGGCCCCAAGGTGCACTACCCCGCAAAGCAGGACGGCGTGGCCAGGGCCGGCGGCACACTCGACGCCCAGGTCGAGCAGGACTACTGCTGGATGTGGACGAACAAGACCGCCGGTGCGGCGACGCTGAAGCTCGATCTGGCCCGCCAGTAGGCGGGTCAGGCTGTGGCGGGCCGCCGCGGCTTGCCCGGCTGCAGGCCGGCGGGGGTGTGGGCGTGGTGGTTGGCTCGCTCGTGCGCCGACGCCGCAACGGCGTGCGACTCCAGCGTGTCGATGATCGGGCAGTCGGGCCGGTCGTCGCCGTGGCAGCAGTGCACCAGGTGCTCCAGCGTGGCCTTCATCGCCTGCAGCTCCTTCAGCTTCGCATCCAGCTCTTCCAAGTGGGCCTGGGCGAGGGCGCGGACCTGGCGGCTGGATCGCCGCCGGTTCTGCCACAGGCCCAGCAGCTCGCGGATCTGCTCGATCGAGAAGCCCAGGTCTCGCGAGTGGCGGATGAAGCGCAGCGTCCCGATCTCCTTCTCGGTGTACTTTCGGTAGCCGGCGTCGGTGCGCGTCGCCTCGGGGAACAGGCCCACGCTCTCGTAGTGCCGGATCATCTTGGCGGACACGCCGGAGGCCTTCGCCGCCTCGCCGATGTTCATGGTCGTGTTCATCGCGGTGCTCCTCAGGCGGTGGCGGGGCGGACGGGCTCTGGGTGGGTGGCAGGGGCCGGTGCGTCCGCAGCGCCGCGCCAGCGCCGCAGGGTCAGCGCATTGCCCACCACGCTCACGCTGCTGAAGGCCATCGCGGCGCCAGCGATGACCGGGCTCAACAGGCCCAGCGCCGCCAACGGGATGCCCAGCACGTTGTAGCCGAAGGCCCACCACAGGTTCTGCTTGATCTTGGCGTAGGTGCGGCGTGAGACGTCCAGCGAGTCGGCCACCAGGCGCGGATCGCCGCGCATCAGCGTGATGCCGGCGGTCTCGGTCGCCACGTCGGCGCCGCCCGCCATCGCGAAACCCACCGAAGCCGCTGCGAGCGCGGGGCCGTCGTTCAAGCCATCGCCGACGAAGGCGACCACCTCGCCCGCGTCCTTCAGCTGCTGCACCACCGCGGCCTTGTCGCCCGGCAGCACCTCGGCGCGGAAGTCGGAGATGCCCAGTTGCTGCGCCACGGCTTGCGCGCTGCCGCGGTTGTCGCCGGTGAGCATCAGGGTCTTGATGCCCAGCTCGTGCAGCCGGATCACCGCGGCGCGGGTGGTGGGCTTGAGCGTGTCGCCGAAGGCCAGCAGGCCCAGCAGTGCGACGCGATCGCCATCCCGCCGCATCAGCCAAGAGATCGTCTTGCCCTGCTGCTCCAGCCGGTGGGCCGTGTCGGCAAGCGCGCCGGCGGGCACCGCCAACTCCGACAGCAGGCGCGAGCTGCCCAGCAGCAGGGGCTGGCCTTCGACGACACCCTCGACGCCGCGGCCCGGCAGCGCCTTCGCGCCCAGGGCTGGCGGGACGGCCAGCGCCTCCGCGCGCACCTGGCCCAGCACCGCCAGCGCCAGCGGGTGGCTGCTGGCCTGCTGCAGCGCAGCGGCGAGCGTCAGCACCTCGGCCCGTGCATGGCCCGGGGCCGGCTCGACGGCGGCCAGCGACGGCTTGCCCTCGGTCAGCGTGCCGGTCTTGTCGAAGGCGACCACGGTGACGGCATGGGCCACTTCCAGCGCCTCGGCGTCCTTGATCAGGATGCCGTGCCGCGCCGCGACGCCAGTGCCGGCCATGATGGCCGTCGGCGTTGCCAGGCCGAGGGCGCAAGGACAGGCGATGACCAGCACTGCGACCGCATTGATCAAGGCCTGTTCCGCGTCGCCGGTGAAGGCCAGCCAGCCGAGGAAGGTGGCCACCGCGATGCCCAGAACGACCGGCACGAAGACAGCGCTGACGCGGTCGACGATGCGCTGGATCGGTGCCTTGGCCGCTTGTGCCGACTCCACCATGCGGATGATGCGGGCCAGCGTGGTCTCGGTGCCGATCGCGGTGGTGCGCACCAGCAGCGCGCCCTCGGCATTGATCGAGCCGCCGGTCACCGCGTCGCCCACGCCCTTGGCCACCGGCAGGCTCTCGCCGGTGATCAGCGATTCGTCGATGTGGCTGCGGCCTTCGACCACCTCCCCGTCGACCGCGACCCGGTCGCCCGGCCGCACGACCACCAGGTCGCCCTGCCGCACCTGGTCGACCATCAGGTCGGCCTCGGTGCCGTCGTCGCGGCGCACCCGCGCGGTCGTCGGCCGCAGGGCGTTCAGCGCGCGGATCGCGTCGGCCGTCTGCCGCTTGGCGCGGCTTTCCAGCCACTTGCCCAGCAGCACCAGCGTGATCACGGCGGCCGACGCCTCGAAGTAGAGGTGCTGCATGCCGTGGCCCGCATGGCGCAGCAACAGGTACACCGACAGCCCGTAGGCCGACGAGGTGCCGAGCGCCACCAGCAGGTCCATGTTGCCGGTTCCGGCGCGCAGCGCCTTCCAGCCGGCGCGGTAGAAACGGGCGCCCAGCCAGAACTGCACGGGGGTGGCGAGCGCCAGCTGCAGCCAGCCGTCGGGCATCCAGTGGATGCCCGCCAGCTCGAGCAGCATCGGCAGCATCAGTGGCAGTGTCAGCACCGCGCCCAGGGCGACCGGCCACCATTCGGGCAGCCGGCCGGCCGGCGCGGGCGGTGCGTCTGCGGTCTCACGCACGGCGTAGCCGGCATGCTCGATCGCTGACTTCAGCGCGGCCACCGGCACGGTCGACAAGGCCTTGACCGAGGCCTTCTCGGTGGCCAGGTTGACCGAGGCTTCGATCACGCCGGGCACTTTCTTCAGCGCCTTCTCGACCCGCGCCACGCAGGAGGCGCAGGTCATGCCCTCGACCTGGAGCGAGGTCTCGGTCGTCGCCACCCCGTAGCCTGCACGGTGGACGGCGGCGGCCAGGGCCTCGGCGGCCACGCCAGGCTCGGCCTGGACCGAGGCCACCTCGGTGGCGAGGTTCACACTGGCCGCGTGCACGCCAGGCACGGCCGTGAGCGTCTTTTCCACGCGGAGCACGCAGCTGGCGCAGGTCATGCCCGTGACCTGCAGCCGCAGGCCGTCCGGGTGGGCGAAGGGCAGGGGGGTACTCATGGCGAAGGCCTCTGGGATGTGGTCCGATGTGGTCCGGGCTCGCATCGTCAAGCTTCCCATCATGGGAGGGTCAAGTGGCGAAGATCGATGTACCTCCAACGAGAATGGTCTTTCATTTTCCGACGCTTGACTTTCCCACAGTGGGAAGCTCCACAGTATGCTCCAGGTCAACCAACTCCACGGAGCCCACGATGATCGCCTTCGACGTCCAGGACATGAGCTGCGGCCACTGCGTGAACGCCATCACCCAAGCGGTGCGGGCGGCCGACGCCGGGGCGCAGGTCGAGATCGACCTGGTGGCACACCGCGTACGCATCGAGCCGGCCGCGGCCAGCGGCGAAGCGCTGGCCGCGGCGATCCGCGAGGCCGGCTACACGCCGGTGGCCGTGCCCGCCTGATCGCCGCGGCGCGGCCCGGCCCCGCGCTTCAGCCCTTGGGCACCACCGGTCGGCCGGCGGCCTTCCAGCCTTCGAAGCCGCCCTTCAGGAAGTGGGCATCGATGCCGGCCGCACGCAGCCGAAGCGCCGTCGCCTGGCTGACCTCGTGGCCGTGGGCACAGTACACCACCACCCGGCCTGCCGTGGAAACCTCGGAGGCCCAGCGGTCGACCGATACGGGGTCGCGCCACCGGGCGCCTTCGATCATGGCATCGGCCTGGTCGAAGGCGGTGGCCCGGCGCACGTCGAGCAGCACAGCACTGGGCGCGTCGTCGACCGCGAACGGCTTGCTGCCGTGCTTCACCGCCTGCTGGTAGCGCTTCAGCATCGACGCCCAGTCGATGTGGGCCATGAAGGCCTCCACGTAGGCGCCCGCCGCCGCGCCGAAATCCAGGTGGCACCGCCCCGGCCATGGCATGGGTGTGATCGGCCGCCCACTGGTTGACGAGGATCCCCTCACGGGGCAGGAAGCTCAGCAGTACCCAGCCGGAGCCGCCGCCCAGGGCCTTGCCCATGGCCACGAATTCGTCCTGCCAGCGCTCTGCGCTGCCGAATCGTTCGGACAGCCCCGCATCCGGGCAGGGTCGAACGGCAGGTCGAGTACGCGAGCTTCCATGGGGGGCTCCAGAGCGGTCAGAGCGCGTTGCGCGCGAAGTGCCAGGCCAAGCCCGCCAGCGCGCTGCCGGCGATGACCGGGATCACGCCGAGCTTGAAGCGGAACAGTGCCATGCCGGCGGCCAGGCCGATCACCGCGGAGGCCCACTCGAAGGGGCCGCCCAGGCCCTGGGGCCACAGCACGTGGTATGCGAAGAAGACGGCCAGGTTGACGATGACGCCGACCACGGCCGCGGTGATGCCGGTCAGCGGCGCGGTGAACTTCAGGTTGCCGTGCGTCGTCTCGATGAACGGTGCGCCGAGCAGGATGAAGAAGAAGGAGGGCAGGAAGGTGAAGAAGGTCACCACCGTGGCCGCCACCGCGCCGGCCAGGAAGAGCGCGTCGGGGCCGAAGATGGCTTTCGTCCAACCGCCGACGAAGCCGACGAAGGAGACCACCATGATCAGCGGGCCGGGCGTGGTCTCGCCGAGCGCCAGGCCGTCGATCATCTGGGCGGCGGTGGCCCATTGGTAGTGGTCGACCGCGCCCTGGTAGACATAGGGCAGCACCGCATAGGCACCGCCGAAGGTCAACAAGGCCGCCTTGGTGAAGAACCAGGCCATCTGCGTCAGCACCGCGTCCCAGCCGTAGGCCAGCGCCAGGCCGCCGATGGCCAGGGCCCAGAGGCCGAGGAAGACGACCAGCACCGCACGGAAGCGGCCCCAGCGGAAGCTGGCGTGGTCGGGCGTGGGCGTGTTGTCGTCGATCAGCGCCGGCCCGTAGCCTTGCTTGGCGGCGCCATGCCCGCCGCTGGCGCTGAACTTCTCTGGCGCGAAGCGCCCGCCGAAGTAGCCGATGAGCCCAGCCGCCAGCACGATGAGCGGGAAGGGCGCCTGCAAGGCGAAGATCGCGACGAAGGCCGCGATGGCGATGCCCCATAGCCAGCCGTTCTTCAGCGTGCGCGAACCCACCCGCCAGGCGGCATGCACCACCAGCGCCGTCACCGCCGGCTTGATGCCATAGAAGAGCCCGGCGATCACCGGCACCTGGCCGAAGGCCATGTAGACCCACGACAGCCCGATCAGGATGAACAGCGACGGCAGCACGAACAGGCCACCGGCGACGATGCCGCCCCAGGTGCGGTGCATCAGCCAGCCGATGTAGGTGGCAAGCTGCTGCGCCTCGGGGCCGGGCAGCAGCATGCAGTAGTTGAGCGCATGCAGGAAGCGGCGCTCGGAGATCCAGCGACGCCTTTCCACCAGTTCCTCGTGCATGATCGCAATCTGCCCGGCTGGGCCACCGAAGCTGATGAAGCCGAGCTTCAGCCAGTAGCGGAAGGCCTCGGCGCGTGTCAGCGGCGCGGGCGGTGGCGTGGTCAGGGTGTCATGGCTCATCGGGCACCTGGAGGGCTGCGTAGAAGGAATCGAACACGGGCAGCGCGGCGGCCAGCAACGCGTCGTCGTCGGCATGACGGGCCTGCAGGCCGCGCACCATCATTTCGACGCCCGGTGCCTCGTCGACCGGCGTGCCGCCGACGTCGATGCAGTGCACCAGCGCTGCGAGGCGCACCAGCGCGGGATCGCCCAGCAGGCCGAAGCTTTCGGCCACCACCTCGAAGGTCACCTTGTCGCCGACGTGCGTGAAGGTCGCGCCATCGAAGTCGTAGCCCAGGGCCTGCCGGGGGCACTTTTTCGGGTCGGCCAGCCAGACGAAGCGGGGTGATCGGTCGATGAAGCGCTGCACCAGCCAGGCGGTGGCGAGCCGGTCCACCCACGGGCGCTGGCGGGTGGCCCAGGTGCGGCCCTGGTGGTCGGCGGTGGATCGCGGTGCAATGGCTGCCTGCGAAGGCGCAGGCTCGCCTGGCGACAGCTGCCGTTCGGTCTCCCGCCGCAGGGCGGCCAGCGCTTCGCTGGTCTTCTGGTGGCCCTTGCCGGGGAAGAAGTCGATGGCCTGCAGGGCCTGCCATTGGTGGCCCAGCTGGCGCAGGCGCTTGCGCAACTGGGCTTCGGTCGACTGCCGGATGCCGCCGCGCGCTTCCTTGATGGCCTGCTGCAACTGGGTGTGCGGCTCCGTACGGTCGAAGAGCTTGCGGAAAGAGGCCTCCTGCGCATCGTCGCGGGCCTGCAGCTGCAGCAGATGCGCTTCGGCGCCGGCCTCGACGATGCTGCGCGCCAGCTCGTGCAGCGTGGGCACTGACGCAGCGTGCTCGGGCAGAAGGTAGACGCCCTCGCGCAAGGCGCCGGCGCCCGTCGCCTTCAACTGCCGCCACACCCGCACGCGCAAGGCACTGGGGTGGGTGGGCAAGGTGGCGGTGAGCACCAGCCAGGTGGTCTGGTGAAGCATGAAGCAAATGTCTCACGAAGAGATATTTGCTACAACAGTTGCGGGCACCGCTACCGCACCAAATAAAAAGCCCCTTGCAGACCGGTGATCTGCAAGGGGCAGCTATCTTGGTGGCGCTTCAGGGATTCGAACCCCGGACCTGCGGATTATGATTCCGTCGCTCTAACCGACTGAGCTAAAGCGCCAACAGCCTTCCATTATATAGCGAAACGCAGACGTGCCCGCAAGGCACCGGCGGGGCGCACAGCGAACGATCTCTCTTCATGTTCAGCTTCTTCAAGAAAAAGCCCACGGCGCCTGCGCCAGCGGGTGTTGATCTGCGCGACAACCTTGGCAGCGTGGCGCCCGTGCACGCAGAACCGGCGGCGGTGCCGATGATGCCCGCGCCGGCTCCTGCCGCGGCCGCGCCGAAGCCCGGCGAGGCCCAGCCGATCGCTGCGCCTGTGCCGCCGGCCGTCCCGGCTCCCGCTCCGACCGCACCTTCGCCGGCCGCCGCCGCCCCCGAGCCCGCCCCGGCGCCGGTGGAGCGCTCGGGCTGGCTGGGGCGTCTGCGCCAAGGCCTGGCCCGGACCGGCTCCAGCATCGCCCAGGTCTTCACCGGCACCCGCATCGACGACGCCCTGTACGAGGAGCTGGAGTCGGCGCTGCTGATGGCTGACGCGGGCGTCAAGGCCACCGAGCACCTGCTCGCCGACTTGAAGCGTCGCGTGAAGGAGCACAAGGCCGAGCGGCCGGAGCAGGTGCGGGCGCTGCTGGTCGACGCACTGGCCGAGTTGCTCGCGCCGCTGCAGCAGCCGCTGGAGATCGGCCGCCACCAGCCGACCGTGATGATGGTGGCCGGCGTCAATGGCGCGGGCAAGACCACCAGCATCGGCAAGCTCACCCGCCACCTGGCCGATGCGCAGCAGAAGGTGCTGCTGGCCGCGGCCGACACCTTCCGCGCTGCGGCGCGCGAGCAGCTTGCGATCTGGGCCGACCGCAACCAGGTGCAGATCATCAGCCAGGAGGGTGGCGACCCGGCGGCGGTGACGTTCGACGCGGTGGTGGCCGGCAAGGCCCGCGGCGCGGACGTTGTGATCGCCGACACCGCCGGCCGCCTGCCGACGCAGCTGCACCTGATGGAGGAGCTGAAGAAGATCCGCCGCACCATCGCCAAGGCCGAGGCCAGCGCGCCGCACGAGGTGCTGCTGGTGGTCGACGGCAACACCGGCCAGAACGCGCTCTCGCAGGTCAAGGCCTTCGACGATGCGCTGCAGCTCACCGGCCTGATCGTGACCAAGCTCGACGGCACGGCCAAGGGCGGCGTGCTCGCCGCCATCGCGCTCTGGGCGCGCGAACGCCAGCTGAGGGACCCGGGCCTGCGCCCGGTGCCGGTCTATTTCATCGGTGTCGGCGAGAAGCTGGCCGACCTGGAGACCTTCGATGCCCGCGAGTTCGCGGGCGCCCTGTTGGGCTGAGCGGCGCTCGAAGGCGCTGCCGTCTCAACCGTGCGGCGGCGGCGTCCGAGCCGCCGGTGCGGGCGGGTTGTCCAGGTCGCTGTACCAGGTGGTGGGGGGCGGCTCTCGAGGGGCCTCGTCTTCGTCCACCTGCATGCTGGAGCCAGCCGGGGTTGCGGCGGGCGCCGCCGCGAGCGCCGGGGCCGGCGGGGTCGCTGGCGCGGGGCGTGAGGCTTGCTGCCTGGCCACGCGCCCGGCGTCTTCGGGCAGCAGCGCGGCACGCGCAGCCTGCACCGTGGGCAACTCGTCTGCGGCCCAGACCAGCACCCGGATGTCGGCGGCCTTGAGCACCCGCGTCATGCGCAGGTGGCGCTGCAGGCTGCGAGGGCTCTCTTCATTGCCGCGCACCTCGACGACGGCCAACACCTGCGAGTCGGCATCGCAGACCAGCAGGTCGGCGCTGAGCTGGCCGACGCGGCTCAGCCACTCGCCGTACGAATAGCGGGTCGGGACGCGGATGAAGCGCGACAGCGGCACCTGGGCGAGCACGAGGTGCTCCGGCAACGCCTGGCACAGCACATCGTAGGCCTGGCGCTCGGGCGCACTCAGGATGCGGGTGGCGGTCGGCATCCAGTCGGCCACCGTGTCGCGGGCCTCGACCACGCGCTGCTTCTTGCGCCGCGCTTCGGCGTCGCGCTGCCGCCTCCAGAAATAGTAGCCAGGGGCGCCGACCACGAGCGTGGCCAGCAGGATCCAGGGCAATGCGTCCATGTTCGCTTCCGTCCCGGCGTCAGCGGGGGCCGCCCAAGCCGCCCAGCCCGCCCATGCCCTTCATGCCGCCCATGCGCTTCATCATCTTCATCAGGCCGCCGCCCTTCATCTTCTTCATCATGCCCTGCATCTGCTCGAACTGGTTCAGCAGGCGGTTGACGTCCTGGATCTGCACGCCGGCCCCGGCGGCGATGCGGCGCTTGCGGCTGGCCTTGGTCTTGCCATCGAGGAGCAGCGAGGGCTGGCGGCGCTCCTTCGCGGTCATCGCGTTGAGCATGCCCTCCATGCGCTTCATGTCGCGCTCGGCCCGGTCCATGTCGGCCTGGCCGGCCTTGGCGGTCAGCTGGGTCGGCAGCTTGTCCATCAGGCTGCCCAGCCCGCCCATCTTCTTCATCTGGCTGATCTGGGCCAGGAAGTCGTTGAGGTCGAAGCCGTCGCCGGACTTGACCTTGTCGGCCAGCTTTTTCGCGGCGTCGAGGTCGACACCCTTCTGCACCTCCTCGACCAGCGCGACGATGTCGCCCATGCCCAGCACGCGGCCGGCGTGGCGTTCGGCGTCGAAGACCTCCAGCCCGTCGATCTTCTCCGAGACGCCGGCGAACTTGATCGGCGCGCCGGTGACCTGCCGCACCGACATCGCAGCGCCGCCACGCGAATCGCCGTCGAGCTTGGTCAACACCACGCCGGTCAACGGCAACGCGTCCTTGAAGGCCTTGGCGGTGTTGACCGCGTCCTGGCCCTGCATCGCATCGACCACGAACAGGGTCTCGACCGGGTTCAGCGTGGCATGCAGCTCGCGGATCTCGGCCATCAGCGCTTCGTCGATCGCCAGCCGGCCGGCGGTGTCGACCAGCAGCACGTCGAAGTAGTGCTTCTTCGCGTAGTCGACCGCGGCCAGCGCGATGTCGCGTGGCTTCTGCTCGGGCTGGCTCGGGAACCACTCGGCGCCAGCCTGCTTCGTCACCGTCTTGAGCTGCTCGATGGCGGCCGGGCGATAGACGTCGGCCGAGACGGTCAGCACCTTCTTCTTGCGTTTTTCGATCAGGTGCTTGGCGAGCTTGGCTGTGGTGGTGGTCTTGCCGGCGCCCTGCAGGCCGGCCATCAGGATCACCGCCGGCGGCTGGGTGGCCAGGTTGATGTCCGCCACGCCCTCGCCCATGGTGGCGGCGAGCTCCTTGTGGACGATCGAGACCAGCACCTGGCCCGGGTTCAGCGAGCCCACGACCTCCTGGCCGAGCGCCTTGTCCTTGACGCGGTTGACGAAGTCGCGCACGACCGGCAGGGCGACGTCGGCCTCGAGCAGGGCCATGCGCACTTCGCGCAGCATGTCCTGGACATTGGACTCGGTGATGCGGGCCTGGCCGCGCATGGTCTTGACCAGGCGCGACAAGCGGTCGGTGAGGGTGGTGGCCATCGTGGGAAGTGCGCCTCGGTGAAGGGCCCGGTCGAGACGGGATGCCGCCTCGCGGCGAGGGTGGCGCCGGTAAACTGTGGGCATGAGTTTATCCGCTGACCCCGTGGCCATCGGCGCTGCGGCGGCCGTGCTGGCCTACCTGGGTGCGCTGGTGCCCGCGGTACCCGAGACCCGATGGCCGCAGCGCCTGCTGTTCGGGGCCTGGTTGGTGCACGGACTGATGCTGCTGGTGGGGGCCGGCGTGTGGGCGGGCGGCGAGCAGGGCCTGCGGCTCGGTTTCGCGCCGGTGCTGTCGCTGACGGTGTGGCTGGTGCTGGCGGTGCATGGCATCGAGAGCCGCTTCCTGCCGGTGGCCCCGGCGCGACGCGCGCTGGCGCTGGCAGGCGCCCTGGCGGTGCTGCTGGCCTGGGCTTTCCCGGGCGAGGTTCGTGCGATCGCGCATTCGCGCTGGGCGCCGATGCACTGGGTGCTGGGCCTCACCTCCTACGGCCTGTTCGGGGCGGCCGTGCTGCACGCCGTGCTGCTCGATGCGGCCGACAGCCGGCTGCGCCACAAAGGCACCGGCGGCTCGGGCACGGTGGGCGGTGGTGTGCCGCTGCTCACGCTGGAGAGGCTCACGTTCCGCTTTGTCGAAGCCGGCTTCGTCGTGCTGACGCTGGCGCTGTGGTTGGGCATGCAGGCCGACATGCCCTGGCAGTGGGATCGCAAGAGCATCCTCTCGGTGCTGGGCTGGGCCACCTTCGCGGCGCTGATCGTCGGCCGGCTGTGGCGCGGCTGGCGGGGCCGGCAGGCCACGCGCTGGCTGTATGCGGGCTCGCTGCTGCTTCTGCTGGCCTACGTCGGCACCCGCTTCGTCTACGAGGTGGTGCTGCAGCGCCCGCCCGCCTGACCCCGGGGCCTGCCGAATGATGAAGATCGTGTTGACGCTGGCGATCGTGGTGCTGGCCCTGATGTGGTGGTTCGGCAAGGGCCGCGGTGGTGGCGCATCGGCCACGAAACGCAAGGGCGCCGCGCCCGACCGGCCCTCGGCGCAGGCCATGGTGGCCTGTGCACACTGCGGCCTGCACCTGCCGCAGCCGGACGCGCTGGAAGGCGAAGGCGGCCGGCACTATTGCAGCGCCGAGCACCGCCGCCTCGGGCCGGCGCCGCGCGCCTGACCATGGCGCTCGGCAAGGCGCGCAAGCGCCCCCCCGCCGAGTCGCGCCCGAGTGGGGGCGAATCCTGGCTCGATGCGCTGGGCTTCGGCGAGACCTCGGCCCTCGAAGGCGCTTCGACGATCGACCCCCGCTGGGACGACGACGGGGAGGCAGCGCAGGGTGGCGGCAGCGGCCAGGACAGCCGCTTCCTCTCGCGCCAGGCCCGCCGCCTGGTGACCGCCGACGACAGCGCGCACCGGCGCGTCTTCCGCACCTACCTCACCGCCCGCGCCACGCTGGGCCTGGCACTGGTGCTGGCGCAGATGGCGGTCGATCTGTTCAGCCAGCAGGGCCCGTCGCTGCTGCTCGGTCTGTGCGGTGCCTATGCACTGCAGGCCTTGTTTGCACGTCTGTGGTCGGCCGGCGGCGCGCCGGCGGGCTTGGCGCGGCGTCGCTGGCGCTGGTGGGCCACGATCGGTGTCGACATCGCCGGCTTCAGCGCCATGCATTGGCTCAACCCCAGCGCCACCCTCAACCACGCCGCGCTGCTGGTGCTGCCCGTGCTGATGGCTGGCGTGCTGAGCCCGCGCGTGCCCGCGCTGGCCACGGCGGCGGCGGCCAGCCTGCTGCTGCTGGGTACCGCCTGGCAGCGTGCGCTCGCCGGGGGCGACCTCACGCCCCTGCTGTCGCAGGCGGGCATGGCCGGCGTGGGCCTGTTCGTGATCGTGCTGGTCTCGGGCCAGATGGCCAGCCGGCTCGCGCGCGAGGAGCGCACCGCGCGCGGCAGCCTGGAGCTGGCGCGCCAGCAGGCCGAGTTGAACCGGCTGGTGATCGACGAGATGAGCGACGGCGTGCTGGTGGTGGACCGGCGCGGCCGGGTCCGCGCCGCCAACCCGGCCGCGCGGGCGCTGCTCTCGGACACCGGTGCCTGCCCGCCGGCGCCCTTCTCGCTGGCGAGCCAGCCCGGCTGGGGCCAACTGCTCGACGCCGTGACCGGTGCCTATGCCACCGGCCAGTGGCCGGCGGCCGGCATGGACCTGACCGTCGCCTACACCGGAGAGACCCCCCGCTCGGTGCGGGTGCGCGCGCGTTTCACCCGAGGCGCGCGGCTGACACGCCAAGGCCCCAGCGAACGCGCCGACGAAGTGCTGGGCGTGCTCTTCCTGGAGGAGCTGCGTACCGTGCTGGCGCGCCAGCGTGAGGAGCGGCTGGCGGCCATGGGCCGAATCTCGGCAGGGATCGCGCACGAGATCCGCAACCCGCTGGCCGCCGTGTCGCAGGCGAATGCGCTGTTGCAGGAAGATGCGCTGCGCTCCGATCAGCAGCGCCTGGTGCAGATCGTGGCCGACAACGTCGAGCGGCTGCGCCGCATCGTCGACGACGTGATGGAGGCGGCACCTGGCAGCATGTCGCCGTCGCGCACCATCGACGCCACCGCCGAAGTGGCCGCCATCTGCGCCGAATGGGCCCGCACCGTGGGCCTGGTGCTGGGCAGCGAGAGCCGCCTGCGGGCCCGCCTGCCGAAGGAGCCGCTGGGTGCGGTCTTCGACCCCGACCATCTGCGCCGCGTGCTCGTCAACCTGCTGGAGAACGCGCTGCGCCATTCGAGCGAGCAGCCCGGCGCGGTGCTGGTGCTGCTGGAGCCGCTCGACGGCCCGTTGGTGCGGCTGGCGGTGGCCAGCGACGGCGAGCCGATCCCGCCCGAGGTCGAGGCCCATCTCTTCGAGCCCTTCCACTCGACGCGCAGCCGCGGCACCGGCCTGGGCCTGTACATTTGCCGTGAGCTGTGCGAGCGGCACGGCGCCAGCATCGACTACATCCGGCGGCCGGGCGACCGGCATGCCAACCTCTTTCAGGTGGTGATGCGGCGTGACGCCGTCGCCAGCGAAGGGCGACTGCATCTATGAACGATCCCTTCCAGGCTGGCGGCGTGCTCGTCGTCGACGACGAGCCGGACCTTCTGACCCTGTACGAGCTGACGCTGCTGCGCGAGGGCCACGAGGTCGAGACCGCAGCCACCGTGGGCGAGGCCTGGGCCCGGCTGCAGGAGAAGGTCTTCCGCCTCGTGATCACCGACATGCGCCTGCCCGATGGCTCGGGCATGGAGTTGATGCACAAGCTCGAACAGGCGCGCCGGCCCGAGAAGGTGATCGTGATCACGGCCTACGGCTCGGCCGAGAACGCGGTCGAGGCGCTCAAGGCGGGCGCCTTCGACTACCTGACCAAGCCGGTGGACCTGCGCCAGTTCCGCGCGGTCGTGGCTGGCGCCCTGGGCCGCGCGGCGCCGATGGCGGCCCCTCGCCCCGGTCAACCGGCCGCCAGCACGCCGCTGAACCGGTTGGTCGGCCAGACCGAGGCGATGCGGCACGTGCGCGAGCTGATCGAGAAGGTCGCGCGCAGCATGGCTCCCGTGCTGGTGCAGGGAGAGTCCGGCACCGGCAAGGAGCTGGTCGCCCGCGCGATCCATGAGGTGAGCGCCCGGGCCGGCCAGCCTTTCGTGGCCGTCAACTGCGGAGCCATCCCCGAGAACCTGCTGGAGGCCGAGTTCTTCGGCTACCGCAAGGGCGCGTTCACCGGCGCGAACGAAGACCGTGCCGGCTTCTTCCAGGCTGCGCATGGCGGCACGCTGTTCCTCGACGAGATCGGCGACCTGCCGCTGGCGATGCAGAGCAAGCTGCTGCGCGTGATCCAGGAGCGGGCCGTGCGGCCGGTGGGCGCGGTGAACGAGGTGCCGCTGAACGTGCGCATCGTCAGCGCAACCCACAAGGACCTGGCGGCCGAGGTGGCCGCCGGGCGCTTCCGGCAGGACCTGTTCTACCGCCTGAACGTCATCCGGATCGGCGTGCCGCCGTTGCGCGAGCGGCGCGGCGACCTGGAGCCCATCAGCCTCGCGCTGCTCGAACGCATCGCGCGAGACGCCGGCGTCTCGCCGGCACCACGCCTGACGCCGGCGGCGCGCGACCGCCTGCACCGCTATCCCTTCCCCGGCAATGTGCGCGAGCTCGAGAACCTGCTGCACCGTGCGGTGGCCCTGTCCGGTGGCGACTTGATCGACATCGACGACCTCGGCCTGCCCGACGAGGTGCTGCAGGACGTCGGTGGCGACACCGAGCCGGGTGCGCTCACGCCGGTCGAGGAGGTGCCACTGCCGGCAACCACCGGCCAGGCCGACAAGGAGGGCGGCGGCGAGGCGGCGCTGCCGAACGACCTGGCGACCTACCTCGACGACATCGAGCGCGCGATCCTCGTGCGGGCGCTCGAACAGCACGGCTTCAACCGGACGGCCGCTGGTGCAAGGCTGGGCCTGTCGCTGCGCCAGATGCGCTACCGCATGGCGCGCCTGGGTATCACCGAGAACGGTGGCCCGGGCGCCGACGAGACGTGACGCAGCCACGCTGGCGGCAGGGCTGGTGGGCCGGTGCGCGACCCGTCTCGTCGCCCAACTTCGGGCCGCGGCCGGCTGGCGCCGGGGTCACGCTGGTCGTGCTGCACTCGATCAGCCTGCCGCCCGGCGAGTATGGCGGCGACGCGGTCGAACGGCTGTTCACCAACACGCTGGACAGCGCCGCGCATCCGTCTTTCGAAGGCCTGCGCGGGTTGCAGGTCTCGGCCCACTTCTTCCTGCGACGCGATGGCGAGCTGCGCCAGTTCGTGTCGTGCGACGAGCGCGCCTGGCATGCCGGGGTGTCGCGTTGGCGCGGCCGCGAGAGTTGCAACGACTACTCGGTGGGTATCGAGCTCGAAGGCCTGGAAGGCGAGCCCTTCGAGACCGTGCAGTACCTGCGCCTGGCGACGCTGCTGCGCGCGTTGCAGCGCCGCTACGGACGCTTCGACGTGGCCGGCCACGAGCACGTGGCCCCGGGGCGCAAGCACGATCCTGGCCCGGGCTTCGACTGGGCGCGGCTGCGCGCTCAGTTGCGCTGGAGCGACTCGCGTTTTCCCGGCCCTGGCGACTGAGCACACGCTCGGTGCCGGTCGACATCGTCGCGTTGTCGTCCTCGCCGTCACCAGCATCCATGCGGGTTGCAGCGAGCGAACGCGGCGCCAACCCGCGTCAAACCTTGCGCCGCGCCCGCACATCGCGCAGCCGCTGCGCATGCGGGATGGGAGCGGTTCCATTTGTGCGGGGCGAGATCACGGGAGTGTGTGAAGTCAAGAGGGTTCCCACGCTATAGGTAGTGCTTGAAGCGCGTGGTGGCCCTAGATATAGTGTCCGTTCGTGCTAAGCTTCAAGCACTCCAAAACGCCCATGTCTGTTGTCTCCGGCCCCGCGCTCGCCTCGATGAGGTGCATGCTCCAGCCGTCGCAGCAGATGCCGGCCACCCACCCAGCCCCGGCTCCCCGGGGCTGCACGACCCGACGACGATGAACCTCGTGTCGCCCACTTCGAGGCGGGCGGCACGAGGTTTGCCATTGGTCGCCGGCACGCAGGGTTGGTGCCTTAGGCGATGCGGGTGAAGCCCGCGCAGTTTCTCGAACGATCACGATTCATTCCAACAAGGGGATTCCATGCAAGCCGTTGCACCCAGCAGCACCGACGCCGCCGTCGCGGCACGGCCCGCCAGCGCGCCCATCGCCGCCGGCAGCCTGCCCAGCGCCTACCATGCCTACCAGATCATTCGCCGCAACGGCGCGGTCGTCTCGTTCGAGCCGAACAAGATCGCGGTGGCGCTGATGAAGGCGTTCCTGGCGGTGCATGGCACGCAGGGTGCGGCGTCGGCCAGCGTGCGCGAGACGGTCGACGGGTTGACGGAGACGGTGGTGCGCGCGCTGCTGCGCTCGCGCCCGGGCGGCGGCACCTTCCACATCGAGGACGTGCAGGACCAGGTCGAGCTGGGCCTGATGCGCGGCGCCCACCACGAGGTGGCGCGTGCCTACGTGCTGTACCGCGAACGCCGAGCGCAGGAGCGTGCGAAGCAGACCACCACCGCCGCCGCTGCGGCCGCCCCGGCACATGTGCTGCATGTGGTCGACGCCGGCCAGCGCGTGCCGTTGGACGAAGCCCGGCTGCAGGCGCTGATCGAGTCGGCCTGCGCCGGCCTGGGTGAAGACGTCCGCCCCGAGCCCATCCTGAACGAGACCCGCCGCAACCTGTACGACGGTGTGCCGATCGACGAGGTCTACAAGGCCGCCATCCTGGCCGCCCGCACGCTGATCGAGCAGGACCCGGCCTACACCCGTGCCACGGCGCGGCTGCTGCTGCACACCATCCGCCGGGAAATCATCGGCGGCGAGGTGATGCAGGGTGAGATGGCTTCGAAGTACGCCGAGTACTTCCCCAAGTTCATCAAGAAGGGCGTCGAGGCCGAACTGCTGGACGACAAGCTGCTGCAGTACGACCTGGCCCGGCTGGGCGCGGCGCTGGATGCCGAGCGCGACCTGCAGTTCGACTACCTCGGCCTGCAGACCCTGTACGACCGCTACTTCCTGCACGTCGACGAGACCCGCATCGAGATGCCACAGGCCTTCTTCATGCGTGTCGCGATGGGACTGGCGCTCAACGAGATCGACCGCGAGGCCCGCGCGATCGAGTTCTACAACGTGCTGTCGACCTTCGACTTCATGTCGTCGACGCCGACGCTGTTCAACGCCGGTACGCGCCGCTCGCAGCTGTCGAGCTGCTACCTGACGACCGTGGCCGACGACCTGGACGGCATCTATGAAGCGCTGAAGGAAAACGCGCTGCTGAGCAAGTTCGCCGGCGGCCTGGGCAACGACTGGACCAATGTCCGCGCGCTGGGCTCGTACATCAAGGGTACGAACGGCAAGTCGCAAGGCGTGGTGCCGTTCCTCAAGGTCGTCAACGACACGGCCGTCGCGGTCAACCAGGGTGGCAAGCGCAAGGGCGCCGTCTGCGCCTACCTGGAAACCTGGCACCTGGACATCGAGGAGTTCCTGGAACTGCGCAAGAACACCGGCGACGACCGCCGCCGCACGCACGACATGAACACCGCGAACTGGATTCCGGACCTGTTCATGAAGCGCGTGATGGAAGGCGGCGACTGGACGCTGTTCAGCCCGTCCACCTGCCCCGACCTGCACGACAAGATCGGCACCGAGTTCGAGAAAGCCTACACGGCCTACGAGGCCAAGGTCGACCGCGGCGAGATCAAGCTGTTCAAGCGCATGCCGGCGAAGGACCTGTGGCGCAAGATGCTCTCGATGCTGTTCGAGACCGGGCACCCCTGGATCACCTTCAAGGACGCCTGCAATGTGCGCTCGCCGCAGCAGCACGTGGGCGTGGTGCATTCGAGCAACCTGTGCACCGAGATCACGCTGAACACCGGCCCCGACGAGATCGCTGTCTGCAACCTGGGCTCGGTCAACCTGGCCCAGCACTTGAAGGATGGTCAGGTCGACCACGCCAAACTGAAGAAGACCGTGTCGACGGCGATGCGCATGCTCGACAACGTCATCGACATCAACTATTACGCCGTCAAGAAAGCGCGCGACTCCAACCTGCGCCACCGCCCGGTCGGTCTGGGCGTGATGGGCTTCCAGGACGCGCTCTACCAGCTGCGCACGCCCTACGCCAGCGCCGCCGCGGTCGAGTTCGCCGACCGCTCGATGGAGGCGCTGTGCTACTACGCCTACTGGGCCTCGACCGAGCTGGCCGCCGAGCGCGGCCGCTACTCGAGCTACCGCGGCTCGCTGTGGGACAAGGGCATCCTGCCGCTGGACTCGCTGGAACTGCTGGCCGAGCAGCGTGGCGGCTACGTCGACGTCGACCGCAGCATGACCATGGACTGGGACGCGCTGCGCCAGCGCATCTCGGTGCACGGCATGCGCAACAGCAACTGCGTGGCCATCGCGCCCACCGCGACCATCTCCAACATCATCGGCGTCGACGCGTCGATCGAGCCCTGCTTCGGCAACCTGTCGGTCAAGTCCAACCTGTCGGGTGAGTTCACGGTCGTCAACGAGTACCTGGTGCGCGACCTGAAGAAGCTGGGCCTGTGGGACAGCGTGATGGTGATGGACCTCAAGCACTACGACGGTTCGCTGCGCCGCATCGACCGCGTGCCCGAGGAGCTCAAGGCGCTTTACGCCACTGCCTTCGAGGTCGAGACGCAGTGGCTGGTCGAGGCCGCCGCGCGCCGCCAGAAGTGGATCGACCAGGCCCAGTCGCTCAACATCTACATCGCCGGCGCATCGGGCAAGAAGCTCGACGACACCTACAAGCTGGCCTGGGTGCGTGGCCTGAAGACCACCTACTACCTGCGCACGGTCGGCGCCACGCACGCAGAGAAGTCGACCGTCACCGCCGGCCAGTTGAACTCGGTGCCGAGCGGTGGTGGCATCGCCGGTGGTGCGAGCATGTCGGCGCTCGATGCCGCGGCGGCTCAGGCGCAGGCGATGCTTGCCTCGCAGCCCGCGACGGACATCAAGTTCTGCGGCGTCGATGACCCGACCTGCGAGGCTTGCCAGTAAGGCGAGGCCTCTTCAAGCAAGGCGTCATTGCGGCCTGCTCGCATCACACGCACGACATCGAACGTCGCATCACTTCACGTGATCGAACGTCGTGGTGCGATGCGATGCAGGCCAACAACAACGACGACGCTTTGATGTCAAGAAGTGCTTGGTGTTTGAACACAACACTCCGATAATCGCGACCCATAGGAAACACGCACATGCTGGTCTGGGAAGACGACCTTCGCTCACCGCAGACTCCTGCCAATCGCCTCACGCCCGAGCCCATGCGCTCGATGCCCGACGTGCAGGCCGTGACCCCGTCACCTCTTCAAGTTGCTCCCGTCGCTTCGACGCGTTCGGCAACTGTTCCCGCTTCCGCTGCACCGAAGGCCAATGCCTCGGTCGTCGCTCACCACGACCGCCGCGTCAATGTTGCCGACAAGCGCATCATCAATGGCCAGACCGATGTGAATCAGCTGGTGCCGTTCAAGTACAAGTGGGCCTGGGAGAAGTACCTCGCCACCTGTGCGAACCATTGGATGCCGCAAGAGGTCAACATGTCGCGCGACATCGCGACCTGGAAAGACCCGAACGGCCTGACCGAAGACGAGCGCCGCATCATCAAGCGCAACCTCGGCTTCTTCGTCACTGCCGATTCGCTCGCGGCGAACAACATCGTGCTGGGCACCTACCGTCACATCACGGCTCCCGAGGCACGCCAGTTCCTGCTGCGCCAGGCCTTCGAAGAGGCGATCCACACCCACGCCTACCAGTACATCGTCGAGTCGCTCGGGCTCGACGAGTCGGAGATCTTCAACGCCTACCACGAGGTCGCATCGATCCGCGACAAGGACGAGTTCCTGATCCCGTTCATCGACGCGATCATGGACCCGCACTTCAAGACCGGCACACCCGAAGCCGACCAGACGCTGCTCAAGAGCCTGATCGTTTTCGCCTGCCTGATGGAAGGCCTGTTCTTCTACGTGGGCTTCACGCAGATCCTGGCGCTGGGCCGCCAGAACAAGATGACCGGTGCGGCCGAGCAGTACCAGTACATCTTGCGCGACGAGTCGATGCACTGCAACTTCGGCATCGACCTGATCAACCAGATCAAGCTCGAGAACCCGCACCTGTGGACGGCCGAGTTCAAGGCCGAGATCAAGGCCCTGTTCGTCAAGGCCGTCGAACTCGAGTACCGCTACGCCGAAGACACCATGCCGCGCGGCGTGCTGGGCCTGAACGCGTCCATGTTCAAGGGCTACCTGCGCTACATCGCCAACCGGCGAGCCACGCAGATCGGCCTCGATGCGCTCTTCCCGAACGAGGAAAACCCGTTCCCATGGATGAGCGAGATGATCGACCTGAAGAAGGAGCGCAACTTTTTTGAGACCCGCGTCATCGAGTACCAATCCGGTGGCGCATTGAGCTGGGATTGAATCCCGACGGCCAGGAACAAAGGCCGCGGTCGTTCCCAGCAGTGTGAGATCAAGACCCTCGGTGCGTCAGCCTTGCCACCACGAAGCAAGGCGACGAGCCGACTCCCCATTCATCGGATGGGGGCAGCCTGAAACGGCCTCTAGACCGTGACAGGAGCGGCCCGCAACGGTGAATCGCCGCGCTGTATCTCGAGCAGCACGGTGTTCCTAGCAACTTGATCAAGGAGATTGAAATGGCAACTGCGAAGAAGGCTGCGGCGAAGAAAGCCCCGGCGAAGAAGGCCGCTCCGGCCAAGAAGGCGGCTCCGGCGAAGAAGGCCGCGGCCAAGAAGGCCCCGGCGAAGAAGGCCGCTCCGGCCAAGAAG
>JBMOQN010000020.1:0-127763 GCA_049322835.1 Pseudomonadota bacterium | reverse complement strand
CAAGCAGCCGCTCGACCAGTTCCGGCTCCCACGCCGACGGCACCTTGGCATTGCTGGCCAGTCGAACGGTTGGGATGGCGGCGCTGAGGTCACGCGGCAGGGCGCCGCGCATGAAGAGAAACTGCAGAAACAGCCTCACGCTGGACGAGACGCACGCGACGGTCCTCGGCTTCCAGTCCGTACGGGTCTGAACGAAGGCGCTGAGGTGTTCAGCCTGCAGGGTGTCCAGCGTCTCCAGGCCGCGAGTGCGCAGGAAGTCCAGGAAGACCGCGACGTTGTGCATCCGCTCGGCCAGGCTGGTGGGCCGAAGATGCCGCCGCTCCCTGGCGTACTGCTCGTACTCCCGCAGGGACTTGTGCATGCCCACCGGTACCCGAAGCCCGGTGGTCTCGACCACGAAGCGGCTGATGGTGCCGGTGCGCGCGAAGTCGTCGAGCACCTTGATGCCGAAGACCAGGTGCCGCCGCCACTGTTGGCCGAGCTTGAGCACCTCCCCGTCGCGAACGCCGTACGCCTGCTCGAAACGCAGGGCAAGTTCACGCGTGTACTCGGCAGGCAGGCCCTGGGCGCGGGCGAAGTCGGCCAGATGCTCCCACACCCGCTTGTAGCGATTGACGGTGCGGATGGTGTAGCTGCGCATCAGCAGTTCCTGCGCAGCGCCTTGGCAAAGCGGCTCCAGCGCCAGCGCGCCGGGCCCATTGGAGTTGAGCGAATCCATGATCGTCTCCTCGTTGACGGCGGCCACAGCGGCCTCCGGGGGGACGATCTTGGAAGCGTTATGCGCAGTCGGGATGGGCCTACGTCATAGGTGGCTCGCTCGGCTTGACGGCCTTGCTGCGCATAACCGCGGACGAACCTAAATAGGCGCTGACGATCTGGACCCTGCCGTGCCCGAGGCGGCTCGAGATTTCGAGACGGGCTCGGCGGTCGAGGTCCGCGTCCACGGCAGGCCCTCCGGCCACCGGCGGCGCGGCGCCGGTGAGTCGTTCGAAGTCCTCGGCCGCACCCTGGTGGCGCAGCCCATGCGGCACCACGCCCAGCGCCGCTCTCGTGATGCCGAAGCGTTCCATCACGTAGCGCAGCCGCCGCATCGCCTGCTGCAGCGTGAGCCGCGGGTCGCTGACGCTGTCGTCGACGCCGACGGCCACGCGCCGCGCGAAGGCGATGGCCGCTTCGCGCATCTCGTTGTCGATCGGAAAGAGCCGCTGACGGCCGCCCTTCGTCCCCCGATGGGTATCGAGGTAGCACGCTGGCCCTTCCGCGGGCCTGCCCGCCTGCGCTGCCGTGACCACGTCCGTGTGCGGCCGGAACATCACGCTTTCCTTGAAGCGAAGCTGAAACGCCTGCATCAGCTTCAGCGACGCCGCCGCGTGCACGTCGAAGGCCTCGACCTCGCGGATCACCGTGGCCGCATCCACGCCCTTGGCCCGCCATGAGCGGTCTACGCCGCCGGCCAGGCTGCGCCGGTACAGCGCAGGATCGTCGAAGTAGCACTCGATGGGCTTGAGCAGCCTGGGCTTGCCGATCCAGCCGGCGAAGGTCTTCATGAAGCTGAAGTAGGTCTGGATCGTCGCGGGCATCAGGCGACCCGCTTTGGCTTCGTCCTGCCAGTGACGGGTGACGGCCTCGACGTGCCGGCCGCTGAAGGAGCGTGGGTCGAGCTTGAAGTGCTTGGGGTGCCGGCGCAGGAAGTCGAACAGCCAGTGGCAGAAGCGCGCCCGCTCGGCGACGGTCTTGTTGCTCACGCCTTTGTGCTTGCTGCTGTGGCGCCAGTTGTTCTCCTTCAGGATCAGGTCAAGCACGTAGCCGCTGCGCTTGGGGTTCAGCGGCGTGCTGGCAAGCGAGGGGGTTTCGTAGGTGCGGGGCGGCGAGTGGCGCGGTCGCGATGCCGCCTCCGGCATGCGTCGCCAGTCGCGTCGAGTGTGGCTTCCTGCTTTCATGGCATGGCGTCCGAGGTCTGAAGTCTGGGAACCTTTGCGTTCGCACATCGGCAGGTTCCGGTGCCGATGCAGGCCAGGGTTTGCAGCCCGCCTTGTGGGACGAGGCCGCGCGGAGGTGCGTAAAAGTGATCGCCGCCAGCACACGTCTTGCGCAATGTGGCGTTCGCCGCAGCGAACCACGCTCTCGAGGAGCGTCGGGCAATCCCGGAGGCTCGGCCTCCGGAGCGGCGCCACATCGGGCACCGCGAGTTCACATCCCGTCGCCGGCTTGACTGGCAACACCCGTTCCGCGACGGGTGCGCAAGGCCGTTCACGCAGACCGTGCCGCCGCACCGAGGTGCGGCCCTGCACGGCGGGCCGAAGCCCGTGCGTGAGTGCGATGGATGGAAGCTCGACACCGCCTTCGGGGAAGGCGGCGTCCGTCGCGGCCGCGAGGGCGCGCGAGCTTGGAACGAGTGCCAAGGGCAGGGCCCTTGACACCTTGCTCTGGGGCACCGGGGGTCGAAGCCACCGGAGAGGGCAAGGCCCGCTCGGGGCGAGCGATGGCCAGAGTTGCAGCAGGCCGGCGTCGCGTCGAGCGCGAGCGCCGGTGTCAGCCCGTGGTCAGGCCACGGGGTGCGCCGTCATCGGGAAAGGGACCACCGTGTCCCGGACGCTGGCGCTCGAGAGCGCCGGGGGTGACGCCGTCACCGCTTGAAGGGCTTGCGTGTTGGTGCGCGATGCACGCGGTACGCCAACTGAACCGCGCCGAAGCCTCGCCAGTGTCGGCGCGAAGCGGCCCCCTTGCAAGCGCGAAAAGTGCCGATTAGCGCGCCGTGGGGCGCGCATGCGCGGATTCGCCCAGGGGTTGACAGGGGGTGCTTCTACCTCTGGGTCCGACGTGCTACTGCTCGACGCCCAAGGCGTGGCGCGGCTGCGGCGCGCGCCCTTGACGCAGCCGGATCGAGTGCAAGCCTGTCGCGACGCGCGGCGTCTCCGCGTGGATCACCGTCTCGAACTCAAAGCCGATCCCGACTCCAGCCCGATGGACTGCGAATCGGGGTCGAGCCGATGTCGAAATGGCGGTGGTCGCGGGGGACTTTCGCGTGGAACGGTCGGCGCGGGCGATCGATGCTGACCCCCTGAAACTGTTCGTGGAGCCTTCCCATGGAGTACGTCGTCAGAGCGCTGGATGTCGGCTACGGCAACACCAAGTACGTCAGCGGCATCGTCGGCAGCGAGATTCGCTGCGCCAGCTTCCCGTCGGTGGCCTACCCGGCGGTGCGCGACCCGACGCTCAACCCGGCCTTCGAGCGGCGCCGAACCGTCGTCATCCCGATCGACAACATGTTCTACGAGGTGGGGCCGGACGTCGACCTCGCGGCGGACAGTTTCCGCGCCACGCAGATGCACGACCGGTACATCCACACGCCCGACTACATGGCGCTGGTGCGCGGCGCGCTGGCGATGATGAAGTTGCGATCGATCGACCTGCTGGTCGTGGGACTGCCGGTGTCGCTGTTCGCGGCGAACAAGACGGCGCTCGAGAAGGCGATGACCGGAACGCACGACCTCGGCGGCGGCAAGGCCGTGGTCGTGAAGAAGGCGCTTGCCGTCGCGCAGCCCCAGGGAGCCCTGGCGGACTTCGTGGCCCAGCACGACAAGGGCGACAGCATCGAGAGCGAGCGCAGCCTGATCATCGATCCGGGCTGGCGCACCTTCGACTGGATCGTCGCGCGCGGCATGCGCCTGGTACTCAACAAGAGCCACTCGCTCAACGGCGGCGTGTTCAAGATGGTCAGGGCCGTCGCGGAGGACATCAGCGCCAGCATCGGCATGCCCTACGAGGACCTGGACACCATCGACAACGCCCTGCGCAGCGGCAAGAACCCGATGGTGTTCCAGAAGGCCTACGACTTGTCGAACATCCTGCCGATGCTGCACACCCGCGCGCAACGAACCGTCGCGTCGATGCTGAGCTGGTTCGACGGTGCCTACAGCTTCCAGAACGTGATCCTGGTCGGAGGCGGAGCGCATCTGTTCAAGAAGGCGGTGAAGCAGGCGTTCCCGCAACTGCGTGTGCTCGGGATCAAGGACCCGCTGCACTCGAACGTGCGGGGGTTCCAGATCGCAGGCATGGCCTACATGCAGAGGCAATCCTCGCCTCAAGGAACGTCCCGCGATGGCCAGCAGGGCCCGGAGGGCGCGCCGTGAGCCGGCCAGTGTCACCGGACGAAGGTCCGCTGCGCATGCAGTTCGAGCTGGCGCGAGACGACGACCCCGGCCTGTACGACGACCTCGTGCGATTCAAGAAGGGGACCAAGCGCATCAATCGGCTGCGGTTCCTCGCGCACGAAGGCATGGTGGCGCAGGCGCTGGCGCTCGGGTTTCCGGCGGGCCGGGTGGCGGCGGCGCAGGCAGGGCCGCTCGGTGCCGCGCCAGGAGGGCATGACGCAGGCCCCAGGATTCCCGCGGCGGTCCTGGGGACGTTCGATGCGGCAGTCGGCGACGAATGACGTCCGCCGGCCGCCAGCCCGCGCGATCGGCAAGAGGCAGGAAAGGAGCGTTCAACGTGACGACGATGGTGCATCCACGGCTGTACACAGTTCGGGGCCACGTGCGGCGCGTCGGCGGCACGTCGCCGCTCGGCCTTGCGCTCGAACTGTCGAACGGCGACGAGGTTTCCCACGTGCTTCCCGAAATGGGCGTGGCGCTGAGAGTCGGCGACGACGCGAGCCTGATCCTCCGGGCACGAGCGCGAGCTGGAACGCCGGCAGTGCTCGGCGTGGTGAACCACTCGCTCGTCGACGGAGAGAACTTCGTGCGTTCGACGGCTCGCCAGCGCCCCGATGCGTGGGACGCGGTGCTCGTCTCGGCCGGGTTTGCCGGGACCGTGGGCGCGGTGGGGCAGCGTGGTCTCGTGCCGTTTGTGATCCTGGGCGGTCTCTACCTGGTGGCGGCCATCGCGGTGCCGGCAGCGTTGCGCGCACGGCTCGCGCGTAGGGTCGACCATCTGCTCGATCTGGAGGCCCGGGCTGGCAAGGACGGCCTGCCGGCGCGCGGCGCCGAGGCGTCTCGACAGTCCGCGTGGAGGCGCCGATGAGCCGCCCGGAGCGTCGCCATGCCTGCGGACGAGTGGAGATCAGCGCGACTCGACTCGCCGAAATGGGCTATTGCGAGAAGCGCATCGTGCTGGCTCATCGCCATGGCGAAGCGACGACTTCCGCGCAGCAGCGCGCCAGGCGGCGCGGGCAGATCGTGCACGAGCGCTACCGAATTCTTGGCGAGTCCGCGTCGCGCACCAATTCGCGCGCGGCCTTCCCGCGTTGGGGGCGGCTCGACTGGGCCATGGCGGCCTGCCTCTGCATCGTGCGCACGGCATGCGGAATCTTGGCGGCCTCCGCCTTCCTGCGGCGCGCGGCCCGTGCCGTCCTGACCGTCATTGCGGGTCGCCGCCGTGGCTGCCGTGGCGCAAGTCACGGCGAGGGAAGAAGGGCCTGATGGAAGGACTCGTCCTTGCGGTGGCCGTCGCTGCAGTCGTGCTGCTGGCTGTGCTCGGGAGGGGCTTGCTCCACGCCGCCAAGGTCGCTGCCGACCGGAACGCCCGGCCGGACTCGCTGCGTCACGCCAAGCTGGTGTACGTCGAACGGACATTCCGCATCCGCCATCCGATCCGGCTCGTTGCCAGAATCGACCGTGCCTATCGCTTGAATCACGGGCCGCTCGTGCTCGTCGAGTTGAAGTCTCGCTGGACCGACCGTCCGTTCGATAGCGACATCATCCAGTTGTCGGCGCAACGGCTTGCGATCGAAGCCGGCACCGGCGACAAGGTCGAGACCTACGCCTTCGTCAGCGTCGTGCACCCGTTCCGGGGATCGGTTGTCCGGCACCACAAAGTGCGCCTGCTGGAGGCGGCGCAGTTGCTGGAGTTGCACCGGCGCCGCGAGGCGCTGCTGGCTGAGCTTGTACCGGCAGCGTACTCCCGGTCCACCGCTGCTTGCCGCGCATGCGCGTTCCGCGCGCGGTGTGATCGCCCGCGGCGCGGTGTGCATTGATGGTGCCGTCGCCGGGCGCAAACGGCCCGGCGCTCGCCCGCTCCCGACGAGGTCGCGAGCGCCGCTGCATCACTTGACCGAAGTGCTGGCATGCTAGAGTTGCTTCGGGCCTACAGATTTTTCGACAGCCTGCGGAAACCGGCTAATCCCAAGGCATCCCGCCCATGTGGAGGGAAGGATGGAGGGTTGCAGCCGGACCGGAGTCGAGAAAGCGTTGTGTGGCGCGGGCTGCAGGAACATTTCGATGTGATGATCGAGCACATGTAAGCAGCTCGCCGCGGCCGCTGGCGGCTGTCAACAACTTCCCAAGCCCCTGAGGCCGCCAGCCCAGGGGCTTTTTGTCGTCTGTCTCAGAGCCGGGCAATGCTTGCTGGCGAGCCCGCGGACGGTTCAGCGCGTGTCAGGCGCCACCGCCGATTCGACCGCCCGGATGTTCTGTGCCAGATGCCCCTTGGGGCCTTCGACGAGCTCGAACACCACTTGGCTGCCCTGCTTGAGGGTGCGAAAGCCTTCCATCTGGATGGCCGAGAAGTGGGCGAAGACGTCATCGCCGCCGCCCTGGGGCTCGATGAAGCCAAAGCCTTTGGCGTCATTGAACCATTTGACCGTGCCCTGCAAATCCATTTTTCCTCCTGACGCTTCTTGTGGGGAAGCTTGTGACACTATTTTTGTGGCCGGCTTTCAACGCTGTCAATGGCGATGCCGCCTTGGTCGAGGGGGTGTTACGACATGGCACGACTTCACCGGCCCAATAGACGGGGTGACGCGGCGTTTTTCACTCAATGGCCGGCCGGCGGCCGAGGCGAAGATGGACCTGTCCTGTGCCGGCCGGGTCAACTGGCTATACTGAATTCATGCCCTCGAAAGCGCCCAAGCCTCCCGCTTCGCCGCCCTCGGTCACACGGCCGGACGAGGGTGACGGCTCGGTCGTGGCCGAGAAAAAGGCAGCCCGGACAAAACCCCCCCGGATGTACCAGGTCGTCATGCTCAATGACGATTTCACGCCGATGGAATTCGTCGTGATGGTGCTGCAGGAATACTTCAGGCTTGATCTGGAAGCCGCCACCCTCATCATGTTGAAGATTCACCATGAGGGACGGGCGGTGTGCGGTGTCTTCTCGAAGGACATCGCCGCTACCAAGGTCGAGCTTGTGCTCGCCGCGGCTCGCCGATCGGGGCACCCGCTTCAATGCATTATGGAGGCCGCATGATTGCCCAAGAACTTGAAGTCAGCCTGCACATGGCGTTCGTGGAAGCGCGCCAGCAGCGGCACGAGTTCATCACCGTCGAGCACTTGTTGCTCGCGTTGCTGGACAACCCCTCCGCGGCCGAGGTGCTGCGCGCCTGCGCAGCCAACATCGAAGACCTGCGCAAGAGCCTGGTCGCCTTCATCCGCGAGAACACCCCCACCGTGGGCGGCACCGAAGAGGTCGACACCCAGCCGACGCTCGGTTTCCAGCGGGTGATCCAGCGCGCGATCATGCACGTGCAATCCACCGGGGGTGGCAAGAAGGAAGTCACCGGCGCCAACGTGCTGGTGGCCATCTTCGGCGAGAAGGACTCCCACGCTGTCTACTACCTGCACCAGCAGGGCGTGACCCGGTTGGACGTCGTCAATTTCATCGCCCACGGGATCAAGAAGTCGGACCCGCCTGAGCCGCAGAAAGGCAATGAAGGCAGTTCCGGCGAGGGCGAGAAGGAAGAGGGCTCCGGCGAGGGCAAAGGCTCGCCGCTGGACCAGTTCACCACCAACCTCAACCAGCAGGCCCGTGAGGGCAAGATCGACCCGCTGATCGGCCGCGAAAGCGAGGTCGAGCGGGTGATCCAGGTGCTCTGCCGCCGGCGCAAGAACAACCCCCTGCTGGTCGGCGAGGCCGGCGTGGGCAAGACCGCGATCGCCGAAGGCCTGGCCTGGCGCATCACCGAGGGCGACGTGCCCGAGGTGCTGGCCGACGCCACCGTCTACGCGCTCGACATGGGAGCTTTGCTGGCCGGCACCAAGTACCGCGGCGACTTCGAGCAGCGCCTGAAGGGCGTGCTCAAGCAGCTGAAGGAAAGCCCGAAGTCCATCCTGTTCATCGATGAGATCCACACGCTGATCGGTGCTGGCGCGGCGTCGGGCGGCACGCTGGACGCCAGCAACCTGCTGAAGCCGGCCCTGTCGTCGGGCGCGATGAAGTGCATCGGCGCGACCACCTTCACCGAGTACCGCGGCATCTTCGAGAAAGACGCGGCACTGTCGCGCCGGTTCCAGAAGGTCGACGTGGTCGAGCCGTCGGTCGAGCAGACGGTCGAGATCCTGAAGGGGCTGAAGTCCCGCTTCGAGGAGCACCACAACGTCAAGTACGCGATCGGCGCCCTGCAGGCGGCCGCCGAACTGTCGGCCAAGTTCATCAACGATCGCCACCTGCCCGACAAGGCGATCGACGTGATCGACGAGGCCGGTGCGGCCCAACGCATCCTGCCCAAGAGCAAGCAGAAGAAGACGATCACTCGCAACGAGGTGGAAGAGATCGTCGCCAAGATCGCCCGCATTCCGCCGGCCAGCGTGTCGAGCGACGACCGCGGCAAGCTCAAGAGTCTGGAGCGCGATCTGAAGAGCGTGGTCTTCGGCCAGGATCCGGCCGTCGACGCCCTCTCGGCTTCGATCAAGATGGCCCGTTCCGGGTTGGGCAAGGCAGACAAGCCGATCGGCGCCTTCCTGTTCAGCGGCCCCACCGGCGTCGGCAAGACCGAGGTCGCCAAGCAGCTGGCCTACATCCTGGGCATCGAGCTGATCCGCTTCGACATGTCCGAGTACATGGAGCGTCATGCCGTGAGCCGCCTGATCGGTGCGCCTCCTGGCTACGTCGGTTTCGACCAGGGTGGCCTGCTGACCGAGGCGATCACCAAGAAGCCGCACGCAGTGCTGTTGCTCGACGAGATCGAGAAGGCCCACCCGGATGTCTTCAACGTGTTGCTGCAGGTGATGGACCACGGCACGCTGACCGACAACAACGGGCGCAAGGCTGACTTCCGCAACGTGATCATCATCATGACCACGAACGCGGGCGCCGAGACGATGAACAAGTCGACCATCGGCTTCACCACCCGCCGCGAGCAGGGCGACGAGATGGGCGACATCAAGCGCCTGTTCACGCCCGAGTTCCGCAACCGGCTGGACGCGATCGTCAGCTTCCGTGCGCTGGACGAGGAGATCATTCTTCGCGTGGTCGACAAGTTCCTGCTGCAGCTGGAGCAGCAACTGGCCGAGAAGAAGGTCGAGGTGACCTTCACCGACGCATTGCGCAAGCACCTGGCCAAGAAGGGCTTCGACCCGCTGATGGGCGCGCGCCCCATGCAGCGCCTGATCCAGGACACCATCCGCCGTGCCCTGGCCGACGAGCTGCTGTTCGGTCGCCTGGTCGACGGTGGCCGCCTGACGGTGGACGTCGACGCCGAAGGCCACACGGTGCTGGACATCCAGCCCGCGGGGAAGAGCGGCGACAAGCCCAAGGCCGAGGCTGCGGCGCTGTAATCGCCGCACCCACCGGTCATCACGTCACAGGGCGCCGATGGCGCCCTGTGACCTTTTCAGGCCGCCGGGTCCTGACGGAAGTAGCTGGCGAAGAGGGCATAGAGCGCCGGGTGCGCGCCCTTCATCGCCAAGGGGGCAACGAAAAATGCCTCCACGGCGACCGCGAAGAACTCCTCGACGCCCTCGGCGCCATAAGGGTCGAGCACGGTGTCGTCGCCGCCGCTGTCGACCCGCTCGACGAAACGCTCGTACTCGGCATCGATGCAGGCGACCCAGCGTTCGCGGGCCGCGGCATGGGGCAGCAGCGGCACGCCGTCGGCCTCGCCATCGGCCATGTCCAGCACATGGGCGAACTCGTGGATGACCACGTTGTAGGCCAATTCGGCCGTCTGGCCGGCGCTCAGCACATCGGCCCAGGCCAGCATCACCGGGCCGCCTTCCATCGCTTCGCCGGTGAGAACCTCGTCGTAGTCATGCACCACGCCGTCGTCGTCCATCACCTGGCGCGCGGCGACCACCTCGTCCGGTTGTACGACGATGCCCACGAAGCCGTCGTAGGCCTCCAACCCAAGGTGCAAGATCGGCAGGCAGGCCTGCGCCGCGATGGCGAGCGCCATCTCGTCGGTGATCACCAGGCCCTGGGCGCCGTGGAATTCCTTGCGCGAGAGGAACAGGCTGCACAGGCGGCGCAGGGTCTGCTGGTCTTCGACGGAGCGGGCAGCGAGAAAAGGGTAGGCCGTGAGCACGCGTTGCCACAGCCCGTCGGGAATCGCATGGCGCTCCAGGGCACGGGCTTCGCGCCAACTGGCGACCTGGCGCCACAGACGCGGCAGCACCATGGTTTCAGGCCTCGCCGGGTGGGAGACGGGTGAGGCCGACGGGTGTCCAGCGCAGCACTTCCGCGCGCGCGGGTGTCTCGTGGTCACAGTCCCAGTCGCTCAGCACGTGGCGCGTCCGGCGTTCCGCGAAAACTTCGCTTTGCGGGCGGTGGGTATGACCATGGATGAGGGTGCGCGAGCCAGCCGCTTCAAGCCACTCGCTGGCGAGCACGGGGTCGGCATCGGCATAGGTGATCGGGGCAAGTCGCTGCTGGTGCGCGCGGCTGGCAGCCCGCATCTGGGCGCCGATCGCCTGGCGTTCTTCCAGGGGCTTGGCCAGGAAGGCGGCTTGCCACGCGGGTTGCCGCACCTGTGCACGGAACTGCTGGTAGGCCGTGTCGGCCAGGCACAGGGCGTCGCCGTGCGTGAGCAGCAAGGGTGCGGAGGCGATGCCGGGGGCGTGCAACGCGGTCGGGTCGGCCAGCTCCGCCGCGCCGGTCTCGGCGAAGAACCGGCCGCCCAGCAGGAAGTCGCGGTTGCCGCGCATCACGTAGAGTGGCCGCCGGCGGGCCGCATCGGCCAGCATCGCCACGCATTGGCGCTCGAAGGGCAGGGCAGCGGCGTCGTCGCCGACCCAGGCCTCGAACAGGTCGCCGAGGATGAAGACTGCGCCGACGCGCGTGCGCGCCAGGTAGTGCCCCAACGTGGCCAGCGTGCGCGGCAGCTCGGGGCCCAGGTGCAGGTCAGAGATGAAATCGACCGCCGTGATCGACGGCGGCAGTTCGATGCGAGCGGGAGGGGCGGCCGCGGCGTCCCGCGGCTGGGGGCTCCGCTCAGCCAATGGCCGTGGCTTTCTCGATGGTCACGGCTTCGACGGGCACGTCGTCGTGGAAGCCGCTCTTGCCGGTGCGCACCTTCTCGATCGCGTCGACGATCTCGGTGCCGGCCACCACCTTGCCGAACACGGCGTAGCCCCAACCGCTCGGCGACTCGGCGGTGAAGTTGAGGAAGGTGTTGTCCTTGGTGTTGATGAAGAACTGGGCCGTGGCCGAGTGGGGCGCATTGGTGCGCGCCATCGCCAGCGTGTACTTGTCGTTTTTCAGGCCATTGTTGGCTTCGTTCTGGATCGGTGCGTCTGTCGCCTTCTGCTTCATGTCGGCGGTCATGCCGCCGCCCTGGACCATGAAGCCCTTGATGACCCGATGGAAGATCGTGCCGTCGTAATGGCCCTTGTTCACGTAGGCCAGGAAGTTGGCCACCGTCTGCGGCGCCTTTGCGTCGTCGAGCTCCAGCGTAATGGTGCCGGCGCTGGTCTTCAGTTCAACAGTCTTGGTCATGGTTGTTTACTCCAACGAAGCTTTCTTGATGAGCACGGGCTGCACCGGAACGTTCTGGTGCATGCCCGCGGTTTTGGTCTCGACGGCGCGGATCTTGTCGACCACGTCCATGCCTTCGGTGACCTTGCCGAAAACGGCGTAGCCGCCGCCGTAGCTGTCGAGCCGGAGGTTGTCGACCACGTTGATGAAGAACTGCGACGTGGCCGAGTTCGGGTTGCCGGTGCGCGCCATGGCCACGGCACCGCGCACGTTCGACAGGCCGTTGCCCGCTTCGAGCGGGATCGGCGCGCGGGTGGGCTTCTCGCTCATGTCGGCCTTCATGCCGCCGCCCTGGACCATGAAGCCGTCGATCACGCGGTGGAAGATGGTGCCGTCGTAGTGACCCGCCTTCACGTATTGCACGAAGTTGTCGACCGACTTCGGTGCCTTGGCCCTGTCGAGCTCAAGCACGATGTCACCCATGCTGGTGGACAGGCGCACTTTTTGCGTAGCCTGTGCATGCGACGGCAGGCTGGCTCCGAGACCCAGAGCGAGCCCAAGGCTCAACAAGACACGGCGAGCGCGGAACATGGTGGTAGCCCCGGTGGCGGCAACAGTCACGTCAAAAGTCTCCTTGGCTATACTCAGACGATTCTACCGACCCCGCACAACGGGAGCCGGCCTTTCAGGCAGTGTGCACCACGCCACCGCGCCCGCGACGGCCTCGTTGTAGCTCCTCAGTCGATGGCCCTGCGCATCTACAACTCCCTGACCCGACGGGTCGAAGACTTCGTTCCCATCGAGCCCGGGCATGCACGCATGTACGTGTGCGGCATGACGATCTACGACCTCTGCCACATGGGCCACGCGCGCATGATGATGGCCTTCGACGTGGTCTACCGCTGGCTGCAGGCCAGTGGCTACCAGGTCACCTATGTGCGCAACATCACCGACATCGAGGACAAGATCATCCGACGGGCGGTGGAGCGCGGCATCAGCATCCGTGCTCTGACCGACGAGATGATCGAGGCGATGCGGCAGGATCTCGGCGCCATCGGCGCCGCACCACCTACGCATGAGCCACGCGCCACCGAGTACGTGCCCCAGATGCTGTCGATGATCGGCACGCTCGAGCAGAAGGGCCTGGCCTATCGCGCGAGCAACGGCGACGTGAACTTCGCGGTCCGCAAGTTCCCCGGCTATGGCAAGCTGAGCGGCAAGTCGATCGACGACCTGCGCGCTGGCGCCGGCCTGGCCGACCGCGACCTGAAGGCCGCCGCGCTGGCCGAAGGCAAGGAAGACCCGCTTGATTTCGTGCTCTGGAAGGCCGCCAAGCCCGAAGAGCCGGCCGACGCGAAATACGACGGCGCCTACGGCCCGGGCCGGCCGGGCTGGCACATCGAGTGCTCGGCCATGAGCTGCGCCGTCCTCGGCGAGCGTTTCGACATCCACGGGGGCGGCATGGACCTGCAGTTCCCGCACCACGAGAACGAGATCGCGCAGAGCGAAGGCGCGCTGGGCCACCCGTTCGTCAACTACTGGCTGCACAACGGCTTCCTGAACGTCGACAACGAGAAGATGTCGAAGTCGCTCGGCAACTTCTTCACCATCCGCGATGTGCTGAAGAAGTTCGACGGCGAGACGCTGCGCTTCTTCATGCTGCGCACGCACTACCGCAGCCCCTTCAACTTCAGCGACGCGAACCTTGAAGACGCTCGCGTCGCGCTGCGCCGTCTCTACACCGCGCTCGAGAGGGCTGTTCCGTCCTCGCTGGTCGCCGTCGATTGGACGCAACCCGCCGCGGCTGCCTTCAAGGCGGCGATGGACGACGACTTCAACACCCCGGGTGCGATGGCTGTCCTGTTCGAGCTGGCCGGTGAAGTCAACCGCACCGGGTCGGCCGAGGCGGCGGGCCTTCTCAAGGCGCTGGGCGGCACCCTGGGTGTCCTTCAGCAGCAGCCCACCGCCTACCTGCGCGCCGGCTCCGGCCTGGACGAAGCATGGATCAACGAGCGCATCGAGGCCCGCAACGCCGCCAAGAAGGCACGCGATTTCTCCGCCTCCGATCGCATCCGCGACGAGTTGCTGGCGGCCGGCGTGATGCTGAAAGACACGCCACAAGGCACGACCTGGGTCAAGGCCTGAGATCCAGCAATGCCGACGAGCAAATCCAACCCGGTCGGTATCACGCCGGACTACTGGGACGACGCCTGCAAGCACCTGGCCAAGCGTGACCGGGTGATGAAGAAGCTCATCCCGCAGTTCGGCGAAGCTCGCCTGCAAAGCCGCGGCGATGCCTTCACCACCCTGGCTCGCTCCATCGTCGGCCAGCAGATCTCGGTAAAGGCCGCCCAGTCGGTATGGGACAAATTCGCCGCCACGGTGGGCGGGCCCCCAACGCGGCTGCAGCCCGGTGCGGTGCTGGCGCTCGACGCGCCCACGCTGCGTGGCGTGGGCTTGTCGGCCCGCAAGGCCGAGTACCTGCGTGACCTGGCTCGCCATTTCGACGATGGAACCGTGCACGTGGGCCAGTGGCAGCAGATGGACGACGAGTCGATCATCGACGAGCTCGTCGCGATCCGCGGCATCGGTCGCTGGACGGCCGAGATGTTCCTGATCTTCCACCTGATGCGCCCGAACGTCCTGCCGCTGGACGACCTGGGCCTGCTCAAGGGCATTTCCCTGAGCTACTTCAGCGGCGAACCGGTGTCGCGCTCGGAAGCGCGCGAGCTGGGTGAGGGCTGGGCACCGTTCCGCTCGGTGGCCACCTGGTACCTGTGGCGCAGCCTCGACCCATTGCCCGTCGAGTATTGACCGGTCGAGTCCTGACGCCTCAACACACAAGCGAGATCATCCGATGAGCAAACGCCACTTCCTGGACTTCGAGCAACCGATCGCCGAGCTGGAGTCGAAGATCGAAGAGCTGCGCTACGTGCAGAACGAATCGGCGGTCGACATCTCGGAAGAGATCGAGCGGCTGGACAAGAAGAGCCTCCAGCTCACGAAGGACATCTACACCCAGCTCAACCCCTGGCAGGTCACGCAGATCGCGCGCCACCCACAGCGGCCCTATGCGCTGGACTACGTGAACGAGATCTTCACCGAGTTCCAGGAACTGCACGGCGACCGCGCGTTTGCTGACGATCAATCCATCGTCGGTGGCCTTGCGCGCTTCAACGGCCAGGCCTGCATGGTCATCGGCCAGCAGAAGGGCCGTGACACCAAGGAGCGCGCGCTGCGCAACTTCGGCATGCCGCGTCCGGAGGGCTACCGCAAGGCGCTGCGTCTGATGAAGCTGGCCGAAAAGTTCGGCCTGCCGGTCTTCACCTTCGTCGACACGCCGGGCGCCTACCCGGGCGTGGGCGCCGAAGAGCGCGGCCAGTCCGAGGCCATCGGCCGCAACATCTACGAGATGGCGCAGCTCGAGGTGCCGATCATCACCACCATCATCGGCGAGGGCGGTTCAGGCGGTGCGCTGGCCATCAGCGTGGCCGACCAGGTGCTGATGTTGCAGTTCTCGGTCTATTCGGTGATCTCACCCGAGGGCTGTGCTTCCATCCTCTGGAAGACGGCCGAGCGTGCAGCCGATGCGGCCGAGGCCCTGGGCATCACCGCCCACCGCCTGAAGGCCCTGGGGCTGATCGACAAGATCGTCAACGAGCCTGTGGGGGGCGCTCACCGCGATCCGAAGCAGATGGCAGCCCAGCTCAAGCGAGGACTGGTCGACGCCCTGCGCCAGGTGGCGGGCTTGTCCACCGCCGAGTTGCTGGAGCAGCGCTACGAGCGCCTGAAGTCCTACGGGCGTTTCAACGACACGACGGCGCGCTGAGCGCGCAGGCTGCGACGGCGGGGGTGGCGATTCGGCGCCGCTGGCTTCGCCGTTGATCGTGGCGGTGGCCGCCAGCGGTGGCCGTGACTCCACCGCCTTGCTGCACGCGACAGCCAAGGCGGCAGAAGGCACCGGCCTGCGTGTGCTGGCCCTGCATGTCCACCACGGGCTGAACCCAGCCGCCGACGGCTGGTTGTTTCACGTGCGCCAGCAGTGCCGACGCTGGGCGGGTGCCGGCATGCCGGTGTCGTTTGCCGCGCGGCGACTGTCCGGCCAGCCAGGCCCGGGTGAAAGCGTCGAGGCCTGGGCACGGCGGGGCCGGTACCAGGCACTCGCGGAGATGGCGGCTGAATCCGGCGCGTCGCTGGTGCTTCTCGCCCACCACCGACGTGACCAGGCCGAAACCCTGCTGCTTCAGGCCTTGAGGGGGAGCGGGCCGGCGGGGTTGTCGGCCATGCCAAGGGTGGTCGAGCGCCATGGCCTGGTCTGGGCCCGCCCGTGGCTGGACCAACCCGCCGAGTCGATCGATGCCTACGTGGCCCGCCATCGCCTGAGCCACATCGAGGACGACAGCAACCTCGACCCACGATTCGACCGGAACCGCCTGCGCCATCTCGTCTGGCCGGCGCTCCTGGGCGCCTTTCCCAATGCCGAGAAGACGCTGGCCCAGGCCACTTGCCAACTGCAGCAGGCCGCCGACCTGATCGAGGAGATTGCTCAGGCCGACCTGCCGGAGTTGTTGGTCGACCGCGGCCGGCTCGACGTTCCAGCCTGGTGCCGCCTTTCCCCGGCGCGGCGCGCGGGCGCGCTGCGGATCTGGCTCCGCACCCAGGGCGAAGGTGGCGTGCGGGACAGCCTGCTCGCTCGTCTGGCAGACGAGCTGCCTTCCGCCACGACTGGCCGTTGGCCGTTGTCGGCCACGCACGAGCTTCGCCTCTACCGCCGATGCCTGGCGATCGAAAGCATCGCGCCAGCGCCGGCGGCATGTGCTCCGGAGGCTGCGGTACCGCTCGATCGCCCAGGCTGGATCGAACTGCCGGCATGGCGCGGGCGGCTGGAGCTGACCTCGGTGGAGGAGGGGGGGATTGGCGTGGACACCTTGGCCCTGGCCGGGTTGCGCGCCCGCGCCGCGGGTGACGACTTCCAGTTCAGCCCCCGTGGGACGGCCCGTAGCCTGAAGAAGCAGTACCAGGCCCGAGGTGTGCCGGCCTGGCAGCGCCAGGGGCCGATCGTGGCCATCGGCGACCGGCCGTTGTTCGTGCCCGGCCTTGGGGTGGACGCCCGGGCGTTGGCGCCTGCCGGGGTGCCGCAACTGACCATCCGCTGGTGGCCGCAAGTCTGAGTTGCCCGTTTCCGTAGGCTCATGCTGCACTGCCGCAGCTAAACTTAGAGGGTTTCACTGCTTGCACCCCACGCCATGGCTCTGATAGTTCACAAGTACGGCGGCACCTCGATGGGTTCCACCGAGCGCATTCGCAACGTGGCCAAGCGCGTGGCCAAATGGGCGCGGGCCGGTCACCAGATGGTGGTGGTGCCCTCGGCCATGAGCGGCGAGACCAATCGCCTGCTCGGCTTGGCGAAGGACGTGGCGCCCGCCACGCACAGCCCGGCCGTGCTGCGCGAAATGGACATGATCGCCTGCACCGGCGAGCAGGTCTCGGTGGGGCTGCTGTCGCTGGCCCTGCAGGCCGAAGGCATGGAAGCTGTCAGCTACAACGGTTGGCAGGTACCGATCAAGACCGACTCGTCGTTCACCAAGGCGCGCATCCAGAGCATCGACGATGCGCGCGTGCGCGCCGACCTGGCCGCCGGCAAGGTCGTCATCATCACCGGCTTCCAGGGTGTCGACGAAGACCTGAACATCACGACGCTCGGCCGTGGTGGCTCGGACACCTCCGCCGTGGCGGTGGCCGCCGCGATGAAGGCCGACGAGTGCCTCATCTACACCGACGTGGACGGTGTCTACACCACCGACCCTCGCGTGGTGCCCGAAGCGCGCCGCCTGCACACCATCACCTTCGAAGAGATGCTGGAAATGGCCAGCCTCGGCTCGAAGGTGCTGCAGATCCGCTCGGTCGAATTCGCCGGCAAGTACCGGGTGCCGCTGCGCGTGCTCTCCAGCTTCACGCCCTGGGACATCGACATCAACGAGGAAGCCAAGTCCGGCACCCTTATCACTTTCGAGGAAGACGTCAAGATGGAACAAGCCGTTGTCTCGGGCATCGCCTTCAACCGCGATGAAGCCAAGGTCACCGTGATGGGCGTGCCCGACAAGCCCGGCATCGCCTACCAGATCCTCGGCGAAGTGGCCGACGCGAACATCGACGTCGATGTGATCATCCAGAACGTCTCGCACGACGGCAAGACCGACTTCTCGTTCACCGTGCACCGCAACGACTACCAGCGCACGATGGATCTGCTGAAGACCAAGGTGCAGCCGGCCACCGGCGCCGCCACCGTCATCGGCGACCCGAAGATCTGCAAGGTCTCGATCGTCGGTATCGGCATGCGCAGCCATGTGGGCGTCGCCAGCAAGATGTTCCGCGCGCTGAGCGAGGAGGGCATCAACATTCAGATGATCTCCACCAGCGAGATCAAGACTTCGGTCGTGATCGACGAGAAGTACATGGAACTGGCCGTGCGCGCGCTGCACAAGGTGTTCGAGTTGGACGACCCCAACGCCGTGACCGCCAGCGCCGACGAGGAGTGAAAATTTTCCGGCTAGAATGCCGGCTTCGGTTGGAGACGTGACCGAGTGGCCGAAGGTGCTCCCCTGCTAAGGGAGTATGGGGTCAAAAACTCCATCAAGGGTTCGAATCCCTTCGTCTCCGCCAACCAGAAGCATCAAGGGCGCCAGGGTAACCTGGCGCCCTTCGTGTTTCTGGCCCCACATCGTTGTCAGCCAGGGGATCAACGAGCATGAGCGGCGTCACCATCTTCCACAACCCCGCATGCGGTACCTCGCGCAACACGCTGGCGCTGATCCGCCATGCCGGCATCGAGCCCATCGTGGTCGAGTACCTCAAGACCCCGCTGGCTGCGGCGCGGCTGCGCGAACTGGTCCAGGCCATGGGCATCCCGGTGCGCGGCCTTTTGCGCGAGAAGGGCACCCCGTACGCGGAACTCGGCCTGGCCGAACCGAAGTGGACCGACGAGCAACTGCTCGTGTTCATCGTTCAGCATCCGATCCTGATGAACCGGCCGGTGGTGACCACGCCCCTGGGCAGCGCCTTGTGCAGGCCGTCCGAGAAGGTCCTCGAGCTCTTGCCTGTGGACCCGTTGCCCGACTTCACCAAGGAAGACGGCGAAACGGTGCGCGACAGCGGCTTTCGCCGGGCCGCACCCCGCTGAAAAGAAAAGAGCCCCGCGAACGGGGCTCAAAGGAGTGGACGGGAACAATCGTTGATGCGCGCGGGGCTCAGGCCTCCATGCGCTTGGCAGTGACCACGACCACATGGGTCGGCATGGCATCGGCCTGTGCCATCAGTGCGTTGTCGTACTGGCGGTCGGCCATCTCGCCGATGGAACTGATGAGCCCCAGGCTCACCGCCACGGCCAGCGCGGCAGCCATGCGGCGGACGGTGGTCTCGTGCTTGGCGAACTGGAAGGCGGTGTTCATGGTGGGCTCCTGGTGCATGGCTGCGGTGTGTCGATGGGTGCACTGTAGGTGGGCGTCGCGGGTGCTGCCATCACGCTGCGACCAATGGCTCGCCGCGCGGGACGAACTGCGTCCGGCGCCGATGAGTGGGCGGCCAGCTTCATCACCGAATCTCCGATGAACCAGCATGACGCCCCGGGTCATCGACGGCATGCATCGCCGCGCCCACACTGGTGCCGAACCCCATCTGAGAAAGGAACCCACCATGTCGTCTGACACCTTCCTGCCGTTGGCGGTGGCGCTGCTGATCGGCATCCCCGCCTTCGGTTCCTGCATCGGCATCGGCCTGGTGACGATGAAGTTTCTGGAGGGCGCCGCGCGCCAGCCGGAACTGATCCCTGAGCTGCAGACGAAGTACTTCGTCGGCGTGGGTGTCACCGATGGTGCCTTCATCATTGCCACCGGCATCGGCCTCTGGCTCGTCACGGCCAACCCCTTCGAGTGACTGACCTGCCTCCCCGCCCGCCTGTCGGATCGCACCGGTTGCGTCCACCCAGCCGGCCACGGGTCGTCTAGGCGGCTTGTTGAGGCGGCAGTCATTTGACTCTGTAGCAGCTACAGACATTCCAATCATGGCTCGCTTGCTTCGCCTTGGTAGACTGACCGCTTCATGCGCCGCCTCGTCCTTGTCTTCATGCTGCTGCTGCTGCCGCTCCAATGGAGCTGGGCGGCCGCTGCCAGCGTCTGCGGCCATGAGAACGGCAAGTCGCACTTCGGCCACCACGAGCACCAGCATGAGGGCGATGAGCACGCCGGCGGAGCGCCGGATCTGGCGCCTGAGCCGCCAGGTGAGCACCCCGACTGCCATTCATGCCACGGCGTCGGCGCGGCCTGCATCGAGCGCGCCGACGCCCACCCCGCGGCTTGGCTGAGCAGCACCCTGCTGCCCGAATACGGCCGGGCCCTGCCCGAGCCGCCGATCGAGAGCCTTCTTCGGCCTCCGCTGACTTCTTTCGTCGCTTGATCGGCTGACGAGGCGGTTCCCTTCCGGCGCCCGCGCCGGGCGCCGCCCCTCGTCGGAACTCGAACCGCGGGCGCTTTCGCCCGCCTCACGACGAAAGATTCCATGAAGAAACGGCACTGGGGCCTCCCCAGCGTGCTGGCGGCCGCCTTGATGGCGTGGCTGCCGCCAGGCTTCGCACAGACGAATTCCCCGCTGCGCCAGGGCTTTGATGCTGCCTGGGCCCGCCAGCCCGAGCAACGCGCCGCCGCCATGCGCCACGAAGCCGCCGCAGCCCACTTGGCTGCGGCCCGGCGATGGACACCGGAGCCGCCCGCCTTGGAAGTGTCCGCAAGGACCGATCGGCTCCACCGCAACGATGGCACCCGTGAGTACGACGCGACCTTGGCCGTGCCGCTGTGGCTGCCGGGCGAGCGCTCGCGCGCCGAGGGAGTGGCCAAAGCGGAAACAACAGCGCTCGACGCGCGGCTGGCCGCTGCCCGATGGCGCCTGGCCGCCGAGGTGCGCGAGGCCTATTGGGCGCACCGGCGGGCGCTGGTGGAACAGGGCCTGGCACAGCAGCGCTTGGCCACCGCTCGGCAGATCTCGGCCGACGTGGCCCGGCGGGTAAAAGCCGGCGACCTGTCGCGTGCCGACGGGCACCAGGCCGAGGCCGCGGCCGCCGCCGCGCAAGGCACGATGGCAGAGGCCGACGCCGTCCTGGTCCACGCGGCCCAGGCATGGACCACGCTGACCGGGCAGCCACCCGCGGGCGAGGGCAGCGAGCCGCGCCCCCCGGCCGAGCCACCCGGTGAGCACCCGACACTGCGGGAGTGGCAATCACGCAGCGAGCTGGCGCGACGCCACAAAGACCTCGCCAGCGTGCAGACCCGCCCCAACCCGGAGCTCACCCTCGGTGCCGGGCAGGAGCGTGGCAGCGTTGCCGAGCGCTACGGGCAGACCGTGACCGTGGGGATCCGCATCCCGCTGGGCAGCTCCAGCGCCAGCCGCGGCCGGCAAGCCCAGGCCGGCGCCGAGCTGATCGAGGCCGAGACGCAGCTGGAACTGCAGACGCAGAGGCTGGGTTCACAAATCGAGGCGGCGCGGGCGCGTGTCCAGGCACTGGAGGCCGCCCAGGCCGCCGCCGAGCAGCGGGCCGCGCTGGCCCGCGAGTCGCGCGGCTTCTTCGACCAATCCTTCCGTGCCGGCGAGAGCGACCTGCCCACGCGGTTGCGCATCGAGCTCGAAGCCTTCGAGGCCGAGCGGCAGGCCCAACGCGCGCGGATCGAGGTCGATGCCGCCGTCTCCCAACTTCGCCAGGCCCTGGGCCTGCTTCCCGAGTGAGGCCTGAGTGACCTCAGGAATCTACATGCACAAGATGTTGCTGACGGGGCTGGCCTTGGCGGCCGCCACCTGCCTCCCGCTGACCACAGCTGCCGACGAAGGCCATGACCATGACGCGGCGCCTGCCGCAGCGACCACGCGCACGTTGCCGCGCTTCGCCACCGTTTCCGAGCTGTTCGAGCTGGTCGGCGTGGTCGATGGCCAACGCATCACCATCTACCTCGACCGCTTCGAAGACAACGCACCCGTCAAGGGCGCCCGGTTGGACCTGCAGGTCGGCAGCGCCAAGGTCGAGCTCAAGGAGCTGGCCGATGGCGAGTTCGAGGGCACGCTGCCACAGGCGCTTCAACCGGGCGTGGCCCCGGTCACCGCCACCGTCGTGGCGGGCAACGACACCGACCTGCTGGCCGCGGACCTCGACGTCCATGCGGACGAGCACGGCGAAGCCGGATCCAACCCTGGATGGCCCCAAACCCTTGGCTGGACTGCCGGTGTGCTGGCCGCCCTGGCGGCGCTGGCCTGGGCCGCCCGTCGCGCACTGGCCGGCCGCCGCATGGGAGGTACCGCGTGATGCGACCGCTTCTGTTCACTCTGATGCTCGGCCTGGCCACGGCCACCTTCGCGGCCGACGAACATGGCCACGACCACGGCGACTCCGGCCCCGTGGCCCATGCCCATGGCCCGAGCCGCCTGCCGGACGGCAGCGTCTTTCTGCCCAAGTCGGCCCAGCGTCTGCTGGCCGTCCGCACCGTCCTCGTCGAGCAGGCCGAGCTGGCCCGCACCGTCGAGCTGGCCGGCCGCGTGGTGATGGACCCGAACGCCGGTGGCAAGGTGCAGGCCACCACGTCCGGCCGGCTGGAGGCGGGCCCCAAGGGGTTGCCTTCGCTGGGCCAGGCGGTCCGCAAGGGCGACGTCCTGGCTTACGTCGCCACGTCGGCCTCACCGATCGAGCGATCGAACCAGACGGCCCAGCTGGCCGAGCTGCGCGCGGCCCAGGCTTTGGCCCACAAGCGCCTGGCCCGGCTGCGTGAGCTGAGCGACACCGTGCCGCGAAAGGACATCGAGGCGGCCGAGTCGGAGCTCGCCAGCCTGTCGGCCCGCTCGGCCGCCATCGGTGCCGGCCTCGCCGGCCGCGAGGCGCTGGTGGCGCCCGTCTCGGGCGTGATCGCCGCGGCCCATGCGGTGGCGGGGCAGGTGGTCGATGCGCGAGAGCTGGTCTACGAGGTCGTCGACCCCGCACGCCTGAACATCGAGGCCCTGGCCTTCGAGGCCGAGCTGGCGGCCGACGTGGCCTCGGCCAGCCTCGCCGTCGGCGGCGGCACGGTGCCGCTGGAGTTCATCGGCGCCGCACGCGCCCTGCGCGAGCAGGCGTTGCCGCTGAGCTTCCGCGCGCAGGGCAAAGCCCTCGGCAGCCTGGCCGTCGGCCAGCCGGTGAAGGTTCTCGTGCAGTCGAAGGCGAAGGTGAAGGGCATTGCGGTGCCGGCGGCCTCGCTGATGAAGAACCCGTCGAACCAGGCCATCGTCTGGGTCAAGGCGGCGCCCGAGAAGTTCGAGCCGCGCATCGTCGCGACCGAGCCGCTGGACGGCGTGCGCGTCGCCGTCACCGCGGGGCTCAAGACCGGCGACCGGGTGGTCACGCAAGGCGCCAGCCTGGTCAACCAGGTCCGCTGACGAGGAGCCGCATACATGTTCAAGTGGCTTCTCGCCAGCAGCCTGGCGAACCGGCTGCTGGTCATCATTGCCAGCATCGTGTTGATGGGCTACGGCGCCTGGACGCTGTCGCGCACACCCGTCGACGTCTTCCCTGATCTCAACAAGCCCACCGTCACGGTGATGACCGAGGCCGGCGGCATGGCCGCGGAGGAGGTGGAGCAGCTCATCACCTTCCCGCTGGAAACGACGATGAACGGCCTGCCGGGCGTCGAGACCGTGCGCTCGGTCTCGTCAGCCGGCCTGTCCTTCGTCTACGTGACCTTCGACTGGCGCACCGACATCTTCCGCGCGCGGCAGATGGTGTCCGAGCGGCTCGCCGGCATGGAAGAGGGCCTGGCCGAGGGGGTGGTGCCGCGCATGGGGCCCATCAGTTCGATCATGGGCGAGATCATGCAGATCGCCATTCCGGTGGACACGGCAAGAACCTCGCCGATGGCCGTGCGCGAGTATGCCGACTGGGTGCTGCGCCCGCGTTTGATGGCGGTGCCGGGCGTTGCGCAGGTCATCCCCATCGGGGGCGAGGTGCGCCAGTTCCAGGTGCAGCCCGACACGCGCCGCATGGCCGGGCTGGGCATCACCCACGAGCAGTTGGAGGCCGCGCTCAAGGGCTACTCGTCCAACACTTCAGGCGGCTTTCTGGAGCTCAACGGCCGCGAATACCTCATCCGCCACCTCGGCCGCAGCTCGCGCCTGGACGACCTGAAGAACCTGGCGCTGACCGCAAACGACGGCCAGCCCATCCTGTTGCGCCAGATCGCCGAGGTGACCTTCGCCGCGGCCCCCAAGCGCGGTGACGCCGGATTCGAGGGCAGGCCGGCGGTCATCCTCGGCATCCAGAAGCAGCCGACGGCCGACACCATCGGCCTCACCCGCGCCATCGAAGAGGCATTGGCCGGCATGCAGGCCTCGCGGCCCGCCGGCATGGAGGCGCCGCGCGTCACCTTCCGCCAGGCCAGCTTCATCGAGGCGTCGATCGACAACCTGAAGCTCAAGCTGATCAGCGCCTCGGTGTTCGTCGCGGCCATCCTGTTCTTCTTCCTCGGCACGCTGCGGCCCACCGTCATCGCGCTGACGGCCATTCCAGTGTCGATCTTCCTCACGGCGCTGGTCTTCGAGTACTTCGGCCTGTCCATCAACACGATGACGCTCGGCGGCCTGGCCATTGCGATCGGCGGTCTGGTCGACGACGCAGTGGTGGGCGTAGAGAACGTGCTGCGCCGGCTGAAGGAGGACCGGGCCAGGCACCCGGAGCACCGGCTGCACCCGCTGGAGCTGGTGGCGCGCGCCACCATGGAGGTGCGCTCGGCCATCCTCTACGCCACGGTCATCATCGTGCTGGTGTTCGTGCCGCTGTTCGCCCTGCCGGGCATGGAAGGACGGCTGTTCATCCCGCTGGGCATCGCTTTCATCGTCTCGACGCTCGCCAGCCTGGTGGTCTCGGTGACGGTCACCCCGGTGCTGTCGTTCTACCTGCTGCCGCGCATGAAATCGCTGGAGCATGGTGACACCAAGGTGCTGGCGTGGCTGAAGCGGCGCTATGCCAGCGGACTGCAGAAAGTGCTGGACCAGCCCCGCGGCGCGTTGGTGTCCGGCGGGGTGGCGGTGCTGGTTTCGCTGGCGGCGATGCCGCTCTTCCCCACCACCTTCCTGCCGCCCTTCAACGAGGGCACGCTGCTGGTCGGCATCCGCCTGAACCCGGGCGTCACGCTGTCGGAGACAGCCGCGCTGGCGCGCGAGGCGGAAGTGCTCATCAAGCAGGTGCCCGAGGTCACCCACGTCGGCCGGCGCAGCGGTCGCGCCGAGTTGGACGAGCATGCCGAGGGCGTGCACGTCAGCGAGCTGGATGTCGGCCTGAAGCCTACCCACGAGCTGACCCGCCCGATGGGCGAGATTTCGGCCGACATCCGCGCGCGCCTGGCCAACCTGCCGGCGGCCATCGCCATCGGGCAGCCGATCTCGCACCGGATCGACCACATGCTCTCGGGCGTGCGGTCGCAGATCGCTGTTCGGATCTTCGGCGAAGACCTGGACACGCTGCGGGGCCAGGCCGATGCGCTGCGCGCGAAGCTCGCCGCCATCCCCGGCGTGGCCGACCTCGAGATCGAAAAGCAGGTGCTCGCGCCGCAGATCAAGGTGCGGGTGGACTACGCGGCGGCGGCGCAGTACGGTGTGCCCGCGCCGCAGGTGCTGGCCATGCTGCAAAGCCTGGTCGAAGGCGAGCGCATCACCCAGGTGGTGGAAGGCGGCCGACGCTTCGCGCTGGTGGTGAAGCTGCCGGAATCAGCGCGCTCGGTCGACGGGTTGAAAGACATCCTGATCGAGACGCCGACCGGCCGCATCCCACTCGCGAAGATCGCCACCATCGAAGACAGCGACGGCCCCAACCAGATCAGCCGCGACGACGGCAAGCGGCGCATCGTGCTCTCGGCCAACGCCCAGGGCCGCGCCCTGTCGGACGTCGTGGCCGACATCCGCCGCGTGGTGGCCGAAATGAGGCTGCCAGAGGGCTACTTCGTGACGCTCGGTGGCCAGTTCCAGGCGCAGGAAGAGGCCTCGCGGCTGGTCGGGCTGCTGTCGCTGGTGTCGCTCACGCTGATGTTCATCGTGCTCTACAGCCGCTACCAGTCGACCCGGCTGTCGCTGCTGATCATGGCCAACATCCCACTGGCGCTGGTGGGCGCGGTGCTGGGGCTGTGGTGGTCGGGCCAGCCGCTGTCGGTGGCGGCGCTGGTGGGCTTCATCACGCTGGCCGGCATCTCGGTGCGCAACGGCATCCTCAAGGTCAGCCACTACATCAACCTGATGCGGCTGGAGGGCGAGGCCTTCGACCAGCGAATGATCGTGCGCGGTTCGCTGGAGCGGCTGGCCCCCGTGCTGATGACCGCGCTGGTCACGGCCTTCGCCTTGGCGCCGCTGCTGTTCGAGGCCGAGCAGCCGGGCACCGAGGTGCTGCACCCGGTGGCGGTGGTGATCTTCTCGGGTCTGCTCAGCTCCACGCTGCTCGACACCTTCCTCACGCCTGTCATGTTCTGGCTCTTCGGCCGCGCCGACGCCGAGCGGCTGATGGGCGCCAAGGACGCCGAGGCCCTTTGACCCACTTGCCCATTCTCAACCGACCGAAAGGACGACCATGAAGAACCGACTCGCCACCTTGTCATTGGCCGCCATGTTGGCCGGCCTCGCTGGCGCGGCACTGGCCACCGACGACCACCACCAGCCGACCAAGGGCGGCGTGTTCTCGGCCGGCAAGGAAGCCGACTACGAGCTGGTGGCCAAGCCCACCATCCTGCAGCTGTATCTCAGCGACCACGGCAAGCCGCGCAGCGTGGCCAAGGCCTCGGCCAAGCTCACGCTGCTGGCGGGAACAGAGAAGCAGGAGGCCGAGCTCAAGCCCGCCGGCGACCGGCTGGAGGCGACGGGCAGCTTCAGCGTGGCGCCCGGCACCAAGGTGGTGGCGGTGGTCACCGACGGGGGCAGGACCCTGGGCACCGCTCGCTTCACGCTGAAGTAGCGCTTGGCTTCAGCAGCCCGCGGGGACACCCAGCTTGCGCAGGATGATCTCCAGCGGGCACCAACTGGTCAGCGCGCTTTGCAGCAGGTTGGCACCGACGAAAGCGGTGAAAGCCAGCCACCAGGGGCTCACGAACAGCGGGCTACCGGGCACGCCCAGCGCCAGCGACAAGAGGATGAAAAGACCCGCGAACATGCGGACGAGGCGCCAGGAAGTCATGCAGTTTCTCCTTCGGTGGATTCAGTGGGGGCAGGGGGAATGGCCGCGGGTGACGCCGGCGGCCGCCGGCGGTAGGCGACGAAGTACAGCAGCGGGATCACCACCAGCGTGAGCACGGTGCTGACGAAGATGCCGAAGATCAGCGAGATGGCGAGCCCGTTGAAAATCGGGTCGTCGAGGATGAAGAAGGCGCCCATCATCGCGGCCAGGCCGGTCAGCAGGATGGGCTGCGCGCGCGTGGCCGCCGAGCGCACCACCGCCTCTTCGAGCGGCATGCCATCGGCCACCTGCAGGCGGATGAAGTCCACCAGCAGGATGGAGTTGCGCACGATGATGCCCGCCAGCGCGATCATGCCGATCATGCTGGTGGCGGTGAACTGCGCGCCCAGCAGCGCATGGCCCGGCATCACGCCGACGATCGTCAGCGGAATGGGCGCCATGATGATCAGCGGCGTGAGGTACGAGCCGAACTGGGCCACCACCAGCAGGTAGATCAGGACAAGGCCGACCGCATAGGCCGCGCCCATGTCGCGGAAGGTCTCGTAGGTGATCTGCCACTCGCCGTCCCACTTGATGGCGTAGTCGCGCCAGGTGTCGGCCGGCTGCGAGATGAAGCTCTCGCCCAGGCTGCCGCCACCGGGTGTGCGGATCCCGGCCAGCGCACTGCGCATGCCGAACATGCCGTACAGAGGGCTGTCGAGCGCGCCGGCCATGTCGCCCACCACGTAGTGCACCGGCAGGCCGTCCTTGTGGTGCACCGGTTGCTCGCGCAGGGTGTCGCTGACCGTCACCAGCTCGCGGATCGGCACGATCTGGCCGGCCGCGCCACGCACGCCGAGCTGCAGCAGCGCGGCCAGGTCGCCGTGGCTTTCGGCCGGCAGCTGGATGGTGGCCGCGGCCGGGTACTTGCTCTCGTCGTGCAGGTAGGTGGTGGGCTCGCCGGCCAGGCCGGCGCGCAGCGTGCTGACGATGGCGGCCTGCGGCACGCCCAGCAGTGCGGCCTTGCGCCGGTCGACCAGCAGCAGCTTGCGTGGGGCATCGGCAATGCCGGAGTCGTCGACATCGACCACCCCCGGCGCCTGCTCGAAGATCTGGCGCACCGCCTGCGCCACCTCGCGGCGGCCTTCGGCCTCAGGGCCATAGACCTCGGCGACCAGCGGCGACAGCACCGGCGGGCCGGGCGGCACCTCCACCACCTTGACGTTCGCGCCGTGCCGGAGGCCGATGGCCTGCAGCTGCGGCCGCAAGCGGGTGGCGATGGCGTGGCTCTGCTCGTCGCGCTCGTGCTTGTCGACCAGGTTGACCTGCAGATCGCCCACCTCGCCACCGGCGCGCAGGTAGTACTGCCGCACCAGGCCGTTGAAGTTGATCGGCGCCGCGGTGCCCGCGTAGGCCTGGTAGTGGGTGACCTCGGGCTGGCGGGCCAGGTGGGCACCCAGCTCGCGCAGCACCGCGGCCGTGCGCTCCACCGGCGTGCCGGCCGGCATGTCGACGATGACCTGGAACTCCGACTTGTTGTCGAAGGGCAGCATCTTCAGCACCACCAGGCCGAGCGCGGGCAGGGCCAGCGACACGACGATCAGCCCGGCCACCGCCACGCCCAGCAGCGCCCGGTTGCGCGCGCCGCGCTGCTTGTCCAGCAGCGGGCGGAACACGCGGGCGAAGAGGGCGTCGAGCCGCGCCGCCAGGCCTTTGGGCGCATGGTCGCCGTGGCCGTGTCCGTGGCCGGTGTGCTTCATCCACAGCCGCGCCAGCCAGGGCGTGACGATGAAGGCGATCGCCAGCGACAGCAGCATGCCCATGCTCGCGTTGATCGGGATCGGGCTCATGTACGGCCCCATCAGGCCCGAGACGAAGGCCATCGGCAGCAGCGCGGCGATCACGGTCAGCGTGGCCAGGATGGTCGGGCCACCGACCTCGTCCACCGCGCCGGGGATCAGCTCGGCCAGCGTCCTGCCGGGGTGCAGTGCCATGTGGCGGTGAATGTTCTCCACCACCACGATCGCGTCGTCCACCAGGATGCCGATCGAGAAGATCAGCGCGAACAGCGACACCCGATTCAGCGTGAAGCCCCAGGCCCAGGAGGCGAACAGCGTCACCGTGAGCGTGAGGATCACCGCGCTGCCGACGATGGCCGCCTCGCGCCGGCCGAGCGCGATGAACACCAGCGCGACGACCGATGCGGTGGCGAACAGCAGCTTCTGGATCAGCTTCATCGCCTTGTCGTTGGCCGTCGCGCCGTAGTTGCGCGTTTCGGCCACCTCCACGGCGGCCGGGATCAGCGTGTTGCGCAGCACGTCGACCCGCTGCAGCAGCGCGTCGGCCACCGCGATGGCGTTTTCGCCGGGCTTCTTGGTGATGCTCAGCGTGACGGCCGGGTGCTCGCTGCCCTGGGGGCCGGCGATGCCGTGCCACACATAGCGCTGGGCCGGCAGCGGGCCGTCGGCCACCTGCGCCACGTCCTGCAGGAAGACCGGCTTGCCGCCGCGCACACCGACCACCAGCTCGCCCACGTCGCGTGCATCGCGCAGGTAGGGCCCCGCCTCCAGCGCCACGGCGCGGTCGCCGCCCAGCAGGTCGCCCACCGGGGCGCCCAGGTTGGCGCCCTGCAGCGCCTGGCGCAGGTCCGCCACGGTGACGCCGGCCCCGGCCATGCGCGCCGGGTCGATCTGGATGCGCACGGCGCGGCCGGGCCCGCCGATCGTCGTGACTTCGCGCGTGCCGGGCACGCGCTTGAGCTCGGCCTCCAGCGTGTGGGCCACGCGCTCCAGGTCGGCAGCGCCCGCCTGCGGGTCTTTCGTGAACAGCGTCAGGGTGACGATGGGCACGTCGTCGATGCCCTTGGGCTTGATGAGCGGCGTGCCCACCCCCAGGCCGGCGGGCAGCCAGTCGGCGTTGGCGTTGACCGTGTCGTACAGGCGCACCAGCGCCTCGGTGCGCGGCACGCCCACCTTGAACTGCACCGTCAGAATGGCCAGACCCGGGCGCGAGACGCTCATCACGTGCTCGGTGTCGGCGATCTGCGACAACACCTGCTCGGCCGGGGTGGCCACCATCTGCTCCACGTCCTTCACCGAGGCACCCGGGAAGGGGATGAGCACGTTGGCCATGGTCACGTTGATCTGCGGCTCCTCCTCGCGCGGCGTGACCAGCACGGCGAAGGCGCCCAGCAGCAGCGCCACCAGCGCCAGCAGGGGGGTGATCTGGGCGCTCTGGAAGAAGCGCGCGATGCGGCCTGAAATGCCCATCACCGCACCCTCGCCGCGGCCTGCGGCTCCAGCGCCACGCGTTCGCCGGCGGCGAGGCCGGAGAGCGCCTCCACCTGATCGCCGCGCACCGGCCCCAGGCGCACCTGGCGCAGCAGCGGCTTGCCTTCGGCGTCCAGCACATAGACGGCTGTCAGCTCGGCTCGCCGCACCACCGCCTTGGCCGGCACCCACAGCCGGTTCGGCTGGGTGCCGGCGCCGGCGATCCAGACGCGGGCAAACATGCCCGGTGCTGCCGTGGTGCCGGGCGGCAGGTCGAGTCGCAGCTCGACCGTGTGGGTGGCCGGGTCGACCGCCGGCAGCACCTGCCAGCGAGCCGGGGCGATTCGTTGGGTCGCGACACCCGGCAGCTCGGCCTGAGGGGCCGGGGCCGTCCCCGCCTGACGCGGCGCGGCCGTCTGCGGCACGGCGGCGCGCACGCGCAGCGCGGCAGGGTCGTACACCGTCAGCAGCGCGCGGCCCGGCATGGCCATGTCGCCCAGCACCACCGCCACGTCGGCCACGATGCCGTCATACGGGGCCCGCACGACATAGAAGCTCGACTCGGTCTGCGCGGCGCCGGCCGCGGCCAGCTGCGCCGCGGCCTGGGCCTGTGCGGCCTTGTGCTGTGCCTCGGCGTGGTCCAGCGCCGCCTGGCTGATGTAGTGCTGGCGGAAGAGCTGCTTCTGGCGCTCGAACTCGCGCGTGGCGGCGTCTTGCGCGGCGCGGGCTGCCTGCACCTGCGCGGCGGCAGCGCCGGCCTGCTGCTCGGCGGCGCGCGCGTCGAGCCGCAGCAGCACCTGGCCGGCCTTGACCTGATCACCCGCTTTCACGGCCAAGGCGACCACCGCGCCTGGCACCTGTGCCGCGACGACGGTCTGGCGCACGGCCTCGACCATGCCGTCGTAGCTGGTGGCCTGCGAGTCCGTGCTGCTGCCGACGGCCACATGGGCCAGCGCCGGCCGGCCGGCAGGGGGCTGTGCGAGCGTGGCTGCCGGCGCCAGCAGGGCCAGTGCGAGCAGCAGTTGTGACGACGAGTGACGCATGGTGGCGTTGCTCCCGTGGTTGATTTGTGTGTCGATGTCGTATAGTATTTAACTAATGAGCTAAATAGTCAAGTGAGTCTTTAGGCAAACCACTCAGAGGTCGCGGCAAATGCGGCATCATTCGGCATCCGTTCTCAACTCCTGCATCTCGATGGAAGGCTTGCCTCCCGAAGCCCTGGGCCAGGTCGCGGCCTACTTCCAGGCCCTGTCCGAGCCGACACGGCTGCAGATCCTCAATCTGCTGCGCAGCGGCGAGCGCAATGTCGGCGAGCTGGCCGAAGCCTGTGGCTTCACCTCGGCCAACATCTCGCGACACCTTTCGCACCTGATGCAGCAAGGCCTGGTGGCGCGTGAAAGCCGCGGGACCGCGGTCTACTACCGGATCGGTGACGAATCGGTCTACGCCCTGTGCGATCTCGTCTGCGGCAGCATCGCCCAGCGGCTGCAGCGCGTGGCGCAAAGCCACCAGGCGTTCGCGCCATCCGCGGCGCCCGCACACAAGCGCCGCACGTCATCCTGACCCGGTGACTGGTTGCCCGGCTTGCGCTGCGTCAATCCGCCGCGCCGAGGCCGTACCTAGCATGCGGCCAAGGTCGACAGGTCGTCGCCCGATGAAAGGAGCATGCCCATGGACGTTTCCACCGCTGCCGCCGAAGCCCGCCAAGGCCTGGCAGAGAGCCTGCGCCGCCTCGTCGGCGAGGCTGACGAACTGCTGGCTGCCGCGTCCGCCACGGGGGACAAGGCCTACGACACCGCACGTGACCACCTGGCTGAGCAGCTCAGCCGCATGCGCAGCGAGCTGCAGGCGCTGGAAGACGCTGCCGCCTACGGCACCCGCAAGGCAGCGCGCGCGGCCGACCGCACCGTGCACGAGCACCCCTACGGCGCCATGGCGGTGGCGGCCGCGGTGGGCGTGTTGCTGGGCTTCCTCGCCGCCCGCCGGTGATGAGCGCCATCGGCGGCGCGGCCCGCCAGGTGATGGCCGACGTGGTCGACCTGGGTCGGCTTCGACTGGAGCTGGCCGCCGTGGAGATCGAGGAGGAGCGGTTGCGCCTCGCCCGCCTCGCGCTCGGCGCCGCGCTCACCGTGCTGCTGGCACTGGTCGCGCTGTTGCTGGCCTGCGCCTGGCTGGTGCTGGCCTGCCCGCCGGAGCAGCGGGTGGCCGCGCTGGGCGGCCTGGTGCTGTTGTTCGTCGCCGCCGCGGCCGCCGCGGGCTGGCAGTGGCGGCAACTGGCGGCTCACCGGCCACCGTTGCTGCAGCACACGCTGGAGCAGCTGAGGCAGGACGCCCAGGCGCTGCAAGGGGAGCCGGGTTGAACGCCGCCCAAGCGGCAGACCGTCTGGCGCAGCGGCGCGAGCTGCTGCTGGCGCAGTCCCAGGTGCAGCGCGCGTTGCTGGCCCAGCATGCCGCTGGCCTGCGCGCGGAGCTGTCGGCAGAAGCGCTGCTGGCGCGTGGCACCGCCGCGGTGCTGGGCAGCGCCCGCGCGCGCAGCCTGGCGCCGCGCATGCTCGCAGCCGTGCTCCTCGGCTGGAAGGCGTGGCGGCTGTTCCGGTCGATGAGGGCCGGCTGAGAGCTCTTCAGGGCGCGCGGGGCCGCAGCGGCGCGCCCCGGCGTCAGGTCGCCCGGTGCGGGGCGGGGGGCTGAAGGTCCAGCACCACCTTCACCGTCTCGCGATCGCCCGAAGCGGTGTCCACGCTGAAGCCGCAGGATTCGGCCAGCGCCAGCATGGGTCGGTTCTCGCGCAGGATGAGGGCGATCAGCCGCTGCGTGCCGTGGGCCCGGCAGTAGGTGATGAGCTTGTGCAGCAGCATCTGGCCCAGGCCGCCGTGCTGCAGGTCTGAGCGAACGACGATCGCGAACTCGGCCTCGACATTGTCGGGGTCGGCCACCGCGCGGGCGACCGCGAGGGTCTCCTGTGCGCCACCGGCGCCTTCCGATACTGCCAGGAAGGCCATCTCGCGCTCGTAGTCGATCTGTGTCAGGCGCGCCAGCTCGTGCTTCGAGAGCTCGCGCCGCTGCTGGAAGAAGCGCAGCCGCATGTCCTCCGGCGCGAGCCGGGCGATGAAGGCACGATGGGCCGGCTCGTCCTCCGGCCGGATCGGGCGCAGCAACAGGGGCCGGCCCTGCCAGACCACGCGCTCCTCCAGCTGATCGGGGTAGGGGCGGATCGAGAAGTTCCCGGCGCCGCCGCCCGCACGGGCGTCGATCCTCACCCGCGCATCCAGCGCCAGCACGCCGTGGTCGTCCACGCACAGCGGGTTGACGTCCAGCTCGGCCACCTCGGGCAGGTCGGCCAGCAGCTGTGACAGGCGCACCAGCACCTGGGCCACGGCGCCAATGCGCGCCGGAGGCCGGCCGCGCCAACCGGCGAGCAGGCGCGCCACGCGGGTGCGGGCGATCAGCTCGCGGGCCAGCATCTCGTTGATCGGCGGCAGGGCCACGGCACTGTCGGCCAGCACTTCCACCGCGGTGCCGCCGTGCCCGACGAGCAGGATCGGCCCGAACACCGGGTCGACGCTGGCACCGACGATCAGCTCGACCGCGTCGGGACGGCGTGCCATCTGCTGCACGACGAAGCCACCCAGGCGGGCGTCCGGCCGGTGCTGGCGCACCGACGCCAGCATGGCCTCGGCGGCTCGGCGCACCGCGGCGGCGTCTTCGAGGCCGAGCGCCACGCCGCCGACGTCCGTTTTGTGGGTGATGTCGGGCGACTGGATCTTCAGCGCGACGGGGTAGCCCACCGCCTGCGCTGCGGCTACCGCGTTGTCCACGTCGGCCCCGTGCCGGGTCGCGACGATCGGCACGCCATAGGCCCGCAGCAGCTCGGTGGCATCGGCCGCATCCAGCCACCCGCCGCCGGCGGCCAGCGAACGGGCGACGACATTGCGGGCGGATTCGCGCTCGGGCGGGTAGTCGGGCGTGGCCCGGGGCACTTCCAGCAGCTGTGCCTGGTTCCGGCGGTAGGTGGTGATGAGAGAGAACGCACGCACGGCCTCTTCAGGCGTGGCGTAATCTGGCACGCCGGCTTCGATGAAGAGGGCGCGGGCGCGGGCCACGGTGTCGGCGCCGAGCCAGCTGGCCATGATGCGGCCGGGGAACTCGGCCACCAGCGGCAGGCAGGCCTGCGCGATCGCTTCGCTGTCGACGATGGCGGTCGGGGCATGCAGGAACAGCAGTGCTGCATCGCTGCCCTCCAGCAGGGTGCGCATCGCCGCGACATAGCGCCCGGTGGGTGCGTCGCCGATGATGTCCACCGGGTTGGTGTGCGACCAGTTGGCGGGCAGCACGGCGTCGAGCTGTGCCAGCAGCGGGGGCTCGAGCGTGGTCAATGCCACGCCGGCCGCGCCCGCCGCGTCGGCCGCCACCACGCCGGCGCCCCCGCCGTTGGTGATGACCGTGAGCCGCTCGCTGCGGTTGCCTGCAAAGCGGGCCAACGTCTGCGCGGCAGTGAAGAGATCGGCCAGCGTGTCCACCCGCAGCATGCCCGCGCGGCGGATGGCCGCGTCGAAGACGCTGTCCGATGCGGCCAGGGCGCCGGTGTGCGAGGCCGCAGCACGGATGCCGCCCGAGCTGCGCCCGGCTTTGACCACGATCACCGGCTTGACCCGAGCCGCTGCGCGCGCGGCGGACATGAACTTGCGCGGCGAGCTGATCGATTCGATGTAGAGCAGGATGGACTTCGTGTGCGGGTCGCGTGCGAGCCAGTCCAGCAAGTCGCCGAAATCGACGTCCGCATGCTCGCCGAGCGACACCATGTGCGAGAAGCCGATCCGGCGGGCGTTGGCCCAGTCGAGCACCGCGGTGACCAGCGCTCCGGACTGCGACACGAACGCGATGTCGCCCGGCAGGCCGTGGGCGTGGGCGAAGCTGGCGTTCAGGCCCAGTTGGGGCGTCAGCAGGCCGATGCAGTTCGGGCCCAGCACGCGCAGCAGGTGCGGCCGGGCGGCATCGAGCATCTGCTGGCGCTGTTCTGCGCTCAGGCCCGCGGTGATGACGACGGCCGCCCGCGTGCCGAGCGCGCCCAGTGCGGCGATCAGCCCCGGCACGGTGGCTGGTGGCGTGCAGATCACGGCCAGGTCGGGGGCCTCGGGCAGTGCCTCCACCCGCGTGTACGACGGCGTGTCGCCGAGAGCGCCGGGCCGCGCATTGACGGCGTGCAACGGGCCCTCGAAGCCGCCCGAGCTGAGGTTTCGCCAGACGGTGGCGCCGACCGAGCCGGGTCGGAGGGAGGCGCCGATGACCGCCACCGAGCGGGGTTTCAGCAGGGGGTCGAGGTTTCGGATGGTCATGGGGCGATTCTGCGGGGCGAGGACGAAGGCCCGGCGCTGCAGCCGGCGGCTGCGGTGCCGGTGGGTTGATGCAGGTCAAACGGCCGGTCGGGGCCGTCTCCGGCGGTGGGCGAGCTTGCGCAACTCCTCCACCCACAGCACCAGGCTTGCCAGGGCCACCAGCGGCAACAGCGACGCCAGGGGCAGGGGCTGGGTATGGAACAGGGTGTTCATCGGCGGGGCGTAAAGCACCAGCGCCTGCAGCACGACGCTGAAGGCGAGCCCGCCCGCCAGCCAGCGATTGCGCAGCAGCCGCCAGCCCAGCGCCGAGGCCGTGTCGGACTGGCAGTTCATCACGTTGAACCACTGCGACATGGCCACCAGCGTGAAGACCTCGGTGCGCACCAGTGCCAGGTCCACCCCCTGCTGCAGGCGCCAGGCGAACCAGCCGAAGGCCACCGCCGCGGCGGTGCCGGCCATCAGCGCCACGCGCACCAGCATGGCCCGGCCAAGCAGCGGGTCGTCGCGCGGCACAGGGCGGCGCTGCATCTCCGCACCGTCCGGCGGGTCCATCACCAGGTTCACCGTCAGCGTGCCTTCGGTGACGATGTTGATCCACAGGATCTGCACCGCCGCCAGCGGCAGCGGGTAGCCGGCCAGCAGCGCCAGCAGCAGGACCAGCACCTCGTCGACCGAAGTGGCGAAGAGGTAGAGGATCACCTTCTTCAGGTTGCCGTAGACCACTCGGCCCTGCTCGACAGCGCGCACGATGGTCGCGAAGTCGTCGTCGGTCACGACGATCTTCGCGGCGCTCTTGGCGACCTCGGTGCCGGTGATGCCCATCGCCACGCCCACGTCTGCGCGCGCCAGCGCCGGCGCATCGTTCACGCCGTCGCCCGTCATCGCCACCACCTCACCGCGCGACTGCAGGGCTTCGACGATGCGCAGCTTCTGCGCCGGCTGCACCCGTGCGAAGACAGCGATGCCGGGCAGGGCGTCGCGCAGTTCAGCCTCCCCCATGCGCTCGAGCTCCGGCCCGTCGACTGCCCGGTCGCCCGGGGCGGCGATGCCCAGATCGCGGGCGATCGCGAGCCCGGTGAGCTTGTGGTCCCCGGTCACCATCACCGGCCGGATGCCCGCGCGCCGGCACTCGGCAACAGCGTGACGCGCTTCCTCGCGCGGCGGGTCGATCTGGCCGACGAGCCCGAGCAGCCTCACCCGGCCCGCGAGCCCATCGAAGCCACGCGCCGGGTCGAGCGCGTCGTCGTCGACCGTGCCGAGGGCCAGCACCCGCAGAGCGCGCTCCGCCATCGCGTTCGCCGCGCTGCGTGCGGCGGCCAGCGTGGCGGTGTCCATGCCGCCAGCCAGGCGCAGCAGGGCCTCGGGCGCGCCCTTGAGCATCACGCGGCGCGGCTGGCTGGCCGTGTGGTGCCGCGTCGCCATCAGCTTGCTGTCCGAGTCGAAGGACAGCTCGGCTTCGCGTGGTGCCGCTCGGCGCCACGCGCCCACGTCGGCGCCGGCCTTGGCCGCCAGCACCAGCAGCGCGCCCTCGGTGGGGTCGCCGATCACTTCCCAGGCGGTGCGGGCCTCTTCCGGCGCCATCAGCTCGGCGTCGTTGCACAGCGCTGCGGCAGCGAGCAACTCGCCCAGCGCCGGGTCCTTCGGGTCGGCCGGCATGCCGGCCTCGTCCAGCCGGCCGTGCGGGGCATAGCCGATGCCGCTGACCGTGATGTTGCGGCCCGTGCCGGCCCCTGGCAGCCAGAGCGCGACCACCGTCATCTCGTTGCGCGTCAGTGTGCCGGTCTTGTCGCTGCAGATCACCGTGGTCGAGCCGAGCGTCTCCACGGCGGAAAGCCGGCGGATGACCGCGCCTCGCTCGGCCATGCGCTGCATGCCGACGGCCAGCGCGATCGTCATCGCCACCGGCAGGCCCTCGGGCACCATCGACACCATCTGGCTGATCGCCACCATCAGCAGCTCGGCCAGCGGCAGCGCGCGCCACAGGCCGAGCAGCACCACCAGCACGAACAGGCCCAACGCCGCAGCCACCAGCGTGCGGCCGAACTGCTCCAGGCGCAGCTCCAGTGGTGTCTTCGGCTCCTCGGCGCGCTCGGTCAGGCCGGCGATGCGGCCCACCTCGGTGTGCGTGCCCGTCGCCACCACCAGCGCCTTGGCGCGGCCAGCGGTCACCAGCGTGCCGGAATAGACCATGCCGTGCCGGTCGGCCAGGCCGGAGGCCTCGGGCACCGCTGCGGTCGACTTGGCCACTGGGACCGACTCGCCGGTCAGCGCCGCCTCGGCGAGCTGCAGCTGTGCCGCTTCGATCAGCCGGGCGTCGGCGGCCACCGCATCGCCGGCGGCCAGCAGCAACAGGTCCCCCGGAACCAGCGCGCTGGCCTGCAGCACCTGCTCGCCGCCGTCGCGCAACACCCGCACATGCAGGGCGGACAGCCGCCGCAGCGCCGCCATCGAGCGCTCCGCGCGTCCTTCCTGGAAGCTGCCGATCAAGGCATTGGCCAGCACCACCGCCAGGATCACGCCGGCATCGCCGCGGTGGCCCAGGGCCACCGCCAGCAGCGCTGCCACGAGCAGGATGTAGATCAGCGGGCTCTTGAACTGGCGCGCGAAAGTGCGCCAGGCTGGCCGCGGTGGCGGCTCGGGCAAGGTGTTCGACCCATGGACGGCCCGCTGCCGTGCCACGGTCGCGGCGTCCAGCCCGCGCAGCGGGTCGGTGCCGAGGCGTTCCAGCGCCGCTTGTGAAGACAGCGCATGCCAGCCGGTGGACGCGGGATCGGAACGTGCCAAGCCGGGAACTCCTTTCGTCGACAGAGAGGTTGCCATCCGATTGTGGCAACCCGTTGGCGTGGCACCTCGAGGGCGTGCGTGGCCGCCGCTTGATGCAAGTCAATCAGCAGCCCGGCGCGGCTTGATCTTTTCCCGGGCACACCAGAGCATCGAATGCGACAACAAACGAACCTGCAACGACATCATGGGAGCTTTCATCGTGCTCAATGGAAAAACCAGTCTCGTCACCGGTGCGGCCTCCGGCATCGGCCGGGCCATCGCGCTGGCCTATGCCCGCGCCGGATCGAAGGTCGTGGTCTCGGACATGAACGCCCAGGGCGCGCGCGAGACGGCAGAGCTGATCCGGGAACACGGCGGCGAGGCGAGCGACTTCGCGGCCGACGTGAGCCGGGCCGACGATTGCCACGCGCTGGTGGCCTACGCGGTCGAGCGCCACGGCCGGCTCGACGTGGCCTGCAACAACGCAGGCATCGGGGGCGATCTGGCGCCGACGGCCGAATGCGCGGACGACAACTGGCGCCGCGTGATCGATGTGAACCTCAACGGCGTCTTCTACTGCATGAAGCACCAGATCGCCCAGATGCTGGCCCAAGGCGGCGGCGCGATCGTCAACATCTCGTCCATCCTGGGCCAGGTGGGTTTTGCCGGGGCGCCCGCCTATTGCGCCGCCAAGCACGGCGTGATCGGCCTCACCCGGGCCGCGGCGCTGGAGTACGGCGCGCAGGGCGTGCGGGTCAATGCAGTGGGGCCGGCTTTCATCCACACCCCCATGATCGAGCGCTTCGAGCAGGACGAGGCGATGTGCGCGCAACTGGCCGCGATGCACCCGATGGGGCGGGTCGGCCAGCCGGACGAGGTGGCTCAGTTGGTGCTGTGGCTGAGCGCGCCGCAGGCTTCGTTCGTCACCGGCGCCTACTACGCGGTCGATGGCGGCTACCTCGCCCGCTGAGCGCACCGGCCGGCCGGTGCCGGCCGACGAGCTCGTGTTCCGTACCCGCGGCGTGGGAAAGACCTACCGCACGGGCGAGGTCGAGGTGCATGCCTTGCGGGACGTGGACCTGGAGATCCGTCGCGGCGAGTTCATCGTGCTGCTCGGGCCGTCGGGCAGCGGCAAGTCGACGCTGCTGAACATCCTGGGTGGGCTCGATGTGCCCAGCGCCGGCGAGGTCGTGTTCAACGGTCAGGACCTGAGCCGTGCCACCGAGGGTGAGCTCACCGCCTACCGCCGCGAGCACGTGGGCTTCGTCTTCCAGTTCTACAACCTCATCCCCAGCCTCACCGTGCGCGAAAACGTGGCGCTGGTGACCGACATCGCCCCGCAGGCGATGCCGGCCGACGAGGCGGTGGACCTGGTCGGCCTGACGCCCCGCCGCGACCACTTCCCGGCCCAGCTTTCGGGCGGCGAACAGCAGCGCGTGGCCATCGCCCGCGCAATCGTCAAGCGGCCGGACGTTCTGCTGTGCGACGAGCCGACCGGTGCGCTCGACTACGAGACCGGGAAGATCGTGCTCGAAGTGATCCGCCGGATCAACCTGGAGTTCGGAACCACCGCGATCGTGATCACCCACAACGCCGCCATCGCCGGCATGGCCGATCGCGTCATTCACCTCGGCGACGGGCGCATCCAGCGCATCGAGCAGAACGCCCGCAAGCTCAGCCCGGCGGAGCTGCGGTGGTGAGCTGGCTATGACGGCACTTCACCGCAAGCTGCTGCGCGATCTTCGCCTGATGTGGAGCCAGGCGCTGACGATCGCGCTCGTCGTCGCCAGCGGCATCGCGGGCTTCGTGACCAGCCTGTCGGCGGTGGAATCGCTCGCCGCGGCGCGCGACCAGTACTACGCGCAAGGGCGTTTTGCCGATGTCTTTGCTTCGCTCAAGCGCGCGCCCGACGCCGTGCTGCAGGGCGTGCGCGGGCTCGACGGCGTGGCGGCGGCGCAGGGCACGGTCGAGTACTTCGCCCGCGTCGAGATGGAAGGCGTGGTCGACCCCATCATCGGCCAGTTGATCGGCGTCGACCCCCGGTTGCCGGCGCAGATGAACCTGGTCACGATCGCCCGCGGCCGCGGGCTGGCGGGGGCTGGCCTGAGCACCGACGGCGCGCTGGAGGCGATCGTCTCCGAAGGCTTTGCCCGTGCCCGAAGCCTGCAGCCGGGCATGCACCTGGCTGCGCTGATCAACGGCAAGCGTCGGCAACTGCTGATCGTGGGCACGGGGCTCTCGCCCGAGTTCGTGTTCGCCGGCCTGTGGGGCATGCCGGACCTGAGCAACTCGGGCGTGTTCTGGGTCGACAAGGAGGCGCTGGCCGCCGCCTACGGCATGACCGGCGCGTTCAACCGGCTGGCGATCCGGCTCGCGCCCGGCGCCGAGGAGCCGGCGGTGAAGGCCGCCGTCACGCGGCTGGTGGCGCCGTACGGCGGGCGGGAGGTGATCGGGCGCGACAGCCAGATGTCGCACGCCATGCTGGACAACGAGATCAAGGAGCAGCGCGTGCTCGGCACGGTGCTGCCGGTGATCTTCCTCGGCGTGGCTGCCTTCCTGCTCAACGTGGTGGTGACGCGCCTGGTCTCGACGCAACGCGAGCAGATCGCGGCGCTGAAGGCACTCGGCTACGGCAATGCGCCGATCGCCATCCACTACCTGCAGTTCGTGCTGCTGATCGCGGTCTCGGGGCTGGCGCTGGGGCTCTTCGTGGGCGACCGGCTGGGCACCATGCTGACTGGCCTGTACGCCGAGTTCTTCTACTTCCCCCGCTTCGACCACCGCATCGCCGCCTGGCTGCTGCTGGCCAGTGCGCTGGTGACGGTGGCTACCGCGGTGCTGGGCACGCTGACCGCGATCCTGCGCGCCGTGCGCCTGCCGCCGGCCGAGGCGATGCGCCCGCCCGCGCCCGCGCAGTACCGCCGCACGGTGCTGGAACGGCTGGGCATGCAGCGCATGCCCCCGGCGCTGCGCTCGATCGTGCGCAACATCGAGCGGCGGCCGTTGCGGGTGGGGCTGTCCATCGCTGGCGTCGCGGCGGCGGTGGCGATCACGGTCATGGGCAACTTCTTCCGCGATGCGATCGAGTACATCGTGGATGCCCAGTTCAACCTCGGGCTGCGAAGCGACGTGGCGGTGTGGGTGAACGAGGCCATCGACGACAGCGCGCGCTTCGAGCTGGCTCGGCTGCCCGGCGTGACGATGGTCGAGAGCACGCGCTTCGTGCCGCTGCGCCTGGTGCACGGCCACCGCACCGAGCGGGTCGATCTGCGCGGCTACGACGGCCGCGCGCGGCTGTACCGCGTGATCGACAGCCAGGGCAACGAAACGCTGCTCGAAGGCCGTGGCCTGGTGCTCACCGACCGCCTGGCCGACAAGCTCGGCCTGCGGCCGGGCGACAGCGTGCTGGCCGAGGTGCTGGAAGGGGACCGGCGCGTGGTGCGCCTGCCGGTGGGCGCCACCGTGCCCGAGATGATGGGGCTGAACGCCTACATGGATCGGCGCGCGCTCAACGAGGCGCTGGGCGACGGTGACCTGTCGAACGGCTTCGTGCTGCTGGTCGAGCGGGGCCGCGAGCCAGCGCTGCTGAAGGCGACCCAGCAGATCCCACGCGTGGCCGGGGCCTTCAGCAAGGCCTCGATGCTGCGTGGCATGCAAGAGATCAGCGCCCGCAACGTGCGCATCATGAGCACGGTGCTCACCGTGGTGGCCGCGGTGATCGCCGTGGGCGTGGTCTACAACAACGCCCGCATCGCGCTGGCCGAGCGCGGCTGGGAGCTGGCCAGCCTGCGCGTGCTCGGCTTCACTCGAGCCGAGGTGTCGGCGCTGCTGCTGGGCGAGTTCGCGCTGGTGATCGCATTGGCGCTGCCGCTCGGCATGGCCCTGGGCTACGGCCTGACGAATTCGGTGGCCGCGCTGCTGGCCTCCGACCAGTTCCGCTTTCCGGCCGTGATCCAGCCGCGCACCTATGCCCTGGCGGCGCTGTGCGTGCTGGTGGCGGGCGTGGCCAGCGCCATGGTGGTGCGGCGGCGGGTCGACCGGCTCGACATGGTGGCCGTGCTGAAGACGAGGGAGTGATGAAACGAACGACCTGGCTCTATATCGCCGGCGGCGCTGCCGCGACGGTGCTCGCTTTCGCCTGGGCCTTCGCGCCCCGGCCGCTCGACGTGGAGGTGGCCGAGGTGACGCGCGGCCCCTTCGAGGCTTACATCGAGGAGGACGCCAAGACCCGCGTCCGAGACCGCTTCGTTGTTTCGGCGCCGCTGGTCGGCCGGCTGTCGCGCATCACGCTGCGCGAGGGCGACGGTGTGGAAGCCGGCGCGGCACTGGCCACGCTGGCGCCGGCCTTGCCCCCGCTGCTGGACGAGCGCACCCTGCGCGAACAGCGCGAGCGGGTGGAGATCGCGTTGGCCAACGTCGATCGCGTCAGCGCGCGGATCGCCCGGGCCAAGGTGGGTGTCCAGCAGGCCGCCAGCGAGGTCGGACGCAGCGAGCAACTCGCCCGGCAGGGCTACGTGGCTGCCGCCAAGCTGGAGACGGACCGCCTGGCATTGCAGGCCGCCCAGCGCGAGTTCGACGCCGCATCGGAAGAGGGGCAGGTGGCTCGGCACGAGGTGGCTCAGGCCCGCTCCGCCCTGGCGGCGGTCACGGGCGGCGAGACGCGGCGGGTCTTCACCCTTCGGGCTCCGGTGGCGGGCAAGGTGCTGCGCATTGTCCAGCCCAGCGAGGCGGTGGTGGCGCTCGGCACGCCGTTGGTGGAGCTGGGCGACACCGCGCGCATGGAGGTGGTGGCCGAGCTGCCCACGGCCCAGGCGCTGCAGGTGAGCCCCGGGCATGTCGTGGCGATCGAGGGCTGGGGCGGGCCGGCTGCGCTGCAGGGGCGCGTACGCCTGACCGAGCCGGGCGCGTTCACCAAGGTCTCTGCCCTGGGGGTGGAGGAGCAGCGGGTGAGGGTGCTGATCGACATCACCAGCGACCCCGTGCAATGGCAGGCGCTGGGCGATGGCTACCGCGCCACGGTGCGCATCATCACGCTCGCGACCAAGGACGCCGTCTGCGTGCCGGTCAGCGCCGTGTTCCCGCTGCCGCAGGGCGGCTACGGCGTTTTCCGGCTCGCCGGGGGGCGCGCCCGCGTCACGCCGGTGGACGTGGTGGCGCGCAATGGCACGCTCGCGTGGGCCCGCAGCGGCGTGGCGCCGGGCGACCAGGTGATTGCCTACCCGCCCGCCTCGGTGGCCGACGGCAAGCGGGTGCGGGCCAGACCCGGTGGCGCTGGCTGAGCCGCGGCGCAGAATTAAAAAGTCGAAACAGACAGGGGCACGAAGATGAAGCTGCAGTTCCTCGGGGCGACCGGCACCGTCACCGGCTCGAAGTACCTGATCGAGCATGCGGGCCGCCGGCTGCTGGTGGACTGCGGGCTGTTCCAGGGGGTCAAGCAGCTGCGGCTGCGCAACTGGCACGAGCTGCCGCTGCCCGCCTCGCAGATCGACGCCGTGGTGCTGACGCATGCCCACATCGACCACAGCGGCTTCCTTCCCCGCCTGATCAAGCTTGGCTTCAAAGGCCGGGTGCACACCACCGGCCCGACGCTCGACCAGTGCAAGCTGCTGCTGCCCGACTGCGCGCGACTGATGGAAGAAGAGGCCGACTACGCCAACCGGCACGGCTTTTCACGCCACAAGCCGGCATTGCCGCTCTATGAGGAAGGCGACGCCCTCCGGTCGTTGGAGCACTTCGAGGTGCACGACTTCGACCACGCCTTCGAGCCGGCCAGGGGCCTGCGCGCCTGCTTCACCCGTGCGGGCCACATCCTCGGCGCCGCCAGCGTACGCATCGAGGCGGGGGGGCGTTCGGTGCTGTTCTCTGGCGACCTCGGGCGGGTCGACGACGAGCTGATGCCCCCGCCGGCGCACCCGCCACGCAGCGACTGGGTGGTCATCGAGTCGACCTATGGCGACCGGCTGCACCTGCCGCACGACGCATCGGAGCAGTTGGCCGCCGTGATCAGCCGCACCGCGGCGCGCGGCGGCATCGTGGTGATCCCTTCCTTCGCGGTGGCCCGTGCCCAGGCCCTCCTGCACGTGATCGCGCGGCTCAAGCAGCAGGGCCGGATCCCCGATCTGCCGGTGTACCTCAACAGCCCGATGGCGGCCGACGTGACCCGCCTGTACAGGCGCTGGCGTGGCGAGCATCGGCTGAACGACGCGGAGTGCGCGCAGATGTGTGGCGTGGCGAAGATCGTCAACACCGTGGCCGAATCCAAGCAGCTCAACGAGCTGCGCTTCCCCTCGGTCATCGTCTCGGCCAGCGGCATGGCGACCGGTGGCCGCGTGGTGCACCACCTGAAGGCCTATGCGCCCGACGAACGCAATGCGATCGTGCTGGCGGGCTTCCAGGCAGCGGGCACGCGTGGCGCTTCGCTGGCGGCCGGGGCCGACGCGATCAAGATCCACGGCGCGTATGTGCCGGTGCGGGCCGAGGTGGTGCAGCTCGACACGCTGTCGGCCCATGCCGACCGCGACGGCCTGCTGGCCTGGCTGGCGGCGCTGCCCGAAGCGCCGCGCGGTGTCTTTGTCACCCATGGCGAGCCGGTGGCGGCGGATGCGCTGCGCCTTGCGGTGGAAGAGCGGCACCGCTGGAACGTGGTCGTGCCCGAAGAGCGGCAGACCTTCGACCTCGCGACGGGGCGCGAGGAGCCGGCTTGACCGCGGTCAACCCGACCGGAGCGGCCCATGCCAAGAATGCAGGCATCAGGAGGTATCCATGAACGCCCTCGCCAACGACCAGCTCGCCGGCTATCGCGCCCGGCTCGAACAACGCGCCAGTGAGCTGCGTTCCGAGATCCGCTCGGCCGGAGAGGACACCCGCGCCGAGGAGGACGCCCGCGCCAACGAAGTGGCCGACCAGAAGGACCAGGCTGCCCGCCAGGCCGACGACGAGGTGAAGCAGGCCGAGGAGCAGCGCGACATCGATGAGCTCTCGGCCGTGCTGGCGGCGCTGCGCAGGATCGAGACCGGCCGCTATGGTCTCTGCGTCGGTTGCGGCGAGCCGATCGCCGCCTCGCGGCTGGCGGTGCAGCCAGCCGCGCTGCGCTGCGCTGCGTGCCAGGCGCAGCAGGAAGCCGGCCGGCTCTGAGAGGCGGCGGTCGAGGGCAAGGCCGCGCCGCGACAGGGGCCATTGTCGGCAAGGTATTGACCTTCCCATCGTGGGAGGCTTCAGAGTCCCGGCATCGACACCACTCTCGCTGGAGCACCCTGATGATTTCCTTCGACGTCAGCGACATGACCTGCGGCCATTGCGTCAGCACCATCACCAAGGCACTCAAGGGCGCTGATCGTGGTGCACGGGTGCAGATCGACCTGGCCACCCGGCGCGTGAGCGTGGAGCCCTTGGCCGCGGACGCCGAGGAGCTGGCTGAGGCCATCCGTGAAGCGGGCTACACCCCCGTGCCGGTGACGGCGGCGGCATCTGCGCCCGCGAGGCAGGCCGGCGGCTGCTGCGGCGGCTGCCGCTGAGGCGACCTGGGAATTCCCTCGCGCCGGCCACTGACGGCGCCTGCCGTCGGCAACAAGAACCAGGAACCCGCCATGGACACGCTCGACGCGATGAAGGCCTTCGTGAACGTTGCACAGGCAGGGCGCTTCACCGAAGCAGCCCGCCGGCTCGACGTGGCCCCGGCGCACGTCACCCGCGCGGTGCAGGTGCTCGAGGCCCGCATCGGCCTCCGGCTGTTGAACCGGACGACGCGCAGGGTCAGCCTGACCGATGCCGGCCAGCGCTACCTGGCCGCCGCGGAACGCACCCTGGCGGAGCTCGACGAGATGGAAGGCGTGCTGCGAGGCGAGGCCAGCGGCGAGGTGCGCGGCACCCTGCGCTTGACCATGCCCGTCTTGCTGGGCATTCGCCACGTCGTGCCCCTGCTGGCGGAGTTCACGCAGCGCCACCCCCGACTTCGGCTGGATCTCGACTTCTGCGACCACCAAGTCGACCCGGTGAGCCGCGGCTTCGATGCCGCCATCCGCGTCTCGACCCGCTTGGCAGACTCTTCCCTCGCGGCGCGGCGCATCGCGTCCAGCCCGGTGGTGCTGGCCGCTTCGCCGCTCTACCTGGCCCGGCATGGCCGGCCCGTCACGGTCGGCGATCTGCGCGCACACCAAGTCCTGGCGGTCGCCGCCGATGGCACCCACGTCGGTGGCCTGCGCGTGGTGGGCAGTGGGTCTGAAGCCGAGCCGATTCGCGCGAACAGCGCCGAGGCCTTGACGGGTTTTGCGCTGGCCGGCCTCGGCCTGATCCGGTCGCCCGCGTTCGCCCTTGCGGAGGAGCTGGCCGAGGGCCGCCTGGTGCGCGTGCTGGAGGACGAACCCCTGGGCGAATACGCCGTGTCGGTCGTCTTCCCGAATCGGTCGCTGATGCCGATCCGCCTCAGGCACCTGATTGACCACCTGGCACGTGGGCTGGCGGTATTGCCCGACGGCCGGGCCTCGCCCAGTGGGGCGGAGGCGACGCCGCTGGCCGCGTAGGCCCAGGGTGGTCTCAATCGCCGATCATTCGCCCGTCTGGCCCAAGCCCGGCACCAGCACCGCCGCGCCGTTCAGCCGCCCGGCGCGCAGGTCGTCGAGCGCGTGGTTGGCGGCCGTGAGCGGGTAGCGCGTGGCCTCGATGCGCCAGGGAATCTCGCCCGCCGCGGCGAAGAACTCGGCCGCGTCGGTGCGGGTGAGGTTGGCCACCGAGACGAGTTGGCGCTCTCCCCACAGCAGGCGGTAGGCGAACGACGGGATGTCGCTCATGTGGATGCCGCCGCAGACCACCCGGCCGCCCTTGCGCACCGCACGCAACGCCAGCGGCACCAGCGCGCCCACCGGGGCGAAGATGATCGCGGCGTCCAGTGGCTCGGGTGGCAGCTCATCGGAGCCGCCGGCCCAGGCGCCCAGCGAGCGCGCGAACCGCTGCGCCGCCTCGTCGCCAGGCCGCGTGAACGCCAACACGCGGCGGCCCTGGTGCGCTGCGATCTGCGCGACGAGGTGGCCCGCCGCGCCGAAGCCGTAGAGCCCGAGCGAGCACACGTCGGCTCCGGCCAGCTTGAGCGAGCGCCAGCCGATGAGGCCGGCGCACAGCAGCGGCGCGGCCTGGGCTGGGTCGAGCGGCAGGTCGATCGGCACGCAGTAGGCGGCCTCGGCGACAACGTGGGTTGCAAAGCCGCCGTCGCGGCCGTGGCCGGTGAAGACCGGCGTGTCACACAGGTTCTCGCGGCCGGCGCGGCAATGCAGGCAGTGGCCGCAGGTGTGGCCCAGCCACGCCACGCCCATGCGCCGGCCGAGCAGCGACGGCGGCACCCCTGTGCCAGTGCGGTCGACCACGCCGACGATCTCGTGCCCCGGCACGATGGGCAGGTGGAGCAAGGGCAGCTCACCGTCGACGATGTGCAGGTCGGTGCGGCAGACGGCGCAGGCCTCGACGCGCAGACGAAGCTCACCCGGTCCGGGCTCCGGGTCCGGTCGCTCGCGCGGTTGCAGCGGCGCACCGGCAGCCTCGAGCACCATCGCGAGCATGGGTGCCGCTGTCAGCTCACTGGATGGCAATCAGCCGGCCGCCGCCGCCTTCCCGCTTGGGCAGCGTGAGCTTCAGGATGCCGTCCTCCAGCTTTGCGACGACGTTCTTCTCGTCGACCTCGCTCGTCAGCGAGAACCCCCGCGAGAGGCTGCCGTGGAAGGTCTCCTTCACGAGAAGGCGGCCGTCCTGCTTCTCCTCCTTCTCCTTGCGCACCTCGGCGGAAATGGAGACGTAGCTGCCGTCCACCGTGACGCGGATGTCGTCCTTGCGGGCACCAGGGATCTCGGCGCGCACCTGGAAGGCCTTGTCGTTCTCGGTCACATCGATGCGGATGTCGGCCGGCATGTCCTTCTCGAAACCGGTCGGGCGCACGAAGCGCCGAAACATCTCGGGAAACATCTGGTCGAAGGGGTCGATTCGGGTCAGGGCACTCATGGGCTCTCTCCTGAAGAGTCGGCAGGGCGCAGTCGTCTGGGGGCGCCCGCCGGGCCTGCCGTTGCGGCGACGCCAGAAACCAGTCTAGAAACGCGGCGTCGAGCCGCCTTGCGCTGCATCAAGGTTGCGCCCGCAGCGACCGGGAACGACGAAACGGTAAGATTGATTATGTATATCAATACATAATCAGCTCCTGCGCTGGATCACTGCGCGCCAGAAGGAGCTCCCGTGCTGAAATCGCTCGCCATGCTGTTGCTCGTGGTCGCCGCCGGCGGGGTGGGGCTGGCCATGCCGGCATCTGCCGCCGAGGTGCAGGTCGCCGTGGCAGCCAACTTTGCCGGGCCGCTGGCGAAGATCGGGGAGGGCTTCAAGGTGGCGACCGGGCATTCGCTGAAGGTCTCCTCGGGGGCCACGGGCAAGTTCTACGCGCAGGTCGTGGCCGGTGCACCATTCGAGGTGCTGATCGCCGGCGACGACGAGACACCGAAACGGCTGGTCGCCGGGGGGCACGCGGTGGCGGGCAGCAGCTTCACCTATGCCATTGGCAAGCTGGTGCTCTGGAGCGCGCGGCCCGGCTATGTCGACCGTGACGGCGCCGTGCTCGGCGAGGGTGCGTTCGCCCATCTGGCGGTCGCCAACCCGAAGGTCGCGCCCTATGGCGCTGCCGGGCTGGAGGTGCTGAAGGCGCGCGGCCTGGCAAAGGCGCTCGCGCCGAAACTGGTGACCGCCGAGAGCATCGCGCAGGCCTACCAGTTCGTCTTCACCGGTAACGCCGAGCTGGGCTTCGTCGCCTTGTCCCAGGTGATCGGCGGGCAGCCGGCCAAGGGCTCCTACTGGCTCGTGCCGCCATCGCTGTACAGCGAGATCCGCCAGGATGCGGTGCTGCTGAAGGCAGGCGAGAAGAACCCGGCCGCTGCAGCACTGCTCGCCTACCTCAAGAGCGATGCGGCGAAAGCCGTGATCCAGGCCCACGGGTACGGCCTGAAATGAGGCGCCTGCCATGAGCTCGGCGGATTGGCAGGCCGTGCGGCTGACTGCCGAACTGGCAGCGGTCTCCACGTTGCTGTTGCTCGTCATCGGCACGCCGGTCGCCTGGGCGCTGGCCCGCAGCCGCTCGCGCTGGAAGCCCCTCGGCTCGGCGTTGCTCGCGCTGCCGCTGGTGCTGCCGCCCACGGTGATCGGCTTCTACCTGCTGCTGCTGATGGGGCCCCAGGGCCCGGTGGGTCAGCTGACCGAGGCGATGGGCCTGGGCCGCCTGCCGTTCACCTTCGGCGGCCTGGTGGTGGCCTCGGTGCTGTACTCGATGCCTTTCGTCGTGCAGCCGCTGCAGCAGGCCTTCGAGGCGGTCCCCGAGCGCACGCTCGAAGCCGCCGCCACGCTGCGCGCCGGCCCGTGGGACCGGTTCTTCAGCATCGTGCTGCCGCTGGCCCGCCCGGGCCTGGTGACGGCCAGCGTGCTGGGCTTCGCACACACCGTGGGTGAGTTCGGCGTGGTGTTGATGATCGGCGGCAACATCCCCGGGGCGACGCGCGTGTTGTCGGTGGCGCTGTACGACCACGTCGAGGCCTCCGAGTTCGCCGACGCGCACCGGCTGGCCGCCTTCATGGTGGTCTTCGCGCTGGCTGTGCTGGTGACGCTCTACGCGGTGAACCGGCCCGCCACGCTCGCCACGCAGGAGCCAGGCCGGTGATCCGTGCGCAACTGAGGCTGGCACGGCGCGACTTCACGCTTGAGGTGGCGCTGGCCCTGCCTGGGCGCGGCGTGAGCGCGCTGTTCGGCCCCTCCGGCTGCGGCAAGACCACCGTGCTGCGCGCGCTGGCTGGGCTGGAGCATGCCGAGGGCCGCATCGAGGTGGCCGGTGAAGCCTGGCAGGACGGCGCGAGCTTCGTGCCACCGCACCAGCGCCCGATCGGCTACGTGATCCAGGAATCCGCGTTGTTCCCGCACCTCAGCGTGCAGGGCAACCTCGAATACGGCCTCAAGCGTGTGCCGGTCCCCGAGCGGCGGATCTCCCTGCCGCAGGTGGTCGAGCTGCTTGGCATCGGCGGCCTGATGGCGCGGCGACCCGCCACTTTGTCGGGCGGCGAGCGCCAGCGGGTGGCGATCGCGCGCGCGCTGGCCACCAGCCCTAGGCTGCTGTTGATGGACGAGCCACTCGCCGCGCTGGACGCGAAACGCAAGGCCGAGGTGTTGCCTTACCTCGACCGGCTGCATGAGGAGCTGGCGATTCCCGTCGTGTATGTCAGCCATGCGATCGACGAGGTGGCACGGCTGGCCGACCATGTGGTGCTGATGGATGCCGGTCGCGTGGTGGGGGAGGGCCCGGTGGCCGAGGTCCTCACACGGCTCGACTTGAGCCTGCCGCTCGGCGACGCCGCCGGGGTGGTGCTCGACGCCGTGGTGGCCGAGCGCGACGCGGCCTGGCACCTGGCGCGGCTGGACGTGGCTGGCGGCGCCTTCTCGCTGTGGGCGCGCGACTCCGGGCGGGCGGCGGGTCAGCGCGCCAGGGTTCGTGTGCTGGCGCGTGACGTGAGCCTGACCCGGGCGGCGCAGACCGGGACCAGCATCGGCAACCAGCTGCGCGGCGTGATCGAGGCCATCGTGGAAGACGACCACCCCGGGTTGGCGCTGGCGCGTGTGCGCATCGGCGAGGGGGCACGCGCCGCGCCGGTGTTGGCGCGGCTGACCCGCCGCTCGGCCCAGGCCCTGGCGCTCGCACCTGGCGTGCCGGTGTGGGCGCAGGTCAAGACCGTGGCCCTGATGGAGTGACGATGGCCACCCGGCAAGGCACCCTGCTCAGCGGTGAGCTGAAGCTCGCCGGGCGGCTCGATGCGCGCTTCTTTGCGCTGCTGCAGGCGGTGCACGAGACCGGTTCGATCAACCGCGCAGCGCGCACGGCCGGCTACAGCTACAAGGGCGCCTGGCTGCTGCTGGAAACCGCCTGCAACCTGGCCAACGAAACCCTGCTCGAGACGGCCACCGGCGGTGGCGGCGGCACGCGCCTCACGCCCGCCGCGCTGGGCCTGCTCCAGGCGTGGCACGAGCTCGAATCGCATCACCAGGCCTTCCTGCGCACGCAGGAGGCGGCGCTCGCCGAACACCCCGCCTTGCACGGCCTGCTCAGGAGAATGTCCATGAAGACCACCGCACGCAACCAGTTCGCCGGCGTCGTCAGCGAGATCGATATCGGGCCGGTGTCAGCGCAAGTCACGATCGCACTGAAATCGGGCGACGAGATCACCGCCACCATGACCAGCGCCGCAGCGAAGCGGCTGAAGCTGAAGAAGGGCAAGGAAGCGATCGCGCTGATCAAGGCGTCGGCCATCGTGCTGGTGGCCGATTTCGCCGGCTGGCAGCTGTCGGCGCGTAACCAGTTGGCAGGCACCGTCTCTCGCATCGAGAGCGGGGCGGTCTCCTCCCTCGTCGTCGTCACGCTGCCCGGCGGGGCCACGATCACCGCCACCGTCACCAACGAAGGCGTCGACGCCCTGGGCCTGAAGGTCGGCAGCGCAGCCACCGCCGCATTCAAGGCCTACTCGGTGATGGTCGCCGCGCAGCCCTGACGCCGGCGCCCGGGCTCACAGAGCGTCGTCGCGGTACACCATGTGCAGTGCCCCGTTGGCGGCATGGATGCGCTCGTTGCCGATCATCAGGGCAGCCGAGTGGGCGTCGCGCAGGTGGCGAGTGATGCTGTAGGGCGAGTCGTTGCGGTAGCCGGTGGTGCCGGTGATGCGCAACGCCCGGGTGCAGATGTCGGCCACCAGCTCCGAGCTGGCCAGCTTCAGGTGGTTGAGCTGCACGGCGCTGGCCACTGAAGACAGCTCCTGCGCGCCGCCGTCCGGCGCGGCCACCATGCGGTCGTAGCGCATGGCCCAGTCGCGCACGTGCACCCGCATCAGCTGCAGCTGGGTGGAGACGTCGCTGAGGCGGGTGGCGGTGGGCGGCGTGCCCGCCATGCGGCGGCCGGTGTCGCGCACGAAGGCCCGGGCGCGCGCCACCGCATCGGTGGCGATGCCCAGCCAGGCCGAGCTCCAGAGGATGTGCGCCCACGGGACCATGGTGTGCGCGTTGATGTCGGCGAACGGCGCCGGCACGATCTGCTCAGCGCCGAAGCGGGCGGTGATCGTGTAGCCGGGGCTGCAAGTGCCGCGCATGCCCATCGCGTCCCAGCTGCCGACAAGCGTCATCTCGCACTGGGGCTTGCGTGCCAGCACCATGGCCTGGTCGCCGGCCACCGACTCGGCGTTGCGCCGCACGGTGACCAGCAGGTCGTCGGCCGCCTCGCCATAGGACACCACCGTACCTTCCTTGTGCACGAAGCAGCCGCCGTCCGGCCGAGTCTCGATCGGGCAGATGCTGGTGCGCACCGAGCCGCCGACGCCGGCTTCGCTGGTCACCGAGGCGATCAGGCGCTGGTCCCTCGCCAGTTCCTCCAGGTAGCCCTGGAAGAAGGGCGTGCTGCCGTGCCGGACCAGGCAGGCCACCTGCACCTGGTGCATCGCGAAGACCATGGCGGCCGAGGCGCAGCGCTGACCCAGTGCTTCGCACATGCGGCCCAGCTCGGTGATGCCGACGCCCAACCCGCCCAGGTTCTCTGGCACATGCGCGCCGAGCAGGCGCTCTGCCTTGAGCGCGGCGATGGTTTCGTGGGGAAAGCGCGCGTCCCGGTCCACCGCGCCAGCACTCGGGCCGGCCACCTCGCGGGCAATCTGTCGAACGCGCTCGACCCGCGCCTGGGCCTCGGGGCCAAGCTCGGCGGGCGCGTTGAGGGCAGGGGAGTCGGCCGGGGCATTCATCGTTCGGTCCTCATTGGCTGCAGTGAAACCCGACCTTAGCCACGCTGCCGGCCAAACGGATTGATGCACCACAATCAATCCGCGCGGCCTGATAAGTTGCACAATGCAACCAGTTGGAGCCGACACCGATGCCGACCCGTGACATGCCCTTGGTGGATGAGATACGTGATGCATCGCGTGTGCTGGCGCGCGAGTGGGGCTTCATGGGGGGGCGCTTCGCTGGCACCGAGCTGTCGCCTTCTGCAGTGCACGCCTTGCTCGAAATCGAACGCGGCGGCCTGACGGCGCGGGACATCGGGCCGCTGCTGCGGCTTGAAAAGTCCAGCGTCAGCCGGCTGCTGCGCAAGCTCATTGATGCCGGCGAGGTCGCCGAGGAAGCCGACGCGCAGGACGGCCGGGTCAAGCAGCTGTCGTTGACGCGGGCGGGCAAGCGTCGTGTCTTGGCGGTCCACGCCTTCGCCCGAGCCCAGGTCAATCAGGCCCTGGGTCGCCTGACGCCCAGGCAAAGGCAGGGCGTGCTGCAAGGGCTGCGGCTCTATGCCGACGCGCTGACCGCCGAGGCATCGAGCGCCGCAGTTCCACCCGTCGAGATCTTGCGTGGCTACCAGCCGGGGCTCATCGCCCGCATCACGCAAATGCACGCACAGTTCTACGCAAGGCATGCCGGCTTCGGCCAGCGGTTCGAGTCGGTCGTGGCGAGCGGGCTCGCCGAATTCTTCAACCGGCTGGACAGCCCACGCAACGCAGTCTGGGCCGCCAGGCAAGGGGCCGAGTGGATCGGCTCAGTGGCCATCGATGGCGAAGACCTGGGCGGCGGCATCGCGCACCTGCGCTGGTTCATCGTCGACGACGGCATCCGCGGAGCCGGCGTGGGACGCAAGCTCCTGTCGGCCGCGCTGGCATTCGCCGACGCGGGCGGCTATGCGCAGACGCAACTCTGGACCTTCAGCAGCCTCGCGGCCGCCCGCCACCTCTATGAATCCCACGGGTTCACCTGCACCGAGGAACGGCCGGGCTTGCAGTGGGGCCAGGAGGTGATGGAGCAGCGTTTCGTGCGCGCCTTTCCTGGCTAGTGGCGGGATGCATTCGTAATTTAACATAATATACATTGTCGAGCATTGGGACCTGGGCGGCTTCACTCGGAGCCGGGGCCAAAAAGCCTAGGCTGGCGCAAACGAATGCGGCTACCGCCGCGTGCGCTGCGCTCAAGGCTTTTCCCAATGCGCTCACCAGTCGCTCACCCTTGGGCGTGTTCTTGTGCTTCTCCAGCACGGCGCGCACCAGTGCCTCTTCGGCGTCCTGTCCAGCGATTGCGGCCACAAGTGCGTAGTCCTCGGGCTGCGGGTTGACTCGACCGGCGCGCCAGTCGCTTACGCGTGCAGGAGTCAGGCCAAGTAGCTTTGCGGTCTTGTAGTCGCTCCCGCTGCTGGCCTTCGCTGCGTCTAGCAGTTGCTCGATAGAGGTCATTGCATTGGTTCCCAAGTTAGGGTAACGTCAGGATACTTCTCAATGTTGGGAAGTACTCAAGCTGAGGTATCAAGTATGCAACACACATCCATCATTCAAGTTCTCAAGGTCGACAACCGCAAGGGCACCAGCCAAAAGACCGGTCGGCCGTTCGAGATCGAAACCGCCGAGTGCATCCTCTACGCCGATGACGGCACGGTCGGTCAGGTCGGCGTGCTCGACGTTCCCCCCGATCTGCGCGGCAAAGTCGTTCCGGGCACCTACACCGCGGCGTTTTCCATGCGCGCGGCCTTCGACACCCGGCGCATCCAGTCGGTCCTGACCGGCCTGACTGCCGTTCCCCCGGCCAAGCCCGCCAAGGCGTGAGCCTGCTCGGCGCTCTCTCCTTCCTGGCCGGGCTGGTGCTTGTTGCCGTCTGCCTCGTTCTTCTTCGTGCATCGCTCCATGGAACTGCAAGACGGTGATTTCGACGATTCGGCCTTCCCGGCCTTCCTCGCTGGCTATCCGGCCAGTGCGGTAACCGATTACGCGGGTGACGCCGCGTCTGCGCTCGTGGGGGGTGGTGCAACCCCGGGCGATTCTTCAACCTGCACCGATGGAAGTTCGATCATGAAATCCAAGCTCCTGGCTCTCTCCCTGCTGGCTGGCGCCGGCGCCGTCAACGCCGCGACCGACACCGCGGCCATCACCGCGGCCGGCACCGACATCGCCGCCGTCCTGGCGGTCATCTTCGGCGTCATGGTCGCTGTGTGGGCGGCCAAGCTCATCCAGCGCAAGACGGTGGGCGGCTGATTCGGCGTCAGCTGGGTCAGCACCTGGGGGCTTCGGCCCCCTTTTTGCGTGAAAGGGTCAGGCGATGGCACTAGGGACGATGCACAACGGGGCGTGTTACCCGACACAGGCGGAAGCGGTCAACAGCTGGTGCGGGTCGTACATCAACCAGCAGTCCAACGGCTCCACGTCGACTTGCTCTCAGATCATGTCTTCGCCCCTCACGGACGCAGGTGGCGCGGTCACGTTTCAGTGGAAGCGGCGCACCGTCGACAGTGCTGGCACGGTCACCAATCTGAACGTTTCCGGTCAGTGGTTGCCCAGCTGCGAAACCTACGGCTTCGACTACTTCGCGCCCATCGTCGCGGCCTTCACTGCGGCGCTCATTCTGGTCATCGCCGGTCGGTTGATGTTTCGGGCGCTCAACACTCGGGGGGATTGATCGTGGCCTATGAAGGTTTGCTCATCGCGGCGGGGATCATGGCTCTGTGGCTCTTGGCGGGGCAGCGCAATGACTAAGTACGTTGCTCTTGTCCTGGCGCTCCTGGCGGTCGTTCTCACCGCTTCGCCCCGTCCTGCCTACGCTTTCAGCGGCACCATGAACATAACCGGGTTCGTGCCTAACAACGGTGGTCTCGGCCCCGGTGGGACGCAGATTCCAAGCGGTGAAGCCCGCGTTATGAATGGCATCGTCAAAACAAGCGCCATCGTGTCGGCTGCTAACCGGCAGGTTGCGGCTGAGGTCACCATGGGGCTTGCGAAAACCGCGGCCCGTCGCGTTGCGGTCGCTTGTTTCGTCGTCCCCGATGCCTGCGACAGCGTGGCGCAGCTCGGCTGGATGGCTCTGTCCAAAATCTTCCTCAACGATGAGGGGGAGTGGGAAAAGGAACAAGAGTCCTGGGGGCCGTGCTACACGCATCGTCTGGGTAAGGACGGAAACGGCGAGCTCGACTATTGCCGTTCCACTGCCGTTGAGGCGGTCAATGCCCATATCTCGACCCTGAACGGGCTGGATAACGAGTGGGAGGATGCCAACTACACCAACGTTCGTCGTTGGACGGGCACCGTGCGGAACATGTGCACGCCAGCGCTCAACAGTTCGTGCCACCCCTATTTCCAGTACGTCACGACTCGCTGCCCAAAGGAGGGCACCGGTGATTGCTATGACGTGATCGGCGAAGACCAAGAGACCATCAGTCGTTTGGCGGATCAGGTGACGGTCATCAAGGTGCCAGCGACACAGCCGGATTTCGAGACCCACGGCACGGTGCACGATGAGATGCCCGATGAGGTGGCGCAGGCGAGCCCGGTCCCCCTCGAAGTCGAAAACCCCAAGGTCGTGCCTGTCGCGGAGCCCATCGGCGAGCCCTACCCCGGCGACGACACCCCGGAAAAGGGTCCCTGGAAGCAAGACCGGCTGGTCTACAAAGATAACCCTCTCACCTCGAACCCCACTGACGTTGAGGCGGTGCCTGAGACCGTCCCCGTCGACAACCCGACTACCCCGGACATTGACGAGGGTCCAGACACGCCCCCCGACGATCCCGACACCCCTCCCGAGAAAGAGGACCAACCGTCACTTTGCGAGGAACACCCGGACATTTCGGCGTGTGCCGAGCTGGGCGAGATTGATGATGAGGATGTGCCCCGCGACGATGTGACGTTGGAGTACGAAAGCGAGGATTTCGGGCTTCCCTCGGGTTGTCCGCCTGACGTTCAGCTGGGCTACAACGGCGCCGTCTTCACGTTCGGCCCAATCTGCGAAATGGCTCCCGTCATCCGGGCTGTCGTTGTCGCGCTCTCTGGTCTGGTCGCGCTCGGTATCTGCGCGGCTGCACTGAGGGGGGCTGCCTAATGGCCGGCGCAACTTGGCTCGGCGCCCTGGCCACGCTGGCCGGGCCGGTCACCTCTCGCGTGCTGGTTGCGCTCGGAATGTCCGTGGTCACGGTCAGCGGTGCGGCGTTCAGCGTCTCTGCGCTGAAGTCTTCGGTGCTCGTTGCGTTCGGTGAGGTCCCGGCGTCGGGCTTGATGCTCGCTGGCATGCTTGGCTGCTGGGAAGGCCTGGGCATGATCTTCGGCGCCATCTCGTTCTCGGTGTCGCTCTATGCGCTCACCAAGGCCACCAGCATCATTGCCACGCCGGCAGCATGAGCATTACGCTTGTGACCGGCACGCCGGGCGCTGGTAAGACCCTCTACACAGTCTCGAAGCTCGTGCAAGCCGAGGTCGGCCGGGTCATCAAAGACGGTGACAAGGAGGTCTCGCGCCGGATCATGGTGGGCGGCATCCCGCGCCTGCTGCTCGATCATGAACCCATCGTCGTCCCCCACATCAAAGACGACACGGTCGACAAGTGGTCAGGTATCGAGCGCAAGCCCGGCGAGCCCCCGCAGGATGTCGAGCACCGCGCCGATAACTGGTGGCTCTGGTGCATGCCCGGTGACTTGATCGTGATCGATGAGGCTTGGCAGGTGTTCAGGGCGGCGCCCTCCGGTCGCAAGCTGCCCGACTACCTAGACAAGCTCGCGGTCCATCGGCATTACGGTGTCGATTTCATCGTCATCAGCCAAGGCCCGGCGCAACTGCACGTTTTCCTGCGTGCCCTGGTGGACAGGCATCTGTTCGTGAGGCGGCTTTTCCGCGGCGGGTCGACGGTGGTCTATGAGTGGGACCACTGCGCGAGCCACACCGCGACGAAGGTCGCGACCAAGACGTTTTGGCGGCATGACCGGAAAGCCTTTGGCCTCTATGCGTCAAGTCAGCTGCACGTGAAGGGCACGGCCAAGGTGCCGTTTTTTATCCCGGTCCTGCTGCTGGTCGTGCTGTTGTTGCCCGGCCTGGTCTGGTATGCCTACAAGCGTCGCACTGCGCCTCTTGAGGCGAGCAAACCTGCGGCCGTCACCCATGCCGACGACAAGGCACCTGGTGATGCGCTGCGGCCCGTGCTGGCTGAGTTCGTTGCCCCGGTGGGTAAGCCGGCCTTTGCCTCGTCTGTGGTTCCTCGCGCTACTTGGCCCGAAGCCGTGGCCGGTTGTTGGTCTGATGGTCCCCAGTGCAGCTGCGTCACGCAAGAAATGCCGCCTCGCGTGATCCGCGATCGTGAGGCGTTGTGCCTCGCGGTCGTCAATGGCGATCTGGTGCCCCCGCTGTCGCACCCTCGGCCCAGTCGTGTCGACGCGATCACGCCCGAAGCTGCGGCGTCCAGTCCGGGGGCTGTTTGATGGTCCGATCAGCCGCGACCCCGAAGGGGCCGGGCGTGCAGCCCGGTCTTAAACCAGACAACGTGCGAGGGCCGAAGGCCCCGTATGCCAGTGCGGACGCCCCGCAGGGGGCCTGCGCGGCTCCATCGCCTGTCGCGTGCGCTGTCCGTCCCCTGGCTCTCCCCTCCCCCCGCGCTCTCAAAGCCGGTATTCCTTCGGCCTGGGTGCAGCTGTGCCTTCCCCTTGAGGCCCCCGACACACAGCCCGCGGCCGGGAGCGGGGCGAGCGTGCGAGCCACGGGGCAGGCCGGGCGGGCGGCCTGCGCGCCGCGGCCCCGCGGCCATATTTATCCCTAGGACACTTTGGAACACACAGGGGTGAGTGATGCGCGAAGCGTCCTTGAACTACCGGTCTTTTGATGGTTCTTGGTGGGAGGTCGAATCCGTCACTGTCGACGGTGACCGGATCAAGCTCACACAGCGATTCGACGGCGGCGAGCTACCTGCCCCCTCCCCCATCGTCGTTTTCGTCCCTGGCGACGTTCTGCGCATTGCTGCGGCCATGCTCAACGCGACAAGTGACTGCTGAAATAAGTTGCCCCCGGCGTGCCGCTGAAAGCACCCGGGGGCGTGATCGAGTGTATGCAACCTGGGAGGTCACCCGATGCGGCGAATTATTGGGCTTGATGTCTTCGACGGCAAGCCTATTGAAGGCGAGTACACCTTGACGGTTCATGAGCTGGGCAACGGTCACCGGGAGGCTGTGGTCTCTCAAGTCATCGGCTGGGAGCACGTTCACACCCTGCGGCCCGAAGAGGCTGAGCACCTGCAGGAAAAGTACGGGGAGCGCGACGCAGAGGAAAAGCGGGAAGCCAACCTGAAGCGTTCGGCTCGCAGGGCAAAGACCAAGGTGAGGCGCTTGGTCAAGTCGATGGGCTGCGACAGCATGCTGACCCTGACATACCGGGCCAACCAAACCGATCTGGCGCTCTGCAAGACTCACCTAAAAGAGTTCGTTAGGCGAATCCGGCGCGTCATCCCTGGGTTCGGCTATGTCGCGTGCTTTGAACAGCAGCAGCGGGGCGCGTGGCACGTTCACATGGCCATTCATCGGCTACCGCAAAAGCTCGCTGCGGCGAACGGCGTCAAGGTGAAGTCCTACCCTGTCATCCTGGCCATCTGGCGCTCGGTCACCGGCGAGCTGGGCGGTTCGGTCAACGAACGGACCCGCAAGCGCTACACCCAGCGTTCTCCTGCCAAGCTGGCCAGCTACCTCTCGAAGTACATGCTCAAGGCCTATGAAGAGGGTGACGCCTGGGTAAACCGCTTCAGTGCCTCTCAGCACTCTATGCCTGAAGCTGTGCGCGCAGTTTTTAAGGGGGCATCCCTCGGCGAGCTGATTGCCCTCGCCTACGCCTTCGCGGCCGATGGTGTGTGTGAGGTGTCGACGTGGCTTTCTCGCTGGGGAGAAACCTTCTTCATCTCAACTGAGGGGCCGCCTAACCCTCAAGTTGCGTCAACCGCAGGGCGATAAGGTCTCATGATTCGACGCTTTCCCAAGGCGCCCCCCTCTTTCGCTCAGCTCATGAATGATCCGCTTCTCGCGGGTCTTCCTGAAGAGGCGGTCTGCCGTGTTTTCGACGTGTCGCCACGCTCTGTGCGGCGTTGGCGGACCATTGGCGCACCGCGCTCTGTCAGGCTTGCCCTGTGGGCTGTGTCCCTTGAGGGCGCGTCAACCTGGGAGGCTGAAGCCCACAACCGCGCCGAGCTGGCCAGCGGTCTATCGCGGTGCTTGGCGGAAGAAGTCAATCGGCTTCGCGGGCTTCTCGTCCTCTTGCTTGGGCTCGGCGATTTTGGGGCTGCGAATGACCCTCTTGGTCGGCTTGGGGTGGCGCCGCTCGTACTCCCTCACGCCCCAAGCCGTGAGCATGGCGGCGATGCACAGCCAGACGATGATTCGGAGCCAGGGCGGGTCGGCCGGCGTGCGTGACTTCCCCGGTGGCGGGCTCTTTAGCCATTCGCGATAGCGCTGCTGTTCGCGCTCTCGCATGTAGTCCCGTTCCCAAACTCCCATTGCTTGCTCTCCTGTTTTGGCCAATTTTGCCGGAGATCTGCGAAAAAAAAGCCGTTGAAAATCAACGGCTTGTGTGACTTGACGCGCAACTTACGCGTTATACATTGTCGTGCATTCGACACCCCGCTAGCCGCCTCAGGGGAATACAAAAAGCCGTCACTCGACCTCGGTCGGCGACAGCGTCGCAGCAGCTCAGGAGTAGGACGAGAAGATGCGCTCGCGCCCTTGCTTGTCGATGAGCAGAACTTGGTAGGGGTCTTTGCGATCTCCCATCTCCATGCCGGGGGAACCCACCGGCATGCCAGGCACCGCGATACCGATGGCCGACGGTTTCATGACCAGCAGCTTCTTGACGTCGGAGGCGGGGACGTGGCCCTCCACGACGTAGCCAGCAACGACTGCCGTGTGACAACTGCCGAACTTCTCAGGCAAGCCGTGCTTTCTGCGGGCTGCCGAGGTGTCCTCCACCAGGGTGACTTTCACCTCGAAGCCTGCAGCCTTGAGGTGGTCGACCCAGGCGCCGCAGCAGCCGCAGGAAGGATTCTTGAAGACCTCAACCTGCGGCAACGCGCCAGCGGCGAATGAGGGAGTGGCCACGAGCGCCATCGCGCTCATGGCCATCGAGAGTGCATGGCGTCGGTTCATTGGATAACGTCCTTTGTTCGTCCTCGACCCGTCGATATGGAGGAGACGACATGAAGCTCATGCTGGAGGGATGGGGATGATGAGCCAGATGCGTGGCGGCTGGGACAGCAAAGCTGGTGCGAAGTGACGGCACAACGGCGGCAAAGACGCTGGTCGCCCCTTTGCCTTCATCGGCACCCCACTGCAGGCTTCTTGCCGGTTTCGGGGTCACGGTAGAGCGGCACGCCGGCCGACTTGGCGGCGGCCTTCTTCTTGCGGCCAGGTTGGGCGCCTGCGCGGCGCCCTGCCTTGCCGGCCCGTGCCGGCTTGGGCCTGCCACCGAAGCCGAGGTCTTCGGCGCTCAGGCCGTAGCGATCGATCAACTCGCGCACCTTGGCGATGGCGCCTTGGGCCTCTTCCTTGATCAGCGCTTTGGCCTTCTTTTCGAGGTCGGCGATTTGCTTCCGGATCGATGCGAGCGTGGTTGCCAAGGCGGTACTTCCTGCAGTTGAGACCGCACGGAGTCTAGTGCCGGCATTTCGCGCGTGTCGAGCGCGGCGCGCTCGGTCCGGGAGGGCTGTTGATTCGACGCATCACACCCCTGGCCAAGGCCGGAGCCGATGCATTGCGGGAATCAGGACTCGGCGTCGCCCTCGTCGTCGGCCGCCAGGTCGATCTCACGGTCAAAATCGGCCAGGTCGGCGGCGCTCACCTTGGGGATCAGCGGGCGGTCCAGCGGGCGGCAGACACGGCGCTGCAGGCGGTTCAGGCGCTCGGAGCGCTCGACGGCCTGGAGGATGACTTCCGGGTCGGTCATCATCGCGAAGGGGTTCGGGCTGCTGTGGGTCTGGCGCATGGCGATTCTCCTGTGGGCCCTGATTGGTTCGGTTCCGGGCCTTGAAACCATGTGGCGAACTGTAGGCTGCTGTAACTGGATGCTGTAGTCGGCACAGCGACAAGTCCCTTGTCGGAAAAAGCCTGACAGGCGCGTCTCCGAATGCCTCCGGTTACCAACTCCTCGGGCGGTTGAAAGCGATTTCGGCACCATGTCGGCCAACGCTCCACGAGGTTTCTTCATGACCGACCACTCCACCTGTTCGCGGCGATCGGCGTTGTGCTGCAGCGCCGCCCTGCTGGCGCTGCCGGCCGCGCCGCTCAGGGCCTTGGGAGCTGCCTCCACCCAGGCGTTGCCCAAGAGCGCCAAGCGCGGCATCGCCTACGACCTGGCGAACCCGGCCGACCTGGCCGCCCTCTCCCCCGGCGTGAGCTGGTGGTACGACTGGGACCTGCGGCCAAATGCCGCGCTGCCGGCCAACTACCGCAAGCAGTACGACGCCGACCACTTCCCGATGCTGTGGAACGACGTCTACAACGCCGACGAGGTCGTCGCCTATCTGCTGGCCCACCCGAAGATCCGCTACCTGCTGGTGCTCAACGAGCCCAACCTGGTGGACCAGGCCAACAAGACGCCGGCCCAGGCCGCCGCTTTCTGGCCGGGCTACGAGAGCATCGCCCAGCGCGCGGGCTTGAAGATCGTCGGCCCGCAGATCACCTGGGGCACGATGGCGGGCTTCAGCGACCCGGTGGTGTGGATGGACGCCTTCTACGCCGAGCACCAGGCGCGCCACGGCCGCTTGCCGCGCATCGATTTCCTCGGTTTCCACTGGTACGACTACGGCCTGGCCGGCCAGCTCGACCGCCTCAAGAAATACGGCAAGCGCTTCTGGGTCACCGAATTCGCCAACTGGCATTCGCAGCCCGATGGCGCGCAGATCGACACGCTGGAAAAGCAGATGGCGCAGATGACCGACATGGTGGGCAACTGCGAGCAGCGCGCCGACGTGTTCCGCTACGCCTGGTTCACCGGGCGGTGGAACCCGGACCCGCACTTCACCAGCCTGCTGGCGGCGCCAGGCCAGTTGAGTGCGCTGGGGCGCCACTACCTCGGCCTGCCCTTCACCCGGCCTCGCGCGCAAGGCGCCGGCGGCCGGGCGCGGCACCCGCTCAGCGCCGCTGGGTAGCGGACAGCGCCCTCAGCCGCTCGGCGAGCCCCTGCCGGCCAGCGCTCTCGGCCATGTCGGCGGCCGACCGCCCGGCCTTGTTGACTGGCCGGGCATCGGCGCCCCGGCTCGTCAGCAGGTCGGCCACGTCGATCAGGCCGAAGCCGGCGGCCATCATCAGCGGGGTGTTGCCGTTGGGCGCCACCGCGTCGATCTCGGCACCGCGCTCCAGAAGCAGTTTCACCGCAGCGATGTCGCCGCCCGAGGCGGCGTAGTGCAGCGGGGTCCAGCCGGGCCGGTTGACCACCGCACCCCGCTCGATGAGCGTGCGCATGGCCGCATGCTGGCTGCGCAGCGCAGCCATCATCAGCAAGGTCTCGCCGGCGCGGTTGGTGGCGTCCACTTCCAGCGACGGGTGCTGCACCAGCACCTGCACCACCTCGAAGGACTGCTCACGCAAGGCGAGGTACAGGCCATGCTGCCCGTCCTCGCTGCGCGAGTTCACGTCGAAGCCCTTGGCCAGCAGCCGCTGCACGATGGCCGGGCGGTCGAGCTCGATGCCGAGAAAGAAGTCTTCGTAGGAGCCCGCGCGCGCGCTGCCGGCCAGCCCGACGAAGGCTGCTGCCAGGGCCAGGCAGGTGGCGCGGCGGCGCATGGGCCAGGTCACGCTGCGCCCAATGCCGGCACCTGCACGCCGAACAACTGCTCGAAGTTGTGCGTGGTGGCCTCGGCCAGCAGCTCCACCGCGAGGCCCTTCTCTGCGGCCACCACGGCGGCCACGTGCGGCACATAGGCCGGGCTGTTGGTCTTGCCGCGGTAGGGGATGGGGGCGAGGTAGGGACTGTCGGTCTCGATCAGGCAGCGCTCCAGCGGCACGAAGCGGGCCACCTCGCGCAGGTCGGCCGCGTTGCGGAAGCTGACGATGCCCGAGAACGAGATGTGGAAGCCGAGGTCGAGCGCGGCGCGGGCCACGTCCATCGTCTCGGTGAAGCAGTGGAAGACGCCGCAGACGCCCGAGCCCTCGGTGCCGGCGCCCTCTTCCTTCAGGATCGCGAGGGTGTCTTCGCTGGCGTTGCGGGTGTGGATGACCAGCGGCAGCTTCATGCGCCGGCCGGCGCGGATGTGCTGGCGGAAGCGCTCGCGCTGCCAGGCCATGTCGGCGATGCTGCGGCCGTTGAGGCGGTAGTAGTCGAGGCCGGTCTCGCCGATGGCGATGACCTTGGGCCGCGCGGCCAGCTCGCACAGCAGCGCTTCGCTGGGCTCGGCCATGTCTTCGGTGTCGGGGTGCACGCCCACGCTGGCCCACAGGTTGGGGTGGCCGGCGGCCAGCGCATGCACTGTCTCGAACTCCTCCAGCGCGGTGCAGATGCAGAGCGCGCCGCGCACCCGGGCCGCGCGCATGTCGGCCAGGATCTGCGGCACGCGATCGTGCAGCTCGGGGAAGCTCAGGTGGCAGTGGGAGTCGACGAACATGGGCAGGCGGGCGCCGCGCCGGAGGGCGCGCTGCGCCGAAAACCGTGAATCTACAGGGTCTGGGTGGGCTTGGACGACTGGATCGACGTGCCCAGGATCTCTTCGATCTTCACCTTGAGCTGGCGGGTCTTGTCGTCACTGGGGAAGCGCACGCCCACGCCCTGGGTGCGGCCGCCGGAAGTGTTGGCGGGGGTGATCCAGCCGACTTTGCCGGCCACCGGGTAGCGTTGCGGGTCGCCGGGCAGCGAGAGCAGCAGGTAGATGTCGTCGCCGAGCTGGTACTCGCGGGTTGAGGGCACGAAGAGCCCGCCTTCCGAGAACACCGAGATGTAGGCCGCGTACAGCGCCCCCTTCTCACGGAACACGAGCTGGATGACGCTCGGGCGTGCTGCGCCCATGGGCGCAGCAGCAGTGAGGGGGCGGCCGTCGACGTCACTCATCCCGTGGAGTGTATCCAGCGTCAGCCCTCGGCCCAGGCCCGGTGGCCCAGCGCAACGAGAGCTTCGACACGCAAAGGCGCATTCCAGGGGTGTTCGTCGTGGCGAGCCACGCGCGCGAGCTCGCCCGCCCAGGCCGCCAGCTGGGCGAGCGACGCACCTGCCGGAACCTGGCCCGGGGCGAAGAACCTGGGGGCGCCGCCGGCAGCCTGGGCCATCGCGTCGTGGCAGACCTGTTGCATCACCCGCACTGCGCGTGGCAGCGGCATGGCTGCCAACTGGCGGGTGTCGCCCTGGGCGACCAGCGCCGGCAGCTGGGCCCAGGCCTCCGCGCCCAGGCCTTCGTCCAGCAGGGCCTTGGCGGCCAGCGGCTCGCCACCGCTCGCGCGCAGCAGCGCGGCCGCACCGGCCACGCCCTGCCTCGTGAGCCAGGCCTCGGCGGTGGCGGCGTCTGGCGGCACGAGGCGCACGCGCTGGCAACGGCTGCGCACGGTGGGCAGCAGGCGCTCGGGGTCGTCCACGCACAGCAGCAGCCGGGTGCCGGCCGCAGGCTCCTCCAACGTCTTGAGCAAGGCGTTGGAGGCGGTCACGTTCATCGCATCCGCCGGGTACAGCAGCAGCACCTTGCCGCGACCGCGACTGGTGCTGGTGTGCGCCCAGTCGATGGCCTGGCGGACGGCGTCGATCCTGATCTCGCGGCTGGGCTTGCGCTTGCCCTTGGCGCCGCCCTCCCCGTCGCCGTCGCCTTCGTCGCCGGTCTCGCCCCAGCCCAGGGCCAGCTGCACGGTCTCGGGCATCAGCACCTTCAGGTCGGGGTGCACCTTGGCCAGTGCCAGATGGCAGCTGGGGCATTGGCCGCACGGCCCGGGCGGCTGTTCGCACAGCCAGGCCTGCGCGGCGCGCCAGGCCAGCTCCAGCTGGCCCGAGCCGGCGCCGCCGTGCAGGATCAGCGCGTGGCTGCGGTCGTGGTCGCGCAGCTTTTTCAGCGGCTCGGCGAGCCAGGGCAGGTCGCGCTCGTCAAGCATCGCGCCGGCTGTCGAAAGTGCCCTCAAGCGGGGCGAGGCAAGCGGGAGCGGCCCTTCGCTCCACCACGGCGGCGAGCACGCGCCCGCGCACCACCGCCACCTCGTCGTCGGCGTCGATGCGCACGATGCGGTCAGGCGCCGCGGCCTGTCGGGCGGCATAGCCGCTGCGCACACGCTCGAAGAAGGCTTCGGCCTCTCGCTCCAGTCGGTCGGGCTCGCGCGCGGCCGCGCGGCGCCGGGCCGCGACGGACGGCGGCACGTCGAACCACAGGGTCAGGTCGGGCTGGATGCCCTGCTGCACCCAATGCTCCAGCGTGCCGAGCACGGCAGTATCGAAGCCGCGGCCAGCGCCCTGGTAGGCGAAGGTCGCGTCGGTGAAGCGGTCGCAGAGCACCGTCTGGCCGGCGGCCAGCGCTGGCGCGATGCGGGTGTGGAGGTGGTCGCGGCGGGCGGCGAAGACGAGCAGCGCCTCGGTCAGCGCGTCCATCGGCTCGTGCAGGAAGAGCGCTCTGAGCTTCTCCGCCAGCGGCGTGCCGCCGGGCTCGCGCGTGAGCAGCACGATGTCGCCCCGGTCGCGCAGGGCCTGAGCCACCGCGTCGATGTGGCTGGACTTGCCGGCGCCGTCGATGCCCTCGAAGGTGATGAATCGGCCGCGCGCTGTCGACTGGCTCATGGGCGCTGGCCCCGCTGGAACTGGTTCACCGCCCGATTATGGGCGTCGAGCGTTTCGGAGAAGACGCTGCTGCCGTCGCCCCGCGCCACGAAGTACAGCGCCTTGCTCGGCTCCGGGTGCAACGTGGCCTGCAGTGCGGCCAGGCCTGGCAGCGCAATGGGCGTGGGCGGCAGGCCGGCGCGGGTGTAGGTGTTCCACGGCGTGTCGGCCAGCAGGTCGGCGCGGCGCAGGTTGCCGTCGAAGCGCGTGCCCATGCCGTAGATCACCGTCGGATCGCTCTGCAGCGGCATGCCGAGCTTGAGGCGGTTGATGAACACCGCAGCGATGCGGCCGCGGTCGCCCGGAGCGCCGGTTTCCTTCTCGACCACCGAGGCCAGCACCAGCGCGGCCTGCGGGTTGGGCAGCGGAAGGCCCGGCGCGCGGCCAGCCCAGGCGGTATCGAGCTGGCGCTGCATCGCGGCAGCCGCCCGTTTGAGCACGGTGACATCGCTCACGCCGCGGCTGTAGGCGTAGGTGTCGGGGAACAGCTGGCCTTCGACCGCCGCAGCCTGCAGGCCCAGCGCCTCGGCCACCTGCGCGTCGCTGAGGGGGGCGATGGTCTGCTTCAGGTGCGGCGCCTCGGCCAGGGCCTGGCGCACCTGGCGGAAGGTCCAGCCGTCGATCAGGCGCAGGGTCTCGAGCGCCTCGTCGCCGCGCACCATCTTGTCCAGCAGCGAGCGGGCGGTGGCGCCGTGCTCGATCTCGTAGCTGCCAGCGCGGATACGCCGCGCCTGGCCGGACCAGCGAAACCACTGGTACAGCAGCTCCGGGTGAGCCTGCACGCCGGCCTCCGCCCACAGGCGTGCCACCTCGCGCGGGCTGGTTCCCGGCTCGATCGACACCTCGACCCGGTCGGCACGCAGCGGCAGAGGGCTGCTCAGCCACCACCAGGCGGCGCCCATGACCACCACGGCCAGCAACAAGACCACCACCAGCAGGCGGCTCAACCACTTCACGAACGACAACCTTCCGAGGCGACGGGGTACGGCGCAGGCGCCAAAGGCGCCCTGCCAGGCCGGTTTTGAGCCGGCGATCATAATCGCCGGCATGAGACCGAAGAGCCGCCTCAAGGGCGAAATCCCCCTCGGGGGGACGGCGCGCAGCGCCAAGGGGGCCAGATGAGTGAAACGGCGCTCCAGGGCGCGCCCGAGGCAGCGCCCGCCGCTTTGTTTTCAAGCCCGCTGCAAGGCGGGGCCCGTCTGGCCGACTGGGGCCTGATCCGCGCCACCGGTGCGGATGCCGCAAGCTTCCTGCAGGGGCAGCTGACGGCCGATGTGGCGGGGTTGGCTGTGGGCCAGGCCACGCTCGCGGGCTACTGCTCGCCGAAGGGCCGGCTGCTGGCCAGCTTCGTCGCCTGGCGCAGCGCACCGGAGGAGTTCCTGCTGGCCTGCAGCGCCGATCTGCTCCCCGCCACGCTCAAGCGGCTGTCGATGTTCGTGCTGCGGGCCAAGTGCAGGCTGAGCGACGCCGGTGCCGAGTTGGCCCTCTGGGGCGTTCTGGGCGGCGCCGACGAAGCCGCTGCCTGGTCGGCACGCAGCCCCGGCGCCGAACACGCGGTGCGCCTGCCGGACGTCGATGGCCACGCTCGCTGGCTGGTCGCCCGGCCGGCAGATGCCGCTGCCCTGCCCCCGCTCGACCCGGCGCTCTGGCAGCAACTGGAGGTGCGCAGCGGCATCGTGCGCATCGTGGCCGCCACCGCGGACCAGTTCGTGCCGCAGATGGTGAATTTCGAGATCGTGGGTGGCGTCAACTTCAAGAAGGGCTGCTACCCCGGCCAGGAGGTGGTCGCCAGAAGCCAGTACCGCGGCACGATCAAGCGCCGGGCCGTGCTGCTGGCCTCCCACGCCGAGATGGCTGCCGGGCAGGAGGTGTTCCACGACGCAGACCCTGCCCAGCCCGCCGGCCTGGTGGCGCTGCCGGCGCCGGCGCTGGGTGGTCGCCCGCCGCTCGCGCTGGTGGAAGTGAAGCTCGCGCTGGCCGAAGGTGCCGGTCAGTTCCACCTGGGCGCGGCCGACGGGCCCGCGCTGCAGCCCCTCCCCCTGCCCTACAACCTGCCGGTGGATGGCGAGTGAGCAGCCTGCCAGCGGGCCGCGCTGGTGGTTCGTCTACTACCGGGTGCGCACCGGCGACCTGAGCCTGGCTGTGGCCGCCGCGCGGTCGGCCCAGCAGGCCCTGTGCGCTTCTCGGCCAGGGCTCGAGGCCGCCCTGATGCAACGGCCGGCATCGAGCGGCGTGGAGGTGACCTTGCTCGAAACCTACCGTGTCGCCGCCGACTCGCCCGCAGACATCCAGAGCCGCCTGCCAGCTGCCATCGAAGCCACCATGGCGCCGGCCGTGCAACCCTGGCTCAGTGGCCCCCGGCGCCTGGAGGCTTTCACGCCATGTGCCTAGCGGCGCTCGCGCTCGACGTCAGCCGCCGCTTCCCGCTGGTGGTGGCGGCCAACCGCGACGAATTCTTCAACCGGCCTGCGGCCCGCCTGGCCTGGTGGACGCCGGAAGGTGCCAGCCAGGCCATCCTGGGCGGGCGCGACCTGGCGGCTGGCGGCACCTGGATGGGGCTGACCGCGCAGGGGCGCTTCGCCCTCGTCACCAATGTGCGCCGCCCTGGGCCACCGCCGGCCGACGGCCCCTCGCGCGGGCTGATCGTGCCGGCGTGGCTGGAGGGCACGCAGGCGGCCGACCGCTTCTGGCCACGCATCGCGTTGTCGGGCCATGCGCCTTTCAACCTGATCGCGGCGGACTTCAAGCGCGGCGAGTGCTTCTGGGCCACCAACCAACTGCCCAGCGGCCGCCGGCTGGAGCGTGGCGTGACCGTCATCAGCAATGCTGCCGAGTTCGATGCGCCCTGGCCCAAGGTACAGCTCCTCAAGGGTCGGCTCGACGACGCGCTGCACGACGCCGGCGACGACCACGGTGTCGATGAACTGGCAGGCCAGCTCTTCGCGATGCTGGCTGACCGCCACCCGGCGCCGGACGACCAACTGCCCCACACCGGGCTGGATCGAGAGCGGGAGCGGCAGCTGTCGTCCGCCTTCATCCGCACCCCGGAGGGCGCCTACGGCACCCGCTGCTCGACGCTGGTCATCACCGAGCGAAGCGGCAAGCACCTGCAGACCCACGTCTTCGAGCGCAGCTTCACCGCCGGGCCCGGCGTCGCCCTGCTGCGTCGCGCGATGCTGAAGGACTGGCCGCCTCGCTACCGGCCCGAGGGCGACAGCGCCGAATCCCAAGGCCAGCCGGCCTGGGGCCAGGTGGACGACAGCGAACTGGCCGAGGTGGCGCTGGCACCGCCGAAGAAGCGCCGCGTGCGCAGCCTGATCCGGCCGCTGCGCTGACGGCGCGGGCCGAGCGCCGGGCCGCTCCAAGCCAGCCCGCCATCCCCGCGCGGGGCGGAAGTCAAAGCGCCCGCACCATCTCCACGTGCTCGATGCCGGCTTCCTCGAACACCGGGCCGCGCTGGTGGAAGCCGGCACGCCGGTAGAAGGGCTCGGCGCTCATCTGGGCATGCAGGATGACTTCGCGGTAGCCCTTGTCGCGCGCGGCCTGCATCAGGCCTTCCAGCACCGCGCGCCCCACCCGGCTGCCGCGCAGCGGCCGGCGCACGGCCATGCGGCCGATCTTGGCCACGCCCGGCACATGCTCGAGCAGCCGGCCTGTCGCCACCGCCATGCCGAGCCGGTTGTAGGCCACCGCATGCACGCACTCCGCGTCGGCCGCGTCCCATTCCATGTCTGCCGGGATCTTCTGCTCCTGAACGAAGACCTCGGCGCGGATGGCGCCAGCTTCGCCGCCGAGCTGCGCCCAGCTGCCGACGCGCACGTCGACCATGTCTTCGCCTGCCTCGAAGCCCTGCAGCGTCAGCCGCAGCTCCGGCGGCACCGGCCGCGGCTGCTTCACCACCGGGTCGGCAAAAACGTAGACCAGCTCGCCCGACACCAGCAGATCGAGGCCGCGGAACACGCCGGCCTGGAACAGCAGCGACGAGTTGCCGATGCGCTCGCATCGCACGCCGACATCCAGGACGTCGTCATAGACCGCCGGGCCGCGGTACTCGAGGCTGCACTTGCGCACGAAGAGATCGCCACCCATGCGCTGCATTGCCTCCTGGTAGGGCAGCGCGATCGCCCGCCAGTAGCCGGCCACGGCGGTGTCGATGTACATCAGGTAGTGGCCGTTGAAGACGATGTGCTGCATGTCCACCTCGGCCCACCGTACGCGCAAGCGCTCGAGGTGGCGGAAGTCCTTGGGTGTCATTCGGGTGTCTCCGTGTGGTGGCGCCAGGCCGCGCGCAATGCGGCAGCGGCCACGGCCTGGGCCTGGCCGGCTTCCTTGATGGCCCGGCCGAGTTTGATGAAGTCGTGCGTCAGCCCGCGGTAAAGCTCCAGCTCGACCGGTACGCCGGCGGCGCGCAGCTGGTCGGCGTAGGCCACCCCCTCGTCGACCAGCGGGTCGCATTCGGCCAGCAGCACGCAGGCCGGGGCGAGGCCGTCCAGGTCAGGCGCGTTGAGGGGGGCGAAGCGCCAGTCGCTTCGGTCGGCCTCGTCGATGTAGTGGTCGAAGAACCAGGCGATCGCTTCGGCTTCGAGGAGGAAGCCATTGGCGAAGCGGCGGTGTGAGGGTGTGTCGGCGTGGGCCGTGGTGCCGGGTGTGATCAGCAGTTGCAGCGCGAGCGGCAGGCCTGCGTCGCGCGCCTGGATGGCGCACACGGCCGAAAGCGTGCCGCCGGCGCTGTCGCCGCCCACTGCCAGGCGCGTGCCGTCCAGCCCCAGCTGCGCCGCCCCCTCACCCGCCAGCCACTGCAGCGCGGCGAAACCGTCGTTCACCGCGGTGGGGAACCGGTGTTCCGGGGCCAGGCGGTAGTCGAGCGCCAGCACCGCACCGCCGCTGCGCAGCGCAAGCTGCCGGCACAGGCTGTCGTGCGTTTCGAGGTCACCGATCACGAAGCCGCCGCCATGCAGGTAGAGCAGCACCGGCAGGCGTGCGTTGCTGGGGGCATACAGCCGCGCCGGCAGGCGCGCCCCGTCGGGCGCCGGCACATGAAGTTCCTCGACCCTCGCCAGCGGCGCGCGCGGCGGCTCCAGTATCTCGGCGGCCATCTGGTAGGCCGCGCGTGCCTGCACCGGTGGCAGGTGGTGGAACGGGGTGCGCTTGACGCGCTGGATGCGCTCCAGCACGGCGGCCATCGCCGGGGTCAGGAGTCGCTCAGGTGACAGCTCGCTCAGGGTGGGCCTCATTGGCGCGGGTCGATCCACATGAGCATACTGGTGAACGAATGCCCTCTGCCCGAACACCATGGCCCTCATCCAGTACCTCACACAGATCGAGATCGATTTCGGCGCGGTGCGCCTGCTGCCGCAACACTGCCAGCGCATCGGCATCACCCGGCCGCTGGTCGTGACCGACCCCGGCGTGCGCGCCGCGGGCGTGCTCGACCGCGCGCTGGCTGCGCTGAGCGACTTGCCGCATGCCGTGTTCGACGGCACGCCGCCCAACCCCACCGAGGCCGCGGTGCGGGCGGCCACGGTGGTTTATGCCGACAACCGCTGCGATGGCCTGATCGCCGTGGGCGGCGGCTCCAGCATCGATCTGGCCAAGGGTGTGGCCATTGCCTCCACCCACGACGGCCCCTTGACCGACTACGCGACCATCCTTGGCGGCTCACCGCGCATCAGCGACCAGGTGGCGCCGCTGATCGCCGTCCCCACCACCGCCGGCACCGGCAGCGAGGTGGCGCGCGGTGCGATCCTGATCGTCGACGATGGCCGCAAGCTCGGCTTCCACAGCTGGCACCTGATGCCCAAGGCCGCCTTGCTGGACCCGGAGCTGACGCTGGGCCTGCCGCCCGTGCTGACGGCCGCCACCGGCATGGACGCGATCGCGCACTGCATGGAGACCTTCATGGCCCATGCGGTGAACCCGCCGGCCGACGGCATCGCGCTCGACGGGCTGACGCGCGGCTGGGCGCACATCGAGCGTGCCACACGTGACGGGAAGGACCGCGACGCCCGCTGGGCCATGATGAGCGCCAGCATGCAGGGCGCGCTGGCCTTCCAGAAAGGCCTGGGTTGCGTGCATTCGCTGAGCCACAGCCTGGGCGGCAAGAACCCGCGGATGCACCACGGCACGCTGAACGCGGTCTTCCTGCCTGCGGTGGTGCGCTTCAACGCCGGGGCCGACACGATCCAGCGTGAGCGGCGGCTGCAGCGCATGGCCCATGCGATGGGCCTGCCGGGCTGCGACAGCCAGGGCCTCGACATCGGCGAGGCCATCCGCGCGCAGAACGCCCGCCTGGGCCTGCCCTCGGGCCTTCGCGCGATGGGCGTCACCGAAGACATGTTCGACGCCATCATCGAGCACGCCCTGCTCGACCACTGCCACAAGACCAACCCGCGGCAGGCGTCGGCAGACGACTACCGCGAGATGCTCGTCGCGTCGATGTGAAAAGACCGGCCAGTGGCCGGTCTCGTGGGTCTCGCTGGAGCCCCCCGCTTGGGGGGCTCGGGGGAGCGAAACGTTCATCGCATGGGTGGCGGCTGCAAGCCGTCAACCATGCTTCGCGTCGAAGAACTGCTCATCTTCGGTCGAGCCCTTCAGCGCGGCGGTGGACGCGTCGCGCTCGATCGTGGTGGTCACGGCGTCGAAGTAACCGGTGCCCACTTCGCGCTGGTGCTTCACGGCGGTGAAGCCCTTTTCGGCGGCGGCGAACTCAGCCTCCTGCAGCTCCACGAATGCGCTCATGTTGTTGCGCGCGTAGCCGTAGGCCAGGTTGAACATCGAGTAGTTCAGGCTGTGGAAGCCGGCCAGCGTGATGAACTGGAACTTGTAGCCCATGGCGCCGAGCTCGCGCTGGAACTTGGCAATGGTCGCGTCGTCCAGGTTCTTCTTCCAGTTGAAGCTGGGCGAGCAGTTGTAGGCCAGCAGCTTGCCCGGGAACTTGGCGTGGATGGCGTCGGCGAAGGCCTTGGCGAAGGCCAGGTCGGGCTTGCCGGTCTCGCACCAGATCATGTCGGCGTAAGGTGCGTAGGCCAGGCCGCGGCTGATGGCCTGGTCCAGGCCGTTCTTCGTGCGGAAGAAGCCTTCGACGGTGCGCTCGCCGGTGCAGAAGGGCTTGTCGTTGTCATCGATGTCGCTGGTCACCAGGTCGCCGGCTTCGGCGTCGGTGCGGGCCAGCAGCACGGTGGGCGTGCCCATCACGTCGGCCGCCAGGCGGGCGGCCACCAGCTTGGCGACGGCTTCACGCGTCGGCACCAGCACCTTGCCACCCATGTGGCCGCACTTCTTGGCAGCGGCCAGCTGGTCTTCGAAGTGGACGCCGGCAGCGCCAGCCTCGATCATGGCCTTCATCAGCTCGAACGCGTTCAGCACGCCGCCGAAACCGGCTTCGGCATCGGCCACGATGGGTGCGAAGAAGTCCATGTCGTCCTTGCCTTCGGACCACTGGATCTGGTCGGCGCGGGCGAAGGTGGCGTTGATCTTCTTGACGACCTTGGGCACCGAGTCCACCGAGTACAGCGACTGGTCGGGGTACATCTCGCCGTTGCTGTTGGCGTCGCCAGCGACCTGCCAGCCCGACAGGTAGATGGCCTTCAGGCCGGCCTTGACCTGCTGCATGGCCTGGTTGCCGGTCAGCGCGCCCAGCGCGTTGATGAAGGGCTCGGTGTTGACCAGGTTCCACAGTTTCTCGGCGCCGCGCTGGGCCAGCGTGTGCTCGATCTTCAGCGAGCCGCGAAGGCGCACCACGTCGGCGGCGGTGTAGCCGCGCTTGATGCCCTTCCAGCGGGGGTTCTCCGCCCAGTCCTTCTCGAGGGCGGCGATCTGCTGTTCGCGGGTCAGTTTGGTCATGTCGGGGCTCCTTGGGGTGAACGCTGGTGAGTGAAAGGAAATCAGGCTTGATGGGACCAAAGCGTACGCCGCTTGCCGTCACTTGTGGAGACTTGTGTCTTATATAAGACATAAAAGTATTTCACTATAAATCAATGACTTAGCGGAGTTATTCCGCAATGCGAGAGTGTGAATTTCATAGTGGAAAAATCTGCTGCGGTGCAGCAGCAGTGTTTTTCATAATGCGAACTTTCCGCTTCGGAATGCAAAATGAGGGTGGGGCATGCAAGCGCTTGCATGGCCGCTACACTCGCCCGACCCCTGCACACACCTTGCCGACCACTGCCGATGAGCACCAAGCCCGCCACGCCGCGCCCTACCCGTGCCTCGGCCAAGCCCACCGGGCCGGTCACGCTGCAGCAGGTGGCCGACCGCGCCGGCGTGTCGCCCAGCACGGTGTCGCGCATCCTGAATGGCACGGCGGTGGTCAGCGACGACAAGAAGAAGGCCGTCGACGATGCCATCAAGGCCCTGGGCTTCGTGCCCAACCCGGTGGCCCGCGGCTTGGCCGGAGGGCGCACTCTCAGCGTCGGCGTGGTCACGCAGGCGATCGACTCACCGTTCTACGGCGGCGCCCACCGCGGCATCGAGGACACGCTGGTGGCGGCCGGCTACAGCCCCTTGTTCATCAGCGGCCACTGGGACCAGGACGCCGAGCTGCGCTGCATCGAGGTGCTGCGCTCGCGCCGCGTGGACGGCCTGATGGTGCTCACCGGCCGCATGAGCGACAGCACACTGAAGAACCTGGCCCGCGAGCTGCCGCTGGTGGTGACGGGCCGTGACCTCACGGCGCCCAATGTCTTCTCGCTCAACTTCGACGACCTGCTCGGCGCCCGCCTGGCCACCGAGCACCTGCTGGAGCTGGGCCACAAGCGCATCGCCTTCATCGGCGGCGACCCGTTGCACCCCGACTCGGCCAAGCGCGAGAAGGGCTACCGCCAGGCCCTCAAGGCCCACGGCGTGAAGGTCGACGACGCGCTGATCCTGGCCGGTGACTACCGCGAGGAAGGCGGCCTGAAGGCGATCGAGCAGCTGCTGGACGCCGGCACGCCCTTTTCGGCCATCTTCGCCGCCAACGACCAGATGGCTTTCGGCGCGGCGCTGGCGCTGCACCGCCGAGGGCTGCACGTGCCGCAAGATGTGTCGCTGGTTGGCTTCGACGACGTGGCGACCTCCTCCTACACCGTGCCGCCGTTGTCCAGCGTGCATCAGCCGGTGTACGAGCTGGGGCGGCTCGCTGCCACCGCCATGCTGGACCTGCTCGCCGGCCGAGAGCCCGACGCCACGCTGCCCGCGCCGCACATGGTGGTGCGCGAGTCAACGCGGCAGCTCTGACTCGGCCTCGCTTCCCAGCGTGAAATAGAAGGCGGCCCCCTTCCCCACCTGGCCGTCCACCCAGAGCCGGCCGCCGTGCCGTTCGACGATCCGCCGCACGATCGTCAAACCGATGCCATGGCCCTCGAACTTGCTGGCGTGCAGGCGCCGGAACGGCACGAACAGACCGCGCGCCTGCTCGGGCGACAGGCCGACGCCGTTGTCGCGGACGTGAAACACAAGGCCCTCGGCCGCTGAACGCGACGCCCCCACCTCGACGCGCGGCGAAGCGGCCCCGCGGCTGAACTTCATCCCGTTCGCCAGCAGGTTGGTGAAGACCTGACGCAGCAGTGCCGCATCGGCCTGTACGTCCGGCAGCGGGCTGGCGACCACGACCTGCGGCGGTGGTGACGACGGCGCCTCGTCGAGCCCCCCCAGCAATGTCTCGACCACCTCGCGCACCAGCCCATCGGTCGACACATGCACCCGTTCCACCGGCTTCTCGGCTGTGTGTGCCAGCTGAAGCAGCGAGGTCACCAGCTCCGTTGACGCCCGCGACTGCCGCGCGATTGCGGTGATCAGCGCATCGGCCCTGGGCAGCTCGCCGCGTGCGAGCGCCTCGCGCGCCAGGGCCGCCACGCCGGTGATGCCGCCCAGCGGCCCGCGCAGGTCGTGCGAGACGCTGCGATTGAAGCTCTCCAGCCCTTCGATCGTTTCGCGCAACTGCGCAGTGCGCAGTGCCACGCGTTGCTCCAGCGTCTGGTTGGCGCGCTCCAGTTCCTCCTGCACGGCCCGACGGGCCTGCAACTCTCGGGCACCCTGCTTCTGGGCGCGGACCAGGCCGGTGGTGAGGATGGTCATCCCCAGCACCGCATGCGGCACGATCAGCGAAATGCCGGCCCCGACCGCGCTTAGCCAGCCCAGCGCTGCCGCAGCCATCGAGGCCGGGTAGACCAGCACCGCGAGCATCACGATGCCGTGGCCCGTTCCCGGCTCGCGCCGCATCGCCCACGCGAAGAGCGCGGCCCAGGCGCACATCGCCAGGCTGATCAGCCCGATCGTCGCGCCACGGGTGAGCCACTGCGGCGCGAGCGCCAGCAGCGCCACGCCGAACACCCCCGCTGTTGCGGCCTGCAAGCGCCGGGACCATGGCGCTGGCACGCCCGCGTAGGCCATCAAAGCCACCGTGATCAGGCCATGGCCGACCAACGAGAACGCTGCGTTCAGGGTCTTCGGCGGTTCTGCCCAGGTGGCATTCACGCTGTAGTGGCCGACGGCCACGCACACATACTGCGCGCTGATCGCCACGAAGCCCGCCAGCAGCAGCAAAGCCCACCGTGCGCCCAGGGCACGCCAGACGACCCCCAGCATCAGCGCCAGCGTGCCCTGCACGACGACACCCACGATGGCCATGGTCTCGACGAGGTTCATCGTGCGATCCTAGTCCGCCAAGCGGCGGGCAGCCATTGGCGCGGGCCCCTGTGGCCCAGGCTTGCGCGGTGGCCGGCTCGATCGCAGCCGCCGTGCGACCATCCCCGCGTGAACCGCCTGCCCCACGTCCCCCGCGCCGCATGTGCGCGTTGCCTGCGCCCGCAGGCGACCTGCCTGTGCGCGCTGGTGCGGCCGACCGACCACCGCACCGAGGTGCTGGTGCTGCAGCACCCGCAAGAGCAGCGCCAGGCCAAGAACAGCGTGGCGCTGCTGCGCCTGTCCCTGGCGCGCTGCGAGGTGGTCGTTGGCGAGCGGTTCTCGACCGAAGCGCTGCAGGCGCTGCTGCACCGCCCCGGGCAGGACACACGGTTGCTCTACCCCGACGCGCCCGCGGCTCCCGTGCCGCCGGGGCCGGCGCCGGGCGCAAAGGCCGGCGTGCCGTTGCGGCTGGTGGTGATCGACGCGACGTGGCGCAAGAGCCTGCGGATGCTGCTGGAGCACCCTGCCCTGGCCGCGTTGCCGCGGCTGGCACTGGCCGCACCGCCGCCCACGCGCTACCGAGCGATTCGGGCGGCGCGCCGCGCCGATCAGGTTTCGACGCTGGAAGCCACCATGCAAGCGCTGGCGATGCTGGAAGGCCCGGACTTCGACGCCGCGCCGCTGCTCGACGCCTTCGGCCACTTCGTTGCGGGCGTGGCCGCCCGCCGTCGGCCTCCGGCCACCGCAGACCAGGCATGGCGCCCTGGGCGGTGAAAGCGGCCGGGGCGGAGCCTCGTCGCACTGACCCGTGTCCGTGAATGGCAGGCGGCCCTGTCAGGGCCATGCCATGAGCTCGCACGGCAGCGGCCCTTCGGCCAGCCAGGCCAGTTGACGCATCGCAATCGGCTTGCTGATTCCTTCGATGACGATGGCTTCTCCGCCACCAAGGAGGATGAACATGCCGCCTCGCCTTGCCGCACTGCTCGTCGGAGCCGGTCTCTGCGCCGCCGGTGCCCTCTGCCATGCCGCTCCTCAGTACACCATCCGACCCCTGACGCAGGAGTTTCCGCCGGACGTTTCCGTTTCTACACTCGACCTGAACCGTCTGGGCCATGCGCTGGTCAGCACCTTCCAGTCGGGAGGTGGCGGATCGGCCTATTGGCTTTGCCGGGACGATGGCTGCGCCCTCGTCGGGGACGATCGAGACACGGTGATCCACGGGCTGAACGACCTGGACGAGCTCGCCCGCAGCGTCTACCAGGGCCATGGGTACGCCTTTTTGGGCGACAACCCGATCGGCTACGGGCGCGGCGCTTGCGACTACTGCGGCTTCGGCCTGAACAGCGACGCCTACGACGGCAACAACGCTGGCGAAGCCACCGGCTGGGCCGAATTCTCAGGGGTACCGGGCCCGCTGGCCTTCAAGTACACGAAGGCCACGGGCCTGGTCAGCCTTGGCACCCTCGGAGGCAGCTCCAGCACGGGTCGCCGCATCAACAAGCATGGCAATGTGGTCGGCGACTCGACGCTCAGCGGGGACACCGGCCCCCATGGCTTTCTGTATGCACGCGGCGTCATGACCGATCTCGGCACCCTGGGCGGGCAGAAGAGCTCGGCCATGGGCGTGAACAGCCACGACACCGTTGTCGGATGTTCGCTGCTCGCCGACAACGTCACCCAGCGCGCCTTCCGCTACGAGGCCGGCGTCATGTCGGCGTTGCCGGCCCTGACGGCCGGATCGAGCTGCGCCCTCGGCATCAACGACCACGGTGTGGCGGTGGGCTACAGCGATGGCTTGAATGGTGCAAGGGCCGTGCTCTTTCACAAGGACGGTCGCGTCAAGAACCTGAACCGCCTGCTGGAGCCGGTCAGCGGCCGGGGCTGGACACTGACGGCAGCGACCGGAATCAACCAGGCCGGCCAGATCATCGGCAATGGCGCCTACAGGGGTGTGTCCCGAGCCTTCATCCTGACGCCGGTGGCCCCTCGAGCCGCCCGGTGACGCGATCCGTCTCGGCGAGGCGAAGCGATCCGAGTTCGTCCTCGACCCCTCCTTGTCCTGAGCTGCCGTCCGTCGTCGAGTTGTCGCTGGAACGTGCGCAACTACCTCGACGCCATCGATCGCCTCAAGCCTCCGGCGAGCGGCGCTGGTTCCGGCGAATCGGTCAGTCGGGGTGCCTGAACCTGGGGCCCCCTACCCCGCCACCCCGCAGTACTGCCGCACGTAAGCCCCATGCGGCGGCAACTGCGCCACCGTGCGGTTCACCGTGCTGCGGATGTCTTCAAGAAAGCCTTGGAGCTCGGGGTCGCCCATCAGGTCGGCCACCTGGTGGTGCTGTTGCGGGGTGATGCCCTGGCCCAGCATCACCTGGATCCACGAGTTCTCGGCGAAGAGCTCGTTCTGGACGCGGAAGACGCGGCCGGTTTCGCGGAAGAGCTGGATGCGGTGACGCAGCGACGCCGGGATCTCCATCGAACGGCAGCCTTGCCAGAAGGGTGAATCGTCGCGCTCGGTGACGTGGTAGTGCAGCACGATGAAGTCGCGGATGTGCTCGATCTCGTCTTGCGCCTGTCGGTTGTATTCGTCGACGTCGGGTTGACGGATGCCGTCGGTCGGGAAGAGCTGCATCAGCCGGATGGTGCCGCGCTGAATCAGGTGGATGCTGGTCGATTCCAGCGGCTCGATGAAGCCGCTGGCCAGGCCGATGGCCACGCAGTTGCCCTTCCACACCTGCTGGCGCTGGCCGGGGGTGAATTTCAGCGGGCGCGGTGCGGTGATCGGCTCGCCTTCGATGCGCGAGAGCAGCAACTCCTTCGCCCGCTCGTCGCTCATGTGGCGGCTGCAGTAGACGAGGCCGTTGCCGACGCGGTGCTGCAGCGGTATGCGCCATTGCCAGCCGGCGTCGTGGGCGATCGAGCGGGTGTAGGGCACGGCTTCGCCGACCGACGGCGTCTGCACGGCCAGCGCGCTGTCGCAGGGCAGCCAGTGCGTCCAATCTTGATAGGGCACGCCGAGCGCCTGGCCGATGAGCAGCGCGCGGAAGCCGGTGCAGTCGATGAAGAGGTCGCCTTCGATCTCGGCGCCATCACCCAGCGTCAGCGCGCGGATGTGGGTGCCGCCTCCTTCGTCCATCTGGACGCTGGTGATCTTGCCCTCGATGCGCTGCACGCCGTAACCCTCGCTGAACTTGCGCAGGTAGGCGGCGTAGCGTGTCGCGTCCATGTGGAACGCGTAGTTCATGCCGTTGCGCGGCAGGTGGGCGAAGCGGTTTTCCTCGGCCGCGCGCAGCTCCAGGCAGTAGTCGCCATAGGCGCTGGCCAACTGGCGGCGACAGCCCTTGAGCCAGAAGTGCTGGAAGCCGGCTGTCCAATGGTCTTTGCCGGTCAGGCCGAAGGAGTGGATGTAGTGCTTGTCGAGCCCGCGCCAGTGCTCGAACTTGATGCCGAGCTTGAAGGTGGCCGAGGTGGCGGCCATGAACTCGGCCTCGTTCAGGCCGAGCAGGTTGTGGAAGGTGAGCAGCGTGGGGATGGTGGCTTCGCCCACGCCCACCGTGCCGATCTCGTCGGACTCGATGAGCTTGATGTCCAGCAGCTTGCCCATGGTCTTCGAGAGGCACGCGGCCACCATCCAGCCTGCGGTGCCGCCGCCGGCGATGACGACGCGGCGCACGCTCTTTTTCGGGGTCTCGGGCGCCATCCGGTGGGGTTCGGCCATGTTCATGGGTGGGTCCTTCAGCGGTTCAGCCTTCGCAGCAGGCGCGCGCGCAGGGCGCGGGTGGCGTTGTCGTCCAGCGGGGCCGCCAGCACTTGGCGCGCTGGCGGCGGCAAGTGGGCGGCGGTGTCGTCACCGGCGTCGAAGACGTAGTGGTCGAAGAGGTGGCGCCAGGCCTGGCGCTGCTCGGGCGGCAGGTCGCGCACCGTCATCAGCGTCAGCAGCAGCGCGGCCATGGGCGAGTCCATGTGCGGCGGCGAGCGGCGCCACCAACAGTTCACCAGCAGGTTGACGGGCTCCAACGCCTGAACGTGGTGCCACCACATGCTGGGGATGAAGACGGCGTCGCCCGGGCCCAGCTCGGCCACCTGTGCGTGGCGCTGCGCCTCGGCGAAACGGGGGAATCGCGCCAGGTCGGGCTTTTCGAAGTCGACCAGGCTGGTGGGCTGGCCGGCAAGCGTGTTCTCCAGCGGGCCGATGTAGAGGTTGCCTACCTGGCCGGGCGGCAGCAGCGTGAAGCGGCGCCGGCCGGCCACCACACAGGCCAGGTTGTCGGGCAGGTCCTGGTGGGCGGCCACGGTGGCGCGGTTGCCCAGCCACAGGCTCACCAAAGGGTCCCCGTTGGGGTCGACCGCGCCCAGGCCCAGCGGGTTGGCTTCGCGGAAGCCGGGCACGCAGGCGTCGACCGTGGTGGAGCCCACGTAGATGGCCGGAGGCTGCGCTTCGGGGGCATGTTGCTCAAGCAGGTCGATCACCGCCTTCAACGGCATCTTCTCGCGCGCGAAGTTGACACCGCTGAAATCCGGCAGGTAGTCGAAGCGGCTGGCGATCTCGGGTGCGCCCAGCCAGGCACCGACCGATGCGCCGGCATCGAGCCTGCGCAGGTAGCCCAGCACGCCGCCGGGCTGGCTGCTGGCGCGCACTGCCGGCCAATCGGCCACCAGCCCGCGCAGCAGCAGGGGCTCGGGCGACTGCGTGACCTCTGGCGGCAAGGCGCGAGGGTCCAGGCCCGTCAGCTCGCGCATCTGCCCTCCCCCGGCCGGCATGTGCTCAACTGTCCAGCGCGCGGCGCCGGGCTTCGTCTGCGCGGGCGATCAGGTCGCGAAAGCGGGCGACCGAGGCCACGGCCATGTAGATGTCGTGCAGGTGGCCGGCCCGGTGCAGCTCGGCCACGGCGGCAGCGTCGAGCCGCGCCAGGCGCTCTTCGTGGATGGTGTGACAGCCGGCCCAGCGGTGGGCCGAGCCGTCGGCGAACTCGAATTCGAGGCCGAAGGGCTCGAGCAGCTGGTGACGCTGCAGCGCAGCCACGAAAGCCGGTGTGGCCTGCAAGCCCTGGTGCAGCGCCTGCAGCACCGAGTTGACACGCTCGAGGTATTCGCTGTGGCCGCCGTAGGGCAGGAAGACGGCCTCGCCCACCTCGTGCGCGCCGCGGGTGATGCGCGGGCTGTCCATGTCCACATGCACCACCGGCTCGCCCTGGTCGAAGCCGATCAGGAAAGGTTGGCGCTCGATGGCCAGGGGCACATAGGGTGCGTCCCAGCGGCCATGGCGCAGGAACAGGTTCTGGCCCGGCTGCAGCCCAAGCAGCGCAATGGGCTGGAAGCCGCCCTCGGCGCCGTTTGCCAGTGGCTGGAAGACGATGGGGTAATGGGCCTGGATGTTGCGAAACTCAGCCGGGAAGGTGACGGCGGACATCACGTCGTCGCCGTATTCGGCCGCGCGCACGGTGGTGATGCGCAGGTCCCGGTGGTCGATGTTGTTCAGCGGGACGTGTCGGGGCATGGGCAAAACAGCGGAAGCGAAGCAGTCAGAGGGCAGTGTGCGGCGGGCGGCAAGCGCTTTCAATCAGAGCCAACCCGCCGGGGCAGGCCATGGCGGCGGATGTGCTCGATCAGTTCACGGTTGGCAGGCAACGCCGGCAGCATGCGGCGGGCCAGGTGCGCGGCTTCCCGGAAACAGGCCTCGGCGGCACCCAGCCCTTCGGGGTTGGCCAACGATTCCTGCGCGGGCCGGAAGCCCCTGCCGCCAGTCATTCCATACAGCACGTACTGGTAGCTGGCCGATGGCAAGGCTTCGTCGTGGCGCGGCAGGTCGTGCCGTGAAGGCGGGTGGTGGCGCCACAACGCCATCAGCTCCTGCAGGCTCTCGGGCACCGAGGCATCGCGGCGGTGGTCGCGCCAAAAGACACCGGTGCGATGCGAAAGCAGGTAGTGCAACTTGAGAAAGTCGATGATGCGCGCCCAGCGGTAGGTGCAGCGCTCGTTGAAGCGGCGGGCCACGCGGTCCATGTCCGCCCGGGTGGCGGGCAACTGCTCGGCGAGCAACCCGGCCGAATACTCGATCAGGGCCAGTGCCGAAGCCTCCAGCGGCTCCAGGAAGCCCGCCGAGAGCCCGATGGCCACGCAGTTGCGGTGCCAGAAGCGCTCGCGGTGGCCCGGCTCGAAGGCCAGCTGGCGTGGCGTGGCGGCCAGCCCTGCCGAACTTGCCAGCATGGGCTGGCTGGCGATGTAGCTCAGCAGCATGTCGGCGGCGTGTTCGTCGGTGCAGTGGGCGCTGGAATACACCATCCCGATGCCCCGCCGGCTGGGCAGCCCGATGTCCCAGACCCAGCCGCTGGCCTGTGCGGTGGCCACGGTCACGCTGGCGAGCGGCGTCTCCGGCGTGGCATGGGGCACCTGCAGCGCCAGCGCGCGGTCGCAGAAGAGCACATGCCTTTGCGAGACGAAGCCCACGCCGTAGTGCCCCGCGAGCAGCTTGGCCGGCAGGCCGGTGCAATCGATGAAGAGGTCACCCGGCACCTCGCCTTGCTGCCTGGTTTGCAGCGCCGCGATGTCGCCGTTGTCGTGGCTGATGAGCCCGACGACATCCGCCACCACATGCCGCACGCCCAGCCGCTGTGTGGCGTGCTCGGCCAGGAAGGCGCCGAAGCGCCCGGCATCGAAGTGGTAGGCGTAGTTGGTGACGCCCGCGTACTCGGGCGTGGTGGCCTGCTTGGGGGCACGGCCGGCGTCGCTCAACGGTGGCTGGTGACAAGCCAGCTCGGCGAAAGCCCGCTCGGCGTGCCGGGCCTGCCAGGCGGCCACCAGTGGCGCGTCGCCGTGGCCTTGCGGCAGCACGAAGGGGTGGTGGTAGCTGTCGCGGCGTGGCTCGGTGGGCGGGCCATCGCGCGGGTCGTGCACCCAGCCGTCGAAGCGCGAGCCCTGCTTGAACGAGGCCTCGCACTCGCGGAACAGGCCGGTCTCGCTGACGCCGATGGCGCGCAGCGTGTCGCGCATCGTCGGCCAGGTGCCTTCGCCCACCCCGATCGGCGGCACGTTGGGCGACTCCACCAGGGTGACCTGGAGCAGCGGGCCATGCCGGGCGGCCAGCAGGCCGGCGGTGAGCCAACCCGCCGAGCCGCCCCCGACGATCACGATGCGCCTGACTGCTTGCTCCTCGCCGTCCTGCGGGCGCTCCACTGCTCTTCCTCCCCGGGTTCGTCAGAACTTGTAGCGTGCGCCGACCATGTAGCGCGGGCCAGTCTGGTAGACGCCGACCAGTTGGTTCTGGGTGCGGCCGTGCTGGCGCACCGTGGCATCGTTCAGGTTGATGCCCTCGAACTGGAACGACAGGTTCTGGTTCACCTTGTAGCCCATGCTCAGGTCGATCTGAGAGAAGGCTTCGGTGTACACCGGGTTGAAGCCGGCGCCGTCGCGAACCGAGGCCAGGAACTCGCCGCGCCAGTTGTAGGCCAGGCGGGTCTCGAACCAGTCGTTCTCGTAGAAGGCCACCAGGTTGGCGGTGTCGCTCAGGCCCACCATCGCGAACTGGTCGCCGACCTTGTTGTTGTCGTACTTCAGGCCGGAGTCGACCCAGGTGTAGTTCGCTGCCAAGCCGAAGCCGCTGTTGCCGAACATGTGCTGCCAGTTCAGCTCGACCCCCTGCAGGCTGGACGAACGCGTGTTCGCCGGCACGCTGATCGTGAAGTCCATGATCGGGTCGCCAGCCTGGCCGGCGATGGTGCCTTCCCAGACGCCGTTCACCAGCGTGCCGTTCACCCCGCGGGTGCCGTTGTAGTTGGTGAAGATGTAGTTGCGGATGCAGGTCATGTCGCTGTCCGCACAGCCGCCGGCCGACACCGCCTCGCGGAACAACACGCCGTTGGCCGGCGTGTTCAGGTTGAACGGCGTGCCATGCACGACACCGTCGCCGATGTAGTTGTCGATCTTCTTGTGGAAGTAGCTCGCCGCGATGTAGCTGCTGCGGGCGTAGTAGTACTCCAGCGAGAGGTCGATGTTGTGCGATTTCAGCGGCTTCAGGCCCGGGTTGCCCTGCCGGCCGTTGCCGCCAGCGAAGCGGGCCAGTTGGTCGAGGGTCAACCCACCCTGGATCTGGTCCCAGCGGGGCCGGCCGATGCTTTCGCCGTAGCTGGCGCGGAGCTTGAGCTTGCTGGTCAGGTCAGCGTCGAAGTCGATGCTCGGCAGCAGGTAGCCGTACTTGCCCTCGAAGTTGGTCACGACCTGCTCGCCGAAGACCAGCGAGTACTCGTTGTTGCCGACCCAGTTGACGCCAGTGGCGGTGAGCACGCGCGACGGAGCCGTGATGTGGGTCTGCTCGTAGCGCACGCCGGCGGTCAGGCTCATCGGCACGCTGCCCGCTTCCCAGTCGGTGCCGTACTGCAGGAAGGCGCTGGTCGACTTCTCGTTGACGCGGCGGTCTTCGGTGAACTGTGGCGGCGGCAGGTACAGCGCCTCGTTGCCCGAGACGGCGACGGCGACGTCGCGCACGCTGTTGAAGTCCCAGGTGAAGAAGCTGCTGGAGAAGGCCGCGTTGTTGCTTCCGCTGATGCTTTGGAAGTAGCGCGCCATGTCGTCGGCGCGCCAGAGGTTGTCGGGCGTCTCTTCGGCCGAAGTGGCGCCGCCCCAGGTGTCACGCTGCACGAAGCCGTAGGCAGTGCGGTTGTTGACGTCGGTGAAGCTGAGGCCGAAGTCCAGCCGGGACGAGTCCTCGAGCTTGTACTGGCCGCGCAGCTGCGCCTGCTCGATCTCGGCCTTCATGTAGCTGTTGCGGAAGGACGAGCCGGTGACGCGCATCTGAGACGGGTCGAGCGCACCGCCGACGATGTTCAGCACCGGCAGGTCGTTGGTGAAGTCGACCGTCGTGGTGCCGCGGTTGAAGGCGGCGGTGCCGATGGTGGCATTGCTGCCGTAGGGGCTGTCGGCGCCGGAGGTGGCGCTGGAGCTGTGCGCGTCGAACTCGAGGCGGAAGTTGCTTGACGGCTTCCACGCGATGTTCAGGCCGACCGAGTGGTTCTCGTTCTTGGTGGCGTAGAGGCCACCGGCCATGGCGACGTCGCTGGTCGCGGGGTCGATGATCTCGGAGTAGAAGATCGGCGCGGCCACCGGGCCGTCCGTCCAGGCGCTGGACGAGGGGCCGAAGTTGAACCACGCCGACAGCTCGTTGCGACGGGTCTTGATCTTGTTTTCCGAGTAGGTGTAGTCGAGCGTGGTGACCAGCTCCTTGCTGGGCGCGAACTGCAGCGTGAGCTGGCCGTTCGTGCGCTTGCGCTGGATGGCGTTGACGGCGTAGAGCAAGTTCTGCGGTACGCCGTAGAGATCGGTCGGGCCCGGGCGGTTCTCGATGCGCTCGCTGCCCGGCTGGCCCTCTTGCGGGATGGTGCCCCAGTTGTTCTCGTCACCGCGGAAGGTGCGCCAGCCGCCGGGAACGCCGGCCTCGTTGTAGCCCAGGTGGCGCTCCTGGTAGCTGCCGGAAAGCGAGATGCCGAACATGCCGTCGGCGAAGGTGTTGCTGTAAATGCCCGAGATCTCGGGCGTGACCTGGTCGCCGCGCAGCGGCTCGGGCAGGCGCTGGTTGGTCTCGTCGTAGACCGCCTTGACGCCGAAGCTGGCAACCTGGCCCTTGTTGTCCAGCGGGCGTGCGGTCTTGATGTTGATGGTGGCGCCCATGCCGCCGGCCGGCGAGGCGGCGCGGCTGGTCTTGTAGACCTCGAGCGCGGCCACCGCCTCGGACGCCAGGTTGGCGAAGTCGAAGGCGCGCGAGTTCGAGGCCGAGGTGGCCTCGATCGACGAGGCCGGCATCTGGCGGCCGTTGAGCAGCACGAGGTTGAAGTCGGGGCCGATGCCGCGCACGGTGACCCGCGAGCCCTCGCCCATCGAGCGGTCGATCGACACGCCGCTGATGCGCTGCATCGACTCGGCCAGGTTGGTGTCGGGGAACTTGCCGATGTCTTCGGCCACGATGCCGTCGACCACGCCTTGGCCGTCGCGCTTCAGGCTGAGCGACGAGTCCAGGCTCTTGCGGATGCCGGTGACCACCACCGTTTCGACCGGCTCCTCGGCCTTGGCCTGCGTGGGGCTGGCGGCCTGCTGGGCCAGGGCCGGCGCACCCAGCACGATGCCGCAAGCCGCCGCCAGGTGGCTCAGGCGGAAGGCGGGGTGGCGTGCCATGGGGCGGTGGGCGGAGGGGCGGATGGACATGAAGCGGTCTCCAGTGAAGTCTTTTGTGCCTGCGGTTGTCGTCTGTCTCGGCGGCGCCTTCTGCATCGACGTTTCACGTGCGATGGGCCAGAATGGCGACGCTGTTCTGAAAGCGGTTTCAAGAATAGTCGCCATGACAGCGCTTGCAACCTAGGAGACACCCCTAGTCGGGATGAGGAAACTGATGAATCGAGCCCTGAAAACTGCCCTGGCCACCCTGCCTGCATTCGTGGCGGGCACCAACGCCAGCGCGGCGCCCGAGCCGCTGGCCCTGCCTTCGGGCTACCAGCTCGTCTGGGCCGACGAGTTCGACGGCGATGGCCTGCCCGACCCGGCGAAGTGGGCCTACGACACCGCGATGAACAAGCAGGGCTGGCACAACGCCGAGCTGCAGTACTACAGCGCCGGCCGGCCCGAGAACAGCGTGGTGACGGGCGGCCGCCTCGTCATCACCGCCCGAAAAGAAAAGCTCTCGACCCAGCCCGACTGGGGCGGCCAGGGCTACAGCTCGGTGCGGCTCGTCACCCGCGGCAAGGCCGACTGGACCTACGGCTACTTCGAGATCCGCGCCAAGCTGCCCTGCGGCAAGGGCACCTGGCCGGCGATCTGGATGCTGAACACGCCGATCGTGTGGCCCGAGGGGGGCGAGATCGACATCGTGGAGCACGTGGGCCGCGACCCGGGCCATGTGTTCAGCACGCTGCACACAGCGGCCAACCACGCCGGCCAGGGCGTGGGCAACGGGCAACAGGTGCCGAAGGCCTGCACCGCCTTCCACACCTACCAACTGCACTGGACGCCGCAGCAGATGCGCTTCGGCATCGACGGGAAGGTGCATCACACCTACCTGAACGAGGGCAAGGGCAAGGCGCAGTGGCCGTTCGACACGCCCGAGTTCCTCATCCTCAATATCGCGGTGGGCGGGCACCTGGGCGGGCCGGTGGACGACGCGGTGTTCCCGGTGCAGATGGAGGTGGAGTATGTGAGGGTGTACCAGGCTCGATAGTGGACTGCGGAGGCTGGAGCGGCAGCGGGGTGTGCGGGTGGGCGGGGGCGCCTAGGTTCCGCGGTCGGCGCTGAAGCGCCGACTGCCCTGCGTTGCTCGCCGGTACGGCCGGGCGCTTAACTCGCCGCACTCACTTCGTTCGTGCGCTCGGACAGTCGCGCTCAAAGTGATTGGGAAGCGCGCTTCGCGCGCGGCCGCACCCGCTGCGCTACTCGGCGCTCCACATGCGCGCCATAGCCTGCCCCCACACCCCGCTGCTGCCACCGTCGGGGCACTTCAACGAACAGCCACAACGGTCGCACTCGCGGCAGGGGGTACCCGGTGGGGCGATTTGTGCAGCGCCGAGGAGCGCAGTGGAGCGGGGAAGTCCTCGGCGCAGCCGAGGACCGAGCGAGGAGGATTTATGCAGTCGGGCGCGAAGGCGGCCGGCTGCGAAGCCACCGCAGCCGCCCGATCCACGAGCACCGCAGGGCAGTCGGCGCTTTGCGCCGACCGCGTAACCATGAGCCCCACCGGGTACCCCCTGTCGCAACGCTCAAGCCTCCGCGGGCTTTTCGGGTTCAGGCTGCCAACCGCCCCTGCTCATCAAACGCCATGGTTTGCTCGACCTGAGGCACCAGCCCCACACGAGCGCCACTGACCAGCGCGTCCATGCCGCCACCTGCACGCGCGGTGAGCAAGGCCGGCACGCCAGGCACCCGCAGGTGCACGAGCGTCGAGTCGCCCAAGTGCTCGGCCAGCTCCACCGTGGCGGGTACGCCCTGCCCTTCGGCAGCGACAGCCAAGTGCTCCGGCCGCACACCCGCGCGCCGCGCCGTCGCCGAAGCCCCCAGTGCCTGCCACAGCGCGCCGTGCTCCGGCGTGGCGTTGCCGTGCTCGGGCCGCGGGATCAGGTTGATGCGGGGCGAGCCGATGAAGCCCGCCACGAACTCGTTCGCGGGGCGGCGGTAGAGCTCCAGCGGCGCCCCCACCTGCTCGATGCGGCCCTGGTTGAACAGCGCGATGCGCTCGCCCATGGTCATCGCCTCGACCTGGTCGTGGGTCACGTAGATCACCGTCGTGCCCAGCTCTTTGTGCAGGCGCGAGATCTCGATGCGCATGTCGACGCGCAGCGCGGCATCGAGATTCGATAGCGGCTCGTCGAAGAGGAACACCCGCGGCTTGCGCACGATGGCGCGGCCGATGGCCACCCGCTGGCGCTGGCCGCCCGAGAGCTCACGCGGCCGCCGGTCCAGCAGGTCGGTGATGCGCAGCGTCTCGGCCGCGCGGCCCACCTGCGCCTTGCGCTCGGCAGCGCCCACGCCCGCCATCTTCAGCGCGAAGCCCATGTTCTCGGCCACCGTCATGTGCGGGTAGAGCGCATAGCTCTGGAACACCATCGCGGTGCCGCGGTCGGCCGGGCGCTGGCCCACGGCCGAGCACCCGTCGATCTGGATGTCGCCCTCGCCGACCTCTTCCAGCCCGGCGATCAGCCGCAGCGTGGTGGACTTGCCGCAGCCCGACGGGCCGACGAAGACCATGAACTCGCCGTGGCGGATGTCCAGGTCGATGCCCTTGATCACCTCGGTGTCGCCGAAACGCTTGCGCACGCCGCGCAGTGAGACCTGCCCCATGACGCCCTCTCCTTCTGTGCTCAACCCGCCGGGCGCAATGCGCGCTGCCGCATCAGGAAATCGCGGTACCAGAGCGCGCTGTCCTTCAGGTGGCGGGCCTGGCTCGCGTAGTCGACATGCACGATGCCGAAGCGCTTCTCGTAGCCCGATGCCCACTCGAAGTTGTCCATCAGGCTCCAGACCATGTAGCCGCCCACCTTGGCCCCCTGGCGGATGGCCGCGCCCACTGCCTCGATGTGCTCGGCGATGTAGCGGGTGCGGTCGGCGTCGTGCACGCGGCCGTCGGTGACGGCCGGGTCCTTGTAGGCGGCGCCGTTTTCCATCACGTAGAGCGTGGGGCCGCCGTAGTCGCGCTGCAGGCGAAGCAGCAACTCGGTCAGGCCCTGGGGGAAGACCTCCCAGCCCATGTCGGTGAGCGCGTGGCCGTCGGCGCCGGCCTTCCAGTCGCCGCTGGCGCTCACCACCGAGCGCGAGTAGTAGTTGATGCCGAGGAAGTCGATCGGCTGGCGGATGAGCGCCATGTCGCCGGGCTGCACCTGCGGCGCGTCGGCGCCCAGGTCGTCCAGCGCTTCCTGCGGGTAGCGGCCATGGAAGATGGGGTCGAGGTACCAGCGGCACAGGTGTGCGTCGGACACTTTTGCCCTTTCCAGGTCTTCGGGCGAGTCGGTGGCCGGGTACATGGGCGCGAGGTTGACCACCAGGCCCAGCGGTTTGCCGAAGCCCTGGGCCCGCAGCGCCTGCACCGCCAGGCCGTGGCTCACCAGCAGGTGGTGCGAGACCTGCGCCGCCACCGCACGCTGCTTGATGCCGGGCGCGAAGATGCCCGTCTCGTGCCCCAGCACCGCGACGACCCAGGGCTCGTTGTGGGTGGCGATCGATTCGACGCGGTCACCCAGCCGCCTGCCGATGCCCTCGGCGTACTCGACAAAGCGGTGCACGGTGTCGCGGTTGGCCCAGCCGCCGGTGGCCTGCAGTGCGGAAGGCAGGTCCCAGTGGTTCAGCGTGAGCAGCGGCTTGAGGCCGCGGGCCAGCATGCCGTCGACCAGCTTGTCGTAGAAGGCCAGGCCGGCCTCGTTCCAGGGGCCGCTGCCGGCGGGCTGCACCCGCGGCCAAGAGATCGAGAAGCGGTAGGCGTCGACGCCCAGGCTGCGGATCATGTCCAGGTCCTGCTGCCAGCGGTGGTAGTGGTCACAGGCCACATCGCCGTTGCTGCCGTCGGCAATGGCGCCGGGCACGCGGCAGAAGTCGTCCCAGATCGACGGGCCTTTGCCGTCTTCGGCCGCCGCGCCCTCGATCTGGAAGGCGCTGGTGGCCACGCCCCACACAAAATCGGGCGGGAAAACGTTTGCGTCGGCAGCGGGCTTGGGGTCGTTCGAGTTCATTGGCAACCAGAGTGCGGCCGAAGGGCCGTGAATAATTCGGGAAGTCGGAAAGAGCCGCGGTGCTACTTCACCGCGCCTGCGGTGAGGCCGGCGATGAGTTGGCGCGAGGCGATGGCGAAGAGCAGCAGCAGCGGCACGGTGGCGATGGCCGAACCGAGCATCAGCGCGCCCCACTCGGTGTCGACCGGGCTCTGCAGGCTGCGCAGCGCCAGCGGCAGCGTGTACATGTCGGGCGAGCGCATCACCACCAGCGGGGCGATGAAGTTGTTCCACGAGCCGATGAAGGTGGCCAGGCCCAGCGTGCCGAGCGCCGGCTTGAGCAGCGGCAGCACGATGCGCCAGTAGATGGCGAACTCGCCGCAGCCGTCCATCCGCGCGGCTTCAACCAGCTCGCGCGGGATGCTGGCCATCACCGACTGCCGCATCAGGAAGATGCCGAAAGCGCTGGCCGCACCCGGCACATAGAGCGCACGCGGCTGGTCGATCCAGCCCAAGGCGTCCATGACCATGAAACTCGGGATCATGCTCATGAACGAGGGCAGCAGCATGGTCGCCATCACCAGCGCGAACAGCGGCTTCTTGAACCGGAACTCGTAGAGCGCGAAGGCGGCACCGCCCATCGAGCAGAACAGCAGCGTGAGCAGGGTCGAGGCCAGCGCCACGTAGACGCTCCAGCCCAGGTTGCGCAGGAAGGGGATGCGCTCGGCGAGGATCTGCCAGTTGGGCAACACGTCGTTGCCGAAGAAGACCGGCGGCGGCAGGCTGAACAGGTCCGCCCGCGACTGGGTGGCGAAGACGAACAGGAAGTAGAACGGCGCCAGCATCACCAGGCTGCCGAGGCCGACGGCGGCGTACCCCGTCCAGACGGCGAGGCGGCTGGACGAGAGGGGCCGCGTGTGCATGGCGGCAGGCAGTGCAGTCACGGTCATTGCGGCCGCCCCAAGGTCTTGTGCGTGGCCCAGGTCATCACCGCCACCACCGCGAACAGCAGCCAGGACATGGCACTGGCTGCGCCGAAATCGTTGAAGTCGAAGGCCAGTCGGTAGAGGTAGACCGCGGCCGTCATGCCGGCCTGATCGGTACCGCCCTTGCCATTGGTAAGGATGAACGGCTCTTCGAACAGCTGCAGCCCGCCGATGACGCTGAGCGTGACGCCGAACAGGATGGCCGGCCGCAGGCTGGGCAGCGTGATCCATCGAAACTGCTGCCAGGGGCTGGCGCCGTCGATGGTGGCGGCCTCGTACAGGTCGTTCGGGATGCTTTGCAGCGCGGCCAGGTAGAGCACCACGTTGAAGCCGACGAAGCGCCAGAACACCAGCATCGCGATCGAGGCCTGGATGGTCGGCGGCTGGTTCAGCCAATCCACCCCCGTGCCGCCCCACAGGCCCCGGATGGCCGAGTTGACCAGGCCGTAGTCGGTGGCGAAGAGCGAGGTGAAGAGGATGGCGATCGCCACCGTCGAGGTGATGTAGGGCAGGAACCAGGCGCCCACCACCGCGTTGCGCCAGCGCTTGGTGCGGCTGTGGATGAAGCAGGCCACGGGGATCGCGACCAGGTGCTGCGGCACGCCGGCCAGCAGCGCGAGCCAGAAGGTGTTCTGCAGCGATTTCCAGAACCACTCGTCCTGCAGCGCGAAGACGAAGTTGTCGAGGCCGACAAACTGCATCGCCCGCAGGCCGCTGGTCGGCTCCCAGCTCTGGAAGGCCAGGTGCAGCGAGAACAGCAGCGGGAAGATGCCGAACACGACGAACAGCACCAGGAACGGCGCCAGCAGCGCATACGGCGCCCAGCGCGGCGAGAGCTGCGGCAGCTTCATCTGAGCGCCCTCGCCTGCATCAGCCGTTGCGCATCGGCCAGCGCGGTCTCGATCTTCTTGCCGCGGTTGAGCACCTTGTCGAGCTCGGTGTTGACCACCTCGCCGGCAAAGCTGTCCTGCTTGTGCACGGGCACGGCCTGGATGTGGCGGGCCGCCTCGCGCCAGACGGTGCGCCCGGCCTGGCCGCCGAGGAACTCGATCGGCTGCTCGAAGAACGGGTCGTCGAAGGTTTCGAGCAGTGCTGGGAAGGCGTCTTCGCTCTTGAAGGCGGCGAGCTGCCGGGTGCGGTTCATCGTCATCAGGCGGATGAAATCCCATGCGGCGCGCTTGTGGGTGGGGTTGGCCCGGCGGGGAATGGCGTAGAAGGTGCCACCCGACGCGGCGAAGGCGCCCTCGGGCAGTTGCGCCGTGCGCCAGCGCCCGCGGGTGCCCGGGGCGAGCCAGCCGTTGAGGTGGCCGGCCATCCAGGCGCCGATCATCACGCTGGCCACCCCGCCTCGCTTGAAGTTCTCGGCCCAGTCGGACGACCAGGGCACGCCCTTGGCATCCAGCCCGCCCTGGCGCACCTTCAGCGCCAGGCCGAAGGCACGGTGGAAACGCGGGGTGTCGGCCAGGGCCCGCCCCTGGTGGTCGAAGAACAGGCCCTCGCCCGGTTGCAGGCCGCTGCGGATGACGATGTCCTTGATGTCGCGGGCATGCGGCAGCAGGCGGGCGCCGGTGGCGGCGAGCACCCTGGCGCCAGCGGCGACATAGCCGTCCCAGCTGGCGGTCAGCTCGGCCTCGGTCACGCCGGCCTTGGCCATCAGGTCGGCGCGGTAGAGCAGCGTCCCGGGGCCGATGTCGGTGGGCACCGCCAGCACGGCACCAGTGCGGTCGGTGGCCTGGTCGAAGGCGTAGGGCACGAACTTCGCCCGGTCGTTCAACACGTTGTAGGGCGGCCGGCTCAGGTCTTCCAGCCCGATGCCGCGGGCGAAGCGGCCGAGGTAGTCGACCTCCAGCGTCATCACGTCCGGCAGGTTGCTGGCGGTGGTGAGCGCGGTGGTCATCGCGGTGTGGTGGTCGTCGAACTGGCGACTGACCACCGTTACTTCCACTCCAGGGTGCAGCGCCTTGAAGGCCGGCAGCGCCGCCTTGACGATCTTGTCGACCGCCGGGTAGGCGGCGATCAGCAGGCGCTGGTCCGGGCTCGATGCCCGGGCCGAGCCGGTGGGCCAGGCCGCCCAGGCGGCCGCACCGCCCAGGCCAGCGAGGCAGGCGCGCCGGCCGGCGCTGGCCACGGCCCAGCCGTCGTCCTCATCCAAGCCTGTTCCCTGGGCCACGTGCTGCTGTCTCCTGAATCGGTGTCGATGCGGCTCTCATCAACTGAAAGCGCTTTCAGGCACTGTATTCGGAGCGCACCAACCGTGTCAATCGAGCGCGCCTGGGGTTTGCCCGCCCCGCCGGCTTGCGCGGACGCGGCCACTCAGCGTGGCGTCAGCGGGGTCACAGCGGTAGCGCGGTGGTCTTCTTGACGGTGCGCAGCACCAGCATCGAGTTCGAGCGCTCCACGCCGGGCAGGCGCATCAGCACCTCGGTGTGGAAGCGCTCCAGGTCTTCCGCGTCGCGGTAGGCAAAGCGGATCATGTAGTCGTTCGAGCCAGCCACATAGAAGCAGTCGAGGATCTGCGGCTCGTCGCGCACCGCCTGCTCGAAAGCGCCGAGCAGCGCGTTGCTCATGTTCTCGAGGTTGATGATGGTGAAGCTGGTGCCGTGCTGGCCGATCGCCTTGGGGTTGAGCAGCGCCACGTACTGGGCGATCACGCCCTCGTCTTCCAGCTGCTTGACCCGGCGCAGAGTGGCTGAAGGCGACAGGTGCACCCTTTGCGCGAGCTCGACATTGGAGAGCTTCCCGTCCGCCTGCAACTCGGCGAGGATGAGCCTGTCTATCGAATCCAATTGCGGTGTTTTCTTTGTCTCTCGCATATCGTGCGAAGTATCTCAGAGAACTTCGCATATTGTTGCAAATACGAGGGTTGCCCCCTGCAGATCGCGCAAGCACATTGCGCGCCGCTTTCTCTAGACTTCCTTCCCTATCGACACCCCGGCATCAAGCCGTGGTTGTACGGAGCCCGACCGCATGAACACCCCGCTCGACGCCTACTGGATGCCTTTCACGGCCAACCGCCAGTTCAAGAAGGCCCCACGCCTGTTCACTCGAGCCGAGGGCATGCACTTCTGGACGGACGACGGCCGCCAGGTGCTCGACGGCGTCGCCGGCTTGTGGTGCGTGAACGCCGGCCATGCGCGGCCGAAGATCGTCAAGGCCATTGCCGAGCAGGCGGCCGAGCTGGACTACGCCCCGCCCTTCCAGATGGGCCACCCCAAGGCCTTCGAGCTGGCGCAGCGCGTGGCCCAGCTGGCACCCGAGGGCATGGACAAGGTGTTCTTCACCAACTCGGGCTCCGAGTCGGTCGACACCGCGCTGAAGATGGCCCTGGCCTACCACCGCGTGCGCGGCGAGGGCCAGCGCACCCGGCTGATCGGCCGCGAGCGGGGCTACCACGGCGTCAACTTCGGCGGCATCTCGGTGGGCGGCATGGTGGCCAACCGCAAGATGTTCGGCGCCATGCTGGCGGGTGTGGACCACATCCGCCACACGCACGACCCGGCCCGCAACGCCTTCAGCGTCGGCCAGCCGGCCCACGGCGCCGAGATCGCCGAAGATCTGGAGCGCCTGATCGCGCTGCACGACGCCTCGACCATCGCCGCGGTGATCGTCGAGCCGGTGGCCGGCTCCACCGGCGTTCTCATCCCGCCGGTGGGCTACCTGCAGAAGCTGCGCCAGATCTGCGACCAGCACGGCATCCTGCTGATCTTCGACGAGGTCATCACCGGCTTCGGCCGCACCGGCTCGGCCTTCGGCGCGCAGACCTTCGGCGTCACGCCCGACCTGATGACCTGCGCCAAGGGCCTGACCAACGGCTGTGTGCCGATGGGCGCGGTGATCGCGAAGCAGTCGATCTACGACACCTTCATGCAGGGGCCGGAGCACCTGATCGAGTTCTTCCACGGCTACACCTACTCGGCCCACCCGCTGGCCTGCGCCGCCGGCCTGGCCACGCTGGAAACCTATGCCGAAGAAGGCCTGCTGACCCGCGCCGCCGAGCTGCAGGGTTACTTCGCCGAGGCCGTGCATTCGCTCAAGGGCCTGCCGAACGTCATCGACATCCGCAACATCGGCCTCGTGGGCGGCATCGAGCTGGCGCCGCGCCCCGGCGCGCCCACGCAGCGCGCCTTCGACGTGTTTCTCGATTGCTACAACGCCGGCGTGCTGATCCGCACCACCGGTGACACCATCGCCTTGTCGCCGCCGCTGATCATCGAGCGGCAGCAGATCGACCAGCTCGTCGGCACCATTGCCACCGCCATCAAGCGCGTGGCGTGAAGGAATGTTGACCCCTGCGTCGCTTCGCGCCGGTCCCCCGAGGGGATCAGGCCACTTGGGGCGGCCCTTCGTGGCCTGAGCTCCACCGCCGCCACCGACCAACGAACCGAGGGCATGCCTAGCGCCTACATATGAGTTTCCTCAGCATCGACCGCGACCTCGCCCGCGATTCCTATTACGCTGCCACCGCGCAGCGCGGGCCAGGGTTCCCTTCGTTGAACAGCTCCCACGACTGCGATGTCGCCGTCGTGGGTGGCGGGCTCGCCGGCCTCAGCGCCGCGCTGGAGCTGGCCCAGAAGGGCTTCAAGGTCACGCTGCTGGAAGCCAAGGAAGTCGCCTGGGGCGCGAGCGGCCGCAATGGCGGCCAGGCCATCCACGGCTTGGCCTGCGACCAGGAGACCATCGAGGCGCAGCTCGGCCTCGACGACGCGAAACGCGTCTGGGCGATGTCGCTGGAGGCGATCGACCTGATCCGCGAGCGCATCGCCACCCACGCGATCGACTGCGACTGGCGCAGCGGCTATCTCGGCCTGGCCACCACCGCCGGCAAGGCGAAAGACCTCGACGCCTGGGCCGACCGCATGGCCAGCGTCTACGGTGCGCAGTTCACCCGCATCGCCCCCGGCGAAACCCGGCGCTGGATCGACAGCCCGCGCTACCACGGCGGCATCCACGACCCCCACTCGGGCCACCTGCACCCGCTGAAGTATTCGCTGGGCATCGCCGCCGCCACCGCCGCCGCGGGCGTGAGCATCCGCGAGAACTCACCGGTGACTGCAGTGGAGCAACGGGCCGGCGGCGTGCGCATTGCCACCGCGCAAGGCGAAGTCCGGGCCAAGCAGGCCCTCCTGGCAGGCAACGTCTATCTTCAAGGGATGGCGCCGCAGCTCGAAGAGCGCATCATGCCGGTCGGGACCTACATCGTCTGCTCCGAGCCGATCGACAAGGCGCTGTGCGACTCGCTCGTGCCCAGCCGCTCGGCTGTCTGCGACACCAACTTCGTGCTCGACTACTTCCGGCCCACCAACGACCACCGCATGCTCTACGGCGGCCGGGTGAGCTACAGCACCAAGACCCCGCGCCACCTGGCCGAAAGCATGCGCCAGCGCATGGTCGGCACTTTCCCGCAGCTGGCCGGCACCAAGATCCAGTACGCCTGGGGCGGCTTCGTCGACATCACGATGAACCGCGCACCCGACTTCGGCCGCCTGGGCCCGAACCTCTATTACCTGCAAGGCTTCTCGGGCCATGGCCTGGCGCTGACCGGCCTGGCCGGCAAGCTGGTGGCCGAGGCGATGAGTGGCGATGCCTCGCGCTTTGACGTCTTCGCCCGGCTGAAGCACCATGCCTTCCCAGGTGGCCGCTTGCTGCGCACACCTGCCCTCGTGCTCGGCATGGCCTGGTACCGACTGCGAGACATTCTCGGATGATGGCCCACCCCCGAAGCGCCTTCGGCGCCTCCCCCTCAAGGGGGCGCCACCAGCGGCCCGGCAAAGCCGGCTCCGCGGTGGCCGCCTGGTTCGGTTGCCTCACTGCGATGTGTGGAGAATTTGAGTGAACGACATGACCCAACCCGCCACTCTCGCGCAGGCCGTGCCGCAGCGCACGCCGGCCAAGCCCATCGTGCTGGTGCCTGCCTGCAACCGCATGCTGGGCGAACACCCCTTCCACATCGCCGGCAAGAAGTACATCGACGCCGTGCGCCTGGCCGGCGCCCAGCCACTGGTCGTGCCTTCGGCGGAAGTGGCCGAGCTGGACCACCTGCTCGACATCGCCGACGGCGTCCTGCTGACGGGCTCGCCCTCGAACGTCCACCCCAGCCATTTCGGCGAGGACGTGCACGACCCCGCCCTGCCGCTGGACCCTCTGCGCGACAGCTGGACACTGCCGCTGATCCGCAAGGTGGTCGAGCGCGGCATCCCGCTGTTCACCATCTGTCGCGGCACGCAGGAAGCGAACGTGGCACTCGGCGGCTCGCTGCATCAGGCGGTGCACGAGGTCGACGGCCACCACGACCACCGCGGTGGCCCCGACGGCACGCCCGCAGCCGAGGTCTACGGCCCGGCGCACGAGGTGGTGGTGGCTGAAGGCGGGCTGCTCGCCGGCATCGTCGGCCAGCCACGTTTCGAGGTGAACTCGGTTCATGGCCAGGCCGTCAACCGGCTGGCCGATGGGCTTCGCGTGGAGGCCCGTGCGCCGGACGGCGTGGTCGAGGCCTTCTCGGTCGCGGAATCAGCCGGCTTCTCGCTGTGCGTGCAGTGGCACCCCGAGTGGCTGGCGGCAGACAACCCGGTGTCGATGAAGTTGTTGACGGCTTTCGGCGAGGCGGTCCGCCGCTATCGCGAAGGCCGGCGCGGCCCGCACCCGTAAGGCCACAAGCCCTACCCGACGACACCACACGCGGGGCCCGCGCGGCCCGCGCTCCGGCAGTCTCCTGCCGGAGGTCCAACCGCGCGCACACGGAGCCCAGCGCTCCAAAGACAGCAGGTGCCTTCATGGCCAGCAGAGAACATTTCAATTTCGGCGAGCTCGAACAGTGGCTCAACCAGAACCGCGTCACGGAGATCGAGTGCCTCGTGCCCGACCTCACCGGCGTGGCCCGCGGCAAGATCCTGCCGCGCCAGAAGTTCACCGAAGACCGCGGCATGCGGCTGCCCGAGGCCATTGTCGGCATGGGCGTGACGGGCGAATTCCCTGAGGAAGGCCCGTACTACGACGTGATCAACCCGACCGACCGCGACATGCACCTCCGGCCGGATCCGGCCACTGTGCGCATCGTGCCCTGGGCCACCGACCCGACGGCGCAGGTGATCCACGACTGCTACGACCGCGACGGCCAGCTCGTTCCCTTCGCCCCCCGCTCGGTGCTGCGCCGGGTGTGCGACCTCTTCGCCGCCGAAGGCTGGGACCCGGTGGTCGCCCCCGAGCTCGAGTTCTACCTCGTGGCCCGCAACACCGACCCCGACATGCCGCTCAAACCCCCGGTGGGCCGCAGCGGGCGCAGCGAAACCTCGCGCCAGGCCTATTCGATCGACGCGGTGAACGAGTTCGACCCGCTGTTCGAGGACGTCTACGAGTACTGCGAGAAGATGGAGCTCAACGTCGACACCCTGATCCACGAGATCGGTGCCGGCCAGATGGAGATCAACTTCTTCCACGCCCACCCGCTGGGCCTGGCCGACGAGGTGTTCTTCTTCAAGCGCACGGTGCGCGAAGCGGCGCTGCGCCACAACATGTTCGCCACCTTCATGGCCAAGCCGATCGCCGGCGAGCCGGGCAGCGCGATGCACATCCACCAGAGCCTGGTCAACCAGAAGACCGGCCGCAACCTCTTCAGCAAGGAAGACGGCACTCCGAGCGACGAGTTCTACTGGTACATCGGCGGGCTGCAGAAGTACATCCCCGCCGCGATGGCACTGTTCGCCCCTTACGTGAACAGCTACCGTCGGCTGGCCCGCTTCACCGCAGCCCCGATCAACATCCAGTGGGGCACCGACAACCGCACCGTGGGCATCCGCTCGCCCGTGGCCGGCCCGCAGGCCCGCCGCATCGAAAACCGCGTGATCGGCGCCGATGCCAACCCCTACGTCGCGCTGGCGGCCACCCTCGCGTGCGGCTACCTCGGCATCAAGAACAAGATCCAGCCCAGCCCCGAGTGCAAAGGCGACGCCTACCTGGGTGACTACCAGCTGCCGCGCAGCCTGGGCGAAGCGCTGGAGCTGCTGCGCAACGAGAAGGACCTGGCCGAGGTGCTGGGCAAGGACTTCATCACCGTCTACACCGAGGTGAAGGAAATCGAGCACGCCGAGTTCATGAAGGTGATCTCGCCGTGGGAGCGCGAGCACCTGCTGCTCCACGTTTGAACAAGGGAACCACCATGAGCAACACCTTCCTCCAGGCGCCCGCCGTGGCGACCAAGCATTCGACCAAGGAGTGGCAGCAGGCCGACGCCGCCCACTTCCTGCACCCGTTCACCGACTTCGCCGCGCTGGCAAAGAAGGGCTCGCGCATCATCACCAAGGCCGAGGGCATCTACCTCTGGGACAGCGAGGGCAAGAAGATCCTCGATGCGATGAGCGGCCTGTGGTGCGTCAACGTCGGCTACGGCCAGCAGGCCCTGATCGACGCGGCGACGCGCCAGATGAAGGAGCTGCCCTTCTACAACGCGTTCTTCCAGACCGCGACGCCCCCGGCGATCGAGCTGGCCGAGCTGCTGTCGCAGGTGACGCCGCCGCAGTTCAATCACGTGTTCTATTCCAGCTCCGGCTCGGAGAGCAACGACACCATCGTGCGCATGGTGCGCCGCTACTGGGACGTGCTGGGCCAGCCCGAGCGCCAGGTCATCATCGGCCGCATCAATGGCTACCACGGCTCGACCATGGCCGGCGCCTCGCTGGGCGGCATGAGCGGCATGCACGCCCAAGGTGGGTTGCCGATCCCCAACATCGTGCACATCCAGCAACCCTATGCCTTCGAACACGGCAAGGGGATGGACCCGGACGCGTTCGGCAAGTTGGCCGCCAGCTGGCTGGAAGACAAGATCAAGGAGGTCGGCCCCGAGAAGGTGGCGGCCTTCATCGGCGAACCGGTGCAGGGCGCGGGCGGCGTGATCGTGCCGCCCAAGAGCTACTGGCCCGAGATCCAGCGCATCTGCGACAAGTACGGCATCCTGCTGATCAGCGACGAGGTCATCTGCGGCTTCGGCCGCACAGGCAACTGGTTCGGCTGCGAGACCATGGGCAGCAAGCCGGACCTGATGACCTTCGCCAAGGGCGTCACCTCAGGCTATGTGCCGCTGGGCGGCGTGATGGTCGGCGACCGCGTGGCCAAGGTGCTGATCGAGCAAGGCGGCGAGTTCAACCACGGCTACACCTACTCGGGCCACCCGGTGGCCTGCGCGGTGGCGGTGGCCAACATCAAGCTGATCCAGCAGCTGAAGCTGGTCGAGCATGTGCGTGACGACATCGGCCCGTATCTTGCAGAGCAGTTCGCGGCCCTGCGCGACCACCCACTGGTCGGCACGGCGGAAACATGCGGCCTGATGGGTGCGATCCTGCTGGTGAAGGACAAGGCGAAGGGCGTGCCCTTCGCCAGCGAGCTCGAGGTGGGCATGGTCTGCCGCGGCCACTGCTTCGGCAACGGGCTGATCATGCGCGCCGTGGGCGACCGCATGATCATCGCGCCGCCGCTGGTGATGACCCGTGCCCAGGTCGACGAAATGATGTCGCTCATCCGCCTGGCACTGGATCGCACGCTGGCCGACGTGCAGGCCAAGGGCTGGCTCTGAGCCGCCGCGGCAATCCGGACGTGGTGTCACAGGTGGGTTCCCCCGATAACCGCACTCAGAGGCACAGCCTAGACTGCCGGTCGACCCCGCCGGCAGCCGGGCCGCCGCACCGCGGCGTACCTGCTGCAGCCTGCAGCCCCTTCCCCTGATTTCAGCCCGATGCCCACTTCGTCAAACGGAGATCCCCACATGAAGTTCTCGTTCGCCCGCACTGCCCTGACGTTGGCCACCGCCCTGCTCGCCACCGCCGGCGCGGCGCAGGCCCAGGAAGAAGAAAAGGTCCTGAACATCTACAACTGGTCGGACTACATCGCCGAAGACACGGTCAAGAACTTCGAGAAGGAAACGGGCATCAAGGTCCGCTACGACAACTTCGACAACAACGAGATCCTCCACGCCAAGCTGGTGGCGGGCAAGACGGGCTACGACATCGTGGTGCCTTCGTCCAATTGGGCTGGCCTGCAGATCATGGGCGGGCTCTTCGCCAAGCTGGACAAGTCGCAGATTCCGAACCTGAAGAACGTGGACCCGGCCGTGGCCGCGCAACTGGCCAAGATCGACCCAGGCAACCAGTACGTGGTCGACTGGCTGTGGGGCTACACCACCGTGGGCATCAACGTCGACAAGGTCAAGGCCGCCCTCGGCAGCACCCCGATGCCCGACAACGTCTGGGACCTTGTCTTCAAGCCCGAGTACGTGAGCAAGCTCAAGTCCTGCGGTGTCTCCTTCCTCGACTCGGCCGACGAGGTGGTGCCGGCCGCGATGCACTACCTGGGCAAGCCGCGCGTCTCGAAGAACCCGGCCGACTACACCGCCGCGCTGAACCTGCTGAAGTCGATCCGCCCGTCGGTCACGCTGTTCAGTTCGTCGGGCTACATCAACGACATGGCCGGTGGCTCGATCTGCGTGGCGCTGGGCTGGTCAGGGGACATCAACATCGCCCGCCAGCGCGCCATCGACGGCAAGACGGGCCAGAAGATCGAAGCCCTGATCCCGAAGAACGGCGGCTTGCTGTTCTTCGACGTGATGGCGATTCCGGCCGACGCGCCGCACCCGGGCAACGCCCACAAGTGGATCAACTACATCCTGCGCCCGGAAGTGGCCGCCTCGCTGACCAACAAGGTCTTCTACGCCAACCCGGTGGCTGACTCGAAGAAGCACATCAAGCCCGAGGTCGCCAACAACCCGACGGTGTTCCTCACGCCGGAGAACCTGCAGAAGATGATCGGCTCGGCCGACCTGCTGAACAACGAGATCCGCCGGCAGCAGAACCGCGTCTACACGTCCTTCAAAACAGGCCTCTGATCCACACGAGCAACGCCGGAGGGGGCGTCAAGACCATGGCACAAGACAACGCCGCGTTCCTGCAGATCAAGAATGTCGTGAAAGACTTCGGCGGCTACCGGGCCGTCAACAACGTCAATCTCGACATCGCCAAGGGCGAGATCTTCGCGCTGCTCGGCTCCTCCGGCTGCGGCAAGACCACCCTCTTGCGCATGCTCGCGGGTTTCGAGACGCCGACCTCCGGCCAAATCGTCCTGAACGGCGTCGACCTCGCGGGCATGCCACCCTACGAGCGCCCGCTGAACATGATGTTCCAGTCGTATGCGCTGTTCCCGCACCTCACCGTGTGGGACAACATCGCCTTCGGCCTGAAGCGCGACGGCCTGCCCTCGGGCCAGGTCGCCGAGCGGGTGGAGGCGATGCTGAAGCTGGTGCAACTGGCCAAGTTCGCCAAGCGCAAGCCGCATCAGCTTTCAGGCGGCCAGCAGCAGCGGGTGGCCCTGGCGCGCAGCCTCGCCAAACAGCCGCAGATGCTGCTGCTGGACGAGCCGCTGGGCGCGCTCGACAAGAAGCTGCGCGAGCAGACCCAGATCGAGCTCGTCAACATCATCGAGCAGGTGGGCGTGACCTGCGTGATGGTCACCCATGACCAGGAAGAGGCCATGACCATGGCCTCGCGCATCGCCGTGATGAGCGAGGGCCGATTCCTGCAGGTGGGCTCGCCCAACGAGATCTACGAGACACCCTCCTCGCGCTTCGTGGCCGATTTCATCGGCAACGTGAACCTGATGAGCGGCACCGTCGCCGTCGACGAGCCCGACCACGTGGTCATCGACTGCGCCGATTGCAGGCATTACGTGGGCCACGGCATCACCGGCACCCTGGGCATGCCGGTCACGGTGGCGCTGCGGCCCGAGAAGATCCAGGTCTCACCAGACAAGCCGGACGGCGAGTTCAATGCCGTGAGCGGTGTGATCGAGGAGCTGTCGTACTTCGGCAGCTACACCGTCTACCGCATCAAGCTGGCCAGCGGGCTGGTGCTGGCAGTGAGCCAGGCCAACACCGAGCGCCACCGTGCGCATGACTTCACCTGGGGCGACCGGGTCTGGGCGCACTGGACGGACGCGGCGCACGTCGTGCTGACGCAATGAGCTTCGCCCTGCGCAAACCCAAGTGGTGGCGTGGCCGCACAGCGGTCATCGCCATCCCGTACCTGTGGCTGCTCGCCTTCTTTTTCACGCCCTTCCTGATCGTCCTGAAGTTCTCGGTCAGCGAGATGGGCGTGGTGTCGGTGGAGCCGGTGCTCACGGTGGTCGACGGCATCGTCAAGCTGGCGATCAAGTACTCGAATTACGTCTTCATCACCACCGACGACCTGTACTTCACGGCCTACATGTCGAGCCTGAAGTACGCGGCCATCACCACCTTCTGCTGCCTGTTCATCGGCTACCCCTTCGCCTACTTCATGGCGCGCACCAAGGCCTCGCTGCAACCCACGCTGCTGATGCTGGTGATGCTGCCTTTCTGGACGTCCTTCCTGCTGCGCGTCTACGCCTGGAAGGGTCTTCTGAACGAGGGCGGCTGGGTGGCCAACCTGCTCAGCTGGCTGCACGTCGACAGCCTGCTGCTCGCCTTCGGGATGATCCAGGCGGCCGACAAGTACCTGCACACGCCCTTTTCGTTGGTGGTGGGCATGACCTACACCTACCTGCCCTTCATGATCCTGCCGCTCTACGCCAACCTGGCCAAGATGGACCTGCGGCTGCTGGAAGCCGCGGCCGACCTGGGCGCCACGCCATGGGTGGCTTTCTGGAAGGTGACGGTACCTCTGTCCAAGGCCGGCATCATCGCCGGCTCGATGCTGGTGTTCATCCCCTGCGTCGGCGAGTTCGTCACGCCCGAGCTGCTGGGCGGCCCCGAGACGCTGATGATCGGCCGCGTGCTGTGGGACGAGTTCTTCAGCAACAACGACTGGCCCATGGCCTCGTCGGTGGCGGTGGTGCTGGTGCTGCTGATCGTGCTGCCGCTGGCGCTGTTCAACAAGTACCAGGCGGAAGCGCAGGAGGCACGGAAATGAGCCCGCAGAGCCGCCTCAAGGGCGAAGCTCCCCCTTGGGGGGGACGGCGCGCAGCGCCAAGGGGGTTGGATATGAGCCCGCAGAGCCGCCTCAAGGGCGAAGCTCCCCCTTGGGGGGACGGCGCGCAGCGCCAAGGGGGTTGTGTATGAGCCGGGCCATCTTCGGAAGCCGCTTTGCGGCGGGTTTCGGCAAGGGTTGGCTGATCGCCGGCTTCGTGTTCCTGTACCTGCCGATGGTGGCACTGGTCGTCTACTCGTTCAACGCATCGCCCCTGCCCACGGTGTGGGGTGGCTTCACGCTCGAGTGGTACCAGAAGCTGGCGCACGACGCCGAGATCCTCTCCGGCCTGTGGCTCTCGGTGAAGATCGCCTTCCTGTCGGCCTGCTTCTCGGTGGTGCTCGGCCTGCTCGCAGCCTTCGCGCTGGTCAAGTACAAGCGGTTCACCGGCCGCACGCTGTTTTCCGGCATGGTGAATGCGCCGCTGGTGATGCCCGAGGTGATCCAGGGCCTGTCGCTGCTGCTGATGCTGGTGGCCATCCAGAAAGCGATCGGCTTCCCCGAGCGCGGGCTGATGACCATCCTGCTCGGCCACATGATGATGGGCCTGGCCTACGCCGCGGTGGTCATCTCGGCCCGCCTGCAGGATCTGAACCCCCAGCTCGAAGAAGCCGCGATGGACCTGGGTGCCAAACCGTGGCAGGTGTTCTATCTCGTCACCTTGCCCGGTATCTCGCAGGCACTTGTGTCGGCCTGGCTTCTGACCTTCAGCCTCTCGCTCGACGACGTGGTGGTCTCGGCCTTCCTCAGCGGCCCCGGCTCCACCACCATGCCGCTGGTCATCTTCTCGCGCGCCCGGCTGGGCCTGAGCCCCAGCATCAACGCGGTGGCCACGCTGATCATCGTGGTGGTCGCGGTGTGCGTCACCGTGGCCAGCATCCTGGTGGCCCGCGCCGAGCGCCGGCGTGCCGCCGAGATCAGCGCCGCTCAGCGCGACACCAGCTGAACACCTCGAAGAACGATCGACACGACAACCGCCCAACGACATAACGACGGAGATCCCATGAAGAACATCCGATTGACCGCACTGTCCGCCGCCTTGGCTGCAGCGTTTGCCGCCCCGGGCGCCCTGGCGCAGAGCACCAACGAGGAGCTGCTCAAGGAACTGCGGGCGCTGCGCGCCCGCGTCGACGAGCTGGAGAAGAAGCTGGCCGCCCAGCCCGTGGCACCCGCCGGGGCCCAGTGGGGCATGACGCCCGACCAGGTGCAGGAGTTCAACCGCACGGCGGTGAAGACCGAGGCGTTGGAAGACGCGCTCGAAAGCCAGGGCTACAAGGGCCTGAAGGTCTCCGGCTACATCGAGCCGGTGTTCGTCTACAACCAGCGCCAGGACCGCGCCGGCTTCCAGTTCCTGAACCAGCAGTCCGACGGCTATTCGTACGACACCTCGTTCATGGGCTCGGCCTCGATCGACTTCACCAAGGAAGTCGAAGGCGGCACGATCTGGAAGCTGACGCTGACGCCGAACCGCGGCGTGGGTGCCGCCATCGATGGCGCCAGCATCATCCAGGAAGCCACGGTGGCCATCCCCCTGGGCACGCTGCAGACACGCCTGGTGGCCGGCCTGATCCCCGACTGGTCGGGCTACGAGTACCAGCAGCCGACGCTGAACCCCTTCACCTCGCACAACCTGCTGTACGACTTCACGCTGCCGGTCGGCTATGTGGGCGTGGGCCTCTCGCACACCGAGGGCAAGTGGTGGCTGCGCGGCGCGATCGCCAACGTCAACGCACATGCCCGCGGCCCGGGCGAGAAGTCCCCGGTGCTGGCCTATCGCGTCGACTACTCCAAGGGCGAGTTCGACGGCTGGGGCTTCGCTGGCTTGCATGGCAAGGCGCCGAACTACAACACCGGCACCAACACCATGGCCCACCTCTTCGAGGTCGACGGCTACTACATCCGCGGTGACTGGACGCTGCAGGGCCAGTTCAGCTACGGCACGCAGAAGGAAGGCGCCATCACGCCAGACCTGGAAGGCAACTACCGCGATTCGCGCTGGTGGGGGGTGTCGGGCCTCGCCGGCTACATGTTCAACCCGCGCCTGCAGGGCCTGGTGCGTGCCGACTACATCAACAACAAGACCAATGGCGGTGGCCTCTTCGCCTACAACGGCTACTCGTATGTCGACGAAGAGAGCGGCGAGTGGGTCTACGGCAACGATGGCCGCAACGGCATCGGCCCCGAGCTGGACGGCGACCTGAACCGTGGCGCCAACCGCTACGCCGTCACCGCGGGTCTGAAGTACGCCTACGACCTGTCGACCACCTTCAAGCTCGAGTACCGCCTGGACGGCGCCGACCGCAAGGTCTTCGAGGACGTGTCCAGCGGCACCTACAAGAAGAACAACTCCATGGTCGCGGCCTCGGTTCTGGTTGCGTTCTAAGCTGTAGCCGACCTTCCCGGTGGCCCCCACAGTGGTCGCTCCGGCGACCACTTTTGTTTTCAAGGAGACAACCATGTCCACCATCAACTGGGCCGAGCGCGCCACCGGCGTGCGCATCGACGGCCGCAGCGTCATCGACGGCGAGCGCGTTGCCGCGGCCGACGGCCAGACCTTCGCCAAGCACTCCCCCATCGACAACCGCCTGCTGGGCGCCATCGCCCGAGGCCAGGCCGCCGACATCGACCGCGCCGTGCGCAGCGCCCGCGCCGCCTTCGAGGACCGCCGCTGGGCCGGCAAGGCACCGGCGGTGCGCAAGAAGATCCTGCAACGCTTTGCCGAGAAGATCCTGGCCGCCAAGGAAGAGCTGGCCCTGCTGGAGACGCTGGACATGGGCAAGCCCATCCAGTATTCGCTCAGCGTCGACGTGCCCTCGACCGCCCGCTGCATCGCCTGGTACGCCGAGGCCGTGGACAAGATCTACGACGAGATCGCGCCCACGCCCGACAGCGCACTGGCGCTCATCACCCGCGAGCCGATGGGTGTGATCGGAGCGATCGTGCCCTGGAACTACCCGATGATCATGGCCGCCTGGAAGCTGGGGCCTGCCCTGGCGGCCGGCAACTCGGTGGTCTTGAAGCCCAGCGAGAAGAGCCCGCTCACCGCCCTGCGCCTGGCCGAGTTGGCGGTGGAAGCCGGCATCCCGCCCGGCGTGTTCAACGTGGTGCCGGGCTACGGGCACGAGGCCGGCGAGGCGCTGGCGATGCACATGGAGGTCGACGCGATCGGCTTCACCGGCTCCACCCGCGTGGGCCGCCGCATGTACGAGTACGCCGGCAAGAGCAACCTCAAGCGCGTCTACAACGAGCTGGGCGGCAAGTCGGCCTTCGTGGTGTTCGACGACTTCGCCGACATCGAGCGCGCCGCGCGCACCGTGGCCGGCAGCATGTTCTTCAACCAGGGTGAGAGCTGCAACGCGCCCTCGCGCGTGCTGGTGCAGGCGGGCATCGCCGACGAGTTCGCGAAGCTGGTGGCGGCCGAGGCGCCGAAGTACGCGCCGGGCGACCCGCTGGACGCGACCACCGAGCTGGGCGCGCTGGTCGACGAGACGCAGCTGCGCACGGTGCTGAGCTACATCGACGCTGGCCACCAGGAGGGCGCCAAGGTGCTGGCCGGCGGCAAGCAGGCCCGCAGCGAGACCGGCGGCTACTACGTCGAGCCCACGGTCTTTGCCGGGGTCAACAACGGCATGAAGATCGCCCGCGAGGAGATCTTCGGCCCGGTGATGGGCATCATCACCTTTGGCACCGAAGCCGATGGCATCGCGCTGGCCAACAACTCCAGCTACGGCCTGCAGGCCAGCGTGTGGAGCGACAACATCAACCGCGCCCACCGCGTGGCCCGCGCCCTGCGCGCCGGTACCGTGCACGTCAATCAGTACGACGAGGACGACATCACCGTGCCCTTCGGTGGCTACAAGCAGAGCGGCAACGGGCGCGACAAGTCGCTGCATGCGTTCGACAAGTACACCGAGCTCAAGACAACGTGGATAAGGATTGATTGACCCCCACGCCCCTCCCGGGGCTGCCCCCCGAGGGGGCTCGCGCAGCGGACCTGCAGAGCCGGATCCGCGCACGCCACTTGATGAGCCCGGCGCTTCGCGCGGGCGTTTGAAGCCGTAGGCCAATGATCGATCTTCAGCAGCGGCTCGCCGCGCAGGGCGTGCACACCCTGCTCGCCCAGTTCACCGATGTGCACGGCGTGGCCAAGGGCAAGTACGTGCCGCTGGCCAAGCTGGGTGAGCTGATCGAAACCGGTGCAGGCTTTGCCGGCCCTTCGATCTGGGGCACAGGCCTGCCGCGCACCGGGGCACGGGCCGAGTACTACGCCCGCGCCGATGCCGCGCGCATCCAGCCCATGCCCTGGATGCCGGGCTATGCGCGGGCCGTGTGCAGCGGTTATGTCGACCAGCAGCCCTTCGACGCCTGCCCGCGCCAGGTGCTGCAGCGCGCGACGGCCCGGCTGGCCGAGCGCGGCTGGGTGCTGAAGACCGGCATCGAGCCCGAGTTCTTCCTGCTCAAGCGGGGCGAAGCGGGGCAGTGGCGGCCGGCCGACGACGCCGACCGCCTGGACAAACCGTCCTACGACCTGAAGTCGCTGCCGCGCCAGGCGGGTTTCCTGCATGCGCTGCACGAGACGCTCGCCCAGTGCGGGCTCGACGTGCTGCAGCTCGACCACGAGGACGCGCACGGCCAGTACGAGGTCAACTTCGCCTTCGACGAAGCCCTGGCCAGCGCCGACCACGTGATGCTCTTCAAGCTGGCCGCCCATGCCCTGGCCGAAGCGCACGGCATGGTCTTCTCGATGATGCCCAAGCCCTTCGCCAACCAGCCGGGCAGCGGCTTGCACTTCCACGTCTCGCTGTGGGATGCAGCCGGCCAGTGCGCCTTCGCGCCAGCCACCAAGGGCGGCGCCGAGCTGCTGTCGCCACTGGGCCGCCAGTTCCTGGCCGGTGTGCAGCTGCATTCGCCGGCCTTGTGTGCGCTGGCCGCGCCCACGGTGAACAGCTACAAGCGCCTGGTGGTTGGCGAGTCGCTTTCGGGCACCAGCTGGGCGCCCGCCTACATCGCCCACGGGCCGAACAACCGCACGGCCACCTTGCGCACCCTGCCCGGCCGCTTCGAATGGCGCCTGCCCGATGCCAGCGCCAACCCCTACTTGGCCACCGCCGCGCTGATCGCGGCCGGCCTGGACGGCATCGACCGCGGCCTCGACCCGGGGCCGGACTGCACCGAAGACCTCTTCCGCCTTTCGCTGGCCCAGATCCGCGAACGCGGCATCGCGCTGCTGCCGCAGTCGCTGGAACAGGCGATCGACGCGCTGGAAACCGACCCGGTGGTGTGTGGGGCACTGGGCGACACGCTGGCTGCCGAGTTCATCCGCCTCAAGCGGGCCGAGTGGCTGGACTACGCCCGCCATGTGAGCGCCTGGGAACTGCAACGCTATGCCACCGCGTTCTGAGCAGCCCGGGGCGACCGTTTGACAAGGGCTGCGCACCGCGTTCCCTGGACGGCCTATGCCTGCCTGGCGGGCAGCATGGCCCTGGTCGGCAGCTATGTCGGCCTGTCGAAGAGCCTGGTGGCGGTGCTGCCGGTCTTCCTGCTGGCCTGGCTGCGCTTCGGCATTGCCGCGGTCGCCATGGCCGGCTGGGTGCGGCGGCGTGGCGGCGAGCCGCCGCTGTCGCCCCATGACCGCGTGCTGCTCTTCTGGGAAAGCTTCCTCGGCAACTTCCTGTTTTCGATCTGCATGCTCTTCGGCGTGGCGGCCACCTCGGCGGTGGCGGCGGGCGTGGTGATGGCCGGCATCCCGGCGGCGGTGGCGCTGCTGTCGCGGGTCTTCCTGGGCGAGCGCATCGGCCGGCGGGTGATGGGCGGCATCGTGTGCGCCGTCGCCGGCATCGCGTGGCTCGCCCTGGCGCGCCAGGGCGCCGGCCCGGGGCGCGCCGACGAGCCGCTCTGGGGCTACGCACTGCTGCTGGGCGCCGTCTTCTGCGAAGCGGCCTATGTGGTGATCGGCAAACGGCTCACCGCACAGGTCTCGCCGCGGCGCATCAGTGCACTGATCAACCTCTGGGGCCTCGCGCTGGTCACGCCCTTCGGCGTGTGGCAGGCGCTGCGCTTCGATTTCGCCGCCGTCGGCACCGGAACATGGACGCTGCTGGTCTTCTATGCGCTGGCCGCCAGCATGGTCACCGTCTGGCTGTGGATGCGCGGCCTGCAGGAGGTGCCCGCGCCCCAGGCCGGCGTGTTCAGCGTGATGCTGCCGCTGGCGGCCACCGCGGTCGGCGTGGTCTTCCTCGGCGAGACGCTGGCGCCCGCGCAGGCCGGCGCCCTCGGCCTGGCGCTGCTGGGCCTGCTGCTGGCCACCTGGCCGGGCCGGCCCGCTTCGGCGTAGCATGGCCCTCGCTCGACGAGGAGACGCCCATGACCCTGCGCCAGACGCCCCCCTTTCGTGCCGACCACGTCGGCAGCTTCCTGCGGCCCAAGTATTTGCTCGAGGCCCGCGAACAAGCTGGGCGCGGCGAAATCAGCCGTGAAGCGCTGCGCCAGGTCGAAGACCGGGCGATCACCGAGATCGTCCAGTTCCAGCGCGACTGCGGCCTGAAGTCGATCACCGACGGCGAGTTCCGCCGCACCTACTTCCACATCGACTTCCTGCAGCAGCTCGGCGGCGTGCAGACCGACCTGCCGGTCACCATCCGCAAGCCCGATGGCACCGAGGAGCTGGCGCCGCCGGTGATGCGGGTGGTCGACAAGGTGCGCCACGTGAAGGACATCCAGCGCGCCGACTTCGAGTACCTGAAGCAGCAGGTCGAGATGCACGCCCCGGGCTGCACGCCCAAGGTCACGATCCCCTCGCCCACGATGCTGCACTTCCGCGGCGGCCGGGCCGGCATCAGCCGCGAACACTACCCCGAGCTCGACCCCGACTTCTACGACGACGTGGCCAAGGCCTATGGCGATGAGTTGAAGTCACTCGCCGACGCCGGCTGCACCTACGTGCAGATGGACGACACCAACCTCGCCTACCTCTGCGACGAGAAGATGCGCGAGGCCGCCCGCCAGCGCGGCGACGACCCCAACGAGCTGCCGCACCGCTACGCCTGGTTCATCAACAAGGTGGTGGCCCAGAAGCCGCCCGGCATGACGCTGGCGATGCACCTGTGCCGAGGCAACTTCAAGAGCACCCACGCGGCCTCGGGCAACTACGAGCCTGTGGCCGAGGCCTTGCTGGCCGAGATGAACCTCGATGCCTACTTCCTCGAGTACGACGACGACCGCTCGGGCGATTTCCGCCCGTTGCGCTACTTGAAGCCGGGCAAGGTGGTGGTGCTGGGCCTGGTGACCACCAAGTTCGGCGAGATGGAGAGCAAGGAGCTCCTCAAGCGCCGCATCGCCGAAGCGGCCGAGTACGTGCCGCTGGAGCAGTTGTGCCTCAGCCCGCAGTGCGGCTTTTCAAGCACGGTGCACGGCAACAACATCGCCGTAGAGGCGCAGCGTGCCAAGCTGCGCCTCGTGGCCGAGGTGGCTCAGGAGGTCTGGGGGTGACCGGTCACCGGCCCGCGGGCGCCCGGGGCGTCAGCAGCAAGGCACGCGTGGCTCCGTAGGCCGAGCTGACGCCCACTGCGGCGATCTGGCCCTTCTTGTTGATGCTGTTCGCTTCAGTGATCAGCCAGGCCGCGCGGTCGGCCGGCGAGAGCGTGTCGTTCAGGTCGACCACAGCCACGCCGTCGTACACGAAGCCGTGCTGCTCGCCGCCGGCAAGCGATGAATAGCCCACCACCCAGCCCAGCGCGTTGATGCCGGTCGCGCAGGCGTCGGTGCCGCCCAGGGTGGGCAATGCGCTCATCGCGCCGTCGCGGTAGATGAAAGCTGCGCGCTCGCCAGCGGCCGGCAGATCCGAGCAGCCCACCACCTGACGCACGCCGTTCACATCGTAGGCCCAGGATTGGGCGCCTCCCAGCGTGCCGAGATCGCGCATCTTGCCGTTGCGGTGCGTGAACGCGTGCCAGTGGCCGCTGGCCAGCTGCGCATGGCCTGCCACCACACCACTGTCGTTGACTGCGTACGCCGCGCTCATGCCGCCGCCCAGCGTGCCGAGCTTCTGCATCGTGCCGGCCTGCCAGAGGAATGCGCGCAAGCCGCCATCATCCGTTTCGCCTTCGCCCACCACCAAGCCGCTGTCGTTGATGCTCTCGGCCGACGGGCCTCCATGGTGGGTGTCGCCCAGCGGCGGGATGAACGTGCAGGTTACTCGGGTGCAATGAAAAGCTGCGGTTCCGCCGAGCTGCTGGTACAGCAGCGCCGCCGTCTCGCCGCTGCGGTTCACGTCCCGGGCGTATGTCAGCACCGTGGTGTTCTGCGGATCGGTGTAGACCGGCACCTCCAGCACCTTGTAGGCAGGTTGCGCTACCGCCGCGAAGGTCAGGCCGGCGGCCAGACCGGCCGCGGCACCGGGCCAGAAACGAGTGGTCATGGTCGTCTCCCAGGTTGATCGGGGTGCGCGCTTGGCGCATTCCCATCATGCGCCGGGCAGGCCCTGGCAATCGAGGGCTGCGAGCCAACGAGGCGCCCGTATGTCAACGGCGCTTGCGCTCCGTCAAGCCGGGGCCAGCGCCTCCCGCGCCAGCGCGCTCACCTCCATCGGGTGGCGGCCCTTGAGCCGGTGATCCGACCAGACCTGGCGCCAGCGTCGCGAGCCGGCCTGGCCATGGCGCAGACCCAGCATGTGGCGCGCGGCGTGAGACCAGGGGGTGCCGTGGCGGTCGACCAGCAGCTCCATGTGGGCCACCATCGCCGCTTCTACGCCGTCGCGGTCCGGGCAAGCTCCTGCGGTGACACCGTAGAAGCGAGCATCCCACTCCGCCATCAGCCACGGGTTGTGATAAGCCTCGCGACCCAGCATCACGCCGTCCACGTGCTTCAGGTGCTCGGCGACATCGTCGTTGCCCTGCACGCCGCCGTTCAGCACGATGGTCAGGCCAGGGAAGTCGCGCTTGAGCTGGTAGACCACCTCGTAGCGCAGCGGCGGAATCTCGCGGTTCTCCTTCGGGCTCAGGCCCTTGAGCCAGGCGTTGCGGGCATGGGCGATGAAGACCGTGCAGCCGGCCTCCGCCACCGTGCCCACGAAGTCGCGCACGAAGCCGTAGTGGTCGTCCTTGTCGATCCCGATGCGGTGTTTCACCGTCACCGGCAGCCCTTCGGCCACGTCGACCATCGCCTTCACGCAATCGGCCACCAGCTTCGGCTCATTCATCAGGCAGGCGCCGAAGGCACCGCGCTGCACCCGCTCGCTGGGGCAGCCGCAATTGAGGTTGACCTCGTCGTAGCCCCAGCGTCGCGCCAGCTTCGTCGAGTAGGCCAGCTCCTCGGGCTCGCTGCCGCCGAGCTGCAGCGCCAGCGGGTGCTCCTCGGGGTTGTAGTCCAGGTGGCGCGGCTGGTCGCCGTGTCGCAGTGCGCCGGTGGTCACCATCTCGGTGTACAGCCGGGTGCGCTTCGTGATCAGGCGATGCAGGTAGCGGCAGTGGCGATCGGTCCAGTCCATCATCGGGGCGACGGACAGGCGCCAGTCGGGCGCTTCGACAATGGCTTGCGGGGCCGCTTTCAGCGCAGCCTTGGGCTCAGGGGCATTCACCCCTGGATTATCGGCGGCCGGCTGCCTTCAGGCGGAACGCGCCGCATTGGCCGCGATGCCGTCGGCCAGGCGCGCCATCAGCGGCACCGGCAGGTCGTGGCCCATGCCGGGGATGAAGTCACTGGTGGCGCCGCGGATGCGCTGCGCCAGGTCGCGGCCGTTCTCGACCGGGATCAACGGGTCGGCTTCGCCGTGGATGACGTGGGTGGGGGCCTGGATGCGGCCGAGCATCGGCGTGCGGTCGCCGTCAGCCGCCACCGCCACCAGTTGCCGCATCGTGCCGGCCGGGCGCCAGGCGCGCTGCACGTTGCGCAGCATGCGCTGGCGGAACTCCTGCGGGTCTGGCGGGTAGGCCGGGCTGCCGATCACGTTGAACACCCGTGCGAAGTGGTCGACCAGCGATTCGGCGTCGGCGCGCGCCGGCCTGCCCATCATCACGCGGCGCGCCGCGAGGCTTGCCTGCGGCAGGCGGCGGGAGCCGCTGGTGGTCATGATGAGTCCGAGGCTGCGTACCCGCTCGGGCGCTGTTGCCGCGAGGTGCTGCGCCACCATGCCGCCGAGTGAAGCGCCGACGACATGGGCGCGGGCGATGCCCAGCGCATCGAGCACACCGATGGCATCGCGCGCCATGTCGGCGATCTGGTATGGCGCTTTCACTGGCCAGTGCAGCAGATGCTGGACGGCGGTGAGCGGCACGTTGGGCACGCCCAGATGGTCGAAGCCCTGGCTCAGGCCGGCGTCGCGGTTGTCGAAGCGGATGACGCGAAAGCCCTTGGAGACCAGCGCCTGCACCAACTCGGCCGGCCAGCTGGTGAGCTGCATGCCCAGGCCCATGATGAGAACCAGCGGCTCGCCGTTGGGCAGGCCCTCGTCCTCGACCTCTATCGAGATGCCGTTGGCGCTGAGCTGCATGCTCAGGCGGCCTGCGGCGTGTGGGAGGCGAAGGCCGTGGCCGGCGGGCCGGGGCGGAAGAACAGCCGCCGCAGGCCTTCGTTGTGGAAGGGTTGCCAGCCGGCTTCCGGCTGTCGCAGGCGGTCGGCGATGACGTACATGGTCAGCGGGTTCATCCCCATGCCGACATGGCTGGCCTGCAGCTCGATGTTCTCGGTGTGCGGCAGCTCGGGATTCAGGCTGCACTGCCAGGCCACTACGCCGTCGCTGCGCGAGTAGATGGACGTGGTGGGTATGGGCGGCGGCCGGCGGATCTCGGCCATCACCTCGGGGTCGTGCGCCGACTGGCCGCTGACCAGCTCGAAGAAGCGCCAGGCGTTGGTGGCGCGCGGGTGACCGCCGAAGGGCGAGCCCAGCGTGATCACGCAGCGCACGCGGTCGGGGAACTGCTTGGCCAGCTCGCGGGCGTAGACGCCGCCAAGGCTCCAGCCAATGAGGCTGACCTTGCGGCCGCTGCGCTCGTTCAGGCCCTTGAGCCGCTCGATGCAGGCTTCCAGCACGCCCTCGCGCGGGCCGAAGTTGAAGCCCTGCTCCCACGGGTGCGGCGCATAGCCGCGGTCGCGGAGAAAGTTGCGCATCGGCACGGTGCTGAAGTCCGACACGCCGAGACCGGGGAAGACCATGACCGGGTGGCCGTCGCCCGCCGGCAGCTGGCGCAGCCAGGGGGCGCTGGCCAACAGCGCGGCGAATTCCCAGGGTGCGCGGCCTTCCAGCGCCAGCTTCAGCAGGCTGGGCGGGCGCACGGGCTTGAAATCGTTGTCACGGACGGGCATGGGGCGATCTTAGCCACCCTGGCGCCCTGGCCGGCCGGGCGCTTGCCCTAGGCAGGTGTCGCGTTCGTGACAGCTTTCCGGCGCGTTCGAGTGGGTGCCTTCGCGGCCGGCGCGGCGCGCTTCTTCTTCGCGGCCTTGCGCGCCTCTTGGGTCGGCGCTTTGCCTGCCGGTTTGAGGGCGGCCTTGGGAGCAGGTTGCTTGCCGGCCGTCAGCGCCGGCTCGGCTGCCGGAGCCACCGCTTCGACTGGAAGGCGTAGCAGGTCGGCATAGGAGGCGCGAACCGCTTCGGCAAAGGTGGCCACGTCGGGCATTGCCTGGGCGTCGGCCATCATGCCGAAATCCATGTGGCGGTCGAAGCTCTGCACGGTGACGTTCAACGCCAGGCCGTGCACGACGATGCTGGTCGGGTAGTTGGTGAGCATGCGTGCGCCTGCCAGGTACAGCGGCACCTGTGGGCCCGGCACGTTGGAGATGGCCAGCGTGGCCACCGGCGGGATCTTCTCGGCCACCTTGGCCTTGCCGTAGACCGAGCGCGCCGCCTCGATCAGCCAGGGCATGCCGATGCTGGGGAAGTCGGTCGGCAGCACGCTCTTGAGCGAGCCCATGGTGGCCTTCATCGCCGCTGAAGCCGCCTTGATATGGGCCAGGCGCTTCTGCGGGTCGGCCAGGTGCGTGCCCAGGCTGATGAAGCTGAGCGAGGCCTGGTTGTCCGAGCTGGTGTCGCCGGGCTCGCGCAACGAGATCGGCACTGCGGCGATCATCGGCTTGCGCGGGATGGCGATCTTGTGGGCCGCGAAGTACTTGCGCAAGCCGCCGGCGCAGACGAACAGCACCACGTCGTTCAGGCTGCATGCGTGCGCCTTGGCCAGCCCCTTCATCTCGGCCAGCGGCAGCGACAGGCTCGCAAACGCGCGCCCCGGCGTGACCGACACGTTGAGCATCGTGCGCGGCGCCAGCGCCAGGTTGCTGACCTTGCCCTTGCCGCGCCCGAGCAGCGATGAGTTCTTCGCCACGGTGACCGCTGCACCGGTCAGGCTGCTGGCCGCGGCGGGCAGCTCGCGGATGATCTGCCCGACCTGCAGCAGCTGGCCCGCGATCGCGCCGCGCAGCATCTCGGCCATGTCGTGGCGGAATGTCTTGGCGCGTTTCGACGGCCGGGTCTCGATCTCGCGCGGCTCGGGTGTCAGGTCGAACAGGATGTTGGCGAGTGCCACCGCGGCCTGGCCGTCGACCGCCGCGTGGTGCACCTGGCTGTAGAGGCCGACACGCTGGTGGCCCTCAGCCGAAGGGGCCAGGCCCTGCAGCACATGGAACATCCACAGAGGCTTGCTGCGGTCCAGCAGCTTGGGGTGCAACTCGGCGACGGCGGCGTGCAACTCGGCCAGCCCATCACCCTGCTTCGCCGACGCGGGCAGCTTGCGCTCGACGACGTGGTGGTTCAGGTCCGGCGCTGCGTCGACCCAGGCCGGGTTGGCAAGGTTCAGTGGCATCCACCACAGCCGCCGGCGCAGCGCAGGCATCAGCGGCAGTCGGGCGGCCAGCAATTGGCGCAGATCCTTGGCGAAGCGCCCGCGGTAGCCGGCCGGCAGCTCCAGGATGTGCAGCGCGCCCACGTGCATGGGCATCTCGGGCGACTCGATGTAGAGAAAGGTCGCGTCCAGGCCGCTGAGTTGGAGCATGGTCGGTTCGCCTGCTGAAGATGGTGACGGCCCATGCTAGGGCGCGACACGAAGGCTGCCGCTCGGGGCTCGCCCTAGCCTGCGGCGGCCACCGCCACCGCCACCGGGCGCAGGTATAAATGAGCGCGCGGCCTCCGGTTGGTACCGGCGATGCCCTGCTGCTCGACGATCACCCATGCGCCTTCGATTCACCCTCCTCGCCCTGGCCCTGGCTGCTGCAGTCTCAGGTTGCCAGCCTCGCCAGGAGGCCCCCCACTCCGCGCCGGCATCGGCGGTGGCCAGGGCGTCCGCCCCATCGGCTGCGAGCGTGGCCTCGCGCACCGCCGTGTTGCCGCTGGCCACGGTCTACGCAGAAGCCGCGGCGCTCTCCGGCCGCCACGAGGGGGTCTACACCACGCGCATCGACGGCCGGCCGGCGGTGCTGTGGGTCGGCCGGGGCGGGGCGATTCGGCGCGGCGACGAAGCTGTCACCTTGCCGCGCCTGGTGCTGTACCGAGAGTCCCTGGCTGGCCAGCCCGACGTGGTCGTGGAACTGAAGCCCGTGGACGAGCGCCGCTTCGACGTGCTGCACATCTGCCCGCTGCTTCTCTGGAACGATGCTGGCCCGGTGGAGCGGCAGTGCGAGGCACCGGGCAGCATCCGCTGGGTACACGGCGTGCCCTCGCAGTGGCCTGAGGGGCATCCGCTGGCGATGGGCATCACCAGCGAAGCCGGCAACCTTGGCGTTGACTGGGTACGCGAGCCGGAACCCCCGGTGCCCCCGGGCGAGCCACCTCGGCAAGCCGCGGACTGGTTCGACGCGGTGGTCGCCCGCAGCGCTCTGCCCCATGGTGCGTTGCAGCGACGCGGCGACAACGCGTGGCAGCCCATGCGCCATGCCGCCAGCGGCGTCGAATGGGACAGGCCGGTGGCCCTGGCGCAGCCCGCGATGCTGCTCGCCATCCAGCGCGAGGTGGACCGCCGGGCCGCTGCCTACGTGGCGCTGGCGCTGGAAGCGGCGACGCAGGAGCGCACCGCACAGGCGCTGCTGCGCGTGCGCTACGCCAGCCCGCGCTGGCTGGCGATGGAAGCGAGCGACAGCGCGGTCGGTACCGACCTGCGCAGCGCCCGCGCGCGCCAGCTGGTGTGGGACCAGCGCAGCGGCAAGCTGGTGCGCTTCGCGGACGGCTTCCGCTACGCGACGCTCAAGCGGCTGGACGGCAGCATCGCGCTGGATGCAACGCGCGAGCCGGTGGCTGGCAACGAGGCCGACCGTGGTGTGCTGAGCGCCGCGCTGCGCGCCCTGGGTCCGCGCCAGGGGTCGCGCTGTATGCAGCGCTGGCTTGAAGCCCACAGCTGCGGCAACATGGCACAGTGCGCTTGGGCATCGGCCATTCCGGCCGACCTGGTGCTGCTACCCACCGACGAGGGCCTGGCAGTGCAGTTCGACCACGCGGCGACCGAGTCGGTGGCGGATGAGCACGGGCGTCCCTTGCCGGACGCCTTGCGCGGCCCGGCCTGGTCCGGCTGCATGCAGGACCAGGTGGTGCTGCCATGGGAGCTGGCGATGCAGGCGCGGCGCAGCGACAGCCAGATCGAGCTGCCTTGACGCTGCTCTGAAGCGCGACTGGGGGGCCGCCCTTCGGCTCAGCGCAAGTGCGCCAGCGGGTGGGCCCAGGCAGGCCAGGGGCTGTCGAAGAACGTTGCGACCATCTCGGCGCTCACGTCGGCGATGGCTGCCGGGTTCCAGCGCGGTGCGTGGTCCTTGTCGACCGCCAGTGCCCGGATGCCCTCGACTGTCTCGCTCGCGGCGCCCGGGCGCAGGTGGAAGCAGTGGCGCACCAGGTTGCGCTCCATGCGCAGGTCGTCGGCCAGGCTCATCTTGCGGGCGCGGCGAATCTGCTCCAGCGTCACCGCCACCATCAGCGGCGACTGCTTGTGCAGCGCAGCCAGCGTGGCCGTGGCCCATTCGCCGCCGTCGGCGGCCAGGGAGCGCTCGATGGCCTCCATGTCAGCGCCCGCAAAGTGCCGGTCGATCAGCGTGCGGTGGCTGGTGATCGCCGCTTCGGCTTGCGGTGAGGCCTGCTGCCGCAGCACGTCGGCGATCGACTGCATCGTCAGCCACGGCATCGCCGACAGCGTGTCGATGACCGGCGCCAGCGCGGCCGATGGCAGCGCGATGTCCGCCAGCCCGGTGGCGATCGCATCCGCCGCCTTGAGCACATGGCCGGTGACGGCCAGGTACTCGCCCAGGTGGCCGGCGCAGCGCGAGAGGAACCAGCCGCCGCCCACGTCCGGGAACAGGCCGATATGGGTCTCGGGCATCGCCAGCTTGCTGTGCTCGGTGACCACACGGTGCGAGGCACCCTGCGCGATGCCCATGCCGCCGCCCATGCAGATGCCGTCCATCCAGGCGATGTAGGGCTTGGGGTAGCCGTGGATCAGGTGGTTGAGCGCGTACTCCTCGGTAAAGAAGTCTTCCAGCGCCGGGTCGCCGGCCAGGGCCCCCTGGTGGAAGAAGCGGATGTCGCCGCCCGCGCAGAAGGCCGGCGCCTTGCCCGGCCGGGTGGCGCCGTGCACCAGCACCGCATCGATGCGGTCGTCGTCTTCCCATTCGCGCAGCAGGCGGGTCAGCTCGCGCACCATCGCCAGCGACAGGGCATTCAGCGCCGGGGCACGGTTCAGCGTGATCACGCCGAGGCGGCCGCGCTGCTCGGCGAGGACTTGCGATTCGGTGGTGGTGGATGTGGTGGAAGTCATCATTTCGAGGCGACGAGAGGTGGTTGGCGCCGCAGGGCGAGCAGTTCGTTGGTGGCGAGGGCCCCCAGCACCAGCGCACCGCCGAAGAGCACGGCGTGCGAGGGCTCTTCACCAGCGCCCAGCCAAGCCCAGGCGACGCCGAACAGCACCTCCAGCAGTGCGAGCAGCGCCACTTCGGGCGCCGCCAGCGTGCGCGCAGCCGTCACCGCCATCACGCAGGGGATGGCCAGCTGCGTCACGCCCAGGAGTGCGAGCCAGCCCACGTCCGCGGCCGAGGCTTGCAGCGGCCAGGCCAGCGGCAGGGTCACAGCGGCCGAGATCAGTGCGCCGATCAGCACGGCGGGCAGCATGTCGGCCGACGCGTCACCGCGCGAAGCATGCTGGATCAGCGTCCAGTTGATGGCTGCGGAGAGGGGCACACCCATCGCGATCGCGGTGCCCAGCACGTGGCTGCCGCCGGCGCCGCTGATGTCGGCACCGTACATCCAGGCGATGCCACCGCCCGCCACGAGGATGGCGGCCCAGGTGCGCGCCGGCAGCCGGTGGTGCAGCACGAAGCGCGCGAGCAGCGCCGTGAACAGCGGCGCGGTCGCCATCACCACCAGCACGTTGGCCACGGTGGTCAGCGTGATCGCGACCATGAAGGCCGTGAACATCACGCTCCAGCAAAGACCCGAGGCCCAAAGCACGGTGCCGCCGCTGCGGATGCGCCCGGCCAGGGCTTGCGCCCCGCGCAGCCAGCCCAGCAGCACGACCAGCCCGGCCGCGTTGAACAGGCTGCGCCAGAAGGTCACCTCGAACGAGCGCGCCGCCTCCAGCTGGCGAGTGACGACACCTGCCGTGCTCCACAGCAGGGTCACCACCACCATCACGAGGACGGCGCGCCGGTGGGTCATCCGCGCTTATGCCGCTTCGCGCGAAGCGCGCTTGCGGTCGTGCTCTTTCAGGAAGCGCTTGCGCACGCGAATCGACTTCGGCGTGATCTCGACCAATTCATCGTCAGCGATGAACTCGACGGCGTATTCCAGCGTCAGGTCGATCGGCGGGGTGATCTTGATCGCGTCTTCCTTGCCGCTGACGCGGAAGTTGGTCAGCTGCTTGGTGCGGGTCGCATTGACGACCAGGTCGTTGTCACGGCTGTGAATGCCGATGATCAGGCCTTCATAGACCGGGTCGCCCGGCTTCACGAACATGCGGCCGCGGTCGTCCAGCTTGCCCAGTGCGTAGGTGAAGATCTCGCCGTCGTCCATGCTGATCAGCACGCCGTTCTTGCGGCCTTCGATGTCGCCCTTGTGGGGTTCGTAGCCGTCGAAGATGTTGCTGATCAGGCCGGTGCCGCGGGTCAGGTTCATGAACTCGTTCGAGAAGCCGATCAGGCCACGCGCCGGGATGCGGTACTCCAGCCGCACGCGGCCGTTGCCGTCGGTCTCCATGTTGACCAGCTCGCCCTTGCGCTCGCCCAGCGCCTGCATCACGCCGCCCTGGTGGGTGTCTTCGACGTCGGCGGTCACCAGCTCGATCGGCTCGTGCTTCTCGCCGTTCACCTCGTGGAACACCACGCGCGGCTTCGACACGGCCAGCTCGTAGCCTTCGCGGCGCATGTTTTCCAGCAGGATGGTCAGGTGCAGTTCGCCGCGGCCCGAGACCTCGAAGATGCCGTCTTCGTCGGTTTCCTTCACGCGCAGCGCGACGTTGTGCTGCAGTTCCTTCTGCAGGCGGTCCCAGATCTGGCGGCTGGTGACGAACTTGCCTTCGCGGCCGGCGAGCGGCGAGGTGTTGACGCAGAAGTTCATCGTCAGCGTCGGTTCGTCGACGCGCAGCATCGGCAGCGGCTGCGGGTTCAACGGGTCGGTGATGGTCACGCCGATGCCGATGTCCTCGATGCCGTTGATCAGCACGATGTCGCCCGGGCCGGCCTCGGTGGCCTGCACGCGCTCCAGGCCCTCGAAGGTCAGCACCTGGTTGATGCGGCCCTTGATGGTCTTGCCATCCGGGCCTTCCATCACCACCACGTCCATCGCTGGCTTGATGGTGCCCTGGTTGACGCGGCCCACGCCGATGCGGCCGACATAAGTGGAGTAGTCGAGCGACGAGATCTGCAGCTGCAGCGGCGCGGTGGGGTCGCCCTGGTGCGCCGGCACGTGCTTGAGCACCGTGTCGAACAGCGCGGTCATGTCGGGGCCCCACTGCTCGCCCGGCGCGCCCTCCTCCAGCGACGCCCAGCCGTTCAGGCCCGAGGCGTACACGACCGGGAAGTCGAGCTGCTCGTCGTTGGCGCCCAGCTTGTCGAACAGCTCGAAGGCGGCGTTGATCACGTAGTCAGGCCGCGCGCCGGGCTTGTCGACCTTGTTGACCACGACGATGGGCTTGAGGCCCAGCGCCAGCGCCTTCTTGGTCACGAAGCGCGTTTGCGGCATCGGGCCTTCTTGCGCGTCGATCAGCAGCACCACGCCGTCGACCATCGACAGCGCGCGCTCGACCTCGCCGCCGAAGTCCGCGTGGCCCGGGGTGTCGACGATGTTGACGTGGGTGCCCTTCCATTCCACGGCGCAGTTCTTGGCCAGGATGGTGATGCCACGTTCCTTTTCGATGTCGTTGCTGTCCATCACTCGCTCGGCGACCTTCTCGTTTTCGCGGAAGGTGCCGCTCTGGCGCAGCAGTTGGTCGACGAGCGTGGTCTTGCCGTGGTCGACGTGGGCAATGATGGCGATGTTGCGGATCTGGCGGGTCATGTCGTGCTCTCTGGAATCTTGATCAGGGCCTGGACCTCGGTCGGGCTCAACAGGCGGTCGGCGATCAGCTCGCCGGCGGTGATGTGGGCGCTGCCCAGGAAGGCGGCAGGCTCGGGGCCGTAGACGCGGACCGCTTCACGGTCCGGCTCGTTGACCCGTCGGCGCAGGCCGGACAGGAAACGAGCGGCTTCGCCCTCGGCCAGCCGCAGCAGCGGCCAGTCGTTGAGCAGGCAGTCCGGCGGGTGCAGTAGCGCGTCGCGGGCGGGCTCGTCGAGCGCGGCCAGCGCGTCCAGCGTGATCGCACCGGCCAGGGTCAGGTTGCCCGTCTCGGTGCGGCGCAGCGATGCCAGGTGCGCGCCGCAGCCCAGGCGCTCGCCGATGTCTTCGGCCAGCGTGCGGATGTAGGTGCCCTTGCTGCAGCGCACGGCGATCGTCAGTTCAAACCGCTCATCGTCCCAGCCCAGCATGTCGATCGCGTGAATCGTCACGTGGCGCGCTTCGCGCTCGACTTCGATGCCGGCGCGGGCGTATTCGTACAGCGCCTTGCCGTCCTTCTTCAGCGCCGAGTGCATCGGCGGGACCTGGTCGATCTGGCCGACGAAGGCGGCGCAAGCCGCGGCCAGCTGTTCGGGCGTCACAGCGACGGGGCGCTCCTCGATCACCTCGCCCTCGCGGTCGCCGCCGACCGTGCGCTGGCCCAACCGCAGCACCGCGGTGTAGGCCTTGTCTGCATCCAGGCTGACCTGGCTGAACTTGGTGGCGGCACCGAAGCAGATCGGCAGCAGGCCCGAGGCCAGCGGGTCGAGCGTGCCGGTGTGGCCGGCCTTCTCCGCGCGAAAGAGGCGCTTGGCTTTCTGCAACGCGTCGTTGCTCGACAGGCCCACGGGCTTGTCGAGCAACAACACACCGTGGAGAGAACGGCGCCCCCGACCGACGGGTACGTCGGCCTGCCCCCCGCGGGGGCCGCGGGCCGGCTTGGGGCGGCCCGGCGCTCGACCCGCGCGCGCGTCGTCGTCTGCCGTCATTCGTCGTCCTTTGCGCGCGTCGCGTTCGCCCGCTGGATCAGCGAGTTCAGGTCCGCCGCGCGTTCGGTCGTCTTGTCGAACTTGAAGTGCAAGGTCGGCACGGTGTGGATGGCCAGCCGCTTGAACAGGCCGTTGCGCACGAAGCCCGCGGCCTCGTTCAGCGCCGCCTCGCACTCTTCCGGGTTGCCCACCAGCAACGAGAAGAAGACGTTGGCGTGCGCATAGTCGGGCGTGACGTCCACCGCGTTGATGGTCACCATGCCGATGCGCGGGTCCTTCAGGTCGCGGATGAGCTCGGCCACATCGCGCTGGATCTGGTCCGCCACGCGGTGGCTGCGGTTGGGGATGCTCTTCTTGTGTCTCATCGTGTGACCTGCCTTTCAAGCAAAAAACCCCGCCGGTCTCGGCGGGGTTTTGCTGGCTGACACCAGACCCGCCGTTACAGCGTTCGGGCGATTTCCTTGACCTCGAAGAACTCGAGCTGATCGCCCTCGGCGATGTCGTTGTAGTTTTTCAGCTTGATACCGCACTCGAAGCCTTCCTTGACCTCGCGCACGTCGTCCTTCTCGCGTCGGACCGAATCGACCTCGCCGGTGTAGATGACGATGTTCTCGCGCAGCAGGCGGAACTTTGCGCCGCGGCGGACCATGCCCGAGGTGACCATCGAGCCAGCCACCGTGCCGATCTTCGAGGCCACGAAGACCTTGCGGATCTCGGCCGTGCCCAGCGCTTCCTCGCGCTGCTCGGGCGCCAGCATGCCGCTCATCGCCGCCTTCACCTCATCCACGGCGTCGTAGATGATGTTGTAGTAGCGGATGTCGACGCCATTGCCCTCGGCCAGCTTGCGCGCACCGGCATCAGCCCGGGTGTTGAAGCCGATGATGATGGCCTTCGAGGCGATCGCCAGGTTGACGTCCGACTCGCTGATGCCACCGACCGCGGCGTGCACGATCTGCACCTTGACCTCGTCGGTCGACAGCTTGAGCAGCGAGGTCGCCAGCGCCTCCTGCGAGCCCTGCACGTCGGCCTTGATGATCAGCGGCAGGTTCTGCGCCTGGCCCTCGCCCATGTTCTCGAACATGTTCTCGAGCTTGGCGGCCTGCTGCTTGGCCAGCTTCACGTCGCGGTACTTGCCCTGGCGGAAGGTCGCGATCTCGCGCGCACGCCGCTCGTCGGACAGCACCATGAAGTCGTCGCCGGCCTGCGGCACCTCGGTCAGGCCCTGGATCTCGACCGGGATCGAGGGGCCGGCCTCGGCGGTGTTCTTGCCGTCTTCGTCCAGCATCGCCCGCACGCGGCCGTAGCTCGCACCGGCCAGCACCACGTCGCCACGCTTGAGCGTGCCCGACTGCACCAGCACCGTCGCGACCGGGCCGCGGCCCTTGTCCAGGCGGGCTTCGATCACGATGCCCTTGGCCATCGCATCGGCCGGCGCCTTCAGCTCCAGCACCTCGGCCTGCAGCAGCACCTGCTCCAGCAGGTCGTCGATGCCCTGGCCGGTCTTGGCCGACACCGGCACGAACGGCGAATCACCGCCGAACTCTTCCGGCACCACCTGCTCGGCCACCAGCTCGTTCTTCACACGCTCGGGGTTGGCATCGGGCTTGTCGATCTTGTTCATCGCCACGACGATGGGCACGCCAGCCGCCTTGGCATGGTGGATCGCTTCCTTGGTCTGCGGCATCACGCCGTCGTCCGCAGCCACCACCAGGATGACGATGTCGGTCGCCTTGGCACCGCGGGCACGCATGGCGGTGAACGCCGCGTGGCCCGGGGTGTCGAGGAAGGTGATCATGCCGCGCGGCGTATCGACGTGGTAGGCGCCGATGTGCTGCGTGATGCCACCCGCTTCGCCTGCGGCGACGCGGGCACGGCGGATGTAGTCAAGCAGCGAGGTCTTGCCGTGGTCGACGTGGCCCATGACGGTCACGACCGGTGCACGCGGGAGTTCCTCGCCCCCGACAGCAGCTTCTTCTTCCTCGGAGAAGGCTTCCGGGTCGTCCAGCTTGGCAGCCAGGGCCTTGTGCCCCATTTCCTCGACCAGGATCATCGCGGTCTCCTGGTCCAGCTGCTGGTTGATGGTGACCATCTGGCCCAGCTTCATCAACTGCTTGATGACCTCGGAGGCCTTGACCGACATCTTGTGCGCAAGGTCGGCCACCGAGATCGTCTCGGGCACGTGCACCTCTTGCACCACCGGTTCGGTCGGTGCCTGGAAATTGGACCCCCCACCATCGCGGCTGTCGCCACGCCGGCCACCGCGCGGAGCGCGCCAGCCCGGGCGGCCCGCCCCAGCGCTGTCGGTACGGCCCTTGGCGGCCGCGCCGCGCTTCTTGGCATCGTCGGCCCAGCTGGACGACAGTTTCTCGGACTTGACCGACTTCTTGTCGCCCGGCTTGGCACCGGCGCCAGCGGTCGTCGTCGAGGGCGCGGCGCCCGGCGCCGCTTTGGCCTTGTGAATGGTGCCCTTGATGCCTTCTTTCGCTGCTTCAGCAGGCTTCGGTTCCTCGGGCTTCTTGGCGACGAGCACCTTGTTCTTGCGCGCCATCATGTCTCGGATGGCGGCGGCTTCGGCCTCGGCGGCCTGGCGGCGCTTGCCCAGGTCGGCGAGGCGCTGCTTCTCCTCGGCATCGGCGTCGGCCGCCTTGATCACGCGCAGGGCGGGCTTGGGCGGCGGCGCAGGCTCGGCCGGTGCTGGGGCGGGCGCCGGGGCGGCAACGGCGGGCACCGGTGCAGCCGCTGGCTCGGCGCCGCTGGCGGCCTTGGCCAGGGCAGCCTGGGCCTGTGCCGCGGCCTCGGCGGCGGC
>JBMOQN010000019.1:0-132847 GCA_049322835.1 Pseudomonadota bacterium | reverse complement strand
GCCGCGGCAGCGAAGAAGCCGGTTGCGAAGAAGGCCGCTGCCAAGCCGGCAGCGAAGCCGGTCGCGAAGAAGGCCGCTGCGAAGAAGGCTGCGCCGGCGAAGAAGGCCGCTGCCGCCAAGAAGCCGGCGGCGAAGAAGCCGGCTGCCAAGAAGGCCGCGGCGAAGAAGCCCGCTGCCCCCGCTGCCCCTGCTGCCCCTGCGGCGCCTGCAGCGAAAACGGCCCTGAGCCCTGCGGCCGCGTGGCCGTTCCCGACGGGCAACAAGCCCTGAGAAAGCGAGGGTGCCTTCGGGTGCCCCCGTTTCGGACAAGCCCGGCTCCGGCCGGGCTTTTCTCTTTCACCCGCCGTCGATGCGCCCCACCCGACCTGCGACCGAGTCACCTGCGTCGCTGACTGACTGGCCTTGTGTGCGCGCGTTGGGCCCGTCAGCCTGTGTGCTGACCGTCGTGGTACTGCCCAATGCACGGCAGACCGAGGCGACGGGGCTGCATGAAGGTGCCCTGCGGGTTCGCCTGGCGGCGCAGCCGATCGAGGGTCGGGCCAACGCCGCGCTCGCCGCATGGTTGGCGCGTGAACTCGGCCTGGCCAAGCGCGACGTACGGCTGCGCCGCGGTGCAGCGGCCCGAGGCAAGCAGGTGGAGATCGATGCGCCGGCCGCGCAGGTGCACAGCTGGCTGCAACGCGTGGCCGGCGGCGAACGCAGCCGCTGAGGCCGCCGGCCGGTTGGCGGCTCAGGCGAGCCCGAGCGCCGCGCGGTCGATCAGGTGGTTCTGCCCGCCCCGTTGGGCGATCTTCAGCGCGCCGATCTTGTTGCCCAACCCTACGCAGTCGACCAGCGGCCAGCCTCGCTCCAGGCCGTAGAGCAGGGCGCCCCGGAAGGCATCCCCGCATCCGGTGGGGTCGACCACCGCTTCGGCCGGCACGCCGGGCACGCGTTCGCAGCGGCCTTGCACCCAGACTTCGCAGCCTTCGGCGCCGAGCGTGACGATGACCCCCTTCAGGTGCGAGCGCGACAGGCTCTCGATCGACTCGCCGGTGCGGTCGCACAGCATGCGGGCCTCGTAGTCGTTCACCGCGACCCACGTGGCCTGGGCGATGAAGGCCTTGAGCGCTTCGCCGTCGAACATCGGCAATCCCTGACCGGGGTCGAAGACGAAGGGGATCTCGGCGGCGGTCAGGTCCCGTGCGCGCCGCAGCATCGCGTCGCGGCCGTCAGGGCCGATGATGGCCAGGCGGATGTCACCGCGCTGCGGCAGGCCCGCGAGGTGCGCCTGCTGCATCGCACCCGGGTGAAAGGCCGTGATCTGGTTGTTGTCCGCGTCCGTGATGATCATCGCCTGCGCGGTGTAGGTGTCCTGCACCTGCAGCACCTGCGTGGTGTCGATGCCCAGTTGCTGCAGTCGTTCGAGGTAGGCCGCGCCGTCGTTGCCGACCGCGGCCACCACCACCGCGTCCCCGCCCAGCGCCGCGAGCGTGTAGGCGATGTTGCCTGCGCAGCCACCGAACTCGCGCCGCAGCGTCGGCACCAGGAACGACACGTTCAGGATGTGCACCTGCTCCGGCATGATCTGCTCGGCGAAGCGGCCCGGGAAGTTGGTGATGGTGTCGAAGGCGAGCGAGCCGCTGACGAGACAGGCCATGATCGTGTGCTTTCGTTGGAAGGAAGGGTGCGCACGCGCGTCCAGTAAGGCGCGCGGGTGGCTCAGGGGTAGAAGACTTCCACGGTGTAGCCCGCGATGCGCAGGTCGCCGATCGCCAGGCGGGCATCGACGCGCCACTGACCCTCGGCCGGGATCGCCTCGCTGCGGGCGCCCAGCTCGGCCGGGAGCAGCACCTTGCGAGAGACGACCTGCCCGAGCGAATCGGTGAAGCTGAGGTCCAGTGCAGGCGTGTGCACAGCGTGGTCAGCGGTGTTGTGGAGGTCGGCCGTGAAGCGCAGCACCTGCTCTTCGTCGGTGCGGGTCAGGTCGCTTGCATCGAGCCGGATGCGCTCCAGCGCGCGCGGGGCGCCGATGCGGCAACCCAACCAGGCACACCCAGCCTGCAGCGCCGGTGCCAGCGCGGGCGAGCGGGCGGCCAGCGGGTCGCGGTACTGATAGGCCACCTGGCCCAGCAGCAGCGTGGCCAGCAGGGTGGCGGCGATGCCGAGCGTGGCCCGAATCATCGGCCGGCGCCACAGTGCGGCACGCTCGGCCTGGCGGACAAACTCGGGCTTGCGGCGGCGACGCTGCGCCTTGTCGGCCACGTGCGGTTGCGCGTGGGTTGCGTCCGTGGGGGCGGGGCGGCGAGATTTCTTCTTGCTCCGCCGTCCGTTCGCGGGCACTTGCGCCCAGTCGGGCACCGGGCCGATGAAACGCGAGGGCGTCGGGGTGTCCGCATCCTCGGTGTCGCCGGCATCGGGCTCCGGTGTGGTGTCGATGGGGCTGCGCCGGCGCAGCCGCATGTCCACGCCCCCGCCCGCGGCGACAGGCGATTCGGGCTGGGGCTCCGAGGAAGGAGGAGCGGCCAGGGGGGGCGGCTTGGCGGCATCCGCTGCAGGCCGGCTCTCGCGGTAGTTGGCCGCCAGGGCCTCCAGGCTCATGGGCAGCGTGGCCTGGCCGGGATCCCAGTGATCCTCGGGGCGCGGGCCTTCCTCCTCCCAGGCGCCCAGCTCGTCGGCTGTCGCCAGGGGAGCGGCGTCGGGTGAACCGGTCGCTGTCGCGGCTTGCGGTGTGGCCTCGAACGCGAGGGGTGGCGCAGTCGCCGGCAGCTCAGGCGAGGCCGGGCCTGGCGCGGTGACGGGTGCGGCGGCGACGGCAGGCGTGGGCGTCTGCGTCACGGGCGGCTCGGCTGGCCCCTCTGCGCCCAGCGAGCCCAGGTCGAACAAGGTCTCCAGCGCGTTGAAGACCTCCTGGCATTGGCCGCAGCGCACCCAGCCTTCCGAGACACGGAGCTGGTCCTGCACTACGCGGAAGACGGTGCTGCAGGCTGGGCAACGGGTGGCCAGGCTCATGGTGCGCGCGATGATGCCACGGGCTTTGCGGCTGCTCGCGACGCGCGCGCGGCGTCAGCGTGCGAGTTCACCGCCCATCAGGATCCAGCCGTCTTCCTCGTCCAGCACCGTGATGGGGCACCAGGGCGCATAGGCGGCGATGAGTTCGTCCGCCTGTCGGGCCAGGATGCCGGCCAGCACCAGCCGGCCGCCTGGCGCGAGATGGCCGCACAGCAGCGGCGCCAGCAGCTTCAGCGGCGTGGCCAGGATGTTGGCCAGCACCACGCCGTAGCGGCCCTGCGCCAGCTCGGCCAGGCCGGCCTGCAGCGCCACGCCGTTGGCGGCGGCGTTGTGGTGCGTCGATTCCACCGCGGCGGGGTCGATGTCGACGGCGTCGATCATGGCCGCGCCATGCAGCGCGGCGCCGATGGCCAGGATGCCGGAGCCGCAGCCGTAGTCGAGCACGCGTGCGCCTTGGACCGCGGCCGCGTGGCGGGCGATCCAGCGCAGGCACATGCGGGTCGTCGGGTGGGTGCCGGTGCCGAAGGCGAGGCCGGGGTCGAGCCGGATCATGGTGTCGGCGGCGGCCGGCGGCTCATGCCATGTGGGCACGATCCAGAAGCTGGGCGTGATCTCAACCGGCGCGAACTGCGATTGCGTGACGCGCACCCAATCCTGATCTTCGACCTGCTGGAGGCTGCGCACGGCCAAGCCGTCGGTCCAGTCCTGCGCCAGGAGCAGCGTCATCGCGCCAGTGGCCGCCGCCTCGCTGTCGAACAGGGCCTTGAGCGTGGAACGGTCCCAGCCCGGCGCGGGCGCCGGCATGCCGGGCTCGCCGAAAAGGGCCTGCTCGGCCTCCGTGTCGGCGTCGGCGTCTTCCACCGACACCGACAAGGCGCCGAGTTCGTCCATCAGCGTGTCCGACACCGGTTCCACCAGCGCTTGGGGCGCGTTCAGCGTCAGCTCGAACATCGAGGCCATGGCGGTTTCAGCGGCGGTGCTCGGCCAGCCAGCCTTCGAGGTAGTGGATGCTGGTGCCACCGTCGACGAACTTGGCGTCGACCATCAGCTCGCGGTGCAGCGGGATGTTGGTCTGGATGCCTTCGACCACCGTTTCCAGCAGCGCGGTGCGCATCCGGGCGAGCGCCTGCTCGCGGGTGTCGCCATGCACGATGATCTTGCCGATCATCGAGTCGTAGTTGGGCGGTACGAAGTAGTTCGTGTAGACGTGCGAATCGACGCGCACGCCCGGCCCGCCCGGCGCGTGCCACATGGTGATGCGGCCCGGCGACGGGATGAACTTGTACGGGTCTTCGGCGTTGATGCGGCACTCGAGCGCATGGCCACGCATCTCGATCTGGCGCTGGGCGAAAGGCAGCTTTTCGCCGGCGGCCACCCGGATCTGCATCTGCACGATGTCGATGCCGGTCACCAGCTCGGTCACCGGGTGCTCCACCTGCACCCGGGTGTTCATCTCGATGAAGTAGAACTCGCCGTTCTCGTACAGGAACTCGAAGGTGCCGGCTCCGCGGTAGCCGATCTTCTTGCAGGCAGCAGCGCAGCGCTCGCCGACCCGCTCGATCACGCGGCGCGGGATGCCCGGCGCCGGGGCCTCTTCGATGATCTTCTGGTGGCGGCGCTGCATCGAGCAGTCACGCTCACCCAGCCAGACCGCGTTCTTGTGCTCGTCGGCCAGCACCTGGATCTCCACATGGCGCGGGTTCTCGAGGAACTTCTCCATGTAGACGGCCGAGTTGTTGAAGGCGGCGCCAGCCTCGGCGCGCGTCGTCTGCACGGCATGGATCAGCGCGGCCTCGGTGTGCACGACGCGCATGCCGCGCCCGCCGCCGCCGCCAGCGGCCTTGATGATCACCGGGTAGCCCACCGCCCGCGCGATCTTGATGATCTCCTTCGGGTCGTCCGGCAGGGCGCCTTCCGAGCCGGGCACGCAGGGCACGCCCGACTTGATCATGGCCTGCTTGGCAGACACCTTGTCACCCATCAGGCGGATCGACTCGGGCGTCGGGCCGATGAAGGTGAAGCCGCTCTGCTCGACCCGCTCGGCGAAGTCGGCATTCTCGGACAGGAAGCCGTAGCCAGGGTGGATGGCCTCGGCGTCGGTCACCTCGGCGGTCGAGATGATGGCCGGCATGTTGAGGTAGCTCTGGCCCGAAGGCGCCGGGCCGATGCACACCGCCTCTTCGGCCAGGCGCACGTATTTGGCCTCGCGGTCGGCCTCGGAGTAGACGACGACCGACTTGATGCCCATCTCGCGGCACGCTCGCTGGATCCGGAGGGCGATCTCCCCCCGGTTCGCGATCAGGATTTTCTTGAACATGATGCTGCCTGCTGCCGCCTCACTCGATCACGAACAGCGGCTGGCCGAACTCGACCGCCTGGCCGTTCTGGGCCAGCACGCGGGTGATGGTGCCGGCCTTGTCGGCCTCGATCTCGTTCATGATCTTCATCGCTTCGATGATGCAGACCGGGTCGCCTTCCTTGACCACGGTGCCCACCTCGACGATCGGCTTGCCGCCGGGGGTGGACGAGACATAGAAGGTTCCGACCATCGGCGACTTGACGACATGACCGGCCGGGGCCGCGGGGGCCGGGGCTTCTGCTGCCGGGGCGGCCACCGCGGCAGGTGCGGGCGCTGGCGACTGCATCATCACCGGCGCGGCCATCGACATGTTGCTCGGCGCCACCACGGGGGCGCCGGCCTTGACGATGCGCACCTTGCCGTCGTCCTCGGTGATCTCGAGTTCGGTGATGTTCGAGTCCGAGACCAGGTCGATCAGGGTCTTGAGCTTGCGCAGGTCCATGGGGATGGGGTCTCCAACAGATGGGGTGTCGCCGGCGGGGCTTGCCTGTTCGCCACGAGAGGCGAGGATCGATCAGCAGATGCCGTGCCAAGTGTCTGTGGTGATCAACATGGCAATGGCACCGATCTTGCGCGAACTGAAACGAAGTCCGGGGGCGTGATCAAGCGCTTCCAGGCCGTGGCCAGGTTTTGGAAGACGCGAACTTTACGCCGGTTAAGCGCAAATAGAAGCAGGTCGAGCCAAAATAATGTGGCTCCCCACCTATTGACATCAATCGGGCCGAATGGCAACCCATTGTTACCAATCGGCTGCGGCTTGATGGGAGATGCGCACTGATCGATGCAGTACGGGTCTAGATGACCCAGCTGGCGAGTTCGTCATAGGTGGTCGGGCCCAGCTTGCGCCGGCTCACCTGTCCATCGGGCCCGAACACCACCGTGAAAGGCAGGCCACCGCCCGGGTTGCCCATTCGGCGCACCCATTCCAGCCCGAGGCCAGTGTCGGCCAGCACCACCGGGAAGCTGACCGGTGTCTGCTGCAGGAACTTCTGCACCGCCGGCGCCTGATCGATCGCCAGCCCCAGCACCTGCCAACCTCGGCCGCCGAACTGGCGGGCAAAGCGGTCGAGCTCGGGCATTTCCTTGACGCAGGGCGGGCACCAGGTGGCCCAGAAATTCACCACCAGCGGGCGGCCACGGAGCGGTGCGAAGGGCATGGAGGCGCCGCTCGGCGTTGGAAGCGACAGCGCCCAGAACGCGTCGGCGGTGGCCTCGTCGGCGCTGCTGCCTCCGCCCTCGCGCCATGCGCGCCAGCCGACGCCTGCACCCAGCGCCGCCAGCCCGGCGGCACCGAACATCCAGGGGCGCCGGCCCCAGCCCGAGCGACCAGGCGGGCTCATGACCCCGCCTCCATCTGCTCGATACGGCGGCGGAGCGCCGCGGCGTTGCCGCGCCAGCTTTCTCCACGGGCGTCGGGCTTGAGCGCTCCGCGCAGGTCGTCGTGGTCGTGCACGATGAAGTGAATGCTCACAAATTCTTCCAGCTCGGGGCAACGGGCATCGACAGTCAGCACCGTGGGCTCATCCGGGCCGGGTTCGCTGTGGCTGTCGAAGGCAATGCCCTGGTTGAGAAAGCCGATCTCTGCGGCCTTGGGATCGTCGCAGTAGAGGTCGATCAGCAGCGGCGACAGGCGGGTGGCGGTGCCCCGCCAGGCGGCGCCGCCCAGGTGCGGCCGATGCTCCGGCAGGCGTTCCATCCAGCGCAGCGCCAGCCGGCGCAGGGCCAGCAGCTCGGCCGGCTGGGTGTCTGCGTGGAACAGCATGATGTGTTCACGCACGGCGTCTTCCACCTGCTCGTTGGGTGGCAGGGCCGCCCGGCCGGGCGGCTGCCCCATCTCGCGCAGCGCGCGCCGCTTGGCGGCGGCGTAGTCCATGCCCTCGTCGACCACCAGGCGGGCGGCGCGGGCACAGAGCTCGGCGGTCAGGGTGTCGCTGGCCATGGGTGGTTCGAAGGTCCGGTTCAGGGCAGCTCGACGGCGCCCATGCGGGCGACGATGGTGCCAGCCCGGCCGCTGACATAGGCGGAACCAGGGTTTTTCTCGAAGCGCTTCGGGGCGGGCAGCATCACCGCCAGTCGCGCTGCCGGGTAGGCGCCGAGCTGGGCGGCGTCGGTTCGGAAATAGTGCCGCGCCGCGGCCTGCGCGCCGAAGATGCCTTCGCCCCATTCGACGCTGTTGAGGTAGATGTCGAGGATCCGGCGCTTGCTCAGCAGCGCTTCCAGCATGTAGGCGAGCACGATCTCCTGCCCCTTGCGTGCTGCGGTGCGCTCACCGGAGAGAAACAGGTTCTTGGCCAGTTGCTGGGTGATGGTCGAGCCGCCGACGAGTTTGGGCGTGGCGCGGGTGGCAGGCCTGGCCACCGGCTTGCCGGCCTTCTCGCGCTGCGATTCGCGCCTTTCGAGCTGTTCATTGATGCGCTCAGCCCGGGCTTCGGCCTTCTGGTTGCGTTCGTAGGCCTTCTCGATGGCGTCCCATTCGACGCCGCTGTGGTCGGCGAAGCCGGCGTCCTCGCTGGCGATGACTGCGCGCTTCAGGTGGGACGAGATGCGCTCGCCGTCGACCCATTCCTGACTCCACGGCACCTCGTGCTTCTCGGTCGCCAGGCGCCACGCCTCGCTGCGCTGGAAGCTGGTGGATTCGGGGGCCAGCACGTTCATCAGGGCGATGCGGGTGGCAAAGTAGAGCTGCAGGGCGAGCAGGCACAGCCCCATGAGCAGCACGAGCCGCCCGATATGCCGCAGCAGGGGCTTCATGCCGCGAGGGCCTCGTGGGCCAGTTGGGCGCGCAGGGCCGCCAGCACCGGGCCTGTCGCCGGCCGAACCCCCCGCCACAGCCAGAAGGCCTCCGCCGCCTGCTCCACCAGCATGCCCAGGCCGTCGCGCCCCTGCGCGCCATGCTGCGCCGCCCAGGCCAGGAAGCCTGCCGCGGCTGGGCCGTACATCATGTCCAACGCCAGCGCGCCGGGTCCGAGCACGGAGGCGGGCACCGGCACGGCGGCGCCGGCCAGGCTGCTGGCGCTGGCGTTGATCACCACGTCGAAGGCCTTGCCGGGGGAGGCGAGGTCGCTCGCGCGCAGCGCCACGCCGTGCACGGCGGCCAGGGCCTGGTGGCGGGCGCACAGCGCTTCGGCCTTGGCCGGGCTGCGGTTGGCCACCACCAGCTCGGCCGGTGCTGCTTCCAGCAGTGGGCCCAGGGCACCTGCCGCCGCGCCGCCCGCGCCGACCAGCAGCACGCGGCGCCCGGCCAGTGGCACATCGGCGTTGGCCTGCAGGTCGTTCACCAGGCCGACGCCGTCGGTGTTGTCGCCGAACCAGCCGCCTTCTTCGCCCTTGTCGAAGCGCAGCACGTTGGCCGCTTCGGCCAGGCGTGCCCGCTGCCCCAGCCGCGGGCACAGCCGGGCGGCGTCGAACTTGAAGGGCACCGTCACGTTGCAGCCGCGCCCCCCGGCAGCGGCGAAGGCCTGGAGCGCCGCCTCGAAACCGTCCATTGGCGCCAGCACGCGCTCGTAGACGAGGCGCTCGCCGGTGGCCGCGGCAAAGGCGGCATGGATGAAAGGCGAGCGGCTGTGCGCCACCGGGTTGCCGAGCACGGCATACCGGTCTGGTGACGTGGTGTCGGGCGGGGCGGCCATGCGGTGGTCAGGGGCTGCCATTGCTGAGCGTGGTTTCCAGGCCCTCGGTGCGGGTGAAGCGGAAGCGCGACGTCACGACGATCTGGTCCGCCTGCCCGCGCATGGCCGGCGTGAAGCGGCCGAAGGGGCCGGCCGCATGGACGATGGCCACGGCACGTCGGTCGAGCTGGGGTGACTTCGACGGCCGGACCACGTCCGCTTCGATCACCTGACCACGCGAGTCGATGGTGATGTTCATGGTCAACTCGCCGTAGAGCTTCTGGCCTTTGTACTCGGGGAAGTCGCGCGTGCCGCGGTCCTCGATGCGGCGGCGCAGGCTGTCGTAGTAGAGGGCATAGACCTCTTCGCGCGTGGCCGGGCTGATGTAGCGCTTCTTGGGGCGGGCGTTCTCTTCGTTGATGCGCTTCTCGATCTCGGCCAGCAGGCGCAGCAGTTGCCGGCGGCGTTCCTCTCGCTCGGCTTCTTCCTGGCTCAGCAGCGGCCGGCTCGGGTCGGGTGGCGGCAGCAGGGCCATCTCCCGCCGGATCTGCGAGAGCAGTTGCTGCTGCGCCTCCTGCATCTGCTGGATCTGTTTCTGTGCGTCGCTCTCGGCGTCGCCCGCCACGGTGATGGCCGATGGTGGCAGCGGCGTGGTGGCGCGGCCTTGCTCCGCCTCGCCACCGCCGGCCAGGCTGGCCTGGGCGATGGCCTGGGCGTTCAACGGGGCTTCGTCCGACCGCGAATTGACGAGGATCACCTCCAGCGGTGTGTCCGAGAAGACACGGTTGAAGGCCTCGGGATCGGTGAAGCGAACGGCGAGCAGCGTGGCATGGAATGCCACCGACACCGCCAGTGCCCAGTGCAGCGGCGTCAAGGCCCGGAGGGTGGTGGCAACTCGCATGAGGCGCGGGATCAGGCCGAGGCGGGCGGGTTGTCGCTGCCGCCATCGCCATCGGCCAGGTCGATGGCCAGCGTGAGGGCGCCTGCGGGCGCCTCCTCACCTTCCTCGGCTTCTTCGCCTGCGCCTTCGGCAGGCGCCGCGTCATCCAGCCGCGCCGCCAGGCTGGCGTGCAGGTCCAGCGTCAGCAGGTCGATGCCGGTCACCCGCACGCGCACGTGGGCGCCTCGGGGCAGGCTTTCCGTGCCGAGCGCGCGGAACACCAGCGGCAAGCGGTCGCAGCGCACCAGGCCGTCCTTCATCACCGAGGCATCGAGCTCGGACAAGCCTTGCTGCTCGACCCATCGCAGCGCCCAGTAGCGCTCGATGGCGGACTGGAAGCCGTTGTAGGCGCCGTAGGCGCCGTCGAAGGCGGAGATGATCGAGAACAGCGTGGCGTCCTTCGGCTTGAAGGGCGCGGCCAGCGCGGCTGTGCGGCCGTGACGGGCGCAGGCAATGATCTGCCACTGGTTGACCAGGTCGACATAGCGCCGTAGCGGCGAGGTGGCCCACGTGTACTGCGCCACGCCCATGCCGGCGTGCGGCGCGGGCTTCACGCCCATGCGCACTTTCACGCCCGGCGCCAGGCTGGCCTGGCTGCGGTAGATGCCAGGCACGCCCAGCTCGGCCAGCCAGCCGCCCCAACGGCTGTTGGCCAGGATCATCGCCTCCGAGACGATCAGGTCCAGCGGGGCGCCGCGGCGGCGCTCGGTGATGCGCACCGTTTCGCTGCCGTCGGGTTCCTGCCCATCGTTGCCTTCGAGGCGGAAGTTGTAGTCGGGGCGGTTGAAGTTCTCGGGCTTGCCGCGCACCACCTCACGGGCCGCCTTCAGCGACTGCGCCAGCCGCCAGCAGAAGGCCAGCTCGGCGGCAAAGGGGTAGTCGGCCGGCGCCTGGCCGCCGAGGCTGGCCTCGGTGATGTGCTCGTCGAGCTGGTCGTGGCGCAGGTTGGCGGCGATGGGCACGCGCTCCAGCCGGGTCTCGCTGGCGCGCACTTCGAGCGTGTCCTCGTCGATCACCGTGTAGAGGCTGACCGCCGGGCAGTCTCGCCCCTCGATCAGCGTGTAGGCCTGCACCACCGCGTCGGGCAGCATGGTGATCTTGAAGCCCGGCATGTAGACGGTGGACAGGCGGTCGCGCGCGAGCTTGTCCAGCGCCGATTCGGGCGTGATCGCCAGCCCCGGCGCGGCGATGTGGATACCGAGCGTGACGGTGCCGCTGCCCAGGCCCTGCACCGACAGGGCATCGTCGATCTCGGTGGTCTGCGAGTCGTCGATCGAGAAGGCCCGCACTGGCGCCAGCGGCAGCTCGTCGCGGATGGCCGGGGCCTCCAGCGCCGGGAAACCGTAGCCTTTGGGGAAGGTCTCGAACAGGAAGCGCCGCCAGTGGAACTGGTAGGGACTCGAGATCGCACCGGAGGCGGTCAGCAGATCGAGCGGTGCGCGCTGGCTGCGCTTGGCAGCCTCGACCACGGCCTTGTACTCGGGCGCGTTCTTGTCGGGCTTGAAGAGGATCTTGTAGAGCTGTTCGCGCACGGGCCCTGGGCATTGGCCGGCGGCCAGCTCCTGCGCCCAGGCCTCGATCTGCGCCGCCTGCTGCTTCTTGCGCTCGATGGCCAGCAGCGCAGCCTTGACGATCTCCTCCGGTGCCTTCTTGAACTGCCCCTTTCCGGCGCGGCGGAAGTAGTGCGGCGCCTCGAACAGGCGGAACAGCGCGGCGGCCTGCAGCTCGGGGCCGGCCTTGGCATCGAAGTAGTCGCGGGCCAGGTCGGCGAAGCCGAACTCGCCCTCGGGCGCGAACTCCCACGCCAGGTCGAGGTCGATCTCGGCGGCGCGCGCCTGGGCGGCGGACATGAGCTCCGCTGGCTGCGGCTTGTCGAAGCGCAGCAGCACATTGGCGGACTTGACCTTCACGCGCTTGCCCGAGTCGAGCTCGACCTGCAGCGAGCTTTCGGCTTCGGACATCACACGGCCGGCGAGGAATTTGCCGGCGTCATCGAACAGGGCGTACATCACCGGCGGATTCTCCCATCCCGCGGCCGCGCGTTTGCAGGCGCCGCCGGCCGGTACAAGGGCTTACACCGTCATGCCGCCCGAGACCTCGAGCACCGCGCCGTTGATGTAGCTGGCCTCGTCGCTGGCCAGGAAGGCATAGGCGCTGGCGATCTCCTCCGGCCGGCCCAGGCGCTTGAGCGGCACCTGCTCGCGCATGTGGCCCAGCACCTTCTCGGGGATGGTGGCGAGGATGGGCGTCTCGATGAAGCCGGGTGCCACCGCGTTGACCCGCACGCCCTTGGGGCCGAGCTCGCGGCTCCAGGTCTTGGTGAAGCCGATCACGCCGAATTTGGCGGCCGCGTAGTTCGTCTGGCCGAAGTTGCCGTAGAGGCCGACCACCGACGAAGCGTTGAGGATCACGCCGTTGCCCTGCGCCACCATCGTGTCGGCCACGGCCTGCGCGCAGTGGAAGACGCCACGCAGGTTGACGTCGATCACCGCGTCGAACTGCGCCTCGGTCATCTTCTGCAAGCGGGCGTCGCGCGTGATGCCGGCGTTGTTCACCAGCACGTCGATGCGCCCGTGGCGGGCCTTGACGGCCTCGACCATCGCGTCGACCTGGGCGCGGTTCGTCACGTCCACCACATGCGCTTCGGCCCGGCCGCCGGCAGCGTGGCACTGCGCCACCGCGGCCTCGATGCCTTCGGGCTTCAGGTCGCAGACGATCACCACCGCACCCTCCTGTGCGAACTTGAGTGCCGTCGCCAGGCCGATGCCCTGGGCCGCGCCGGTGACGATGCAGATCTTGTCGTTCAGTCTCTTCATGGGATCAGGTGCAGGAAGCGCAGCGCGAAAGGCAGCTGCTGGTCGAAATCGCTCAGGGCGTGGTCGCTGCCTTCCAGCAGCAGGGTGTGGGCGCCGGCGTGCCGGGCCGTCATCTCGCGCCAGTCCAGCAACTCGTCGCCCTTGGCGATGACGGCGGCATAGCGCTCGGGGCGGGTGAGCTGTGCCGGTGTCATGGCGCGCAGCTCCTCCACGAACTCCGGGCGGAAGTAGAAGCGCTCTTCGGGCTTCTGCCAGGTGGTCTGCTCGCCAATGTGGCGGGCCAGGTCGCGGGCCGGGTCAACCGCAGGGTTGAGCACCACGGCCGGGCAGCCGACCGCTTCAGCCACCACGGCGGCATAGAAGCCGCCCAGCGAGCTGCCCATCACCGCCATCGTGCTCTTCGGCCAGGCGGCGATGCCCTCGAACACCATCGCCATGGCCTCGCGCGGCGAGGGCGGCAGCTGCGGGCACCAAAAGTGGATGTCGGGCTGGTGCTCGGCGAGCCAGCGCCCCACCATCTGCGCCTTGAAAGACAGCGGCGACGAGCGGAATCCGTGCAGGTAAAGAAGGTGCTTCGGCGCGGCGGTGCCCATTCCGGCTCAGGCCTTGGCTTCCAGCGCTGCCAGCAGCTTGGCGTGCACGCCGCCGAAGCCGCCGTTGCTCATGCACAGCACGTGGTCGCCGGGCCGCGCTGCCTTCACGACAGCGGCCACCAATGCGTCGATCGTGTCGTGCACCTGCGCCTGCGCGCCCATTGGCGCGAGGGCCTCGCGCGCGTCCCAGCCCAGGCCGCCGCTGTGGCAGAAGCTGAGGTCGGCTTCCTCCAGCGACCAGGGCAGCTGGGCCTTCATGGTGCCGAGCTTCATCGTGTTGGAGCGCGGCTCGAAGACGGCCAGGATGCGCTCTGCGCCCACCTTGCGGCGCAGCCCGTTGATGGTGGTGCGGATGGCAGTCGGGTGGTGCGCGAAGTCGTCGTAGACCTTCACCCTGGCGGCTTCGCCTCGCAGCTCCAGGCGGCGCTTCACGTTCTCGAAAAGGGCCAGTGCAACGGCAGCCTGCTCAGGCGCCACCCCCACATGCTCGGCCGCGGCGATGGCGGCCAGGGCGTTGAGCTGGTTGTGCTCGCCCAGCAGCGGCCACTCGACTCGGGCCACTTTCATCGCCCCACGCAGCACGTCGAAGGCTTGCGGCTCGCCGCGCGCCCGCCAGGCACCCGGCGCCTCTTTGCGCGCACCGAAACGTTGCACCTCGCTCCAGCAGCCACGCTCCAGCACGCGCTGCAGGGCTTCGTCGCGGGCATTGACGACCAGCCGGCCGCTGGCCGGCACGGTGCGCACCAGATGGTGGAACTGGGTCTCGATCGCGCCCAGGTCGGGAAAGATGTCGGCGTGGTCGAACTCGAGGTTGTTCAGGATCGCGGTGCGTGGCCGGTAGTGGACGAACTTGCTGCGCTTGTCGAAGAAGGCGGTGTCGTACTCGTCTGCCTCGATCACGAAAGGCGCGTTGGCGCCGGGAGCTGCATCGCCCAGCCGGGCGGAGACGCCGAAGTTGCGTGGCACACCGCCGACCAGGAAGCCCGGCTCCAGCCCGGCCTGGTCGAGGACCCACGCCAGCATCGCGGTGGTGGTGGTCTTGCCGTGCGTGCCGGCCACGGCCAGCACGTGGCGGCCCTGCAGCACGTGTTCGGCCAGCCATTGCGGCCCGCTGGTGTAGGCGGCGCCTGCGTCCAGCACGGCTTCCATCAGCGGGTTGCTCCGTGTCACCACGTTGCCGACGACGAACACGTCGGGGTGGAGCGCGAGCTGCTCGGCGCCATAGCCCTCGATCAGCTCGATGCCCAGCGCGCGCAGCTGGTCGCTCATCGGCGGGTAGACGTTGGCATCGCAGCCGGTCACCCGGTGGCCGGCCTCACGCGCGAGCGCCGCGAGCCCACCCATGAAGGTGCCGCAGATGCCCAGGATGTGGATGTGCATGGATTGGAAAGTTCTAGGCAGCGGCCCGCCGCGTCGGGGCCGTGCCGGCGTCACTCGATATCAGGCCGCACGCAGGGAGTCACGCGCGGCAGCGATCGTCGCGGTGATGTCTTCGGCCGTGTGGGCCGCGCTGACGAAACCCGCCTCGTACAGCGCCGGCGCCAGGTACACGCCACGCTGCAGCATGGCGTGGAAGAAGCGATTGAAGCGCTCCTTGTCGGTGGCCATCACCTCGGTGTAGTTCTGCGGCAGCGATGGCCCGAAGAAGAAGCCGAACATGCCGCCTTCGCTGTCCGAGCAGAAGGGCACGCCCGCCTCGTCGGCGGCGCCCTGCAGGCCCAGGGCCAACGCTGCGGTGGAGGCGGCCAGGCGATCGTAGAAGCCGGGCTTCGAGATTTCGCGCAGGGTCGCCAGGCCGCAGGCGGTGGCCACCGGGTTGCCCGAGAGCGTGCCGGCCTGGTAGACCGGCCCCAGCGGGGCCAGCTGCTGCATGATCTTGCGTGTGGTTCCGAAGGCGGCGAGCGGCATGCCGCCACCGATCACCTTGCCGAACACGCTGATGTCCGGCCGGAAGCCGGGCAGGGCGCCGGCGTAGACGCTCTGTGCGCCACCGAGCGCGACGCGGAAGCCGGTCATCACCTCGTCGAACACCAGCAGCGCGCCGTGCTGGTCGCACAGCTCGCGCAACCGCTTGACGAAGGGCACGCTGGCGCGGACGAAGTTCATGTTGCCGGCGATCGGCTCGATCATCACGCAGGCCAGCGCGCGGCCGTGGGCGGCGAAGGCGGCCTCGAGCGCCTCGATGTCGTTGTAGGGCAGCACGAGCGTGTGCTGCACCACCTCGGCCGGCACGCCGGCAGAGGTGGGGTGGCCGAAGGTCGCCAGGCCGGAGCCTGCCTTGACGAGCAACGCGTCGGCATGCCCGTGGTAGCAGCCCTCGAACTTGATCAGCTTCGAACGCCCGGTGGCGCCGCGCGCCAGGCGGATGGCGCTCATCGCGGCCTCGGTGCCCGAGCTCACCAGGCGCACCTGCTCGATGCTGGGCACATGGCGGATGATCTCTTCGGCCAGCTCCACCTCGCGCTCGGTGGGGGCGCCGAAGCTGAAGCCCTCGCGGGCAGCCTGCAGCACCGCATCGAGCACGGCCGGGTGGCCATGGCCGAGGATCATCGGGCCCCAGGAGCCGATGTAGTCGATGTAGCGCTGGCCGTCGGCGTCCCACATGTAGGCGCCTTCGGCGCGGGCGATGAAGCGCGGCGTACCGCCAACGGCGCGAAAGGCGCGCACCGGCGAGTTGACCCCGCCCGGGATCGAGGCCTGGGCGCGCTCGAACAGGGCGAGGTTGCGCTCGCCCGCGGAAGACTCAATGGACACGGCGGGAACCTCCGGGCGTGGTGTGCGGCTCGCCGGCCGGTGAGGGCTCGCCTTCTTCGTCTTCCGCTCCGGCGGTGCCTTCGGAGGGCTGCTCGCCGTCCTCGGGCGGCAGCGCCCAGAAGAAGCGGTCGGGGATGATGTTGCCCATGCCGGGGCGGAAGCCCGCGTCCAGGCTCTGGTCGAGGAACTGCAGCGCCTCGCCCACCGAGGCCTGTAGCTCGGCGCCGACGGCCAGCAGCGAGGCCAGGGCCGCGGCCAGCGTGTCGCCGGCGCCGACGAAGCTGACCTCGAACAGCTCGAACTTCTCGCCCGTCAGCGCACCCTGCGCCGAGGCCAGCACGTTGTCGATGAACTGGCCCCCGGCGCCCTTGGCCGGCAGCATCACGCCGGTCACCAGCACATAGCGGGTGCCGTGCTCGGCGGCGGCCACGGCCAGTTCCCGAGGGGAGGCCGGGCGGTCGGATTCCCACTCGGGCAGCAGGAAATCGGTCAATGTCTTGTGGTTGCCGACGAGCACTTCGGTGGCTGGCAGGATCAGCTCGCGAAAGGCGTCGAGGTAGCTCTGGGATTCGTCGTCCTCCAGCCAGGCCAGGCCAGGCAGGTAGGAGACCAGCGGCACCTCGGCATAGTCGGACAGGATCTCCGCCACGGCCGAAACGTTCTCGGCCGAGCCGAGAAATCCGACCTTGAAGCCCGCCAGGGTGACGTCCTCCAATACGTAGCGGGCCTGCTCGACGATGGCGTCGCCATCGATCACGTGCTGGTCGAAGATTTCGGCCGTGTCGCGCATCAGGATGCTGGTGACGACCGGCAGCGCATGGGCGCCCATGGCGGCGATGGTCGCCACGTCGCCGCCCAGGCCACCGGCGCCGCTGGGGTCGCTGGCGTTGAAGCTCATCACGCAGGCGGGTGCCGTGGCTTCCTGCTCGGGCTCGGCGGCGCCGCTGCCCGGGGCTGGATGGGGGGTGCTGGTCATTCGATTGGAAAGGCACTTGGCCGGCGGTTGCGGAAAAGGTCGCACAAGGCCGGAAAAGGGCGCTGGCAATAGTTCGGAAAAGGGTGAGCTTTGTTGCGTATGTGCCGATAAACCCTTGGCTTTTGCCGGGGGCTGGTGGCTACAATTCCCAGCGATTGTAGTGATCTGGCATCGATAAAAGTGAGCGAATACAGAACCTGGATGTGCCTCATTTGCGGATGGATATACGACGAGGCCGCTGGGGATGCAGAGCACGGCATAGCGCCAGGCACACGCTGGGAAGACGTCCCGATGAATTGGACCTGCCCGGAGTGCGGCGCACGCAAGGAAGACTTCGAAATGGTCCAGATCTGATCTGGCCGTCATTGCAGCCTTGAGAGACGCGTGGCCGATGGGCCCGCACAACAAGCATCGTTTGGGGGCGCATGGTGACCGAAGAGAAGTTGAAGGAACAGCCTTCGTCGACGACCCGGGTCCTGGTCATCGACGACAGCAACACGATCCGCCGCAGCGCGGAGATCTTCCTGCGTCAGGGCGGCTATGAAGTCGTGCTGGCCGAAGATGGCTTCGATGCCCTGGCCAAGGTCAACGACCACGAGCCGCACCTGATCTTTTGCGACATCCTGATGCCGCGGCTCGATGGCTACCAGACCTGCGCCATCATCAAGCGCAACCCCCGCTTCGCCAACGTGCCGGTCGTGATGCTGTCTTCGAAGGACGGCGTGTTCGACAAGGCCCGCGGCCGCATGGTCGGCTCGGACGACTACCTCACCAAGCCCTTCACCAAGGAACAGCTCTTGCGCGTGGTTGCGCACTTCCGCTCGGTCGCCGCCTGAAGGCCGCGGCCGGCGGATCCGGCGGGCCGTGCGCCCGCCAGCCAGCCGGAGTCACTCACATGCCCATCAAGAACATCCTCCTCGTCGACGATTCCAAGACCGAGCTGCATCTGCTGTCCGACATCCTGACCCAGAAGGGCTACACGGTGCGCACGGCCGAGAACGGCGAAGAAGCCATGCGGCGTCTCGCAGAGGCCAAGCCGGACCTGATCCTGATGGACGTGGTCATGCCCGGCACCAACGGTTTCCAACTGACCCGCGCCATCACGCGCGATCCGCGTTTCGCCGACGTGCCGGTGATCATGTGCACCAGCAAGAACCAGGAAACCGACCGCGTGTGGGGCCTTCGCCAGGGCGCCCGGGACTACGTCGTCAAGCCGGTCGACGCCAACGACCTGCTGGCCAAGATCCAGGCGCTGGGCTGACGCCCGGCCGCCGAACCGCAACCCACGATGTCCAAGAAGGACGCCCTCCGCGAACTTCAGCTGCGCCTGGCCAACCGGCTGCAGGCGGCGCGCGAGCGCCCCCGTGCCGCCGGCTGGCTGGCCGTCGAATGTGCCCAGGTCGGCCTGCTGCTGCCGTTGGCGCATGCCGGTGAAATCCACGCGGCGCGCCAGGTGGCGCCGGTGCCGCACGCCAAGCCCTGGATGCTCGGCGTGGCGAACCTGCGCGGCCAGCTCAACGCTGTCGTCGACCTCGGCCATTTCCTGCAGCTGCGGCAAGCCGCTGCGCCCGTGGCGCCACGTGCGGGCGCCCAGCTGGTGATGCTGAACCCCTCGCTGCGCGTCAACGCGGCGATCCTGGTTGATCGGCTGGCCGGCCTGCGCGACTCCGAACAGCTGGAGCGCCTGCCCCCCTCTGACGAACCCCGCCCCGGCTTCGCCGGCTCGTCCTGGCGCGACCCGCAGGGGCGCGTCTGGCAGGAGCTCGACCTCGCCGCGCTGGCGCAAGACCCCCAATTCCTGGACGTGGCTGCGTGACGACGCGCCTCCGTTTGCCCGAAAGCCGTTCGCCGCGCCGTCCACGCGGCCTGTGAGAGGACATGATGAGTCAGCACGACACCTTCAAGAGCTCCGGCGCGAGCGCCGACCTGCACGGCGCCGCGGGAGTCGCCGCCCCGGTCAACCATTCGGGTGACCATGAGGTCGACCTGCTGCTCAGCGAGATCGATGAGCGGCTGGCCCAGGGGGGCGGCTCGCCGGCCGATGACGCCGACGCACTGGAGGCCCGGCAGACCGACACCGGCCCGGCGACCCACGCCGACGAGGATCTCGACAGCGACGCGGCACGCCACCAGATGTCCATCCTGCCGCTGGACGCCGGCGACCACCAGACAGCGCTGGGCGAGGCCTTGGCGGCCGTCGCGCCTGCCGGCGCGGCCGCGGTGGCGGCCGCCGCGCCTTCGGAGCCCGAGCAGGCCCCCGCCGAAGAACCGGCCGCGTTGCCGCTGATCGGCAAGCGCTTTTCGCCGGGCCAGCAGCAGCGGATGCTGCTGGGAGCGGTGGTCGTCGGCGCGATCGCCTTCGTCGCCACCGGCGCCTGGGCCCTTTACGATGCCAACAAGCAGGCCGGCCAGCTCGCCGCGACCGGCCAGGCGCTGATGCAGTCCCAGCGGCTGGCGAAGTCGGTCTCGCAGGCCCTGATCGGCAGCCCTGCAGCCTTCCCGGAAATGAAGGAGTCGGGCGAGGTGCTGGCGCGCAGCCTGCGTGGCCTGAACACCGGCAACGAACAGGTCGATGCGGCGCCGGCTTCGGTGCAGGAGACCCTGGCGCCGCTCATGCCGATGCTCGACCGCGCCGAGAAGAACGGCGGTGTGGTGCTGGCCCAGCAGAAGACGCTGACGCAGGTCGGCCAGGCGCTGCGCCTGATCAACCGCCAGTCGTCGGATCTGCTGGAGATCGCCGAGACGGTGAACTCACTGAAGCTGCAGAGCGGCGCCTCCGCGTCCGAGCTCTCGGCGGTGGGCCAGCTGGTGATGCTGACGCAGCGCATCGGCAAGAGCGCGAACGAATTCCTGACGCTCGAGGGCGTGAGCCCGGAGGCCGTGTTCCTGCTCGGCAAGGACCTGAACTCCTTCCGCGAGATCGCCGACGGCCTGCTCAAGGGCAACGCCGAACTGCGCCTGCCTGGCACGAAGGATCCCCAGACCAAGGAACGCCTCGAACAGCTCATCACGCAGTACGAGCAGACCCGCACGCAGGCCAGCGCGATCCTGGGCAACCTGCAGGGCCTGGTGTCCGCGCGTGAGGCGCAGGCGGCCATCGTGGGCGACTCCGAGCCGCTGCGAAAGGGCCTGGAAGCCGTGCAGGCTGGCCTCGAGAGCGAGGCCGGCCTGGGCACTTTCCAGGTCATCGTGCTGGTGCTGTCGGCGCTGGCGGTGGGTGTCGGTGGCTACCTGCTGGTGTTGCTGTACGTGCGCAACCAGGCGTTGCGTGCCCAGCAGGCCGAGGAACACGAGCGCGAGGCCAAGCGCGTCAACGATGCGAACCAGGCGGCCATTCTGCGGTTGATGAACGAACTGCAGACGGTCGCCGAGGGTGACCTGACGCAGCAGGCGACCGTGACGGAAGACATCACCGGCGCCATCGCCGACTCGGTGAATTACACCGTGGAAGAGCTGCGCAACCTGGTGGCCCAGGTGCAGGGCACCGCCGCGCGGGTGACGCGTACCACGCAGCAGGTGGAGTCGACCTCGACCGAGCTGCTGGCCGCGTCGACCGAGCAGCTGCGCGAGATCCGCGAGACCGGCGAATCGGTGCTCCAGATGGCGAGCCGAATCAACCAGGTGTCTGCCCAGGCCCAGCAGTCGGCCGAGGTGGCCAAGCAGTCGCTGGCGGTGACCTCGAACGGCCGCCAGGCGGTGCAGGATTCGATCGGCGGCATGAACGCCATCCGCGAGCAGATCCAGGAAACGTCCAAGCGGATCAAGCGGCTGGGCGAGTCGTCGCAGGAGATCGGCGAAATCACCGAGCTGATCTCGGACATTACCGAGCAGACCAACGTGCTGGCGCTGAACGCCGCCATCCAGGCAGCGTCCGCCGGTGAAGCGGGTCGGGGCTTCTCGGTGGTGGCGGAAGAAGTGCAGCGGCTGGCGGAACGCTCGGCCGACGCGACGCGCCAGATCGCGGCGCTGGTGAAGACCATTCAGACCGACACGCAGGATGCCGTCGCGGCCATGGAGCAGTCGACGCAGGGTGTGGTGCAGGGTGCCCGCCTGTCCGATGCGGCCGGTTCGGCGCTGGTCGACATCGACCGCGTGACGCGCGAGCTGTCCACCCTGATTGAGGTCATCTCCTCCGAAGCGCGGCGCGAAGCCGACTCTGCCAACGTCGTGGCGGCCAACATCCAGCACATCTTCGCGGTGACGGAGCAGACCGGTGACGGCACGCGCTCGACCGCCCAGATGGTGCACGAGCTGTCGCGTACTGCGGACGAACTGCGCCAGTCGGTGGACCGGTTCAAGATCGGCTGATTCCGCGCCGATACAGCCACTTGCCAGTCGACGCGCTAAACCACAAGCTCTCGGGAGCCGCTTGCCGCCCATGGATTCAGACCACACGCTGCCCGGTGACCTGAGCGCGCTGGCGTGGGTGCAGGAAGAACTGCGCCGCACGCTGGACCAGGCCCACAAGTCACTGCGCCGCCAGCTGCGCGACAACGAGCAGCGGGCCGGTGCCGAGCCCGACGCCGACCCGCAGGCTTACACCGCGGTGCTGCAGGCGCGCACGCTCGTCCACCAGGGCGTGGGTGCGCTCGAGATGATCGGCCTGCCCGCTTCGGCGCGTTTCCTGCGCGCCAGCGAACAGGCGGTGATGCGCCTGGCCGATCGCTCGATCCCGCTGGACGGCAAGGTGATCGACGTCATCGAGCACGCCTCCTTTGCGCTGCTCGACTTCCTCCGCCGCGAGCTGGCGGGCAAACCACTGTCGCCGCTGACCCTGTTCCCGCAGTACAAGGCTGTGCTGGCGCTGGCCAAGGCCGACCGGATCCATCCGGCGGACCTGTGGGAGGCGGAGGACCGCAGCGACCCGGTGCCCAGTTGGGACTCCGGCTTCACGCCGCTGGAGCCCGACCAGGAAGTGCATGCCGCCATCGAGACGGCCATGCTCAAGGCGCTGCGCAGTGGCGACAACGCTTCGCTGCACCGCATGAGCGATCTGTTCGCCGGCTTGTCCGCCAACGCCGAGGGGCGGACCGCGACTCTCTGGCAGCTCGCTTCTGCCTTCTTCGAGGCGCAGGCGGTCGGTGCCCTCCGGAGCGACCTCTACACCAAGCGCCTGGTCTCTCGCCTGTTGGCGCAGTTGCGCGCCGTGGAGCGCGGTGCGACCGACGGCCCCGGCCGGCTGTTGCGCGACCTTCGCTTCTTCTGTGCCCAGTCGCGCAGCATGCCGGACAGCGTGGCGCCACGGCTGGCCCAGGTTCGGCGCGCGATGGGCTTCGATGGCAACGCGGATCCGGTCGACTACGAGGCCAGCCTGCTCGGTCGCTATGACCCGGCGATCATCCCGCTCGCCCGCAAGCGTGTCGGCGCGCTGAAGGAAACCTGGTCTGCCCTGGTGTCGGGTGATGCCCCGCTCGGCGCGGCCGTGCCCGAGCAGGCCACGCTGGTGGCCGAGTCGGTCAAGCAGATCTATCCGCACGGCGACGAACTGGCCGCCGCGCTGACGGCGGCCACCCACCGCGCCGGAGCGCCTTCGCCGGCGCTGGCGATGGAAGTGGCGACCGCGCTGTTGTGCGTCGACGCCTCGCTGGACGACATCGACCTCGAGCGGCCCGAGATGCAGCAGCGCGTTCAGCGCTTGACGCAGCGCCTGGCCACCGTCACCGCCGGCGGCGAGCAGGCGCCGGTCGAGCCGTGGATGGAGTCGCTCTACCGCGAAGTCTCCGATCGCCAGACCATGGGCAGCGTGGTGCAGGAACTGCGCGCCTCGCTGGCCGAGATCGAGCAGCAGCTGGACCGCTTCAGCCGCGCCACCAACGAGCGTGAGGTGCTGGTGCCCGTGCCTGGCGAGCTGGCGGCGATGCGCGGGGTGTTGTCGGTGCTGGGCCTGGACCAGGCCTCGCACGCGGTGCAGCGCATGCGCGACGACGTCGATGCCGTCATCGCGGGTCACGCCAGCGCCGAGCAGATGGCCGATCGTCTGGCCGACAACGTCGGCGGTCTGTCGTTCATGATCGACATGCTGGGCGTGCAGCCCCAGCTGGCCAAGGCCCTGTTCCGCTTCGATGCCGACACAGGCCGCTTCCAGGCCGTGATGGGCCACACCCGCGTGGCCGCGCCGGCGGGCGTGGTGGTCGAGCCCGAGCTGATCGAGCAGGCCCAGTCGCTCGCCGAATCGGCCGCCGCGCCGGATGTCACCGACGCCGACCTTTCGCGCACCCTGGACCACCTGACCCAGCATGCCGTGGCAGCCGACGCGCCGCAGTTGGCCGAGAAGGCCGCGCATGCACGCGATGCCCTGGCCAGCGCGGCCAGCAGCGCCGAGCGTGACGCCGCCCGCGCCGACATCGCCCAGGCCATGGGTGATTTCGTCGCTCGCCAGGAGCTGCCGCCGGCCGACTCACCGCGCAGTCGGCCCATGCCGCTCGATGAAGAGCCGGACGACATGCGCGAGATCTTCTTCGAGGAAGCGCGCGAGGTCACCGAAGGTGCCCATGCGGCGTTGGCCGAGCTGGCCGAGCGGCCGGACGATCTCGAATCCCTGACCACCGTCCGGCGAGCCTTCCACACTCTCAAGGGCAGCTCGCGCATGGTGGGGCTGCGCGAGTACGGCGAGGCTGCGTGGGCTTGCGAGCAGCTCTACAACGCCCGCCTGGCTGAGGCCAGCGTCGAGGCCGACCAGCCGTTGCGCGACTTCAGCCGTCGCGCACTGGACCAGCTGGCCCAATGGGTCGACGCGCTGGAAACCGGCCGGGGTGGGATCCCGGATGGACGGGCCCTCGCACACGAGGCCGAGGCGCTGCGCCTGCGCACCGGCACTCCAGCACCCCTGGCCGAGTCCGAGCCGGTGCCCGTGCTGCCAGAGTTGGTAGCCGAGGCGGAGCTGCCTGAAACCATGGAGCTTCCGGAGGCCTTGGAGCTGCCGGAGGCGCTGGAGCTGCCCGAAACCATCGAGGTGGCTGAGCTGGTCGAGCTGCCTGACCTGCCCGAGCCGGTCCCGGCTGCCTCGCAGGTCGTCAGCCCCGACACCCTGCCGGCCAACCTGCTGGACCTGCCCGAGCTGCCCAGCCTCGAAGAACCGGCGCCAGCCGACCTGGAACCGACCACCTTCCGCCTGCCGCCGCGTCCGGTCGAGGCGGAGCCTGCACCGGTGTTGCCGGGCGTCGTTCAAGGCAACGAATGGGCCTCTACCGCCGAGATGCCGTTGGGCGAGGCGATGGAGGCCGTCGACTTCGAACTCGACATCGGTTCGCTCGCTGGCGAAGAGCCGGCCGAAGCAGGTGAGCTGCCCGAGACGGTGCTCGACAGCGAAGCCCCTGCTGCCGAGCCGATCGACGACGAGGCCGAGCGCTACAAGGTCGTCGGCCCGTTGCGCATCCAGATCGCGCTGTTCAACATCTTCCTCAATGAGGCCGACGAGCAGTCGCGCCGCCTGGGCACCGAGATCGCCGAGTGGCAGCACGAGCTCGACCGCCCGGTCGGCGAGGCCGCCATCGCGCTGGCCCATTCGCTGGCGGGCAACTCGGCCGCAGTGGGCTACAGCGACCTGTCCAACCTGGCGCGCCGGCTGGAGCACGGCCTGGAGCGCTCGGCGTCGCGTGGCTCGGGGCAGCCCGAAGAGGCCCAGTTGTTCGCCGACGTGGGCGACGAGATCCGCCGGCTGCTGCACCAGTTCGCCGCCGGTTTCCTGAAGCCGGTGGCCCCCGAGCTGCTGGAGCGTCTGGATGCGCACGAGGCGCGCGAAGCGCAGGAGGCGCTCGCCGCCGGCCGATCCCAGCTGGCGCCTTTCGAGGACTCGACCCCGGCGGTGATCGCGATCGCGCCGGTTCCGGTCGAGTCGGTGCCGATGGGCCTGGCCGAGGTGCCCGCACCTGCTGCACAGCCCGAGCCGGTGGCCGAGCCAGAGCCCGCGGAGGCTGCCGGGGTGCATGCCGAAGCCACGGCCGAGCCCATGCCGCCGGAGCCGGTGGCCGAGGTGGCACCACCCGCCCCCGCGCCGGCCGAGCCCGCCGCCGTTGCGGCCGAGCCGGATGCCGGCCCGATCACGATGCAGGCCCCTCTGGGCGCGGTGCGCTTCACCGCGCTGGCCGACGAGTTGCCGCCGGCCGACCTTGAAGAGCCGGTGCCGGCATCGGCCACGGCACGTGAAGGCCTGTGGGCCGACTTCACCGAAGACCTTGACACCGAAGACGCGATCGACGATGAGCTGATCGAGATCTTCATGGACGAAGGCCGCGAACTGCTGCCTGCGCTGGCCCAGGCGGTGCGTCACTGGGAAGATGACCCGGCCGACGCCGACTCGGCCACCGCCGCGATGCGCGTCCTGCACACCCTCAAGGGCAGCTCGCGACTGGCCGGTGCGATGCGTCTGGGTGAAATCGCCCACCGCCTCGAGACCGCGATTGGCCTGGTGAACGCCCAGGGCACCCCCGACCTTGCGGTGCTGGCCCACCTGCACAGCGGCGTCGACGCCTTGGCCGAGGAGTTCCAGCGCCTGGAGGGCGGCGGCAGCGCACTCGACCTGGGCGTCGCCGAGCGTGCGCCCGCCCCGGCGACGGCGGCCGAAGAGCCCGCACTTCCCGTCATCCCGGCCGCCGTGATCTTGCCGCCAGTCTCCGCAGTGCCGGCGGCAGTGGCGCCATCGACGGCTGCTGCACCGTCGTTGCCGGCCGATGGCGGCCCGGCCTCGGCCGCACCGCTGGGGGTCGACTGGAGCCGGTTCGTCGTCCACTCGCCGGCTGCTGCCGGCGCCGGCGCGGCCGCAGATGTCCACGGCGGCGTGGTGCGCGTGCGTGCGCCCCTCCTGGAGCGACTGGTCAGCCATGCTGGCGAAGTCGGGACGGCCCGGGCCCGCATCGAGTCCGACATGGGCGCGCTCCAGGGGGCGCTGAAGGAGCTGACCGACAACCTGGACCGCCTGCGGCGCCAACTGCGCGACCTGGAACTCCAGGCCGAGACGCAGATGGCTTCGCGCATCGAGGCGGCCCGACACGCCCAGCAGTCCTTCGATCCGCTGGAAATGGACCGCTTCACCCGCGTGCAGGAACTGACGCGGATGCTGGCCGAGTCGGTGGGCGACGTGGGCACGGTGCAGCGCGGCATCCAGCAGACGCTGCAGTCCACCGAAGACCAGCTGGCGATCCAGGCCCGGTTGACGCGCGACCTGCAGGACGACCTGCTGCGCGCGCGCATGGTGGAGTTCGACACCCTCTCCGACCGCCTCTACCGGGTGGTGCGCCAGGCCTCGAAGGAGTCCGGCAAGCAGGTGCGGCTGAACCTCGTCGGCGGCGCGATCGAACTCGACCGCAGCGTGCTGGACCGCATGGCCCCGGCCTTCGAGCACCTGCTGCGCAACGCGGTGGCGCACGGCATCGAATCGCCGGCCCAGCGCGAAGCGAAGGGCAAGGACCCGCACGGCCAGATCGAGGTCAGCCTGCACCAGGCCGGCAACGAAGTGCGCATCGAAGTGCGCGACGATGGCGCCGGCCTGAACCTGGACCGTATCGCCGAGAAGGCCCGCAAGCTCGGCCTGATCGCCGAGGGCGCTCAGCCGTCCGAGGGGGAGTTGGCCGGCATGATCTTCACGCCCGGCTTCTCCACCGCCGATCAGGTCACCGAGCTGGCCGGCCGGGGCATCGGCATGGACGTGGTCCGTTCCGAGGTCACCTCGCTCGGCGGCCGCATCGAGACCGCCAGTGCAGCCGGCCGCGGCACGGCCTTCCAGCTGGTGCTGCCGCTGACCACCGCCGTCACCCAGGTGGTGGCGCTGGCCTGCGGCGAACTGCACGTGGCCGTGCCGTCGACGCTGGTCGACACCGTCAAGCGCGTGCCGGTGGCCGAGGTCGAGGCCGCCTACCAGAGCGGGTTCCTGCGTCATGGCGACAAGGACCTGCCCTTCTTCTGGCTCGGCAGCCTGCTTCAGCATGGCCTGCGTGGTGCCGCCGAGGGGCGCACCACCCATGTGGTGATCGCCCGCAGTGCGTCGCAGCTGGTGGCGCTGCACGTCAGCCAGGTGCTTGGCAACCAGGAAGTGGTGGTCAAGAACCTCGGGCCGCAGTTGGCGCGCCTGCCCGGTCTGGCCGGCATGTCGCTGCTGGCCAATGGCGAGACGGTGCTGATCTACAACCCGGTGGCCCTGGCCGCGATCTACGGCGAGGATGCGCGCCAGCGCTTCGTGCAGTGGATGCGTGCCACGCCGTCGGCGCCAGCCGCCGGCGCGCCGGTGGTCGCCCCGGTGGTGGTCGAGGCGGTCGAGGCTGCGGTGCCGCGCCACGAGAGCCGGCAGCCGCTGGTGCTGGTGGTCGACGATTCGCTGACGGTGCGCCGTGTCACGCAGCGCCTGTTGCAGCGCGAAGGGTTCCGCGTGGCCCTGGCGCGCGACGGCCTGGATGCCCTGGAGCAGCTGGCAGACGAGCGGCCGGCGGTGATGCTGAGCGACATCGAGATGCCCCGCATGGACGGCTTCGACCTGGTGCGAAACGTCCGCAACGACGCCCGTCTGGCTGACCTGCCGGTGATCATGATCACCTCGCGGATCGCCCAGAAGCACCGTGAGCATGCGGCGGAGCTCGGGGTCGACCACTACCTGGGCAAGCCGTACGACGAGGAGGCGCTGCTGTCCCTGGTACGCTCCTATGTCCAGCATGCCGTGCTGGCTTGAAGGGGTCGTGGCGGCCTCGTCGCAAAGCTTGAATGGCGCAGATCGTTGATCAACTGGCCGACCTGACCGGCCTACGCGACCGCGACACGCTCGACGTGAGCCTGGTCACGTCCATCCGCGACCTGCTGCAGCCTTGCAGCGTCGCGGTGCACCGCATCGTCGGTGACACCGGAGACGAGCGCTGGCTGACGCGTGCTTTCCTGGGCGCCGACGATGTTGCCGCGCGGGCCGATTCCTCCTGGGCCGACCCGCGCGCGTTGCCGCTGCTGGCCGAGAAGCCGCAGCGCCTGCAGTGCGTGCAGCAGGCCACCGAGATCGAGCATCATGGAAGCGAGACCATGCTGCTGCTGCCGCTGGCCTCGGACGCCGGCGTGGCGGGTGTGGTCGAGGTCGTCACCACCCAACCTTTGTCGGATGAACTCAGGCGCCTGCTGACCGGTGTGCTGCGCATCTATCGAAACGTGCAGGGCCTGCTCGACTACAGCGAGCGCGACACCCTCACCGGGCTGCTCAACCGCAAGAGCTTCGACGAGACCTTCTACAAGGTGTCGGCTGCGCCTGTCGTGCCCGTGGCCGAGCAGCCGGGTGATCGGCGCCACGGCACCCGCGACAGCTACTGGCTCGGCGTGGTCGACATCGACCACTTCAAGCAGGTCAACGACCGCTTCGGCCACCTGATCGGCGACGAGGTGCTGCTGTTGCTGTCGCGTGTCATGCGCAGCTGCTTCCGCTTCTACGACCAGCTTTACCGCTTCGGCGGCGAGGAGTTCGTGGTGCTGCTGCGCTGCAGCGGCGAGGACGACGCGCTGGCCGCGCTGGAGCGCTTCCGCGAGGCGGTGCGCGGCTACGTCTTCCCCCAGGTCGAGCGCATCACCGTCAGCGTCGGCTTCACCGACGTGCGTCAGGGCGACACGCCCAACGCCGCGGTTGAGCGTGCGGACAGGGCCGTCTACTACGCCAAGAACCATGGCCGCGACCAAGTGCGCGGCCATGCCGCTCTGGTGCGCGAGGGCCTGCTCGAGGACGACAAAAAGGCAGGCGACATCGACCTGTTCTGAGCGCCGGGTGCCGCCCCGTTACCGGCGGGTGCGAACATTGCTCCGTAGTGCGTGCGATCCTGCCGCGCACCGACCTTGTTCCGAAAGACACCTGCATGATCCCTTCCTCCTCCGGATCCGCCCGCCGTCGGGGCGGCTGGAAAGGCTGGCTGGCCGCCTTGCTCGGCGGTGCCAGCGCCGCCCAAGCCACCCCCCCGCAGCCCGCCACGCCGCCCGCGCCGCCCGCCGCACCGGCGCCCCAGGCCCGCGCTGCCGCGCCGGAGCCACGCATGCCGCGCAGCGACGAGCTGATCTACAAAACCACGTCGAACGCGCGCCTGCGCCTGCACTTCGCCTGGCCGCCCGAGCAGCGTTTCAGCGGGCCGCGCCCTTGCGTCGTGTTCTTCCACGGGGGCGGCTGGCGGACCGGTCAGCCCAAGCAGTTCATGACCTTTGCCGAACGGCTGGCCGAACTCGGCGTGGTGGGCATCAGCGCCCAGTACCGCCTGATGCGTGATGGCGACGTGCTGCCCATGGCCGCGATCCAGGACGCCCGCTCGGCGCTGCGCTTCGTGCGGGCCAGGGCGGCCCAACTCGGCTGCGACCCGAACCGCATCGCCGCAGGCGGCGGCTCCAGCGGCGGCCACCTGGCGGCGATGACGGCGGTGCTCGTCGATCCCAAGGTGCCGGCGCCGGCCGGCCCCATCGACGACCCGGCGGACGATCTGGCCGTCAGCGCACGGCCCAATGCGCTGTTCCTCATGAATGCGCCGCTGAACCTGGAGCGCTACGAGCGCCCGGTGCCGGCCGACCAGCGCCGCCAGTTGTCGCCCGCGCTGCGGGTGGACCCGCAGTGGCCACCGACCTGGGTTTTCCACGGCACCGCCGACAAGCTGGTTCCCTTTGCCCAGGCCGGCGAGTTCCGCGACCGGGTCAAGGCGGCCGGTGGGCCCGAGGTGACCGTGCAGGGCTTCAACGGCCGTGGCCACGGCTTCTTCAACGCCAACAGGGGTGACGGCAAGGACTTCGAAGCCACCCTGGCCACCATCACCGCCGCACTGAAGAAGCTGGGCTGGATCGGCTGACCGCCTGACCGTCAGCCGCCGCGCGCGACGGCGAAGCGCTGCAAGGTCCGCTGGCGCGCGTCGTCGTGGTCGACGATGGGTTCAGGGTAGTGCTCGCCCAGCCGCACGCCCGCGGCCGACAGCTCCAGCGGCCGGGCTTTCCACGGCGCATGGATGGCCGGCGACTTCAGGCCCGCCAGTGCCGGCAGGTAGCGCCGGATGAAGCGGCCGTCGGGGTCGAATTTCTCGCTCTGCGACACCGGGTTGAAGATCCGAAAGTAGGGCTGGGCGTCGCAGCCGGTGGAAGCGGCCCACTGCCAGCCGCCGTTGTTGGCGGCCAGGTCGAAGTCGTTCAGCCAGCGGGCGAACCAGGCCTCGCCGCGGCGCCAGTCCAGGCCCAGGTCCTTCACCAGGAAGCTGGCGCTCACCATGCGCAGCCGGTTGTGCATGTAACCGGTTTGCATGAGTTGCAGCATCGCCGCGTCGACCAGCGGGTAGCCGGTGCGGCCCTCGCACCAGGCGGCAAACAACGCGTCGGCGTGCCGGCCTTGCTCCCAGGCGATGCGGTCGTACTCGGGCTTGAAGGCGCCGTCCACCACACGGGGGTGGTGATGCAGGATCTGATGATAGAAATCGCGCCAGACCAGCTCGGACAGCCAGACCTCCGCCCCGCGCGAGCCGGCCTGCACGCGCTGCCACGCCTCGCGCGCGAGGCGGCGGATCGAAAGCGTGCCGAAGCGCAGGTGCGGCCCCAGGTAGCTCGGGCCCTTGACGGCGGGGAAGTCTCGCGCCCGGTCGTAGTCGTCGATGCGGTCGAGGAAGTCGCCGAGCAGCACTTCCCCGCCGGTGCTGCCCGGCGGCAGGCGAAGAGAGGCCAGGTCGGTGACCTCGAAGCCGATGTCCGCCAGCGTCGGAACACCTGGCGCGCCGGCCTCGGCCGGCCAGGTGGCCAGCCGGCCAGCATGGCGGGCCACGGGCCAGGCGCTGAGGTAGAAGGCATCCACCTTCTTCAGCCAGGCGTTCTTGTAGGGCGTGAACACACTGTAGGGCGTGCCGGTGGCGGTCAGCACCTCGCTGCGCTCGAAGACCACGTGGTCCTTGACCGTCTTCAGCCGGCGGCCGGTCGCTTCGAGCCGCTGCGCCACCGTGCTGTCGCGCGCCAGGGCTTCGGGTTCGTCGTCATGCGAGGCGAACACGGCCTGCACCGCCAGGAGGTCCGCCAGGCGCGGAAGTTCGTCCACCGCCCGGCCGTGGCGCACGATCAGGCGCACATCCTCCACACCATTGGCGCGGCCCAGGTCCCGCAACTGCTCGTCCAGGTCGACCAGGCTTTCGCGGATGAACTCGACTCGCCGATCGGCCCGCGGCAGCGCGTCCAGGATCGCAGTGTCGAAGACAAAGGCGCAGTACACCTGGCGGGCGGCACAGCAGGCTGCGTAGAGCGCGGCTTGGTCGTCGGCCCGCAGGTCGCGGCGGAACCAGACCAGGGCGCGGGCCATCGAAGCAGGCGGGGTCATGCCCCAAGTGTCGCCCACCTCGTTCCACCCCCTGAAATAGAATGCACCCCATGGCGTCGGACGGCATCAACCTCACCAATCAGTTCCTGATCGCCATGCCAGGCATGGCTGACGACACCTTTTCGGGCGCCGTGGTCTACCTGTGCGAGCACAGCGAAAAGGGCGCGCTCGGCCTGGTGATCAACAAGCCGATCGACATCACGCTGGCCAACCTGTTCGAGAAGGTCGACCTGAGCCTCGAGGGAAGCGAACTGGCGGAGCAGCCGGTCTACTTCGGCGGCCCCGTGCAAACCGAACGAGGCTTCGTGCTTCACGAGCGGCAGGGCGACGACGCCCAGGCCTTCAACTCCACGCTGCAGGTGCCCGGTGGGCTGGAGATGACCACCAGCAAGGACGTGCTCGAAGCCCTGTCCCACGGCCAGGGCCCCAAGCGGGTGCTGGTGACGCTGGGCTACAGCGGATGGTCGGCCGGCCAGCTCGAAGACGAGATCGGCCGCAATGGCTGGCTGACCGTCGACGCCGAGCCCGGCATCATCTTCGACACGCCGGTGGCCGAGCGCTACGACCGCGCGCTGGCGCTGCTCGGCATCGACCCGCGCATGCTGAGCCCTGAGGCGGGTCACGCGTGATGGCGGGCCTGGCCGCCGACGCTCAATCCTTCCTCGCTTTCGATTTCGGTGTCCGGCGGGTGGGTGTGGCCACAGGCTCGGCGTTGCTGCGCCAGGCTCGACCCTTGAAGACCGTCGCGTCCGAGGGGGATGCGCGTTTCACCGCCATCGCCGCGCTGATCGCCGAGTGGCAGCCCGATGCCTTGGTGGTCGGCGTGCCCTTCCACCCCGATGGGGCGGAGCACGACAATACCCACCGCGCACGGCGCTTCGCCCGCCAACTGCGCGGCCGCTTCAGGCTGCCGGTGCACGAGGTCGACGAGCGCTACACCACGACCGAGGCCCGGGCCGCTGGCGCCATTGACCTGGACGCCGCCTCCGCTGCGCTGATCCTCGACCAGTTCTTCCGCCAGACCTTTCCCGAGAGCGAATCACCATGACCACCCTGCTGCTCGATGCCGAGGCGCTCTATGCCGAGTTGCGCGAAGGCGTTCGCGGCCTGATCAAGCCCGACACCTCGCTGGTCGGCATCTGGTCCGGCGGTGCGTGGCTGGCCGAGCGCCTGCAGGCCGACCTGGGCCTGCCCGGCACCTGCGGCGTGATTTCCAGCACCTTGCACCGCGACGACTTTGGCGAGCGCGGCCTCGCCTCGGGCACCGACGCCACCCACCTGCCGTTCGCGATCGATGGCCGCCACATCCTGCTGGTCGACGACGTGCTCTACACCGGTCGCACCATCCGCGCCGTGCTGAACGAGCTGTTCGATTTTGGCCGCCCTGCCAGCGTGCAACTGGCGGTGCTGGTCGACCGCGGCGGCCGCGAACTGCCGATCGCCGCGGCCTACGCCGCCGCTCGCGTCGCCTTGCGCGCCAGCCAACGCCTGTCCCTGGCCCGCGAGGACGGCGGTCGATTCACCTTTTCCGTTGAGGACGCTTGCCAATGAGGCCCCCACGCTCACTTCGTTCGCCGGCCCCTCGGGCGGCTGTCGGCACCTCCGGACCCGGGGGGTACTGACATGCTGTCGCGCCGCAACCCCCAGCTCAACGCCCACGGCGAGCTGATCCACCTGCTGTCGATCGAGGGCCTGCCGCGGTCGGTGTTGACGCACATCCTCGACACCGCCGGCACCTTCCTCTCGGTCAACGACCGCGAGGTGAAGAAGGTGCCGCTGCTGCGCGGCAAGAGCGTGTTCAATCTGTTCTTCGAGAACTCGACGCGCACACGCACCACCTTCGAGATCGCGGCCAAGCGGCTGTCGGCCGACGTCATCAACCTCGACATCGCCAAGTCCAGCGCATCCAAGGGCGAGAGCCTGCTCGACACCATCGCCAACCTCAGCGCGATGCACGCCGACATGTTCGTCGTGCGCCACAGCGAAAGCGGGGCGCCCTACCTGATCGCGCAGCACTGCGCGCCGCACGTGCACGTGGTGAACGCGGGTGACGGGCGCCACGCGCATCCGACGCAGGGTCTGCTGGACATGTACACGATCCGGCACTTCAAGAAGGACTTCAGCAACCTGACGGTCGCGATCGTGGGTGACATCGTGCATTCGCGCGTCGCACGCTCCGACATCCACGCGCTCACCACGCTGGGTGTGCCCGAGATCCGCGCCGTCGGCCCGAAGACCCTGGTGCCGGGCGACCTGGCCCAGATGGGTGTGCGCGTGTGCCACGACATGGCCGAGGGCATCCGCGGCGCCGACGTGATCATCATGCTGCGCCTGCAGAACGAGCGCATGAGCGGCGCCATGCTGCCCAGCGCCGGGGAGTTCTTCAAGAACTACGGCCTGACCGACGACAAGCTCGCGCTGGCCAAGCCCGACGCGATCGTGATGCACCCGGGCCCGATCAACCGCGGCGTCGAGATCGACTCGTCGGTGGCCGATGGCACGCACAGCGTGATCCTGCCGCAGGTCACCTTCGGCATCGCGGTGCGCATGGCAGTGATGTCGATCATTGCGGGTAACGAAGCATGAAAGTCCTGATCCAGAATGGCCGTGTGATCGACCCGGCCTCGGGCCGCGACGAGCGGGCCGATGTGGCAGTGGCCGCGGGCCGCATCGTGGGCATCTACCCGCAGGGTCGGGGGCCGGCCGAGTTCGAATCGGCGCGCACGATCGACGCCTCGGGCTGCATCGTCGCGCCGGGCCTCGTCGACCTGGCCGCACGCCTGCGCGAGCCGGGCCACGAGCACGAGGGCATGCTGGAGTCCGAGCTGAACGCAGCCGCGGCCGGCGGGGTGACCAGCCTGGTCTGCCCGCCCGACACCGACCCGACGCTCGACGAGCCCGGCCTGGTCGACATGCTCAAGTTCCGCGCCCGCAAGCTCAGCCTGTGTCGGCTGTTCCCGCTCGGCGCGCTCACGCGTGGCCTGCAAGGCGAGGTGCTGACCGAGATGGCGGAGCTCACCGAAAGCGGCTGCGTCGGCTTCTCTCAGGCCGAGGTGCCGATCCAGGACACGCTGGTGCTGTGGCGAGCGCTGCAGTACGCCGCCACCTACGGCTACACCGTATGGTTGCGGCCGCAGGACGGCTTCCTGGGCAAGGGAGTGGCGGCCAGCGGGGCGGTGGCCACGCGGCTCGGCCTGTCGGGCGTGCCGGTGGCGGCCGAGACGATCGCGCTGCACACCATCTTCGAGCTGATGCGCGCGACGGGTGCGCGCGTGCACCTGTGTCGCCTGTCGAGCGCGGCCGGTGTCGAGCTGCTGCGCCGCGCGAAGGCCGAAGGCCTGAAGGTCACGGCCGACGTCAGCGTCAACTCGCTGCACCTGACCGACGTGGACATCGGCTACTTCAACTCGGCCATGCGCCTTTCGCCGCCGCTGCGCCAGGGCACCGACCGCGACGCGCTGCGCGCGGCCTTGGCCGACGGCACGATCGACGCCCTCGTGTCCGACCACACGCCGGTGGACTCGGACGCGAAGACGCTGCCCTTCGGCGAGGCCGAGCCTGGCGCCACCGGGCTGGAGCTGCTGCTGAGCCTGGCGCTGAAGTGGGGCGCCGACCATGAGCTGGGCCTGGCCGCCACGCTGGCCAAGGTGACCAGTGCGCCGGTGGCGGTGTTGGGCGACGCACTCGGGTCGCTGGCCAGCAGCGCCGGCCGCCTGGTGGAAGGCGGCGTCGCTGATCTTTGCGTCTTCGATCCCCAGGCCACCTGGACGGTGCAGCCGGGCGAGCTGAAGAGCCAGGGCAAGCACACGCCGTTCGATTTCGCGTCGACCGGCGCTGCGCTGCCGGGCCGGGTGCGCGCCACGCTGGTGGCCGGCACCGTAGCCTACCAGGCCAACGGCCGGTGATCCGCGCCGCGGTCGGCGCCTGGCGCCTGCTGCGCGGGCTGGTGCACCTGGCCCACGGCATGCTGATCGTGGCCACGCGCTTTCGCGGCTGCGACGAGGCCGAGCGCGCGCGCCTCGTGCAGTGGTGGAGTGCCAAGCTGCTGCGCCTGATCGGCATCACGCTGCAGGTGGAAGGCGTGCCGCGACCCGGCGCCGCGCTGCTGGTGTCCAACCACGTGTCCTGGCTGGACATCGCGGTGATCCACGCCGCCTGTGGCCATGCCCGTTTCGTCTCCAAGGCCGATGTGCTGCGCTGGCCGCTGCTGGGCTGGTTGATTGCCTCGGTCGGCACTCTGTTCATCGAGCGCGAGCGCAAGCGCGACGCGGTGCGGGTGGTGCATGAGGTGGCCGAGGCCCTGGGCCGCGGGGAGACAGTGGCGGTATTTCCCGAGGGCACGACCGGCGCGGGCGCGACGGTGCTGCCCTTCCACGCCAACCTGCTCCAGTCGGCCATCTCGGTGCAGGCCCCGGTCCAGCCGGTCGCCCTGCGCTACCACGCGCCGGGCGAGCGTTTCGCGGTTGCCGCGCAGTACATCGGCGACACCACGCTGGTCGCGAGCGCCTGGCGCGTCGTCTGCGCGCGCGAGCTGTCGGTGAGGCTGCGGTTCGTGCTTGCCGAGGGCAGCCGGCACGCCGACCGTCGCGCGCTGGCGCAGCACCTGCGCGAGCAGGTCCAGCGCGCGCTGGACGCCTGAACCGTCAGGCCTTGCCTTGGCTGGCCACCGCGGCCGCGGCCTTGGCGGCGGCCTCGGCGTCGCCAAGGTAGTAGCTCTTGATCGGCTTCAGGTTCGCATCCAACTCATAGACCAGCGGGATGCCGTTGGGGATGTTCAGCCCCACGATGTCGGCATCGCTGATGCTGTCCAGGTACTTCACCAGCGCGCGGATCGAGTTGCCGTGGGCGGCGATCAGCAGGCGCTGGCCAGAGCGGATGGCGGGCGCCAGCACCTCGTCCCAGCAGGGCAGCACGCGCGCGACAGTGTCCTTCAGACACTCGGTCAGCGGCACCTGCTCAGGCGCCAGGCCGGCATAGCGGATGTCCTGGCGCTGGCCGCGCGGGTCGTCGGCTTCCAGCGCGGGCGGTGGCGTGTCGTAGCTGCGGCGCCAGACAAGCACCTGCGCGTCGCCGTACTTCTTGGCCATGTCGGCCTTGTTCAGGCCCTGCAGGCCGCCGTAGTGGCGTTCGTTCAGGCGCCAGTCCTTCACGACCGGCAGCCAGGTGCGGTCCAGCGTGTCCAGGCTGTGCCACAGCGTCCAGATGGCCCGCTTGAGCACCGAGGTGTAGGCCACGTCGAAATCGTAGCCTTCGGCCTTCAGCAGCGCGCCGGCGGCACGGGCCTGTGCCACGCCGGTGTCGGTGAGCTCGACGTCGGTCCAGCCAGTGAAACGGTTTTCCAGGTTCCAGGTCGATTCGCCATGGCGGATCAGCACGAGCTTGTACATGGTGGGGGGCGGGCGCCGGTGGGTTGCTGCAACGCGGCAAATTCTATAATTCCAGGCTTTGCGAAACCCGCTTCACCTTGCCTGCGAGACGCCACCACCGTGCTGAGCTTTCTGATCGAGAACTGGTTACCCGCCGTGATGGCCCTGGTGACGGGCGGCATGCTGCTGTGGCCCGCGTTGCAGCGTGGCTCTCAAGGCGGGGCCATTTCGACGAACGAGGCGGTGCGCCTGATCAATCGTGAGAAGGCCGTCGTGATCGACGTCTGTGAGCCCGGGGAGTACGCTGCCGGCCACGTGGCCGGGGCGCGCAACGTGCCGCTGAAGAGCATCGAAGGCTCGAAGGACCTGCCGAGCAACAAGGCGCTGCCGCTTGTGGTGGTCTGCGCCAGCGGCGCCCGCGCCACGCGCGCCGCGGGGTTGCTGCGCAAGGCCGGCCATGAAAGGGCCCAGGCGCTGGCTGGTGGCCTGCGCGCCTGGCGCGAGGCTGGCCTGCCGGTCGAATCGAAGGCCTGAGTCGCGTCCGTACACCCGTCGCGCTTGCGCTGCAGCGGCGTGAACGATGACCCCGTCCGTGGCAGGCCCGCGCGGCGCGGAGGGCGGCACGCCTTGCCAGGATGGCGACAATCCGTGTCGTTGACCCACACCTGCGATTCCCGATGAGCAAAGTGCTGATGTACACCACCCAGGTCTGCCCCTACTGCGTGCGGGCCAAGGCGCTGCTGAAACAGCGCGGGGTGGAGGCGATCGAGGAGATCCGTGTCGACCTCGACCCGGACGCGCGAGGCCGCATGATGGAGCTGACCGGCCGCCGCACCGTGCCGCAGATCTTCATCGGCGACACCCATGTCGGCGGCTGCGACGACTTGTTCGCCCTCGATCAACGGGGCGGCCTGATGCCGCTGCTGAGCCCGAACTGAGGCTCGCCAGGCATCGAGCGCGCCCACCGGCGAGGGGTGAACGCTGGGCCATAATCCGCGATGCAGCCCGCACCCACCTCGGTTGCGGGCTTTGTCGTTTCTACCCGCGGTTCGCTGCCCACCCGGCATTGCGCCGCCTCCCTTCAGCCCACCCCAAGCCGACGAAAGCCGATCATGGCCGAGCAAGACCAATCCCCCGTGTTCCAGCTGCAGCGCATGTACCTGAAGGACCTGTCGCTCGAGCAGCCCAACTCGCCGCAGATCCTGCTGGAGCAGCAACAGCCTCAGGTCGACATCCAGCTCGGCATGCAGGCCGAGTCGATCGCCGACGGCATGTTCGAGGTGGCGGTGACCGCAACCGTGACCACCAAGGTGGGTGAGCGCGTGCTGTTCCTGGTCGAGGCCAAGCAGGCGGGCATCTTCGAGATCCGCAACCTGCCGCCCGAGCAGGTGCAGGGCATCCTCGGCGTGGTCTGCCCGCAGATGATCTACCCCTACCTGCGCGCGATCGTGTCGGATGTCTGCACCCGTGCCGGCTTCCCGCCCATCCTGCTGGCCGAGGTCAACTTCCAGGCCATGTTCGAGGCCCAGCAGCAGGCCCAGGCCGGCGACGGCGCGGGCGTGTCGATCAACTGAGCGCGACCCGTCCGTTGCGAGGCCGCGAATGAAGCTCGCGTTCCTCGGCGCCGGCGCCTGGGGCACGGCCCTGGCGATGGCTGCTGCGCGCCGCCACGATGTCCTGCTGTGGGCGCGTGACCCGGCACAGGCGGCTCAGATGGCGCGCGAGCGCTGCAACAGCCGCTACCTGCCCGACCTGCCCTGGCCCGACGGGCTGGCCGTGACGGCCGATTTCGGAGCTGCCGCGGCGCACGGCGCGCAGGGTCTCACCGTGGTGGCGACACCGATGGCCGGCCTGCGCGGCACCCTGGCGAGACTGCCCGCCGATGCCCGCGTGGTGTGGCTGTGCAAGGGTTTCGAGGCGGGCACCGGCCTGCTGGGGCACGAGATCGCGGCCAGTGTGCTGCCGGGGGCTGCGGCCGGCGTGCTGTCCGGCCCCAGCTTCGCGCAGGAGGTGGCTGCCAGCCTGCCGACCGCGCTCGTGGCGGCCAGCTTCGACCCGTCGCTGACACGCCAGGTGGTCGAGGCGTTCCACCACGGGCCGTTGCGCATCTACACGTCGGCCGACCCGGTTGGCGTCGAGATCGGCGGCGCGGTCAAGAACGTGCTGGCGATCGCCACCGGCATCTCCGACGGCCTGGGCCTGGGCCTCAACGCGCGAGCGGCCCTCGTCACGCGGGGGCTGGCCGAGATGACCCGCCTGGGCACGCGCATGGGCGCGCAGCTCGAGACCTTCATGGGCCTGACCGGCCTGGGCGACCTGGTCCTCACCGCCACCGGTGACCTGTCACGCAACCGGCGCCTCGGCCTGCTGCTGGCGCAGGGGCTGAGCACGGCAGAGGTGCTGGCTCGCCTGGGGCATGTGGCCGAAGGGGCCTACAGCCTGGCCACCGTGATCGAGCGCTCGCGCAGCCTGCAGGTCGACATGCCGGTCGCGGAAGCCGTGCAGGCCGTGGTCAGCGGTGCGGCGACGGCGCGCGTGGCCGTGGAGCAATTGCTGCAGCGCGACCCGCGGCCCGAGTCCTGACGCCGGCCTGGCGTGGGCGTCAGACGGCGCCGTCGAAGTCGCACTGGCGCCAGGCCTCGAACACCGCCACCGCGACCGCATTGCTGAGGTTCAGGCTGCGCTGCCCGGGCCGCATGGGCAGGCGTACGTGCTGCGCAAGGGGGAACGTTTCTCGCAGCGCCGCCGGCAGCCCGGCGGTCTCGCAGCCGAAGACGAGCGTGTCACCGGCCTGCCATTCGATGCGTGTGTGCGGCTGGGAGCCGTGGGTGGTGAAGGCGAAGAAGCGCGCCGTCGGGGCGCCCTCGGCGGCGAGAAAGGCCTCCCAGCCCGCATGGCGTTTCACCGCCGCGTACTCGTGGTAGTCCAGTCCGGCGCGGCGCAACAGCTTGTCGTCCATCGAAAACCCCAACGGCTCGATCAGGTGGAGCGCGCAGCCGGTGTTGGCGGCCAGCCGGATCACGTTGCCGGTGTTGGGCGGAATCTCGGGGTGGACCAGGACGATGCGGAACATGCCGACATTGTCGCGGCGCCTGGTTCAGGCGTCGTCGCGCTCGGTGCGCGCGAGCACCCACACATGCACTGCGCGCGCGCCCGCCTCGAGCAGCGCGGCGGCGGCTTCGTCCGCGGTGGCGCCGGTGGTCAGCACGTCATCGACGAGCGCCACGCAGCGGCCCTTCACCGCGTTGCGGGCCGCAGCGCCGGCTGGCATGAAGGCGCCGCGCAGGTTGGCGCTGCGCTGGGCGTGATCCAGCTGTGCCTGCTGCGGCGTGTCGCGCAGCCGCAGCAACAGGCCGGGCGCGCATGGGCGCTGCACCAGCCCGGCAACACGGTGCGCGACCTCCCATGATTGGTTGTAGCCACGCTGCTGCAGACGCTGCGGTGACAGAGGCACCGCCGTGATCAGGTCGGCGACCGGCGCGGCGTCTTCGCGCACCCGGTCGGCCAGGCGGCGGGCCAGCGGTGACGCCCAGCCCAGGCCTTCGCGGAACTTGAGCTCTGCGATCACGCGCACCCAGGGGAATGCGTAGTCGAAGGCCGTCACGGCGCGCTCGAAACGCGGTGGATGGTGCAGGCAGCGTCCGCACAGCAACTGACCTTCGGGCACGTGCAGGGCGCAGCGCTGGCATCGCGCCACCAGCGGAGCGAAGCGGCGCAGGCATTCGAGGCAGAAGCCGGCTGGTGACGACCAGCTGCCGCAAACGCCGCAGGGCGATGGCAATCGCCACCCCCTGGGACTTGGCGAGGCCAGAGCTGGACCTCCCGCGTGGATCGTGTCGGCAAGCACGCGCATGGCGGCTCAATATACTGCCCGCCGATGGCACCTTCCGACCCGCTGAACGACTCTGATGCCGGGCGGGCCGCGTCGGCCCATCACGCGCGCATCGACGCGATTGCGGCGATGCGCGCCATGCGGCGCATCGGCGGCGCCGCACGCGCGGGCAGGTCGCCCTGGTTGCACGAGGAAGCGGCGCGGCGCATGGGCGAGCGGTTGGCGTGGATCAAGCGCCAGCCCGAGCAGGTGCTGGACTGGTCCGGGGCCGCAGGTGCCAGCGCCGGGGTGCTGGCAGGGGCCTATCCGCGAGCCCGGCATGGCCATGTCGACGAAGAGGCGTCACCGCTGGCCGCCCGGCCCGAAGCGTGGTGGCGGCGCTGGCTCGGCGGAGCGGGCTCTCGGCCGGTGGCGGCCGGCGCCGTGCCGAAGGCCGAGGCTGGCCTGCTCTGGTCCAACATGCGCTTGCACTTCGAGGCGGATCCTCTGCCGTTGCTGCGGGCCTGGCACGCTGCACTGGCACCCGATGGATTCCTGATGTTCTCGACGTTGGGGCCGGGCAGTCTGGCGCTGCTGCGCGAGGTGTATGCGGCCCAGGGGTGGGGGCCGCCGCACGGCCCGCTGGTCGACATGCACGACCTCGGCGACATGCTGGTCGAGACCGGCTTTGCCGAGCCGGTGATGGACCAGGAAACGCTGACCCTGCGCTACGCCTCACCTGAGGCGCTGCTGGACGAGTTGAGGGGGCTGGGTGCGAACTTCGCCCCGCAGCGTTTCGCCGGCATGCGCACGCCCCGCTGGCGCGAGAAGTTGCTGGCCGGCTTGTCGGCGCGAGCGGACGAGGCCGGGCGCATCGGCCTGACGCTGGAGCTGGTCTATGGCCATGCCTTCCGGCCCGCGGGCGCCGGCCCGCGCGTCGAGGCCCAGACGCAGATCGGGCTGGACGACATGAAATTGATGCTGCGCAAGCCTCGGACGCCGAAATAGCGTCGGCTAGAATCTTCAGGTTGACGTGGATCAGTCGGCCTGCGTGGCTGTCCCTTGACAGGGTGCAGCCCCGTCTGCGCGGCGCGATGTCTTGGATCGACGCGGTTTGGGTTTGGAACCGAAGTGACGATGACAATGAAGATGACAACAAAGTTTTTCAAGGGCATCGCACACGGCGCGTTCGCGCTGGCTGCGGGCCTCGCATCGGTGGCTGCTCTGGCGGCGCAAGAGGTCAAGGACCTCCCTGGCGGCCCGGCGGTGAACCAGTTGGACCTGCATCCGCCCGTCACCCGCATCGCCAGCGACGTGCTGACGCTGCACTACTGGATCATGATCGTCTGCGTCGTGATCTTCATCGGTGTCTTCGGGGTGATGTTCTATTCCATCCTGAAGCACCGCAAGTCGTTGGGTGCCAAGTCGGCCAACTTCCATGAGAGCGTCGCGGTCGAGATCGCCTGGACGATCGTCCCGTTCATCATCGTCGTCGGCATGGGGTTCGCGGCCACCCGCACGGTGGTGGCCCAGAAGGACACCACCAACGCCGACCTGACCATCAAGGCCACTGGCTACCAATGGAAGTGGGGCTACGACTACCTCAAGGGCGACGGCGCCGGCATCTCCTTCCTCTCGACGCTGGATGTCGCGCAGCGCGAGCTCTCCAACGCCGGTACACCGCAGGGCGACGACTACCTTCTGCGTGTCGACAACCCGCTGGTCGTTCCGGTGGACACCAAGGTTCGGATCATCACCACCGCCGCCGACGTGATCCACGCCTGGATGGTGCCCGCCTTCGCCGTCAAGCAGGACGCGATCCCCGGCTTCGTGCGCGACACCTGGTTCAAGGCCGAGAAGACCGGCGACTTCTATGGTCAGTGCGCCGAGCTGTGCGGCAAGGAACACGCCTACATGCCCATCCATGTGAAGGTGCTGTCCAAGCCCGATTACGCCGCCTGGGTGGCTGGCGAGCAGAAGAAGATCGCCGCCAAGGCCGACGACCCGAGCAAGGTGTGGGAGCTGCCGGCGCTGGCCGCCCGCGGCGAGAAGATCTACAACGCCAACTGCGCGGTGTGCCACCGCCCGGACGGCAAGGGCGCCGGCCCGATCAAGCCGCTCGACGGCTCGCCGGTGGTGCTGAGCGACGACAAGCTGGCGCAGATCAAGATCTTGCTGAACGGCGCCGCCAACGGTGCGATGCCGCCCTGGAAGCAGTTGTCGGACACCGACCTCGCTGCCGTGATCACCTACACCAAGAACAACTGGGGCAACAAGACCGGCCAGGTGGTGCAACCTGCCGAAGTGCTGGCGGCCCGCCAGTGATCGCCCGGGTGACAAGTCGAACCAAGGAATCCTCATGAGTGCTGTTCTCGACCACCACCACGGCGGCCACGCGCACGACGATCATCACGACCACCATGCCCCGACGGGCTGGCGCCGCTGGGTCTTCGCGACCAACCACAAGGACATCGGGACGCTGTACCTGCTGTTCTCGTTCACGATGCTGATGATCGGCGGCATCCTGGCGCTGTGCATCCGCCTCGAGCTGTTCAAGCCCGGCCTGCAGTACTTCAACCCCGAGCTGTTCAACTCGTTCACCACGATGCACGGGCTGATCATGGTGTTCGGCGCCATCATGCCGGCGTTCGTCGGCTTCGCGAACTGGATGATCCCGCTGCAGATCGGCGCGTCGGACATGGCCTTCGCGCGGATGAACAACTTCAGCTTCTGGCTGATGATCCCGGCAGCCATCATGCTGGCGGGCTCGTTCTTCATGCCCGGCGGTGCGCCTGCAGCCGGCTGGACCCTCTACGCCCCGCTGACGCTGCAGATGGGCCCGTCGATGGACGCCGGCATCTTTGCGATGCACATCCTGGGCGCCTCGTCGATCATGGGCTCGATCAACATCATCGTCACGATCCTGAACATGCGCGCGCCCGGCATGACGCTGATGAAGATGCCGCTGTTCGCCTGGACCTGGCTGATCACCGCCTACCTGCTGATCGCGGTGATGCCGGTGCTGGCCGGTGCGATCACGATGACGCTGACCGACCGTCACTTCGGCACCAGCTTCTTCAACCCCGCCGGCGGCGGTGACCCGATCATGTACCAGCACATCTTCTGGTTCTTCGGTCACCCCGAGGTCTACATCATGATCCTGCCGGCGTTCGGCATCGTGAGCGCGATCATCCCGGCCTTTGCCCGCAAGAAGCTGTTCGGATACACCTCGATGGTGTATGCGACCGCCTCGATCGCGATCCTGTCGTTCATCGTGTGGGCGCACCACATGTACACCACCGGCATGCCGGTGACGGGCCAGCTGTTCTTCATGTACGCGACGATGCTGATCGCGGTGCCCACGGGCGTGAAGATCTTCAACTGGGTGGCCACGATGTGGCGCGGCTCGATGACCTTCGAGACCCCGATGCTGTTCGCCGTCGGCTTCCTGTTCGTGTTCTCGATGGGTGGCTTCACCGGCCTGATCCTGTCGATGGCACCGGTCGACCAGCAGCTGCAGGACACCTACTACGTGGTGGCGCACTTCCACTACGTGCTGGTGGCCGGCTCGCTGTATGCGCTGTTCGCTGGCGTCTACTACTGGGGCCCGAAGTGGACCGGCGTCATGTACTCCGAGACGCGCGGCAAGATCCACTTCTGGGGTTCGTTGATCTTCTTCAACGTGACCTTCTTCCCGATGCACTTCCTGGGCCTGGCCGGCATGCCGCGCCGCTATGCCGACTATCCGATGCAGTTCGCCGACTTCAACATGGTCGCGACGATCGGTGCCTTCGGTTTCGGCCTGATGCAGGTGTACTTCTTCCTGTTCGTGGTCGTGCCGATGATGCGCGGCAAGGGTGAGCCGGCGCCGCAGAAGCCTTGGGAAGGCGCCGAGGGCCTGGAGTGGGAAGTGCCGTCGCCAGCTCCCTTCCACACCTTCGAAACCCCGCCCAAGCTGGACGCCACCGCCACCAAGGTGATCGGCTGAGCCTTCCGGCACCAGAAGCAGGCAACACTCGTGGCCAAGCCGACTGACGAGCAGCAACGCGCGAACCGCCGCCTGGGGTGGATCCTGGCGTCGGTGGCGCTGGTGTTCGCTGCCGGTTTCGTCGCGAAGATCGTGATGATGGGTCGTTGACCCGGCGGTTGCCGTTCCTGCGTCGCGCCTCTGCATGAAGTTCCATCGCGCCTCCGCCCTGTTGCGCAGCGACAACCGCCGCATGGTGACCAAGCTGATGGTCGTGGTGGTTGCCATGACCGGCTTCGGCTACGCCCTGGTGCCGATCTATCGGCACATCTGCGAGGCGCTGGGCGTCAACGTGCTGAGCCTGGCCGAAAGCGGGCAAGGCGGCGGCAAGCGCGAAAGGCCGGCGAACACGCAGGTCGACAACTCCCGGCTGATCACGGTGGAGTTCGACGCCAATGCGCACGGTCCATGGGACTTCAAACCCGCGGTCGCCTCGGTACAGGTGCATCCCGGCGAGATGGCCACGGTGATGTACGAGTTCCGCAACAGGCAGACGCGGGCCATGGCGGCCCAGGCGATCCCGAGCTACGCGCCGCACCAGGCCGCGCCCCACTTCAACAAGCTCGAATGCTTCTGCTTCAACGAGTACACGCTGCAGGCCGGCGAAGCCAAGCAATGGCCAGTGGTGTTCTATGTCGACCCCAAGCTGCCGAAGGACGTGACCACCATCACGCTGTCCTACACCTTCTTCGAGGTGGGCGGCAAGGTGCCGGCGGCACCCAAGCAGGCGGCATGGGCTGGCCCGGGTGGTGCGTCGTGAGCCCGCAGTCACCGAATGACGATGGCCTGCGCGCTGCGGTGGCGCGAAAGGGCTCGTTCCTGGGCACGCTGCGGGCGGTGGCCTGGTCGTTCCTCGGCATCCGCAAGGGCCGGGGGTACGAGGAAGACGTCAGCCAGCTCAACCCGGTGCATGTCATCGTCGCCGGCCTGGTCGGCGCGGTGCTGTTCGTGCTGCTGCTGGTGGTGCTGGTGAAATGGATTCTGGGCAGCGGCGTCGCGGGCTGAGCCGCGCCGTCCTGGTCCATGTTTGATTTGATGAGCCAACAAAGCGGTTCTTTCGGTTCGAGGAGCACATAGACATGTCCGCAGCGAGCAACCACGGGGCAACGCCCTACTACTTCGTCCCGGGGCCATCACGCCACCCGGCGATGGCCGCCCTCGGCCTGTTCTTCGTGATCCTGGGTGCCGGCCAGTGGGTCAACGGCCACGGCTGGGGGGCCTACTCGGTGCTGCTCGGCCTGGCGATCTGGCTCGGCACGCTGTACTTCTGGTTCGGGGATGCGATCCGCGAGAGCGAGGGCGGCCAGTATTCCGACCGCATCGACATCTCCTTCCGCTGGAGCATGAGCTGGTTCATCTTCTCGGAGGTGATGTTCTTCGCCGCCTTCTTCGGTGCCTTGTACTGGGCCCGCATCCACTCCGTGCCCTCGCTCGGCAGCCTGGAAAACTCGCTGCTGTGGCCCGACTTCAAGGCCATCTGGCCGAGCGCGGGCGGCGGTGCCACTGCGTCACCCGCCGGCACGGTCGAGCCGTTCACCACGATGGGCCCGTGGCCGATCCCGACCATCAACACCGCGCTCCTGCTCACCTCGGGCGTCACGCTGACCATCGCGCACCATGCGCTGATCGCCGGCGAGCGCGCCAAGACCATCTTCTGGATGTGGGCGACCGTGCTGCTCGGAGTCGTCTTCCTGGGCTTCCAGGCCTACGAGTACATCCACGCCTACAACGACCTGAACCTCAAGCTGAACTCCGGCATCTACGGCTCGACCTTCTTCATGCTGACCGGCTTCCACGGCTTCCACGTGTTCGTCGGCATGCTGATGCTGCTGTTCATCACGCTGCGCCTGATGAAGGGGCACTTCACGCCCAGCCGGCATTTCGGTTTCGAAGGGGCGGCCTGGTACTGGCACTTCGTCGACGTGGTCTGGCTCGGCCTGTACATCATCGTCTACTGGCTCTGACGGACCCGAGCGCGGCCTCTGGCGGCGCTGTGAACCAAGCGCCGCCGCTGTGCGGCGCTTTCTCTTTGGGACGGACGAGCGGTTCGGCCGTCAGCGCCCAACGGGCACCCCGGAGGGCTGGATCCAGCCGAGCTGGTAGGCCATCAGGATGGCCAGGAACAAGCCGACGGACAGCGCCACCCGCAGGGCCAGGGCCCGGGCCATGCGCTTGTCGGCTGTGTTCGCCGGCGCGGCGTCGCCCTTGCGCCGAAGCATGAACAGGCCGGCGCCGGCCAGCGCCGCCAGGATGGCGACCAAGGCCACGACGATCAGAACTTTCATCCGCCGAATTATTCCACCCGCGCATGGCCAGCCTGACGACGCCTCCACCCGCTGACAGCGCCCGCCGCCGGGCGGTCGTGGTGCTGCTCGCGTCGGTCGCGCTGGCGGGGCTGACCGCCCGCCTCGGTGTCTGGCAACTGGACCGGGCTTCGCAGAAGAAGGCGCTGCAGGCCGAGATCCAGGCACAGAGCGAGGCCGCACCGCTGGCGCCCGATGCACTGCCGTCCAGCGCCGCAGAGGCCGACCGCCTGCGCCACCGTCGCATCCGGCTGCAAGGTCGCTGGCTGGCGGAGCACACCGTCTACCTGGACAACCGACAGATGAACGGCCGCCCAGGCTTCTTTGTGCTGACGCCCTTGCGCCTGCCCGCGGGAGACGCGGTGATGGTTCAGCGCGGCTGGGTGCCCCGCCACTTCACCGAGCGTACGCAGATCGCCCCTTTCACCACCCCCGAGGGCGAGGTGACGGTGCAAGGCCGCATGGCCCCGTGGCCCTCGCGACTGGCCAACCTCGGCGAGGAGTCGCCCGGGCCGATCCGGCAAAATCTCGACCTTGCCGCCCATGCAGCCGAGACCGGGCTGGCCTTGCGGCCGCTGGCGATCATCGAGCTGCCCGTCGAAGGCGGCGGCCCCACCGACGGACTGCAGCGCGACTGGCCTCAACCGGCCGTCGATGTGCACAAGCATTACGGCTACGCGGCGCAATGGTTCGCCCTCAGCGCCCTCACCGCAGGACTCTATGTCTGGTTCCAACTCCTCCAGCCCCGGCGCGGCCGGCGCCACGCCGGTAGCGTCGATCGCACCTGAAGATCCGCTGGCGTTGACCGTCCATGCCGGCCCGGCCCCGACGCTGCCGGTCCGCTCGCGTGGGCGGCTGACGGCCTTCCTGGTGCTGCTGGCCTGCGCAGCGCCAGTGATCGTCTCCTACTTCGCCTACTACGTCTGGCGCCCGGGCGGCCGCACCAACTATGCCGAGCTGATCCAGCCCACGCGCGGCATGCCGGCCGACCTGGGCTTGCGTGACCTGTCCGGCCAGCCGGTGACGCCTGCGCAACTGCATGGGCAGTGGCTGCTGGTCGTCGTGGCCGACGGTGCATGCAACACGAAGTGCGAAGACCACCTCTACCAGCAGCGCCAGATCCGCGAGATGACCGGCCGCGAGCGACAGCGGGTCGACCGCATCTGGCTGGTGACCGACGACGCGCCGCTGCGCGAGCCCATCCTGCGCGCGCTGGGGGAGTCGGGCCGGGACGGCTCCGCCACTGCGCTGCGGGTCGATCGCGCGGCCCTGGCGCGCTGGCTCCAGCCGGCGACGGGCCAGGCACTGGAAGACCACCTCTACCTCGTCGACCCGATGGGCGAGTGGATGATGCGTGCACCGGCCAAGCTGGACGAACCCAAGCGGCTCTTCAAGGACCTCGATCGCCTGCTTCGTGCCTCGGCCTTCTGGGACCGGCCGGGCCGGGGGAGCTGACGCCCCATGGATCCGCACGCCCTGGTCGACTTCCGCCCGGCGCTGCGCTTGTTGGCGCTCGCGGGCGGGCTGTCGCTGCTGCCGCTGGCTTGGTGGTGGTTGCGCCAACGTGCCTCGGGCGCCAACGCGCGGCGGGCCGCGCTGACCATGCTGACGCTGTTCCTGACCTTCGACCTGGTGGTCTTCGGCGCGTTCACCCGGCTTACTGATTCCGGCCTCGGCTGCCCGGACTGGCCGGGTTGCTACGGCGAGGCCAGCCCCATCGCGGCCAGCCACGAGATCGAGCAGGCGGAAGCAGCCCAGCCCACCGGCCCCGTCACGCAACAGAAAGCGTGGATCGAGATGGTCCACCGCTACCTGGCGATGATGGTGGGTGCGCTGATTCTGGTGCTGGCCCTTCTCAGCAGCCGCGAGCGGCGCGAGCTGCCGTTCTCGCTGGCCTGGCCCTGGGCGACGCTGGCGTGGGTGATCGTTCAGGGGCTGTTCGGCAAGTACACCGTGACACTCAAGCTCTACCCAGCGATCGTCACACTGCACCTGTTCGGCGGGCTGCTGCTGCTGGCGCTGCTGGTGGTGCAGGCCGAGCGCTATGCGCACAGGCCTCTCGCCCTCGCCGGCGCTGCTCGCACATTGCTGGGCGTGGCGCTGGCGCTTCTGGTGGCCCAGGTGCTGCTGGGGGCGTGGGTCAGCACCAACTATGCGGTGCTCGCGTGCCGCGGGTTCCCGCAGTGCAATGGTCAGTGGTGGCCCGAGGGCATGGATGCGGCCAGCGGCTTCACGATCCTGCGCCACCTCGGCCGGGCCGGGGAGGGGGGGTTCCTGCCGGCCGAGGCGCTGGTCGCGATCCACTGGGCACACCGCGTCTTTGCGGTCGTCGTGGTGGCTGCACTGGCGGCGCTTTCGGCGCGTCTCTGGCGCGAGCCGGCCACGCGGCGCGCCGCCCTGGCCGTGCTGCTGGTGACCGGCCTGCAGGTGGCCACCGGCGCCGCCAATGTCGTCCTGCAGTGGCCGCTCGTCGCGGCGCTGCTGCACACCGCGGGCGCTGCCGGGCTCGTGATGCTGCTGGTCTCGCTGCATGCGCGCGCCGCGCCTGCCCCTTCGCCCACCGTGCTGGCAGCTTCGGCTGCCCAGGCAGCGCCACAATGAACCCGACCGTGTCAACGACCGCCTCGCCCCCTTCGCCGCAGCCCAGCCGCTGGGCACAGTACTACGCACTGACCAAGCCACGGGTGGTGCAACTGATCGTCTTCTGTGCTGTGATCGGCATGCTGCTGGCCGCCCCGGGCTTGCCGGACCTGCGGGTGCTCTTCGCCGCCACCGCCGGCATCTGGCTGGTCGCCGGCGCCGCCGCGGCCTTCAACTGCCTGGTCGAGCAGCAGATCGACCGCCGGATGAAGCGCACGGCGTGGCGCCCCACCGCCAAGGGCGAGTTGGCGAACCGCGAGACCTTGCTGTTCTCGGTGTTGCTGTGCGCACTGGGCTGCGCGATCCTGTGGTTCTGGGTCAACCCGTTGACGATGGCGTTGACCTTGGCCACGTTCGTCGGCTATGCCGTGATCTACACGGTCATCCTCAAGCCGCTCACGCCGCAGAACATCGTGATCGGTGGTGCGTCGGGCGCGATGCCACCGGTGCTGGGCTGGGCCGCGGTGCGCGGCGATGCGGGGCCGGAGGCGTGGCTGCTTTGCCTCATCATCTTTCTTTGGACGCCACCGCACTTCTGGGCTCTGGCGCTCTACCGCGCCGAGGACTACCGCCAGGCCGGACTGCCGATGCTGCCGGTCACCCACGGGGCCGAGTTCACGCGGCTGCATGTGTTCCTCTACACCATCGTGCTGTTCGCCGGTACGCTGCTGCCGTTCACCTATGGAATGAGCGGGCCGATCTACCTGGTGGCCGCCATCGCGTTGGGCATCGGCTTCATGGCCTACGGTTTCCGGCTGTGGCGCAGCTACTCCGATGCGCTGGCGCGGCAAACCTTCCGCTTCTCGATCTGGCACCTCTCGCTGCTGTTCGCTGCCTTGTTGCTTGACCACTACCTCAGCCCCTGGCTGACCCGTATCCCATGAGGACGACGATGAACGCGACACGCCGCCGCACCCTGGTGAGGCTGGGCGCCATGACACTGCTGGCCGGCCAGGCCACGGCCTGCATGAAGGCGCCAGTGAGCTTCAACGGCGTCGACATCACCGGTGCTGACTACGCCCAGAAGCTCAGCATGACCGACGCCGACGGCAAGTTGCGCTCGCTCGACGAGTTCAAGGGCAAGGTGGTGGTGGTCTTTTTCGGTTACACGCAGTGCCCCGATGTCTGCCCGACCACGCTGGCCGAGCTGGCTTCGGTCAAGAAGAAGCTGGGGGAGGACGGCGGCAGGCTGGTCGGTGTCTTCGTCAGCGTCGACCCCGAGCGGGACACGCCGGACGTCATCAAGGCCTATGTCAACAGTTTCGACCCCGCTTTCGTCGCGCTGCGCGGCAGCGTGGACGAAACCAAGGCGGTGGCGCGCGACTTCAAGGTCTTCTTCGCCAAGGTGCCCGGCAAGGTCGACGGTAGCTACACGATGGACCACACGGCGGGTTCGTACGTGTTCGACCCCCAGGGCCGCATCCGCTTGTTCGAGCGCTACGGCACCGCGCAGGATGCCCTGGCGAGCGACATCAAGGCGCTGATCGGCGGCGCATGAAGCCGCTTCGCGCCCAATGAGAAACGGCTCCCAGGGAGCCGTTGTTCATGGGGCCGTGCTGGTGGTCAAGCCGGTTCCAGCGCCTTGCGCATCTTCTTCAGTGCGGCCACCTCGATCTGGCGGATGCGCTCGGCGCTGACACCGTATTCGGCCGCCAGCTCGTGCAACGTCATGCCGCCGGACGCATCGTCGTTGACCTTGAGCCACCGCTCTTCGACGATACGGCGGCTACGCGGGTCGAGCTGCTCCAGCGCGCGGGCGATGCCGTCGCCGGAGAGGTTGTCGCGGCCTCGGGCCTCCAGCACGCGGGTGGGTTCCTGTGTCTCGTCGGCCAGGTAGGCGATCGGCGCATAGCTCTCCTCACCGTCGTCGTTCTGGGGTTCGAGCGCCACGTCGCCGCCGGACAGGCGGGTTTCCATCTCGGTGACCTCTTCCGGCTTCACGTTCAGCTCGCGGGCGACCACGTCGACTTCGGCCGGGGTCAGCGTGCTGCGGTGGGTGTCGCCTGCGGCCGCCTGGCCCTTCAGGCCCTGCTTCATCGATCGCAGGTTGAAGAACAGCTTGCGCTGGGCCTTGGTGGTGGCCACCTTCACCATGCGCCAGTTCTTCAGGATGTATTCGTGGATCTCGGCCTTGATCCAGTGCAGCGCGTAGCTGACCAGGCGCACGCCCTGGTTCGGGTCGAAGCGCTTGACGGCCTTCATCAGGCCGACATTGCCTTCCTGGATCAGGTCGCCATGCGGCAAGCCGTAACCCAGGTACTGGCGCGACACCGAGACCACCAGGCGAAGGTGCGAGAGCACCAGCCGGCCGGCAGCTTCCAGGTCGCCCTGCTCGCGCAGTCGGGTGGCGAAGCGGGTCTCCTCTTCCGGCGTCAACAACGGCAGACGGTTGACCGCGGTGATGTACGCGTCCAGGTTGCCGATCGACGGCACCATCGCCCACGGGTCACGCAGGGTGAGGGCTTGGGGAGCGGGAGAAGGGGTGTTCATCATCGTGGTGGGTCTGAGTCGCATGAGGCGGATCAGGTTCCCAAAATATTAGCACTCATCGCCGGCGAGTGCTAAGTCGCGGATTCTGTCGGGGGCGGACACTTCTTCGGCGCCCGGATTCGACAGAACGCTGCAAAGGGGACACCCCAGGAAAATCCCAATCAACATTCTCTGAGAGAACTGTTGAAGATTTCTTCCGACGAAACTACAGTGGCCTCACCCTCAACCCGACCCTGGTTCCCCGACATGAGCGATCTGCTGAAGACGACCTTGGCCGGCCTGCGCGGCCGCGCCACCCGTGCCTCTTGGCTGGCCTGTGCCGCCGCCGCCCTGGCCCTACCAGCCGCAGCGGCGCCGGGTGAACTGGAAGTTCGGCGGATGTGCGCCTGCTACGTCACCGACCTGTCGGACGACGGGCTGGCCGCGGCGGCGACCAACGACCGCAACTACGAGACCCTGCGCTGGAGCTGGGACGGCGGCACCCAGTGGCTGGGCCGCACCACCAAGCACAAGCTCCACACCAGCGCCGGTACGCCGGCCATCTCGGGCGACGGCACGGTGGTGGCCGCGACCGTCCTTGACGACACCCAGACCTATGGCACTCAGGCGCGTTGGACCGCCGCCACCGGCTGGCAGCAGCTGATGCCCCCGCGGCCGGACGACGGCGCGATCGTCGACGGCTACGACGGCAGCGTGTTCGGCATGTCGGGCGATGGCCAGACGATCACCGGCCTGTACTGGCGCAACACCGGCGTCGGCGGGCTGGCCCACGCCAGCCGCTGGACGGCCGGCGGCCGTGTGGTCGACCTGGGCAGCAGCGGCTACTCCAGCCGCGTCGACGGCGCCAGCCGCGACGGCACAGTGCTGGCCGGCTGGGACGAGCACCCCGAGCAGGGCTACCGCCGTGCGGCGGTGTGGGTGAACGGCGTGCGCGCTCTGCTGGACGAGGAGCCGAGCGAGGCCAACAAGGTGAACGCCGACGGCACCGTGCTGGTCGGAACCGCGATCGACCCCGCCTCCGGCCTCAATGCCGCCGCGATGTGGACCTGGAACGGCACCCAGTGGGTGCGCCGCATCCTGGGCGTGCTGGACGGCACCCGCATGGGCGGCATGGCGCAGGCCACCGACCTGTCCGACGACGGCAAGGTGGTCGTCGGCGTCGCGCGCCGGATCTTCTCGCCGGCCACCAAAGGCTTCGTCTGGACGGCCGAGACCGGCCTGCTGGAAGCCGCGGACTACTTCAAGCAGCGCTACGGCAAGGGCAACGGCCTGCAGCGCAAGGTGGCGGTGCACACGGTCTCCGCCATCAGCGGCGACGGTCGGGTGATGTCGGTGGTGGGCACCGATCTTGCCACTGGGATCCGAGCCAGTTTTGCCGTGCGAAGTGCCGCGGCGGTCCGCTGAAACCCGGGGTAGGGCGCGGCGGGCCTTCGCAGATACTGCGCGCTCGCCGCTTCCCGGACCTTGGATTTGTGGACACCCTGACCGACCTGCCCATGCACGACACCCTGCTCGCGGCGGGGCCCGAAGCGGCCGACGAGCCGCCTGAATCCACCGTCGCCGCGGCGCTGCGCGAGGCACTGGGCCCCCTGCTGGATGCCCTGGCAGGCCGCCCGCCGCGGCCCGTGAAGCTGATGCGCAGCATCGGCCTCGACAAAAGCCTGGCCAGCCGGCTGGTGCAGGCGGTGCGCGCTGATTCCGACGAGCAGTTCCTGCACCTGTTGCCCTCGCCGACCGGGCTGCGCATCGTGATCGAGCGCAGCCGGGGCGATCCCACCGCCGCGCCGCACCTGCCGGCCGTCGAGCGAGCGGTGGACGCCTTCGCGGCCCTGCTCGACGCGCTGCCCGGCGGCCGCCAGGCGCTGGACGCGCGGCTCGGCGAGGGGCAGTCGTCGATCCGCGAGCGCCGCGAGCACATGGCCCGCCAAGCGTCGTTCAAGGCGGTGTCCTTTCTTTTCGGCCACTACTGCGAGACGCTCTCGACCTCGCTGTTCCTGTTCCCCTCGGCCGATGGCCGGCGGGTCGACGCGATCGAGGTTCACCGCCGGCTCGGCCTGTGTCGCATCACGCCCGGCACACCGTTGCCGTTGCTGAGCCTGCAGGCGCCGCCCGACCCCTCGCTGCCGGACGACGGCGCGCCGCGGGTCACCCCGGTGGACGGCGGCCCGACCGGTGCTGGCAGCCCCGAAGAGGCCCACCGCTATTTCATTCCCGAGGGCTCCAGCCTGCCGCTGCCACCGCTGGAGATCGAGCACGAGGGCCTGACCAACACCTTCGTGCTTGGCCCGCAGCAGGCCGGGCCGCTGCCGGCACGCCTGACCACCGCGGTGCGCATGCCAGGTGTCGAGCCCCTGCACCCCACCGGGCCGAGCCTCGTGGTGCGCAACTACATGCTGCACACGCCCTGCCAGCGGCTCGTGCGCGAGATCTACCTGGCCGAAGGCTTGTGGCCAGACGCCTCGCCGCAAATCGGCTTCTACCTGCCCGGCCCCAGCGGCATCGTGCTCAGCTCACCACCGCCCGGCCGGCCGCACTACCGACGCCTGCAGCTGAGCGCTCCGATCGAGCAGCTGCCGGCGGGCGCCCACCCGAGCCCGCTGTCCGGCGTGACCGACCACGCCAGCGTGATGGCGGTGGTGCTGCGGCGGGCCGGGCTCGGCGGGCTGCGCTTCCGAGGCTGGCGCTGCCAGACGCCGTACCCGGTCCCGCTGGTGGAGATGCAGCTCGGCTTCCGCTTCGAAGGCACGCCCCGCTGACCGAGCGCACACCGCGCACCCGATACAAGTGGCCCCCCCTCGGAGGCAGCGCCCGGGAGGGGGCGTGGGGGCTAGACGTTGAAGAGGAAGTGCAGCACGTCGCCGTCCTTGACGACGTACTCTTTGCCTTCCGCGCGCATCTTGCCGGCGTCCTTGGCCCCTTGCTCGCCGCCGAACTTGATGAAGTCGTCGTAGGCGATGGTCTGGGCGCGGATGAAGCCCCGCTCGAAGTCGGTGTGGATCACGCCCGCGGCCTGCGGCGCCGTGTCGCCGATGTGGATGGTCCAGGCGCGCACCTCCTTCACCCCGGCGGTGAAATAGGTCTGCAGGCCCAGCAGCGTGAAGGCGGCGCGGATCAGCCGGTTCAGGCCCGGCTCGTCCTGGCCCATCTCGGCCAGGAACATCGCCCGGTCCTCGTCGCCCATGTCGGCCAGCTCGCTCTCGGTCTTCGCGCAGATGGCCACCACCGGCGCGTTCTGTTTGGCCGCGTACTCCTTCAGCCGATCGAGGAAGGGGTTGTTCTCGAAGCCGGTCTCCGAGACGTTGCCGACGAACATCGCCGGCTTGGCGGTGATCAGGCACAGCGGCTTGAGCACCACCTGCTCTTCCTTGCTGAAGTCGATCGAGCGCACCGGCTTCGCCTCGTTCAGCGCGGCCTCGCACTTCCTCAGCACGTCGACCAGGCGCTGGGCCTCCTTGTCGCCTCCGGCCTTGGCCACCTTGGTGTAGCGCTGCAGGCTCTTTTCCACCGTGGCCAGGTCGGCCAGGCACAGCTCGGTCTGGATGACCTCGATGTCGGCGATCGGGTCGACCTTGCCGGCCACGTGGATGACGTTGTCGTCCTCGAAGCAGCGCACGACGTTGACGATCGCGTCGGTCTCGCGGATGTGCGAGAGAAACTGGTTGCCCAGGCCCTCGCCCTTGCTGGCCCCGGCCACCAGGCCGGCGATGTCGACGAACTCGACGATGGCCGGCACCACCCGCTCGGGCTTGACGATGTCGGACAGCGCCTGCAGGCGGGGGTCAGGCAATTCGACGATGCCGACGTTGGGCTCGATCGTGCAGAAGGGGTAGTTCTCGGCGGCGATGCCGGCCTTGGTCAGGGCATTGAACAGGGTGGACTTGCCGACATTGGGCAGGCCGACGATGCCGCACTTCAGGCTCATGGGGGGCTTTCTGGTGGAAGAGGGTGGCGCTGCTCGCGGGGCCGCGGCGGAGTCGCCGGGGGCCGGTGCGCCGAACCCGTCATTTTAGGCGGCTCCCTACAATGCCCTCCATGAGCCTTTTCGACCTGCGCATCCTGGGCACCGGCATCGTCAGCCGCGCGATGGCGCTGGCCGCCGCGCGCCGGGGGCTGCGGGTCGCGCTGCAGGCGCGCAGCGCCGTGCCGCCGGGCGGGCCAGATGTGCGGGCCTATGCGCTGAGCCCGGCTTCGGTGGCCTTGCTGCAGGGCCTGAAGGCCTGGGACACCCTGCCGCCCGATGCCCGCACCGCCGTGCATGATATGCAGGTGGCGGGCGACGCGCCGGGTGCCGAGCTCCGGTTCTCGGCCTTTGCCCAGTCGGTGCCGGCGCTGGCCTGGATCGTCGACGCGGCAGCGCTGGAGGCACTGATCGACACCGCGGTCGGCTTCACGCCGGGCGTCCAGCTGTTCCCCGAGCCGCCGGCGGCCCCGCTGACGGTGGTGGCCGAGGGCAAGGCCTCGGCGTTGCGTGAGCAGCTCGGCGTGCAGTTCGAGCGCCACGACTACGGCCACCGCGCCATCGCCGCCCGGCTGGTGGCCGACAGGCCGCACGCCGGCGTGGCCCGGCAATGGTTCCGCTCGCCGGACATCCTGGCCTTGCTGCCTTTCGACCGGCCGCAGCCGGGCAGCAGCTACGGCCTCGTCTGGTCGCTGCCCGAGGCGCAGGCCGCGCAGTGGCTCGCGGCGCCGCCGGCCGATTTCGAGGCAGCGCTGAACGCGGCCACCGGCGAGGCCGCGGGCCGGCTGGTGCTGGCCAGCGAACGCGCCGGCTGGCCGCTGGCCATTGCCCGGGCTTCGGCGGTCACGGGCCCGGGCTGGGCGCTGGTGGGCGATGCGGCCCACCTGGTGCACCCGCTGGCCGGCCAAGGGCTGAACCTGGGCCTGGCCGACGTGGCGGCGCTGGCCGAAGTCTTGGCGGCGCGCGAAAGCTGGCGCTCACCCGGCGATGCCGACCTGCTGCGCCGCTACGCCCGCCGCCGCGCCGCGCCGACCTGGGCCATGGCCCAGGCCACCGACGGCCTGTGGCGGCTATTTGCCGAGCAACAGCCCCTGCTGCGGGAACTTCGCAACCGCGGCCTGGGTCTGGTGAACCAGATCGCGCCGATCAAGCGCTGGCTGATCGGCCGGGCGCTCGACGCCTGAGCGCGGCCCATACCCAGAGACAAACCGACCTCCAAGGAACCTTGATGACCCCAATGCTTGCCCGTGCGGGGCGCACCGCGCGCCTGCTGCCCCTGATCGCGCTCGGCGCCGCAGCCATGCCGTCGCTGGCCGACGAAGCCGCGATCCGCAAGGCCCTGGCCGACCGCATGCCCGAGCTGCCGAAGATCGACGAGATCAGCAAGACGCCGATCCCCGGCATCTACGAGCTGCGCATGGGGACCGACATCTTCTACTCTGACGAGAACGGGAACCACCTGTTCGAAGGCGCCATCCTCGACACCCGCAACCAGGTCAACCTGACCAAGGCCCGCGTCGACAAGCTCACCGCAATCGATTTCGCCACGCTGCAGCCCAAGGACGCCATGGTCTTCAAGCAGGGCACGGGCGCCCGCAAGGTCGCCGTCTTCGCCGACCCGAACTGCGGCTACTGCAAGAAGATCGAGCGCGACCTGCTGAGCCTGAAGGACGTGACGATCTACACCTACCTGCTGCCCATCCTGGGCCAGGACTCGACGAAGAAGTCGCGCGACATCTGGTGCACCAAGGACAACGCCAAGGCCTGGCGCGCCTGGATGATCGACAACGTCACCCCGACCAAGTCGATGGGGGCCTGCGACACCACCGCGCTGGACCGCAACCTGGAGCTGGCGCGCCGCTACAAGATCACCGGCACGCCCGCGGTGGTCTTCGAGGACGGCACCCGTGCCCCGGGCGCCATCCCGGTCGACCAGATCGAGAAGCGCATCAAGGACGCCAGCAAGAAGTCCTGACGGCCTGCGGGTGGCACGGTGCTGGGGCGACAATGCGCGCCATGAGTGTTGCGACCACCCACCCCCCTGGCGACCTGGACCATGGCCCGGCGCCCACCCCCCAGGCCCGTTGGCTGGGCACCGCGGGCCTGGTGCCTTTCGTGCTCGGCGCCGCGCTGGTCTGGCTGGTCTACCCCGAGGCGCACGCACATGTCACGCTGGCGTTCGCCGGCTACGCGGCTGCCATCGTCGCCTTCCTGGGCGGCGTGCACTGGGGTCTGGCGATGCGCGCGGGTGACGGGGAGCCGGCCCACTACGGCTGGGCCTGTGTGCCGCCGGTGGTGGCGGCCGTGGGCGTGCTGATGCCGGCCTACGCCGGCCTGGTGCTGCTCGGGGCGATGCTGCTGGTCTGCTATGCGGTGGACCGGCGGCTCTACGTGGCCCATCGCATGGGCGGCTGGCTGACACTGCGTTTTCGCCTGAGCGCCGTGGCCAGCCTGTGCTGTTTCATCGGCGCGGCGGGGACCTGATCGATGGCCAAGAAGCAAACGCCAACCACCACCGCCAGCCCGATCCGCTACCGGGTCGACCTTGGTGAAGCTGCGGCGCACCAGTTCCGCGTGCAGATGACCCTGCCGGCGCCGGCGGCCGAGCAACTGCTGAGCCTGCCGGTGTGGATCCCCGGCAGCTACATGGTGCGCGAGTTCGGCCGTCACCTGAACGCCCTCACCGCCCGGCAGGGGCGGCGCGAGGTGCCGCTGACCCAGCTCGACAAGACCACCTGGCGTGCCGAGACGAGCGGCAGCACGGCGCTCACGGTCGAGTACCGGGCCTATGCCTTCGACACCTCGGTGCGCACCGCCTTCCTCGACGACAGCCGCGGTTTCTTCAACCCGACCAGCCTGTGCCTGCGCGCGCACGGGCGCGAGGCCTCGCCGCACGAGGTGGTGCTGGCCGGCCTGCCCGCTGGCTGGGAGGTGGCCACTGCCATGCCGCCGCTGGCCGGCGAGCGCCACGGCTTCGTCAGCGCCGACTACGACGAGCTGGTCGACCACCCCTTCGAGCTGGGCCGCTTCTGGCGCGGCCACTTCGAGGCCGGTGGCGTGCCGCACGAGTTCGTGGTGGCCGGCGCCTGGCCCGGCTTCGACGGCGAGCGCCTGCTGGCCGACACCAAGCGCATTTGCGCGACCCAGATCGCCTTCTGGCACGGGCGCGGCAAGCCGCCGTTCTCGCGCTATGTCTTCATGCTCAACGCGATGGAAGACGGCTATGGCGGCCTCGAGCACCGCGCCAGCACTGCGCTGGTGGCCAACCGACGCGACCTGCCGCGCCGCAGCCAGCCGGCCCTGACCGACGGCTACGTGACGCTGCTGGGCCTGATCAGCCACGAGTACTTCCATACCTGGAACGTCAAGCGCTTGAAGCCGGCCGAGTTCATGCAGCTCGACTACAGCCGCGAGAACTACACCCGCCTGCTCTGGTTCTTCGAGGGCTTCACCTCCTACTACGACGACCTGCTGCTGCGCCGCGCCGGCCTGATCGACAGTGCCCGCTACCTGAAGCTGATCGCCCGCACCGTCAGCGGCGTGCGCGCCACGCCGGGCCAGAAGGTTCAGAGCGTGGCCGAGTCCAGCTTCGACGCCTGGAACAAGTACTACCGCCAGGACGAGAACACGCCCAACGCCACCATCAGCTACTACACCAAGGGATCGCTGGTGGGGCTGCTGCTCGACTTGGGCCTGCGCCGCGCCGGCCAGTCGCTCGACGTGCTGATGCGCCGGCTCTGGAAGGCCTGCCCTGGCGGTGCGCTGACAGAAGCCGCGGTGCTGGCCGAGGTGGCGGCACTCGGGGGGCCGGCACTCGCCGATTCGCTCAAGGCCTGGGTGCATGGCCGCGACGAACTGCCGCTCGCCGAAGCGCTGGTCGCCGCGGGCGTGCAACTGGGTGAAGAGAAAGCCGGCTGGGCGGCTTCGCTGGGGCTGAAGCTCAGCGAAGGCCCCGTGACGGGCGTGCAGGTCAAGTCGGTGCTGCAGGGCAGCGCCGCTGCGGCGGCCGGCCTGTGCGCCGGCGACGAGTTGCTGGCGGTCGACGGCTGGCGCATCCGCCGGCTCGACGACGCCCAGCAATGGCTGGCCGAGGGCCAGCCTTGTGAGCTGCTGCTGGTGCGCCAGCAGCGGGTGCACACGCTGAAGCTCGAGCCCCTGCAGGTGCCTGCGCTGGCGAGCAACGTCACCCTGGCCCTGGCGGCGCAGCCCAAGGCCGAGGCGCTGGCATTGCGGCGCGGCTGGCTCGGCGATTGATGCCCTGACCACCGCGGCCGGCCGGCCATGCCGATGCGCCGCCTGACCCTTGCCCTGGCCCGCCGGCGCAGCGCGTGGCTGGCGTTGCTGCTCGCCGTCAGTGCGGCGCACTGGTGGGTCGCCGGCCAGTTGCCCGACAGCCGCTTTGGCGAGGGGGCGGCGGCCGACGACGCACCCGAGGCCATCGAGGTGGCCTTTGTCCGTGAGCTGGCGCCCGCCTTGCCCCCGGTGCACGCCGCCGTCGCACCGCCGCCGCCAGCGCCGGCGAAGCGGGTGGTCGCCGTGCCGGAGCGGCCGGCTTCTGCCGTGCTGGCGCCGGAGGCGCCTGCGTCCGAGCCGGTTTCCCTGCTGTCAGATGTCGCGAGCACGGGCGATGCGGCGGCCAGCGCGCCCATCGCTCCGGTAGCGGCAGCGGCCAGCGCTCCCATACCTCCCCTCGTAGCGGCCTCCGCGCCCCCGGCCCCATCGGCGTCCAGCCCGCCGCTGCCCCCGGCGGTCGCTGTGGCAGCAGCTTCGGCCCCGGCCGCCTTCGACTGGCCCCCGTCGACCCGGCTCAGCTACGACCTCGTTGGCTACTACCGCGGCCCCGCCTACGGCAACGCCAAGGTCGAATGGCTGCGAGAGGGCCCGCGCTACCAGGTGCGGCTGGAGGTGCGCATCCCGCCCATCGGCGGCCGGCGCATGCTGAGCGACGGCCTGCTTGGCCCGAACGGCCTGAGCCCGCGCCGCTACGACGAGGAAACCGAGGTCGCGCTGCGCGAGACCACGCGGCAGACCGTGCTCTTCGAGGCCGACCGCATCGTGCTGGCCAACAAGAAGGTCAACGACCCGCTGCCCGGCGTGCAGGACACGGCGAGCCAGTTCGTGCAGATGACCTGGCTGTTCCTGACGAAGCCCGAGCTGCTGCAGGTGGGCCGCTCGGTCGATTTCCCGCTCGCGCTGCCCCGCCGCGTGGGGATGTGGACCTACGACGTGGCCGAGCAGGTCGACCTGCAGTTGCCCTTCGGCGAGGTCAAGGCCTTCCACCTCGTGCCGCGGCCGGGCAACCGGCGGCCCAAGGAGTGGACGCTGGAGGTCTGGATCGCGCCCAGCCTGCAGTACCTGCCGGCCAAGATCGTGATGCGGCTGGATGCGGAAACCCATGCCGAGCTGAGCCTGAAGAGCCTGCCGCTGCAGGCTGCAGGGCCAGGCAGCCCGCCAGCAACGGCGTCGCCCCCGCGGCCCTGACCTATAGTCTTTCGATTCCCCGCAGAAAGAGGAGCGCCACCATGGCCTACGAATGCATCCTGACCGAGCGCCACGGCGATGGCGCGCACGGTCAACTCCAGACCGGCCTGATCCGGCTGAACCGGCCCAAGCAGATGAACGCGCTGAACGACCAGCTGATGGACGAGCTGGGCCAGGCGCTGCTGGCCTTCGACGCCGACCCCGGCATCGGCTGCATCGTCGTCACCGGCAACGAGAAGGCCTTCGCCGCCGGCGCCGACATCGCGGCGATGAAGGATTACGACTTCCAGCACACCTACCGCAGCGAGTACATCAGCCGCAACTGGGAAACCATGCGTCGCGTGCGCAAGCCGGTGATCGCCGCGGTGGGCGGCGTGGCGCTGGGCGGTGGCTGCGAGGTGGCGATGATGTGCGACATCGTCATCGCCGCCGACAACGCCAAGTTCGGCCAGCCCGAGATCACCATCGGCGTGGTGCCGGGCGCCGGCGGCACCCAGCGCCTGCCACGCGCCATCGGCAAGGCCAAGGCGATGGACATGGTGCTGACCAATCGCTGGATCAACGCCACCCAGGCCGAGGCCTGGGGCCTGGTCTCGCGGGTCGTGCCGGCCGACAAGCTGATGGAAGAGGCCTTCGGTGTGGCCGCTCAGATCAACGGCTTCGGCCAGATCTCGGTCATGGCGGCCAAGGAGGCGGTCAACCGCGCCTTCGAGTCGACCTTGAGCGACGGCCTGTGGTACGAGCGCCGCCTGTTCCACGCGATGTTCGGCACCGCCGACCAGCGCGAAGGCATGGCCGCCTTCCTCGACAAGCGCCCGCCGAAGTTCGAGCGGCCGGCGTGAGCCGAGCGCGGCCGGCACAGGGTTGCCGCGGGCGGCCGTGCTGCGACGCGGCGTTGTGCTTCCAGACGGCCGGGCACCAGATCTACGGCTGCACCCAGCGCGCACCCGCTTCGTCGAAGACGGCACGGCGGTGGCCGGTGGCCTCCAGCGCCAGCCAGTCCAGCCGCTGTACCCGGCCGGTGACCACCGCGAAATGCGCGCGGCTTTCGCGGCCGGGCGACCCGGCCAGTGCCTGGCCTGGCGGCTGGGGGGACAGGTAGTCCTGCGCCGCCGGCGTCATTTTCAGCCGGGCCCAGCGCGACGACACGGCCAGCCCGCTCGTCTCGATCTCCAGCTGCAGCGCCGCCCGCAGCTGCCAGCCCAGCGTTGCCGACCACAGCACCAGCACACCCTGCGGGTGGGCCGCGATCTGGGTGGCCTTTGGCGAACGTGCGTCCGTGAACAGGACAAGTTCGCCCGCGGCGGCATCCACCTCGCGCAGCACGACCACGCGTGCATCCGCCCCGGCGGGGCCGCCCACCGTGGCCAGCACCGGCGTGCGCCAGGGGTGGGCCTTGTCGCGCGCGGCAGTGGCCAACTCGCCCCACAGCCGCGCGTGCAGCGCTGCGAGCTCGGGGTCGTGCGGGGCGGCGGCGCTCATCGCGGCAGCATCGCATGGGGCCCCCTGAGCGGCTTGCGGTGCATCAAGCCACCGAGGTAACCGCCGGCAACCGCTTCAACCCTCCCGGCGCAGCGCCGGGAAAAGGATCACGTCGCGGATGCTCGGCGAGTCGGTCAGCAGCATCATCAGCCGGTCGATGCCGATGCCACAGCCACCGGTCGGGGGCATGCCGTACTCGAGCGCTCGGATGAAGTCGGCGTCGTAGAACATCGCCTCCTCGTCGCCGGCGTCCTTGTTGGCCACCTGGGCGTGGAAGCGCGCGGCCTGGTCCTCGGCGTCGTTCAGCTCCGAGAAGCCGTTGGCGTACTCGCGGCCGGTGATGAAGAGCTCGAAGCGCTCGGTGATGGCGGGGTTCGAGTCCGACGCACGGGCGAGCGGGCTCACCTCGACCGGGTAGTCGATGATGAAGGTCGGCTGCCAAAGCTTCTCTTCCACCTCGGCCTCGAACAGGCCGAACTGCAGCTCGGGCAGCGTCCAGTGCGCCGGGGCTTCCTCGCCCTTGGCCTTCAGCCGGGCGCGCAGCAGCTCGGCGTCGTCTGCCTCGGCATGGCTCAGGCCCGCATGCACCACCAGCGACTCGCGCACCGACAGTCGCGCGAAGGGCTTGTCCAGCTCGACCGGCTTGCCGGCGTAGGTGACGGCCGCCGAGCCGGTCGCCGCGCGCGCGGCATGGCGCAGCACGGCCTCGGTGAAGTCCATCAGGTCGTGGTGGTTCCAGTAGGCCGCGTAGAACTCCATCATCGTGAATTCGGGGTTGTGCCGAACCGAGATGCCTTCGTTGCGGAAGTTGCGGTTGATCTCGAACACGCGCTCGAAGCCGCCGACGATGAGGCGCTTGAGGTACAGCTCCGGAGCGATGCGCAGGAACATCTCCTGGTCGAGCGCGTTGTGGTGCGTGACGAAGGGCTTGGCGTTCGCACCACCCGGGATCGGGTGCAGCATCGGCGTTTCCACTTCGAGGAAGCCGTGCTCGACCATGAAGCTGCGGATCGAGCTGACCGCCTTGCTGCGGGCCACGAAACGGGCGCGCGCGGCGTCGTCGGTGATCAGGTCGACGTAGCGCTGGCGGTACTTCTGCTCCTGGTCGGTCATGCCGTGGAACTTGTCCGGCAGCGGCCTCAGGCTCTTGGTCAGCAGGCGCACCGAGGTGGCCTTGACCGACAGCTCGCCGGTCTTGGTGCGGAAGAGGGTGCCTTCGCAGGCCAGGATGTCGCCCAGGTCCCAGTGCTTGAAGGCGGCCAGCGTGTCGGCGCCCACCGCATCCTGCGTCACGTAGAGCTGGATGCGGCCGGACGAATCCTGCAGCGTCGCGAAGCAGGCCTTGCCCATCACGCGCTTGAGCATCATGCGGCCGGCGACGGCCACCTTGACGGCCTGAGGCTCCAGCTCCTCGTTGGGCACCTGGCCATGCCGGTGGTGCAGGTCCAGCGCGTGGTGGCTGGGCTTGAAGTCATTCGGGAAAGCGGCGGTGCCCGTGGCCTGGGCCTGCGCGCGCAGCGCGGCCAGTTTCTCGCGGCGTTCGGCGATGAGCTGGTTGTCGTCGGTCGGCGGGGGGGTGTGGTCGTGGCTCATGCAAAGGCTCGCGAGGCGCCGACGCCCGTCAGGGGCGCGGCCGGGGAGGGCGGAACGGGTGATTTTAGGTGGCTGGCCCTGTCGCCGGGCTTGCCACCGGGCCGGCCACCTAAAATCCGTCGTTTCGGCTCCACGTCGCGGCGCCGGCCTTTCTGCCTCCTTCCATGAACCGCAAAGTCGCCGTCGTCGGCCTGGGATACGTCGGCCTGCCCGTGGCCGTGGCCTTCGGGCAACGCACGCCCACGATCGGCTTCGACATCAACCCCCAGCGCATCGCCGAGCTGCGCGCCGGCCACGACCGCACCGGCGAGGTCCCGGCCGACGAGTTGGCCAACGCGCGCCTGCGCTGCACGGACCAGGTGGCCGAGCTGCGCGCGGCCGACTTCTTCATCGTGGCCGTGCCCACGCCGGTCGACAGCGCCAACAAGCCCGACCTGTCGCCGCTCGTCTCCGCCTCGCGCAGCGTCGGCGCGGCGCTGAAGAAGGGTGACATCGTGGTCTACGAGTCCACCGTCTACCCCGGTGCGACCGAGGAGGACTGCGTGCCGGTGCTCGAAGCCACCTCGGGCCTGAAGCATGGCGTCGACTTCTTCACCGGCTACAGCCCCGAGCGCATCAACCCGGGCGACCGCGAGCACCGCTTCGAGAACATCAGGAAGATCGTCTCCGGCTGCGACGCGGCCACGCTGGACACCGTGGCCGAGGTCTATGCCTCGGTGGTGACCGCCGGCGTGCACCGTGCGCCCAGCATCAAGGTGGCGGAGGCGGCCAAGGTGATCGAGAACACGCAGCGCGACCTCAACATCGCGCTGATGAACGAGCTGTCGGTGGTCTTCGCCCGCATGGGGATCGACACGGCGGAGGTGATCGCCGCCGCCGCCACGAAGTGGAACTTCCTGCCCTTCCGCCCTGGGCTGGTCGGTGGCCACTGCATCGGCGTCGACCCCTACTACCTGACCTTCAAGGCCGAGCAGCTGGGCTACATCCCGCAGGTCATCCTGGCCGGCCGGCGCATCAACGACAACATGGGCCGCTATGTGGCGCGCAACGTCGTCAAGCGCATGCTGCAGAGCGGGCTGGACGTGCCGCGCTGCCGCGTGGGCGTGCTGGGCCTCACCTTCAAGGAAAACTGCCCCGACATCCGCAACTCGAAGGTCGTCGACCTCGTCAACGAGCTGAAAGACCACGGCACCCAGGTGCTGGTGGTCGACCCGCATGCCGACCCGGCCGAGGTGCGGCATGAGTGCGGCATCGAGCTGGCGTCGCTGGACGACGGCCCCTTCGACGCGCTGGTGGTGGCGGTGGCGCACCGTGAGTACCGTGCGATGACACCGCCGCAGGTGCGGGCGCTGGTGCAAGGGGCCCGGCCGGTCGTGGCGGACGTGAAGTCGCTGTACCCCCCGGAGGCGTTGGCGGCACTCGGCTGCAGTGTCTTCAGGCTCTGAGGCCGGTCGCCCGGCCGGCTGCGCCCCACATTCATCAGGGAGAAAAATTCCAATGGACCGTCCTGTGCCTTTGCAGAAAGTCTGCGACATCTACGATTTCTTCCACCCGGAGATCGACGGATTTCTGCGCGACGACCTGCGCTCCACCCCTTTCGGCTCGCGCAGGGCGTGGGAGTTCGCCACCATCTACCGCGCCCTGCGGTTGAAGGGCAAGATCCACCCCGATGCCCAGGGCCTCGCCATGGGGGCGGGCACGGAGCGCCTGATCTACGCCATCGCCCCCAAGGTCGCCAGGACGCTGGTCACCGACCTCTACCTGCCCGACAGCGGCTGGGTCGGCGTGCGCACCGAAGACCCCCTGCAGCTGGTGATGAGCAAGGCGCCGTGGCCGGTGGACCCGGCACGCATCGACGCGCGGGCGATGGACATGCGCGACCTGAAGCTGCCCGACAACACCTACGACTTCTGCTGGTCCACCGGCGCTTTCGAGCACATCGGCGTGGACGCCGATTTCGACCGGCACCTGGCAGAAGTGCACCGCGTGCTGAAGCCGGGCGGTGTCTATGCCTTCACGACCGCCGTGGTCTTCGGCGACAAGACGCTGGACATCCCGCACAACCACTATTTCCACCCCGAGCACCTGATCGACATCCTGCACCGCTCGCCCTTGCATGCCGAACCGGAGTTCGACTGCCGCGTCACCGACCACCTCTTCAACCGGCCGCACATCGAGCGTTTCCAGGACTTCGGCTTCACGGCGGGTTCTCAGATCAGCAAGCCCATCGTGTCCTTCCGCCGCGGGGCGCTGCTGGCCGCCAACGTGATGGTGCTGACCAAGGACGATGCGCGTCCGAAGTCGCGCCCGGTGGTGGTGGGATTCAACGAGAGCTGCCAGCAGCTCAAGCGCCATGTGAAGAGCTTCTCGACCCACCTGTGGCGCGACTTCCAGGTGCTGGCCGTCGAGCAGGCGGATGACCGCGGCCATGTGCAGCCGCAGTACTTCGGCGATGCCGAGATCGAAGTCGACGTGATCGCCGGGCCCGAGGCGCCGCGTCAGCTGGAGTTGACGGTCAAGGGCCGGGCCGTGGACGAGTTCCACCAATGGCGCGACGCAGGTCGGGTGGTGGCCCGCCGCGGCAGCGTCAACAGGCTGCGCTTCAAGGCGCAAGACGGGCACGTCTACGCGATGCATCTCAACGCCGCCCTGGACCTGACCGCCAGCGCGGTGGTGGTGCGTGCCCGCCGGGTGCCGGCTGCCGGGCAGGGCGCGCCGGCACGTGCCCGCCCGCCCTTGTCGGCGAGGGCTCGCCGGGTCGCCGCCTACTGGGGCCGGCGGGCGCTGGCCGCCCTCAAGGGTTGAGCTTCACCACGAATTCGGGAGAAAACGATTGACTGACTTGGGCAAGACACTTCAGCGCGTCCGTCATGGCTGGGGCCGCGGGGCGGCGCTGGGCGGCGGGCTCGCGCTGGCCTTGTTGGCCGCCAGTTGCGGGGGTGGGTCCTCCGGGACTTCCGCCCCCTCGGTGCAACTGGTGTCGGCGCAGACGCCTTGGACCTCCGGCACCCTGGCCTTCAGCGTCAGCCCGCCACTGAAATCCGGCGAGACCATGCAATGCAGCCTGGATGGGGCCGCTGCCGCGGACTGCGGCATCAGCGCGACCGAGGGCCGGCTCGACTACCAGGGCCTGGCCCGGGGAGAGCACCGCCTCGTCGTGACGATGGGCGGCCCGAGCGACCGGCGCAGCGCCAGTGCCAACTGGCGGGTCATGGCCCCGGAAGTGGTGGTGCTCGGTGCCACCCCGGCCGGCCTGATGGCCGGCATCGCGGCCGCGCGGGCCGGGCGGCAGGTCGTGGTGCTCGAGTCCTCCCGTTGGGTGGGCGGGGTGGTGGCCGGCGGCCTGGCCAAGACCGACATCCACACCGGCATGGGCATCCCGCTGGGCTGGATCACGCAGGAGTTCTTCGACAAGACGCGGGCGCTGTCGGTGGCCGACGGCAACTGTGCGACGTCGGAGGATTGCCCCTTCCATTACGACATCGAGCCACGCATGGCCAAGACGGCCTTCGAGCAGATGGCGGCTGCCGAGCCGAACCTGTGGCTCGGGCTGAACCAGCCCTTGCTCTCGGCCGAGAAGGAGGGCACCCGCGTCACGGCGGTCACCACCCCGTCCGGCCGGGTCGCCGGCTCGGTTTTCATCGACGCGAGCTACGAGGGCGACCTGATGGCCATGGCCGGTGTGAGCCACACCACGGCCCGCGAGCCGAGGCTGCAGGTCGAGCCCGGCCATCCGCAGTACGGCGAGCGCGAGGACGACGCCGGCACTGGCGTGTTCACGCCGCCGTATGGCCTGTTCGTCGACCCATACAAGGTGCCGGGTGATCCCGACAGCGGCACCATCGCCTTCGTCGAGCCGAAGATGGCGAACCCGCCGCCGCCAGGCAGCGGCGACGACCGTCTGATGGCCTACAACTACCGGTTGTGCGTGACCGACGACCCGACCAACCAGGTGCCTTTCACCCGCCCGGCCGACTACGACGCGTCCCGGTACGAGGGAACGGCGCGCGTCGCCGTGGCCATGGCCGCCAGTGGCCGCACGCCGCTGGACCGGATGTACTTCAACCCGGCGCCCACCGTGCGGTCCAAGGACGGTCTGCATTTCAAGCACGACCTGAACGGCGGCTCGGTTTTCTCGACCGACATGTCGATGCCCGGGTGGAACCAGGCCTACCCCACCGCCACGCGTGAGGAGCGGGCCGCCATCGAGGCCGCGTACAAGAGCTACATGCAGGGCCTGCTGTACACCTGGCAGACCGACCCCCGGTTTGGCGCCCTGAACGCCAAGGTGGCGCGCTTCGGGTTGTGCAAGGACGAGTTCGTCGACAACGGCCATTGGTCCTACCGGCTCTACACCCGCGAGACCCGCCGCATGCTCGGCGAGTACGTGATGAACCAGAACGACCTGTTCCAGAACGGGCGCCGGCCGGCGATCACCGACTCGGTCGCGCTCGGCGGCTACAACATCGACAGCCATGTGCGGCGCATCACCGTGGCGCTGCGTTCGATCGGCGGTGCGCCGGCGCGCGAGATGGTGGTGTCCGAAGGCTTCCGCATCGTCCACATCCCCAACGACCGGATGTACCCGATCAGCTACCGCAGCCTGGTACCTCGCCGTGCCGAAGCCACCAACCTGCTGAACCCGGTGACGCTGTCGATGACCTCCATCGGCTATGCCTCCGTCCGGATGGAGCCCACCTTCATGATGCTGGGCCAGGCGGCCGGCGTGGCCGCCGACCTGGCGCTCGATACCGGGGCCGCCGTGCAGGACATCGATGCGCGCGAGCTGCAGCGCCGGTTCGCTGCCAGCGGCCACGTCTACAAGTGAAGGCGATCGCCCGGCCATGAAGAACTTCGCCCTGATCGGTGCCGCCGGCTACATCGCGCCGCGCCACATGCGCGCGATCGTCGACACCGGCAACCGCCTGGCGGTGGCCTACGACGTGAACGACTCGGTGGGCATCATCGACAGCCTGGCGCCCGAGGCCGAGTTCTTCACCGAATTCGAGCGCTTCCAGGAACACGCCCAGGTGCGGCGGCGCGACCCGGCCGAGGCCTTGCACTGTGTGGCGGTCTGCAGCCCCAACCACCTGCACCATGCCCACATCGCTGCGGGCCTGCGTCTGGGCGCCGATGTCATCTGCGAGAAACCGCTGGTGCCCACCGTGGCGCTGCTGGACGAGCTGGCGCGGGTCGAGGGGGAGACCGGGCGGCGTGTGTTCAACATCCTGCAGCTGCGTCACCACGACGCCATCCTGAAGCTGCGCGAGAAGGTGGCTGCCGGGCCGGCCGACACCAAGTTCGACGTCGAGCTGACCTACATCACCCCGCGCGGCAAGTGGTACGCCGAGAGCTGGAAAGGCGACCCGCGCAAGAGCTACGGCGTGGCCACCAACATCGGCGTGCACTTCTTCGACATGCTGCACTTCGTGTTCGGCCGGCTGCAGGCGAGCGTGGTGCACCACAGCGGCGACGCCAAGGCCGCCGGCTTCCTGGAGTACGAACGCGCCCGGGTGCGCTGGTTCCTGTCGATCGATGCCCACGACCTGCCGGCTTCGGCGAAGGGCAGGAAGACGACCTTCCGCAACATCGACATCTCCGGCGAGCAGCTCGAGTTCTCGGAAGGCTTCACCGACCTGCACACCGTGAGCTACCGAGAGATCCTGGCCGGCCGGGGCTATGGGCTGGCCGATGCGCGCCACTGCATCGAGACGGTCGAGGCGATCCGCACCGCCCCCGTGCTGCCGGCCTCGGCCGACGCCCACCCCTTCGTGCGCACCCTGGCGCGCTGACGCGATGGCTGCGACCGTCCACCCCAGCGCGATCGTCGACGAGGGCGCCCAGCTCGGCGAGGGCACGCAGGTCTGGCACTTCAGCCACGTGTGCGCGGGCGCGTGCATCGGCGCGGGCTGCTCGCTGGGCCAGAACGTGTTCGTCGGCAACGACGTGCACATCGGCCACGGTGTGAAGATCCAGAACAACGTGTCGGTCTACGACTCGGTGACGCTGGAAGACGAGGTCTTCTGTGGCCCGAGCGTGGTGTTCACCAACGTGCACAACCCACGGGCCGCTGTGCCGCGGAAAAGCGAATACCGCCGCACCCGGGTGCGGCGCGGTGCGACGCTCGGCGCCAACGCCACCATCGTCTGCGGCGTCACGATCGGCGAGTACGCCTTCGTCGGCGCCGGCGCGGTGGTCACGAAGGACGTGCCGGCCCATGCGCTGATGGCCGGCGTGCCGGCGCGCCGCATCGGCTGGATGAGCCGGCACGGCGAGCGGTTGCTGTTCGATGCGGCGGGTCAGGCGACCTGCCCGGGCACCGGCCAGCGCTACCGTCTCGACGACGGCGTGGTCACCTTGATCGAAGATGCCCCCTGAAGCGATGCAGTTCACCGACCTCAAGGCCCAGTACGCCGCGCTCAAGCCCGGCATCGACGCCGCCATCCAGCGCGTGCTCGACCACGGCCAGTACATCATGGGGCCGGAGGTGGCCCAGCTCGAAGCCGAGCTGGCCGCCTTCACCGGCGCGCGCCACTGCGTCACCGTGGCCAGCGGCACCGAGGCGCTGCTGATCGCGCTGATGGCGCTCGGCATCGGCCGCGGCGACGAGGTCATCACGACTCCCTTCAGCTTCGCCGCCACCTGCGAGGTGATCGTGCTGCTGGGCGCGGTGCCGGTGTTCGTGGACATCGAGCCCGACACGGCCAACATCGATGCAGCGCGCATCGCGGCGGCGATCACGCCGCGCACCAAGGCGATCATGCCGGTCAGCCTGTATGGCCAGGCGGCGGACATGGCCGCCATCAATGCCATCGCCGCGCACCACGGCCTGCCGGTCATCGAAGACGCCGCCCAGAGCTTCGGCGCCACCTTCCAAGGCCAGCGCAGCGGGCACCTGAGCACCATCGGCTGCACCAGCTTCTTCCCCAGCAAGCCGCTGGGCTGCTATGGCGACGGTGGAGCCCTTTTCACCGACGACGACATGCTGGCGCAGGCGGCGCGCGAGATCCGCATCCACGGCCAGAGTGCGCGCTACACCCACACCCGGCTCGGCCTCGGCGGGCGCATGGACACGCTGCAGTGCGCCGTGCTGCTGGCCAAGCTGCCGCGCCTGCCCTGGGAGCTGGAGCGCCGCGCTGCGCTGGGCGAGCGCTACCACCAGGCGTTGGCCGGGCTGGCGCTGCAGCGCCTGGTGGTGCGTGAAGGGCGCGGCTGCGTCTGGGGCCAGTACACGGTGTTCGTCGACCAGCGCGAGCGGGTTCAGGCGGCCTTGAAGGATGCCGGCGTGCCGACGGCCGTGCATTACCCGCGCCCGCTGCACCGCCAGCCTGCCTACGAGGCCTACGCGCTCGCCACCGGCTGCCCCGAAGCCGACCGCGCTGCGGCACGGGTGCTGAGCCTGCCGATGAGCGCCGACCTGAGCGAGGCCGACCAGGACCGGGTGGTGGCCGCGCTCGCGGCGGCTGTCGGCCCGCGCCGCTGAACCGATGGCCACGAGCACGGCGCCGCTGGCGGGCCTGCTGCGCGCCAGCCTGACGCTGGCCGCCGGCGGGGCGGTGGCGCAGGCGCTGCCGCTGCTGCTCGGGCCGTTGCTGACCCGGCTCTTCACGCCGGCCGAGTTCGGGCTCTACCACCTGTTTGCCGCGGTGGCCGCCAACGTGGCCGTGGTGGCCTGCGCGCGCTACGAGTTCGCCCTGCCGCTGGCCGCCGACGAGGGTGAAGCCGACGCCCTGCGCCGCCTTTCGCTGCGCCTGCTCGCCGGCACCACCGGGCTGTCGGCGCTCGGGGCGGCGGCGTGGGTCATCGCGGGCGCAGGTGACTGGGCCGCGTGGCTGCCGCTGGCGGTGGCCACGGCCGGCGCCGCCTCGCTGGCCACGCTGTGGGCGACGCGGCTGCAGCGCTTTCGCGCGCTGGCGGCGGCGCGGGTGCTGCAGTACGGCGGTGCCGCGCTGGCCCAGGCGGCGGCCGGCTGGGCCGGTGCAGGAGTGACGGGGTTGATCGTGGCGCCGATCGCCGCGGCGGGTCTGGCCACGGCATTGCTGCGGTTGCCGCTGGTCGGCGCTCACGGGACGGCGCGGCCCTTGACCTTGCGCGAGGTCGCGAAGCGACACCGCGCGTTCCCGCTGCTGAACACCCCGCATGCCTTCGCAGGCGCCCTGCAGGACACCCTCAGCCTGGCCCTGATCGCCGCAGCGCTGGGCCCGGCGGCGGCCGGCTTCTGGGGCCTGGCCCTGCGCTACCTGAAGGCCCCGGCCACGCTGGTGGGCAGCGCGGTCTCCCAGGCCCTGTACCCCAAGCTGGCCGAGGCCGGCGCCACGCCCGAGGCGCGCCGCGCGCTGCGCCGGGTCATGGGCCTGCTGGCGTTGCTGGCGGCGCCGCTGGTGGTGGCACTGTGGGTGGGCGGGCCTCGGGCCTTCGCGTTCTTCTTCGGGCCGGACTGGCGCGAGGCCGGCCTGCTGGCGCGGGCGCTGGCGCTCTACATTGGCATGCACTTCGTGGCCAGCCCGCTGGCGGTGGTCACCATGGCCTGGCAAGCCCAGGGGTGGGCGCTGGGCATCTCGCTCGCCGGGCAGGTGGCCTTCGTGCTGGCACTTGCCACCGGCCTGCACTGGGGCGGCCTGGTGGGGGCCGGGTGGCTGGTGTCGATCGCCATGGCGGCGTACTTCGGCTACTACTTCTGGCGCCTGGCGACCTGGCCCGTCTCGACACCAGTGGAACAATCCGCCTCGAGATGAGCTGGTGGCGTGCTTCCTTCAACCGCTGGCGCCGGCGCTGGGCGCGGGCGCTGCACCACCGCATCGTCTTCGGCGAGCGCTCGCAGGGCCGCTGGCTGCCGCACACCCGCATCTCGCCGTCCAGCTGCATCGAGCACGAGGGCCGGCTGGTGCTGGCCGACCACGTCTACATCGGCCCGTTCAATTTCATCGAGGCCAGCGGCGGCATCACGCTGGGCGAAGGGGTGCAGGTCACCAGCCACTGCAGCCTGGTGACACACGCTTCGCACCGCAGCCAGCGCCTGCTCGGCGAGGGCTACGTGAACTGGCCGGCCAGCCAGCCGCGGCCGGGCTGGATCGCCGGCCCGATCGAGATCGGAGCCTGGAGCTTCATCGGCCCGCACACGCTGATCGAGGCCAACACCCGGCTCGGCAAGGGCACACTGGTCTGCGCGGGCAGCTTCGTGCGCGGCGACTACCCCGACTTCGCGATCCTCGAAGGCCGCCCTGCACGCATCGTGGGCGACACCCGTCGCGCCGATGCGCGGCTGCTCGAACAGTACCCCGCGATCCGGCCGCTTTACGAGGCTTGGGCCGGCGAGGGGCCCGCAGCGTGAAAGTGGTCCTGATCGGCGACGGCAACAGCCCGCACCTGCTGAAGTGGGCGCGGGCGCTGCAGCCGCGCGTCGACCTGTGGGCCCTCTCCAGCCGCGGCTTCGATGCCGGCTTCAACGCCCTGATGCCGCTGGACCGTCGCCTGGCCCTGTGCACCCAGCCCCACTTTGCCGGCGGCAACATCGGCCTGTTGCGCCACCTGCCCGAGGTCTCGCGCTGGCTGCGCGCCATCGAGCCCGACTGGCTGGCGCCGCACTACCTGAGCTCGCACGGCACGCTGGCTTGGCTCGCGACCCGGCTCGGCGGCGTGAAGGCGCCGATTGCCGGCTCGGCGTGGGGCTCGGACATCCTCGTCGCACCCGAGCGCAGCCGCGCGATGCGCTGGGTCACGCGGCAAGTGCTGCAGGCCTGCGCGCTCACCACCAGCGACTCGCAACACATGGCCGAGCGCATGAAGGCGCTGGGTGCGGGCGAGGTGATGGTCTTCCCTTTCGGGCTGGAAAGCCTTCCGGCGGCCCCCACGACCAAGGAGCCGGCTCTGTTCTTCGCCAACCGAGGGCTCGAGCCGATCTACGCGCCAGGCCGGGTGCTGCGCGTCTTCGCCGGCCTGGCCGCGGGCTGGCCCGAGGCGCGGCTGGTGGTGGCCAACGACGGCTCGCTGCGGGCCGCCACCGAGGCGCTCGCCGGCGAGCTGGGCCTGTCCGAGCGGGTGCTCTTCGTCGGCCGGCTCGATGCCGCCACCCAGGCGCAGTGGTACGCCCGCGCGCGCTGGTACCTCAGCCTGCCCGAGAGCGACTCGGTGTCGGTCTCGGTGCTCGAGGCCATGGGCCATGCCTGCATTCCCATCCTGTCCGACCTGCCGGCCAACCGCGAGCTGGTGGAGGACGGCCGCAACGGCGTCATCGTGGGCGACGGCGAGACGCCCGGCCGGGATCGGCTGGCGGCGCTGGCGGCCGACGCCGACGCGATCGGCGCCCGCCTGCGGGCCTGGGTCGGCGCGCAGGCGATGTTCCCGGCCAGCGTGAACGCCTACGTGAAGCGGCTGGAGGCCCTGAGCGCCTGAGGACACCCGCGGCCGTGAACATCCTCTACCTCAACCACTACGCCGGCTCGCCCACGCTGGGCATGGAGTTCCGGCCCTACTACCTGGCGCGCGAATGGGTGCGCGCCGGCCACACGGTGCACATGGTGGGTGCCACCTTCTCGCATGTGCGCTCGCGCCAGCCGGTGGCGGGGCGCGAGCTGGTCGACGGCATTCACTGTCACTGGGTGCCGACGCCGCCCTACCGGGGCAACGGCCTGGGCCGGGTGCGCAACATTGCCACCTTCCTGGCGCGCGTCGCCTGGCGCGCGAGCGCCCTGGTGCGCGAGGTCCGGCCGGACGTCGTGATCGCCTCCAGCACCTACCCGATGGACATCTGGGTCGCGCGCCGGCTGGCGCGGCTGGCCGGGGCCAAGCTGGTGTTCGAGGTACACGACCTGTGGCCCCTGTCCCCCATCGAGCTCTCGGGCATGTCGCCGAACCACCCTTTCGCGTTGTTGTGCGGCTGGGCCGAGAAGGTGGCCTACCGCGATGCCGATGTGGTGGTGTCGATGCTGCCCAAGGTCCACGAGCACATGCGCTCGCGTGGGCTGCGACTGGGCAAGCTCACGATCGTGCCCAACGGCATCTCGCCCGAGGACTGGGCGGCCGAGCCACCGCCGCTGCGGCCGGACGTGGCCGCCACGCTGGCCACCGCGCGCGCCGCCGGCCACCTGGTGCTGGGCCACGCCGGCTCGATGGGCCTGCCGAACGCCCTGGACACCCTGCTCGATGCCGCGGCGCTGCTGCGTGACGTGCCGCTGACGGTCGTGCTCGTCGGCGACGGCCACGAGCGCGCGCGCCTGGTGCGCCGCATCGAAGCCGAGCGCCTGGCCCACGTGCACTGGCTGCCGCCGGTGCCCAAGGCCCAGGTGCCCGCCTTCCTGGCTGCGATCGACATCGCCTACATCGGCTGGCAGCGCGTGCCCATCTACCGCTTCGGCATCGCGCCCAACAAGCTGATGGACTACATGATGGCCGGCTGCGCGGTGCTGCATTCGGTGGAAGCCGGCAACGACCCCGTGGCCGAGGCCGGCTGCGGCCTGACGGTGCCGCCCGAGTCGCCGGCTGCAGTGGCCGATGGGCTGCGCCGCCTGATGGCGATGACGCCCGACGAGCGCCGGCGCCTGGGCCGGAACGGCCGCGCCTTCGTGCAGGCCGAGCACACCTACCCGGTGCTGGCGCGGCGATTCATCGAGGCGTGCGAGAAAGCATGAGCGCCGACGAGCTGCACGACCTGCCCGGCCGCTACGCCCGCCGCGGCCCGGCCGACCGCTACAGCCTGCTGCAGCCCGATGTGTGGCAGCTGGTGCAGGAGCGCCAGCGCGCCATCCTGCGTGGCCTGCAGCGCCGAGGCTGGACCCACACTGCGGCCCTGCACCTGACCGAGGTGGGCTGTGGTGCCGGTGGCAATCTGCTGGAGTTCCTGCGCGCCGGCTTCCTGCCCGCCCACCTGAACGGCTGCGAGCTGCTGCCCGAGCGGCTCACGCTGGCGCGCCAGTGCCTGCCGGCCGAGGTGCAATTGCACGCGGGCGATGCCGCGACCGCACCGATCGGCGCAGCCAGCCAGGACCTGGTCTTCCAGGCCACGGTCTTCTCGTCGCTGCTGGACGATCAGACGCAGCAGCGGCTGGCCGCAGCGATGTGGCAGTGGGTGCGGCCCGGCGGCGTGGTGCTGTGGTACGACTTTCGCGTGGACAATCCACGCAACCGCGACGTGCGCGGCGTGCCGCTGGCGCGGGTCCGCGCGCTGTTCCCGCAAGGGCGCGTGCAGTGGCAGCGCGTGACGCTGGCACCACCCCTGGCCCGTCGTGTCGCGGCCGTGCACCCCGCGCTCTACACCGTCTTCAACACCGTGCCGCTGCTGCGCACGCACCTGCTGGCCTGGATCGAGAAACCATGAGTTCCGCTGCTGCGAACGACTTCCTGCCCTTCGCCCTGCCCGAGATCGGAGACGAGGAGATCGCCGAGGTGGTCGACACCCTGCGCTCCGGCTGGGTCACCACCGGCCCCAAGGCCAAGCGCTTCGAGGCGGCGTTCACAGCCTACCTGGGCGACCCGTCGCTGCAGTCGATTGCCGTCAACTCGGCCACCGCGGGCCTGCACCTGGCGCTGGAAGCGCTGGGCATCGGCCCGGGCGACGAGGTCATCACCACCACCCACACCTTCACTGCCACGGCCGAGGTGGTGCGCTACCTGGGCGCCGACGTGAAGCTGGTCGACATCGACCCGGCCACGCTCAACATCGACCCCGCCGCGGTCGAAGCGGCCATCACGCCGAAGACGAAGTGCATCATCCCGGTCCACTACGCCGGCCTGGGCGCCGACATGCCGCGCCTGCTCGACATCGCCCGCCGCCATGGCCTGAAGGTGGTGGAAGACGCGGCCCACGCGCTGCCCACCACGGTCGGTGGCCAGCTGGTCGGCACCCTGGGCAGCGACGCCACGGTGTTCAGCTTCTACGCCAACAAGACCATCACCACCGGCGAGGGCGGCATGCTGGTGACCCGCGACGCGGCCCTGGCTGACCGGGCGCGGGTGATGCGCCTGCACGGCATGAGCCGCGACGCCTTCGACCGCTTCACCGCGAAGGTGCCGAGCTGGTACTACGAGATCGTCGCCCCGGGCTTCAAGTACAACCTGACCGACATCGCGGCCGCGCTGGGGCTGCACCAGCTGGCGCGGCTGGAAGGCTTCCAGGTGAAGCGCGAGGCGCTGGCCGCGGCCTACCGCGAGGCCCTGGCCGGGTTGCCGCTGGTGCTGCCACCCGAGCCGGCCGCCGGCGACCGCCACGCCTGGCACCTCTACGTGGTGCGCCTGGCGGAGGGTGCCCCCCTCACGCGCGACGCGCTGATCGAACAGCTCTTCGCCGCCGGCATCGGCTGCAGCGTGCACTACATCCCGCTGCACCTGCACCCCTACTGGCGCGACCGCTATGACCTGCGGACCGGGGACTTCCCCCAAAGCCAGCGCGCCTACGAGCGCATGGTGAGCCTGCCGCTCTACACCCGCATGGGCGAGGCGGACGTCCAGCGCGTGGCCACTGCGCTGCGGCGCGCGCTGGCTGGCTGACCCCCGCATGGCCATGGCCAAGCGCCTGTTCGACGTGCTTGCCGCCGCCATCGGCCTGGCGCTGCTGGCGCTGCCCGGGCTCGTGCTGGCACTGATGATCAAGCTCGATTCACCGGGCCCGGTGTTCTTCCGCCAGGAGCGGGTGGGGCGCCATGGCCGGACCTTCCGCATCCACAAGTTCCGCACCATGCGTGTCGACGCCGAGCGGCAAGGCCAGCTCACCGTGGGCGAGGACGCGCGCGTCACGCGCACCGGCCGCTGGCTGCGGGCCCATCGGCTCGACGAGCTGCCGCAGCTCATCGACGTGTTGCGCGGTGACATGAGCCTGGTCGGCCCACGCCCCGAGGTGCCGCGCTACGTGGCGCTGTACCCGCCGGCGTTGCGTGAGCGGGTGCTGGCCGTTCGGCCGGGCATCACCGATCCCGCCTCGCTCGCCTTCCGTGGCGAAGCGAGCCAGCTGGCCGCGGCGGCCGACCCCGAGCGCGAGTACGTCGAGGTCATCCTGCCACGCAAGCTGGCGCTGGCGGCCGACTACGCCGCGCGCGCCAGCCTGTGGACCGACCTGGGCGTGGTGGCCCGCACGTTGAAGGTGCTGTGGAGCCGATGAGCCGCGCCATGAATGTCGACGCACCGACGGCCTGGCACCGCCTGGACCGGTTCCTCGCCCGTCTGCGGCCGCATCGCGAGCCGCTGTCCCTGCTGGTCGATGCGTCGATGGTGGCGCTGGCCTGGAACGCCACTTACCTGTTCCGCCTCGGCTTCGAACGCTGGCTCAGTGCCCGGCCGGTCTACGACGGCTGGGTGCTGCTGGGCGTGGTCGCGGTCTACCTGGCGGCACTGGCGGTGGCCAAGGTGCCGCAGAGCATGTGGCGGTTCTCGGGGTTCGGCGAGGTCAAGCGGCTCACGCTGGCCTGCATCGCGGCGGGCCTGGTCAGCGCGGTGGGCGTGATGGGCCTGCAGCTCGTGCAGGTGCCGCGGGCGGTGCTGGCGCTGCACCCGATCGTCGCGCTGATGGCGATGTGCATGGTGCGCATCGCCTACCGCATGCTCTACGAGCACTCGCGTGCCCGCATCACCGGCGGCGAGGCCGAGGTGCGACGCGCCCTGGTGCTGGGCGCCGGCGAGGCCGCCAAGCGGCTGCTGGCAGGCATCCACCAGCAGGGGTGGATTGTCCTGGGCCTGCTCGACGACGACCCGGCCAAGCAGGGCGCGCGCATCGCCGGCGTGCCGGTGCTGGGGCCGCTGGAGGCGGTGCGCGACAAGGGCGTACGCGGCGCCGCGACCCACCTGATCATTGCCCTGCCATCGGCCGCGCCGGGCCGGCGCCGGCGCGCGGTGGAGCTGGCGGGCGAAGCCGGTCTGCCGGTGTTGACCGTGCCCTCGGCGGAAGAGCTGCGCAGCGGCGATGGCATGGTCGAGCGCATCCGCAACATCGAACCCGAGGACCTGCTGGGCCGCGAGCCGGTGCAGCTTGACGAAGCCGGCATCGGCGGCACGCTGCGCGGCAAGACGGTGCTGGTCACCGGCGCCGGCGGCTCGATCGGCAGTGAGCTGTGCCGCCAGGTGGCCCGCTTCGGGCCGGCGCGGCTGGTGTTGTACGAGCTGTCCGAATTCAACCTCTACGCGGTCGAGCAGGATCTCGGCGAGCGTTTCCCGGGGCTGGAGCTGGTGCGCGTCATCGGCGACGTGAAGGACCAGGCGCACCTGCGGGCGGTGTTCGGCCACTGGCGGCCGCAGGTGGTGTTCCACGCCGCGGCCTTCAAGCATGTGCCGCTGATGGAAGAGGCGCACAACGCCTGGGCCGCGCTGCGCAACAACACGCTCGGCACCTGGCATGCCGCCCTGGCCGCGCAGGAAGCGGGCGCCGAGCGCTTCGTGCTGATCAGCACCGACAAGGCGGTCAACCCGACCAACGTGATGGGCGCGACGAAGCGCGCCGCCGAGATGGTGGTCTCGGCCCTGGCCGCCGAGCCCTCGGCCACCCGTTTCATCGCGGTTCGCTTCGGCAACGTGCTGGGCTCATCCGGCAGCGTGATCCCGAAGTTCAAGGAGCAGATCGCGCGGGGCGGGCCGATCACCGTGACCCACCCCGAGATCATCCGCTACTTCATGACCATCCCCGAAGCCGCGCGGCTGGTGCTGCAGGCCGCGGCGATCGGCGAGTCGGGCCAGGTGCTGGTGCTGGACATGGGCGAGCCGGTGCGCATCGTCGACCTGGCGAAGACCATGATCAGGCTGGCGGGCCGCAGCGAGCGGGAGGTGCCGATCGTCTTCACCGGCTTGAGGCCGGGCGAGAAGCTGTACGAGGAACTGCTCGCGGACGACGACGCCACCATCGCGACGGCGGTGCCGCGGCTGCGGGTCGCCAGGCTGCGCGAAACGGTGGGGCTCGTCGGCCTGCGACAATCGCTGGCTGCGCTGCAGGCGGGGGATGCCCCTGTCACGGCCGACGCGGTGCGCGCCTTGCTGGCGCGTTGGGTGCCGGAGTACTGCCCGGCGCCCTGACGCGCCCGGCCCGGCCGCCCGCCGCGCTGCCCCAGACTGCCCATGGAACCGATCCCCGTCCGCTCCCCCTACCAGGTCCAGAAGGACGTGCTTTACGCGTTGCTGCTGCGTGAATTTTCTGCGCGCTTCGGCCGCAGCCGGGTGGGCTTCTTCTGGGTACTGATCGAGCCGATCGCGCACGTCGCCTTCCCGGTGCTGATGTTCGGCTTCGTCCTCGACCGGCACGTGACGGGGTACGAGTACCCGGTGTTCCTGATGCACGGCCTGTTGCCGTACTTCATCTTCCGCAGCATCTGCATGCAGACCATGGAGGGCGTCAACACCAGCCGGGGCCTGCTGTCCTACCGGCCGGTGCACCTGATCGACGTGATCTTCACCAAGGCGGTGTTCACCTTGTGCCTGGAGTCCTTCCTGTTCTTCATCATCGGCTTCGGGCTCACCGTCTTCTTCGGCTACGAACTTCTGCCGGTGCGCCCGGTCGAGTGGCTGTGCCTGATGCTCGGCCTGGTCGGCTTCGCGCTGGGCCTGGGCATGATCTTCGCGGCCATCTCCAGCTTCGCACCCGACGTGCGGGCGGTGATCCGCGTGTCCTTCCTTCCGCTGTACCTGATCTCGGGCGTGATCCTGCCGATCTCGCGCTTCCCTTCCGAATGGGTGGAAGTGCTGGCCTGGAACCCGCTATTGCACTGGATCGAGGCGGCGCGCCAGCTGGGCCTGCCGCACTACCAGCCGATCCCGCAGCTGTCCTATCACGTGATCTTCTTCTCGTCGACGGTCACGCTGTTCTTCGGCCTGTCGCTCTACCGCCTGCGCCGCCTGAGCCGGGTCACCACATGATCCGGGTCGAGTCGCTGACCAAGAGCTATCTCACGTTGCGGGGTCGCAAGACGGTCTTTCGCGACCTGAGCTTCGAAGTGCCGGGGGGGCGCAGCGTGGGCCTGATCGGGCGCAACGGGGCGGGCAAGTCGACGATGATGCGCCTGCTCGCCGGCGTGGACCTGCCCGACAAGGGCCGCATCGTCACACCGCAGCGGCTGTCCTGGCCGGTCGGCCTGTCAGGGGGCATGGTCACGACCGCTTCGGGCCGCGAGAACGTGCGCTTCGTCTGCCGCCTGTACGGTGTCCGCGGCGCGGCGATGAAGCGGGTCGAGGATTTCGTGGCCGACTTCGCCGAGATCGGCGAATGGTTCGACCTGCCGATCTCGGCCTACTCCTCGGGCATGCGGGCACGGGTGGCATTCGGCACCAGCATGGCCTTCCAGTTCGACTACTACCTGATCGACGAGGTCATGGGGGTCGGCGACGCGCGGTTCAAGGCCAAGAGCCGAACCTTGTTCGCCGAGCGCCTGAAATCGTCCAAGCTCATTCTTGTGTCGCACAGCATGAAACTCATCAAGGCCATGTGCGAGGTGGTCGTTCACCTCGATCGCGGCGTGGCCACCGTCTACGAAGACGTCGAGGCCGGCATTGCCGCTTACGAGCGGATGGGAGGGAAAGAGTGAAGCGCTTCCTGAAGCTGATGACGCGGCGCAATCTCGCGGTGTTGCTCGTTGGCGTGCCCGCGCTTTGCGGGGCCCTCTACCTCTACGCCTTCGCAGCCGACCGCTACCAGAGCGAGTCCATCGTGACCGTCAAGCAAAGCGGCGACCAGCCCATCGGCCTGGCGGGCCTGGCCTCGGTCTTCCAGGTGAGCGGTGCCAACACCCACGCCGACCTGCTGCTGCTGCAGGCGCACATTCTGTCGACCGACATGCTCCAGACGGTCGACCGGCAACTCGGCCTGCGCAAGGCCTGGTCGGCGCCGCAAGCCGACGTGTTGCTGCGCCTGCCGGCCGAGGCGACGGCCGATGAGTTTCTCGAGTACTGGCGCGACCGGGTCGATGCGCGCTTCGACGACACCACCGGCCTGCTCACCGTGACCACCCAGGGTTTCACTGCCGAGCAGGCCCAGCAGGCCAACCAGGCCATCGTGCAGGCCAGCGAGGCCTTCATCAACCAGATTTCGCAGCGCCTGGCGCGTGAGCAGATGGCTTTTGCGGCCCAGGAGCTGGCCCACGCGTCCGACAAGTTCCGGCAGGCCAAGGGCAAGATGCTGGCGTTCCAGGAAAAGCACCGCATGCTGGACCCGGCCGCCCAGGCCCAGGCCACCACCGCGCTGACGCTGGAGTTGCAGGCACGCCTGACCCGGCTGGAGGCGGACCTGCGGGCCGCGCAGTCCTACATGGACGAGAACTCGTACCAGGTGAAGGCGATGCGCCAGCAGGCCGACGCCCTGCGCCAGCAGATGGCCACCGAGGCCGCGCGCGGCACCACCGACACCAAGGGGTCGGAGCGACTCAACAGCTTGGTCGGCGACTTCCGCGAGCTCGAGATCGAAGTCAATTTCGCTGAAGAAGCCTACAAGTCGGCCCGGATCTCGATGGAAACGGCCCGGCTCGAATCGATCCGCAAGATCAAGAGCCTGGTGCTGGTCGCCTCGCCCACGAAACCGGAAGAGGCGGCCTACCCGCGCCGCGCCTACGACGTGTTGGCGCTGGTGTTGGGCCTGTCGCTGCTGTTCGGCATTGTCCGCCTGCTCGTGGCCACCATCGAGGACCACCTCGATTGAGCGCCGCGGTGACACGACGGGGAATCGCCCGATGAGCTGGCAGCAGGATCCGTACTGGGTGGCCGCCAGCCAGGCGGCGCTCGCGGCGGCCGAAGAGGCCGAGCTGGTGCTCGTGCCCAGCGAGTTCCTGGAGCTGCACCCGCGCTTCGCGCCACTGGAGTATTCCTGGGGCCTGGCCCCCGAAGGCCGGCGCATCGCCTGGTGCTGCAGCAAGGACGACGCCCATCGCCTGGCGCCCTGGGTTCACGACGACCACGCCAACCGGCGCCACTGCCGCTGGTCCAACGAGGTCTTCGTCCTCTGCGGCCGATTCGGCTGGGCCGCCAAGGCCAGCACCGGCAGCGTCCGCCACTGGCAAGCGTGGCGGGAAAAGGTGTCCGCGTACCTGAAAGGGGCCGGTGTTCCGGAGCACGACTTCCGGGCCGCCCCGGGCGCGCAGGCCGGGCAGGGGCCGCGCGTGCTCGTCGTGGGGGCGTCGGCCATGGGCAACATCGGCGACGACCTGCTGTCGTTCGTGCTCGCCGACCTGCTGCGCCGCCACACCAAGGCGCGTGTCTGGTGGAGCAACTCCGACGTGGCGCCGGCCCACCTGAAGCGCTTCGATGCGGTGGTCGTGGGCGGTGGGGGGCTGGTCTACGCCAGCCGCGACGGCCGCAACGAGACGCAGAACCTGGCGAACTACCTGAAGTTCGGCCCGATGTGCCGCGATGCCGGCTTGCCGGTGGCCATGATCGGCGTGTCGGACCAGGACCATGCCGGTGGCATCGAGCGCGACGCGCTCACCCGCGAATTCGTGCGCGCCTGCCTTCCGTTGTTTGGCCGCTCGACCACCCGCGACAACGACAGCACCGAGCTGTTGCGGCGGTTCGGTCTGGCCGATGTGTCGACCGGGCCCGACCTGCTGTTCGCGTGGGCGCCGCGCGCGCGCCAGGCGGTTCGGCCCACCCAGCCCCAGCCACCTCGCCTGGCCCTGGCCGGTGAACTGTTCGACAACCTGCACTTCGTCGAGGGCCTGCGGGATCCCGCAGGCCCGGTTGCCCTGGCGTTTGCCGGGCGCGAGGTCGACCTGCTGCTGATGTCCAACGACGATGTCGTGCACATGAAGCGGCTCGCTCCGATCCTGGCTCGCCTGGGCGCCACGCCCTCGATGCAGGATGTGCGGGGGCTGCCCTTCGAGTCGCTGGTCCATGCGTTCTCGGGCTACCGCGGCTTGGTCACGACACGGTTCCACGGGCTGGTGATGGCCATGCTGTGCCAGGTGCCCGTGCTGGCGCTGGATGGCCCTGACGGCAAGAAGGCGCGTCTGCTGCGCGAGGTGTCGCGCGACGCAGTGCGGCTGCTGACGACCGACGTGCCGCTGGACAAGGGGCTCAAGCGGTTGGCTGCCGCCCTGAACGGCGACATGGCCAGCGTTCCGGCGGAGCGGGTCGATGCGTTGGCGCGCCGGTCGTCGGTCCACGCGCAGGCGATCCGCCACCTCCTGGCGGCCTGGGTGGCACCGGGTCAGGCCGATGCCGTTTCCGCGGAGGAGGAGCCCGCGGCCGAACCCCATGTCGTGCCGTTGCCGGCCACGCCCGATTGCGGCCGGCGTTTCCGGGTCGACGGGCTGGTACGCAACCCGGCCGACGGCGGCGGCAGCGTGGCCCTGAGTTGGGCGGCCTCCACGCCGGAGAGCCAGGGTTACGGCAACCTGGGCGACTCGCTGAGCGCTGTGATGGTGGCCGCCTTGTCGGGACGCCGGGTGCACCATGTGAACTTCGACCGCCCGGAGACCCGCCTGGTCGCGGTCGGCAGCATCGCCCATGCCATCCATGGCGGCGAGGCGGTGATCTGGGGCAGCGGTGTCTCCGTGCGGGGTGGCGTGCTCGCGCGCAACGTGCCGCGCACGCACTACGACGTGCGGGCGATCCGCGGCCCGATCAGCGCGCGTCACCTGCGCGACTGCGGCGTCGCGGTGCCGGACGTCTACGGCGACCCGGTCTGGCTGCTGCCCACCATCTTCAACGAGCCGGTGGAAAAGCGTTACGAACTGGGCGTGATCCCGCACATCCAGGACATCGATGGCTTCGGCCCCGAGGCACGGCCGCCCGCCGACTCGCTGCGCTATCACATCGACCCGGCCGACACCGGCGCCATCACGGTGATCAACACCTGGCATGCGCCCACCTGGGAGGGGCTGGTCGAGAACCTGCGGAAGATCCTGGCCTGCAAGCGCATCGTCTCGCAGAGCTTCCATGGTGTCGTGATCGCCGAGGCCTATGGCATCCCGGTGCTCAACTTCCGGCAGATGGTGGCGGTGGAAAACGGCCCGCTGACGATCTCGCTCGAAGAAGACTGCACCACCGATCCCCGTGTCTGGGAGTTCTATCGGGGCGGCCCGCGGGGTCGCTTCGAGATGTACGCCCAGCGTCGCGCGGAGCGGACCGACTGGGAGGCGGTCATCAAGGCGATCGACGAGCGCTGGGAACCCTTCCGCTACGACGCCAGCGCGCTCGTCGACAGCTTTCCGCTCCCCCTGGCCTACGACCCGCTCTCGTCCTGTATCGGGAACCTCGACCGGTTGAGGGCCCTGCGCTTCTGACGCCGCCTTGACATGATGCTGCCCGTACCAGACTCCACCGACCGTGCTGCGGATGCCCCGGCCGCGCTCCCGCTGCGGGGCAGCCGGCCGCTCCAGGTGCTCATCGACGGTTTCAACCTGTCTCTCGACAAGGGAACCGGGGTGGCGACCTACGGTCGCAACCTCAGCCACCTGCTGAAGGACATGGGGGCCCGGGTCGACGTGCTCTACGGCGCGGCGATCAAGGCCAAGCACGACGAGCTGCTCAAGGAGGTGATGTTCTTCGACGTCACGCCTCCGGCGCCCCATCGCATCGTGAAGACCCTTCGGCAATTGCGTGCGCTGGGGTTGCGCAACCGTCACCGCGCTTTCCAGATACCGGTCACGGGTGCGGTGGTCACCGATGGCCTTTCATCGCGCCTGCCGCGGTTCGACCGCCTCTGGAATGCCTACCGCGTGTTCGACCGCGGCGCGGTCAAGTTCGACTTCTTCCGGTCCACGCAACAGGTTCGCCTGCCGCAGGCGCCGGACCTGATGCACTGGACCTACCCGCTGCCGGCGCGGGTGGCGGGGGCGCCGAACATCTACACCCTGCACGACCTGGTGCCCCTGCGCCTGCCCTACACGACGCTCGACCGGAAGGCCAGCTACCTGGCCCTGATGCGCTGGATCGCCCGAACCGCGGACCACATCGTGACCGTGTCCGAGGCGTCGAGGCGCGACATCATCGAGCTGCTTGGCGTGCCGGAAGACCGCGTCACCAATACCTACCAGGCCGTGCACGTGCCCACACAACTGCTGGAGGCCAGCGACGATGTCGTCGCCGACACCGTGAGCCGCACCTTCGGGCTCGAGCCCAGGGGCTATTTCCTGTTCTACGGGTCGATCGAACCGAAGAAGAACGTGGCCCGGATCATCGAGGCCTTCATGGCCGCCAACGTCGGCTGCGAGCTGGTGATCGTCGGTGCCAGGGCTTGGCGCTCTGCCCTGGAGAACCGGCTGCTGGAGACGGTATCGGTCACCGGGCATCGGGTCCGGCGCATCGAGTACCTGCCGTTCCCGAGCCTGGTGCACCTGATCCGCGGCGCACGTGCGGTGGTGTTCCCCTCGCTGTACGAAGGGTTCGGCCTGCCGGTGCTGGAGGCGATGCAGTTGGGCACGCCGGTCATCGCCTCCAACGTCAGCTCGATCCCGGAAGTGGCCGGCGACGCGGCGCTGCTCGTCGACCCGTACCGCACCGAGCAGATCACCCAGGCACTGCAGCGGCTGGATGGTGACGACGACCTGTGCTTCGAGCTTTCGACGCGTGGGCGCAGGCAGGCGCAGCAGTTCTCGGAGGCCGCTTATGCCAGGCGGCTGGCAGCGCTGTATGCCCGGCTCGTCTGAGCCCTGGGTCCGCCGCGCCTGGCGGCGGGTCAGGGCCACCATCCGGCGGGAGCCGGAAGATGTCCAGGCGGCGATCGGGCGCTGGTGGCCCGCCGCCGAGCCGGCGCAAGCGCAGCCCTCGGTACCGTGGGACAGCGTGGTCGACCAATTGCTTCGCCATGGCTGGACGCTGTCGGCCGGCACCTTGCTGCTCGAGCGCGGCGAGGCGGACCGGGCGATGGACATGGCGGCGAGGGTGCTGGCCCGGCGCCGGGACGCGTCCACCTTGCAGGCGGCATCCCGCATCGCCTACCAGGCGGCGCAGCTGGGCCAGGCCGGCGAGTGGGCCGACGCCCTGGAGGCGGCCGCCCCGTCGGGCGGCGTCGACCAGCGCCTGATCGCGGCGATTCGCGAGCGCTGCGCCGTTCTGGCCCGCCTGGAGCGCCCACCGCAGCGTGCATCGGTGACACCTGCGCCGCGACGGGTGCTGGCCCTGCTGGCTTATCGGCTGCCGTACACCTCCAACGGCTACGCCACCCGCTCGCATGGGTTGCTGACCGCCGTGCACCAGCTCGGGTGGGACGTTCGCGCCTACAGCCGGCCGGGGTACCCCGAGCAGGCTGCGCCTGGCCAAGCTGGCGCGGAACTGCCTCTCAGGGATCGGGTTGGCGAACTCGAGTACGGCCGAATGGCGCGCACCGAGCGCCGCCGATTCGGGCACATGCCCTACCTGCTGGCCGCTGCCGACGAGATCGCGCAACACATTGCGGAGTTGAAGCCGGCGGTCGTCCACGCGGCCTCCAACTACATGACGGCGCTCCCCGCCTGCATCGCTGCCCACGAGGCGGGGTTGCCGTTCGTCTACGAGGTGCGCGGCTTCTGGGACGTGACCCGCGCCAGCTCCGACCCGGGTTTCGCGACCACCGCGGAGTACCGCCATCTTCGGCACTTCGAGGCCCGGCTCCTTCGTCAGGCCGACGCCGTGGTGACGCTCACCGGCGCCATGCGCGACGAACTGATCCGACGCGGGGCGCCGGGTGACCGCATCGAGGTGGCGCCGAATGCCGTCGACCTGGAAAGCCTGCGGCCGCGCCCGGCCAGCGCCGAGCTGGCGCATCGTCTCGGCCTGCCGGCGGATCGGCCCGTCATCGGGTATGTGGGCTCCTTCGTGGACTACGAGGGTCTCGACGACCTGGTGTCGGCGTGCGCCGAGCTTGCACGGGCGGGAAGGGCGTTCCACCTCCTCCTCGTGGGGGACGGGCTCGCGCTTTCGGCTGTGCAGCAGGGGATCTCGGAGCAGGGGCTGGCACCACACACCACCCTGACCGGGCGTGTGCCCCACGAGGAAGTGGCCGACTACTACGCCTTGATGGACATCTGCGCCTTTCCCAGGAAGGCGTGGCCGGTGTGCGAGCTGGTGTCGCCCCTGAAGCCTTTCGAGGCGATGGCGCTGGAAAAGGCAGTCCTCGTGTCCAGCGTGGCCGCGATGGCGGAAACGATCGAAGAAGGGGTGAACGGCCGCGTCTTCGCCAAGGGCAGCGTCAGCGGCCTGACCGCGGCGCTGGCCAGCCTGCTCGACGACGTGCCGGGTGCTCGCGCCATGGGGCGGCGAGCGCGGGAGTGGGTCCGGTCCCACAGGACCTGGCAAGGCTCGGCCCGTGCCGTCGAGCGCGCGTACCTGGCGGCGACCAGGCATCGGGCGGAGCAGTCGATCGGCGATAATCCCTAGTTTTCCAGGGAGCGCCTTGTCAGATGAAAGTACTCACGGTCTTCGGCACCAGGCCTGAAGCCATCAAGATGGCGCCCCTGGTGAAGCGGCTGGAGCAATCGCCCGGATTCGTGAGTTGCGTTTGCGTCACGGCGCAGCATCGCCAGATGCTGGATCAGGTGCTCGAGCTGTTCCAGATCCGCCCCGACCACGACCTGGACCTCATGCGCCCCGGTCAGGATCTGTACTCGATCACAAGTGACATTCTCCAGTCGATCCGTTCGGTGTATGAAGCCGAGCGGCCCGACATCGTCCTCGTGCATGGCGACACCACGACCACCTTCGCGGCGTCCCTGGCAGCGTTCTACCAGCGCATTCCCGTCGGCCATGTCGAAGCGGGCCTGCGAACGGGCAATCTTTACTCGCCCTGGCCCGAGGAGGCCAACCGCAAGCTGACCGGTGCGCTGGCGCGCGTGCACTTCGCACCGACGCCCGCGGCACGCGACAACCTGCTGCGCGAGAACGTCCGGCCGGAATCCATCCTCGTGACGGGCAACACGGTCATCGATGCGCTCCTGGCCGTCAAGGACAAGCTGGAAACCACGCCGTCGCTGCGCGACGACATGGCCCGCCGCTTCGAATTCCTGCGCCCGGGTGCCCGCATGCTGCTCATCACCGGCCACCGGCGCGAGAACTTCGGTGGTGGCTTCGAGCGGATCTGCCAGTCCATCGCCGAACTGGCCCGCCGCTACCCGGACATGGACCTCGTGTACCCGGTGCACCTGAATCCGAACGTGCAGGAGCCCGTCAACCGGTTGCTGTCCGCGATCCCGAACGTTCACCTGATCGAGCCGCAGGACTACCTGCCTTTCGTCCACCTCATGGCGAGGTCGACCCTCATCCTCACCGATTCCGGCGGCGTGCAGGAAGAAGCGCCCGCCCTCGGCAAGCCGGTGCTCGTGATGCGTGACACGACCGAGCGGCCCGAGGCGGTCGAGGCCGGCACCGTGCGCCTGGTCGGGACCGACGTCGAGCGCATCGTGAGCGGGATCAGCGGCCTGCTCGACGATGCCGACGCCTACCAGCGCATGAGCTTCGCGCACAACCCCTACGGAGACGGCCGCGCCTGCGAGCGGATCGTCGACGCACTCCCTACCTGCCTCAGCTGATCGCTGCCGCCTGCCATGACCTCACACCAGAATTTTTCCACCGTTTCCATGATCGGCCTGGGCTACATCGGGCTGCCGACGGCAGCGATGTTCGCCGCCCGCAAGACCCGGGTCGTGGGCGTCGACATCAACCAGCACGCCGTCGACACCATCAACCAGGGGCGGATCCACATCGTCGAGCCGGAACTCGACATGATCGTGCGCAGCGCCGTCACCGAGGGCTTCCTGCGGGCGACGACGCGGCCGGAACCGGCCGACGCCTTCCTGATTGCCGTGCCGACGCCGTTCAAGGGTGACCACGAGCCCGACGTGAGCTATGTCAAGGCGGCGGCCGAGGCCATCGCACCGGTCCTCAAGAAGGGCGACCTCGTCGTGCTCGAGTCGACTTCGCCGGTGGGCACGACCGAGCAGATGGTGCAGTGGCTGTCCGGTGCGCGCCCCGACCTTCGATTCGCCGGCGCGCAGCAGGGCGAGGTGGACGTCAACGTCGCCTACTGCCCGGAGCGGGTGCTCCCGGGTCATGTCGTGCGGGAACTCGTGGCCAACGACCGCATCATCGGCGGCCTGACGGACGCCTGCTCGGCGCGCGCGGTCGACCTCTACCGCATCTTCGTGGAGGGCGAGTTGCTCGTCACCAATGCGCGCACCGCCGAGATGTGCAAGTTGACGGAGAACTCGTTCCGCGACGTCAACATCGCCTTTGCCAACGAGTTGTCACTCATCTGCGACAAGCTCGACATCGATGTGTGGGAGCTGATCCGCCTGGCCAACCACCACCCGCGCGTCAAGATCCTGCAGCCCGGGGCGGGCGTGGGCGGCCACTGCATCGCCGTCGACCCCTGGTTCATCGTCGACAAGACACCGGAGCAGGCCAGGCTCATCCGGACGGCACGCGAAGTCAACGACGGCAAGCCCGGCTGGGTGATCGGCAAGGTCAACGAAGCCATTGCCCGGACGGGCAAGGCGGAAGCCGACGTGACGCTGGCGGTCCTCGGGCTGGCCTTCAAGCCGAACATCGATGATCTGCGCGAGAGCCCTGCGCTGCACATTGCCGAGCAACTGGCGCGCGACACGAAGGCCCGCCTGCAGGTGGTGGAGCCCAACGTCGAGCAACTGCCCCGTACGCTCCAGGCGGCGTCGCTGGTCGACCTCGAGGCGGCACTGAAGGGCAGCGACATCGTCGTGGTGCTGGTCGGTCACCGGGAGTTCGCCGACTTGCGAACCCTGCTGGCTGACGGGCAGGTCTGCGTCGACGCCGTGGGCGTTCTGGCCTGAGGGCCGAGCGGGTTGCCGGATGACCATCAATCCCCTGGGCATGCTGCGGCGGGCGTTCGGCTCGAATGCCGGCCAGCAAGAGGCGGTGCGTGCTGACGACGAGGCGCGCAGGCCCGCCCGGATGACGGTCACGTCGACGTCGACCGGCCACATCATCGACATGCCGGCCGGCGCCCTGCCGGCCCAGCCCTGGCAATCTGTCGCGTTGACGGCCGGCCGTGCCTTGCTTCTCAGGTCGACGTTCGATGGGGCCGAGCCGATCGAAATCACGCTCGATTGGCGGCTGGAATCGGTGGCGTCGCCGGTTGAACTGCTGGGTTCGGTCCGCTTCTTCGACATGGCGGGCAAGCCGATCGCTCCGCCGTACGCGGGGTGCCGATCTTCGAGCCTGGACCCGGCATTCCTGCAGTTCAAGGTGGGCCGAGGCTCCCAGGCGACACGGCCCGCGACGGTGACGCCACCGGCCCAGGCCCAGCGGATGGAGATCCGCTGGCGCGGCGACGCGAAGAGCGATGGTGCCGCGCTGGTGTCTGCCCCCCGGATCGAACGGGTGTCGATGCAAGTCGCACCCCCGCCTTCGCAGGCGGCAGCTCCCATCGCTGCGGCAGCTGACACCTCGGCGGCGGTTGAAGCCCCTGCGCGATCGGCCCCTGACGGCAGCAGCCGGCAGCGTGTGGGACCGTCCGGCTGGACGCGCCCGGACCCGATGGCTGTCCATGGTGGCGTCGTGCTGGTGTGGGGCGCCCGCCTCGAGGACGAGGCCCAACCGCATGCCAAGGCAGTCGTTGCCTCGCTGTCGCTGATCGACGAGGTCGGGCAGCCGGTGAGCCTTTCCGCAGCCGGCGCTTCGCACTCGGCTCGGTACGCGAACTTCTTCTATGTCCGTTCGTTCCGCCCCGACACGCCGGGGTGGCACTTCCGGGCGTTCCAGGTGCCGCAGGGTGCCGCGGCAGTGCAGGTCGACCTGTTCGTCGAGAACGCCAGCCCTGCGCTGCGCGTCGTCGACGCGGAGCTGGTGCGGCTGAGCCCAGAGCAGATCGAACGAGTGATCCGCGCCTGGCCCCCCCAGCTGTCATGGATCGACCCCGCCCTGCACGTGGCACGCGCCGCCCACCGGCCGGATCTCGTGGACGACCTGCTGCGTTTGCTGACGCAGGTGAGGCAGGCGCACGGCGACGCCCTGACCGGCTGGCACGGTCCGATCCGCGTTCCGGTCAGCGCGGGTGCGACGCTGGTGTGGCGTTCCCGTCTCGAAGGCGATGACACCGTGTCGCCCAAGGCCGCCCTGTTGACGGCCAGGGCCATCGGCGACGCGGGGTTGCCCAGCGGCGCGAGGATTGCGGGCCTGACGGATACGGAGCGAGCGACGGAGCGCACCCATGTCACGTCGTTCCCCAGAGGGGCTGCGGGCTGGTTCTGCAGGTCGTTCGTGGTTCCCGAGGGCGTCACCGAGATCGAGCTGGATCTGCGCAGGGTGGCTGCGCCCCTTTCGGTGGAGGTGGTGGACGCGGCTGCGTTGGTGATGACGCGCGATGCCGCCGCGGCCATGCTGGCGGCCGGCTGGGAACCGGACGCCGCCTGGCTGGAGCCTGCGGTCAAGGCTGCACTCGCAGAAGGCGATACGTCGCTCGTCCGCCGGCTGGTGTCGCTGCGCGAGGGCTTGCGCTATGTCGGGGTGACCCGGCCCCTGGGATGGCGACGGCCCGAGAACCTGCAGGTCGCGCCGGGGGCGGTGGTCATCTGGCGTGCCCGGCTCGAGGATGATGCCGCGCCCCAGGCGAAGGCCGCGGTGATGTCGATACAGCCGTTCGACGCGGCGGCCCTTCCGGTGGCCGGAAAGTGGCATGAGTTGGCCTACTCGCCACGCTTCCACAACTACCTGTACGTTCCGTCGCATGCGCCGGGCGAGGCGGGGTGGCAATTCAAGAGCTTCGTCGTGCAGCCCGGCGTCGCCGAGCTCGGCGTGGAGCTTCACGTTCATGCCGGCAGCCCGGCACTGCGCGTCTGCGATGCCGACCTCACCGTTCTGACGCTGGAGGCGGTGGCCGGCATGATCGAGGCCTGGGTGCCGCACGAAGGCTGGCTGGAGCCAGCGCTGCGGTTGGCGCAGATGGAAGGTGCCTTGACGCTGCAAGAGCGACTGGCGAGGCTGTTGGTGCAGTGCCAGGCCGTCAAGCCCGAGGCCGTGCGGCTGTGGCGAGCGGTGTCCGCCGAGCTGGAGGAACTGGCGCCGGACTGGTACCCCCGGATCGAAGCACGGGGGCGGCAGCTCAACAGAGGTGAGCGGCTGACCGTTTGCCACTTGCACAAGACGGCCTACCCGTTCGAGAACACCGGTGGCGCCATCCGGTGCCTCAACACCCTGAAGTCGCAACTGGAGGAGGGGCTGGATCCCTTCGTCGTCACCCCGCCTGGCTATCCGGCCTATGACGGCGTGGCGACCGGCGACGTGCCGCCTCTCGGCCAGGTGGCGGGTTGCGACCACTTTCGCATCGGGCCGAACACCAACGGCATCCGGACCCTGTCGCCACCCGCGCGGGTCAGGATCGGCGCGGTGCAGGCTGCAGCCATCGTGGCACAGCGTGGCGCCAGCCTCGTTCATGCGGCCTCGGGCATCCGAGGCTACGAGCTGGCGCTGCAGGCCTTCGCGCTGCGCGACGCGTTCGACATCCCGGTGATCTACGAGGTGCGTTCCTTCCACGAGCACACGTGGGCGCCGGCCGGGCCGCGGGTCTTCGGGATGGAGCGCACCCAATTGCGCATCCAGAAGGAAAACCGCTGCATGGAACTCGCCGACCATGTGGTGACGATCTCGGAAAGCATGCGCCGCATCCTGATCCAGCGCGGCGTGCCGGAGGACAGGATCGACGTGATCCCCAACGGCATCGACGCCGAGGAGTTCCGCGAGGCGCCGCCCCCCGTGCGCATCGAGGCCCTCGAGGGTGCCGAGCTCGTGGTGGGCTACGTGTCGAACATGTCCAGGCGGGAGGGGCATCGCTACCTCGTCGAAGCGGTGGCGCTGGCGCGTCAAGGCGGCCTCGACTGCCGCTGCCTGTTCGTGGGCAACGGGCCCGAGCGCAAGGCGCTGGGCGAACTGGTCGCTCAGCTGGGCCTGGCCGACGTCGTCCATTTCGCCGGCGAGGTCGATCACCATGAGGTGAAGTCCTACTACATGGCGATCGATGTCTTCGTCGTCCCCCGCATCCCCGACTACGCCGCCGACTGGGTGACGCCGTTGAAGCCTTACGAGGCGATGGCGCTGGGCCGGCCTCTCATCGTGACCGACCTGCCGGCCCTGCGCGAAGTCGTCGGCGAGGGCGAGCGCGGCATGCTCGTCGAGTCGGCGAATGCCGAGAGCCTGGCCGATGCCATCGTGCGGTGCGCTGCCGATCGACCCTCGCTCGAACAGACCGCATCGCGCGCCCGCCAGTGGGTCTTCGAGCATCGCACCTGGAAAGCCAACGCGCGACGCTACATCGAGATCTACGAACAGGTGATTGCGCGGTATCGCGCCGCCCGCCAGCGCCAGAGGAGCCGAGATGAACGTGCTGGTTGACCGCGACGAAGGCTTGTGGATCGAGTGCGAGCGCCTGGCCAATGACGCCTCGTTCCAGTCTGCCTTGCTCTCCGGCGAACCCGGTGCACCGCAGGTGTTGCTGGCGTACGCGCCGGTGGCGCGGCGCAACCAGTACCAGGCGATGCTCTACGGGCAGGCTCGGCAGCACGGCTTTCACCTGCTGCCGCTGCTGCATTCGCATCTGCTCGCCCGCATTCCCTGGGTGGGGCCTGTCGTCTGCCACTTCCATTGGCTGCACGGCGGCACCGCCAAGGCCGCCGACGAGGCCGCGGCCGACAAGGCGGTCGATGATTTCGCGCTGGTGCTGCAGCGGATCCGCCAGGCTGGTCACCGCATCGCCTGGACCGTCCACAACGTCATGCCCCACGAGACGCGCTGGCCTGAGCAGGACCGCCGCATCCACCAGCTCATGGCAGACGCGGCCGATGTGGTGCACGTCATGACCGGCCAGAGCAGCGCTCTCTGTGGCGCCCACTACCGCTGGGACGCCGGCAAGGAGCTGTGCGTGCCGCACCCCTCCTACGTCGGCGCGCACGCGGAGTGGCTCACCCGCACGCAGGCGCGTGCCGAGTGGCGCATTCCGGAGGACGAGGTCGTGTTTCTCTCCTTTGGCGCCGTGCTGGCCTACAAGGGGTATGCCGCGCTCATGTCGGCGTTCGATCGGGCCGTTGCCTCCGGTGGCAGGCGGCTGCGCCTGGTGATCGCCGGCGCGCCCGCTGACGAGGAGGTCGTTCGGGCGTTGCGCTTGTGGGCGCTCGGCCGCCAGGAGGTCTCGCTGGACCTGCGAACCATCGCCAGCGACGAGCTGCAGTACTTCTTCCGCGTCGCGGACGTGGCGGTGTGCCCCTACGACCGGACGCTCAACTCGGGTGCCGCCCTGATGGCGGCCTCGTTCGGGCTGCCGGTCATCGGGCCGCGTGTCGGCGGTTTCACGGACAACATCGGCGATACGGCGGGCCTTCTCTATGACGCCGGAGACGAGGCCGGGCTCGCGGCGGCGCTCATCGAGGCGGCCCGGAGCGACCTCGCCCCTAGGCGCGCGGCCGCGCGAGAGCTGGCAGAGTCGCTCGCGCCAGCGCGCGTGTCCGACGCCTTCTTCACCGGGCTGCGATCGCACCTCGGTTGGACGGACGCCGCACAGGGCGCCTGTGCAGTTTGACAGACGACCCATGCAACACACCATCTGTATCGGCTATGCGAAGTGCGGCACCACGATGCTCGACGTGGTGTTGCGCGAGTCCAGGCTCGTGGCCACGCCCAGTGGCCGCAAGGAAATCAAGTTCTTCGTGCCGCCGCAGTTCCCGGCCGAGAACGCGTACCAGCACTATCTGGCGGCTTTCGGCGGGCCTGAGGCCCTGGCAGGCAAGCAGCACACTTTCGAGGCTTCGCCCCAGTACTGCCACCAGACACCTGAAGCCTTCAAGGCCCTCGTGGCCCGCATCGCGGACGTGCTGCCCGCCGCGCGCATCGTGGTCTGCCTGCGCCACCCGGTGGTCCGGGCGTATTCGCACTACGTTCACAACCTGCACAACTTTGCGCTGTACGGGGAGGGCGTCTTCACCCCGTCCCGCAAGGAGCTGGTGCGAAAGGTGCCCGTGCGCAGCTTCCGCCAGTCGCTGGTCCACAGCGGTCGGCTGATGACCAGTTACCACGACTACCTGTCCGTCGTGTACGAAGCCGTGGGGCGCGAGCGGGTGTCGCTGTTCTTCCTCGAATCCGACGTGCTTCGTTTCCGAGACTGGATGGCGGGCGTCTTCGACGATGCGGTGGCCGACGACCTCGGCCTGTCCAACGACCATCCTCCCAACGCCGTCATTCCCCGGCGCCCGCTGCCCAACTACGCCGTACGCCAGGGGGTGCTGTATGCGTTCGGTTCTCGCAAGGGTGAGCTGGCCGACTACCCGGACCTCACCGCGGAACAGACCGCCCAAGTGCTCGCAGCACGGGGCAAGTGGACATTGCGGCTCGACCGCGACGAAATGGTCGCGCTGACGCGCGACTTCTTCGCCGAAGACCTGGAGCACTGTGCGCAGCTGACCGGTGACGAGCGTTTCCTGCGCTACCGCGACGAGCCGCCCGAGTCTCAGCGCGCCGTGCTCGTCGATGAGGCGGCGCTGCTCAATCTGCACGGAGTGGGCGCATGAGCGGGCCAACACAAAGCGGCGTTCTGGCGCTGCTGATCGGCAACAGCCACGCCACATGCATGGTGGCGGCCATGCGGCGCAAGCTGTTCCCGGCGGTGACGCCGGAGATTGCGTTCCGCGTGGTGGGCTACGGCTCCAAGGCCTTCCCGGGCGGGCTCGTGCTGGAGGCGAACGACGGCACCCGGGTCGTGAACCCGGTCGTGACGGCGGCCGTGGATCGCGCCTTCGCGGAGGCGCGTGGCCGCAAGGTGTGGCTGGTCTCGGTCATCGGCGGCAACGCAGCCAACCGGATGGCCATCTTCAGCTCGGGTCCGGCGGCGGACTTCCTCCTGCCGGGTGAGCAGCCGGCCGAGACGCCCGCGGGGGTGCAATGGGTGCCCTACGACGCCATCGAGGCGACGATGGCACGCCAGCTCGACAGCTTGTCGGAATTTTTCGCGAGGCTGCCGCGCGAGAAGCTGGCCGGGGTGGCCCACCTCGAGGGCCCGCCCCCCTGCATGTCCAATGATTTCGTGTACGCCGCGCTCCCGGAGGCCGCCCGTCGGATCGCCGTCGAGTCGGGCGAGGTCGAGTTGACGGCCGACTCGATCGCAGCCCCCGCGCTGCGCCACCGGCTCTGGCAATGCCAGGCCCGCGTCACCCGGCAGATCGCCGAGGCCCGCGGCGTGCTCTACGTCGAGCCCCCACCGCAAGCCGTGGACGTGGCCGGTCACCGCAGGCTCGACACTTGCTCCGATGCCTGTCACGGCACGCCCGAATACGGGCGCTGGGCGCTGGAGCACGTGGCCCGGCGATTGACCGACTCGACCCCTGGGAGCCCGACATGAACGCGCGATTGCCTGGCCAGGCAGACGCCCCGGCCCCGCAGAAGGACCGGCACGCCACCTGCCCCTACCGCGGCCTGCCTGCCCCCGCCTACTGGAAGCGTTCGGTGGCCGACCCGTTGCCGCACGAGGTGGACCCTGCGCAGAGCCTGGGGTTTCGCCTTTCGCCGGGGGACGCCATCGCCACCGCCGGCAGCTGCTTCGCCCAGAACATCGCCCGCTACCTGCAGGCGAGCGGTTGCCACTACTTCGTGGCCGAGCGCGCACCCTACCTGCTGGACGCCGAGACGGCCAAGGCCTTCCAGTACGGCACGTTCTCGGCCCGCTTCGGCAACATCTACACCACGCGCCAGCTGTGGCAGCTGTTCCGCCGTGCCTACGGTGATTTCAACCCCGTCGACGAGTACTGGCGGCACGGGGATCGATTCATCGACCCGTACCGCCCGGCCATCCAGCCCGAGGGCTTCCGCAGCCTGGAAGAGCTTCGGCTCGATCGTGCGCACCACCTGGCCTGCGTGCGCCGCATGTTCGAGCAGGCGGCCTGCTTCGTGTTCACGCTGGGTCTGACCGAAGGCTGGGAGAACGCCCGCGACGGCGCGGTCTACCCCGTGTGCCCCGGCTGTGGCCATGGCGAGTTCGACGCGGCGTTGCATCGCTTCGTGAACTTCGGCGTCGGCGAGGTCGTTGCCGACCTGGAGCACTTCATCGTGGCGCTCCGGCAGGTCAACCCAGGCGTCAAGATCATCCTCACGGTCTCGCCCGTGCCGCTGATCGCCACGATGAGCGGTGAACACGTGCTGTCGGCGACCACTTACTCCAAGTCCGTGCTGCGGGTGGCGGCCGGGGATGTGGCCCGGCGGTTCGACAACGTGGGCTACTTCCCTTCCTACGAGATCATCACCTCTGCCGCCTCGCGCGGCAGCTACTATGCCGACGACCTTCGCTCCGTCACCGAGGACGGCGTCGCCCACGTGATGCGATGCTTCTTCCGCCATGTGATGGAAGGGGTCGACGTCGCGCCGCCCGATGCCGCGCAAGCGCCGGCCGTGCGCCGCAGCCTGAGTGCCCAGGTGGCGGATGTCGTGTGTGACGAAGAGCGCCTGGTGCGCTGAAGGAGTGACGATGCACGTGATCCATCGTTGGATGCTGACCGTCGCGGCAGCGCTGGCCCTCCCCGTGGCGGCCGACGCGGCCCAGACCTCGATCTACTTCTCGCCCACGGGCAGTGACCAGGCCGACGGCAGCGCCGCCGCCAAGGCCGTCAAGACCTTCGACCGTGCGCTGCAGCTGGCGCAAGCGGCCGGTGCGAGTGCCGACGTCACCATCCGTTTCCTCGACGGCGACTTCGGTGATGCCACGATGAAGGTGACCTGGCCCCATGGTGCCAAGTCGCGGCTGACGCTGGAGGCGGAAAAGGGCAAGGTCGTCTTCGACGGCAAGGGCAGCGGCAAGACCTGGGTCCAGGTGGTCGATGCGCCAGGCCCCGAGGCCAACGTCGCGATCCGCGGTTTCGTCGTCCGGAACTATCGCCAGGCGATCCAGTTCGGTGGGGACCGGTTCGCGAAGGAGCCGTCGATGACGAACAACCTGGTCGAGAACAACGTGTTCGAGAACATCGGCCAGTTCAAGGAAGGCGTCGAGCCCGCACTGGCGGCCATCCACATGCTGAACACCAGCCACACCACGATCCAGGCCAACGTCTTTCGCAACGTTCGCAACCTGCAGCGCTGCGACGGCCTGCATGCCATCTACATGGCCGGCGGCTCGTCGTACAACGTCATCACGGGCAATCTCTTCGACGGTGGTTGCGGTGACACGGTCAAGACGAGGGACCGTTCGAACTTCAACAAGATCGAAGGCAACGAATTTGCCAACCAGTCGGGTCGTTCCCTGTTCGTCGACTCATTCTGCGACGCACGCAAGCAGCCCGAGTGCAAGGGCTCGCACCAGGAGTGCCCGTCTTGGGGCAACGTGTTCCGCGGCAACCGGGTCGACCAGAGCTCGCGCGCCAGCGTGAAGTTCGTCCAGCGCCATGTCGGCGCCTCGAACGTGCCGGCCTGCCCGCTGCCGCAAGGCGGGGCTTCGTCGCCGCGCATCGTCGCCGACGACTGAGGGTTGCATGCGCACGGAGCTCCTGCATGAAGACGCCAATGTCCGGTTGACGATTGCCCGAAACGAATCAGAGCACCTGACGCTCTGCTTCACCGGGGTCGGCCACGCGATGGGTGGCGTCGACGTGCAGGACGAGGAATTCCATCGTGCGTCCAGCGGCGCCACTGCGGTCTACGTCATCGACAAGCACCGGTCGTGGGGCAACCGGCTCGACTTCCCGGACATCGCGCAGCGCCTTGCACCGTTGGCCGCAGGTCGTCGTGTCTGTGCACTGGGCAACAGCATGGGCGGCTTCCTGGCGATCCTGATGTCGCGTTTCATGACGCTGCAGTCGGTGGTGGCGATCGTGCCGCAGTTCTCGGTTTCGAAGGCGGTGGTCCCCTCCGAAGACCGGTGGGATCGCTACGTCGACCAGATCCGGGAGTGGCGCTTCGAATCGCTGGAGGGCAGCTTCCTGCCGGGCACGAACTACTACGTGCTGGCAGGCTACACCGCACTGGAGTCGCGCCAGCTGGACCTGTTTCCTTCGGCACCCAACATCCACAAGATCTTTTTCCAGGGCCGCCGTTTCGAGCACAACGTGGCCATGGAGCTGAAGGCGGCCGGCCTGCTCTACCCGGTGATCGCGGATTGCTTCGACGGGTCGACCGCTGAGGGGATCGTCGAGCGCCACCTGGTGGCCAACGGGTTTCATGCCCGGGTGGCGCCCTGAACTTCCTGAATGAAATGAACCACGACGCCCGGCCCCTTTCAACCGACGCCCACCAGAGCGCGGCGCCGACCGACGCGAGCCCGGCTGCCCTGCCGGATTTGCAGCGCAAGTACGAGGGCCAGCTTGCGCGTGAAAAGAAATACAAGAAGACGATCGATGACCTGCGCCGTCAGCAGGCGAAGGACCGACGCCTCATCACCGAGCTGCGCGCCGAGCTTGCCGAGGCCACCACGCACTTGCACGCTGTCCGCCGCTCCTGGCGATTTCGCATCGGCTCGCTGCTGGTGGCCCCGGCGAGCGTCCTGCGGGGCCTGCTGCGCGGAACCACGCAGCCGCCGGCCGCAGACACCGCGGCGAAGCCGCTGGCCCCCCGCGCCCCACGCCCCGCGCGCTTGCCCTACGAAGACCTCGAGCGCCTGGCCGCGCAGGACCCTTGCGTCGACAACCTGCTCGCGTTCGCCAAGGCAGCCTATTTCGAGCGGGGTCACATCGACATCGCGCGCCGCGCCATTGCAGCAGCGGGGCCCGCGCCGCTTCAGCCCGGCCAGCGCCGGCTGGCCGACGTGATCGACGGCCTGTCTCGGATGATGAACCAGGGTCTGCCGATCCCTCCGCGGCAGCCGAACGCCAACCTGTCACCCGCCCCCGATCGTGTCCTGTACTGCGTCCACAGCTCGATGCCGTACCTGACCAATGGCTATTCCACCCGCACGCATGGCGTGGCGACGGGGGCCCTGCGGGCCGGTATCGACCTGGTGGTCGCCGCCCGGCCAGGCTTCCCGTGGGACACCAAGGGCGTGGCAGACACGCCCGAAGGAGACAGCGGGCGGCATGGCGAAGTGCTGTCCGGCGTCCCCTACGTCTTCACCCCGGGGCTCAGTCTCGAAGCCGTGCCGCTGGATCACTACATCACGGCAGCGGCCGACGTCTACGCGCGCGAAGCGGTCCGGCATCGTGCATCGGTCATTCACGCGGCGTCGAACCACATTTCGGGGCTGGCGGCGCTGATCGCCGCCCGGCGACTCGGGCTTCCCTTCGTCTACGAGGTGCGTGGGCTGTGGGAGGTCACGCAGGCCTCGGAACGCCCCGAGTGGGAGTCGAGCGATCGCTACAAGCTGGCTGTCCAACTGGAGACCCTGGTCGCCCGGGAGGCCGACGGGCTGATGGCCATCACCTCGGAGCTGAAGGCCGAGCTGGTGGCACGAGGGGTGGACGCCGAGCGGATCGCCTTGCTGCCCAACTGCGTCGACATCGAAGAATTCGCCCCGATCGAGCCTGACGCGGCCTTGATGGCCGACCTGGGCCTCGACACCGCCGTGCCGACCATCGGTTTCGCGGGCAGCGTCGTGCCATACGAAGGGCTGGACCTGTTGATCGAGGCACTCGGCCGGTTGCATGCCGAGGGCGTCGGCTTCAATCTGCTGATCGTTGGCGACGGGGCGGCGCTGCCGGCGCTCAGGCAGGCCAGCGAATCTGCCGGCATCACGGAACGCACGCGCTTCACCGGCCGGGTGCCGCGCGAGCGGGTTCGCGACCTGGTCAGTTGCATGGACATCATGCCGTGCCCGCGGCGCGCCTCGGCGGTGACGGAGATGGTGTCCCCGCTCAAGCCGCTCGAATCCATGGCCATGGCCAAGGCGGTGCTGTTGTCGGATGTCGCGCCCCACCTGGAGTTCGCCGGCCCTGACCAGGAGCGGGCCAGGCTGTTCCGCAAGGACGACGTGGAGGATCTGGCGCGTGCGCTGCGCGAGCTGATCGATCAGCCTGAGGCACGCCAGCAACTGGGCCGCGCCGCGCGCCTGTGGGTGGCGCAGCAGCGCACCTGGGACGTGGCCGGGCAAGGCGTGCGCGAAGCCTACCGGCAGGCCAGCCGCCGATCCGCCGAAGCGGTGGCCGCGGCGGAGCTGGAGCAGCCGGCGCGCCGGCTGGCGCAGTTGACCGTCGCTCTCATCGCGGACCGTTTCACGACCGATTCCCTCGCCCCCGATGTCACGCTCGTGCGCCCCACGCCGGACGAGTGGCGGGCCCAGCTGGCCGGCTGCAGCATCGATGCACTGCTGGTCGAGTCCGCCTGGGAAGGCAACGGCGGGGCCTGGAAGCGCCGCGTGGGCTACTACTCCGACGAGGAGATCACGCCACTGCGCGAGCTGGTCGAGCACTGTCGTGCCCTGGGCATTCCGACCCTGTTCTGGAACAAGGAAGATCCGGTCCACTTCAACCGCTTCGAGCGCACCGCGGCCTTGTTCGACCATGTCTTCACCACCGACAGCGATTGCGTGGTGAGGTACCTGTCCTTGCCGGGTTCGCACATCCGGTCGGCCTCTGCACTGCCGTTCTTTGCCCAGCCTCGGATCCACAACCCCTTGCCGTCGCAGCGGCCCTGGCTGCACGACGTCTGTTACGCAGGCTCCTACTACGGCGAGCGCTATGCCGAGCGCAGCCGGCGGCTGGACGTGCTGCTGGCCCCCGCCGCCGGGCTGGGGCTGACCATCTACGACCGGCAGCACTTCAACCCGGACAGCCCGTATCACTTCCCCGAGCGGCTCAGCCCCTTCGTCAAGGGCGGGCTGGACTATGCGGACATGGTGCAGGCCTACAAGTCGCACGCCGTTCACCTCAACGTCAACTCGGTCGAGAAGTCGCCCACGATGTTCTCGCGACGCGTGATGGAGATCGCGGCCTCGGGGACGGCGCTGCTCAGCAGCGTCGGGCGCGGCGTCGAGCAGACGCTGGCCGGGACCGTGAAGGTGGCCGGCGGCGAGGCCGAGGCCGAACGCTGGCTTCGCGCCTGGCTGACGGACGAGCCGGCCCGCCATGACGCCATCCTGCCGGCGATGCGCGAGGTGCTCAGGGCCCACACGGCCGCTCACCGGCTCGTGCAGGTGCTGCGCACCGCAGGCATGCGCGTTCGCGCGCCGGAGCGGGAGCGCTACGCCCTGGTGTGCGACCGCCTCGATGACGAGACCCTGGAGGCGGTCCGCGCCCAGTCCGCCTCGCCCGCGCTCATCGTGGCACGGCGCCTGGCCCGACCTGGCCCGGTGCCGCAGGGCGTGGTGGTGCTGGGCGACGCGGATCTGCGTGCCGTGCTCGCCGAGCATGGTTGCGAGTGGGTGGGGCTGCTCGCATCGACCTCCGCCCTGGGTGACCAGCACCTGTACGAGGATCTGCTGCTGGCCAGCGCCTGGAGCGGTGATCACGATGCACTGGGGCTGCGCTGGCTGGAGCGGTCGGTCACCCCCGGTGCGCATGTGCCACTGGTGGTGGCGGATGGGCAGCTCGCACCGTCCGATGGCCTGGTGCGTGTCGAGTGCCTTGCCGCGGCCGGGGACATGCGTGGTGACGCGAGCTTCCCGTCGCTCGCGGGCTTACATGCCAGCGGCATGGCTTTCAATCGCTTCCGCGCCCCGTCGCCGCCGCCGGGGCCAGGCGGCAGCAAGGGTAGGCCAACCAAGACGATCCTGGTGGCAGGGCACGACCTGAAGTTCCTGCGTGCGGTGATGGAGCATTGGGAGCGCGAGGGGCATCGCGTGCTGGTCGACCAATGGACCGGTCACAACCAGCACGACCCGGCGCGCAGCAGCGAGCTTCTGGCCCAGGCAGACGTGGTCTTCTGCGAATGGTGCCTGGGCAATGCGGCCTGGTACAGCCGGCACAAGCGCCCGGATCAGCGGCTGGTGGTGCGATTCCATTCCCAGGAGCTGCGCTCACCCCTGGTGGCGCAGGTCCAGCAGACTCGGGTGGACCGGTTCGTCTTCGTCGGGGCACACATCCGTGACAAGGCCCTGCGGCGCTTCGGCTTTGATCTGGACCGGTGCGACGTCGTGCCGAACTACGTGGCTGACGCGATGTTTGCGGTCGACCGAACGGAGCCCCTGCCCAAGACCGTGGCGTTGGTGGGCATCACCCCGCAGATGAAGCGGCTGGACCTGGCGCTCGACCTGATCCACTGCCTGCGCGAGGTGGATGATGACTTCCACTTGATCGTCAAGGGGAGGCGCCCGGAAGAGTACGCGTGGATGAAGTCCCGACCAGATGAGATGCGCTACTACGAGGAGCAGTACGCCCGCATCCGCGCCGACGGGCTTCTCGCCGAAGGTGTCGTGTTCGAGCCGCACGGCGACGACATGGCGGATTTCTTCCGACGGGTTGGCTACGCCATCTCCGTGAGCGACTTCGAGTCTTTCCACCTGACACTGGCGGACGGTGCAGCAGCCAAGGCCATGCCCTTGTCGCTGGCCTGGGAAGGCGCGGACCGGATCTATCCTGCACGGTGGCTCTTCCTGGACGTGCCGTCGATGGCCAGGGGGATTCAAGCTGCTGCTGCGCAGCCTTGGAGTGAGGTCGAGACTCGTCTGCAGTCCAACTCGGCGTACTGCCGCGACCGCTTCAGCGTCGCCGCGGTCGCTGCGGCGCTCGACCGCCACTGCTTCCAGTCCCTCACATAGAGGTTGGGTCCGATGAGCGCCACCATGGCCCCGTGCGGGGCATCGATTCCGCGCCGGCATGCTGGCGCGGGCTTTCCGGGCCGGGTCACGACATCTCGGTGTCGTTCTCCCAGGACGCTTGCGCTCGCGTTCGTGTTGTCGCTCGCGCCCGGCGCGTCTGCGCTGGCCGCGGGCTGTGAAGCACCGCGCAACGAGGCCGAGTACGCGATCTTTCTGAGCCCCGACGGCTCCGACGAGGCCATCGGGACGTCAGCCAGCCATCCGGTGCGGACGCTGAAGCGGGCCGAGCAACTGCTGCGGTCCGCACCTCGCGGGAAGTCGTTGTCTTTCGCGGTGCGGTTCCTCCCCGGCACCTATCGCGGCCTGACGGTCGACTGGGATTTCGACGCGCAGGGGCAAGCCATGTTGTTCGCGCCGGTGGCCGGGGCCGGCCGCGGCAGCGTCGTGATCGATGGCCGCGGCTCCAATCAAACGCGCCTGCTCACGCTTCGGGGGCCGGCTGCAGCGGGTGCCAATGACTCCTGGAACGCCTGCCTGACCTTTCGCGATCTGCACATCCGGAACTATTGCGAAGCGATCAGCATCGGCGACCACAAGACCACCGTGAACATCACCGGCGTGGTCGTTGAGGACAACAGGTTCGAGAACATCGGCAGCAAGCACGAGGACCGGCCGGCTCCCGGCGATTGGGAGGTGCGCCCGGTCGGTGCCTGTACCGCGGCGATCCGCCTTCAGAGCGCCAGCGGGAACATCATCCGGCGCAACAGGTTCGAGCACATCGAGAACATCGCGCCCGAGCTCACGCTGACCAAGCTCTACGGGCCGTCGCATCTCCATGCGCTCTACATCGCCCATGGGTCGTCGCGCAACCTCATCGAGTACAACCAATTCGACCATTTCACCGGGCCGGCGGTGCGACTGCGGTCGCGGTCCGACTACAACCGGATCTACCGCAACGAGTTCTCCAACGGCGTGAACCCGCCGGCCAGACGGGTCAAGGCGCCGATCTACGCCGTTTCGCAGTGGTACTGCGCCTCGCAAGTCCAGCAGTGCGTGGAAAGGGAGCGGGCTGGAAAGGCGGAGTGCCCGTCGATCGGAACGGAGATCGTCGAGAACCGTGCGTCCGGGCAGGTGCCGCTCTATGCGGACGAGTCCGGCGCCAAGGCCCTCCATTGCCCGGGCCGAACCGACGACACGCGGCTGGTGGGCAACGTCGTTTTGCCCTGAGCGACGGGCGAGGTCTTTCTTCGGGCGACCCTCGGGCGCCCGGAACAATGTTGAGGACGCATTGATGGAATCGAAGTTCGCAGTCGAGCTGCGACACGTCGGAGGAATTCTGCTGGCGACGGTGCAGGGCATCGACGTCTCACGGCACCAGGTGGCCTTTCACGTCTTTGCAGATGGGGTGCGCATACAGGCGCTGCCATTCCGTCGAGTGAACCTCGCGGTGGCTTGCGCCGAGCAGGCCGGGTCGTACAAGGTGTATGCGCTGGTCCGGGACGTGGACGGCCGTGACATCCACGGCGGGCTGTCGCAGGACCTGCAAGTGTCGGAGCCACTCGTTCGGGCGGAGCTGCGCTCTCGCATCACCGGCGCCATGGCCGACTACCCGCATGTCGTGTCGGGGGACTATCGCAAGCAGCAGGAGCTTGGTTTCTTCCCTCGGCCGAACGCGAAGCCGATCGACATCGCAGGCTCCATCGAATGGCAACTGTCGGATCGGAACGCCGAGTTCGCCATGCACGCATGGCGATTCCTGAACCCGATCTGGAAACAGCCGGAGGACTCGTCCGGCTTGGAACACCTCGGTGAGGCCTTGTCCCTCATGCGGATCTGGTCGCAGTATGCGGCCTCGGGTGGCAAGGCTGCTTCGCTCTGGTATGACATGGCCGTGGGCATCCGCGCCATCCACCTGTCGCTGGTCATCTCGCTCGTCCGTGCGCTCGGTCTGCATGACGAGCCTGCATTCGTGTTCCTGGGAGATCTGGCCCGCGCGCACCTCGCCAACCTGCGCGACCCCAAGACGACGGCGCGCGCCAATCACGGCATGTGGCAGATGATGGGCTTGAAGTACCTGGCGAAGGCACAGGACGGGGTGGAAGACGCGTACGCCGACAAGGCGATGCGAGGACTCGTCGATGCAGCCTTCGACGTCAATGGCGTCAACACCGAGAACTCGCCGTTCTATCACCTCTACAACCTGCAGTTGCTTCGCAGGATCCCGCGCCCGCTGTTTTCCGCCATGGCTGCCCATCTCGAGTCGATCGAGACCCGGGGGCGCCAAGTCACGGAGTGGCTGACAGCCCCGGACGGCAGCTTCTACCGGTTCGGAGACACTGAGGGCAAGGGCGTGCCGATGCGCCGCCTCGTCGATGCCGTGTCAACCGAGGGCGGTGTCGCGTTCAAGGACTTGTCGAGCTCCGGCTATGCCCTGGTGCGGGGGGACCCGGCCAATCCCGAGACCAGGGGCTTCGGCTTCGCGATGCACGTTCCTGCATCCAGCAGAGCGCACGCACACGCGGACCACCTCTCTTTCATCCTCTACCACCGAGGGCGTGAGTTGTTCGCCGACTCCGGCAAGTACATCTACGAGCGCGGCGATTGGCGAGACTACTTCGTCAGCGACTGCGCCCACAGCACGGTGGGTCTGGTCGGCGAGGTGATGCTTCCCAAGCACGTGGCTTTGCAGGATGGTGTCCTCGAGCCCATGGCTGGCCACGGCGATCGTGTGACCTTGACCGGCCGCGTGAAGAAGGGCGCGCTGACGCACCGGCGCATCGTGGAAGTCCAGGCGGCTTCGACGATCAGGATCAAGGATCTGCTCGAAGGCGCGGCAGCGGACATCGAGGTCCGCTTCCAGCTGGCGACGGACATCGAGCCGTGCATGAGACCCGGTGGGGTGGATCTTCACCGGGACGGACAGCTGGTCGCTCGTCTGGACATCGACCAGCAGCTTCGGAATGCAGCGGTGTACCGCGGTGAGCCGCAGGGACGGCTCCGTGGCTGGATCAGCTTCGAGTACGGCAAGAAGACCCCCGCCCCGCTGCTGGTGCTGACCTACCCGGCATCGACCCGTCAGGTGGAGACCACCATCACCTTGGTGTAAGAGGCAACGGTGGCAACCTCGCGACAGATCGAAGACAGGCAACGGCAGAGGGCGGAGGCGCATCGTCTGCTCGATGCCGAGTCTTCCCCGGGCCCAGGGGCACGTGCAGCGGGCCTCATGGCGTTCCGGGAGCGCTTCGACGAACTCGCGAGCCATCTGCTAGACAGCCTGCCTCACGGCCTGCGTGACGACGAGGTCCGGCGGGCGCGTGTAGTCCTGGCGTGGCGCGCGGGCCGGAGGGGCCTGGGCGAGTTGGGCCCGCAGCCGGAGCTCACCCAGGCGGAAGCCGAGGCCTTGATCGACGCAGCGTGCGAGTGCTGCCTTCCAGACGAGGCGCTTGCCTTGTTGGCAGGGCCCTGTTCTGCCTTGGTGCAGCAGCCACTCGGCGCGCGGCTGCAACAGGCTCTGTCGACCGTGGGGCGTGTGGACGAACCGGCATCGCCCGCCGCCGTGGTGGTTTCATTGCCAGACGGCGGACGCCCCTTCGCCGGTGCGGGGGGGCGTCCGGCATGGCCTTTGTGCCGGCCCGACACGCCGGGACACCAGGGCTTCTTGCGTCGCGGGGCGACCTGGGTCACGAGGCGGCTTCGCAGGCTGGCGAAAGGTGGGCCGCTTGCCACCTGCACGGCTGCCGAGGCGACGCTGCCGCAGTTGCCGGCGTCCACGGTCGTCCTGGTCCCCAGCGGCGTGCTGGACCGGTTCACCGCCCGCCATTGGACGGCCTTGCTGGAGGCCTCCTCCAAGGTGGTGATCTCAGGACTCCAAGCTCATGATCCGGGCGCCATGACGCCCGTTCTGCGGCAGGCACTGCTGCGACACGCGCCGATCGGCGCAGCGGACATGACCAGTGCGCTGGTGTTGCGCGAGTGGGGCGTCTATGCCGTGGTCGACCGTGGTGATCGGCCATTGCCGGCGCCCGACACACTGTGGCAGTTCGTACCGCCCGGCGCGCCGGATGCTGGCTGGTGGCCGCATGTCCTTGAGGCATGGGAATCGGGCTCCAGGGTGCAGGCGATGGACGTGCTGATGTGGCGGCGCGAATGGCTGGCCGGCTGTCCCCGAGAGGCAGAGTCGAGCGCGGATCTGCCAGCCCCGACGTTCGACTTCGATGCACTCGCCGGCGTGTCATCGCGCTCCGTCACGTCGTTCAGTGCCGGCAGCGATGCCGTCGAGGTGGCGCTGGCCGTCGATGAGCGCCTGGCAGCCTACGCCGCAGTGGTCATCGAAAGCTGTCTGGAACGTGCCAGCACCCCGCTTCGATTCCACATCCTCGGCAGGGGCGTGACCAGTGACACGATGCAGGATTGGCGCCGGCTGTTCGATCACCGTGCCGAAATTCATCTTCACCGGCTTGATCAGGTGCAGTACGGCGACCGCCTTCGACTGCTTGCCCACACGACGATCTCGACCCTTGACCGGCTGGTCCTGCCACTGCTCTTGCCGCATGTGGACCGGGTGATCTATCTCGACGTCGATCTGGTCGTCATGGACGACGTGACGCTGTTGTGGCGTACCGACATGCGGGGGCGCCCGCTGGCGGCCAAGCCCAGTTCGTCGCCGGGCAACCGGTGGGGCCTGCAGATGCTGTACCAGGCACTCAGCCGTCTTCCACTGGAGTCTGCCTTGTCGGTGCGCGCCTGGCTCCACCGTTCCGGGCCGATGCTGTTTCGCGCCTTCAACGCCGGGGTGCTGCTGATGGACTTGCAGCGCATGCGCAGCGACGGTGCCACTTCACGACTGCTGGCCTTGGTGGAGCATTGCGGGATGAACGACCAGGATGCGCTCAATGCCTATGTGCGAGGTGGTTACCAGCCACTCGACGACAGCTGGAACGCCGCACCAAGGCAGGACGTGACGACCGCAGCCAGGATCATCCACTTCGTCGGCCCTGTGAAGCCCTGGCACGACACTTACATCAGCCGCAAGCCGGAGTTCGAGCACATCCATGACCGCGTCCTGTCACGACGCCCGCACTGACCCGCCCATCGCCACGCCGACTGCCATGGTGATCAGCTTCGCATACGGCGACGCCTACTACCACCGCGCTGCCGAGCAGTTGCGCGCTGACTGTGCCGCGCTCGGCGTGCCGTGCCATGTCGTGGCCGCCGAGCTGCCGCCGGGCACGTCGTGGATCGACGCTTGCCGGTACAAGGTTCGCTTCGTCGAGGAGTGCGCGCGTCGCTTCGATGCGCCACTGTGGTGGGTCGACGTCGATTGCCGGCTGCTGCGGCCTTTGCCGGCGATGGGCGATTCGATCGACCTGGGTCTGTTCCTGCGCGGGTTTCGCGACCTGCGCCAGTTCGACCCGGTGATGCTGCCCAGAACCTGGCAGCCATCGATCATGTACTTCGGACGGACCGCTCCGGCCCGCCGCTTCGTGCAGGCCATGGCCGAGCTGGAGCGGCAGCACACTGGCCAGGCCACCGACGACTGGTTCCTTCAGGAGGCCTGGGTTCGCTGCACGCCGGCGCCAGCGGTGGCGGTGCTGCCGCCTTCGTGGGTCCAGGTGGACGAGGCGACGGCGCCGGAGGCCTGTTTCGCGTTCGGCCGCAGTGGCAACGCCGGCGCATTCAAAGGCCAGGCCGAGCAGCATGACATCGAACTCTTCTCGCCGGGCCGCCGCAAGGCGCTGTTCATGCGCGAGGTCTCCGAGGCGCTTCGCGACGGGCGCAGCAGCGATGCCCAGTTCTTCCTGCGCCGGGCCCAGCAGGTCGACCCGACCGACGAGGCGCTGGCCTACCGCGTGGCCAGGGGCTGGCAGCGCGAGCAGCGGCCGGACGAGGCCGAGCGGGTGCTGGCCACGCTGCCCCCCTCCGAGCACGCCAGCGATCACCTGCGCCGCTTTCGGCTCGACGTCGCCCTGGAAGCAGGGCGCATCGACGAGGCGGCCCGGCTGGGCGCCGAGCTGGCTGGGGGGCCGAGCGACGCCGACCGGCGGTTTGCCGACGGCCGGGCCCTGCGCATCGGGCTGGAGCAGCGGGCCCGTGCCGCTCGTCTCTCGCCCGAGCGCCGACCGCAGCTCTGGTGGATGGAAAGCCCGTACCCGGGCAACTTCGGCGACATCCTCAACCCTTACCTGGTCGAGAGGCTGACGGGCCTGCCGCCGCGCCACTGCCCCAAGGGGGAGGGCGTGCTGGCCATCGGGTCGACCATCCGGTTTGCCAGGGAGGGCACGCAGGTGTGGGGGGCCGGCACGCCGCGCATGACCGACCGGCTGAACCCCAAGGCGCGCTACCTCGCCGTGCGGGGGCCGCTCACTGCGCGTCTGGTGGAGCAATGCGGGGGCACGGCTCCGCGGGTGTTCGGTGACCCGGCCGCGTTGCTGCCGCGGCTCTACCAGCCGGAGCGCGCGGCCCCGCGCCATCGCCTGGGGGTGGTGCTGCACCACGCCCACCTGGGGCGGCTGCATTTCGACGACGAGGTCAAGGTCATCGGCGTCCTGCGGGCGGGCTACGCCGGCATCGAGGCGTTCATCGACGAGTTGCTCCAGTGCGAGCGCATTCTCAGCTCGTCGCTGCACGGGCTGATCGTCAGCCATGCCTACGGCATTCCGGCGCAATGGCTCGATGTGCAGGCCGCCCCGCAGGCGGTGCCGGGCGATGGCACCAAGTTCCATGACTATCTGCTGTCGGTGGGCCTGGCTGCCGATGAGCCACTGCGCCTGGCCGAAGGCAGCCGGGTCGGTGTGGCATCGGCGACGGCGCCTGCCCTGCCAGCGCGGCCTCTCGACCTGGACGCGCTGCTCGAAGCGATGCCCTGGCCGCGAGCACGAAAGCGGCGATGGTGGTGAAGCAGCCGCCGCCACCGCCCCGTGTGCTGGTCTTCAACTTCTTTGCCGGGACGAAGCTGCGCGGCATTCCCGTTTATGCGCGCGAGCTGGAGGCCTGCTTCCGCCGGCTGGGCGTGGTGCACCATGAGCTGGCGGCACCGGCGTGGCTTGGGCGCATGCCGAGCAGCGTTCAGAACCTGGCTTTCGTCTGCTACGAGCAGCTGGTGGCGCCGATCGTCGCGCGCTGGCATCGGTGCCGGTGGACGGTCTACCCCTACAACTCCGGCAGCCTGCTCGACGCGCTGACCGGGCGCTCGGTGATGGTGATCCACGACCTGATCCCCAACCGCCGCGAGAGCCGCGGGCTGGCGGCACGCTACATCCGCATCTGTCAGGCCTGGCATGCCCGGCTGGGGCGGCCGGTCGCCACCGTGTCGCGCCACACCATGCGCCAGCTGAACCGCATCGATCGTTTCGCGCGTTGCGGCAAGTACCTGTGGGCGAACCCCTTCTACGCCTTCGAGGAAGCCCTCGCGCGGCGCGCACCGCCGCCGCCGCCGCCCGGCGCGACGACGATCCTGCTGTGCAGCGGCATCGGGCCGAACAAGGACTACCGCGGCGCGTTGAAGCTGCTGGGCAGCCTGCCCGCCGCGCCCGGCTGGCGGGTCAGGGTGCTCGGCTTCGGTGATGACGCGCGGTTGGCCCGGCGGCGGCTGGCCGTGCTGCCACCGGCCTGGCGGGAGCGTGTCGACGTCTTGCCTCGGCTGGGGCTGGACGACACGGTGGCCGAGTTCGCGGGCGCGGATGTCGTGTGGGTGCATTCCAGGGCGGAAGGCTTCGGCCGGCCGGTGATGGAGGCACGCATGTGCGGGCGGCCGGTGGTCGCGACCGACATCGGAGCCTTCAGGCAGCTGCGGCGCTTTCGCCACGTGCATCTGTACAAGGACGCCGGCTTCCAGCAGGCATTCGAGCTCGCCGTGCAGGATGCACGCAGCGGCGACTGCAGCCGTGCATCGGCACAGGCCTTCAACCGCCAGCTCGAGGAAGAGGTGGCGCGGCTGCTGGCGGGCCCGCGCTCAGTGCCCGGCGCTTGAAAGGGCCGGGCCCAGCAGGGCCTGCACGCGGGCCACCAGTGGGGAGAGCGCGTGCTGCCAGCTGCCGTGCCGCCGGGCCCACGCGGCCCCGTGTTCACCCAGCGCCGAGGCGCGCGTGTCGTCCTGCAGCAGCTCCGTCGTCAGCCGGACCCAATCGTCGACGCTGCTTGCGCACAAGGCCTCCCGCCCTGGCGTCAACGCGAGACCTTCCAGCCCGATGGGGGAGGCGACGCTGGCCAGGCCATGGGCCATGTAGTCGAGCATCTTGTTCTGCACCCCGGCCCCGATGCGCACCGGGCAGACGCCGACCCGGCAGTGCCGAAGCGCGTCTTCCAGCCGGGCGACGGTGCCGGTCAAGCGGACGCCTGGCTCGCGAGCCAGCCGGGCCTGGTCGGCCGGGGTGACGTGGCCAACGACGTGCAGCTCCGCCCGGGGCACCGTGGCGCGGACCCGAGGCAGCACGTCCTGCACGAAGAACCACAGCGCGTCTCGGTTGGCGAGAGAGTCCATCCGGCCGACGAGCGCCACGTTCGCCGGCCGGTGACCTGCGGGGGGCAATGGCGCCGATGGCAACGCCACCCCGTTGGGGGCCACCAGCACGGGAGCGTGCGCGTCTGCCTCCAGCACATGGGCGTCGACGGGCGACACCAGCGAAACGAGGTCGAATGTCTTGACGAGGCTGCGTTCGCAGGCCTGCATCCGCCCTGCTTCGAGCCGATAGGCCCAGTGCCGCGGGTCGATCCAGCGGCGACTGCCCAGGCTGGCGGCGCGCTGCATCGTCAGCGATACCGCGTCCGTCATCTCGAGCCAGCGCGGCACGCGCGCCGATGCGGCGTAGGGGGCGGTCCGGGCCAGATGGCAGCCGATCAGGTCATGGCGGGGGAGCAGCTCGTCGACCAGCCGCTGAAACGCGCCACTGCGGTAGTACGCGACCTGCAGCGGCACCTGCGTCGGCAGCGCCGACACCATCTGCAGCCAGGAACGCCAGCGCGGCAGATGCACCCGGTGCACGGCAGCGAACACGCCATCGTCGGGCTGGGGGGCTTCAAGCTCTGCACGCGTCTGACACAGGCTGAGCAACGTGATGTCGTGGTGCTGCGCCAGTTGTCGGGCCAGATGCCAGATGCGAAGCCGGTCGCCCCCCATGACCGGCCAGGGCCATCGTGGCGTGAGCAGCAGGATGCGGCCGCGTCGTGCGGCGGCTGCCGCAGGCGATGTCACAGCCACTTCGGTGCGCGGAAACGGACGATGCTGCGGTAGAGCGTCAAGTAGACCAGGACGAACACCGCGATCGAGACCATCAGGGCCCACGTGGTGTCGTACATGAAGACCGCCGGAACGACCGAACCCAGGCACAACGCCCACAGGTACGGCGTGGTGACGGAGTTTCGCGTGCGGTCGCTGCTGCCGAGCCGCCGCCCCAGGCGCGAGTCGAGGCGGCGGAACAGCAGGCTGTGCAGGTGGCCGCGGTCGGGCCGGCTGACAGGCTTGTGCTTGATGCCACGCCGGTAGACGGAGAAGCAGGTCTCGGCGACCGGGTAGATGCACAACAGCAGCGGGAACATCGGCGAGACCTCGCCGGGGTTGCGCGACAGCAGCAGAAGCCCGAGCACGCAGACGATGAACCCGCACAGGTAGGCGCCACCGTCGCCGAGGAAGATGAAACCGCCGGGGTAGTTCCAGATGAAGAAACCGGCGACCGCACCCAGCGCGACCGCGGCGAAGGCAGCGATCCAGAGGTCGTTGACCAGAAAGGCCACGTAGCCGATCGCTGCCAGGATGATCATGGCGCAGGCCGAGGCCAGGCCGTTGAGCCCGTCGATGATGTTGAAGGCATTGGTCAGGCCGGTGATGACGAAGGTCGTCAGCAGCAGCGAGGCCATGGGTGACATCGCGACCACCCAGTCCAGCCAAGGCAGCGCGGTATGGACGATGCGTACGCCGTCGATCAGGCTCGCGAGCATCGCCACGGCGCTGACCCACAACAGCCTGAGCCGCACGCTGACCGAGCCCGTGAGGTCTTCGGTAAGCCCGATGGCCGCAGCGCCCAGGGCGGCGCCCAGCAGTTCGAGCTGCGGGCCGGAGCGGGCCGGCCCGCCCAGTGCGATCTGGCCCACGCCGAAAGCCAACGCCAAGGCGATGCCGATGCTGCCCAGGCGGGGCACGGGGTGCTCGTGCAGCGCCTGCGGGTCGTTGAGCGACCGGTGGTTGCTCCAGAGCACGTGGCCGCCGAACAGGCGCAGCACGGCGAATGTGCCGAGGGCCGACAGCACGAACGGCAGGATCAGGAACTTCATCGCACCCCGTTCGAGTCCCGGCCCGCGTAGTTCTTCTCGACCCAGTCGCGGTAGCCGCCGCTCTGCACCTCGGCCACCCAGCCGGCGTGGTCCAGGTACCACTGCACCGTCTTGCGGATGCCCGAGGCGAAGGTCTCGGCAGGGCGCCAGCCGAGCTCGCGCTCGATCTTGCGGGCGTCGATGGCGTAGCGGCGGTCGTGGCCGGGGCGGTCGGCCACGTGGGTGATCAGGCGGGCGTAAGGGCCTGCCGGGTCGGGGCGCAGCTCATCGAGCAGCGCGCAGATCGTTTTCACGATGTCGATGTTGGCCTGCTCGTTCCAGCCGCCGATGTTGTAGGTCTCGCCGACGCGGCCGCGGGCCAGCACCGCGCGGATGCCGCTGCAGTGGTCCTTTACGTAGAGCCAGTCGCGGACCTGCCGGCCGTCGCCGTAGACCGGCAGCGGCTTGCCGGCGAGGGCGTTGACGATCATCAGCGGGATCAGCTTCTCGGGGAAGTGCCAGGGCCCGTAGTTGTTCGAGCAGTTGCTGGTGAGTACCGGCAGGCCGTAGGTGTGGTGCCAGGCCCGCACCAGGTGGTCGCTCGCGGCCTTGCTGGCCGAGTAGGGGCTGTTGGGCTCGTAAGGGTGGGTCTCGGTGAAGGCTGGGGCATCGGGCGCCAGGCTGCCGTAGACCTCGTCGGTGCTCACGTGGTGGAAGCGGAAGTCGCCCCGCTCGGCGCCGGCGAGGCTGGACCAGTGGGCCCGCGCCGCTTCGAGCAGGGTGAAGGTGCCCTGTACGTTGGTGCGCATGAACTCGCCGGGGCCGTGGATGCTGCGGTCGACGTGGCTCTCGGCGGCGAAATGGACGATCGCGCGCGGCCGGTGCTCGGCCAGCAGACGGTCGACCAGCGGCCGGTCGCAGATGTCGCCATGCACGAAGACGTGGCGGGCATCGCCCTGCAGCGAGGCGAGGTTGCGCAGGTTGCCGGCGTAGGTCAGCGCATCGAGGTTGACGATGGGCTCGCCTTGCGTCGCATCGTCGGCCAGCCAGTCGAGCACGAAATTGCTGCCGATAAAGCCGGCGCCGCCGGTGACGAGGATCATGCGGTGTCCCTTGAGGCCCGCTCGGCGGCGGCACGCTCTTTGAATAGGCAGGGCAAAGCCCGGAAATTGTCAAGTGTAGTCGCCCGGGGGAGCAGCGATAATGCGCGGTGATGAGTTCTGAAACCCAGTTGGCCGCGGCTGAAGCCGCCGTCAACCCGCCCCCCGCCCGATTCGACACCCTGCCGCTGGACCCCAAGCTCCTGCGCGCGGTGGACGACCAGGGTTACGCCACGATGACGCCGATCCAGGCCAAGGCGATCCCGATCGTCCTGGCCGGCCGGGACGTGATGGGCGCTGCCCAGACGGGCACCGGCAAGACGGCCGCCTTTTCCATCCCGCTGCTGCAGAAGATGCTGCGGCACGAAAACTCGAGTGCCTCGCCGGCGCGCCACCCGGTGCGCGCGCTGGTGTTGGCGCCCACCCGGGAGCTGGCCGATCAGGTCGCCAACAACGTCAAGGCCTACGCCAAGCACAGCAACCTGCGCTCGGCAGTGGTCTTCGGCGGCATCGACATGAAGCCCCAGACGCTGGAGCTCAAGGCAGGCGTCGAGATCCTCATCGCCACCCCGGGCCGACTGCTGGACCACATCGAGGCGAAGAACGCGGTGCTGAACCAGGTCGAGTACGTGGTGCTCGATGAGGCCGACCGCATGCTGGACATCGGCTTCCTGCCGGACCTGCAGCGCATCCTCAGCTACCTGCCCCGGCAGCGTCAGACCCTGCTGTTCTCGGCCACTTTCTCGCCCGAGATCAAGCGGCTGGCGGCCAGCTATCTGCAAGATCCGATCCTGGTCGAAGTGGCGCGCCCCAACGCCACCGCGTCGACCGTGGAGCAGCGCTTCTACAGTGTGGACGACGAAGACAAGCGCCGTGCCGTCCTGCACCTGCTGCGAGAGCGGTCGCTCTCGCAGGCGATCGTCTTCGTGAATTCCAAGCTGGGTGCAGCGCGTCTGGCGCGCTCGTTCGAGCGCGACGGCATGCGGACGGCCGCGCTGCACGGCGACAAGTCGCAGGACGAACGCCTGAAGTCGCTGGCCGCTTTCAAGGCCGGTGAAGTCGATCTGCTGGTGGCCACCGATGTGGCTGCCCGTGGCCTGGACATCGCCGACCTGCCGGCGGTTTTCAACTTCGACGTCCCCTTCAACGCCGAGGACTACGTGCATCGCATCGGCCGCACCGGCCGCGCCGGCGCCTCGGGCCTGGCGGTCACGCTGGTCACCCGCAGGGACGACCGCCTGGTGGCGGACATCGAAAAGCTGATCAAGAAGAAGATCGAGCTTGAACCGCTCGAACTGGACGACGCCCGCCCGCGGCGCCGCCCGCCGCAGGTCGACGACGAGCGTCGGGGCAGCAGCGAGGCGCGCCCGCCGGCAACCGCCTATTCCGCGCCGCGGCGCCACGAGCCGCGCTCGGCACCGCGCGATGCCTTCTTCGACAAGCCCTACGAGCCTGCGCCGACCGATGGCCCGGCTGCCTGGGAAAAGAATGCGCCCGCCACTCCGGCACCGAACCGCCTGTCTCCCAACATCCGTCCCAAGCGGAAGGTGGCCGTGCTGCTGGGCGGCACGGTGAAGGCGTGACGCAGCACCCGGCCGCGGCGGTTGGCCGGCGGCCTTGGTGGCGCGCCGCGTTTGCGGCCGCCATCGTCGGCATCCTCATCCTGGCGCTGATGCCCTCGCAGGGCGGCCCGAGCCCGATTCCCCATGCGGACAAGCTGCGACACGCTGCTGCGTTCATCGTTCTCTGGGCGCTCGGCCACCGGGCCGGCCTGCGCCAGCCCACCTGGCTGCTCGCCGTCGGGCTGATGGTCTTCGGTGTCGCGATCGAGGTCGCGCAGTCCTTCACACCCGATCGCGACCCTTCGGTCGGCGACATCCTGGCCGATGGGCTCGGCATCGTCGCGGGCTGGTGGCTGCTGCGCCGTGCCGCCTGATGCGGCCCGTCGGGTCGGTCAATCCGCCAGCCACATGAACACCGCCGGCAAGGTGTCGGGCATCGCCGCCCGGCCGGCCGCCTGAAGCTCGCGCCGCCACTCGGCCACCTGGAGCGTGCGGCACCAGCCGCCGGCCGAGGTGAGCCCGCAGGCCACCGACAGGCGGGTGCCCGGCTGCAGCTGCTGCGCCAGCGCCTGCAGCAGCGCCTCGTTGCGGTAGGGCGTCTCGATCACCAGCTGCGTCTGTCCCTCGCGGCGCGAGCGTTGTTCCAGCTCGCGCACGCGCTGCTGCCGCTCGCCCGCGTGCTGCGGCAGGTAGCCCTCGAAGGCGAAGCGCTGGCCGTTCAGGCCGCTTGCAGCCAGGGCCATCGTCAGCGAGCTGGCGCCGGCAAGCACCTCGATCGTGAGGCCGCGTGCGTGCGCCGCTGCCACCAGCCCGGCACCGGGGTCGGCCACCGCGGGCAACCCAGCGTCCGACAGCAGCCCCAGGTCATGGCCCGACAAGGCTGGTGCGAGCAGGGCGGCCCAGGCCTCGGCCGTGACGGCCTCGCCGCTGCCCTTGCGGGCCCGCGGCAGTTCCTGGATGCTGATCTCCTGGAGGGGTACACCGAGCGGCACCAGCGCGTCGACGCGCTTGAGGAAGGCCCTCGCCGTCTTCGCGCCTTCGACCACCCAGTGCGTCAGGCCGGCGGCCCGGCGCAGTGCGTGTGCGCTCATCACCTGGTCGATCGGCTCGGGGGCGGCGCCCAGGTCGAGCGTGTTGGGCACCAGCACCAGCCGGCCGCGTGGGGCGCCCGTCATCCCGGCAACCCCGCAGCGTGCAGCGGGTCGAAGCCGGCCGCGCGCAACAGCTCGCAGGTGCGGATCAGCGGCAGGCCGACCAGCGCGGTCGGGTCGTCGGATTCGATCGCGCACAGCAGCGCGATGCCCAGCGTTTCCGACTTGGCGCTGCCGGCACAGTCGTAGGGCTGCTCCAGCCGAAGGTAGCGCTCGATCTCGTCGCCCGACAGGTCTCGGAAGCGCACCCGCACCGGCGCCAGCATGCACTGCTTGAAGCCGGCCGCCGGCCGCACCACCGCGACGGCGGTCTGGAACACGATGCTGCGGCCGCTCATTCGGGTCAGCTGGGCCACGGCTCGCTCATGGTTGCCCGGCTTGCCGATGGGCTCGCCGTCCACGTCGGCCACCTGGTCGGAGCCGATCACCACCACGTCGTCGGGCTGGGCCGCTGCCACTGCCTGCGCCTTGTCCAGGGCCAGGCGCAGGGCCAGGGCGGCCGGCGCCTCGCCGGGCCGCGGGGTTTCGTCGACCTGCGGCGCCGCCACGTCGAACGGCACCCGCAAGCGATCGAGCAACTCACGCCGGTAGCGCGAGGTGGAGCCCAGGATCAGCCGGGGCAGGGCAGGGGAGGCAGGCTGCATGGACGGGATTGTCCCTTCATTAAACTGTGCGGATGAGTGCGAAACCGATCGACCCACGCCGCCTGGACGTGGCCGCCTTCACCGCGGCCAGGGGCGAGCTGAGCGGGCAGTGGCCGCTGGCCGAGCTGCCGCGGCTGGCTGACTCCGTGCTGGGCGCCGAGCCGCCCGACGCGCCGGTGCACTGGCAGGCCGAGGGCGAGCAGCGCCCGGTGACGGGCGGGTCACCCGAAGTCTGGCTGCGGCTGTCGGCCCAAGCCGGTGTCAGCATGCGTTGCCAGCGCTGCCTGGGCCCCATGCCCGTGCCGCTGGACGTGGACCGCTGGATCCGCTTCGTCACCGGCGCCGAGGCGGCCGAAGTGCTGGATGCCGAGCTGGAGGACGACGTGCTCGAGCTGGAGCGCCAGACGGACTTGCGCGAGCTGGTGGAAGACGAATTGCTGCTGGCGCTGCCGCTGGTGCCGCGCCACGAAGCCTGCCCCGAGCCGCTGCCGGCTGCCGCCGGCGAGGCGGACGCTTCGGACGAGGCCCGCCCCAACCCCTTTGCTGCCCTGGCTCAGTTGAAGAAGAAGCCCGGCGGCTGACAGGCACCCTGGGCCCTGGCTTGGCTGAATGGCGCTGGGGTGCTATACTTTCGGGCTTTCCCGCAATAGCGCGGTCTTTCCGTTCATGAAAGGCTGTCCGTCGGCGGGTGTGTCCAACATCGTTGTGTCCGGGGGCTTGCGCTGAGCTGGCGCTTTGCACCGGCACCCAGCGCACCGCCTGTCTCGGTGCCCCCAGGAGCGTTCCATGGCTGTCCAGCAAAACAAGAAGTCGCCTTCCAAGCGCGGCATGCACCGTTCGCACAATGCGCTGACCCAGCCGGGTACCGCGCTCGAGTCGACCACCGGTGAAGTGCATCTGCGCCACCACATCAGCCCGACCGGTTTCTACCGCGGTCGCAAGGTCCTGAAGACCAAGGCCGACGCCTGACCTCTCAGGCCTTGGGGTCGGCGAGAATGCCTGCCCTCCGCGTAACGAACACAATGCCGCAGCCCTGACTGCGGCATTTGCCATTCCAGAACGTGTCGCACGCATTCAACCTTCCCCCGCTGGAGCGGGTTCGCCTGGCCGTCGACTGCATGGGCGGCGACCATGGCCCGTCGGTCACGTTGCCTGCCTGCAAGGAATTCCTCGCCACGCACCCGGACGCCGAATTGCTGCTCGTCGGCACCGCCGAGGCCATCGCGCCGGCGGCCGGCTGGCCGCGCTGCACGCTGGTGCCGGCAACCGAGATCGTCTCGATGGACGACCCGGTCGAGGTGGCGCTGCGGCGCAAGAAAGACTCGTCGATGCGGGTCGCCATCAACCAGCTCAAGACCGACGACGCCGGTGTAGCCAGGGCCGACGTGGCTGTCTCGGCCGGCAACACCGGCGCGCTCATGGCGATCTCGCGCTACGTGCTGAAGACCGTCGAGGGCATCGACCGACCGGCCATCGCGACCGTGATCCCGAACGAGCGCGAGCGCTTCACCACGATGCTTGACCTGGGCGCCAACGTCGACTGCACCGCCGAGCACCTGCTGCAGTTCGCGGTGATGGGCAGCGCACTGGTGTCGGCCCTCGACGGCACGCCCGAGCCCAGCGTCGGCCTGCTGAACATCGGCGCCGAGGCCATCAAGGGCAGCGAGACCATCAAGCGCGCGGGCGAGCTGCTGCGTGCCGCCGCTGACGATGGCCTGCTCAACTACTACGGCAACGTCGAGGGCAACGACACCTTCAAGGGCACGGTCGACATCGTGGTTTGCGACGGATTCGTCGGCAACGTGGCGCTCAAGACCACTGAGGGTCTGGCCCACATGCTCAGCGTCTTCATGAAAGCCGAATTCAAGCGGCACTTCTGGGCCAAGATCGCCGCCCTGGTCGCGTTGCCGGTGCTCAAGCACTTCCGCGCCCGCTTCGACCCGCGTGGCTACAACGGCGCGGCCCTGCTCGGCTTGCAGGGCCTGGTGTTCAAGAGCCATGGTTCGGCCGATGCCTTCGCGTTCGGCCGTGCGCTGGCCCGGGCTTATGATGCGGCTCGCAATCGCCTGCCCGAACAGGTGCACGAGCGCATCGTCCAGATCCTCCAGGTGGCCAACGCCCCGCAGCAGGACGAGCCGGTGCGCCCCGCCGCATGAACGCCTTCCCCGATCGCAATCCCCCCCAACGCTACGCTCGCATCACCGGCACCGGCAGCATGCTGCCGCCGCACCGCGTGAGCAATGCCGAACTGGCCGCGCAACTGGCCACGCGTGGCCTGGAGACTTCGGACGAGTGGATCGTCGAGCGCACCGGCATCCGCGCCCGCCGCTTCGCCGAGGCCACCGTCAACGCCAGCGACCTGGGTGTGGCGGCTGCCCGCCACGCGCTCGAGGCCGCGGGCCGCTCGGCCGAGGATGTCGACCTCATCATCGTCGCCACCTCCACGCCGGACATGGTGTTCCCGTCGACCGCCACCATCATCCAGCGCAAGCTGGGTGTGCAGGGCTGCCCGGCCTTCGACCTGCAGGCGGTGTGCTCGGGCTTCGTCTACGGCCTGTCCGTGGCCGACGCGATGATCCGCGCCGGCAGCGCGACCTGTGCCCTGGTGATCGGCTCGGAAGTCTTCTCGCGCATCCTGGATTTCAACGACCGCACCACCTGCGTGCTCTTCGGCGACGGCGCCGGCGCGGTCGTGCTCGAAGCCTCGGCCGAGCCCGGCATCCTCGCCACCAAGCTGCACGCAGACGGCCAGCACATGGAGATCCTGTGCACCCCTGGCACGGTGTCGGGCGGCCAGGTGCTGGGCGACCCGCTGCTCAAGATGGACGGCCAGGCCGTGTTCAAGCTGGCGGTCAAGGTGCTGGACGAAGTGGCCCGCGAGGTGCTTGAAGCCGCCGGCCGCACCGCGGCCGACATCGACTGGCTGATTCCGCACCAGGCCAACATCCGCATCATGCAGGGCACTGCGCGCAAGCTGAAGCTGCCCGCCGAGCGGCTGGTGGTGACGGTCGACGAACATGGCAACACATCGGCCGCGTCCATCCCGCTGGCGCTCGACCACGCGGTGCGCAGCGGCCAGATCCAGCGCGGCCACACGCTGATGCTCGAAGGCGTGGGTGGTGGTTTCACCTGGGGCGCCGTGCTGCTCGACTACTGAGCGGGCAGTCTGCACCGCCCGGTTTCCTTCTTCCCGTTTGACACGACTGACGCGATGACATCGTTTGCTTTCGTTTTCCCCGGCCAGGGTTCGCAGGCCGTGGGCATGCTGGACGCCTGGGGTGACCACCCCGCCGTGCGCGCCACCCTCGCTGAGGCCGCGGATGCACTCGGCGAAGACATCGGCGCGCTGATCCACGCGGGCCCGAAGGAGCAACTCGACCTCACGACCAACACGCAGCCGGTCATGCTCACCGCCGGCATCGCCTGCTATCGCGCCTGGCTCGCCGAAGGCGGTGCCACACCGGCTGCCGTGGCCGGCCACTCGCTGGGCGAGTACACCGCGCTGGTGGCGGCCGGTGCCCTGAGCCTGGCCGATGCACTGCCGCTGGTGCGCCTGCGCGCCCAGGCGATGCAGGACGCGGTGCCGGTCGGGCAGGGCGCGATGGCCGCCATCCTCGGCCTGGATGCCGACGCGGTGCGCGCCGGTTGCGCCGAGGCCGCCGCGGCGTCGGGCGAGGTCGTCGAGGCGGTGAATTTCAACGATCCGAAGCAGACCGTGATCGCCGGCAGCAAGGCCGGTGTCGAGAAGGGCTGCGAGCTGCTCAAGGCCAAGGGTGCCAAGCGGGCGCTGCCGCTGCCGGTGTCGGCGCCGTTCCACTCCAGCCTGATGAAGCCGGCCGCCGAGCGCCTGAAGGTGCGCCTGGCCGAGATCGACATCGCCGCGCCGCAGATCGCGGTGGTGAACAACATCGATGTCGCGGCCGTCAGCGAACCCGCGGCCATCCGCGACGCGCTGTACCGCCAGGCCTTCGGGCCGGTGCGCTGGGTCGAGGTGGTGCAGGCGCTGCGTGCACGCGGCCTCGGCCACGTCATCGAGTGCGGCCCCGGCAAGGTGCTGGCCGGCATGGTCAAGCGCATCGACGCCGAGGCGCAGAGCGCCACCGTGTTCGACCCGGCCTCGCTGGCCGAAGTGAAAGGGATGCTGGGATGAGCGAGATTTCGATGCAGGGCCAGGTGGCCCTGGTGACGGGCGCTTCGCGTGGCATCGGCCGCGCGATCGCGCTGACCCTGGCCCAGCGCGGCATGAAGGTGACCGGCACCGCCACCACCGATGCCGGCGCCGCCGCCATCGGCGAGGCACTGGCGGCCTTCCCGGGGTGCCAGGGCGTCAACCTGAATGTCAACGACGCGGCCGGCGTCGAGGCGCTGATCGAGCGCCTGGCGAAGGAGCAGGGCGGCCTGCATGTCCTGGTGAACAACGCGGGCATCACCCGCGACACGCTGGCCATGCGCATGAAGGACGACGACTGGGATGCGGTGCTCGACACCAACCTGAAGTCGGTCTTCCGTCTCGCGCGCGCGGCGATCCGCCCCATGATGAAGCAGCGCTATGGCCGCATCATCAGCATCACTTCCGTGGTCGGTGCGTCCGGCAACCCGGGCCAGGCCAACTATGCGGCGGCCAAGGCCGGCGTGGCTGGCATGACCCGTGCATTGGCTCGTGAGCTGGGCAGCCGCGCCATCACCGTCAACTGCGTGGCACCCGGTTTCATCGCGACCGACATGACCGACACCCTGCCCGAAGCCCAGAAGACCGCGCTGCTGCAGCAGATTCCGTTGCAGCGGCTGGGCCAGCCCACCGAGATCGCCGAGGCGGTGGCCTTCCTGGCCTCGCCCGGCGCGGGCTACATCACCGGCTCCGAACTGCACGTCAACGGCGGCATGTTCATGGGCTGATTCCCGGGCCGGGGGCTGGTGACCTGCCAGCGTAGAATCCGGCCCGTTTTACGCAACCTCCTGGAGGAGTCATGAGCGATATCGAAGCACGCGTCAAGAAGATCATTGCCGAGCAACTGGGTGTTCCGGAAGCCGACGTCAGCAACGAGAAGGCCTTCGTGGCCGACCTCGGCGCCGACTCGCTGGACACCGTGGAGCTGGTGATGGCCCTCGAAGACGAGTTCAGCATCGAGATCCCCGACGAAGAGGCCGAGAAGATCACCACCGTGCAACTGGCGATCGACTACGCCAAGTCCCACGCCAAGGCCTGATTCCGAGATCTTTTTCTTGCACGCATGACCCGTCGACGCGTCGTCATCACCGGCCTCGGGCTCATCAGCCCGGTCGGCAACACCGTTACCGAAGGCTGGGCCAATCTGCTGGCCGGCCGCTCGGGCATCGGCCCGATCACCAAGTTCGATGCTTCGGCCCTGACCTGCCAGTTCGCAGGCGAGGTCAAGGGCTTCCCGCTGGAGGAGTACATCCCCGGCAAGGAAGCCAAGCACATGGACACCTTCATCCACTTCGGGATGGCGGCGGCGATCCAGGCGGTGCGTGACGCGGGCCTGCCCACCAACGACCAACTGACCGAAGAGACCGCCGAGCGCATCGGCTGCATGGTCGGCTCCGGCATCGGCGGCCTGCCCGAGATCGAAGCCACGGCCAAGACGGCCTTCGAGCGCGGCCCGCGCCGCATCTCGCCGTTCTTCGTGCCGGCCTCGATCATCAACATGATCTCCGGCCACCTGGCCATCCGCTACGGTTTCACCGGCCCCAACCTGGCCGTGGTCACCGCCTGCACCACCGGCCTGCATTGCATCGGCCAGGCCGGCCGCCTGATCGAACGTGGCGATGTCGATGTGATGGTCGCCGGCGGCGCCGAGGCCACCGTGTCGATGCTCGGCGTGGGCGGCTTTGCGGCCGCGCGTGCCTTGTCGACCCGCAACGATGACCCGGCCACGGCCTCCCGCCCCTGGGACAAGGACCGCGACGGTTTCGTGCTGGGCGAGGGCGCCGGTGTGCTGGTGCTGGAAGAATACGAGCACGCCAAGAAGCGCGGCGCGAAGATCTATGCCGAGCTGCGTGGTTTCGGCATGGGCGGCGACGCGTACCACATGACTGCGCCCAACGTCGATGGCCCGAAGCGGTCGATGAGGGCCGCCTTGCGCGACGCCGGGATCAACGCCGACCAGGTGCAGTACCTGAACGCGCACGGCACCTCGACGCCGCTCGGCGACCTGAACGAGACCAACGCGATCAAGCTGGCCTTCGGCGACCATGCGAAGAAGATGGTGGTGAACTCCACCAAGTCGATGACCGGCCACCTGCTCGGCGGCGCCGGCGGCATCGAATCGGTCTTCACCGTGCTGGCGCTGCATCACCAGATCTCGCCACCGACCATCAACATCTTCAACCAGGATCCGGAGTGCGACCTGGACTACTGTGCCAACACGGCACGCGAGATGAAGATCGACCTGGCGGCCAAGAACAACTTCGGGTTCGGCGGCACCAACGGCACGCTGGTGTTTGGCCGGGTCTGAGGCTGGCAGCCGCTTTCGCCACCTGAGCGCCGCATGCGCGCTGCGCCGCCTGTCGTCTACCCGATCGCCAGCGCCGGGCCATGGATCTGGTCGGGCGTGTTGCTCGCCGGGCTCACCCTTGCCGTGCCATTCGTCTGGATCGGCTGGCACATGCGCGCCGCACGGCTCGAGGGTGGTTTCGAGTTGATGTGCCTGTCACTGCTCGGTGTGCTGGCTGCCGGGCTGGCGATGGCTGTCGCCGGGCGGCGCTGTGCCCGGCGGCGCGGTGAGCAACTGCGTTGGGACGGTGGACGCTGGCAGCTTCTGGATGCCAAGGGTCATGCGTGGACGCTGCTCGCTCCGTCGGTCGAGCTCGACCTGGGCGCCTGGCTGCTGCTGCGATCCCGCCACACGCTGAACGGCGAACGAGTGTGGCTGGCGGTGCAACGCGAAGACGCACCCCGGGCCTGGCACGGCCTGCGGGTGGCAGCGGCCCAGCCGCGGCCGCTGACCGTCGGTCTCACCGGGGTGGCTGTGTGAGCGCGGCCGGCCCCGACGTCGATGCCGCGCTGGTCGAGCGCGTCAAGCAAGGCGATGTCCGGGCGTTCGAGATGCTGGTCGTCAAGTACCAGCGCCGTATCGAGCGCCTGATCGGCCGCATGGTGCGCGACACCGACCTTGTCGCCGACATCGCCCAGGAAACCTTCATCCGAGCCTACCGGGCCTTGCCGCAGTTCCGCGGCGACAGCGCCTTCTACACCTGGCTCTACCGGATCGCAGTCAACACGGCGAAGAAGGCCCTGGGCGACCTGAAGCGTGACCCCATCATCACCGAATCGGCTTTCGCAAGTGCCGATGACGACGATGAAACTTCGCACCGGGGAATGGAACCAAGCGACATGGCCACGCCCGACGCCTTGCTGGCCAGCAAGGAGATCGCGGCCACGGTCAACGCGGCGATCGAGGCCTTGTCGGAGGATCTTCGGCAGGCCATCACGCTGCGCGAGATCGAAGGCCTGAGCTACGAAGAGATTGCGGACGTGATGAATTGCCCAATCGGCACGGTGCGGTCGCGGATTTTCCGCGCCCGCGAGGCGATCGCACAGCGCTTGCGACCGCTGCTGGACACGCGCGACGGCGAGCGCTGGTGAGCCCCACCGAACACACGCCGATCCTGGAGTTTTTCGATGACCCGATCTGTTGACGACCTGGACGCCCAACGCTGGCAGCGGCTGTCGGCGCTGTGCGATGGCGAAGCGGGAGCCGATGAGGCCCAGTCGAGCTTCGAGGGTTGGCGCGAAGACGCTCAGCTGCGTGCCCGTTGGCACGCCTATCAGTGGATAGGCGACGTGATGCGGTCAGACGACCTGGCCACGGATGCCGACCATGACCAGGCCTTTCTGCTGGCCCTGCGGGCGCGTCTGGCCAGCGAGCCGGTGGTGTTGGCCCCTGCGAGGGGCACGGAGCAGGTCGTCGCGCCCGAACCCGCGGCCGTCGGGATCCCGGGGGGCACCCGGCTGCGCCGCCAGCGCTGGGGCGCGCCTGCGGCCATGGCTGCAGGGGTGATGGTCGTGGCGGGTGCGCTGGTGGTCATCCGCGGCACCACGGCGCTTGGCGAGCCGCCGGCCGACCTCGTCGCAGCGACCGCCAGCGGCGCTCAGCCCTTGGTGAAGGTGGCCGTGGCGCCTGAACCCGTTGCGAGCGAGGCCGGCGTCGGCGAGATGCTGCGCAACCCGGAACTCGACCGCTACCTGAACGCCCACCGGCAGTTCGCCCAGGGCGCCACACTGGCCACGCCGGGGGGCGTGCGCCAGGTGGCTGTCACACCCGAGGGCCGCTGAGCGGCTGGCCCCGGGATGCGACTGCTGCAAGCGCCGATGAGCCGACAGTGCGTTGCGACCAGCGGGCCTGGGTGGCCGGCTTCACTCCGTCGCGCTGCGGTGGCCGGCTTCGCGGTCCTTTGCCTGTGGCCGTCATGGGCGGGCGCGCAGGCCGTGAGCGGCTCGCCGGCGTCGGAGGCCGCTCAACGCTCTCCAATCGATGCCCGTGCCTGGCTGATGCGGTTGCACGAAGCGGCGCGCTTGCGCAACTACCAGGGCACGCTGGTCGTCAGCACGGCCACCTCTGTCACGAGCTCGCGTGTGGCGCACTTCTGCGACGGTGACCAGCAGTATGAGCGCGTCGAGGCCCTGGACGGCGAGGCGCGAAGCATGCTGCGCCACAACGAAATCGTGCATACGCTCTGGCCGCGCGCCCGAGTGGCCGTGGTGGAGCAACGTGATGTCCGCGCCAGCTTTCCGGCGCTGGTGACGGCGGGCGGTGAAGCCGGCGTGCTCGAGTCCTACGAGTTGCGCGCGCTCGGCATGGACCGCGTGGCCGGCTACGAGGCCGAAGTGGTGGTGATGAAGGCGCGCGACGCCCTGCGCTTCAGCCAGCGCCTGTGGGCCGAGCGCCAGACGGGGCTGCTGCTGCGGGCCGACATCCTTGCGCCCAACGGGCAGATGCTGGAATCTTCGGCTTTCTCCGAGCTGGCTCTGGGCGGCAAGCCCAAGCCTGCGTTGGTGCTGGAGCCCTTACGTCAGCTCGACCGCTACCGGGTGCTGCGCCCGGCGGTGCTGCCCACCAGCCTGGACAACGAGGGCTGGCAGATGAACACCAGCCAGCTGCCGCGCGGTTTCCGTCAGGTGCAGTGCGCCAAGCGCACCCTCGACCCGGGCGGCGGGCCCAATGCGCCGGTGGTGCTGCAGTCGATCTATGCTGACGGCCTGACCCACGTGTCTCTGTTCGTCGAACCTTTTGACGGCAAACGGCACCAAGCCGAGGTCGCCGGCTCGATCGGCGCGACACACACGCTGACGACCCGTCGCGAGGACCACTGGGTCACCGTGATGGGGGACGTGCCGACCGAAACCCTGAGGCGTTTTGCCTCTGCACTCGAACGGAAGCGTTAGCTCGTCGCGTGCCAGGCGCACGCCCTCTCGCTGTCTTAGAAGGAGAACCCATGGCTTCCCGTGCCATCTCGATGGCTGGCCGCCCCTCGCGCGGCCTCGTTGCTGCCGCGGCCTTGTCGCTTGCGGCCACCTTCGTGGCGCTGCAGCCAGCGCCCGCCGCGGCGCAGCAGCCCGCCCGCACCGTGACCCTGCCCGATTTTGCCGACCTGGCCGACCAGGTGGGCCCGTCGGTGGTCAACATTCGCACCACCGAGCGAGCGCGCAGCATGGGCAGTCGCGGTGGCGGCGGCGGTGGCGGGCAGGTCGACCCGAACCTGGAAGAGTTCTTCCGCCGATTCGGCATCCCGCTGCCGAACAACCGGAACCCGCGCGGCAACGAGGAGGATGACGAGCCGCGCCGCCGTGGCGTCGGCTCGGGCTTCATCCTCAGCAGCGACGGTTTCGTGATGACCAATGCCCACGTGGTCGAGGGCGCCGACGAGTTGATCGTGACGCTGACCGACAAGCGGGAGTTCAAGGCCAAGGTCATCGGTGCCGATACCCGCACCGACGTGGCGGTGGTGAAGATCGATGCCACCGGCCTGCCGGCCGTGAAGATCGGCGATGTCGGCAAAGTGCGCGTCGGCGAGTGGGTGATGGCGATCGGCTCGCCGTTCAACCTCGAGAACACGGTGACCGCCGGCATCGTCAGCGCCAAGCAGCGCGACACCGGAGACTTCCTGCCCTTCCTGCAGACCGACGTGGCCATCAACCCTGGCAACTCCGGTGGCCCGCTGTTGAACCTGCGCGGCGAGGTGATCGGCATCAACTCGCAGATCTACAGCCCGTCCGGCGGCTACGCGGGCATCTCGTTCGCGATTCCCATCGACGAAGCGATCCGTGTGGCCGACCAACTGCGCACAAGCGGGCGTGTGATTCGCGGGCGGATCGGCGTGCGCATTGCGCCGGTGACCAAGGACGTGGCCGAGCAGATCGGCCTGGGCAAGCCGGTGGGCGCGTTGGTGCAGGGCGTGGAGCCCGGCACGCCGGCCGAGAAGGCCGGCATCGAGGCGGGCGACATCATCGTCAAGGTCGATGGCCGTCAGGTCGAGAAGTCGGGGGACCTCCCGCGCATCATCGGCAACACCAAGCCTGGCAGCAAGACGACGCTGCAGGTGTTCCGCCGCGGCAGCTACAAGGACGTCGCCGTGACCGTGGCCGAGATCGAGCCTGACAAGAAGGCGACGCCGGCGCCCGCCGATACGCCCTCGACCTCCGCTGCGAAGGCCCACCTCGGTCTGACGGTCAGCGATCTGACCGATGCGCAGAAGAAAGAGCTTCGTGTGCGCGGCGGGGTGAGGGTCGACAGCGCCGAAGGTGCAGCCGGCCGCGCGGGCCTGCGCGAAGGGGACGTGATCCTGTCGATCGACAACGCCGAGGTCGTGGACGTCAAGCAGTTCGCCACCGTGGTGGGCAAGCTCGACAAGGCCAAGGCCGTGACGCTGCTGGTGCGGCGTGGCGAGTGGGTCAACTACGTGGTGGTCAAACCCGCCCGCTGACCGCGCCACGAGCACCTCGAGCCGGCCCGCTGCCCGACTGAGGCAGCGGGTCTTTTCATGTGGTGGGAGTTCGCCGGCCCATCACGACCGTGAGCCGGCCATGGACTCCTTGTGGTGGAGGCCTGATTCTCGGACTGAAAAGTTTGTTGGCGCTTGCAAACATTGGCCCCGTCAACCAGGATTGCAGCGACGAACAGATACAATCTGCCCCGAAGCCCCACGCTTTAGTGAGCGCTTTGGCGTGTTCGGCAGGCTTGCCAAACTGTCCCCAGGCTACGCACAAGGCCTTGTGGATAAGTTGTGGATGAAATTGCCTGTTGGCACCCTGCAACGAGCGCGAACCCAGTGAATACGCGGCTTGCAGCGGGGGGCTTTTCGCTACAATGAAAGCCCAACAAGCAGTTGCCATACGTTTTGTTGGAAGGCGCGTCTCCACTTTGGACGTGCCTTTTTTTTAGCTGCTGCAAGGCCCTTCGTGCCTCCACATCGCCGCGCGGTGTGAGCTTGCGCTGAAACGGCTTCGCCGTTTCCTTCCGGCGCATGCATTGATCCCCAAGCCATGGACCACATCCGCAACTTTTCCATCATTGCCCACATCGACCACGGCAAGAGCACGCTCGCAGATCGCATCATCCAGCGCTGCGGCGGCCTGAGTGATCGTGAGATGGAGGCGCAGGTGCTCGACTCGATGGACATCGAGCGTGAGCGGGGCATCACGATCAAGGCGCAGACCGCGGCGTTGCAGTACACCGCGCAGAACGGCAAGACCTACAACCTCAACCTGATCGACACGCCGGGGCACGTCGACTTCTCCTATGAAGTGAGCCGCTCGCTGTCGGCCTGCGAGGGCGCGCTGCTGGTGGTCGACGCCAGCCAGGGCGTCGAAGCGCAGACGGTGGCCAACTGCTACACCGCGCTCGATCTGGGCGTCGAGGTGGTGCCGGTCCTCAACAAGATGGACCTGCCGCAGGCGGACCCTGACAACGCCAGGGCCGAGATCGAGGACGTGATCGGCATCGATGCCAGCCATGCCATCCCCTGCTCGGCCAAGACCGGTATGGGCATTGACGAGATCCTGGAAGCGGTGATCGCCCGCATGCCACCGCCCAAGGGCGACCCGGAGGGCCCGCCGCGGGCCATGATCATCGACGCATGGTTCGACAACTACGTCGGCGTGGTCATGCTGGTTCGCGTGGTCGATGGCCAGCTCGCCAAGGGCGAGCGCATCCGCCTGATGGCCACCAACACGGTCTACCCGATCGAGCACCTGGGCGTGTTCACGCCCAAGAGCGAGAACCGTGACGCGCTGAAGGCGGGTGAGGTGGGCTTCATCATCGCCGGCATCAAGGAGCTGGCGGCCGCCAAGGTCGGCGACACCGTCACGCTGGAAAAGAAGCTGCCCAACAACGCCGGCCCCGCCACCGATCCGCTCCCCGGCTTCAAGGAGATCCAGCCGCAAGTCTTCGCGGGCCTGTACCCCACCGAGGCCAGCGAGTACGACCAACTGCGCGACGCGCTCGAAAAGCTGAAGCTCAACGACAGCTCGCTGCGCTACGAGCCCGAGGTGAGCCAGGCGCTGGGCTTCGGTTTCCGTTGTGGCTTCCTGGGCCTGCTGCACATGGAGATCGTTCAGGAGCGCCTGGAGCGTGAGTTCGACCAGGACCTGGTCACCACCGCCCCCAGCGTGGTCTACGAGGTCGAGCTGAACGACGGCACGATCCTCGAGGTCGAGAACCCCAGCAAGATGCCCGACCTGGGCCGCATTCGCGAGATCCGCGAGCCCATCGTCACGGTGCACTTGTACATGCCGCAGGACTACGTCGGCGTGGTGATGACGCTGGCCAACCAGAAGCGCGGCGTCCAGCTCAACATGGCCTACCACGGCAAGCAGGTCATGCTGACCTACGAGCTGCCGCTGGCCGAGATCGTGCTCGACTTCTTCGACAAGCTGAAGAGCGCTTCACGCGGCTACGCCTCGATGGACTACGAGTTCAAGGAGTACCGCGCCGCTGACGTGGTGAAGGTCGACATCATGATCAACGGTGACCGGGTCGACCCGCTGGCGATGATCGTGCACCGCTCGCAGAGCCAGTACCGCGGCCGCGCGGTGGCGGCCAAGATGCGCGAGCAGATCCCGCGCCAGATGTACGACGTGGCCATCCAGGCGGCCATCGGCGCCAACATCATCGCGCGCGAGAACATCAAGGCGCTGCGCAAGAACGTGCTGGCAAAATGCTACGGCGGCGACATCA
>JBMOQN010000018.1:0-133269 GCA_049322835.1 Pseudomonadota bacterium | reverse complement strand
CCTTGGCCTCGCCGCCGAACTTCTTGGCCAGGATCGTCGTGATCGCCGCCGTCAGCGTCGTCTTGCCATGGTCCACGTGACCAATCGTGCCCACGTTCACGTGCGGCTTGGTCCGTTCAAACTTGCCCTTTGCCATCTTGCGCTCCTGAGGCGTTCGAAATCAAAAACTGACTACACCGGTGAGGTGGTGGTGCCCATGGCGCGGATCGAACGCGCGACCTCTCCCTTACCAAGGGAGTGCTCTACCACTGAGCCACATGGGCATCGACACAGGGCTGGGCGGACCACTTCCACCCAGGCCTGTGGCGACTTCGCCACCGACCTGCACTGACATGAGAGCCCAAACACCTTCTTCGCTGGAGCGGGAGACGGGAATCGAACCCGCGTCATTAGCTTGGAAGGCTAAGGTTCTGCCATTGAACTACTCCCGCCGATCCACCTTTTCAGTGGCTGGATCCGGCCTCCGGACTCGTTCGCTCTCGAATTTGTTCGCTGTGGTGGAGGAGGCTGGATTCGAACCAGCGTAGGCGTAAGCCAACAGATTTACAGTCTGCCCCCTTTAGCCACTCGGGCACCCCTCCGCAGCGAGCCTGAGACTATAGCACGGTTCTTGTGACAGGCGCGAGTCACCTGTCCGAATGCTTCTCCGTCACCTGGGCGGCCGGCGCCAGCCAGTCCAGTTCGATGCCGGCGGCACGCAGGGCGCCCCAATGCCCACACCCGATGAAGGGCTGAGGGGGACGGCGGGCCGACAGGGGGGACGGGTGGTTGGCCCGCAGCAACAGATGCCGCCCCGGCGCAGCCTGCTCGATCAGCAGGGCCTTGGCCTGGGCGTGGGCACCCCAGAGCAGGAAGGCGATGCGGCGCGGCTGGCGCGCCACCGCCTCGATCAAGGCGTCGGTCAGCGGCTCCCACCCGCGCCTGGCGTGGCTGGCAGGCTGGCCATCTTCCACCGTCAGGCTGGCGTTGAGCAGCAACACCCCTTGCTGCGCCCAGGCGCCCAGGTGGCCATGGGGCGGCAGCGAGCCACCGAACTCGCGCAGAAGCTCGACGAAGATGTTGCGCAGGCTGGGCGGCAGCTTGGTCCCCTCAGGCACCGAGAACGCCAGCCCCTCGGCTTGGCCCGGGCCGTGGTACGGGTCCTGGCCGAGGATCACCACGCGCACATCGGCCAGCGGCGTCAGCCGCAGCGCCCGCAGCGGGTCGGCGGGGTAGATGGTGGCGCCCGCCGCCCGGCGCTGCTCGACATACGCCACCAGCGCCTGGCCGGCCGGGCTGGCTCGCCACGTCTCGACGACCGACAGCCAATCCGCTGGCGCCTCGGTCAGCAGGTCGGGCAGCGGGCGGCGCAGCCGGTTGTCGGCGGCCGGGTCGAACAGGTCCGCCATCAGCCGAACAGGGCCTGCAGCGCCTGGCCTGGCTCCGGAGCGCGCATGAAGGCCTCCCCCACCAGGAAGGCATGCACCCCGGCGGCCCGCATGCGCTGCACGTCTTCCGGCGCCAGGATGCCGGATTCGGTGACCAGCAGGCGGTCGGCCGGCACCTCGGCCAGCAGGCCCAGGGTGGTGTCGAGCGTGACCTCGAAGCTGCGCAGGTCGCGGTTGTTGATGCCGACCAGCCGCGTCTTCAGCTTCAGCGCCCGTGCCAGCTCGGCCGCGTCGTGCACCTCGACCAAGACATCCAGGCCCAGCCCCAGGGCTTCGGCCTCGAGGTCGGCCATCTGCGCGTCGTCCAGGCAGGCGGCGATCAGCAGGATGCAGTCGGCGCCCATCGCGCCCGCCTCGGCCACCTGGTAGCTGTCGACCATGAAGTCCTTGCGCAGCACCGGCAGCGCGCAGGCGGCGCGCGCCTGCTGCAGGAACGCCACAGAACCCTGAAAGAAGCGCTCGTCGGTCAGCACGCTCAGGCAAGCGGCGCCATGGCGCTCGTAGCTGGCGGCGATCTCGGCCGGCACGAAGCGCTCGCGCAGCACGCCCTTGCTGGGGCTGGCTTTCTTGACCTCGGCGATCACCGCCGGCAAGCCGGCGGCGAGCCTGGCGCGCAAGGCCTTCTCGAAACCGCGCCGGTGGCGCTGCGCCTCGGCCTCGGCGCGCACCGCCGCCAGCGGCTTCGCGGCGCGGGCCGCGGCCACCTCGCCGTGCTTGACCTCGACGATGCGGCGCAGGATGTCGGGAACCTCAGCCATTGCCGTCATGCCGCCGGGCGGAAGCGGTTGGTCACCGCGACGAACTGGCTCAGCTTGGCCTGGGCCGCACCGGACGCCACCGCCTCGCGTGCACGCTTGACCCCGTCGGCCACCGACGCCGCCACGTTGGCGCAGTACAGCGCCGCGCCCGCGTTCAGCAGCACGATGTCGCGCACCGGCCCGTCCTCGTTGGCCAGCGCGCGCTGGATGCACTGCACCGACTCCTGCTGGTTGGCCACCTTCAGCACACGCGAGTCGTAGACCGGCAGGCCGAAGTCGCTCGGGTGCACAACGTACTCGCGCACCTCCCCGTCCTTCAGCTCGCCGATCATGGTTTCGCCGGAAAGCGAGATCTCGTCCATGCCGTTCATGCCGTAGACGACCATCACGTGCTCCGAGCCCAGGCGCTGCAGCACGCGCACCTGGATGCCGACGAGGTCGGGGTGGAACACGCCCATCAGCTGGTTCGGTGCGCCGGCCGGGTTGGTCAAGGGGCCCAGGATGTTGAAGATGGTGCGCACGCCCAGCTCCTTGCGGACCGGCGCAGCGTGCTTCATCGACGCATGGTGGTTCGGGGCGAACATGAAGGCGATGCCGGACTCGTCCAGGCACAGCGCCACCTGCTCGGGCGACAGGCCGATGTAGGCGCCCAGCGCCTCCAGCACGTCGGCGCTGCCGGAGCTGGACGACACGCTGCGCCCGCCGTGCTTGGCGATGCGCGCGCCGCCGGCCGCCGCCACGATCATCGAGGCGGTCGAGATGTTGAAGGTGTGGGCCGCATCACCCCCGGTACCGCACAGGTCGACCAGGTTCGTCTTGTCCGCCACCGCGACCGGTGTCGCGAACTCGCGCATCACCTGCGCCGCAGCGGCGATCTCGCCGATCGACTCCTTCTTGACACGCAGGCCGATGGCCAGCGCTGCGATCATCACCGGTGACATCTCGCCGCTCATGATGCGGCGCATCAGCGTCAGCATCTCGTCGTGGAAGATCTCTCGGTGCTCGATGACGCGCACGAGCGCGTCGGTATTGCTGATGCTCATGGTCGCGGTCCCGTTCAGGCGGGTTGGGAAAAGAATTCGCGCACCGCGCCCACCGCGGTGTCGATGCCGGCGGCGTCCACGTCGAGGTGGGTCACGAAGCGCAGGCCGATCAGGCCGGTGGCCAGCACACCGCGGTCCTTCAGGTGGGCCAGCAGCGCCGCGCCGCGGCCTTCTGCCGCGCCCACCACCTGCGCGAAAACGATGTTCGTCTGCGGCGGCGTCACCGCGAGGCCAGCAATGCCCGCCAGACCCTCGGCCAGGCGCCGGGCCAGCGCGTGGTCGTCGGCCAGGCGGTCGATATGGTGGCTCAGCGCGTGGTCGGCCGCGGCCGCCAGCACCCCGACCTGCCGCATGCCGCCGCCGGCCATCTTGCGCACCCGGTGGGCGCGGGCGATGAACTCGCGCGAGCCGCACAACGCCGAGCCGATGGGCGCCCCCAGCCCTTTGCTGAAACAGACCGAGACGCTGTCGAAATGGCGCGTGATCTCGCGTGCCGGCACCTTCGACGCGACAGCGGCGTTGAACAGCCGTGCGCCATCCAGGTGCAACGCCAGGCCGCGCTTGCGCGCCAGCGCTGACGCCTGCTCGATGTAACCCAGCGGCAGCGCGTTGCCGTTCCAGGTGTTCTCCAGGCACAGCAGGCGGCTTTTGGCGAAGTGCGGGTCGTCGGGTTTGATCGCGGCCTCGATGTCCTCCAGCCGCAACGTGCCGTCGGGCTGGTTGGGCAAGGGCTGCGGCTGGATGCTGCCGAAGACCGCGCCGCCCCCGCCTTCGTAGCGGTAGGTGTGGGCCATCTGGCCGACGATGTACTCGTCGCCCCGGCCGCAGTGCGCCAGCAGGCCGCACAGGTTGCTCTGCGTGCCGGTGGGCATGAACAGCGCCGCCTCGAAGCCGAGCATCGCGGCGATGCGCTCCTGCAGCGCGTTCACCGTCGGATCGTCACCGAAGACGTCGTCGCCCAGCGGCGCGGCCATCATGGCTTCGCGCATCGCCGGTGTCGGCTGCGTGACGGTGTCGCTGCGAAGGTCGACCACCTTCGCGCCGGCGGCCCGCGTGGGGCCGCTGCCGTACTGGACCGTCGTCATGCCAGGGCCTCCTTGCGGCTCATGGTGATGAAGTTGCGCAGCATCGCGTGCCCGTGTTCCGACAGGATGGACTCGGGGTGGAACTGCACGCCCTCCAGCGGCGTCGCGGTCCCGGCCAGGTCGCGGTGGCGCACGCCCATGATCTCGCCGTCCTCGCTGGTCGACGTGACCTGCAGCACCGGCGGCAGCGTCTCGCGCTCGATCGCCAGCGAGTGGTAGCGGATCACGTTGAAGTGCTGCGGCAGGTCACGGTAGACCCCCAGCCCATCGGTCTCGATGCGGCTGGCCTTGCCATGCATCTGCACCTTCGCCCGCACCACGCGGCCACCCAGCGCCGCCCCGATGCTCTGGTGGCCCAGGCAGACCCCGAGGATGGGCAGCTTGCCGGTGAACGCGCGGATCGCTTCCACGCAGATGCCGGCCTCGGCCGGCGAGCAGGGCCCGGGCGACAGCACCAGCTGGTCGGGGTTCAGGGCCGCGATCTCAGCGACGGTGATCTCGTCGTTGCGCACGACCTTCACCTCTTCACCGAGCTCGCCGAAGTACTGCACCAGGTTGAAGGTGAAGCTGTCGTAGTTGTCGATCATGAGCAGCATGTCAGAACCCTTCCTCGACCAGCTCGGCCGCCCGGATGACGGCGCGCGCCTTGGCTTCGGTTTCCTTCCATTCCAGCTCGGGCACCGAGTCGGCCACCACGCCCGCGCCGGCCTGCACATACAGCGTGTTGTCCTTGACCACACCGGTTCGGATGGCGATCGCCACGTCCATGTCGCCGGCGAAGCTGAGGTAGCCGCAGGCGCCACCGTAGATGCCGCGCTGGGTCGGCTCCAGCTCGTCGATGATCTCCATCGCGCGGATCTTGGGCGCACCGCTCAGCGTGCCGGCAGGGAAGCTGGCGCGCAGCACGTCCAGGCTCGTCAGGCCGGGCTGGAGCTGGCCCTCGACGTTGCTGACGATGTGCATCACATGCGAGTAGCGCTCGATGCCGAAGGCCTCGGTGACGCTGACCGATCCGGTCTGCGCGATGCGGCCGATGTCGTTGCGTGCCAGGTCGATCAGCATCAGGTGCTCGGCACGCTCCTTCGGGTCGGCCAGCAGCTCGACCTCGTGCTGGTGATCGGCCTCGGGCGTGGCGCCACGCGGGCGGGTGCCGGCAATCGGGCGGATGGTCACCACCTCGCCCGTTGCACCCTCGACGGTGCGCGTCTCCTGCCGTACCAGGATCTCCGGCGAGGCCCCGACGATCTGGAAGTCGCCCATGTCGTAGTAGTACATGTAGGGCGAAGGGTTCAGCGAACGCAGCGCGCGGTAGAGGCTCAAGGGGCTCTCGGTGTAGCGCTTCTTCAGGCGCTGGCCCAGCACCACCTGCATGCAGTCGCCCGCAGCGATGTACTCCTTCGCGCGCCGCACCGCAGCCTCGAAGTCGGCCTTGCCGAACTCGCGCTCCACTGCGTGGCTGGGCCCGCGCTTGACCTGCGGCGCGGTGACGCTGTAGCGCAGCTTGTCGGTCAGCTCGGCCAGGCGCTTCTTGCCGTTGAAGTAGGCCTCGGGCTGCGCCGGGTCGGCCCAGACGATCAGGTAGAGGCGGCCCGACAGGTTGTCGATCACCGCCAGCTCCTCGGTCTGCAGCAGCATGAGGTCGGGCGTGCCGATGCCGCCCGGCTTGGTGGTGGCGGCAAGCTTCGGCTCGATGAAGCGCACGGCGTCGTAGCCGAAGTAGCCCGCCAGGCCGCCGCAGAAGCGCGGCAGACCGGGCCGCAGCGCTGGCTTGAAGCGCTGCTGGTAGGCGGCCACGAAATCGAGCGGGTTGCCGTCATGGGTCTCGACCACGCGGCCGTCGGTGACGACCTCGCAGTGCGGGCCCGTGGCACGCAGCAGCGTGCGGGCGGGCAGGCCGATGAAGGAGTAGCGGCCGAAACGCTCGCCGCCGACCACGGATTCGAGCAGGAAGCCAAGCTTGCTGCCGCCGACCAGCTTCAGGTACAGCGAGAGCGGTGTTTCGAGGTCGGCAAGGGCCTCGGCGATGAGGGGGACGCGGTTGTAGCCCTGGGCAGACAGGCTCTGGAACTCGAGTTCAGTGATCACTTGGACGGGTCCTCGGGAGAGGGGCCCGCGCCGCTGTCCGCAAAGCAGGAAGAGGTGGGCTCGCGGTGGCGCCGGGCCAGGTCAGGCGGGGAGCCGTGGTGCGGCCGGCAGGCCCGGATCACGGGCAGTCAGCGGCGGCACCGTCGGCAGACGGATTCAGGCCGGCCAGCGACGCCAGGGCCAGGCTCCCCGGTCGTGCGACGACGCCATCCATCTGCGTGAAGTGAACATGGTGTGGAAAGTGTAGCAGTCGGCCCCGATTTGAGGGCCGCGGCGCATGGACAGCACCGTAACACTGGCTCACACTTCGGCCTCTTTCCGGGAACCAGAGGCCTCCGCAAGGCCCATCCCCGGTCACGACAAACGGAAAGGTGTGCCCCATGTGGCGTCGTTTGGGTTCGAGCCTCGCGCTCGGTGTGTTGCTTTTCACGGCTGCGGCCTTGCCCGCCCGGGCCGACACGGTCGACTTGGCCGGTGTCAAGTATGAGACGGTGGAGACCGTGGGCGGCGCGAAGCTGCAGCTCAACGGCGCCGGCGTCCGTTACAAAGCCATCTTCAAGGTCTACGCCGCAGGCCTGTACCTGCCCACCAAGATGAACACGCCGGAGGCGATCTATGCCGCCACCAGCGTGCCGCGGCGCGTCCACATCACGATGCTGCGCGAAATCGACGGCAACGAGTTGGGCAAGCTGTTCACGCAGGGCATGGAGAAGAACTCGCCGCGCGAGATCTTCGCCAAGTCGATCAACGGCACCATCAAGATGGCCGACCTGTTCTCCAAGCGCAAGAAGCTGGCGTCGGGCGACTCGTTCTCGGTCGACTGGATCCCGGGGACCGGCACCGTGATCTCGGTCAATGGCAAGGCCGAGATGGAGCCGATCAAGGAGCCCGAGTTCTACACCGCACTGATGAGCATCTGGCTCGGCCCCTCGCCGGCGGACGCGCTGCTGAAGGACGCCCTGCTGGGCAAGGCCGCACGCAGCGGCCGCGGCGGCAACGACCAGTGACCATTTCTTGCTTCGGCCGCACCGGGGGCGGCCGATCGTGTCTTTGACCCACCGCCTGCCATTGACGAGACCGTGACGTGACGAGGGGTGCGCCACCCGCAGCCCTCCGCGTTCGCGACAATCGCCGCGCCGCGCGCGCCACCCGCGCCAGCCGGCCTCTCTTGATGACGACGACGATGACGCAGCAGCAGTTCGCCCGCAGCCCGCTGGCCGCAGCCCTGACCCTGGCCACGGCAGCCCTCTTGTATTCGCCCGCCACCAAGGCGCAGACGCCCCCCGCGCCGGCCGCGTCCGAAGCGGTCAGCGATCGGGTCAAGAAGGACGCCGCCGGGCCGCTGTACTGGATCCGGTTGAACGCGCAGAAGTCGGACGCGTCCGGCACCAAGGCGGCGCCACGCATCACCGAGGTCCGCACCGAGCCGCGAGCGCCGCGGGCTGCGCCGACGCAGGCGACTGCCACGGTCGCCGCTCCCACCACCCCGCCGGTGCGCAGCACGACCGCAGTGGCTGCCAGCCTGGGCTACCTGCCGGCCGAGGCCTCGGCACGGGACGCAGCGGCATCCAGCAGCGCCGCCACCCAGGTCAACCCCGCCGCAGCCGAAGCGGCGCCGAACACGGCCGCCACCGCTTCGCCCGCCGGTGTCGCAGGCGCCGGCATGGTGGCGCCGTCAGGCCCTGGCGCCGCCGAGGTGGCGCGTGCCGCTGCAGCCGCAACCTCGACCGCCGCCGCGACCGAGGAGGAGGATCCGGACGACCAGCCTCTCGCGCTCATGAAAGCTGAGGAGCCGGAGTTCCCGGCCAACATGATGCGCAAGCTGCGCAAGGGCACCGTGCAGGTGCGCTTCGAGGTGCAGGCCGATGGCTCGGTCGCCAATGCGTCCGTCCTGCAGACCAGCCATCGCAGCCTGAACGAGGCGGCGATCTCGGCGGTGAGCGGTTGGCGTTTCCAGCCGGTGCGCTCGCCGCGCAGTGCCGTGGTCGACCTCGGCTTCGACCTGGACGGCTAGATTTCCACGAGGCTGTCGACCACCCGGTCCGCGCCGGCGCTCTCGGCCGGTTCCCCGTGGTTGTAGCCATAGCGCACCAGCACCACCGGGCAGCCCGCGGCGCGGGCGGCCTTCACGTCGTTGCTGGAATCGCCCACCATCAGGGTGCGGACCGGCACGCTGCCCAGGGCCACGCAAGCCTTCAGCAGGGGCAGCGGGTCGGGCTTCTTGCGCTCGAACGAGTCGCCGCCGAAGCAATGCTCGAAGTGGTCGGCCAGCCCCTTGGCAGCCAGCAGCTGCTGCGCGAACGCCAACGGCTTGTTGGTCAGGCAGGCCAACCGCAGGCCGGCCGAGCGCAGCCGTCCCAGGCCCTCGGCCACGCCAGGGTAGACGGGCGCATGCAGCCCATTGACCGCCCGGTAGTGGCGCTGGTAGTGGCTCCAGGCCGCGTCGAACAGCGCCGGGGCCCCGCCCGCCTCGACCAGCGTCGACCGGATCAGGTGCTCGGAGCCCTGGCCGACCGTTCGCTCGATGAACTGGCGCCCCACGGCCGGCAGGCCCAGCTCGGCCAGCGTGCGGGCCAGGGCCACCTCGAAGTCGCCGATCGTGTCGACCAGCGTGCCGTCGAGGTCGACCAGAGCGGCCTCGAAGTCCTCGAGCCTCATCGGGTCAGTTCGGCCCGCATCGCGTCGATGACCTGCTTGTAGTCCTTCTGGCCGAAGATCGCGCTGCCGGCCACGAAAGTGTCGGCGCCCGCATCGGCGACGCGGCGGATGTTGTCGACCTTGATGCCGCCGTCCACTTCCAGGCGGATGTCGCGCCCGGTCTGGTCGATCAGCTGGCGCACCTTTTCGGTCTTGCGCAGGGCGCTGTCGATGAAGCTCTGGCCGCCGAAGCCAGGGTTGACGCTCATGATCAGCACCAGGTCGACCTTGTCGATCACCCAGTCCAGCGGGTCCACCGGCGTGGCCGGGTTGAAGACCAGGCCGGCCTGCGCACCTTCGGCCTTGATCAGCTGCAGCGTCCGGTCGACATGCGTGCTGGCATCGGGGTGGAAGCTCACCAGGTCGGCGCCCGCCTTGGCGAAGGCCTGGGCCAGTGCGTCCACCGGCTGCACCATCAGGTGCACGTCGATCGGGGCCTTCGTGCCATCGGGCTTCACTGCATGGGGCTTGAGCGCCTGGCACACCATCGGGCCGAAGGTCAGGTTCGGCACGTAGTGGTTGTCCATCACGTCGAAGTGGATCCAGTCGGCGCCGGCGGCGAGCACGTCCCGCACCTCCTGCCCGAGGCGGGCGAAATCGGCCGAGAGGATGCTGGGGGCGATGCGGAAGGTGCGGCTCATGGCGGTGGGCGGTGGACGGTGGCAACCTAGGGTCAACCCGCGATTTTAGAAGGCCGATACCCGAGCGGCACCCCTGGGCTTTCTAGAATGTGCGAATGAACGCACCGCAATTCACCGTCACGGTGCTCACGCAGTACCTGCCCGACCGCTCGTCCGCTGCCGACGACGTGTATGCCTTCGCCTACACGGTCACCATCCGCAACACCGGCAACGTGACCAGCCAGCTGGTGGCCCGCCACTGGGTCATCACCGACGCAGCCGGCGAGGTGGAAGAGGTGCGCGGCCTGGCCGTCGTGGGCCACCAGCCGGTGCTCAAGCCGGGCGAGCAGTTCGAATACACCAGCTGGACCCGCATCGCCACCCCGCGCGGCCGGATGCACGGCACGTTCTTCTGCATCACCGAAGACGCCCGCTGGTTCGAGACGCCGGTGCCCAGCTTCGAGCTGGCCCAGGCGCAGGCGCTGCACTGATGGGGGCCAGCGCGCGCTGGGACCTGAGCGCGCTGCTCAACGCCGCCGACCCCCGGGCTCCGGCGACCGAGCAGCACTTGTGGCTGGTGCGGTGGCTGCAATGGCTGCGAGCGCCCGGGCCGCAGCGGGCCGAAGCCGACGCGGCCCCTGACGGCACCCCAACGACCTCACCCTCCCCCGCGACACCCTGGCCGGTGCAGCGACTGCGCCTGTTTGTCGACGTCGTCGAGCGGCACCCCGAGCAACGCGAGCGCATCGGTGCGCTGCTGCGCACCGTCTTCGCGCGGCTCGACGCCACCGGCCTGCTGGCCGATTTCGGCTTCGCGCCGCGGCAGGGTTTCCTGAGCGAGCTCGCCGAGCGCCTGCGCCTGAGCTGGCTGCCCGGCACGCCGCAGACCAGCGACCTGGGTGCGCTGTTCCCGCAGTTGCTCGGCGAAGACGATGATGCCGACTGGCTGAACGCCATCGACGAACCCACCATCGAGCGCCTGCTGGCCTGGTGCCAGCCAAGTGACGCTCCCGCCGGCACGCAACCGTGGCGTGCCCCGATGGTCGAGTCGATCCAGCTGCTCGCGAGCCAGATCCGCGCCTCGGGCCTTTCCGGCCCGATGCGGCTGCGCATGGACCCGGGCCTGCTGGCCGACCGCCCCTTCCACCAGGTGGTGCAGGCGGCCGAGGCGTTGCGCGAGGGCGGCGACGCCTCGGCGCGGCTGCAGCAGGCGAGCTACCTGCGCGCGGTGCTGCAGCGGTGCCGCGAGGCGGCCGCCAGCGTGCGTGAGCACCTCGACGAGCACGGCATCTCGGTCGACCTGGTGTTCCAGATCGAGCAGTTGCGCCAGCGCGGCGAGCGCATCGAGGCACTGCTCGATTGCCTGGTGAGCGACCTGGCCGGCGACGCGGCCGAAGCCGAAGGCCGCCGAGCGGCCGCCGAGCTGCGCCACCTGCTCGCCGGGCTGGCGCGCTGCGCGGCCGAGCGGCGCTCGCTGCAGGCCCTGTACCGACGCCACTACGCGCTGCTGGCACGCAAGGTGACGGAGCGCAGCGCCGAAACCGGTGAACACTACATCACCCGCAACCGCGCCGAATACCGCACGATGCTGGCCCAGGCCTGCGGCGGCGGCGCAGTGATCGGCCTGACCACGCTGCTCAAGTTCGCCCTCGGTGCGCTCGCGCTGTCGGCTTTCTGGGCCGGCTTCGCCGCTGGCCTGAACTACGCGCTCAGCTTCGTGCTGATCTACGTGCTGCACTGGACGGTGGCCACCAAGCAGCCAGCGATGACCGCGCCGGCCATGGCCGCCAAGCTCGAGGGGGTGTCGGCCAGCGACGAGGCGGTCGAGGGTTTCGTCGACGAGGTCACCCACCTGCTGCGCTCGCAGTTCGCCGGCATCGTGGGCAACCTGGTGATGGTGGTGCCCGTGGTGCTGCTTTTCCAGGGCCTGGGGTGGTGGCTCGCCGGCGCGCCGCCGGTGGGCGAAAAGGATGCGCAGTATGTGCTGCACAGCCTGCCGGTGTACGGCGCGACGCCGCTGTACGCCGCCTTCACCGGCATCCTGCTGTTCGCCGCCAGCCTGATCGCCGGCTGGGTCGAGAACTGGTTCGTGTTCCACAAGCTCGACAGCGCGATCGCCTGGAACCCGCGCATCCGCGACCGGCTGGGCCCGGCCCGCGCGCTGCGCTGGGCCGCGTGGTGGCGGCAGAACATCTCCGGCCTGGCGGCCAACGTGTCGCTCGGCCTGCTGCTCGGCATGGTGCCCACGCTCGCGGCCTTCTTCGGCCTGCCGATCGAGGTCCGCCACGTGACGCTGTCCACTGGCCAGCTCGCCGCGGCGCTCGGAGCCCTCGGCCTGCCGCTGCTGGCCGAGCCGGCTTTCTGGTGGTGCCTGGCTTCGATCCCGGTGGTGGGGCTGCTGAACCTGGGGGTGAGCTTCACGCTTGCCTTCCGCGTGGCCCTGGCCTCGCGGGGGCTGAAACTGCGCGACCGCGGCCGCCTCTATGCCGCGCTGCGCCGGCGCATCCGCCAGGCGCCGCTGCGCTTCTTCCTTCCGCCGCCGGACGCAGCCGAGGCGCCCGAACCGGCGGCCCGCTGAGCGGTGGCCCCTCAGGCCTCGTCACCCGGCCCGCCCTCGCCCCGGTCCTCACGCCGCTCCCCCTTGCGCCGCCCCGAGAACATGGTCCACCAGACGATGAGCACCAGCAGCGCGCCAGCGGCCAGCGCTTCGAGAAACAACCACAGCATGTCGATCACCCCGCGCCGCACCGGCGCCCTGTTGCCGCGATTGTCCCGCGCCGCCCCGGCCGTGCTGGCACTGCTCGCGGCCTGCACCATCGTGCCGCGCCAGGCACCCGTCGCGGTGGAAGACCGGGGCGGCACCGCACCGGCCACCCCGGCACCAGCCGCCAGCGCCCCGGCCGCGCCCCCACCGCCCGGCACGGTGGAACGCGCCCGCGCCCGCTGGGTGCCGGCCAGCTTCGGCGAGCTGCCGGGCTGGGGCAGCGACCGGGTCGCCGAGGCATGGCCGGCGCTGCGCCTGAGCTGCGGCAGCGCGAACGGGCTCGCGAACGGTCCCGCGCAGGGTCCGGCGCAGGGTCCGGCAAATGGCCCAGCCCATGGCCCCGCAGCCGCCACCGCGGCCGAAGGCTGGGCCGCCGTCTGCGCCCAGGCGCGCCAGTACTACCCGGCCGATGACGTGCAGGCGCGCCTGTGGATCGAGCAGCGGTTCAAGGTCTACCGCGTCGAGTCGCTCGAAGGCGAGCCGGCCGGCCTGTTGACCGGCTACTACGAGCCGCTGGTCGAGGCCAGCCGCAAGCCTACGCGCCAGCGCAAGGTGCCGCTCTACGGCCCGCCCGCCGACCTGGGCACGCGCAAGCCCTGGTGGACGCGTCAGGAGATCGAAACCCTGCCGGCTGCCCAGGCGGCGCTCAAGGGGCGAGAGATCGCCTATGTCGACGACCCGCTGGACGCGCTGGTGCTGCAGATCCAGGGCTCGGGCCGACTGCGCCTGGCCGAGGCCGACGGCAGCCAGCGCCTGGTGCGACTGGCGTTCGCCGGCCACAACGACCAGCCCTACCGCTCGGTCGGCCGCTGGCTGATCGACCAGGGTGAGCTCGGACCGACCGAGGCGAACTGGCCGGCCATCAAGGACTGGATGAAGCGCAACCCGCGCCGGGTGCAGGAAACGTTGTGGCAGAACCCTCGCACCGTGTTCTTCCGCGAAGAGCCGCTGCCGGACCCGGCACTCGGGCCCAGGGGTGCGCAGGGCGTGCCGCTCACGCCGGGCCGCTCGATCGCAGTCGACCCGCTGTCGGTGCCCTACGGCACACCGGTCTGGCTGGACGCGACCGAGCCGCTGTCGAGCCGACCGCTGCAGCGGCTTGTGCTGGCGCAGGACACCGGCGGCGCGATCATCGGCGCGGTGCGGGCCGACTACTTCTGGGGCTGGGGCGACGAGGCCGAGGCGCAGGCAGGGCGCACCAAGCAGTCGCTCAGGGCCTGGGTGCTGTGGCCGAAGTAGGCCCCCACCCCTGCCTTACTGCAGAGGGGTGAGGCGGATCTGAAGCGCCTGGCCCTCGCCGCCGGGTCCGGCCCAGTGGCCCACCTCCTGCCAGGCGTCGAGTGTCACCAGCAATTCGCCCTCGACCTGCTGCGCGCCCGCCGCGGGGCGGGCATCGTCCATCGGCTGCTCGAAGCGGAACCCCAGTTGCGCCGGTGCTGCGCCACCGGGCCACTGCACCTGCACCCAGAGCGCGTCGCGGCGCGACAGCCGGCGCACGCGCCCCCGCAGGCCCTGACCGGCTTCGGCCGTCCAGACCCAGTCGGGCGCCGCGTCCAGGTCGTCGCGAAGCCAGGCGATCCGCGCCTGGCCGCCGTTGCGCACCCGCAGCTCGGGCGGGGCCTCGGGGGTCGACGGTGTGGTACGCGTGGTCACGCCGCCATCGGCGGCACCCGAGCGGGTGCCCACGGTCACGCTGCCCGGTGCCGCCTGCGTGACCGGCGCCGGCGGCCAGGGCACCAGGCGCCACTGCAGGCGGAAGTTGGCGGCCGGCGGCGCCGCCTGTACCGGGCCGATGGCACCCAGCACCAACGCCATCGCCAACGCCAGGCTGGCGCGGCGGGTGAGCGGGGTGTCGTCGCAGCCCATGCGCCGCATCATGCCCGCGGCGAATGCGGTCGGGAAGGAACTACTTCAACCCGCCGGACAGAAACTGGCGCAGGCGCTCGCTCTGCGGCTTCACCAGCACCTCGCGCGGCACGCCCTGCTCCTCGATCTGGCCCTGGTGCAGGAAGATGGCATGGCTGGCCACCTCGCGCGCGAAGCCGATCTCGTGGGTCACCACCAGCATCGTGCGGCCCTCTTCGGCGAGACCGCGCATGACCTTCAGCACCTCGCCCACCAACTCGGGGTCGAGCGCCGAGGTGGGCTCGTCGAACAGCATCACCTCCGGGTCGATCGCCAGTGCGCGCGCGATGGCCACGCGCTGCTGCTCGCCACCGGAGAGCTGGGCCGGGTAGCTGGTCTCGCGGTGCGACAGGCCCACGCGCGCCAGCAGCTCGCGGGCGCGCGCCCGCGCCGCGTCGGGCTTCTGGCCCAGCACGTGGATGGGCGCCTCGGTCACGTTCTCGACCGCGGTGCGGTGCTGCCAGAGGTTGAAGCTCTGGAACACGAACGCCAGGCGCGCCCGCCATCGGCGCAGCTGCGCCGGGTCGGCCGCGGCCAGGCTGCCGTCGCGATCGCGCTTGAGCTGGAGCGTTTCCGCGCCCAGGCGCAGCGTGCCTTCATGCGGTTGCTCCAGCAGGTTCAGGCAACGCAGCAGCGTGCTCTTGCCCGATCCGCTGGCGCCGATCAGGGCGACCACGTCGCCCGGCTTCGCTGCGAGCGACACGCCGCGCAGCACCTCGCGCTCGCCGAAGCGCTTGTGAAGGTTGTCGACCGAGAGACCCAGGTGAGCCGTGGGGTGGGCAGCTTGATTCATGCGGAGAGCAGAGCGCCTTCACGCAAGGCCTCGGCGCCCGCCACCTTGCCGATCGCCATGCCGGCGGTGGCGAAGCGCTTGCACTCGCGGGCGAAGAACAGGCCGTCGACCGGGGCGGGAACGGGGGTCGCGACGCCGCTGATGGGGTCGATCAGCTCCGCCAGCGGATCGCCGGCCTTCACCTGCTCGCCGATGTCGCGCAGGAAGACCAGGATGCCGCCGTGCGGTGCATGCATCGGGATCGAGCCGGCCAGCGGCGTGGGGGGGCGCAGCAGCGCCGGCAGCGCGGGGGCCGGGTCCAGCCGCAGCGCGCCGCGGTGGTGCAGGTAGACCAGCAGGGCCTCGGCGTCGCGCCGGGCCAGGGTGTGGTCCACGTCGTGCTCGCCACGCAGCTCGATGGTGGCGGCCATGCAGCCGGGCGGCAGCGGCACGCCGGCGGGCAGCCGGGCGGCGATGTCGGGCCAGACCATGGAGCAGGCCTCGTCGAAGGGCTCGCCGCCGGAGTGCTCGGCCAGCAGCGCGACCTCGGCGCCCAGGCAGCGCGTGAGCAGCTCACCCTCGGCGGCCCAGGTGCCGGGGGTGGTGTAGAGGTGCAGCAGGGCCTGGCCGTCGCAGTGCAGGTCGAGCACCACGTCGGCGTCGATCGCCAGGCCGAGCAGGGTCTTGCGCAGGCTGTCCAGCGGGCTGCTGGCCGGCAGCGCCGCCGCCGCCTCGCGCAGCGCCTCGCGCACGCGGGCCTGGTTCGCCGCCGGGTCCGGGCCCAGCTCGGCGGCGCAGCGCTCGGCCGCGGCGCCGCTCAGGTCGGCGAAGTGGCGGTTGAAGTTGTCGCCGGTGCCCCACTCGAAACGGCCCAGCGGCGAGCGCAGCAGCCACTGCCCCATGCCCAGCGGGTTGGCGGCGGGCACCAGCACGATCTCGCCGGTCACGCGGCCCTCGGCCTCCAGCGCGGCGAGGCGCTGCCGCAGGTGGTGGGCGACCAGCATGCCGGGCACCTCGTCGGCGTGCAGCGAGCCCTGCAGGTAGACCTTGGGGCCCGCGCCGGGCTGGCCGTAGTGCAGGCTGACGAGCTCGTGGCGGGCGCCGGGCGTGGCCGGCAGCAAGGCATGGGATTCGGTGCGCATCGGGATCGGAAGGTGGGGTCAGGTGCGCGGCGTCAGCGGGGCCAGCCAGCGCTTCTCGGCGGCGCGGAACAGCGCGACCAGCACGAAGGTGATCAGCAGGTAGCCCAGGCCCGCGGTGATGAAGGCCTCGAAAGGCATGTAGTAGCGCGAGTTGATCTCGCCGGCAGCGCCGGTCAGGTCGTACAGCGTGACCACGCTGGCCAGCGAGGTGGCGTGCAGCATCAGCACCACCTCGTTGCCGTAGGCGGGCAGCGCGCGGCGGAAGGCCGAGGGCAGCACGATGCGGCGGAAGGTGACCCAGCGCGACATGCCGAGCGACTTGGCGGCCTCGACCTCGCCCGCCGGCAGCGCCCGCATCGCGCCGTAGAGGATCTCGGTGGTGTAGGCGCAGGTGTTGATGGCGAAGGCCGCCACCGCGCAGAACCAGGCCGACTTCAGCCAGGGCCAGAGCGCACTCTCGCGCACCGCCTCGAACTGCGCCAGGCCGTAGTACAGCAGGAACAGCTGCGCCAGCAGCGGCGTGCCGCGGATCACGTAGGTGTAGAGCCAGACCGGGCGCCAGGCCCAGGGCGAAGGCAGGCTGCGCAACACCGCCAGCGGCAGCGCGAACAGCATGCCGATGCCCAGCGACAGCACCAGCAGCGCCAGCGTCACCAGCATGCCCTGGCCGTACAGGGGCAGGTTCTCGGCGATGACGCTGAAATCCATGGGCCGGCTGCCTGCTCAGAGCGCCACGCGGCGCACGCCGATCGCCAGCCGCCGCTGCAGCCAGGCGAAGGCCAGCTCCGACAGCGTGGTGAAGGCCAGGTAGATGCCACAGGCCGCCAGGAAGAAGACGAAGGGCTCGTGGGTGGAGCCGGCCGCCTGCTTGGTGCGGTTCATCAGGTCCGACAAGCCGATGACCGACACGATGGCGGTGCTCTTGATCATCACCAGCCAGTTGTTCGACAGGCCCGGCAGCGCGTGGCGCAGCATCTGCGGGCCGACGATGCGCCACAGCACCTGGCCCGGCGTCATGCCGTAGGCCAGCGCCGCTTCCTTCTGGCCCGGCGGCACGGCCAGGAAGGCACCGCGCAGCACCTCGGTGAAGTAGGCGCCGAAGATGAAGCCGATGGTCAGCACGCCGGCCACGAAGGGGTCGACGTCGACATAGTCCCAGCCGAACCGGTCGCCCAGGTGGTTGACCAGCACCTGGCCGCCGTAGAAGACCAGCAGCATCATGACGAGGTCGGGCACCGCGCGGATCAGCGTGGTGTAGGCCTGCGCCAGCCAGCGCAGGGGCCGCACGCGCGACAGCTTGGCCACCGCCCCGGCCAGACCCAGCGCGAAGGCGATGACCAGCGAGGAGAGCGCCACCGTCAGCGACAGCAGCGCGCCCTCCAGCAGGCTGGCGCCGTAGCCATGGAGCATCGGTCGGGGCCTGTCAGCTGCCGTAGATGTCGAAGCTGAAGTACTTGTCCTGGATCTTCTTGTAGGTGCCGTTGGCGCGGATGGCCTTGATGGCGGCGTTGAGCTTCTGCTGCAGCGCCGTGTCGGCCTTGCGCACCGCGATGCCGGCGCCGATGCCGAAGATCTTGGGGTCGTCGATCGGCCCGCCCACCTGCGCGAAGCCCTTGCCGGACGGCGTCTTGAGGAAGCCCAGGTCGACCGCGATGGAATCGCACAGGATGCCGTCGATGCGGCCCGCGGCAAGGTCGAGGTAGAGCTCGTCCTGCTTGGCATAGCGCACGATCTCGCTCTGCTTGTAGACCTCGGTCACATAGCGGTCGTGCGTGGTGGTGCGCTGCACGCCGATCTTCTTGCCCTTCCAGGCGGCGGGCGACTGGTCGGCCGGCGTGCCGGCCTTGGCCACCAGCCAGGCCGGGGTGTTGGCGTACTTGTCGCTGAAGGCCACCGAGCGCTTGCGCTCCTCGGTGATCGACATCTGGGCCACGATGGCGTCGAACTTGCGCGCCTGCAGGGCCGGGATCATGCCGTCCCATTCCTGGTTCACCAGCGTGCACTCGGCCTTCATCTCGGCGCACAGCGCGTTGGCGATGTCGATGTCGAAGCCCTTGATCTTGCCGTCCGGGCCGATCTCGGAGAACGGCGGGTAGGCCCCTTCCACCGCGATGCGGACCTTCTTCCAGTCGGGCGCCTGGGCCAGCGCAGAGCCGGCGGCCAGCGGCAACAGGGCGGCCAATGCGGCGGCGGCCAGGGAAATGCGGCGGGTGTTCATTGTTGAAATCCTCCAAGCGGGTGGTCGGCAGGCGTGCAGCGCGGTGGTCAGCGCGACGTCCAGGGTGAATGCAACGGCCGGCTGATGCGCACCGGTGCGATGTCCAGGTACAGGTTGGCCACCGAGTACTCGTCGCTGCCCGACTCGTCAGAGTACCAGCCCACGCTGTCGCGGCCCTTGTACAGGCGGAAGGAAAACCCGAGGTCGGCCAGCGGCTCGCTGACGGGCGCCTTGGGGTCGAAGCTGAGGCCCCGCACTTCCTTCTGGTTGCTGTCGATCAGGAAGCCCATTGCGTTGGAGATGGTCGAGTCGCTCAGCATGTCGATGTAGAACGGGTCGTTGGTGTACTCGGGCTTGTAGGTGGGTGCGTTCGGGTCGAGGAACTGGCCGCGGCGCTTGCGCTCGGCCGGCTCGATGCGGCGCAGGCCGAGGTCGAAGTGGTCACCCTTGTCGAGGTAGGTCAGGCGCGCACCATTGACGTTCAGTGCACCGATGTTGGTGTCGATCTTGACGTCGTTCAGGTCGATCAGCAGCGCACCCTTGCCGCCGATCACCTCGACCTGGTCACCCTGCACGATGGCGGCCGAGTTCTCCTCGATGCCCAAGCCGAGCTTGTAGCCCTTGGCCAGCATCAGCGGGATCATGCGGCCGAAACGCCCGCGCTTGAGGAAGTGCTGGTCGACGAGCAGGTTGGGGCCGACGAAGCCGAGGCCGTTGTCGATCTCCTTGCCTTCGCGCATCTGGCCCTTCATCACGCTGATCACCGAGAGCGCGTCGCGGAACATCATCGTGCTCATGATGGCCGCGCCGGCCGAGGTGCCGGCGACCACGCCACCGTTGCGGTAGACGTCCCAGATCACGTTGAGCATCGGCGTGTTGTGGCCGCCGGGCTTGAAGGTGTCGACGATGCGCTCCTGCGCCCCACCGGTGAAGAACACGCCGTTGGCGTTGCGCACGACCTCCAGCAGCTGCGGGTCACGCACCGCCTTGTCGAGGTCGACCCAGCGCAGCTTGGGCGCCACCGGCAGCGACTCGGCCACCGCGCCGCGCTTTTCGAGCAGCTCGGCCGCCCGGCGCCCGGACTTGTCGGGCGTCTCGGAGGCCGTGCCGAAGACGACCCAGCGCGCGCCTTTGCCGCCGGAGAGCTCGACCATGCGGCCCCAGACCTCGTCGTTGTCGGCCTTGAGCGCGCCGCCGATGATGACGGCATAGCCCTTGACCGGCTCGCCGACCTTGGTCTCGCGAGGAGCGCCTGCCCGGATGGAGGCGAAGCGGGCCGGCCCGGCCTCGGCCGCTGCCGGGGCGCTGGCGGCGGCCGGGGTGGCGGGCGCCTGCGCGAAAGTGGGCAGGGCAGAAAGGGCCAGGGCGCCGGCCAGCAACAGGAATTGGATGGAACGCTGCATGTGGAACGTGGTGGTCTCTCCCCGGGGCCGCATCTTGGCATCCGGGTGCAAGGTCCGGGCCAGGGAACGCGGGATGGACACGATTATTCCGCCCTGCGACGGCGGCCCTCAGTTGCGCCCAAGCCACGGCCCGGTTTGTTGAAAGTAAGGTCGGCTTCTTAGACTGGCACGCACTCCCCGGTTCCCTCACCCCCGCGCCATGGCCCGGGGCTTGCGTGCAGCCGGCGGTCCGATCTCCCTTCCAAACGACGAGAAAGAGAACGAGCCCATGAGCCTGCCGACGCGCCGACCCGCCCTGCACCTGCTTGCCACCGCGGCCCTGCTGGCCGTGGCCGGCACGGCGGGCGCCCAAACCCCACCGCCCGAGCCGTTGCCGGCGCCGGCGGCCGAGGAGCCGGCCAGGCCGCAGCGGGTGACGATCACCGGCTCGGCCATCAAGCGCATCGACGGCGAGACGGCCCTGCCGGTGCAGGTGATCACCCGCGAAGACATCGACAAGGCCGGCGTCACCACAGCCGCCGAGATCGTCTCGCGCATCAGCGCCTCGGCCGGCAACCTGACGGACGGGGTCAGCATCGCCGCCGGCGGCTACCGCGACCAGATGGGCTTCAACGCCGCCAACCTGCGGGGCGTCGGCGTGTCGTCGACCCTGGTGCTGCTGAACAGCCGGCGCATGGCCAACTTCGCCTCGCCCGGCGACGACGCGGGCGTCGACCTCAACAACATCCCGGCCGCTGCCATCGAACGGGTGGAGGTGCTGCTCGACGGCGCCTCGGCGATCTACGGCAGCGACGCCATCGCCGGGGTGATCAACTTCATCACCCGGCGCGACTTCCAGGGCATCGAGGGCAACGCCTACTACGGCGACAGCCACGAGGGCGGCGGCGGCAAGCGCACCGCCTCGCTGGCGGCCGGTTTCGGCGACTACGGCAAGGACGGCTACAACGTGATGGCCGTGGTCGATTTCCAGCAGACCGACCGCCTGGCCTCGCCGCAGCGCAAGTTCATCCAGGAACTGGACATTCCCGGCCGAATCCCCTGGCTGCTGCTGAGCCGCACCTTCCCGGCCAACATCGACATCACCGACGAGCAGCTCGAAGAGTTGCAGGCCAGGGGCTTCACCGTCGGCGGCCAGCCACTGACGGAAACCCGCTTCAACCTGGGCTGGCCCAACTGCAACCCGCCGTCCAGCCTGCCCCTGGACGGCGGCATCGGTGGCGTGCAGGGGTGCACCTACAACTTCATGGGCGACGTCGAGCTGTACCCCAAGACCGACAAGCAGTCGCTGCTGGTGCGCGGGGTGTTCGACATCGGCAGCGGCCACCAGCTGTTCGCCGAGGCGTCGTACGCCAAGGCCACCAGCTGGTATGTCGCACTGCCGGCGCCCTTCACGCCGGACATCGACGTGGCGGTCACCCCCGTCGAAGGCCTGTCGGACCTGCTGGGGGATTTCCAGGGCGACGGCGGCTCGGTGATCACCGCCCGCCTGCGCTTCACCGAGGCCGGCCGTCAGTCCAGCGAGCTGGTGTCCACCGGCCAGCGCTATGTGGTCGGCGCCAGCGGCATGCTGGGCGCGTGGGACTACGAAGTGGCGCTGAACCACAGCAGCAGCACCGTCTCCGACCGGGCCTCGCACGGCTACCTCAATGAGGAGATGATCGACACGGGCCTGGCGGACGGCCGCATCAACCCCTTCGGCCCCTCCAGCGCCGAGGGTCTTGCCCTCATCGCCGACGCGCAGATCACTGGCGAAGTGCGCCGCTCCACCGGCACCATGAACGCGGTGGACTTCAAGTTCGCCCGCCCGCTGACGAAGCTGGCCGGCGGCGACCTCGGCCTGGCGCTGGGTGGCGAATACCGTCGCGAGACGCAGAAGTACCACCAGTCGCCCGAGCTGGCCGCCGACCTGATCCTCGGCGAGGTGTCGCAAGGGCCGGACGCCGACTTCAGCTACTCGCGCAATGTCTCGGCGCTGTGGGCCGAATTGGACGCGCCGGTGGCCAAGGGCCTGGACCTGCAGTTCGCCATCCGTCAGGAGCACTACCAGCGCACCGGCAGCGCCACCAGCCCGAAGATCGGCCTGCGCTACGAGCACGACGAGTCGCTGGTCCTTCGCGCCTCCGCTGGTGCCGGCTTCCATGCACCGTCGATGACCGACCTGTACCGGCCGACCACCGAGTTCGACGGCCCCCTGCTCTACGACCCGGTCTGCGGCGACTCGATCGTCAGCTGCACCGACACCTGGCGCGTGCGCAACTACAGCAACCCAGACCTGAAGCCCGAGAAGTCGAAGCAGTTCTCGATCGGCGCGGTGTGGGAGCCGAGCAAGACCTTCAACGCCAGCCTGGACTACTGGAACATCACCCGCAGCAACCTGATCAGCAAGATCGGCGCCCAGGTGATCCTGGAGAACCTCGACAAGTACGAGGGCCTGGTGCACCGCTACGGCGAGGACGAAGGCCTGTGCGACTTCTACGAGGACGACACCGAGATCTGCTTCATCGAGCTGCGCAAGGACAACCGTGGCAAGCAGAAGGCCTCGGGCCTCGACATCGCGCTCGCCTGGACCGGCCTGGACACCGGCGTCGGCACCTTCGGCGTGCGCCTGAACGGCACCCTGACGCTGGAGTCGAAGGAGCAGAGCGGCAACGGCGACCCGTACGTCAGCAACCTCGGCCGCTTCGTCAACGACCGCGCCGTGCAGCGCTGGCGCCACACACTGGCGCTGGACTGGGAGCGGGGCGACTTCGGGGCCACCCTGGCCAACGCCTACCTGTCAGGCTACAAGGACCAGAACAGCTTCCCGGACGAGGCCACTGGCGGCTATGTGCAGCCCAACCGCGTCAAGGCTTATTCGCTGTGGGATCTGCAGGGCACCTGGCAGGCCACCCCGGCGCTGCAACTGCGGCTGGGGGTGAAGAACCTGTTCGACACCGCGCCGCCGTTCTCGAACCAGGCCTACTTCTACCTGTCCGGCTACGACCCGAGCTACACCGACCCGCGCGGCCGCTTCTTCTACGCCAGCCTGCAGTACAAGTTCAAGTAAGCCGTGCCCGGCCATGCCCTATCCTCGCGGGCATGGCCGACACCCCCACCCTGGCCGCGCTCGCGGCCGAGCGCACGCACGACCTGCACGACGAGGCGTCGCTGCGCGCGGTCTACCGCACCGGCCCCGGCGACACCTCGCTGGCCAAGGTGTGCGACCACCTGCACCCGCTGTACCGGCCGTACATCGAGGCCGCGCCGTTCGCGGTGCTGGCCACGCGCGGGGCGAACGGGCAGCTCGACAACTCACCGCGCGGCGATGCGCCGGGCTTCGTCGCCATCGCCGACGACCACACGCTGCTGCTGCCCGACCGGCGCGGCAACCAGCGGATCGACAGCCTGCGCAACCTGATCCACGACCCGCACTGTGCGCTGCTGTTCCTCATCCCCGGCGTGGGGGAGGCGCTGCGCGTCAACGGCACGGCCCGCATCTCGGCCTCGCCGGCGCTCGCCGAGCGCTTCGTGGTCGACGGCAAGGCGCCGGCCTCGGTGCTGGTGGTCACGGTCCACAGCGTGTTCTTCCAGTGCGCCCGCGCGGTCAAGCGCTCGGGCTTGTGGGATGCGGCGCGCCATGTCGACCGCAAGACGCTGCCCTCGCCCGGCCGCCTGCTCGAAACCCTGAGCCAGGCCCGCATCGACGGCGCCGCCTACGACGCGGCGTTGCAGGCGCGGCAGGCCGCCACCTTGTACTGACGGCACGGCCATGCAAGGCGTGCCCGAGCGCTTCGACGAGCCGCAGGACCGCGCCGAGTTCCGCCGCGCCGCCGGGCTCGAGGGCGTCGAGCTGTACCGCGCCCACATCGTGCACCACCGGTTCGCGCCCCACCTGCACGACGGCTACGGCCTGGGCGTGATCGAGTCGGGGCAGGAGCGCTTCGACTACCGCGGCCGCGAGCACTTCGCCCCGGCCGGCGCCATCGTGCTGATGCAGCCGGGCGAGGTCCACACCGGCGGTGCGGCCTCGCCGCAGGGCTGGCGCTACCGCATGATGTACCTCGACGAGGCGGTGCTGGCCGAACACCTGGGCGGCGCCCCGGCCTGGCGCTTCGACCAGGCCGTGCTCGCGGGCGACACGCGGCGTGCTGCGGCGCTGGCGCAGGCGCTGGGCGCGCTGTGGCACGCGGACAGCGGCCTGGCTGCCGACGCGGCGCTCGCCGCCGCACTGGGCCTGCTCGCCCCGCTGGCCGCCGGCCACCGCGACGCGCCGAGCGCGCGGCCCACAGGGGCGCGCCCATTCGGCACCGTGGTCGACGCGCTGCACGCCGACCTGACGCGCGAATGGCGCCTGAACGAGCTGGCCGCCCTGGCCGGCCTGAGCCCCTTCCATTTCCAGCGCGCCTTCAAGGCCGCCTATGGCATCAGCCCGCACCAGTGGCGCGTGGCCTTGCGCGTGGCCGAGGCAAAGCGCCTGCTCGCGCGTGGCGAAGCCGCGGCCGAGGTGGCGGGCGCCGTCGGCCTGGTCGACCAGGCCCACCTCACGCGCCGCTTCGCCGGCATGTACGGCGTCACGCCGGCCCGCTACCAGAAGCAGGTAGGCGCCCCCACGCCCCCTCCCGGGGGCTGCCCCCCAAGGGGGCTCGCGCAGCGGACCGGCAAAGCCGGTTCCGCGCACGCCACGTGATAGGCCGCGACGCCTTCGGCTTGCGGCCACTTGCGCGACATCAAGCGTCCAGCGGCTCCAGCACCGCGGCCGCGGCCTGCTGCACCGCGCGGCTGAGCGCCTCCAGCACCGGCGGCCCGCGCCGCTTGTGCTGCCAGTACAGCGGCACGGCCAGGGTCTGGCCCGGCACCAGCTCAACCAGCTCGCCGCGGTCCAGCAGCGGCTGCACGATGGCCTGCATGTTCATGCCCCAGCCCAGGCCGGCCAGGCAGCCATCGACGAAGGCCTGGGTCGAGGGCAGCCAGTGCGTCGGCGCGGGCTGGTCGTGGCCCAGCACCTGCTGGGCCCACTGGTCCTGCAGCCGGTCGCGCCGGTTGAAGGTCAACGCGGGCGCCTGCGCCAGCGACGAGGCGCTCACACCATCGGCAAAGTGCCGCTGCATGAAGGCGGGGCTGGCGGTGGCGCAGTAGCGCAGCCTGCCCAGCGGCACGCTGCGGCAGCCCGGCACCGCGTCGGCCAGCGCGGTCACCGCAGCCACCACCTCGCCGCTCTTGAGCCACTCGGCGGTGTGGTCCTGGTCGTCCAGGCTCACGTCCAGCAGCAGAGGCGCGTCGGCGGTGGCCTCGGCCGCGGCGGCGATGAACCAGCTCGCCAGGCTGTCGGCATTCACCGCCACTGGCAGCGTCACCCGGCCTTGCACGCCATGCGCGAGCGCCGGCAGCTCGGCCAGCAGCGCGTGCTCCAGCAGGCCCACCTGCTCGGCATGGCGCGCCAGCGCGCGTCCGGCCGGTGTGGCGCGGGTGGGGCTGGAACGCACCACCAGCACCTGGCCGACACGCTCTTCCAGCAGCTTCACCCTCTGCGACACGGCCGAGGGCGTGAGGTGCAGCGCCCGCGCGGCGCGCTCGAAGCTGCCTTCGCGCAGCACCGCGGCCAAGGCGTCGATCAGGGCGTAGTCGAGCAAGGTTCAGCTTCGCTTGAGTCACCGAAGGGCCGCTCCCGAGGTGACTCACCCCCTCGGGGGGCGGGCGACGCTTGGCGTCGCCCTGGGGGTTTCTTAACCGGCTTAAGAAAGTCTAACTGGCGCCCCTGCCGCGTGGCCGGCATGCTGCGCGCCATGCTCGACGACACGCCCATGACCGCCGCCACCGCCCTGCTCGACCCCGCCCTGCAAGGCCTGGCGCTGACCTTCGGCCTGATCGTCGCGATCGGCGCGCAGAACGCCTTCGTGCTGCGCCAGGGCCTGCGGCGTGAGCATGTCGGCCCCATCGTCGTTTTCTGCACCGTGGCCGACGCGGTGTTGATGGCCGCGGGCGTGGCCGGGCTGGCGGCGCTGATCGGCTCGCAGCCCGGGCTGGCGCGCGTGCTGGCCGGTGGGGGCGCGCTGTTCCTGCTGGGCTACGGGTTGCGCGCGCTGTGGGCTGCCCGCGCCCCGGGTGCCCTGCAGGCCGCCGTGGGCCCAGGCTTCAGCCGCCGCCAGGCACTGCTGCAGGTGGCCGGCTTCACGCTGCTGAACCCCCACGTCTACCTCGACTCGGTGCTGCTGATCGGCACCATCGGCGCCCAGCACGCCGGGGCCCCGGCACGGGCGGCCTTCGTCGGCGGCTGCGTGCTCGCCAGCGCGGTGTGGTTCACCGCGCTGGGCTACGGCGCCCGCAAGCTCGCGCCGCTGTTCGCCCGGCCGCGGGCCTGGCAGGTGCTGGATGCGCTGGTCGGCCTGACGATGCTGGCGCTGGCATGGAAGGTCGCCCCGATGGCCTTCGCGCCGGCCTGAGCCACCGCAACGCCGTACAAGACGCGGCCCACGCTCCCGCGCATGATGGCGGGATGACGATGGGTGTGATGTTCGCGCTGGCCGCCGGCCTGATGTGGGGCCTGGTGTTCGTGGGCCCGGTGATGCTGGCCGACTACCCGGCCGTGATGCTCAGCTTCGGCCGCTACCTGGCCTTCGGCCTGATCGCGCTGCCGCTGGCCTGGCTCGACCGGGCCAACCTGCGGCAGATGACCCGCGCCGACTGGGTCGAGGCGCTCAAGCTCGCGCTGGTCGGCAACGTCGTCTACTACCTGTTCCTCTCGTCGGCCATCCAGCGCGCCGGCGCGCCGCTGCCGACCATGATCATCGGCACGCTGCCGGTCGTCATCGCCACCTGCGCCAACATCCGCAACGCCGCGCGCGACGGGCACCTGCCGTGGCGCCGGCTCGCGCCCTCGCTGGGCCTGATCGCGCTCGGCATCGGGCTGGTCAACCAGGCCGAGTGGCAGGCGCTGCGCGCCGACCCCGAAGCCGACCTGGGCCGCTATGCGCTGGGCGCGGTGCTGGCGGTCGGCGCCGTCGTCTGCTGGACCTGGTACCCCCTGCGCAACGCCGACTGGTTGCGCGCCCACCCCGACAGGAGCCCGCGCAGCTGGGCCAGCGCGCAGGGCGTGGCCACGCTGCCGCTGGCGATCGTCGGCTACGCCCTCACCTGGGTCTGGTTCGAGTCCACCGGTGCGCCCTGGGCCATGCCCTTCGGCCCCAGGCCGGAAGCGTTCATCACGCTGATGCTGGCGATCGGCCTGCTCTCGTCGTGGCTGGGCACGCTGTGCTGGAACGAGGCCAGCCAGCGCCTGCCGACCAACCTGGCCGGCCAGCTGATCGTTTTCGAGACGCTCGCGGCACTGGCCTACGCCTTCGTGCTGCGCGGCGAGTGGCCCGGCGCCACCACGCTGGCGGGCATCGCCCTGCTGATCGCCGGCGTGGCCTGGGCGCTGCGGGTGGAGCCGGAGCCGGTGGCGGCCGAGGGGCACACGGCCTGAGCGCTGGGGGTCTGCAGCGCCTCGGCGGCAAGGGTGTTGACACATGAATCCATTTGAATACACTTGTGTTCAACGGAACACGAGGGCATTCATTCATGGTCAGCACCGCTGTCTCGATGGAGCCGCTGTCCGCACGCATCCCGAGTGACCTCTACCTGTGGCTCGCGCAGCTGCAGGTCGAAGGGGCCACGACGAACAGCGACAAGCTGCGCGTGCTGCTCGGTCAACTCAAGCGCCAGCACGATGGCGCGTTCGACTTCGTGGCCGCGCACGCCTGGTCGCGCGACCTGGTCGGCCGGCTGCGCGACGCGCTGGTGCGCGTGGAGGGCACGGCCGGCCGCCACTCCGAGGTGCTGAACGCGGTGCTCGACCACCTGGCCAGCACGCTGGCGCTGGCGATCAGCCAGACCCCGGCCGACGCAGCCCAGGCCGCGCAGCTCGAAGACGCGATGGTGCGGCGCGCCTTTTCGCTGGCCGAGGCGCTGCTGCGCCAGGGCCTGACCGACGAGGCCGCAGCCTACGACCCGGCGGTGGTGGCGCGGCACATGGCCGCTACCATCCAGCTCGCCTCGACCCTGAAGACCCTGAAAGGATCGTGATGCCCGACTCCCTGAAGACCCGCGTGGGCCGCGTGATCGCCGGCGGCGTGCACGCGCTGCTGGACCGCCTGGAAGACCAGGCCCCCGAAGCGATGATGGAGCAGGCCATTCGCGAGGCCGACGGCGTCGTCGCCGACGTGCGCCACGAACTGGGCACCACCTCGGCCAACCGCCACCTGGCGCAGCAGCAGCACCTGAACCTCAACCGCCAGCACGAGGCCTTGAGCGAGCAGCTCACGCAAGCCCTGGCGCAGCAGCGTGAAGACCTGGCCCGCGCCGCCGTGGCGCGCCAGCTCGACATCGAGGCGCAGCTGCCGGTGCTCGAATCCACGCTCGCCGAGTTCGCGCGCCAGGAGGCGGAACTGCGCGGCTACGTCGAGGCGCTGCTGGCCAAGCGGCGCGAGATGGACAGCGCGCTGGCCGAGTTCCGCAAGAGCCGCGTCGCCGCGCAGGCCAGCGTCGCGCCCGGCCGCCCCGCCGGCAACGGCGCCGCCGACCAGCGCATGGCCGCTGCCACCGGCAGCTTCGACCGCGTGCACCAGCGCCAGACGGGCCTGAGCGCCACCGCCGCCGGCGCGAGCCTGCAGCAGGCTGCGGCGTTGAAGGAGCTGGACGACCTGGTGCGCAACGGCAAGATCGAGGAACGCCTGGCCCAATGGAAGGCCCAGCTGTGACGAAGACGAAAGCACCGCGCCCGTGAGCCTGTTCACCACCGCCGCCACCCTGCCCTTCGGCATCGCCTTCGCGCTGATCGTCGCGCTCGCCCTGATCGAGGGCCTGGGCATGCTGGTGTCGCTGAGCCCCAGCAGCTTCCTCGACCAGGCGCTGCCCGACGGCGGCGGCCCGGACATCGACACCGGGCTCGACCGCGTGCTGGGCTGGCTGCACCTGGGCCGGGTGCCTTCACTCGTGCTGCTGGTGCTGTTCCTGGCCGGCTACGCCTTGTTCGGCTACAGCCTGCAGGCGGTGGTGCACGGCCTGTTCGGGGCCTACCTGCCGGCCTGGATCGCCGGGCTGCTGGCGGTGCCGCCGGGGCTGGTGACCGTGCGCAGCCTGGGCGCGCTGATCGCCCACGTCATCCCGCGCGACGAGACCAGCGCCGTCAGCGAGCAGTCGCTGATCGGCCGCACCGGCACCATCAGCGGCGCCGCCGCGCAGCGCGGCGTGGCGGGCCAGGCGCGCGTGAAGGACAGCCACGGCCGCACCCACTACCTGCGCGTCGAGCCCGACGTCGACGACGAGGTCTACGAAGAGGGCGTCGAGGTGCTGATCGTGCGCAAGGTGGGCAGCTTCTACCGCTGCATCCGCAACCCGTACCCCACGGTGTTGTGAATCGAAGTTTTTCTGTGACGTTGACCGAGAGGGAGGGAGACAGACGATGGACAACCTGATCCAGATGGGCGGCCTGGCGGCCTTGGTCCTGATCGCGCTGCTGACGATCGGCGTGATCTTCGCGCGGCTGTACAAGCGCTCGACCAAGGAGATGGCCTTCGTGCGCACCGGCCTGGGCGGCCAGAAGGTCATCATGGACGGCGGCGCGATCGTGCTGCCCGTCTTCCACGAGCGCGTGCTGGTCAACATGAACACGCTCAAGCTCGAAGTGATGCGCCGCGAGCGCGAGAGCCTGATCACGAAGGACCGCATGCGCGTCGACGTGACCGCCGCCTTCTTCGTGCGCGTGAAGCAGACCGAAGAGGCCGTGAGCACCGCCGCGCAGACGCTGGGCGCCCGCACGCTGAGCCCGGACGAACTGAAGGCGCTGGTCGAAGACAAGTTCGTCGACTCGCTGCGCGCCACCGCCGCCACCATGACCATCCAGGAGCTGCAGGACAAGCGGCGCGAGTTCGTGCAGGCGGTGCAGAACGCCGTGGCCGAAGACCTGGAAAAGAACGGCCTGGAGCTGGAGTCGGTGTCGCTGACCAGCCTGGACCAGACCGACAAGCAGTTCTTCAACCCCAACAACGCCTTCGACGCCGAGGGCCTGACGCGCCTGACCGAGCAGACCGAGGCGCGCCGCAAGCAGCGCAACGACGTCGAGCAGGACACCGAGGTTCAGGTGCGCACCAAGAACCTCGAAGCCTCGCGCCAGAAGCTGTCGATCGAGAAGGACCAGGAGTTCGCCTCGCTGACGCAAAAGCGCGAGATCGAGACCGCGCGCGCCGAGCAGACCGCGCAGATCGCCACCCAGCAGGCCGAGCGCAGCCGCGAGGCCGAGGCCGCCAAGATCGAGGCCGAGCGCCAGGTGAGCCAGAAGCGCATCGAGGCGGAGCGTGAGATCCGCTCGGCCGAGATCGAGAAGAACCTCGCCGTGCAGACGCGCGAGATCGAGCTGGAGCGAAAGACCGAGGTGCAGCGGGCCGACCAGCGCAAGCAGGTCGAGATCGCCCGCCAGGACACCCAGATCGCGATCGCCAACAAGTCGCGCGAGCAGTCCGAGGCCGACGCCGCCGCCAACCTGGCCCGCGCCGAGGTGGCCAAGGCCGAGGAAGGCGTGACCACCTCGCGCCAGGTCGCGGTGGCCGAGCGCGAGAAGGCCATCCAGCTGATCGAGGCGCAGAAGGAAGCCGAGCAGAACGCGATCGCGGTGACGGTGGCGGCCAATGCCGAGAAGAACGCCGCGATGGACCGCGCCGAGGCGATCACCATCGAGGCCAAGGCGAAGCAAGCCGCCTCGCTGGCCGAAGCCGAAGGCAAGCGCGCGATCAACGAGGCGCTGAACACGCTGTCGGCCGCGCAGATCGACCTGCAGGTGCGCACCCAGCTGCTGCAGCAGCTGCCGCTGATCATCCAGCAGGCGGTCAAGCCGATGGAGAAGATCGACTCGATCCGCATCTTCCAGGTCAACGGCATGCCCGGTGCGCCGGGTGGCGAGGGCGGCGTGGGCGGTGCCAACGGCGCCACCTTCCCCGAGCAGGTGATGAACTCGGCGCTGCAGTACCAGCTCGCCAAGCCCATCGTCGACGCGGTGATGAAGGACGCCGGCCTGAACAACGAGGGCATCACCGGCGTCGCGCAGGCCCTGTCGGGCATGCTGGCCAAGCCACCGGCCGCAGCGCCCTCGCTACCGGACAAGGCCGGCTGACGGGGTCGGCTCAGCCGGCCGCCACCACCCGGTTGCGGCCGGCCAGCTTGGCGGCGTAGAGCCGCTTGTCGGCCAGCGTCAGCAAGGCCTGCGGCTCGCCGGCCTCGGTGGCGTCGGCCACGCCGAAGCTGGCCGTGACGTGCAGGCCGGGCGACACACCGGCCCAGCCGTGATCGGCCACGGCCTGGCGCACCCGCTCGGCCACGTCGCTCGCCGCCTCACGCGCGGTGCCGGCCAAGGCCAGAACAAACTCCTCGCCGCCGTAGCGCACGGCCCGATCGCGGCCCCGACAACCTTCGCCCAGCAGCCGCGCCACACGCAGCAGCACCTCGTCGCCCACACCGTGGCCGAAGCGGTCGTTGACCTGCTTGAAATGGTCCAGGTCCAGCAGCACCAGGGCCAGCGACTCGCCCTGCTCGACCCGCGGCAGGTGCTCCAGCAGCCATGCCTGCAGCGCGCGCCGGTTGCCCAGGCCGGTCAGCGGGTCTTCGCTGGCCTCGCGCGCCCACTGGCTGGTCAGGCGCGCCAGCTCGATGCGCAGCTCGCGCCGCAGCACCGCGCGCTGCCCTTCGTCCAGGCCACTTTGCCGTTCCATCGCGCGCAATTGCTTCATCGCCGCCAGCGCCGCGGCGGCATCGCCGAGCGCCTCTTCGGTGTGGGCCAGGCCGTCGAGCGCCGCCAGCCGGTCTTCCACCGTGCCCGCCTGGTCCAACACCTGCAGCGCAGCGCGGTAGTGATCGCGCGCCTCGCCGGGCCGGCCCAGCGCCTTCAGGCAGTGGCCGATCTCGGCCAGGCACAGGCCTTCGTTGGGCCGCATGCCGAGCGCGCGGTACTCGGGCAGCAAAGCTTCCAGCGCGTCGGCCGCCTCTTCGTCACGGCCCAGGGCATGCAGGGTGATGGCCCGGTTGCCGAGCGCCATCGCGGCCAGGCGGCGGTTGTCCTGCGCAGCGCAGTCGACGGCCAGGGCGGCCCAGGCGGGCAGCAGCCAGGTCAGAACGTCCTGGCGCTGCGGGTCGCTGGCGGGCAGCGGCTCGGCCTGTCGGTTGTGTGCGTTCAGCAGTGACAGGCGCGCGTTCAGTTGGTCGGCCACCGAGCCGACGCGGCGGCAGAGCGCCTCGGCCTCGGTCAGGCACGAGCGCGCATGCTGGTGCCGCCCCAGCAGCGAGCTGCAGATGCCAATGTGGCGCAGGGCCTGGGCCAGGCGCTCGTCATCGCCCTGCAGCCGCGCGTGCTGCTCGACCCGCTCCAGCAGCTCGACGGCCGCCGCCTGGTCGCCCGCCGCACGCATCGCCTGCGCGGCGCGCAGCAGCGCATCACAGCTGCCAGCGGCGTCGCCGGTGTCACGGTAAAGCGCATCGGCAGCCAGCGCAGCGCGCAAGGCATCGGCAAACTGGCCGGCGCTGTTGCTGGCGCTGGCGAGTGCCAGCAGCGCGCGGGCACGCGCAGGCCCGGTGGCGTGGCGCAGTGCGTCGCGTGCGCCGGCCATCGCCCGGTCAATCTCGCCGCGCTGGATCAGTTGCTGGGTGCGGGCATCGATGTCGTCGTCCATCGTCGTCGAGCAAGCGGTCGGGGCCCAGCTCGAACGGCAGCCGCGGGCCGGGAAGGGCGGGAAGGGAACCTGCGAGTCTGCCAGCAATCCGGCAGCGCGGACGGTCAGCGGCGGCGCGCCTCGATGCGGTGGGCGGGCGGCGTCAGCAGTTGCAGCGTGTCGGCCGCACCCGTCACCGAGCCCATCGCGATCCCGTTCGCCCGCTCCAGCAAGCCCAGGAAGCGCTGCTCGTCGGCCATCACGGCCGGCGCGCAGGCCTTGCGGGTGCTGGCCAGCGGGCCCACGGCCAGGCTGCCGGCCGTCGTGCTGGCGACGGCGACCGGCTGGAACCGGTCGCCCTCGATCGTGTAGCTGCCGGTGAAGCCGTTGCAGCCAGCGTGGCCGGCCAGGCGGCCGTCGGCCGCCAGGCGCAAGGTGATGGCGGCGGCAGGGGCCCGGCCATCGATGGCCACCACCTGCCATTCCCCATGCTGCAGAACGGCGCGCTGCGTCGGCGTCAACGCCGACGGGGCGACCGCCGGCCCTGCGCAGGCCGCGAGCAGGGCGAGGCCGGCGGCAGAGGCGGTGAAGCGGGCGGGGCGCATGGTGGATCGGCAGAAGGTCGCGACAGGGCCGACATTCTGGCCAGCGCACATGACTGTGCGGCGACAAGACCCGCCGGCCCTGCAGCAAGCAGGCCTGCTGTGCTCGAATCCAGCCCATGGACACCTCTCGACCGGCCCTGCTCGACCCGCTGCTCGACCCGCTGCTCGACCCGCTGCTCGACCCGCTGTGGAAAGGCTGGCCCGCCGGTGCGCCCGCGCTGCGGCGCTCTCAGGTGGGCGCGCAGGGCTGGAACCTGCTGGCCGGCGACCTGCCCCTGCCGCTGGCCGTGATCCGGCAGGCGCCGATGGCGCACAACCTCGGCTGGCTTCAGCGCCTGGTGGACGACGCCGGCATCGGCCTCGCCCCGCACGGCAAGACGACCATGGCGCCGGCCCTGTTCCGCGCCCAGCTCGACGCCGGCGCCTGGGGCATCACCTTCGCCAGCGTGCCGCAGCTGGCGGTGGGCGCGGCGGCCGGCGTGCCCCGTGCGCTGATCGCCAACCAGCTGCTGCAGGCGCAGGAGCTGCACGCGCTGGCCGCACTGCTGCTGCAGCACCCCGGCCTGCGTGCGCCTTTCCTGGTCGACTCGGTGGCGCAGCTCGATCGCATCGAGGCCGTGCAATCGCCCGCGCCCTTCGAGGTGCTGGTCGAGCTGGGCCTGCCCGGTGGCCGCACCGGCGTGCGTGACGATGGCGAGGCACTCGGGCTGGCGCGCCGTCTGCATGCCAGCCCCGCGGTACGGCTGGTGGGCGTCGAGGCCTACGAGGGCCTGTGGGCCACCGGCGAAGACGCGGCCGACCGCGCGCTGGTCGACGGTGTGATGCGGCGGCTGCAGCGCTTTGTCTCCGCCTGCATGGGCGAGGGCCTGTTCGACACCGACCGCCCCATCGTCAGCGCCGGCGGCTCGGCGGTGTTCGACCTGGTCGCGCAAGGCCTGGCACGGATCACCGCCGGCCAGGCGCTGCTGCGCTCGGGCTGCTACCTGACCCACGACGACGGCGCCTACCGCCGCTACGCCCAGGTGGTGAACCGCCGCCTGGGCTGCACCGACGAAGCCGGCCTGCGCGCCGCGCTGGAGGTGTGGGCCGTGGTGCAGTCCTGCCCCGAGCCGGGCCTCGCCATCCTCGGCGCCGGCAAGCGCGACGTGTCGATCGACTGGGGCCTGCCGGTGCCTCTGAAATGGGTACGCGGCGACGAGCGCACCGTGCAGGCGGCCCCCGCCGGTTGGCAGATCGACAAGCTCAACGACCAGCACGCCTACCTGCGGCTGGCCGATGCCGCTGAAGCACCCCAGGTCGGCGACCGCATCGCGCTGGGCATCTCGCACCCTTGCACCACCTTCGACAAGTGGCGCTGGATGGCGGTGGTGGACGAGGGCTACACGGTGGTCGACGCAGTCACGACGTGGTTTTGACAGTCACCGCATCGGCGACGCGGACTAGACCGAATGCGAATCATCTTCTCCGCGAGCAATGGAGACAGCATCAAGGATGGCCTCCAGGACGCCGGGGCCGGATATCGCCCGAGCGCATGCAACCCGGGCCTCTTCGAGGTTCAACGCCAACGTCTGGATGGTCTCCAGGTACTTACACAAGGTCTCGTCAGCCTCAGTGAGGAACATCAGTGCACACTCGCACCCCTGCAGGGTTCGGGTGTCGTACTCGTCGCTGAAGTGGTGCACAACGCGGTTGCGCAGGGCCACGAGCGCCTTCAGGTCACGTTGCTGCGTCTGGGCAGCCTCCCGCTGAGTCTGGATGATCAATGTGGTCGCAAACCATGGCTTGCCGGCAGCCAGCGCGGCGGCTTCAGCCTTCGCCTGGCGCCTGGGCAACCATGTCGCTTTACCTGGGCGACCTATCGGCTTTTTCTTGGCAGGCTTGGTCTCTGGCTCCTCGCTCCCCAGCGAAACCCTCACAACGTCCTCGAAGAACAGATCGACCACGTCACCCAGGCCAAGCTTGGCCACGTCCGCGGCTCTACGCTTCATCAAGGACGCTGTGTCCTTGCCGCTGCCAGCAACTTGGTGCGCAGTAAGGATGGCCTTCAGAACCCTTTCGGCCTGCTGCGTACGAAGAAGACATCGCCCAAGCAGGCGCTGAACCTCTTGGTTCAAGACGACATAGTCAGGTGAAGGGTCGGAAGAAGGATCACTCTGCGCCATCGATTCCATCGAACTCCTCCTAAGTGCCCTCACTGCGGCCTCGTTGCGAAGACCCGCTCAGCCCGCCGCCCCGTCCGCCCTGAACATCGCCTTGATCCCCCGCACCGCCTGGCGGATGCGGCTCTCGTTCTCGATCAGCGCGAAGCGCACATGGTCGTCGCCGTGGTCGCCGAAGCCGATGCCGGGGCTGACGCACACCTTGGCCTTCTCCAGCAATTGCTTGGCGAATTCGAGCGAGCCGAGGTGGGCGTAGGCCGGCGGGATCTTGGCCCAGATGTACATCGAGGCCTTGGGGATCTCCACCGGCCAGCCGGCCTCGGCCAGGCCCTTGGCCAGCACGTCGCGCCGCTTCTGGTAGGTGGCCGCGATGTCCTTCACGCACTGCTGGTCGCCTTCCAGCGCAGCGATCGCGGCCACCTGCAGCGGCGTGAAGGTGCCGTAGTCGTGGTAGCTCTTGATGCGGGCCAGCGCGGCCACGAGGTCGGGGTTGCCGACCATGAAGCCGACGCGCCAGCCGGCCATGTTGTAGCTCTTGCTGAGCGTGAAGAACTCGACCGCGATGTCCTTCGCGCCGGGCACCTGCATGATGCTGGGGGCCGTGAAACCGTCGTAGACGATGTCGGCGTAGGCCAGGTCGTGCACCACGAAGATGTCGTGCTTCTTCGCCAGCGCGATCACCTTCTTGAAGAAGTCGAGCGCCACGCACTGCGCCGTCGGGTTGCTCGGGAAGCCCAGCACCATCATCTTGGGCTTGGGGTAGCTGCCGCGGATGGTGCGCTCCAGTTCGGCGAAGAAGTCCACCCCCGGCACGTTCGGCACCGAGCGGATGTCGGCCCCCGCGATCACCGCGCCGTAGATATGAATCGGGTAGCTCGGGTCGGGCACCAGCACCGTGTCGCCCCGGTCCAGCGTGGCGAGCATCAGGTGGGCCAGGCCCTCTTTCGAGCCGATGGTGACGATGGCCTCGCGCTCGGGGTCGATCTCGACCTGGTAGCGGTCGCGGTACCAGTGGCTGATCGCGCGGCGCAGCCGCGGGATGCCCCTGCTGGCCGAGTAGCCGTGGGTGTCGGGCCGCTGCGCCACTTCGCACAGCTTGGCCACGATGTGCGGCGGCGTCGCGCCGTCGGGGTTGCCCATCGACAGGTCGATGATGTCTTCGCCGCGGCGGCGCGCCGCGAGCTTCAGCTCGGCGGTGATGTTGAAGACGTAAGGGGGCAGGCGGTCGATGCGCGCAAAGCGGCGCTGACCGGAGGAGGAGCCGGTGGCCATGGGGAACTACCTTTTCGACGACGTGAGCGCCCGGAACCGTCCGAGCGACGAGGGCTGGCGCCTTGCGCGCCGGCGAGCCCATCGTAGGCGATCGACGCGCCCGCTGACAATGCCCGCATGTCGCTCGCACCCAACGACCTCTTCACCCACCTGTTGCCCCATTGGCAGTTTGAAGAGCGGCACGAACGGCTGTTGCAGCACAGCACGCCCGCCGCCGCGCTGGCCGCAGCGGCCGCCTACCGGCCCGATGGCGACCGGCTCATCGCCGGCCTGATCGCGCTGCGCGAGTGGCCCGGCCGGCTGGCCGCGGCACTCGGCTGGCCCAACGCGCTGGGTCAGCGCGCGGCCTTCGGCTTCGACGACTTCACGACCATCGGCCAGGACAACGCCCACCTGGCCTTCGGCCTGGTCGGCCGCTTCTGGGAGGCCGACTACGGGCTGCGCGGCGTGCCGGGCGGCGACGCCTTCCGCACCTTCAGCGAGCCGGGCACCGCGCGGCTGCTGCTCGGCTTCCACGCCGAACCGGCGGGCGGCGGCACCCGGCTGTCGACCCTGACCCGCATCCACTGCCCGGACGCCGCCTCGCTGGCCCGCATGCGGCGCTACTGGCGGCTGATTCGCCCGGCCAGCGGCCTGATCCGCCGCCGCATGCTGGCGCGGATCGACGCCCTCGCCCGCACGGGCTGAACTTTTTTTCGATGCCGCGCGAACCCGTCGGCCTTCCCGCCGCCTCTTGTCCATCAGGCCCGCCACGTCGGCGTGCCGTGACAGGAAAGGATTGAGCATGTGGTACGTGAAGAATGTGCCGAATGGCGAGCGGGTGCTGCGCGTGCTGTGCGGAGCGGCCGGGGCGGCGGCATCGCTGGCGTGGTTGCCGGGTATGTGGGCCTGGTTGGGCGCGGCCTCGGCCGCGGGGCTCACGCTGTCGGGCCTGCTGGGCTTCTGCCCGGCCTGCGCGATGGTCGGCCGCAAGCTGCGGCAGCCGTCCTGATGGACCTGGCCCGACACGGCCCCTTGCTGGCCGCTGCCCACGGCGGCGATGCGCAGGCGCTGGAGGCGCTGCTGCGCGTGGCGCGCCCTGACGTGCGCCGCTACGCCCAGCGCCACTGCCTGCTCAGTGATGTGGACGACGCGGTGCAGGAAGCGCTGTGGGTGCTGGCGCGCAAGCTGCACCAGTTGCGCGCGCTGGCCGCCTTCTCAGGCTGGTTGCTGCGCACCGTGCAGCGCGAGTGCCGACGCCTGGGCCGCGTCGCCCTGCGCTACGACCCCTACGACGAAGCCGCGGTCGACGCCTGGCTGGCCCGCCACCAGGACGACGACCACCTGCGCCGCGAGCTGGCCTCGGCCATCGAATCGCTGCCGCCGCACTACCGCGAAGTGCTGCTGCTGCGCGACTTCGAGGAGCTGACCATCGCCGAGATCGCCGCGCGCGTCGGCGACAGCCCGGCGGCGGTGAAGAGCCGGCTGCACCGGGCGCGCACGCTGGCGCGCGAGTACCTGCTGGCGTAGCCACAATGACGCGATGACCCGCACCGCCCTGATCGCCGCCCTGCACGAGGAACTCGCCGCGCTGCTGCCGGCCATCGAGGGCGCCACCACCGAGCGGCGTGGCGGGCGCGAGTTCTGGCTTGGGCAGTTGCACGGCCACGAGGTGGTGGCCGTGCTCAGCGGCATCGGCAAAGTGGCCGCGGCCACCACCGCCACGCTGCTGGTCGATCACTATGGTGCTGAGCGCGTGCTCTTCCTCGGCGTGGCCGGTGGGCTGGGCGATGGCGTGAGCGTGGGCGACGTGGTGGTAGCCGACGCGCTGCTTCAGCACGACATGGACGCCTCCCCGCTCTTTCCGCGCCACGAGGTGCCGTTGACCGGGATGTCGCGCTTCCCAGCCGACGCGGCCTTCAGCGAGGCCGTGGCCGCCGGCGCCCGCGCCGCGCTGGGCGACGGTGGCGCCAAGGTGCATCGCGGCCTGATCGTCAGCGGCGACCGCTTCGTCGCCACCGCGGCCGAAAGCGCCTCGCTGCGCACCGCCCTGCCCGACGCGCTGGCGGTGGAGATGGAAGGCGCCGCCGTGGCCCAGGTCTGCCATGCCTTCGGCGTGCCGCTGGCGGTGGTGCGCAGCATCAGCGACCGGGCCGACGACACGGCGCATGTGGACTTTGGGCGCTTCCTGCGCGAGGTGGCCAGCCCGCTGGGGCGGGCGGTGGTGTTGAACACGCTGCGCGCTTGACTTTGCCGGGCGTGCGGCCTGTCACCCCTTGGCAATGAAGCGGTCGGCGCGCGCCGCGTGCAGCACGCGTTCGAAATCCGAGCTCAGGCACGAGGCCGGGGCCCTGCCATCCAGCCAGTCGTTGGGTTCGGCCAGCCAGGAAACCAGTTCCCAGTCGTCGAAGGCGTCGGCCAGCTCGCGCAGCACGCCGACGAATTCCTCGCGCGGCTGCATCGTGCACGGATGGAACTGACACAACGGAATGAAGGTCTGCCCGCGCCAGCCAACGCTCAGGATGGTGCGCTGCCTCAGCCAGCGGGCGATCGCCGATACCGGCTGGGCGTGGTGCGGGCGCAGCAGGCCTGCCAGCTGATCGGGCGTGACCACGCCGCCGCTTTGGCGCAGCGTGGCCAACAGCTCGGCCGAGCGTTCGCCTTGGGGCTCGCCATTCCATACCCAAGGGTCACCCGCCGCCAGCGCCTCGACATGTGCCGCTGACGGCAGGTTGGGTAGGGCCTCGAGACCGAATTGCTGCTGCTGCACTGGATTTCCTTTCCAAGTTGCCGAAGCACCTGCCGGGTTTGGCCCTTGGGGTGCCCACGCTCCAGGAATGGCAAACGCCGTTCCCATCTCGCAACACGCCGCGCGCGAAGTGAGAAAACGTGAGCGCCCGCTTGCTGGCGCAGCGTTCGAATCCGCCTGGCAACCCGTCGGGTCAGCCCGCCAGCGCCTCGTCCAGCACCTCCACCCAGTGCCGCACCGGCCGCTCGGTGCCGGACTGCAAATGCTGGATGCAACCGATGTTGGCCGAGACGAGGGTGCCGCCGGGCACGGGGGCCAGCGCCTTGAGCTTGCGGTCGCGCAGCTGGTAGGCCAGCTCGGGCTGCAGCACCGAGTAGGTGCCGGCCGAGCCGCAGCAGAGGTGGCTTTCGCCCGGGGCGGTCTGCACATTGAAGCCGAGCGCGGCCAGGTGCGTCTCGACGCCGCCGCGCAGCTGCTGCGCATGCTGCAGCGTGCAGGGCGGGTGGTAGGCCAGCGGGACGGGCGGAGCGTCCTGGGGCCGGCGGGCCGCGAGCAGCGGCTGCAGCGGGCCGACGATGTCGGGCAGCAACTCGCTCAGGTCTTTCGTCAGCTCGCTGACGCGGCGCGCCTTGTCGGCGTAGGCCGGGTCTTGGGCCAGCGCGTGGCCGTACTCTTTCACCGTGGCGCCGCAGCCGGAGGCGTTCATCACGATGGCCTCGACGCGGCCGGCGTCGGTGAGGCCTTCGACCATCGGCCACCAGGCGTCGATGTTGCGGCGCATGTCGGCCAGGCCACCTTCGTGGTCGTTCAGGTGCGCGCGGATCGCGCCGCAGCAGCCGGCCTCGTCGGCGACCAGGGTCTGGATGCCCGCCGCGTCGAGCACGCGCGCGGTGGCCGAGTTGATGTTGGGCATCATCGCGGGCTGCACGCAGCCCAGCAGCATCAGCACCTTGCGCGGGTGGCTGCGCGTGGGCCAGCGGTGCGCGTTCGCGCCGGCGGGCGCGGGCACCTTGGCCTTGAGCGCCGCTGGCAGCAGCGGCCGCACGAGCTGGCCCAGCTTCATCGCGGGGGCGAAGAGCGGCGAGGTCAGCCCTTCCTTCAGCAGCCAGCGGGTGGCGCGCTCGGTGGCCGGGCGCTCGACCTTGGCCTCGACGACGCGCCGGCCGATGTCGACCAGCTCGCCGTAGCGCACGCCACTGGGGCAGGTGGTCTCGCAGTTGCGGCAGGTGAGGCAGCGGTCCAGGTGCAACTGCGTGGCGCGCGTGGGCGCAGCACCCTCGAGCACCTGCTTCATCAGGTAGATGCGGCCACGCGGGCCGTCGAGCTCGTCGCCCAGCAGCTGGTAGGTCGGGCAGGTGGCGGTGCAGAAGCCGCAGTGCACGCAGGCGCGCAGGATGGCCTCGGCGGCCTCGCCGTCGGGCGTGCCCTGGAACTCGGGGGAGAGCGTGGTCTGCATCGGGTCTCGGGGGCTCAGGCGCTCAGGCCAGGGTGGCGTCGAGCAGCCAGTAGTACTCCAGCTCGGTCCAGCGCAGTTCTTTCACGCGCGGCCCGAGCAGCGAAGCCACCTCGTCGCGGCTGGGGAAGTTCTTCAGCACTTCGTGCGTGCTGCCGTCGGCCAGCCGGCGCTGCTGGTAGGTGTTGCCCTCGTCGTCGCGCCGGCTGATGGGCGTGGTGCTGCCGGGAACCTCGCGGTTGTCGCAGAGCACGAGGCGCGCGCCGGGCTGCAGCCGCGTGTAGAGCGTGGCCAGCCAGCCGGGCAGCTGCGTACGCGGCACGTGCGACCACCAGAAGCCGGCGAAGGCGGCGTCGAAGCGCTCGGCCGGCTGCAGGCCCTGCAGCGTGTAGGCATCGACGCGGCGGAACTCGACCGCCGGAGGCATCGCGCGGCCCTGCGCGAGGGCCAGGGTCTCGGGGTTCAGGTCGGTGGCCAGCCAGTGGATGGCCCGGCTGGCGGCATGCGGCGTCCACCAGCCGGTGCCGCAGGCCAGCTCGAGCACGCGGCGGCCGGTGAAGAGGCCGGGCAGCAGCGTTTCGAGCCGGCGGATGTCGGCCTGGCGCTCGGGCTTGGCGTAGACCTGGTCGTACTCAGCCGCGCGACGGGCGTAGTAGGCGGCCATGCTGTCGGGCGTGGCCTGGGCCGGGCAGACGGCGGCCATCTGCTCGTCGATGAAGCGGCGCCAGGTCGCGTCGGGCGCCCACAGCTCGTGCAGCGGCGCAAAGGCGCGATCGATCGACCAGCCCTGGCGCAGCACCCGCCACAGGCCGACGAAGGCACCGACGCGGTAGTTGACCGCGCAGTGCACCCAGACGCGGCGGCCGGCGTGCTCGTCCATCGCCGCGACAAAGGCCTGCAGGTCTTCGGCATGCGGCTCGGAGAACACCACCGGGATGTGCACATAGCGCAGGCCAAGCGCCTGCGCCGCGCCGGCCTCGTCGGCCAGCGAGTAGCGCGGGTCGTCGTGCAACGCAAGGTTGATCAGCACTTCGTAGCCGGCGGCGGCGATGGCCGCAAGTTGGGCCTCGCTCGGCTGGCCCGACGTGGCCAGGCGCTCGTCGATCACGCGCAGGTTGCGGATGCAGCTGAGGTCGTTGGCGTTCATCGGGCGGCGGCTTCCGGTCGGGTGGCTTCAGAGGTTGTCGAGGCGGCCGGGGTTGAACAGGCCCAGCGGGTCGAACGCCGCCTTCAGCGCACGCTGCAGCTTCGCCTGCGCCGGCGGCAGCGGGGCGAAGGCCCCGCAGGCCTTGGGGCCACGCCAGACGGTGGCATGGCCCAGGGCATCGGCCGCCGCCTCGCGCACCGCCGCGGGTGGCTGGTCGGTCAGCAGCCAGCGCTGGCCTCCCGCCCACTCCACGAGCTGTTCGCCGGCCAGGTCGATGCGCGGCGCGGTGGGCGCCACCGACAGGCGCCACAGGCGCATGTCGTGCGGCGCGGCTTCCATCGCCGCCAGGGCGTGGCGGAAGAACTCGTCGTGCTGGTCGCGCAGCGCTTCCCAGAAGCTGTCGGCCAGGGCTTCGGGGATGGCCTCGCCGCCCAGGCGCTGGGCCGCGGAGGCCACCGCCGCACGGGCCCCCTGCAGGCGCAGGATCAGCGCACCGTCCCACCAGGCGCTGGCGGTGATGGGCAGGGCCTGGCCGATCCATTCATTGAGGTGGCGCAACGCATTGGCCTGGTCCATGTCGAAGCGCAGCGTGAGGCGGCCAGGCGCCATGGGCAGCACCTTCAGCGAGACCTCGCAGATCACGCCCAGCTGGCCCATCGAGCCGGCCAGCGCGCGCGACACGTCGTAGCCGGCCACGTTCTTCATCACCTGGCCGCCGAAGCTGAGCAGCTCGGCCCGGCCGTTGAGCAGCGAGGCGCCCAGCAGGTAGTCGCGCACGCCGCCCGCCGCCGCCCGCGCCGGGCCGGCCAGGCCGGCGGCGACCATGCCGCCGACCGTGCCGCGCTCGGCGAAACGGGGCGGCTCGAAAGGCAGGCACTGCCCCTTCTCGGCCAGCGTCGCCTCCAGCTCGGCCAACGGCGTGCCGGCCCTCACGGTGACCACCAGCTCGGTGGGCTCGTAGGCCGAGATGCCGGCCAGCCCCTCGAGCGACAGCACCTCGCCCGGCCGCTCGCCCGGCTCGCCGCCACCGTAGAAATCCTTGCTGCCGCCGCCGACGATGCGCAACGGGCGCCGCCGATCGGCAGCGTCGCGCACCGCATCGATCAACTCGTGCAGGGCAGCGTCGTGCGGGGTGGCCAGCGCGATCAAAACCGCTCCAGCTCGGGGAAGGGCAACAGGCCCTTCTTCACATGCATCTTTCCGTACTCGGCGCAGCGCTGCAGCGTGGGCAGCACCTTGCCGGGGTTGAGCAGGGCCTGCGGGTCGAAGGCGCGCTTGAGCGCTTCCATCTGGGCGATCTCTTCGGGGCTGAACTGCACGCACATCGAGTTGAGCTTCTCGACGCCCACGCCGTGTTCGCCGGTCACCGTGCCGCCCATGGCGACGCTGGTCTCCAGGATCTCGGCGCCGAAGGCCTCGCAGCGGTGCAACTGGTCGGCGTCGTTGGCGTCGAAGAGGATCAGCGGGTGCAGGTTGCCGTCACCCGCGTGGAAGACGTTGCAGCAGCGCAGGCCGTACTTCTTTTCCATCTGCGCAATGGCGATCAGGATGTCGGCCAGGCGCTTGCGCGGGATGGTCGAGTCCATGCACATGTAGTCGGGGCTGATGCGGCCCGAGGCGGGAAAGGCGTTCTTGCGCCCGCTCCAGAACTTCAGGCGCTGCGCCTCGTTGGCCGACACCTCCATGCGGGTGGCGCCGCAGCCGGCCAGCACGTCCATCATCCGGCCAATCTCTTCTTCCACCTCTTCGGGCGTGCCGTCGCTCTCGCACAGCAGGATGGCCTCGGCGTCGAGGTCGTAGCCGGCGTGGACGAAGTCTTCCACCGCGGCGGTCATGGGCTTGTCCATCATCTCCAGCCCGGCGGGGATGATGCCGGCGCCGATGATGGCGGCCACCGCGTCGCCCGCGCGGCGGATGTCGTCGAAGCTGGCCATGATGCAGCGCGCGGTCTGCGGCTTGGGGGTGAGCTTCACCGTCACTTCGGTGATGACGGCCAGCATGCCCTCGCTGCCGACGACGAGCGGCAGCAGGTCCAGCCCCGGCGCATCGAGCGCCTCGCCGCCGAACTCGACCGGCTCGCCCTCGACGGTGAAGCCCTTGACCTTGAGCACGTTGTGCAGCGTCAGGCCGTACTTCAGGCAATGCACGCCGCCGGAGTTCTCGGCCACGTTGCCGCCGATGGTGCAGGCGATCTGGCTGGACGGATCCGGCGCGTAGTACAGACCGTGCGCGGCCACCGCCTCGCTGATGGCCAGGTTTCGCACACCGCATTGCACCACCGCCGTTCGCGCCAGCGGGTTGATCTGCAGGATGCGGTTGAAGCGGGCCAGGCCGAGCGTCAGGCCCCAGGCGTGCGGCATCGCGCCCCCCGAGAGCCCGGTGCCGGCACCGCGCGCCACCACCGGCACGCCCAGGCCGTGGCAGGCCTTCAGCACGGCAGCCACCTGCGCCTCGGTCTCGGGCAAGGCCACGGCCAGCGGGCGCTCACGGTAGGCGGTGAGGCCGTCGCACTCGTAAGGCGTGGTGTCCTCGGCCTGCCACAGCAGCGCATGGGCCGGGATCAGGCCCGACAGGGCAGCGACCAGCGCCTGCTGGCGCGCCGCGCGGTTCTCGGCGGGGGCATTCATCGAGGCGCCACTGTAGCAAGCGCTGGCTGAATGCCGGCTGACCGATGGGTGTCGTGTCGGTCGAGAGTGATGCGACCTTGATGGAGGTGATCGGTATTCGAACTGCGAAGGTGTCTCGCCTCAGCGCTTCTTCGCCGGCGCCCGCTTCGCCCCCGCACCCGCCGCAGCCTTCACCGTGCCCCCGACGGCCTTGGCCGCAACCTTGGTGGCCTTGACCGGCACCTGCGCGCCCAGCTCCACCGCGCGCTTGAGTGTCTCGCCGGCGGCGTCGAAACTTTGCTTGACCATCGCGCCGGCCAGGTTCTTGGCGGCATCGGTGGCCGTGTCCTTCATCGTGCTCGCAGCCAGGGTGGTGAACTGCTTGGTGAGCGCGCCCCACCACTGCATCGGGTCCACCGTGCCCATCGGGGTCTCGACCTGGCTCTTGGCCGATGCGCGCTTGGGCGCGGCCTTCTTCGCGGCCGGCTTGGCCGCCGGGGCTTCTTCGGCGTCCGCCTCGGCCGGCTCGGGCGCCTTGAGCTTCATCGAGTCGCGCAGGTCGTTCATCTGCACGTTCATCGTCTTCAGCGTCGACAACGTCATGCGCTGCACTTCCAGCGCCTGGATCGTCGCACCGAGCATGCGGGCGTTCTGCTCCAGCCAGAACTGCACGGTGCGCAGTTCCTCGATGCGCTTTTCCAGCTCCTCGGGGTTCAGCGTGGGCGCGATCCACTGGCCCATGTTGGGCAGGGCAGCGCCGGCGTTCTTGACCAGCCCCTGCAGAAAGTCGAAGCCCGGAACCAGCTTGGTGAACCCGGCTGCTGCGTCGCTCATCGCCTTCCCTTCCCGCCCCGGCGAGGGCTGCTGTGGATCAGGCGATGGTAAGCCCGCCGCTGCGGCGGCCCGCTTCGGGGCGAACCCGGGCTTGGCCGGAGGACGGCTCAGCGCGCGGCCGGCGGCGGCAGCACGCGCGCCACCTCGAAGCCCTCGGCCGCGAGCAGCGCCGGCAGGCCCTGCGGCCCGATCAGGTGCAGCGAGCCGACGCCGACGAACAGCCGCGTGCCGCCCTCGTGCAGGCCCTTGACCTTGGCCGCGATGGTGACGTTGCGGTCGTCCAGCAGGCGGCGCATCAGGGCGCGATCGTCCTCGGTGTCCATGCAGCGGCACCACTGCGCGTAGCTGGCCATCTCGTCCCAGTCGGAGCGAGCCCACGCCTCGGCCGTGCGGCGCAGGAGCTCGAAGGCCTGCTCCGAAGCGAGGTCGTCCAGCATGTGGCCGACAACACGCGCCGTGGCCTCGGGCGTGGGCTGGACCAGCGCAGCGATCTGGCCCTCGGGGGTCTCGAGCGAGAGCACGGGCTTGCGCATCTGCCGGCCCAGGCCGGCGAGGAAACCGTCGATGCCGTAGCCCGGCTCCAGGCCGATCCGGCGCGCGGCCAGCACGCCGAGCGTCATGGCCTGCATCTCGGGCCGCAGCCCCGCCAGCTCGTTGCCCGCACACAAGGCCAAGGCCTGCTGCTGCAGCCGGCCGGCCAGCGGCGGCGGCAGCGGCGCCGCGCCGGCAGGTGCGGTGATCGCGGCCAGCACGCGGCGCGTGATGTCCGGGTCGAGCATGTCGAGTTCCAGCGCGACCTGGTCAGAGGCCCGCAGCGCCTCGCGCAGCTGGGGCCCGGGGAACATCCAGGGCAGGCGCGCCACGTGGATGGTGCCGAAGAGCCAGCTGGTGCGGCCACCCTTGGTCAGCCGGAACAGGTAGCCGCGGTCGACCGCCTCGCGCATGCCCTGGGTGGCGGCTTCGGCGGTGAGCGGCGTGGGCTGGGGCGGGCACTCGGGGGCGGAGGAGGCGGAGGCGGCGGACGCAGGGGTCGGCGCACTGTCCGCGGCCCGAGCCAGAGGCGCCAGCAGCGCTGCCGCCAGCAGCAGCAGGCACAAGACGGCGGGCTTCACCCGTGCGCCTCCACCACCGCCTGCTCGATGGCGCCGAACACGCTGTGGCCATCGCGGCCCTTCATCTCGATGCGCACCGTGTCGCCGAACTGCAGCCAGCCGGTCTGGGCCGCACCCTCGTCCACCGTCTCGATGGCGCGTTTCTCGGCCACGCAGGCGTAGCCGCGAGAGGCGTCGGCATTGCTCACCGTGCCGGAGCCGACGATGGTGCCGGCACGCAGGTTGCGCGTCTTCGCGAGGTGAGCGAGCAGTTGCCCGAAATGGAAGTGCATCTCGGGCCCGGCCTCCAGCAGGCCGACCTTGCGGCCGTTCCAGGCCACCTGCAGGGTCAGGTGCACGCGGCCGCCACCCCACGCCTCGCCGAGCTCGTCGGGCGTCACCGCGACCGGGCTGAAGGCGGTGGCCGGCTTGCTCTGGAAGAAGCCGAAGCCCTTGGCCAGCTCGGCCGGCACGCGCTCGCGCAGCGTCCAGTCGTTGGCCAGCATCAGCAGTCGCACGCCCTCCAGGCCCTGGGCGGGTGTCGCACCCATCGGGATGTCGCCGGTGACGACCGCCAGCTCGGCCTCGAAGTCGATGCCGTCGTCGGCACTGGCGAAGGGTGCGTCGTCGCAGGGGCCGAGGAAGTCGTCGCTGCCGCCCTGGTAGACCAGCGGGTCACTGCGCAGGGATTCGGGCAGGTCCGCCCCCCGCGCCTTGCGCACGCGCTCGACGTGGGCCAGGTAGGCCGAGCCATCGGCCCATTGGTAGGCGCGCGGCAGCGGCGCCATGCACATCGCCGGGTCGAAGGGGAAGGCGTGGCGAGCCTTGCCGTGGTTCAGCGTCGTCGACAGGTCCTCGAGCTGGGGCGACAGGAAGTTCCAGTCGTCCAGCACCTGCTGCAGCCGGCTGGCGATGCCGTTGGCGTAGTGCGCGGTGGCCAGGTCACGCGAGACGACGACGAGCTGGCCATCGCGCGAGCCGTCCTTGTAGGTGGCGAGTTTCATCGGGGGCGGGGTGCGTTGATGGCACCATTGTCCGATGCCCTGGTCCTTCCAGCCCCCTCTTGCCATCGACAGCCGCTGGCGCCCGCCCGTGCCGGTGTGGCGCCGGCGGGGCCAATGGGGCGGCGTGCTGCTGGGGGTGCTGCTGGCCCATGCCTGGCTGATCGGGCCGCTGCAGGCCCCCATGGGCCGCGCACCGGAGCGGGCGCCGGCGATGCAGGTGGTGGTGCTCACCCCCCCGCCCGAACCCACACCCGAGCCGGCCCCGCAGGCGCCACCGCCACCCGCGCCGGGGCCCGAGCCGACCATGGCACCGGCCCCCGCCGAGCCGCCGCCGCTGCTGGCCGCGCCCGAGCCGTCGCCCAGCACCGAGCTGCCTCGGCCCGCGGACGAGCGCCCGGTCGACTGGACCGCCGGGCCGCGGCCGCCGGAACAGGTCTCCGGCACCGAAGACAGCCCGGTCGAGGCGCCGGCCGCCACCGCCCCCACCGCTCCATTGCTGGTGGCTGACGCCAGCGCCCGCAGCGCCTCGGACGCCGCCGCGGGCAACGACATCGGTCGACCGTCGCCCGTCTACCAGACACAGCTGCCGGCGCGCGGCTTCCGCCTCGAATACCGCGTCGAGCGGGGCGGCACCCACGGCGTCGGCTGGTTCCGGGTCGACTTCGAGGAAGACGGTCAGTACCGCGCCGAGCTGCAGGCCGAGGACGGGCAGCGGATGGTGATGGACTGGGTCTCGCGCGGCCGGCTGGACACCGCCGGCGTCGCCCCGCAGCGCATGGTCGAGCGCCAGAAGGGCAAGGACGCCCGCGCCGTCAACTTCCAGCGCGACCAGGGTGTCATCAGCTTCTCGGGCTCCAGCCGGGCGCTGGCGTTGCAGACGGGAGCACAGGATCGCGCCAGCGTGCTGCTGCAGCTGATGGGCATCGCCCGCGCGCAGCCGGGGGGGCTGCAGGTGGGGCAGGAGGTGCGGCTGCAGGTGGCCAATGCGCGCGGCCAGGCCGGCGAGTGGCGCTTCGAGGTGGCGGGCGAAGAGGCCGTCGACCACCGGGGCGCCCGCCTGCCGACCGTGCGGCTCGTGCGCGAGCCGACCCAGCCCTACGACCAGCGCATCGAGGTGTGGCTGGCGCGCGAGGCGGGTTACCTGCCGGCGGGGCTGCGGCTGACCACCCTGCCCGGCCGCGAGCCGGTCAGCCTCTGGCTGGCGAACCCCCTTCCGGCCCTGGACGGCCCGGCCGGGCGCCCACCTTGAAACCGGCCGACGCGGCACCACCTGCACCCACAAGCGCCCCCTTCGCGGGGCCCACGAGGATGCCGCGATGAACAACCTGGTCTACAACTCCGACAGCTTCGTCGTCCTGCAGGTCGCGCTCGGCGAAGCCGAGGGCAGCGGCAGCGACGAGGCCCGTCTCCAACACGGCGGTTACGAGATCGTCGACAAGATGGCCCGCAAGGGCATCTACATCGATGGCGCACTGGCCGAGAGCTTCCGCGAGGGCGTGCAGGCCTTGGCCGCCGACCACGAGCCCAGCGTGGAAGAGCTCGACGACTACATCGCCGTCTACTCCGAGCTCGCGCAGCAGCCGCACGCGCTGCACTGAGCCGCGGGCCGAGCGCCAGGCCGCCCCAAGCCGGCCCGCATCCCCTTTTGGGATCGCACGACGTACCCATCGGGCTTGGGGCCTCATCCCCAACGGGGGCTTGCCCCCCGGCGGCGGCTGCGCCAAGATCGGCCCGACTTCGGGGGCAGGCCGAGGGGGCCATCCCCTCCACGCCAGCTCACCGTGGAGGAGAGCCGAAGTGGCAAAGCGTCCAGCCGATGCGCGCGTGGTGCTGTCCCCCGGCCTGGCGGATGCGCCGGTGCTGGACCGCCTGTGCACGCACTTCGTGCTCACGCTCACGCTGGCCCAGGGCACCCGCTTCAACCCGCGCCGCGACTGGGGCAGCCTGCTCGGCCTGACCGGGCGCCACCTCGTCTGGCCCACGGCGGTGCTGCATCGGCTGCGCGCCTTCCTGCAGCGCCGCTGCGCCGGGCACGGCCCGTGGGCCGGCCAGTCCACGCTGAGCGACGCCGCCTTCGTCGAGCGCCACGGCGCCTGGCACGGGCCGTATGAAGAAGGCTCGCTGTACTTCTATCTCGACGAGTACATCAAGGACGCCCCGAAGGACCTCCTGGCCACGCTCAACACCACCGCCGAGTGGCTGGAGCGCGACCTGAAGAAGCACGCCACGCTGGTCGAGAAGAACATCGACGCGCTCGGCCAGCTGCTGCAGCTGAACCCGGCCGAGCGGGCGCTGCTGCTCTACGGCACCCTCGCGCGTTACCAGCGCGAGCTGCGCGGCCTGCTGGTGGAGTTCAAGGTGTCGAACGCGCACGAGGCCTTCGCGATGCTGGCCCGCGTGGCCGGCGTCGACGAGCGCGAGGTGGCCGAAGCGCTGCGCGCCGGCTCGCGGCTGGAGCGCATCGGCATGGTCGAGAACCTGATCTCGGAGCACAACATCACCGACCTGGCGGACCTGATGAAGGTCAGCGAGCAGTTGCCGCCCGTGCTGATGCGCGAGTACCGCGACCCGAGCGACCTGATGGCCGTGTTCACGCGGCCCGCGCCGCGCACCACGCTGTCGCCAGGCGATTTCGAGTTCGTCGCCGAAGAGGTGACGCTGCTGTGCGCGCTGCTGAAGAACGCGGTGGACCGCAAGGCCGCCGGCGTCAACGTGCTGCTCTACGGCCCGCCCGGCACCGGCAAGACCGAGCTGGCCAAGGTCTGCGCCCAGGCCGCGGGGCTGGAGCTCTACGAGGTGGAGTACGCCGACCGCGACGGCAACGCGCTCTCCGGCCGCGACCGCTACCGCTCGCTGCAGATCAGCCAGGTGTTCCTCAAGGGCAGCGCCGGTGTGGCCCTGCTGTTCGACGAGGTCGAGGACGTCTTCCCCGCCATCCCCGGCGACACCGCCCAGCTGATGGCGCGGCTCGATGCCGGCGACGGCGCCCCCTCGGCCAGCGTGAGCGGCAAGGCCTGGGTCAACCAGATCCTCGAATCCAACCCGGTGCCGGTGATCTGGATCACCAACCGCATCGAGCAGATCGACCCGGCGTTCCGGCGCCGCTTCCAGTACCACCTGGAGCTGAAGTCACCGCCACCCGGCGCGCGCGAGGCGCTGGTGGCGCGCGCCCTGGCCGGCACGCCGGTGAGCGAGGGCTTCAGCGCGCGCCTGGCCGGCCGTCGCGGGCTGACGCCGGCGCAGATCCGCACCGCGGTGCGCTTCGCCGAGCTGGCGGGCGCCGCGCCCGAAGCGGTCGAGGGCCTGATCGAGCGCCAGCTCGCCCACGCCGACCGCGCACTGGGCGGCGCCGGCTCGCGCGAGCGAGGCGCGCGCGACAGCGTGACCGCCTACGACCTGGGGCTGCTGAACGTGGAATCGCGTTTCGCGGTACCGCAGATCGTGGCCGCGCTGCAGCGCCGGCCGCATGGCGCGCTGTGCTTCTTCGGCCCGCCCGGCACCGGCAAGACGGCGCTGGCCGAGCACCTGGCCGGCGCGCTGGGCCGGCCGCTGCTGGTGCGCCAGGCGAGCGACATCATGAGCAAGTTCGTCGGCGAGACCGAGGCCAACATGGCGCGCATGTTCGACGAAGCCGCCGCCGAGGAGGCGGTGCTGCTGCTCGACGAGGCGGACAGCTTCCTGCGCAGCCGCCGCTACGCCGAGCGGCACTACGAGGTGAGCGAAGTCAACGAGATGCTGCAGGGCATGGAGCGCTTTCCCGGCGTCTTCATCTGCACCACCAACCTGTTCGAAGACCTGGACGAGGCCGCGCTGCGCCGCTTCACCTTCAAGATCCGCTTCAAGGCGCTGCGGTCGGAGCAGCGCGTCGCAATGTTCGTCGCCGAGGCGCTGGGCGGCCAGGCCGCGGCACTGACCGATGAGCAGCGACAGCGGCTGGCCCAGCTCGACCAGCTCACGCCGGGCGACCTGGCCGCGGTGCAGCGCCAGGTCGAGGTGCTGGGCACCCCCTTCTCGCCGGACGAATTCCTGTCGCAGCTGGAGAGCGAACACCGGGTCAAGCCGGAGGTGCGCCAGCGGCGCGCGATGGGTTTCACACAAACGCCTTGATATCGGGGTAGCCCACAGGCCGCTGCGCAGCGGGCGGGCCAATAATGATCGGCTGGCCGATCAGGCCCGCCCCATCCCGTCATGCCCGCCGCCCTCCCCGCCGCCCACCTGGCCTCGAACCTTGCCGCCCCCCAGCTGCACGGCCCGACCATCGCCATGGCGGCGCTGCTGGCCGGTCTGTTCTTCGGCCTGGTCGGCCATGGCCTGCGCAAGATCCGCTCAACCGACACCGTCACCGCGCTGGGCTGGTGGGGCGCCGCCTCGATCGCCGGCGGTGCCGGGCTCTGGGCGCTGCACTTCGGCGTGCTGACGGGCCTGGGGCTGCCGTGGGAGGCGCAGTTCCGCGGCTGGCAGCTGGCCGGCGGCGGCCTGGCGGCCTCGCTGGGCCTGGCCGCTGTGCTGGCCAGCGCCCGGCTCGCCTGGAGCGACGCCGCCCGCCTGGTGCTGCAGGCGCTTGGTCTGGCCTTGCTGTGGACCCTGGTGCAGAGCCTGTCGCTGGCCAGCCTGGCCGACGCGCCGGTGGCCAGCGCCGCCGGGCCGGCATGGCCGCTGTTCGCGCTGGGCGGCGTGATGGGCGCCGCCGCAGCCGCGCTGGGCCTGGTGTTCGGCGAGCGCTGGTCGGTGCTCGGGCCTTTCGGCCTGCGCCTGGCCCTTGGCGCGGTCGGCTTCGCGCTGGCTTCGGGCCTGGCCCAGGCGCTGACGCTGGGCAGCCTCGGGTTCGCCGAAGCCCCGCGGCCCACCGGCGGGCTGCTGATCGGCACCGACGCGCTGCTGTGGGCCTGCGCGGCCGGCATGCTCGCGCTGCTGCTGGGCCTGCTCGGCGTGGTGATCGACTCCCGTGCGTCCTTCCGCAACCAGACCCTGGCGTCTTCCCTCAGCGAAGCCAACCGGCGCCTGCGGGAGCAGGCCTTGAGCGACCCGCTGACCCGCCTGCCGAACCGGCTGTTGTTCGAGGAGCGGCTGGCCGAGGCGCTGGAGCTGATCGACGACCCCGCCGCCCCGGGCGGCACGCTGGCGGTGATGTTCATCGACCTGGACGGCTTCAAGCCGGTCAACGATTCCTTCGGCCACAGCGCCGGCGACGCGGTGCTGCGCGAGATCGGCGCGCGGCTGCAAGGCCTGGCTCGCCAGTCCGACGTGGTGGCCCGGGTCGGTGGCGACGAGTTCCTGCTGCTGGCCGAGCGGCCCGGCAGCGCCACCGGCGCCGGCCACCTGGCGCAGCGCGTGCTGCACGCGATCGCCCAGCCCTGCCGCCTGCCCAACGGCGCCGAGGTGCACTTGTCGGGCTCGGTGGGCATCGTGATGTACCCCGAGCATGGCCCGGCGCAGAAGCTGCTGGCCCGGGCCGATGCCGCGATGTACGCCGCCAAGCGCGCCGGTGGCGCCGGTTTCGCGGTCTTCGAGCCCGGCATGGAGCAGGACAGCCGGACCCAGCTGGAGCTGCAGCAGGCCCTGCGCGGCGCCATCGAGCACCAGGAGCTGCGCCTGTACTACCAGCCCAAGATCGACGGCCGCTCGGGCCAGATCACCGGCGTCGAGGCGCTGGTGCGCTGGCAGCACCCGACCCGCGGCGTCATCCCGCCGTCGGTGTTCGTCCCGGTGGCCGAGCGCTTCGGCCTGATCGGCCCGCTGGGCCAGTGGGTGATCGACGAGGCCTGCCGCCAGCTGCGCGAGTGGCTGGACCAGGGCATCCGTATGCGGGTGTCGATCAACATGTCGGCCCACCAGCTGCGGCAGGACAACCTGGTGCAGCGCATCCGCCGCTCGCTGCACGCCCACACCGTCGACCCCTCGCTGCTGACGATCGAGATCATCGAGTCGGTGCTGATGGAAGACGCCGCCGTCGAGGCCTTTGCCGGCCTGGCCCAGCTCGGCGTGTCGCTGTCGATCGACGACTTCGGCATCGGCTACTGCAACTTCGCGCTGCTGCGCAAGCTGCCGGTGACGCAGCTGAAGGTCGACCGCAGCCTGTTCACCGACATCCAGCACAGCTCGGACGCGCTGGCGGTGGTCGATGCGATCGTCAAGATGGCCCACGCGCTGGGCCTGCGCGTGGTGGCCGAGGGCGTCGAGACCGACGCCCAGCGCGACATGCTGCTGGCCCTGCGCTGCGACGAGCTGCAGGGCTACCTCTTCGCCAAGCCGATGCCGCCCGACCGGCTCACGCTGTGGGCAATGGGCGACGACGGCGTGCACATGGCCGACTTCCGGCCATCCATCTACGCCACGGCGCCGCAGACGCTGCAATGAAGAGGGCCGCCGGGATGGCGGCCCCTTGCACCGGCGGCGTCAGCTCCCCGTGGCTGCTGCCGGCTCGACGGCCCGCAGCCGCGGCGGGGTGCCGGCCACCGGCGCTTCCACCGAGTCGGCCGGATCCTCCAGCTCTTCGGGCGGCACCGCCTCGGCCGCCTTGCCCGCCTTGCTGGCCTGGCGCGCCGCCTTGCGGTCTTCCCGATGCTGGCGCACCTTCTCGTCGCGGGCCTTCAGGCGGGCTTCCTTGGCGGCGCGGTCCTTGGGTTTCTTCGGCCTGTCGGCCCTGAGTTTCTTCGCGGCCACCTTCTCGGCCTTGGCCGGGTTGTCGGTCTTGGCCACCTTCACCTTGGGCGCATCGGGGTCGCGGTCTTCCTTGCGGACCTTCTTCGACTCCGACGGCGCGGCGATGCCATTGCCCAGGCCGGCGAAGATGCGCGCCACCTCGGCCGTGGGCGTGGCGTTGGTGAAGGTGCTCACCAGCTCACCCTTGCGGCCGCCGGCCATCAGCTTGATGAAGCGCTCCTCGTGGCTGTAGAGCAGCGCGTAGCGGGTGCCGTCGACGCGGAACCAGATCACGTTGCCGCCCGCGCCCTCCTTGGTGTTGACCTTGATCGGGTCACCAGGCTTCTTGCGCCACAGGATGGCGCCAGACAGCGACAGCAGGACTTCGTTGACTTCACCCGCGTGGTGGTCCGAGCGCTTGAAGACGCCCAGCAGGTGCTCCTGCAGCTCGTCGACTTCGGTCAGTGAGATGGCCATTCCTTCCCTCCGCAATGCAATGGGCCCACTAGCATAGGATTGGTGCAACCAACTGCAACAATCCTCGGCCCATGTTGCGGTGCGGGGGGCCCGAACGGCACCCCTAGTTTGCGGGGGTTTGGCGGCGATTTGCCACCGCTGCCGCGAGCTGGCGCAACACCGGCTCGGTGTCGGCCCAACCCAGGCACGCGTCGGTGATCGAGACGCCGTGCTTCAGCGGCTGGCCGGGCACCAGGTCCTGCCGCCCCTCCTGGAGATGGCTCTCGATCATCACGCCGGTGATGCGGCGCTCGCCGCTGGCGATCTGGCCGGAGATGTCAGCGCCTACTTCGACCTGCTTGCGGTGCTGCTTGCTGGAGTTGGCGTGCGAGAAGTCGACCATCACCTGCTCGCGCAGGCCCGAGGCGCGCAGCACGGCACAGGCCGCCTCGACATCGGCCGCGCTGTAATTGGGCTGCTTGCCGCCGCGCAGGATGACGTGGCAATCGGCGTTGCCGCGGGTCTCGAAGATGGCCGCCTGGCCCATCTTGGTCATTCCCATGAAGGCGTGCGAGGCGCTGGCCGCGACCACCGCGTCGGCCGCGACCTTCACCCCCCCATCGGTGCCGTTCTTGAAGCCCACCGGGCAGCTCAGGCCGGAGGCCAGCTGCCGGTGGCTCTGGCTCTCGGTGGTGCGGGCGCCGATCGCGCCCCAGGAGACGAGGTCGGCGATGTACTGCGGGCTCAGCAGGTCGAGGAACTCGGTGCCGGCCGGCAGGCCCAGCGCGGCCACGTCCAGCAGCAGGGCGCGGGCGCGGCGCAGGCCGTCGTTGATGCGGAAGCTGCCGTCGAGCCGCGGGTCGTTGATGTAGCCCTTCCAGCCCACCGTGGTGCGCGGCTTCTCGAAGTAGACCCGCATCACCACCAGCAGCTCGCCCTGCAACTCGTCGGCCAGCACCTTCAGGCGGCGCGCGTAGTCGATCGCCTGGTCGTGGTCGTGGATCGAGCAGGGCCCGACCACGGTGATCAGCCGGTCGTCGCGGCCGGCCAGCACCTCGGCCAGCTCCTGGCGCGAGCGCTCGACCAGGGCCTGCGCCGCCTCGGGCATGGGCATCTCGTCCTGCAGCAGCGCGGGCGAGATCAGCGGGCGCACGGCGCCGATGCGAACGTCGTCGACGCGGGTTGTGTCGCGGGTCGTCTGCCCCCCGACCTCGTGGTCGTGTTGCCAGTCGTCGGGTCGGTTCATCGTGGGCTCGCTGCAGTGGGGGGAGCCCCGGATTATCGCGGCCGGCCATGGGACACTGGCTGCCCCTGCCCGACCCTGCCCGGAGCCCGCGCCATGATCCTCGAACACGCCGACATCCGCATCGCCCCGGGCCAGCAGGCGGCCTTCGAGGAGGCCATCCAGCGCGGGTTGCGCACCGTCATTGCGCAGGCCAAGGGCTTCCGCGGTGCGCAGGTCCACCACGGCATCGAACAACCTGAGCGCTACCTGCTGACCATCCAGTGGGAGACGCTCGAAGACCACACCGTGGGCTTTCGCCAATCTGAACTTTTCACGCAATGGCGCGCGATCGTCGGCCCGTTCTTCGCGGCGCCGCCGGTGGTCGAGCATTTCGTGGCGGCCACCACGTTCCCACCGGCCTGATCGGGGGGGTGGGAACGGCCACACCGGGCGGTGTGGCCCATGCAAGGTAGGCGCTCACTCGCATCTGGCGAGACATTCTGCGCATCGCCCCATTCCGGATTTGCATGACCCGGCTGGATCACCGAGTTACCCCGTCGTTACACTGAGGTGAAGGGTGATGTCCCAGTGCGCCGGCTGTTTCGGGCGGCCTCCGGGCGCGAAACTTGCCGTAACCGGCAGGGCCGCCGGCAGGGTCACCATCCTGGGTCACGGCATTGGGCGAGCCCCGTTGCAGCGCCACAGCGCACAGCGAGGTTCGCCCAATTCCGCCTCTACCGCTTTCTTCGTCTTGAAAATTGGAGCATTGCCTGTGAACCGTCCCACGATGGAGGGGCTGCGCCTGAACGCGCCCGCATATGTGAAGAACGCTCGCCTGATCGCCTGGGTCAGCGAGATCGCCGCCCTCACCGAGGCCGCCGACATCTACTGGTGCGACGGCTCGCAGGAAGAGTACGACCGCCTGTGCCAACGGCTGGTCGACGCCGGCACCTTCAAGAAGCTGAACCCGGCCAAGCGCCCGGGCAGCTACCTGGCCTGGTCCGACCCGTCGGACGTGGCCCGCGTGGAAGACCGCACCTTCATCTGCAGCCAGAAGAAGGAAGACGCCGGCCCGACCAACAACTGGATGGCCCCAGCCGAGATGCGCACGCTGCTGCAGACCGGCGACCAGGCGCTGTTCAAGGGTGCCATGAAGGGCCGCACGCTGTATGTGGTGCCGTTCTCGATGGGCCCGCTGGGCTCGCCGATCGCCCACATCGGCGTCGAGCTGTCCGACAGCCCCTACGTGGCCGTCAACATGCGCACGATGACGCGCATGGGCAAGCCGGTGCTGGAGCTGCTGGGCACCGACGGCGAGTTCGTGCCCTGCGTGCACACCGTGGGCGCGCCGCTGCAGCCCGGCCAGAAGGACGTGGCCTGGCCCTGCAACAAGACCAAGTACATCGTCCACTACCCCGAGACGCGCGAGATCTGGAGCTACGGCTCGGGCTACGGCGGCAATGCGCTGCTGGGCAAGAAGTGCTTCGCGCTGCGCATCGCCAGCACCATGGGCCGTGACCAGGGCTGGCTGGCCGAGCACATGCTGGTGCTGGGCGTCACCTCGCCGGCCGGCAAGAAGTACCACGTCGCCGCCGCGTTCCCCAGCGCCTGCGGCAAGACCAACTTCGCCATGCTGATCCCGCCGGCTGCGCTGTCGGGCTGGAAGATCACCACCATCGGCGACGACATCGCCTGGATCAAGCCGCATGCCGACGGCCGCCTGTACGCCATCAACCCCGAGGCCGGCTACTTCGGCGTGGCCCCGGGCACGAACCACGAGACCAACCCCAACTGCATGAAGAGCCTGGACCGCGACGTGATCTTCACGAACGTGGCCCTCACCGACGACGGCGACGTGTGGTGGGAAGGCATGGGCGAGGCGCCCGCGCATGCGATCGACTGGCAAGGCAAGGACTGGACGCCGGCACTGGCCAAGGAGACCGGCGCCAAGGCCGCGCACCCGAACGCCCGCTTCACCGTGGCCGCCACCAACAACCCCGCGCTCGACCCGGCCTGGGACGACGCCGCCGGCGTGCCGATCGACGCCTTCATCTTCGGCGGCCGCCGCTCCACCACCGTGCCGCTGGTGACCGAGGCCCGCAACTGGATGGAAGGCGTCTACATGGCCGCCACCATGGGCTCGGAGACCACCGCCGCCGCCGCCGGCCAGCAGGGCGTGGTGCGCCGCGACCCCTTCGCCATGCTGCCGTTCATGGGCTACAACATGAGCGACTACTTCCAGCACTGGCTGGACATGGAGAAGAAGCTCGAAGCCAGCGGCCACACCCTGCCCAAGATCTTCTGCGTCAACTGGTTCCGCAAGGGCGACGACGGCAAGTTCGTCTGGCCGGGCTACGGCGACAACATGCGCGTGCTCAAGTGGATGATCGAGCGCATCGAGGGCCAGGCCCAGGGCGAGGAGCACTTCTTCGGCATCAGCCCGCGCTATGGTGACCTGGAGTGGGCCGGCCTCAACTTCCCCGCCGAGAAGTTCGCCACCATCATCGACGCCTCGCCCGAGGCCTGGCGCACCGAGCTGAAGCTGCACGACGAGCTGTTCACGCAGTTGGCCTACCACCTGCCGAAGGAACTGAGCGACACCAAGGCGCGCTTCGAGGCGGCGCTGGCGCAGTAGGAAGCCCACCGCCCGAGGCCCATGCCTGCCCAGGCCACCCACAGCGGTGGCCTTTTTCATGCCCGATAGACTGCCAGCCATGGAGCCGACACGACCGTATCGAGTGCTGGTGATCGGCGGCTACGGCTTCTTCGGGCGGCGCGTGGTGCAGCGCCTGAGCCGCCACGCCGGCTTCGACATCGTGGTCGCCGGGCGCTCGGCCACACCGGGCGAAGCGCTGGTGCAGTCGCTGCGGCCCACGGCCTCGGCCAAGCTGTCGCACACCGTCCTCGACATCCACGCGCCGGGCCTGGTCGATGGCCTGCGCCACCTGGGCCCCGATGCCGTGGTGCACGCCAGCGGGCCATTCCAGGGCCAGGGCTATGGCGTGGCGCGGGCCTGCCTGGCCGCCGGTGCCCACTGCATCGACCTGGCCGATGGCCGCGAGTTCGTCGCTGGCGTCGGCCGGCTGGATGCCGAGGCCCGGGCCGCGGGGCTCGCCGTGGTCAGCGGCGCCAGCTCGGTACCGGCCCTGTCGGGCGCGGCGGCCGACCATCTCGCCAGCGGGCTGGCCCAGGTCGACGAGATCGACATCGGCATCAGCCCGGGCAACCGCACCGAGCGGGGGCTTTCCACCGTGCAGGCGATCCTCGGCTACTGCGGCCGGCCGCGGCCCGGCGCGCCGGGCCGCCACGGCTGGAGCGGCACCCGCCACCACGATTACCCGCCGCCGGTCGGCCGGCGGCTGCTGTCGCCCTGCGATGTGCCGGACCTGGTGCTGCTGCCTGAACGCTTCGTCGGGCGACCCACGGTGCGCTTCGGCGCGGGCCTGGAGCTGCGTTTCCTGCACCGCGGCATGAACCTGATGGCCGGCCTGGCGCGGCGCGGCTGGGTACAGGACTGGTCGCGTCACGCCGCCCTGCTCAAGCGCGCAGCAGACCTGTTCCGCCTGCTCGGCAGCGACGCCGGGGCCATGCATGTCACCGTCAGCGGCACGACGCCGCAGGGCCAGCCCCGGCGGCGCACCTGGCAACTGCTGGCCACCGAGGGCGACGGGCCATTCGTGCCCACCCTGGCTGCCGCGGCCCTGCTTCACCGGCTGCAGCAGGCCCATGCCGGCGGCACCCGTGTCGCCGAGCTCGAGGGCGCGCGCCCTTGCCTGGGCCTGCTGGGGCTCGGCGATTTCGAGCAAGCCGCCACCGGGTTGCGCATCCGCATGGGGGAGGTGGCCGCGTGAGTGCAGAAGGCGCCCCGGCCAGCGCAGCACCGAGCCTGTACCAGCGGGCGTTGGGCGCGTCCTACGCGCGGCTGCCGGCCGCGGTACAGCACTTCCATGCCTTGCGCGGCCACACGGTGCTGCAGGGCTGGGTCGAGACCGAGGCGCCCGGCTCGGCCTGGGCGTGGCTGCTGGCGATGACGCTCGGCACGCCGCGCCGCGCCACACGCGGCGCGCTTCGTTTTGAGCTGCATTCCACCCCCGAAGCCGAACGCTGGACACGCCACTTCCCAGCGCGCACCATGTGCTCGACGCTGCGTCTGGTGGATGGCCGGATCGTCGAGCGCCTGGGCGCCACACGGCTCACCTTCAGGCTGGGCGCCGAGCCCACCACGCTGCGCATGTCGCTGACCAGCCTGCGTTTCCTCGGCCTGCCCTGCCCGCGCTGGCTGCTGCCGCAGGTCGTGGCAGAAGAATCCGGTGGCGATGGCCAGCTGCACTTCCGCGTGTCGGCCACGTTGCCGCTGATCGGTCAGGTGGCGGGTTACCGCGGGCACCTGGACCTGCCTCGCAAGGAGGCTGCGCCGTGATCGTGGTCTTCGATGCCCAATGCCTGCTGTGCAGCGCGTGGGTGCAGTTCCTGCTGCGGCACGACAAGCGCCGCGTGTTCCGCTTTGCCTCGATGCAGGGCGCCACGGGCCGAGCCTTGCTTGCCAGGGAAGGCCTGCCCGTCGATGGCCTGCAGACCCTGCTGCTGGTGGACGGCCCGCGCACCTGGCAGCACACGGCCGCCATCCTGCGGGTGCTGCACGGCCTGGGCTGGCCGTGGCGCCTGGCCTGGCTGGGGGCGCTGGTGCCGGCCTTCCTGCGCGACCCGTTGTACCGCTGGGTGGCGCGGCACCGCTACCGCCTGTTCGGCCGCTCGGCCACCTGCCTGCGGCCCGCGGCCGACCACGCGGAGCGCTTCCTCGACTAGGGCCTGTTCACACTACGGGAAGGGATCGCGTTGATGACCAGAAAGGCTGCAGGCAAGGCGCAAACCGCGGCCGGGTTGGATACCCGGCGAGGATTTGCAACGCCGCATGCAGCCTTTCTGGCCATCAACCCGCAGGGAAGGCCCTTCCCGTAGTGTGAACAGGCCCTAGGCGCTCAGCGCATCTGCGACAGCAGGAAGGCGTAGATGTCGCCCAGCTTGCTGGCCTGCTGGCCGGCGGTGCTGCCCACGCCATGACCGGCCTGGCCGTCGAGCCGCAGCAGCACCGGCTTGCCGCTCGTGCTGGCGGCCTGCAGGCGGGCCGCCGCCTTGGCGCTCTGCCAGACGTCCACCCGCGGGTCGTTGATGCCGTGGATCAGCAGCACCGCGGGGTAGGCCACGCCGTCCTTGATCTGGTGGTAGGTGCTCATTTCCAGCAGCGCCTTGAACTCGGCCGGGTCCTTCACGGTGCCGAATTCGCTGATGTTGGTGATGCCGTTGGCCGACTCCTCCGAGCGGATGGTGTCCATCATGCCGACGTCGAACACCGCGGCGGCGAACAGCTCCGGCGCCTCGGTGACCGCGCGGCCGACGAAGATGCCGCCGGCGCTGGTGCCCCAGATGCCCAGCGTCTTCGGGCTCGCGTAGCCCTGTGCGATGAGGTACTTCGCGCAGGCGATGCCGTCCTTCCAGGTGTTGGGCTTGGTGGTCTTGAAGCCGGCGCGGTGCCAGGCGTCGCCGAAGGCGCCGCTGCCGCGCACGTTGGCCAGCGCGATCACGCCGCCGCGCTCCAGCCAGGCGAGGTTGCGCGGGTTGAAGTAGGCCTCCATCGAAAAGCCGTAGGCGCCGTAGCCGATCAGCAGCGTGGGCCGGGCACCGTCGCGCTTCAGGTCCGCCCGGTGCAGGATGGCCAGCGGCACCTGGGCCCCGTCGTGGCTGGGCACCAGCACCTCGCTCACCGCCAGCGGCGGCGTGCCGGCCGGCACGCGGTTGCGCAGCAGACCGGTGTCGACGGCCGGGCGCTCAGGGCCCTGGCTGCGCAGGATGCGCGCGGGCTCGGTCCAGCTGCTGGTCGTGAGCCAGACCTGGGGGTGCGCGTGCGCCGGGTCGTCGATGGCGAAGCTGCTGCCTGCCAGGCCGGGGGCCACGTCGACCGGCGGCTTGCCGGCCGCGAAACGCCAGACCCGGGTGTTGAAGCCTTCGGAGACCTCGGCATGGAGTGAACCGCCCTGGCCGATCGTCAGGCCTTGCAGCACGCCCCGCTCCGGCTCGGCGATCACCACCTTCGCGTCGGCCACCGTGCCGCCGGCCGCCAGGTCCAGCGCCAGCCAGCGGCCGCGGGGTGCGCCCTTGTGGCTGCGCAGGTAGAGCGTGTCGCGGTACAGGCGCACGTCGGTCACCGCATCGTCGAAGGCCGCCACCTGGTGCCAGGCGATCTTCGGCCGGCCCAGCTCGGCCACGGGCGCCACGAACAGCTTGCCCTCGGGCACGGTGGTGTCGGTGGTGCGGGCCAGCATGAAGCGGCTGGTGGGGTCGAACGCAATGCCCGCCACGTCGAGCCGCTCCAGCTTCAGGTCAGGGCGGGCCAGCGGGCCGAAGACCGGCCGCGCCTCGCGCGCGGGCGCACCGGCGCGCAGCACGTAGACCGTGGTGTCGAGGAAGGTCTCTGTGGGCGGGCTGCCGGCGGGCAGCTGGCGCAGTTGGTTGAAGCTCAGGTGCTTGTTGTCGGGCGCCCAGTGCACCAGGTTTTCGCGCACCCGCGGGATGGGCTGGCCGATGGCGCGGCCGGTGGCGACGTCCATCAGGTGCAGCGACGCATCCTCCGAGCCGCCGGCCGACAAGCCGTAGGCCAACGTGCGGCCATCCCACGAGGGCACGAAGTAGTTGATGGCGTGGGGCACGCCATGGCGCTTGCTCAATTGCTCCGGGTCGACCAGCACCCGCTCGGCGCCCGTCGTGCCCTGGCGGGTGACCAGCCTGAACTGTGGGTGCCCGGCAGTGCGCTTCAGGTAGAACAGGCGGTCGCCCGGCAGGCGCACGACCTGACGGATCAGGTCGCCGGTGTCGCGCGACAGCGTGTCCACTCGACGGATCATGGCCTCGCGTTCCGGCAGCGCGGCCAGCGCCTTTTCGGCGTACTCGCCCTGGGCCTTCAGCCAGGCCTGGGTGGCCGGGCTCTTCACATCTTCCAGGTCGCGGTAGGGGTCGTGCACGGTCGTGCCATGCAGCACCTGCGTCACATCGCGAACCGGGGCCGCCGGCGGGGCCGCCCCGACGCTGGTGGCCAGCAGCGCGGCGGTCAGGGCCCACAGGCCGCGGGGAATCAGGGTCGAGGGGGCACGGGGCGGCATCGTTGGGCTCCTGGTGGGGCGTGGCACGAAAACGGTTCGGGTGGAACCGCGCGCGCGATCTTAAGGCGCTGCCCCGCCGCGTTATGCGCCCCGCGCAGAAGCTGCCTTGGTGATCGTCGTTGGCAGCAGGGCCCCGCGTTTCGATAATGCGAAAAACGATGAAGGGGCAGGCCTCAACGCCGGCAGCACGCAGAACATGAACTTCCAGCAACTCCGCTCAGTGCGCGAGGCGGTGCGCCAGGGCTTCAACCTGACCACGGTGGCCGACGCGCTGCACACCTCGCAGCCCGGCATCAGCCGCCAGATCCGCGAACTGGAAGACGAGCTCGGCGTGGAGATCTTCGTGCGCGCCGGCAAGCGGCTGACCGGCCTCACGCCGGCCGGCGCCCGCGTGCTGCCCTGGGTCGAGCGCCTGCTGCTCGACGTGGACAACCTGCAGCGCGCCAGCGACGACTTCCGCCTGGGCGACAGCGGTGTGCTCAGCGTGGCGGCCACCCACTCGCAGGCACGCTATGCGCTGCCGCAGGCGGTGCACGACTTTCGCGTCCTGCACCCCAAGGTCCAGCTGCAGATGCACCAGGGCTCACCGCAGCAGATCGCGCAGATGCTGCTGACCGGCACCGCCGAGATCGGCATCGCGTCGCACGTGCTGGCCGACAACCCCGACCTGGTCGCCCTGCCCTGCTACCGCTGGACGCACTCGGTGGTGGTGCCGGCCGGCCATGCGCTGCTGGACGGCCCGCTGACGCTGGAGCGCCTGGCCGAGCACCCGGTGATCACCTACGACACCGGCCTGACCGGCCGCGGCAGCATCGACGACGCCTTCGCCCGCGCCGGCCTCTCGCCGCGCGTGGTGCTCACCGCGATGGACGCCGACGTGATCAAGACCTACGTCGAGCTCGGCCTCGGGGTGGGCATCATGGCCTCGATCGCCTTCGACGAGCAGCGCGACGGCCACCTGCGTGCGCTGGATGCGCGTTCGCTGTTCAGCATCAACACCACCAGCGTGGCGGTGCGCCGAGGCGGCCTGCTGCGACGCTATGCCTATGAGTTCATCCAGACCTTTGCACCGCACCTGACGCCCGAGGTGGTGGCCCAAGCGCAGGCCGCGCCAGCGGGCACGCCTTCGGCGCCGCTGTAGTGCTTCTGGCTCGTAAGTTGGCGCGTCAGGGCGCTGGGGTGCTTCCTGTAGCGAGGTAAAGGAGGAGCCGTCGGCCGCAGGTCGGCGGCGGGGGACACGAGCGGAAGGGAGCACCCCGGCGGCCAGATCCCGCGCCAACGTCAGACAGCTGCCGCCTCGAACCTCGTCACCTTGCGCGGCTTGAGGAACACCTTGCTGCCGCCCGCCAGCTGCAGCGTCTCGCGCAGCTGCAGGTAGGCCTCGCGCGAGACCTCGACGTCGACATAGCTGCCGTCTTCCTCCCGGCGGAATTCGAGCCGGGTGTTGGGCCCCACGGTCAAGGTCTGCGCCAGGGTCACCGCCCAGGTGCCTTCGCCGGCTTCGGCCACCACGTCCAGCTCGTGCGGGCGCACGTAGCTCACCGCTGCGTCGTGGCCGGGTGCCAGGCCGGCGCGGCCGTGGAAGAGGTTCACGTCGCCGAGGAACTTGAGCACGAAGGGCGTGGCCGGCTTGTCGTAGACCTCGTCGGGCGCACCCACCTGCTCGATGCGGCCCTCGTTCATCACGACGATGCGGTCGGCGACTTCCATCGCCTCTTCCTGGTCGTGGGTGACGAACACGCTGGTGACGTGCATCTCGTCGTGCAGGCGGCGCAGCCAGCGGCGCAGTTCCTTGCGCACCTTGGCGTCGAGCGCGCCGAAAGGCTCGTCGAGCAGCAGCACCTTGGGCTCGACCGCGAGCGCACGCGCCAGCGCCACGCGCTGGCGCTGGCCACCCGAGAGCTGGTGCGGGTAGCGGCCGGCCAGCGCGTCGAGTTGCACCAGCTTGAGCAGCTCGGTCACCTTCTTCCTGATCGCCTCTTCGCTCGGCCGAGTGGCACGCGGGCGCACCCGCAGGCCGAAGGCGATGTTCTCGAAGATGCTCATGTGGCCGAACAACGCGTAGTGCTGGAACACGAAGCCCACGTTGCGCTCGCGCACGTCGGCGAAGGTGGCGTCCTCGCCGTGGAAGAGCACCGTGCCGGAATCCGGCTGCTCCAGGCCGGCGATCATGCGCAGCAGCGTGGTCTTGCCCGAGCCCGAGGGGCCGAGCAGCGCGACCAGCTCGCCCGAGGGGATGTCGAGGTTGAGGTGGTCGCACACGGCGAGCGTGCCGAAGTGCTTGACGAGGTTGCGGACTTCAATGCTCATGACGGCTCTTCCTTCTTACTCATGCGCAGCCGTGGCGGCGTGCTTGTCGTGCTTGACGCGCTGCTCGACGATGTACTTCAGCACCAGCGTCACCAGCGCCAGGCCGGCGAGCAGCGACGCCACGGCGAACGCCGCCGCGAACTGGTACTCGTTGTAGAGAATCTCGATATGCAGCGGCATGGTGTTGGTGGCGCCGCGGATGTGGCCCGAGACCACCGACACCGCGCCGAACTCGCCCATGGCCCGCGCGTTGCACAGGATCACGCCATACAGCAGCGCCCACTTGACGTTGGGCAGCGTGACGCGCCAGAAGATCTGCCAGCCCGAGGCGCCCAGCACGCGCGCTGCTTCTTCCTGCTCCTGCCCCTGGGCCTGCATCAGCGGGATCAGCTCGCGGGCGATGAAGGGGAAGGTGATGAAGATCGTGGCCAGCACGATGCCCGGCACCGCGAAGACGATCTTGATGTCGTGGTCGCGCAGCCATTCGCCGAACCAGCCCTGCAGGCCGAAGACCAGCATGTAGATCAGGCCGGCGATCACCGGGCTGACCGAGAACGGCAGGTCGATCAGCGTCAGCAGCAGGTTCTTGCCGCGGAAGTCGAACTTGGCGATCGCCCACGCGGCCGAGATGCCGAACACCAGGTTCAGCGGCACCGAAATGATGGCCGCCAGCAGCGTGAGCTGGATGGCCGACACCGCGTCGGGCTCGATGATGGCGGCGAGGTAGACGCCCCAGCCCTTCTTCAGCGCCTCGAAGAACACCGCGGCCAGCGGCACGAAGAGGAAGAACGACAGAAAGGCCAGCGCGGTGCCGATCAGCACCCAGCGGATCCACGCCGGTTCGGTGGTGGCCGCCAGTGCTGAGCGGGTGCGAGTGGTAACGGGAAGAGGAAGCGCGACGGTATTCATCTCATCGTCCCTGGCGCTTGCGGGCCCAGGCTTGCAAGAGGTTGATGGCCAGCAGCATCACGAAGGAGATGACCAGCATCACGACGGCGATCGCGGTGGCGCCGGCGTAGTCGTACTGCTCGAGCTTGGTGATGATGAGCAGCGGCGTGATCTCGCTGACCATGGGCATGTTGCCGGCGATGAAGATCACCGAGCCGTATTCGCCGAGTGCGCGGGCGAAGGCCAGCGCGAAGCCGGTCAGCAGTGCCGGCATCAGCGTGGGCAGGATCACATGGCGGAAGGTCTGCAGGCGCGAGGCGCCGAGCGTGGCCGCGGCCTCCTCCAGCTCCTTCTGCAGGTCTTCGAGCACCGGCTGCACCGTGCGCACGACGAAGGGCAGGCCGATGAAGGTGAGCGCGACGAACACGCCCAGTGGCTTGAAGGCCACCTTGAACGGCAGGTACTGGCCGATCCAGCCGTTGGCGGCATAGAGCGAGGTCAGCGCGATGCCGGCCACCGCGGTCGGCAGGGCAAAAGGCAGGTCAACCAGCGCGTCGATCACCCGCTTGAAGGGAAAGGTGTAGCGCACCAGCACCCAGGCGACCAGCAGGCCGAACACGGCGTTGATGACCGCCGCCGCGAACGAGGCACCGAAGGTGAGCCGGTAGGAGGCCATCACCCGTGGCGAAGTGACCGTCTCCCAGAAGGCGGCCCAGGTGAGCGTGAAGGTCTTGAGAAACACGGCCGACAGCGGCACCAGCACCACCAGGCACAGGTACATCAGCGCGAAGCCCAGCGCCAGGTCGAAACCTGGCAGCACGCTGTGGCGTTTGAGGAGGGTGCGGGAGAGGAACACGGTGGGGCGGCATCAGTCGTACATGCGAAAACCGATGCTAGAGAGCCGCCCGGCAACGGGGAACGAAGCAAAACGTGCTTGCTTATGCGCCACTGATCGCTGAGGCCATCGCAGCGTGCTTCAACGAAAAAAAAGGGGCCAGCAGCGCGACGCCGCCGGCCCGCCGTGCCACACAGGCTTCTGTTCAGCGAACGCGCTGGGGGCGGCCCAGCAGCTGCGTCGCCTTGCTCCAGCCAGACGAGGGGCCGTTCTTGACGGGGCGCAGCGAGCTGGCCGCGGCGGTGCCTTGCCGTTGGGCACGGGCCGGGCTCATCCCTTGCTGGATCAAGAGGCTGTTTTCGATCAGGATGTCCGGCCGGCCATCCCGGTCGAGGTCGCCGACGGCCAGGGAGTGCGTGTTCAGGTTGCCGTAGGGACCGCGGAACAGACGCTCCGGCGCCAAGGTGCCGTCAGGCGACTGCAGGTACACGCCCACCGCCATCCAGCCCCGGTGGGAAACGACCAGATCGGTTCGACCATCAGCGTCGATGTCGGCGGCCTGGATGGCGAACGGGCTGTCGTAGGTCGCGACCTGCTGCATGGCGCCGAGCGCTCCGTCCGACCCCTGGTAGTAGACGCCGATCGCTGTGGGCGAATTGCCACCGGTCGACACAGCCACGTCGGTTCGTCCATCGCTGTTGAAGTCGCCGACCGTCAGGCTTTGAGCGCCCCAGATGGGGTGGGCGGGCATCCGCGCAGGGCTGGCGAAACTGCCGTCGGCATTCTGGGTGACCACCACCAGGTCCTGCGTCGCCGCCAGCAGATCGGCGCGTCCGTCCCCGTTGATGTCTGCCACCGCGAGGTCGGCGGCGCCGCTGGTGCCCAGCGCAGCGCCCGTGCCCCATGCCAGTTGCCCGTCCGCCTCCTGGCGCAGAACGCTGAACTGGTCGAAGCCGCTCGACACACCAATCACGTCGGACCGCCCGTCACCATCGATGTCGGCGATGCGGATGTGGCCGAACCCTGCGTGGTTGAAACTCTGGCCGGCGAGCAGGCTGCCGTCAGGCATCTGCAGCATCACCTGGACGCCGGCGTAGCCGCCCGCCACGACGACGTCGGCGCGCCCGTCGTTGTTGACGTCGCCGATGGCCACGCTGGTGGCATAGCTGCCGACGACAGGCGCCGGGCCGACTTGCACGGCTGCGGCCAGCGTGCCATCGGGGCGACCGGCCAGCAGGAACAAGGCCGAGTCGACGTGGGTGATGCGATCGACCTGGCTGGTCATGACCAGATCGTTGATGCCGTCGCCGTTGACGTCCCCGATGGCCACCGCTTGAGCGGGGTGTTCTTCCGCGACGATGACCGGATAGGCGAACCCGCCCTGGTCGGTGTCGAACTCGATCGTGATCCCGCTCGGCAGCGGATTGCCAGACGTATCGGTCACGCCGCTGGTGATGTGGACCCAATAGTGACGCCCCCCCTGCAGGGCCAGCACAGGCGTCAAGGTCACCCTGGACCCGCTGGTTTCCAGGTTTGCCGCGACGTAGTCGCTGCCGTCGCTGATGTAGACCGATGACGGGTTCACCGACTCCGGGTCCAGTGGCTCGCTGAACTGCAGCACCACGGGCGCATGGGGTGCAGCGTCGATGGCGCCGGCAGCGGGCGTCGAGCTCACCAGGGTGGGCGCAGCGGCATCGATGTTGACCGGCCAGGCCCGCGTCGACACCACCGGGTTGCCGACCAGGTCGGTTGCAGTGGATGTGACCTGTGCCGTGTAGGTCCCGCTGGCCCAAGGGGCAACGGGCACGAACGTGGCCGTGTTGCCGCTGAGAACAACGTCTCCGGCAACGGCACGGCCATCGGCACTCGACACCACCAGCCCCCCCGAAAGCAGCGAGCTCAGGTCCATGGGTTCGCTGAAAGTGACACTCACCGTGGCCCCGCCGGCGCCGACCATGTCCCCCGAAGCAGGCGTCACCGACTGGATCGTCGGCGCGACGGTCTCGCTGGCGCGTGCGCCGACACGATAGCCATGCAGCACCTGGTAGAAGGTCTGGACGTCCGAGCCGAACCGGAACGAGCCGCTGCTGCGCACCAAGCCCACGCCCGGCGCGTACCAATCGTCTGCATCCATCCGCACGGTGGCGGTGCTGCGGTCCGAGCTGTAGACCACGGTCTGCGTCATCGCCGTGCGTTGATGCAGGGCCTGCGCGAACGTCCCGGCCGGGGTGTCGACGCTTTCATGGCCGAGCACGGTGACCTCGGAATGGATGCTGTAGCGATCGGCGCGACCATCGCCATCGAAATCGAACTGGTTGTCGAGGGTCTTGTCGACCTGCACGAACGACGACCCGATCGACGCATCCAGATGCATGACGGGCATCGCACCGACCGCCTGCGTCAACTCGTCGTCGTCGCTCGAAGGGTACTGCCACAGCTCGGTGGCCGACTTGGCGTAGATGGACTCCCAGCTTTCACCGGTGGCGGACTGGCTTTGAAGGGTATAGCCCGTGCGGCCGTCGACCACGGTCGTGCCGCTCACGCGCACTGTCAGCAGCACGTCGTCACTGCCGCCGCCGTACAACCAGCGGTTGCCCTCGGCCAACGGAAAGTAGTCGGCGCCCTGGGGCACTTCCGGCGCGGAGCCGCCACCGCCGCCGCCGCACGCGGACAGCAGGGCCGCCAGCACGCAGGCCGCAGCGCTTCGTCGAGGCCATCTCGTGCGATCCACTTCGGCCGAAGCGCAGCAGCCCTCGCCATGCCGCAGCGCGCGGTGTCGACCAATGCTCATGTGTCGTCTCCCTCCCCGGCCACGCGGCGGGCCAGCGACGATTCTAGTGAGCCCCCCTGTCGTCACCGGGGACGCGCGGACACCTACTTTTTCGCGTAGATCGAGTCGAACACGCCGCCGTCGTTGAAGTGGGCCTTCTGCGCCTTGCTCCAGCCGCCGAACACGGCATCGATGGTGAAGAGGTTGACCTTGGGGAACAGCTTGTCGAACTGCGCGGCCACCTTGGGGTCGATCGGGCGGTAGTAGTTCTCCGCGGCGATCTTCTGGCCTTCGGGCGAATAGAGGTAGTCGAGGTAGGCCTTGGCCACGTCGCGCGTGCCGCGCTTGTCGACCACCTTGTCGACCACCGTCACCGGTGGCTCGGCCAGGATGCTGACCGATGGCACGACGATCTGGAATTTGTCCGGCCCCAGTTCCTTCACCGCGAGGAAGGCTTCGTTCTCCCACGAGATGAAGACGTCGCCGATGCCGCGCTCGACGAAGGTGGTGGTCGAGCCGCGTGCGCCGGAATCGAGCACCGGCACGTTCTTGAACAGCGCCGTGACGAAGTCCTTCGCCTTGGCCTCGTTGCCGCCGGGCTGCTTGAGTGCATAGCCCCAGGCGGCCAGGTAGTTCCAGCGGGCACCGCCGCTGGTCTTGGGGTTCGGCGTGATGACCTCGACGCCGGGCCTGACCAGGTCGTTCCAGTCCTTGATGTTTTTCGGGTTCCCCTTGCGCACCAGGAACACGATGGTCGAGGTGTAGGGGCTGGAGTTGTGGGCCAGGCGCTTCTGCCAGTCGGCCGGGATCAGCTTGGCTTTCTCGCCCAGCTCGTCGATGTCGTAGGCCAGCGCCAGCGTGACCACATCGGCCTCCAGGCCGTCGATGACCGAGCGGGCCTGCTTGCCGGAGCCGCCGTGCGACTGCTTGACCGTGACGTTGTCGCCGGTCCTGGCCTTCCAGTGGGCCGCAAAGGCCTTGTTGAAGTCCTGGTAGAGCTCTCGGGTGGGGTCGTACGAGACATTGAGCAGGGTGATGTCCTTGGCCTGGGCCAAGGTGCTGAGTGCCAGCAGGGCGGCAGCAGCGAATCCAGCGACGGCGGAGCGAGACAGCATGGGGAGGGGGCAAAGGTGGCAGACCGGGCGGATGCTAGGCAGCCACCCCCTCGCCGCGAACGAATCATTCCGCCATTGCTTATGCGCAGCGTGCAGGCACGGGGCCCTGCCCACCGCCGCTCGGCGTGCGGAACACCGCCACCGCCTGCAGCAGCTGCAGCGACTGGTCACGCAGGCTTTCGGCTGCGGCCGCGCTCTGCTCCACCAGCGCCGCGTTCTGCTGTGTCACCCTGTCCATCTCGGTGACGGCCTGGCCCACCTGCTGGACCCCGGCGCTCTGCTCGTGGCTGGCGGCGCTGATCTCACCCATCAGGTCGGTCACGCGGCGGATGGCGAGCACCGACTCGCCGATGGTGCGGCCGGCGTCGTCGGCCAGCGCGCCGCCCTGCTGCACGCGCTGCACGCTGTCGCCGATCAGGCGCTTGATCTCCTGCGCGGCACTGGCCGATCGCTGCGCCAGGCTGCGCACCTCGGCGGCCACCACCGCGAAGCCCCGGCCCTGCTCGCCGGCACGCGCGGCCTCGACCGCCGCGTTCAGCGCCAGGATGTTGGTCTGGAATGCGATGCCGTCGATGACGCCGGTGATGTCGCCGATGCGCTGGGAGCTCTGGTCGATCTCGTGCATGCGCTGCACCAGCTGCGTCATGACGTCGCCGCCGCGGGCAGCCACCTGCGAGGCGGCCAGCGCCAGCTGATTGGCCTGCTGTGCGTTGTCGGCGTTGAGCGCGACGGTGCTGCCCAGCTCCTCCATCGACGAGGCCGTCTGCTCGAGGGCGCTGGCCTGCTCCTCGGTGCGCTGCGACAGGTCCTGGTTCCCGTGGGCGATCTGCGCACTGGCGGTGGCCACTCCCTCGGCGTTCTCGCGCACCGCCGTGACCGCTCGGCGCAGTTCGTCCTGCATGCGGCCGAGTGCAGCGAGCAGCGCGCCAGCCTCGTCGCGGCCACCGGCCGGCACGGGGGCGGTGAGGTCGCCGTGGGCGATGCGCTCGGCCACCGCACCGGCCGCGCGCAGGGGCAGCACGATGGATCGGGTGATGCGCCAGGCCAGCACGATGGCCAGCAGCTGCATCAGCACCGCCGAGCCCACCAGCACGCCACGCGCCAGCCGGTAGTCGGCCTGGGCCTGCTCGAACTGCGCCGCATTCGCCTGGCGCTGGAAGTCGGTATAGGCCTCGATCGCATCGAGCCAGGCCTCGCTGGCGGGGCCAACCTCGGCCATCAGCAGCTGGGTGGCGTCGTCCCGACGGCCCTCCAGGCCGAGGGCCAGCACGCGGTCGTTCAGCGGGCGGGCGGCGGACTGCGCCGCGTCGATCGCGGCCCGATGGCGCGAGCCTTGCTCGGTTGTCGACAGCCGCTCGATGGCCTGGCGCGCCTGGTCGTAGCGCTCGAGAGCGACCTGGATCTTCTGCCGCTGCCGCTCGGCTTCGCCCTTGTCGTCAAGCAAGGCGACGGTGCGGACGACCCGCGCGACGACGTGCACCGCCGCCGCCATGCGCTCGTTGTGCTCGATCTTGACGTCGTTGTCGGTGACGACGCGTTCCAGGTTGCCCTGGATGGCGGCGAGCTTGTACAGCGCCGCGCCGGACGAGGCCAGCGCCATCAGCAGCACCAAGCCAAAGGCCGCACCAAGCCGCGGCGCCACGCGGAAGTCTGTCATTTTCACGGGGTTCTCCTGCAGGCCAGTCCCTCACCGGCGCGATGACGTGAGTGTCCCCAGGGTTGCCGCGTTTGTCTAAGACAAATTGGACAGTCCTTCCATGCCAGTTCGCCCCAACACGGTGCAGGCGTGATGTCCTTCACGCCGGGCCGCCGGGCGCCTCAGACGGCGAACCCCAGCGTCAGGGCGGCAGCGCGCGGGCGTGGCCGCAAGGTGGCGGCTGCGCGCTGCACGTGCTGTCGGGCCCAGTCCTGCGCCGCCGGCCAAGGGCCGTAGCCGGCGGCCGGGTTGATGTGGCCGGCATCGCCCGCCTCGACGACGGCGCTGCCCCAGCGCTGGCCGAAGTACAGCGCATCGGCACGCGACATCCACGGGTCGTTGTCGCTGACGACCAGGGTCGAGGCGAACGGCAGCGGCTGCACCAGCTGGCCTTCGTCGAGGCCGAAGCGGTCGGGGTTCGCCGGCGCCACCATCAGCGCGCCGTGGATGCCGCGGCCGCCCTGGGCCGCGTAGTGGGCGAGCGCCAGGCAACCGAAGCTGTGGGCCACTGCGATCCAGGCCGTGGCGCGGTCGCGCTGCAGCGATTCGTCGATCGCAGCAGACCAGCGGCCCAGGTCGGCATGGCCCCAGTCCTCGACCTGGATGCGCACCGCACCGGGCTGCGAGCGCTCGAGCCAGGTCTGCCAGTGGTCGGGCCCGCTGCCGTGCAGGCCGGGCACGATCAGCAGACGCACGCCAAGCTCATACGGGTCTTGCGGACGGGTCGTCATCGTCGGGTCCTTCGTGCGGTGTTGGCGGCGTCAGAGCGTGGCGATCGACACCTCGGTCGACTTGACCAGGGCGACCACGTCGCGGCCGACGCGCAGGCCCAGCTCGTGTACCGAGCGGGTGGTGATCACCGAGGTGACGACCAGGCCGGAGGGCGTCTCCACATCGACCTCGGAAACCACCGGGCCTTCGATGATTTCCTTGACCTTGCCGCGGAACTGGTTGCGGGCGTTGACTGCGAGGATGCTCATGGTTGCTTTCTCTCTCGTTGACTGGGAGACGATCTTCAAAGGGCGATCGTGAAGGCCTGGGACTCGTCGCGCGGCACCATCGCCGCTCGGCGCGGCACGCGCACATGCACCGCCACGCGGTGGCCGAAGGCATCGGCGACCGAGGCACAGCCATGGGCCAGCAGCTCGGCCGCGAGCGCCAGTGGCTCGAAGCGGTAGCCGGCCACGCGCAGGTGGCGTGTCAGCTCGTCGAGCGTGCGCAGGTCGCGCTGCGCCAGCGCCAGGCGCAGGGTCTGGCCGGTGCAGGGCAGCTCCAGTGCACGCGGGGAGGGGGCGGTGGGCGTGATCATGTTCACATCCTGAGCCGCACCCCCCCTGAAGTGAAGGAAGGAAATCGGCGATGCATATCCGCGCCGCACATATCCGCTACCCTGCACGACTCGTTTTTTGCATGAAGACCTCAGCCCTGTCTCACGGGAGTCCCCTGCCTTGTTCGCCGTCTTCGAGCGCCTGATCGACCCCTACCCCGAGGCCGTGCCGCCGCCGGCGCCGCACGGCCTGTGGGGCTTCCTGTGGGCCAACACCCGCGGCGTGCGGCGCTACGTGGCGGTGATGACCGCGCTGACCGCCCTGATCGGCGCCTTCGAGGCGGTGCTGTTCGCCTTCCTCGGCCATGTGGTCGACAGCCTCGCGGGCACCGCCCCCGCACAGTGGTGGGAGCAGGAGCGCACCGGGCTGCTCACCCTGGCCGCGGTGCTGGTGGCCAGCCCGCTGCTGGTGGCCTGGCAGGCGCTGGCCAAGTACCAGACGCTGAACGGCAATTTCCCGATGCGCCTGCGCTGGAACTTCCACCGCCAAATGCTGGGCCAGAGCCTGTCGTTCTACCAGGACGAGTTCGCCGGCCGGGTGGCCACCAAGGTGATGCAGACCGCGCTCGCGGTGCGCGACACGGTGATGACCGTGACCGACATCCTGGTCTTCATCGTCATCTACTTCGTCACCATGATGGCGGTGGTGGGCAGTGTGGACGCGCGGCTGTTGCTGCCCTTCCTGGGCTGGCTCGCGCTCTATGTGATGGCACTGCGCTTCTTCGTGCCGCGGCTGGGCCAGGTGGCGCGCGAGCAGGCCGACGCCCGCGCGCTGATGGTCGGCCGCATCTCCGACGCCTACACCAACATCGCGACCGTCAAGCTGTTCTCGCACGCCGGGCGCGAGTCGGGCTATGTGCGCGGCGCGATGCACGACTTCCTCGGCATCGCCTACCGCCAGATGCGGCTGGTGACCGGCCTGGAGATCGTCATCCACATCCTCAGCATGGCCCTGGTGCTGGCCACGGCCGGCGCCACGCTGTGGTTGTGGACGCAAGGCGACGCCGGCATCGGGGCGGTGGCCGCTGCCACCGCGATGGCGCTGCGCCTGAACGGCATCTCGCACTGGATCATGTGGGAGATGGCGACCCTGTTCGAGCACATCGGCACGGTGGCCGACGGCATGAACACCCTGACCAGGCACCCGGCGGTGGTGGACCGGCCGGACGCGGCCGAACTGAAGGTGACGCGGGGCGAGGTGCGCTTCGAGCAGGTGCGCTTCGGCTACGGCCGCCAGGCCGATGGCGGCTCACCGAAGCCGGTCATCGACGATTTTTCGCTGACCATCGCCCCGGGGGAAAAGATCGGCCTGGTGGGCCGCTCGGGCGCCGGCAAGTCGACGCTCGTGAACCTGCTGCTGCGCTTCTACGACCTGGAATCAGGCCGCATCCTGATCGACGGGCAGGACATCTCCCACGTCACCCAGACCAGCCTGCGCGCGCAGGTGGGCATGGTGACGCAGGACACCTCATTGCTGCACCGCTCGGTGCGAGACAACCTCGTCTACGGCCGGCCTGGCGCCACCGAGGCCGAGATGCTGGACGCGGCCCGCCGCGCCGAGGCCGATGCCTTCATCCAGACCCTGGCCGACCCCAAGGGGCGCACCGGCTACGACGCGCACGTGGGCGAGCGTGGCGTCAAGCTCTCGGGCGGGCAGCGCCAGCGCATCGCGATCGCCCGCGTGATGCTGAAGGACGCGCCCATCCTGCTGCTCGACGAAGCCACCAGTGCGCTCGACAGCGAGGTCGAGGCCGCCATCCAGGCCAGCCTCTACCAGCTGATGCAGGGCAAGACGGTGGTTGCCATCGCGCACCGGCTGTCGACCATCGCCGCGATGGACCGGCTGGTGGTGATGGACGCCGGCCGCATCGTCGAGCAGGGCGACCACAGGAGCCTGCTGGCGCAAGGCGGGCTGTATGCGCGGCTGTGGGCCCACCAGAGCGGCGGGTTCCTCGGCGAGGAGTGAACGCCCCAGCGTTTCGCGCGTTCAGCGCACCGTCACCGGCGCGGGCCGGCCGGCCAGGCCACGCCACAGCAGCGCATAGAGCGCCTCGGGCCGTACCGGCTTGGTCAGGAAGTCGCTCATGCCGGCCGCCAGGCAGCGCGCGCGGTCTTCGGCGAAGGCGTTGGCGGTCATCGCGATGATCGGGGTGTCGGCATGGCCGGCCAGGCGCCGAATGCGACGCGTCGCTTCCAATCCGTCCAGGGTGGGCATCTGCACGTCCATCAGGATCAGCGCATAGGGGAACTCGGCGGCGAGCTGCACCGCATGCGCACCATCCTCGGCCGTGTCGACGACCAGGCCTGTGTGCTGCAGTGTCTCGAGCGCCACCAGCCGGTTGACCGGCTCGTCCTCGGCCAGCAGGATGCGCTGGCCGGCGAAATCCGCCACCAGGCGCTGCTCGGCATCATCGGCTTGCGGCGCGCCGGCCGGCATCGGCGCCGCCCGGGCCCCCTTGCGCAAGCGGGCCGTGAACCAGAACGTGCTGCCGGCGCCAGGCGCGCTGCTCACGCCAGCGTCGCCGCCCGCCGCCCGTGCCAGGCGCCGCGTGATGGCCAGGCCCAGGCCGGTGCCGCCGTACTTGCGGGTGGTCGAGCTGTCGGCCTGCTCGAAAGACTCGAACAGGCGCGCCGCCACCTCGGGCGCCACGCCGATGCCGGTGTCCGCCACCTCGAAGCGCAACAGCATGGAGTCGGCGTCCTCCTGTTCGCGGCGCACACGCAGCGTCACCTGGCCGCGCTCGGTGAACTTGATCGCATTGGTCGCGTAGTTCAGCAACGCCTGGGTCAGCCGCATCTCGTCGCCTTGCAGCGTGTCCGGCAGCGGCTCGGCCTCTGCCACCAGCACCAGGCCCTTTTCGGCCGCGCGGTCGGCCAGCATCGCCGCCACGCGCGCCGGCAACTGGTCCGCCCGCAGCGGCGCGATCTCGAGATCGAGCTTGCCGGCCTCGATCTTCGACAGGTCGAGGATGTCGTCGATGATGCCCAGCAGGTGCTGCGCCGACGCCAGGATGGTGTCGAGCTGGCTGCCCTGGCGCGGGGTGACGCCGGCGCGCCGCATCAGGTGCACGGTGCCGAGGATGGCGTTCATCGGCGTGCGGATCTCGTGGCTCATGTTGGCCAGGAACGCGCTCTTGGTCTGCGTGGCGGCTTCGGCCAGGTCTCGGGCCGAGGCCAGCGCCCGGTTGGCGGCGGTCAGCTCGGCAGTGCGCTGGGCAACCAGGCGCTCCAGCTCGGCCTGCTGATCCTCCAGCGCGCGGCGGGCGCGCTTTTGGGCGCTGATGTCGGTGGCCGAGACCAACACATGGGCCTGGCCGCCCAGCTCGATCGGGTCGGCCGACAGGGCCACGTCGACCAACGTGCCCTCGCGCGAACGGCAGCACACCTCGCGCTGCTGCACCCGGCCCCCCTCGGCCAGCACCCGCCACATCTCGACCCGGTCGGCGTCGTCGGCCCACAGCCCGAGTTCGGCACTGCTGCGGCCGAGTGTCTCGTCGCGCGACCAGCCCAGCAGCCGTGACCAGGCGTCGTTGATGTCCACGAATCGCTGGTCGGACACCCGGGCCAGGGCGATGCCGACCGGGCTCGTCCGCAGCATGGCCATGAAGCGCTGCTCGCGCTCGCCGCTGGCCGCCAGCAGGCCATCCAGCCGTCGCGTGGCCTCGGCGAGCTCGGCGGTGCGCTGGGCGACCCGCCAGCGCAACAGTGCGCCGTGCGCCAGCAGCAGCAGTGTCGCGGCGCCCAGGCCGAGCAGCAGCCAGCGCAGGCTCTCCGGCAGGCCCGCCGGCTGCGGGGCCGACAACGCACGGCGCAGCACGTCGAAGTAGACCGAGTCGGGGTCCTGCCGCCAGGCACCGAGGTGGGTGTCGATGCGCGCCAGCAGGTCGGCGTGGCGGCCCTTGGCACTGGCAAAGTACAGGTTCGCGGCCTGGAACAGCAGGGGCGTCTCGCGCAGCCGATAGTCGGCGGCGCGCCGGGCCGCGGAGAAGCTGTTGGTGACCATCGCGTCGGCCGCGCCCCGGGCCACCGCCTCGTAGGCCTCGCCGAGCGACTGCACCGGCACCGGCTCGTAGCGCACGCCGGCCTCGGCCATCATGCGCGCCACATAGGCCTCCTGCACCCCACCGCTCAGTACCGCAAGGCGCCTGCCGGCCAGATCCGCGAGTGACTGCACCCTGACGTCGGCCCGGGTGTAGATCTGCGACCAGCTGCTGGCCACCGACACCGCGTGAAAGTCGAATCGCCGGCTGCGCTCCTCGGTGTAGGCCACGTCGGGCATCAGCGCCAACTCGTCGGCCGCCAACATCTCCAGGCAGCGCGCCCATTCGCACGGCACGTAGCGCAGCTGCCACCCCTCGGCCCGGGCGATCTCGTCCAGCAACTCGACGAACATGCCGGCAGGCCGGCCGTCGGGGCCGGTGAAGACCTTGGGCGCGTTTTCGTACAGGCCGACCGTGACGGTGCGTGCCGTGCCGGCCGGCCCGGGCCGCTGCAGCCAGGCCAGGCCGAGCACGGCCACGGCCGCGAAGCCCACGATGGCCGTCGCCCACGCCCTGCGCCGCCCCGTTGCGCTCATGCCTGTCGCCTCTCCCTGTCCCGGGAAAAGGATGCTACTGCCGCGAGCCGGCCGGGGCGAGGAAATTGTTGGTGCGCGTCAGCGCGCGTCCTCGCGGATCATGTCGATCGCCTTCTCCGCGATCATGATCACCGGCGCGTTGGTGTTGCCGCTGACGATGCGCGGCATGACCGACGCGTCGACCACGCGCAACCCCTGCAGGCCGTGCACACGCAGGCGCGGGTCGACCACCGCGTCGCCGTCGGTGCCCATGCGGCAGGTCCCGACCGGGTGGTAGATGGTGTCGGCGTAGTCGCGGATGAAGCGCTCGATCTGCTCGTCGGTCTGAGCGCTCGCCGATGACGCCAGCTCGCGCCCGCCCAGCGCGGCGAGCGCCGGCTGCTGCAGGATGCGGCGCATCAGCTTGAAGCCGCGCACCATGCGCTGCACATCGTCGGCCTCGCCGAGGAAGTTCGGGTCGATGCGCGGCGCGGCCAGCGGGTCGGCGCTGTTCAGGGTCAGGCTGCCGCGGCTCTTGGGCTGCAGCAGGCAGACGTGGCACGAATAGCCGTGGCCGAAGACCGTCTTGCGCCCGTGGTTCACCAGCTTGCCGACGACGAAGTGCAGTTGCAGGTCGGGCTGTGTTTCTTCGGGCGCGCTGCGCAGGAAGCCGCCGGCCTCGGCGAAATTGGTGGTGAGCATGCCGCGTCGCTCGCGCCGCCATTCGCCGATGCCCCGCCAGCCGTTCATCAGGCCCACCAACGAGATGCCGAAGAGGTCCGTCTGCTTCGGCGCATCGACCACCTGCACCACGTCCACATGGTCGTGCAGGTTGCGGCCCACGCCGGCCAGCGCATGGGCCACCGCGATGCCGTGGCGCTGCAGCTCGGCGACCGGGCCGATGCCCGAGAGCATCAGCAGCTGGGGTGACTGCAGGGCACCGGCGGCGAGCAGCACCTCGCGCCGCGCACGCAGCGTGATGCGCCTGCCGCCGCGCAGCACCTCGACGCCCACCGCGCGGCGGTCTTCCAGCATGACGCGCAGCACCTGGGCGCCGGTCAGCACCTCCAGGTTGGGCCGGCCCATGGCCGGCGCCAGGTACGCCTTGGCGGCGCTGCAACGCTCGCCGTTCTTGTGCGTGACCTGGTAGGCGCCCACGCCCTCCTGGGTGGCGCCGTTGAAGTCGGTGTTGAGCGCATGACCCGCCTGCCGCGCCGCCTCGACGAAGGCCGGGGTGTGGCGGTTCGGGCTGCGCAGATCCATCACGTTGAGCGGGCCGCCCGTGGCATGCCACTCGCTGGCGCCGCGCTCGTTGTGCTCGGCCCGCAGGAAGTAGGGCATCACGTCGGACCAGCCCCAGCCCGGGTTGCCGGCGGCGGCCCAATGGTCGTAGTCCTGGTGCTGGCCGCGGATGTAGACCATCGCATTGACCGAGCTCGATCCGCCCAGCACCTTGCCGCGCGGCTGGTAGCCGCGGCGACCGTTCAGGCCCGGCTGCGGCTCGGTGGCGAAGGCCCAGTTGGCCTGGCCGTTCTTGGCCAGCAGCGCCAGCCCCGCCGGGCAGTGGATCAGCACGCTCTTGTCGGGCGGGCCGGCTTCGATCAGGCCGACGCGGCAGCCCGCGTCCTCACTCAGGCGGGCCGCCAGCACGCAGCCGGCCGAGCCCCCACCGATCACCAGGTAGTCATAGTCCATGCAAGCCATTCGGGCAGCCACGGCGGGCCGCCGGTCCGCGAGGATTGGATGCCCTGCATGTGGGGGCGTCCATTGGGGCGGACACCGGCGGAAATTAGAGGCAGCCCCCCAGGCCGGGCGCGGCTTGATGCGGGTCAGACAGCCAGGCCCCCCCGGTGCTGGTCCACCAGTGCGGCCACGGCGCGCGCCAGCCGCTGCGCGCCGGGCTGCGTGGCCAAGGGCAATTGCCCGCCGGCCGCCTGCGCCAGCAGCCGTGCCAGCACGCCGGGGTGCGGCAGGAGCGGGCCGAAGAAGTGCGCCGCCCCCCGGTGGACGAGCAACAGCGTGGGGAAGTCCTCGATGTCCTCGGCCGCACCGTCGGGGTCGTCCAGCGCGTCGGCGTGGTCCTCGATGTCCACCCAGGCAAAGCGCCAACCGGGGTGGGCGCCCGCCGCCTCGGCCATCACCTTGCGATAGTCACCGCAGGTGCGGCACCAGGCGGCGCACAGGCAGGCGACCAGCCAGGGGGACGCGTCGGCGGGCGGCAGTGGGGGCATGGGGCGGCAGTGTGCCCGAGCCACGCTTGCGGCCGCCGCGGTGTGGCATTCGCCCGGCGCCGCGGCTCAAGCGCGCTTGCAGTGTGCCGAAATGCGTGGAAAGCCGGGCCGGCGAGGCCTGGTGGCGGCCGCGCGCGCCGCCGTCGCGCCTATCCTGACCCTGCCTTCTTTGCTGAGATGCCCGTCCCGCGTTCCGTCCTGCTCCTGTGGCCACTGGCCAGCACCGTGGCCGTGTTCGCCCACGCAGGCGCATCGGCTGCCACGCTGCAGGTCCAGGCCCGCGGCAGCGCCGGGCAGGCCCTGGCCGATGTGGTGCTGTTGCTGGAGCCGCAGGGCGGCGCCAAGGCCCCGCCGCCCAAGCCGATACAGACCGAGATCGCGCAGCAGGGCCGTCGCTTCGTGCCCGCGGTCACCCTGGTGCCGGTGGGCAGCAAGGTGCAGTTTCCCAACCAGGACACAGTGCGCCACCATGTCTACTCCTTCTCGCCGGCCAAGAAGTTCGAGCTGAAGCTCTATGTCGGCCGGCCCGAGAACCCGGTCGAGTTCGACCGCCCGGGATTGGTGGTGCTGGGCTGCAACATCCACGACAACATGGTGGGCTGGGTGGTGGTGAGCGACACCCCCTGGTACGCCAAGACACCGGCCAGCGGCCGCGCGAGCCTGGCCGACGTACCCGCAGGCCGCTATGTGCTGCGCAGCTGGCACCCCGACCTGCCGGCCGGCTCGACCGGGGTCGAGCAGCCCGTCACCGTCGGCCAAGGCCCGCTGGATCTGGTGGCCACGCTGCCGGTGGCAGCGCGCTGATGCGGCGCACCGCCGGCCGGCCCCCCCGCCACCGCACAGGCATCATGCAAAGCCGCAGTTTCCTGGCCAGCCTGGGTGGACGCATCGTCACCCTCTTTCTGGGCTTGCTGCTGGCGGTGCAGCTGGCCGGCTTCTTTGCGATCCGCCACAGCATCGACGCGAACGCACGCGCCCAGCTGGCCGAGCAGCTGCAGGTGGGCGAGCGCCTGCTCGGGCGGCTGCTGGAGCAGAACGCCGCCGCGCTGACGCAAGCCGCCACCGTGCTGGCCGCCGACTACGCCTTCCGCGACGCGGTGCAGTCGGACGACACCGAGACCATCCGCTCGGCGCTGGACAACCACGGCGCACGCATCGGCGCCAGTGTCACAGCATGGCTGGAGCTCGATTTCACGCTCCGCGCCGCCGGCAGCCTGGGCGCGGAGGTGCTTCCCGCGCTGCAGGCGCGGCTGCGGCCGGCCGATGGCGCGGCCCGCCCGGGCCAGGCCGTGCAGCTCGCCCTCGTTGGCGACAAGCCCTATCAGTTCGTGGTGGTGCCGATGAAGGCGCCGCGTGAGGTGGGCTGGGTGGTCATGGGCTTCGCGGTCGACCGCGCGCTGGGCCAAGACCTGCGGGCACTCTCGGGGCTCCACCTGGCCCTGGTCAGCGGTGCGGCGGACGGCGAGGCCCGCGTGGTGCAGTCCACGCTGCCCGCACCCGACCATGCCGCCCTGGCCACGCTGCCGCCCCGCGGGCTGGCGGACTTCGTGGCCGGCGGCGAGACGCTGGAAGGCCGGATCTCGGTGCTGGCGCAGTCGCCCTCCGGCGAGTTGCGCGCGGTGCTGGCGCAGTCGATCGACGATGCAGTGGCGCCCTACCGCCAGCTGCAGGCCCTGCTGCTCGGCATCACGCTGGTCGGTGCCGGCGTCTTCGCCATCGGCAGCGTGCTCACGGCTCGTCGCGTGACACGCCCGCTGCAGGCCCTGGTCGAGGCCAGTCGCCGGCTGGGGCACGGCGACTTCGACACCCCGGTCGCCCGGCCCGCCCACGACGACGAGCTGACCGAGCTGGCCCTGGCGTTCGACGGCATGCGCGAGGTCACGCGACGCCGCCTCTACCTCGACGACCTGACCGGGCTGCCCAACCGGGGCCAGTTCGCCCGCCGGCTCGCGCAGGCCCTGGAGCCACACGGCCGCGCCGCGGTGCTGATGCTGGACCTGGACCGCATCAAGCAGGTCAACGACAAGCTCGGCTACCAGCTCGGCAACCGGCTGCTGGTGCGGGTGGGCGAGCGCCTGTCCGCACTGGCCCCGGCGCTGGGCCCCGGCGTGCTGGTGGCCCGGCTGTCGGGCGACGAGTTCGCGCTGCTGCTGCCCGGCGCCGCCCAAGTGCAGGCCGAAGCCGCGGCCGACGCGGTGCTGGCCGCCCTGCTGCAACCGGTGCGGCTGGACGACAGCGTCGTCGACGTGTCGGCCGGCATCGGCATCGCCTGCGCCCCCGGGCACGCCACAGGCGCCGAGGCCCTGCTGAGCCGCGCCGAGGTCGCGATGTACGAAGCCAAGCGCCGGCGCCAGGGCCGCGTCGGCTACGACCCGAGCTTCGACCAGGGCAGCGCCGCCACGCTCACCCTTCTGGGCGAGATGCGGCGCGCGCTGCAGCAGGGCGAGCTGCGCCTGTTCGTGCAGCCCAAGCTGCACCTGCTGGACGGCTGCCTGGTCGGCGCCGAGGCGCTGGTGCGCTGGCAACACCCCGAGCGCGGCCTGGTGCCGCCGCTGGAGTTCATCCCCTTCGCTGAAGAGACCGGCTTCATCCACGAACTGAGCCTGTGGGTGGTGGACGAGGCCGCCCGCCTGCTCGCGCGCTGGCGTGGCGAGGGGTTGCTGCCGCGGCTGTCGGTGAACCTGTCGGTGCATGACCTGATGCAGGCCGAGCTGGTCGAGCAGCTGCAGACACGGCTGGCCCGCCATGGCGTGCCGCCACAGGCGCTGTGCCTGGAGATCACCGAGAGCGCGATCATGAACGACCCGCAACGCGCCCTGCAGACCCTTCAGGCGCTGAAGGCGCTGGGTTGCAAGCTCTCGATCGACGACTTCGGCACCGGCTACAGCTCGTATGCCACGCTGCGCAATCTGCCAGTGGACGAGTTGAAGATCGACATGTCCTTCGTGAAGGCGATGGAGCGCGTTCCCAGGGACGCGATGATCGTGCGCTCCATCATCGAGGTGGCGCACAACCTCGACCTGAGCGTGGTCGCCGAAGGGGTCGAGAACGAGGCCATCGTCCAGCAGCTGGTGCGGCTGGGTTGCGACGAGGGCCAGGGCTGGCACATCGGCCGCCCGATGCCGGCCGAGGCGTTCGAGGCCTGGGCCCGGGCCCGGCAGCCGGCCGTGGCGGCACTGACCAGCGTGCTGCCCGCCTGACGCTGCGGCGCAGCCCGTTCAACGCAGCTTGGCCATCAAGCCCTTCATCTCGTCCATCAGCTCGGCCAGCTGGCGCCCCCGGTCGGCGCTGTCCACCCGGGCGCCCAGCTCCTGCTCCAGCACCCCCAGCGTCAGGCGCAGGTAGGCCGCGTCGAGCGCCTTGCGCACCGCGGCGAGCTGGCCGGCGACCTGGTCGCGCGGCTCGCCGCCTTCCAGCATGCGCTGGATGCCGCGCAGTTGGCCCTCGGCGCGCTTGAGCCGGTTCAGCAGGTCGTTGCGGGTCTTGTCGTCGGCCAGGGCGGGCATGCGCGGCATTCTGCCTGCCGGCGATGAAACGAAAAAGCGCCTGCCGATCGCTCGGCAGGCGCTTCGATGTTCCAGCGAGACAGCGCCCGCCGGTCAGTGCAGGGAAACGGTCAGAACTTGTAGGTTGCCGAGCCGTAGAAGAACCGGCCGCGCGGGTCGGTGAACGAACCGGCGAAGCCTGCAGCGTGCGAGCCGTAGGACGACACCGCGGTGAACGGTGGTTCTTGGTCGAACAGGTTGCGCACACCCAGGCGGAACACGAAGCCCTTGAGGCCGCTGTACTGCATCTGCAGGTTCCACAGGCTGGAGTCCTTGACCTTGTGGTCGACGAAGGCGCCGACGTTGGCGTCGACCAGCCCTGCCGATTCCGTCCAGCCCTTGACGAACACGTTCTCCAGGCGCACGCCCCAGGTGCCCCACTGCCAGTCGGCCGCCAGCGTGTACTGGAACTCGGGAACCGGCTGCACGCCACCACCATCACCGGCGCTGTTCACGTAGTCGACGTAGGGCTGGCCCTTGCCGCTCTGCTGCTCCCACTGGGTCAGGTAGGTGCCGTCGAACTCCAGGCCGAGACGGCCCGCTGAACCGAGGCTCCAGCGGGTGCGCAGGCTCACGTCGATGCCGGCGGTGCGCAGGCCGCCCAGGTTCTCGACCGGCTGGTCGATGTAGGTGATGTAGCCGTCGACGCCACGCACGATGCGGTCGTTGTAGGCTGCGTACAGGTCCGGGTCGGCCATGATGGCGTCGCCGGTCACCTGGCCGATCTGGTCCTTCTTCGAGATCTGCCAGTAGTCCAGCGTCGTGGTCAGCCAGGGCAACGGATCGGCCACGAGACCAATCGACCACTGGCGCGACTTCTCGGGCTTCAGGTTGGGGTCCGACGAGTTGCGCACCGTGAACTGCGTGGCGCAGCGCGCCTGTGGCGGGGTGGTGACCAGGGGGCAGTCCGGGTCGTTCTGCGAGTTCGCAGTGTTCGTGAAGGCGGGAGGGGCATTCACGTCCCACAGCGTGGGGGCACGGAACCCGGTGCCCGCCGAAGCGCGCAGCGCAAACTGCTTGTTCGGCTGCCAGCGCAACGAACCGCGCGGGTTGAAGGTGTTGCCGAAATCGCTGTACTTGTCGAAGCGCACCGCGAGCTCCGCCTCGAAACCCTTGGCAAAGGGCATTCTCACCTCGCCAAACACCGCGTAGACGTTGCGAGAGGCCTTGGTCAGCGGAACGGTTCCCTCGCCGCCGATGTGCAGGCCTTGGCGGTAGTCGTCGTTCACCGGACGGTCGTCGGCTTCCTCCCGCCGCAGGTCCACACCCATGGCCAGTCCCATCGGGCCTCCAGCCATGGCCATCAGCTCCCTGCTCACCCGGGCATCCAGCGCCGTCATCGTGCTGGTGGACTCCCGCATCGGCCCTTCCATCAGTGTCGACCGCAACAAGGCATCGCCGTCCTCGTTTGGGCCGAAGGGGTTGATGCCGCCACTGGCCAGGGCCTCGATGAAGCGGCCTTCGTGGATGTAGCCACGGTACTCGAGGTTGCCGGTGGCACGCGCCCAGTTCAGGCCGGCGTCATATTCCCACGCACCGGCCGCTCCGCGCACGCCGGCCACCAGACGAGTCTGCTCGTTGGTGTTGTCGTTGACGCGGTTGCCCACCGGGACAGAGCGCATCATGATGTCGACCATCCCGGTGTCCGGCACGGTGTAGCCCAGAGCCTCCAGCAGCTCGCGCGGGAAGTAGGGGCTGGTGACCGGCATCGCGAAGTGCGGGTACTCGCCGGTCTCCGGGTTGACCTTGCCTGCGTCGTTCGAGATCGGCACCGGCGCGATGCGGCCGATGCTGTGGCTTCGCCCGTACGACGCCTCGGCGTACAACTCGGTGTCTTCGTTGAGGTTGTAGCTCAGGCGGGCGAAGATGTCGCCGCTCTCCTTGTCCGGCAGGTTGTCCAGCGCCGCGGCGTAAATGAAGCGGCAGGCCTTGGCCTGCTGGCCGCCCGGGGTGAGGTAGGGTGTGCCGTCCTCGTTGAAGAACTCCTGCACCACCGTGAACTGCGGGTCGCAGGCGGCGATGTTGGGGTCGTTCGTGACGTCCCCGGCATAGGCGCCCGGGCTGATGGTGTCGAAGTCCTCCCAGAAGCGCCCCGGGAAGCCTCGACCCGATGTCGGAGGGAACGAACCCGGGATCTCGGTCAACCCGCGCATGTACCACTGCTGGTCGATGGCCTTGATGCGGGTCTGCTTCTGAACATTGGCCGTGACCAGCAGGTTGAATCGGTCGGTCGCCGGGTCGCCCAGGCCGAAGGCGACGTTGAAACCCGACTCGGTGCCGCCCACGCCGGCTTCGGTGTCGCCGTAGCGCACGCTGAGTTCGCCGCCCTTGTAGTTCTTGCGGGTGATGAAGTTGATGACGCCGGCCACTGCGTCCGAGCCGTACACGGCCGACGCGCCATCGCGCAACACCTCCACGCGCTCCAGGGCGGCGAAGGGGATGCTGTTCAGGTCGACGGCCGCCGCGCCGCCGGCGTTGCCGAAGGCGAAGTTCGCCAGGCGTCGGCCGTTCAGCAGCACCAGGGTCGAGTTGGCGCCCAGCCCGCGCAGGTTGGCGTTGGCCTGGGCATAGCCGGCACCCTGTGTGGTGTCGGAGAACATCGCGCCGCTGGCGCTGACCTTGTGCAGCAGGTCCTGCACGGTGATGGCACCGCTCTTCTCGATCTGCTCCCGGGTGATGACGGTGACCGGCAGCGCGGTCTCGGCGTCGACCCGCTTGATCGACGAGCCGGTGATTTCCACGCGCTGCGGGGGGGGCTCGGGCGTCTGCGCGAAAGCAGGCAGGGCGCCGAAAGCCAGCAGCAGGTGCGTGCACAGCTTGGTCCGCTTGAACATGTTTCCTCCTAAGGAACTTGACTCTCACGGCGCCTGTTCCGGCCTCGTGGGCCCAGGCGCCGCCCCTCACGTCGTCGAGCGACGGTGGCAGCCTTACGCAAAAAGCCTGCCACCGGCATCCAGGCGCCGAGTGCGGGGCATTGTGTTGACGCGGTCAAGAGTGATGGTGCTGGGACCAACCCGCGAGTTGGCGCTTTCGCCACAAGCGATGCGACGAACTGCAACCAGGGTCGACGAAATGCCTTCTTCGGCCGTCGAAACCGGCTTGTCTAGTCAGGGCGGGCCCGATGGCAAGCCGCTACCATGCCGACCGATGCCTCCCGTTCCTTCCGCCGCCGACCCGGCCGCCCTGCTGCACGAGGTCTTCGGCTACGCCCAGTTCCGCGGCCCGCAGGCGGCCATCGTCGACCACGTGATCGCTGGCGGCGACGCTCTGGTGCTGATGCCCACCGGCGGCGGCAAGAGCCTGTGCTACCAGGTGCCGGCGATCGCCCGCCACCGCGCCGGCCGCGGCGTGACGGTGGTGGTGAGCCCGCTGATCGCGCTGATGCATGATCAGGTCGGCGCGCTGGAGGAAGCCGGCGTGCATGCCGCCTTCCTGAACTCGACGCTGGACTCGGCGGGCGCCCAGGCCGTCGAGCGCGAGCTGATGTCGGGCCGGCTGGTGATGCTGTACGCGGCGCCCGAGCGCATCACGAACCCGCGCTTCCTGGCCATGCTGGACTCGCTGGCCGAGCGGGGGCTGCTCAGCCTCTTCGCGATCGACGAGGCGCATTGCGTCAGCCAGTGGGGCCACGACTTCCGCGAGGACTATCTGCAGCTCGGCCAACTGGCCGAGCGCTACCCGGCGGTGCCCCGCATCGCGCTGACCGCCACCGCCGACGACCACACCCGAGCCGACATCCTCGACCGGCTGCAGCTCAACGCGGCGCGCCAGTTCGTCTCGAGCTTCGACCGGCCGAACATCCGCTACACCATTGTCGAAAAGGACAACGCCCGCACCCAGCTGCTGTCCTTCCTGCGCGACGAGCACGAGGGCGAGGCCGGCATCGTCTATTGCCAGAGCCGCAAGAAGGTGGAGGAAACCGCCGACTGGCTGCGCGGCGAGGGCATCGAGGCCCTGCCCTACCACGCGGGGCTGGATGCCGACATCCGCCGCCGCCACCAGGACCGCTTCCTCCGGGAGGACGGCCTGGTGATGGTGGCCACCGTCGCCTTCGGCATGGGCATCGACAAGCCGGACGTGCGCTTCGTGGCCCACCTGGACCTGCCCAAGAACATCGAGGGCTACTACCAGGAGACCGGCCGCGCCGGCCGCGACGGCCTGGCCGCCGACGCCTGGATGGCCTATGGCCTGGCCGACGTGGTCAACCAGCGCCGCATGATCGACGAGAGCACCGCCGGCGAGAAGTTCAAGCGCCTGCAGGTGGGCAAGCTCGACGCGCTGCTGGCCCTGGCGGAGAGCCTGGACTGCCGGCGCCAGCGGCTGCTGGCCTATTTCGGCGAGCAGACACCCGAGGGTTACCGCTGCGGCAACTGCGACAACTGCTTGCAACCGCCCGAGCGTTGGGACGCCACCGAGGCCGCGCGCAAGGCCCTGTCCTGCATCTACCGCTTTCGCCAGCACTCGGGCATTGGCTACGGGTCCGGCCACCTGATCGACGTGCTCCGCGGCAAGTCGACCGACAAGACCCGCGAACGTGGGCACGAGAAGCTGACGACCTTCGGCATCGGCGCTGACCTGAGCGAGGCGCAGTGGCGCGGGGTGATCCGCCAGTTGATCGCGCTGGGCCACCTGGCCAGCGAGGGCGAATACAACACCCTGGCGCTCACCGACAGTGCCCGGGCGGTGCTCAAGGGCGAGGTCAAGATTGAGCTGCGCGAGCCCCGGGAGCCGACACCCCGCAGCCGCAGCTCACGCGCGAAGGCGGGCGCGCCGAAACTGGCCCGCGCGGCAGCCACGCTGGACGCGCAGGGCCAGGCGCGCTTCGCTGCGCTCAAGGGTTGGCGCAGCGAGGTCGCCAAGGAGCACAACCTGCCGGCTTACATCGTGTTCAATGACGCCACGCTGGCCCAGATGGCTGCCGAGGCGCCGGATTCGATGTCGGCGCTCGCCGGCATCAACGGCGTGGGCGCCAAGAAACTGGAGGCCTACGGCCGCCAGATCCTGCGGGTGCTGGAGGAACTGAGGGGATAAGAGCCGTTGCGAGAACAAGTCACCTGTTACACGGTGATTTGCTCAACGGCAGCCCCCGGGGCCAATGGCGAGTCTCGGCCGGCGCAACGCCGACCCGAGGTGGGCAAGCCTCCCGGCCGCACGCCTCAACGCTTCTGGTCGGACTTCTGTTGCCGGGCCAGGCTCTGGCGGTCGCTGCCGAAGGCCGCCGTCCAGAACGGCTCGAACTTCTGGCCTTTTTCCATCGGCGGCAGCACCCGCTTCGCGTCGTTGGCGTTCACGGGCCTGTTTGTGAGTGCTGACTTTTGCATGGTTTCCATCATCTTCGGCGGGTCACCCCCTCATTCTGGGGGTCGACTCTGCGGGACAACGCCATCGGCCGCGTCACGGATGACAAGCAAATGGTACCGACGCAAAGAAATGTGAGCACACCAGAGCCGGCCGAAATCTTCCCCCGGGGGCACTGGCGGACGCGCCGGCTGGCACGGCCCTCAGGGGGCTCGCTATCATGGCCGGTTGCCCTTCGCGAGCCCCCATGCCTGAGCCTGACGCACCCGCCCGCCCGGCGCCCGACGCCCCCGCCATCCGCATCCGTGGCGCCAGGACGCACAACCTGAAGAACATCGACCTCGACATTCCGAAGCACGCGCTGGTGGTGATCACCGGCCTGTCGGGCTCGGGCAAGTCGAGCCTGGCCTTCGACACGCTGTATGCCGAAGGCCAGCGGCGCTATGTCGAGAGCCTGTCGGCCTATGCCCGCCAGTTTCTGCAGCTGATGGACAAGCCCGACGTCGACGTGATCGAGGGGTTGTCGCCCGCCATCTCGATCGAGCAGAAGGCCACCAGCCACAACCCGCGCTCGACCGTCGGCACCGTCACAGAGATCCACGACTACCTGCGCCTGCTCTATGCCCGCGCCGGCACACCCTTCTGCCCCGACCATGACCTGCCGCTGGCGGCGCAAAGCGTCAGCCAGATGGTCGACGCGGTGCTGGCGCTGCCCGAGGACACCCGGCTGATGGTGCTGGCGCCGGTGGTGCGCGACCGCAAGGGCGAGTTCACCGAGGCCTTCGCCGATTGGCAGGCGCAAGGCTATGTGCGCTTCCGGGTCGACGGCCAGGTGGTCGAAGCCACCGAGTTGCCCAAGCTCAAGAAGACCGAGAAGCACGACATCGACGTGGTGATCGACCGCCTCAAGAGCCGGCCGGACGTGAAGCAACGCCTGGCCGAGAGCTTCGAGGCCGCGCTGCGCATCGCCGACGGGCGGGCGATGGCCCTGGAAATGGACTCGGGCAAGGAGCATCTGTTCTCGGCGCGCTTCGGCTGCCCGGTCTGCAGTTACTCACTGCCTGAGCTGGAGCCGCGGCTGTTCTCTTTCAACTCGCCGGTGGGCGCCTGCCCGCACTGCGACGGCCTGGGCCTGCAGACGGTGTTCGACCCGGATCGGGTGGTCGCCTTCCCCTCGCTGTCGATGGCCGCCGGAGCGGTCAAGGGCTGGGACAAGCGCAACGCCTACACCTTCTCGCTGCTGGAAAGCGTGGCACGGCACTACGGCTTCGACATCGAGGCGCCCTTCGAGGCGCTGCCGGCCAGGGCGCGCCAGGTGCTGCTGCAGGGCTCGGGCGAGGACGAGATCGAGTTCCTCTACGAGGCGGAAGGCAAGGGCGGCCGCACCCGCGTGGTGAAGCGCTCGCACCCCTTCGAGGGCATCCTGCCCAACTTCGAGCGCCGCTACCGCGAGACCGACTCGGTCGCGGTGCGCGAAGACCTGGCGCGCTACCAGAGCGCCAAGCCCTGTGCCCACTGCCAGGGCGCGCGGCTGAAGCGTGAGGCGCGCCACGTCTTCCTGCCCGGCAGCGAGCGCGACCGGGGCAAGCCGATCTACGAGGCCGAGCACCTGACCCTGGCCGATGCGCTGGCCTGGTTCGAGGCCCTGACGCTCGAAGGCGCCAAGGCCGAGATCGCCGACAAGGTGGTGCGCGAGATCCGCTCGCGGCTCAGGTTCCTGAACGACGTGGGCCTGAAGTACCTGAGCCTGGACCGCAGCGCCGACACGCTCTCGGGCGGCGAAGCCCAGCGGATCCGCCTGGCCAGCCAGATCGGCTCCGGCCTCACGGGCGTGATGTATGTGCTCGACGAACCCTCGATCGGCCTGCACCAGCGCGACAACGAGCGCCTGATCGGCACGCTGAAGCACCTGCGCGACCTCGGCAACTCGGTGCTGGTGGTCGAGCACGACGAAGACATGATCCTCGCCGCCGACTGGTGCGTGGACATGGGGCCGGGCGCGGGCGTGCACGGTGGCCGGGTGATCGCCGCCGGCACCCCGGGCGAGGTGGCCGCCAACCCCGAGTCGCTCACCGGCCAGTACCTGGGCCGCGTGCTGCGCATCGGCGTGCCGCCGCGCGAGGCGCCAGCCCCCGGCGCCAACGAAGAGGGCCGCCCGGGCACGCTGAAGATCGTCAACGCCCGCGGCAACAACCTGAAGGGCGTGACGGTCGAGCTGCCGGTGGGCCTGTTCACCTGCGTCACCGGCGTCTCTGGCTCGGGCAAGAGCACGCTGGTCAACGACACGCTCTACGCCGCGGTCGCGCGCAAGCTCTACAACAGCCACGCCGAGGCCGCACCGCACGACACCATCGAGGGCCTGGAGGCCTTCGACAAGGTCATCAATGTCGACCAGAGCCCGATCGGCCGCACGCCGCGCTCCAACCCGGCCACCTACACCGGCCTGTTCACACCCATCCGCGAGCTCTTCGCCGAGGTGCCCGCGGCGCGCGAGCGCGGCTACGGAGCGGGCCGCTTCAGCTTCAACGTCAGCGGTGGCCGTTGCGAGGCCTGCCAGGGCGATGGCGTGCTGAAGGTCGAGATGCACTTCCTGCCCGACGTCTACGTGCCCTGCGACATCTGCCACGGCAAGCGCTACAACCGCGAGACGCTGGAGATCCTCTACAAGGGCCGCAACATCGCCCAGGTGCTGGGCATGACGGTGGAAGACGCACACGCATTCTTCAGCGCCGTGCCCACCATCGCCCGCAAGCTGCAGACGCTGCTCGACGTCGGCCTGGGCTACATCACGCTGGGCCAGAGCGCCACCACGTTGTCGGGTGGCGAAGCGCAGCGGGTGAAGCTGGCGCTGGAGCTCAGCAAGCGCGACACCGGCCGCACGCTCTACATCCTCGACGAACCGACCACCGGCCTGCACTTCCACGACATCGGCCTGCTGCTGAAGGTACTGCACCAGCTGCGCGATGCCGGCAACACCATCGTCGTGATCGAGCACAACCTCGATGTCATCAAGACCGCCGACTGGCTGATCGACATGGGGCCGGAAGGCGGTGCCGGTGGGGGCACGGTGGTGGCAGAGGGCACGCCGGAGCAGATTGCCGCCAGCCCGGCCAGCCACACCGGGCGATTCTTGCGACCTTTGTTGCAGGAGTGAGGCCCCGTCGGCCCCGCCGGGCCTGCAGCCACCCGGAGGCTTGGGCCACAATCAGCGTTTCCGGTGGCGCAGTCCGGGCCATGTGCCCCAGGCACGGCGCAACCTCCTCGGCCCCTGTCCGAACCCACGGAGCTGGACGATGGCATGGCGAATGGCGCCCTTGCCTGATGCGACCCCTGCCCACGCTGCGCTGCGTGACCTCGGCTGGTTCTGCCTGCACACCGAGGGATTGAGCGACGCCGCGCCGGTGGCCGCCTTGCGCGCACTGGCCGACGCCGCGCGGCGCCTGTGCGACAGCCCCCGCGGCCTGCTCACGTTGGCGGGCGCCGACCGGGCCTGCAAAGTGATCGCCGAGGGCGGCGAAGGCGGGGGGGCGGTCCAGATCGCACCCCAGGCTCAGGCTGTCTGCGCCCGGGCCATCGCCGAAGACCGCTACCTCGAAGTGACGGACACCCACCTCGACCCACGCTTCGCCCGCCTGCCCGACGACGAGATGCACTGGCGCTTCCATGCCGCGGTGCCACTTCGGCTGCAGGGCCACGCGGTGGGCACGCTGTGCGTGGTGGACCGCGACGCGCGGGTGCTCGACGGCCACCAGCGCCAACAACTGCAGCAACTCGCCCACGCCGCTGAGGCGCTGCTGAGCAGCCACCATGCAGCGCAGACGGTGGCCCGCGAGCGCCAGCGTCTGGCCGACCTCGCGCGCGCCTCGGGTGACTGGCTCTGGGAGCTGGACGCCGACCTGAACCACCGCTGGCTGTCCGACGATTTCGAGCGCCTGGCCGGTGTGCCCGGCTACAGCCTGCTCGGCCGCCCCCTGGTCGACGAGCCCTGTGTCGACGCGGCGGGCGACCCGCTGCGCTCGGGCACCACCTTGCGCGATCGCCTCGCGCTGCGCACCGCGCTGGCGCGCGTGCTGACGCGGCTCGACACGCCGCAGCGCGGCAGCCTCTACATCTCGCGCAGCGCCGTGCCGGTATTCGACGAGCGTGGCCAGTTCCAGGGCTGGCGCGGCAGTGCACGCGATGTCACGAGCCAGGTGCTGACCACACGCGACACCCGTGAGCGCGACGCCCGCATGCACAAGCTGCTGGCCCAGTTGCCGGGCGCGGCGTTCCAGATGCGGCTGCAGCCCGACGGCACGCTGCCGCACTACCTGTACGTGAACGATGGCGTGCGCGAGCTGCTGGGAGACGCGCCGGACGGCGAGGCGGCCTTGCCGGCCTTGCGCCGCGTGGCCCCCGAGGACCGGCCGGATTTCGTCAACGCGATCCTGGCGGCGATGCGGACCTTGCAGCCCATGCGACTGGAGTTCCGCTTCGAGCGCGTCGACGGCCAGCAGCGTTGGCTGGAGATCCGCGCCACGCCCGAGCGCCAACCCGACGGCCGCGTCGTCTTCCATGGATTCACCTGGGACATCACCGACCGCCGCCAGGCCCAGGACGCCCTGCGCGAACACGAGGCGCTGCGCGTCGCGCACGATTCGGCCGAGCGGGCCAGCCGGGCCAAGAGCGAGTTCCTATCGCGTGTCAGCCACGAACTTCGCACGCCCCTCAACGCAATCATCGGCTTCACGCAATTGATGGGCCTGGACCGTGAGCAGGCCCTGGTCGGTGCACAGCGCCATCGATTGGACGGCGTGCGCCAGGCGGGCCAGGCCCTGCTCGCACTGGTCGACGACGTGCTGGACCTGTCCCGGATCGAGCAAGGGGTGCTGACACTGCGCAGCGAGCCGCTGGATCTTGCCGCGCTGCTGCGCGCCAGCGTCGAGTCGGTGCAGCCGCTGGCCGCGGCCCGCTCGGTACAGATCGAGCTCGGCGTGCCGCGCGGCGTCCGTGTGCAAGGCGATGCCGCGGCGCTGGAGCAGGTGATGGTCAACCTGCTGTCCAACGCCATCAAGTACAACCGCGTCGGCGGGCGCGTATCGGTTCAGCTGCAGCCCGCGCCAGCAGGCGCGGGGCCGCTGGTGCTCGACATCAGCGACGACGGCGAAGGCCTGCGGGCCGACCAGCTGGCCCAGTTGTTCCAGCCTTTCAACCGCCTGGGCGCCGAGCGTCGCCGCATTGCCGGCACCGGCCTGGGGCTGGTGATCGCGCGCGGCCTCGCACGGGCGATGGGCGGCGACATTCAGGCCCAGAGCAGCCCGGGCCACGGCAGCCGCTTCCACCTGCTGATGGCCGCAGCGAGCGAGGCCGGCGGCGCCACTCCACCCGCGAGCGCGCCAGGCGAGTTGCCGAGCGTCCCGGCCAGCAGCGGCCGCGTGGTGCTCTACATCGAGGACGAGCCGCTCAACGTGCTGCTGATGGAAGAGGTCTTCCGCACCCAGCCGGGCTGGACATTGCACGTGGCGCACGATGGCGGCAGCGGTGTCGACCTGGCGCCCCAGGTGCGTCCCGACCTCGTGCTGATCGACATGAACCTGCCCGACATGAACGGGCTGGAGGTGCTGCGGCGCTTGCGGGCGCAGCCGGTCACGGCGAGCCTGCTGTGCGTGGCGCTCTCGGCCGACGCGATGAGCGAGCAGATCGCCGCGGCGCGCGCCGCCGGCTTCGACGACTACTGGACCAAGCCGATCGACCTGGCGCGGTTGCTCGACCGGGTACGCGAGGTCATCGACAGCCATCGACCACCGCGACGCGACTGAAAGCCCGCCGGCTTTCGAGGCCGCGGAAGCGACCGAGAAAAAAGCCGGCGCAAGCGCCGGCTCCTTCATCGATGCGGCGCCAGGCCGCAGCGGGATCAGCTCAGGTGGCTGTTGATCAGCTTGGTCATCTCGAACATCGAGACCTGCGCCTTCTTGAAGATTTCCTTCAGTTTGGCGTCGGCGTTGATCATGGTCTTCTTGGCCTTGTCCTGCAGACCGTTCTTCTTGATGTACTCCCAGACCTTCTTGGTCACCTCGGTGCGCGGCACGGCCTTGTCGCCGATGATCGCGGCCAGCGCAGAGCTGGGCGTCATCGCCTTCATGAACGCGGCGTTCGGGGTGCGCTTCTTGGCCGGTGCGGCCTTCTTCGCGGGAGCGGCCTTCTTGGCCGGCGCTGCCTTCTTCGCGGGGGCAGCCTTCTTGGCCGGAGCGGCCTTCTTCGCCGGAGCGGCCTTCTTCGCCGGAGCGGCCTTCTTTGCCGGGGCGGCCTTCTTGGCCGGAGCGGCCTTCTTCGCAGTTGCCATGTCGATTCTCTCCATCAAGTGAGGTGTTGATGTGCCGGGCCCGGGTGGAAGCCACATGAGCTTCCATTTCTCGCAAGATCCTCAGCGACCCGAATGGTACTGCCTGCACGAGGGGCTGAGAAGGCGTTTTCCCTCGTAAAACGACCCTTCCCACCTCTGAAAGGCCCGAATTTGTCGCGCCCGGGCATCACTGTGGCGGGAATGGATACGGTCACCCGTATTTTCACGAGGAGAAGCAGCGGCTTGCGCAGAAGGCATCGGCAGTGCGCGCGGGACACCCCCTCTTGCGGCCACGGCCCGCGCCAGCACAATCCGCACGGGCCTCGGCATGCCTGCCGGTACCCGAATGACGAAAGGACACCACACCCGATGAAGCTGATCGCCCGCTGGCTCCTGCTGGCCGCCGCCTTGCTGCTGGTGGCCCATCTCTACACCGGCGTCACCGTCTCCAGCTTCGGCTCCGCGATGGTGGCTGCACTGGTGCTGGGTCTGCTGAACACGCTGGTTCGGCCACTGCTGGTGCTGCTCACGCTGCCGGTGACGCTGCTCACGCTGGGCCTGTTCCTGTTCGTCATCAACGCACTGATGTTCTGGTCGGCTGCGCGCCTGCTCGGCGGCTTCGAGGTCGCCAGCTTCGGCGCCGCACTGATCGGCTCGCTGATCTACAGCGCGTGCGGCATGGTGATCGACATCGCCGTCGAGCGCGTCTTCGCGCGCGAGAGCGAGTGACGCGCCCGCAGCCGGGCCGGCGCCCGGCGTAGCATGCACGACATCGCCGGTGCGCCGCGCCGGCCCCTTGACTGGAGGGCCTTGCCATCACTTCGCTTCCGACACCCCTCGAATTGCGCGCCGGCGACCTGCGGCTGGCGCTGCGCCCAGACCTCGGCGCCTGCATTGCCGGCTTCTGGCTCGGCGACCTGGCCGTCCTGCGCAGCACGGAGCCCGCCGAACTGACCACCTCGCGCCTGTCCGGCAGCTACCCGCTGGCGCCCTATTCGAATCGCCTGGGCTTCCGGCGCTTCCGCTGGATGGGCCAGGACCACACCACGCAACCCAACTTCGACGACAACCCGCACTCGGTGCATGGCGTGGCCTGGCAGCGGCCATGGCAGGTGGTCTCGCACGAAGCCGCGCACGCCGAACTCGGCTACGCGCACGAGGCCGATGCGCACTGGCCTTTCGCATTCGACCTGCGTCAGGTCTTCGAGCTGACACCGGAATCGCTGACCGTGCGCCTCGCGATCACCAACCGCGCCGCACAGCCGCAGCCGGTCGGCCTGGGGTGGCACCCCTATTTCCCGAAGCGCAGCCGCAGCCGGCTGCACATCGAGCTGACCGACCGCTGGGAGCCCGACGCGAGCGGCCTGCCGACGCGCAAGGTGCCGCAGGCCGGCATCGACGCCGACATCGCCCACCTCGACTTCGACAACTGCTTCGAGGGCTGGCGCGGCGACGCCAAGATCCGCGACGAGAAGCTCCGCATCAGCCTGCGCTCCACGCTGCCCTACCTGGTGGTCTTCACGCCGCAGAACAAGCCGTACTACTGTGTCGAGCCGGTGAGCCACGTCAGCAATGCCATCCACATGGCCGACCCGCTGGCCCACGGCCTGCGCAAGCTCGCGCCCGGCGAAACCTTCGACGCCTCGATGACGCTGGACGTGGCGCGGGTATGAGCGGCGAGGCAAGCGACGCGTTGTTCGAGATCACCGCACTGCCCACACCGCCCTCGCTGCTCGGCGAGTCGCCTTTCTGGCATCCGGGCGAAGCGGCGCTCTATTGGTGCGACATCCCCGGCAAGCACCTCAACCGCTACGAGCCAGCGAGCGGCGCCCATCGCGCCTGGGGCTTCGATTGCGAGCCGGGCAGCGCCGCGCCGTTGCTGGGCGGCGGGCTGCTGCTGGCGATGCGCGACGGCCTTTGGCGCTTCGACCCCGCCACGGGCGAGCGCCGTCGGCTGGCCCGGGCACCGTACGACCAGGCGCTGGAGCGCTTCAACGATGGCAAGGCGGACGCGCAGGGGCGTTTCTGGGTGGGCACCATCTATGAGCCGCGCGACCCGGCGCTGGCCTCTCTGTACCGCTGGTCAGACGGTCGACTCGACCGCATGGCCGGCGACGTCACCGTGAGCAACGGCCTGGCCTGGAGCCTGGACGGCCGCACGATGTACTGGAGCGACACCAAGACCCATCGGATCGATCTGCTCGACTTCGACCCAGCCGATGGCTCACTGTCGAACCGCCGCCCTTTCATGGCCTTTCCGCTGAAGGACGCGGCACAACCGATCGAGAGCTATGGCGGCCGTCCGGATGGTGCCGCCGTCGACAGTGAGGGTTGCTACTGGAGCGCGATGTTCGAGGGTCAGCGCCTGTTGCGGATCTCGCCCGAGGGCCAGGTGCTGCGCGAGGTGAAGCTGCCCGTGCGCTGCGCCACGATGGCCTGTTTTGGCGACGCCGACCTCAAGACGCTGTACATCACCACCGCGCGCGAGAAGCGCCCGGCCGAGGAACTGGCCGCCCAACCCTGGGCCGGCCACGTGCTGCGGCTTCGGGTCGACGTGCCCGGACTGCCGGTCAACTTCGCGGCCGGCTGAAAGCGCGCTTCCGTAACTTCGCAGTAACCACCCTGCGCCGCAGGGTGCCGCTTGGTCCATGAGGTCGGGGGTCATTCAGCCGGCAAGGGGTTTGCCCGTATAATCCCGAGGCTTTGCCGACCGCAGCCTCCAAAACAGCCCCAGAGGCGCCCCAGTCCCCGCCGCCCGCCGCCCAGCTTCAACAGCCGGGCACGCCGCGACCGGGCCTGCGCGACTCCTGGGCCGATCTGGATGATGAGGTCGCCAAGCCGCCGTTCAAGGCCCTGACCCGGGAAGAGGCTCAGGCCCTGGCAGCGCAAAACCCCGCCGTCTCACCGTGGCGGGTGGTCGCGGCCCAGGCCGTGGTCGGGGGCATCGTGGCCGCGCTCGCGTGGCTCGTGATGGGTGAGCCGTCGTATTTCTGGTCGGCGCTGTATGGCGCCGGCGTGGTGGTCCTGCCAGGCGCCCTGATGGCGCGCGGCATGACCAGCCGGCTCTCGAGCATGGCGCCCGGCGTGTCTGCCGTCAGCTTCATGTTGTGGGAGATGGTGAAGATTGGCGTCTCGGTGGCCCTGCTGATGGGGGCGCCGAGGCTGGTGCCGCAACTGAGCTGGCCGGCCCTGCTGGTGGCCCTGGTGGTGTGCATCAAGGTGTATTGGGTCGCGCTGTCGTGGCGCGGCCGCAGGTTGAACAGATAGAACGGACAAGCAACCCATGGCAGCCGAAGGTCACGCCGCCCCCACCGCGGGCGAGTACATCGTTCACCACCTCACCCACGCCCGCAACAAGGAGCTGACCGGCCCCTTCGACCTCTCGGTCGTCGCCTGGGACTCGATGTTCTTCTCGATCCTGCTGGGCATCGTGGGCTGCTTCTTCCTGTGGCGCGCGGCGCGCACGGCCACCTCCGGCGTGCCGGGCCGGTTCCAGGCCGCGGTCGAGCTGCTGGTCGAGATGGTCGAGTCGCAGGCCAAGGGCATCGTCCACAACGCCCAGAGCCGCAAACTGGTGGCCCCGCTCGCGCTGACCGTGTTCCTCTGGATCTTCCTGATGAACGCGATGGACCTGCTGCCGGTCGACCTGCTGCCCTTCATCTGGGAAAAGATCTACGGCGCGATGGGCGGTGATCCGCACCACGCCTACCTGCGCAGCGTGCCCACCGCCGACCTGTCGGTCACCATGGGTTTGTCGGTGTCGGTGCTGATCGTCTGCATCGTCTACAACATCAAGATCAAGGGCCTGGGCGGCTGGGTGCACGAGCTGTTCGCCGCGCCCTTCGGCAACCATTGGGCGCTGTACCCCTTCAACTTCCTGATGCAGATCATCGAGTTCGTCGCCAAGACGGTCTCGCACGGCATGCGTCTGTTCGGCAACATGTATGCCGGCGAACTGATCTTCCTGCTGATTGCGCTGATGGGCGGTGCCCTCGGCACGGTCGGCCTGGGCACCGGCATCGGCCTGGCCATCGGCCACATCATCGCTGGTTCCGCCTGGGCGATCTTCCACATCCTGATCATCACCCTGCAGGCCTTCGTGTTCATGATGCTCACGCTGGTCTACATCGGTCAGGCGCACGACGCCCACTAACCACAGCAGGCGTCCTTTCTCTCTCGTTTCCCGTTCCCCTTTTCCTCCAACACAACCTTCTCGACTAGGAGTCATCATGGAAGTCATCAGCTTTGTTGCCCTCGCCGCCGGCCTGATCATCGGTCTGGGCGCCGTCGGTGCTTGTATCGGCATCGGCATCATGGGCAGCAAGTACCTGGAGTCGGCCGCCCGCCAGCCCGAGCTGATGGGCGAACTGCAGACCAAGATGTTCCTGCTGGCCGGCCTGATCGACGCGGCCTTCATCATCGGCACCGGTATCGCCCTGTGGTTCGCAACGGCCAACCCGTTCCTGAGCCAGATCAGCCAGCTGGCCAAGTAAACCGGCAACGGTCGTGTTGAGAGGCTTTGGGCGCCGCCGCACTGCGCGGCGCCCTTGGCTGAAGATCCCCGCCACCGTTTGAGGCAATCAAGTGAGCATCACCGGTACCCTCATCGTCCAGATGATCGTGTTCCTGATCCTGGTCTGGTTCACGATGAAATTCGTCTGGCCGCCGATCACCGCCGCGCTGGACGAGCGTGCGAAGAAGATCGCCGAAGGGCTGTCGGCCGCCGACAAGGCCAAGGCTGATTCCGCCGCCGCCGAAAAGCGCATCCAGACCGAGCTGTCGGCCGCCAAGGACGACGCTGCCAAGCGTCTGGCCGACGCCGAGCGCCTGGGCCAGCAGTTGGTCGAGGAAGCCAAGGCGCGCGCCAACGAAGAAGGCGCCAAGATCGTCGCCGCTGCCAAGGCCGAGGCCGAGCAGGAATCCGTGAAGGCCCGCGAGGCCCTGCGTGAGCAGGTCGCGCTGCTGGCCGTCAAGGGCGCTGAGCAGATCCTGAAGCGCGAAGTCAACGCCGGCGTGCACGCCGAGCTGCTGACCCGCCTGAAGACGGAGCTGTAAACCATGGCCGAGCTCGCCACCATCGCGCGCCCCTACGCGGAAGCGCTGTTCAAGGCCAGTGCCGGCGAAGACGCCCGCGCCATGGCCGACCAGCTGCAGACGCTGGGCCAGGTCGCCGGCCACGCGCAGCTGCGCCAGTTCGCCGACAGCCCCAAGGTCAGCGCCACCCAGGTGTTCGAGCTGGTCAGCGGCGTCGCCCGCCTGCAGCTGTCGCCCAAGGTCGCCAACCTGCTGCGCACCGTCATCGACAACGGCCGCCTGTTCGCGCTGCCCGAGATCGCCGCGCAGTACCGCGCGCTGGTCAACGCCAGCTCGGGCGTGTCCGACGCCCGCATCACCAGCGCCTTCGCGCTCGATGCGAGCCAGCTGGCCGACGTCGTCGCCACGCTGGAAAAGCGCTTCGGCCGCAAGCTGAACGCCAGCGTCACGGTCGACGAGTCGCTGATCGGCGGCATCCGCGTCGAAGTGGGTGACGAGGTGCTGGACACCTCGGTCAAGGCCCGCCTCGATCAGATGCGTGTCGCACTGACCCACTGAAGAACATCCGCAGCCCGCGCTCCACGGCACACCATTCACGGCGACCGGCCCCAGCCCACGCGCCTCACGCTTTCGGAGAAAGCAATGCAACTGAATCCCGCTGAAATTTCCGAACTGATCAAGAGCCGCATCGAAGGCCTGGGCGCCTCGACGGACATCCGCAACCAGGGCACCGTGGTCTCGGTGACCGACGGCATCGTCCGCGTGCACGGCCTGTCCGATGCGATGCAGGGCGAAATGCTCGAGTTCCCCGCCGGCAAGGACGGCCAGCCCTCGTTCGGCCTGGCGCTGAACCTGGAGCGCGACTCCGTCGGCGCGGTGATCCTGGGCGAGTACGAGCACATCTCCGAAGGCGACACCGTCAAGTGCACGGGCCGCATCCTGGAAGTGCCGGTCGGCCCCGAGCTGATCGGGCGCGTGGTCAACGCGCTCGGCCAGCCGATCGACGGCAAGGGCCCGATCAACGCCAAGATGACGGACGTGATCGAGAAGGTCGCGCCGGGCGTGATCGCCCGCAAGTCGGTGGACCAGCCGGTGCAGACCGGCCTGAAGTCGATCGACTCGATGGTGCCGATCGGCCGTGGCCAGCGCGAGCTGATCATCGGCGACCGCCAGACCGGCAAGACCGCCGTGGCGATCGACGCGATCATCAACCAGAAGGGTCAGAACATGACCTGCATCTACGTCGCGATCGGCCAGAAGGCTTCGTCGATCAAGAACGTGGTGCGCTCGCTGGAACAGGCTGGCGCGATGGACTACACCATCGTCGTCGCTGCCTCGGCTTCTGAATCGGCTGCCATGCAGTACGTGTCGGCCTACTCCGGCTGCACGATGGGCGAGTACTTCCGCGACCGCGGCCAGGACGCGCTGATCGTCTACGACGACCTGTCGAAGCAGGCCGTGGCCTACCGTCAGGTCTCGCTGCTGCTGCGCCGCCCGCCGGGCCGCGAAGCCTTCCCCGGCGACGTGTTCTATCTCCACAGCCGCCTGCTCGAGCGCGCGGCCCGCGTGAACGCCGACTACGTCGAAGCCTTCACCAAGGGCGAGGTCAAGGGCAAGACCGGTTCGCTGACCGCGCTGCCGGTCATCGAGACCCAGGCCGGTGACGTGTCGGCCTTCGTGCCGACCAACGTGATCTCGATCACCGACGGCCAGATCTTCCTGGAAACCAGCCTGTTCAACGCCGGCATCCGCCCCGCGATCAACGCCGGTATCTCGGTGTCGCGCGTCGGTGGCGCCGCCCAGACCAAGCTGATCAAGTCGCTGTCCGGCGGTATCCGTACCGACCTGGCGCAGTACCGCGAGCTGGCCGCCTTCGCGCAGTTCGCCTCCGACCTAGACGAAGCCACCCGCAAGCAGCTGGACCGCGGTGCCCGCGTGACCGAGCTGCTGAAGCAGGCCCAGTACTCGCCGCTGTCGATCAGCCTGATGGCCGCCACGCTGTTCGCCGTGAACAAGGGCTTCCTCGATTCGATCGACACCAAGAAGGTGCTCGCCTTCGAACACGGCCTGCACCAGCACCTGAAGGCCAGCCACGCCGCCCTGCTGGCGAAGCTGGAGAACGACCGCGCGATGGACAAGGCCGCCGAGGAAGAGCTCACGAACGCGATCACCGCCTTCAAGAAGTCCTTCGCCTGAAGCCTGACACCCTCTAGCTAGGAGAACCGTCATGGCAGTCGGAAAGGAAATCCGCGGCAAGATCAAATCGGTGGAGAACACCAAGAAGATCACCAAGGCCATGGAAATGGTCGCCGCGTCGAAGATGCGCAAGGCACAGGAACGCATGCGTTCCGCGCGCCCCTACAGCGACAAGGTCCGCAACATCGCGGCCAACCTGTCGCAGGCCAACCCCGAGTACCAATCGGCCTACATGCGTTCGGGCGGCAAGTCGGGCAACACCGGCTTCATCGTCGTCACGACCGACAAGGGCCTGTGCGGCGGCCTGAACACCAACGTGCTGCGTGCCGTCACCAACAAGATGCGTGACGTGCAGGGCAGCGGCGGCAAGGTGCAGGCGGTGGCCATCGGCACCAAGGGCAACGGCTTCCTGAACCGCATCGGCGCGCAAGTCGTGTCGCACGCGCTCGGCCTGGGCGATGCGCCGCAGATCGAGAAGCTGATCGGCCCGGTCAAGGTCATGCTCGATGCCTTCGTCGAGGGCAAGGTGGACGCGGTGTACCTGTGCTACACCAAATTCATCAACACGATGAAGCAGGAGCCGGTGGTCGAGCAGCTGCTGCCGCTGTCGGCCAGCGCGCTGGCCCAGACCGAGGACGAGAAGAAGGCTTACGGCTGGGACTACATCTACGAGCCGGACGCCGCCACCGTCATCGACGAGCTGCTGACCCGCTACATCGAGGCGCTGGTCTACCAGGCCGTGGCCGAGAACATGGCGTCCGAGCAGTCGGCCCGCATGGTGGCCATGAAGGCCGCGACCGACAACGCCGGCACGCTGATCGGCGAGCTGAAGCTGGTCTACAACAAGACCCGCCAGGCGGCGATCACCAAGGAACTCTCCGAAATCGTTGGCGGCGCGGCTGCCATCGGCGGTTGAGCCCGGCCCGGACAAGCAACGAATACTGAATTCTGAAGGACTGAAAAATGACTCAAGCCCAAGGCAAGATCGTTCAGTGCATCGGCGCCGTGGTGGACGTGGAGTTCCCCCGTGACCAGATGCCCAAGGTGTACGACGCGCTGAAGATGGAAGGCTCCGCGCTGACGCTGGAAGTCCAGCAGCAGCTGGGCGACGGCATCGTCCGCACCATCGCGCTGGGTTCGTCGGACGGCCTGCGCCGCGGCGTCACCGTCTCCAACACCGGCAACCCGATCACCGTGCCGGTGGGCAAGGCGACGCTGGGCCGCATCATGGACGTGCTGGGTGCCCCGATCGACGAGCGCGGCCCGGTTTCGCAAGAGCTGACCGCCTCGATCCACCGCAAGGCCCCGGCCTACGACGAGCTGAGCCCGTCGCAAGAGCTGCTGGAAACCGGCATCAAGGTGATCGACCTGATCTGCCCGTTCGCCAAGGGCGGCAAGGTGGGTCTGTTCGGTGGCGCCGGTGTCGGCAAGACCGTGAACATGATGGAGCTGATCAACAACATCGCCAAGGCCCACTCGGGCTTGTCGGTGTTCGCCGGCGTGGGTGAGCGCACCCGCGAAGGCAACGACTTCTATCACGAGATGTCCGACTCCGGCGTCGTGAAGCAGGACAACCTGTCCGAGTCGAAGGTCGCGATGGTCTACGGCCAGATGAACGAGCCGCCGGGCAACCGTCTGCGCGTCGCACTGACCGGCCTGACGATCGCCGAATCGTTCCGCGACGAAGGCCGTGACGTGCTGTTCTTCGTGGACAACATCTACCGCTACACCCTGGCCGGCACCGAAGTGTCCGCGCTGCTGGGCCGCATGCCTTCCGCCGTGGGCTACCAGCCGACGCTGGCCGAGGAAATGGGCCGCCTGCAGGAGCGCATCACCTCGACCAAGGTCGGCTCGATCACCTCGATCCAGGCCGTGTACGTGCCGGCGGATGACCTGACCGACCCGTCGCCCGCCACCACCTTCGCCCACCTGGACGCCACCGTCGTGTTGTCGCGTGACATCGCCGCGCTGGGCATCTACCCCGCCGTGGACCCGCTGGACTCGACCTCGCGCCAGATCGACCCGAACGTCGTCGGCGAAGAGCACTACACGACGACCCGCTCGGTCCAGGCCACGCTGCAGCGCTACAAGGAACTGCGCGACATCATCGCGATCCTGGGCATGGACGAGCTGTCGCCGGAAGACAAGCTGGCCGTCGCCCGTGCCCGCAAGATCCAGCGCTTCCTGTCGCAGCCGTTCCACGTGGCCGAGGTGTTCACGGGCACCCCGGGCAAGTACGTGCCGCTGAAGGAAACCATCCGCGGCTTCAAGATGATCGTCGCCGGCGAGTGCGATCACCTGCCCGAGCAGGCCTTCTACATGGTCGGCACCATCGACGAAGCCTTCGAAAAGGCGAAGAAGATTCAGTAAGCGGCGCACTCGGGCGTCATGCGTCGTTGCGCTCCTCGCCGTACGGGTGTACGGCTGCGGGGCGCGCTTAGCCTGACATCCCGACTGCTTGCTTTCTGAACCTTCTTCAACGTAGGAAACGAACATGGCAACCATTCACGTCGACGTGGTCAGCGCTGAAGAGAGCATCTTCAGCGGCGAGGCCAAGTTCGTCGCGCTGCCGGGCGAGAACGGAGAGCTGGGCATCCTGCCCCGCCACACGCCGCTGATCACCCGCATCAAGCCGGGCGCGGTGCGCATCGAGCGGGCCGACAACGGCGAGGAAGAGTTCGTCTTCGTCGCTGGCGGCATCCTCGAGGTGCAGCCTGGCACGGTGACCGTGCTGGCCGACACCGCGATCCGCGGCCACGACCTGGACGAAGCCAAGGCGCTCGAAGCCAAGAAGCTGGCCGAAGACGCGATGAAGAACGCCAAGAGCGACATCGACTTCGCCAAGGCCCAGGGCGAGTTCGCCGCCATGGCCGCACAGATCGCCGCGATCCAGAAGCTGCGCAAGAGCCGCTGACACCGGGCGCCAAGCCCCCAAGAAACCCGCCCGGCGGCAACGCGCCCGGCGGGTTTTTCTTTGGGCCCGCGCCGGCCCACAATCGGCCACCACCCCCACCCGAGGAGACGACCGATGGCCGGCAAGGGCAGCAAGAAGCAGGGCGCACCGAAGAAGGGCGAGGCCGCCCAGGGCAGCAGGCTCGGCAAGGCCGAGTACGCCGCGGCGCTGACCGAGCTCGAACTGGAGCTGAACAACCTCGCGCGCTGGCTGCAGGCCACGGGCAAGCGGTTGGTGGTGGTGATCGAGGGCCGGGACACCGCCGGCAAGGGCGGCGTCATCTCGGCCATCAGCGGCTCGCTGAGCCCGCGCCAGGTGCATTCAGTCGCGCTCGGCAAACCGACCGAACGCGAACGCACCCAGTGGTACTTCCAGCGCTACGTGCCGCACTTGCCGGCGGGCGGCGAGATGGTGCTGTTCGACCGCAGCTGGTACAACCGCGCCGGGGTCGAGCGGGTGATGGGCTTTTGCTCCGAAGACGAGGCCCAGGCCTTCTTGAAACAGGCCCCCGTGTTCGAGCGCATGCTGGTCGATGACGGCATCCTGCTGTTCAAGTACTGGCTCACCGTCGACCAGGCGCTGCAGGAAGAGCGCTTCGCCGAACGCCTGGAAGACCCGCTCAAGCGCTGGAAGCTGTCGCCCATCGACCTGAAGGCCCGCACGCACTATGCGGACTACGGCCGCGCGCGCGATGCCATGCTGGAGGCCACCCACACCCGGCATGCCCCCTGGACGCTGGTCGACTTCAATGACCAGCGGCTCGGGCGGCTGACACTGATCCGGCACTTGCTCGACCATGTGCCCGACACCACGGTGCCGCCCGAGGTGGTGGATTTCCCGCCGCTCGATTCGGCCCCGCAACGCGAACGCTTCAAGGGCCCGCTCAAGCCGATCAAGCCCTGGAAGAAGTGAACCGGAGGGGGCTGTGCTCAGCGCCCGCCGAGCGCCGTGTCGACGCGCAGCGGCGTGCTGGCCGCGCCGGCGCGTGGTTCCTGCTCCTGCAGCAGCACCAGCCGCATCCGGTAGACCAGCGAGGGTAGGTGGCGCGCGCCGAGGCAGGCCCACAGCTGGCGGGTCTGTTCGGGACCGTAGCTGAGCAGGTCCATCGTCAGCCGGTCCACCCCTTCGGGCAGGCCGGGTGAATCGCCCGGGGTGAACAGAGGGCGGCCATGGAAGAAGCTCAGCACATGCGACACCAGCCGCAAGGCCTGCGGGTACCGCGTGAAATGGGCGCTGAACAGCAACGTGGCGTTGAGTTTCAGCTCGGGCGGCAAGGTCAACTCGCGCCCACCCAGCACGACGCGCTCCAGTGGCTGGCTGCGCAGCGAGCGCTCTTCGTCGAGCTGGAAGAGGGTCAGGCCCAGGCTGTTCTCGGGCAGGGCGACGCGGCCCTGGGCATCGACCACGGGCGACAGGTGCAGACCACCGTGCTCGCCCAGCCCAACCAGCCGCTGAAGGTGGCGGTTGACCTCGTCGGCCAGGAATTGAAGGGTGTTGTCCAGCATGCCCCGGTTGTAGGCGCAGCCCCCCTCGAACCACAGTCCCCCGATCTAGGGAAAGTGGCGAACCTAGGGGGGCAACAACCCGGCAGTCTCACTGCACGTGAGGTCGGTCGGGCAACTCGTTGGGGTTGGCCGCGCCGGTGGCCAGCGGAAAGTGCTGGCGCAGCAGGGCGTCGACATGCTCGACCGCGTGGAGCAGGCCGTCCTCGTAGCGCTTGGCGCGGAAGGCGTCCCCCAGCTCCGCCACGATGGCCTGCCAGCGGGCCGCGTCGACATGGTGCGCCAGCCCCCGGTCGACCACCAGTTCGATCGCATGCTCGGCCAGCAGCAGGTAGATCAGCACGCCGTTGTTGGCCTCGGTGTCCCAGACCCTGAGCTTGCCGAACATCGCCACTGCCCGCTCGCGGGAGCTGGCGTCACGCCACAGGTAGGACAAGGGCAGCCCCGCCTCGATGCACAGGCGGATCTCTCCGGAGTGTGCGGCCTCGCTGGCCGCCACGCGCTGCTGCAGCCGCTCCAGCGCCGCTGGCGGCAGCAGCCGACGCGCGTCGCCTTCGTCCCAGCCCAGCCGGTGCCTGAGCACGCGCAACAGCCGGGCGGTCCACGAACGGGGCTTCTTGTGTTGCTGGCCCATCACCAATCCCCCGAGGCGCCGCCGCCACCGAAGTCACCCCCGCCGCCGGATGAGAAGCCGCCGCCATCACCACCGCCGCCCCAACTGCCCCCGCCGCCGCCCCAGATGATGGGCGGCATGCCGCCACTCCCAAGGCCACCGCGGCGGCCGGCGGCAGCGCCGATGCCGATCACGCCCACCAGCACCAGGGCCAGAACCCCGGCCACGCCGGCCAGCAGCGGGGAGATGCCGAGGAACCACGCGATGCCACCGGTCGTGCCGCCGGCAGCCAGGCTGCCCAACTTGCGGCCGAAGATGCCCGTCAGCACCGCGCCGACGACAGGCACCCCGACGAAGAAGAACATCACCAGCTCGCCGAGGTTGATCCCCCCATTACGACTGGCCTTGCGTTCACCCTTCGCCTCCGGCAGCGGCAGGGCTTCGCCGCGCACCCGAGCCGCGAGCTGGTCGACCGCGGCGCTCAGGCCGCCCGCATAGTCGCCCGTCTTGAACGCCGGGCGAATCGCACGGTCGATCACGATGCGCGCCGCGAGATCGGGCACCGCTCCTTCGAGCGCCTTGGCCACCTCGATGCGCACGCGGCGGTCGTCCTTGGCGACCAGGATCAGCAGGCCGTCGCCCACCTCGCGGCGCCCGATCTTCCACTGGTCGGCCACGCGGTAGGCATAGGCGGCGATGTCTTCCGGCTGCGTGGTCGGCACCATCAGCACCACCATCTGCGTGCCGGCCTGCTGCTCGAAGGCTGCAAGCTGGGCCTCCAGCGCCTCGCGTTGCGCGGTGCTCAGCGTACCGGTGCTGTCGGTGACGCGCGCGGCGAGCGGCGGCACCGGCAGCGGCTCTTGCGCACCCACCTGCGTGCTGACGAGCAGCAGCGCCAGGATGGCCAGCAGCGGACCGAGCAGCCTTGCCAGCCAGAAGGGCGCGCGACAGGCGGCCACCGCGGGCGCTCAGTTCGAGGCTGCTGGGGCCGGTGCGGCCGGCTTGTCGAAGCTGACGCTCGGTGGGGCCGAGATCGCCTTCTCGTTCTCGACCGTGAAGCTCGGCTTGACCTCGTAGCTGAACATCATCGCCGTGAGGTTGGTCGGGAAGCTGCGGGTGAGCACGTTGTAGTCCTGCACCGTCTTGATGTACTTGTTGTGCGCCACGGTGATGCGGTTCTCGGTGCCTTCGAGCTGCACCCGCAGATCCTGGAAGCCCTGGTTGGCCTTCAGGTTCGGGTAGTTCTCGCTCACGACCAGCAGGCGGCTCAGCGCACCACTGAGCTCACCCTGGGCCGCCTGGAATTTCTGGAAGGCCTGCGGGTCGTTGATCAGCTCCGGCGTCGCCTGGATCGAGGTGGCCTTGGCGCGCGCCTCGACCACCTTGGTCAGTGTCTCCTGCTCGAAGTTGGCCTCGCCCTTCACCGTGGCCACGATGTTGGGGATCAGGTCGGCGCGGCGCTGGTACTGGTTCAGCACTTCGGACCAGGCGGACTTCGTCTGCTCGTCCAGGCTCTGGAAATCGTTGTAGCCACAGCCGCTGAGCACGAGCGTGGCGGCCAGGGCCGAGGCGGCGAGCAGGGGGCGGGTGAACAGCAGCTTCATGCGGCGGGTCTCCATCGAGGGGACGGGGTCGGACAGGCGCGGGCATGTTACCCGCGGGCCTGCACTTGGGGGCATCTGCAGACGCCTCAAGTGCGAGGGCCGCCGATAATCGCCCCATGTTTGCCCCGCTCCAGAACGACAACTTCCTGCGCGCCTGCTGGCGCCAGCCCACCGACCACACGCCGGTCTGGCTGATGCGCCAGGCCGGCCGCTACCTGCCCGAGTACTGCGCCACCCGCGCCAAGGCAGGCAGTTTCATGGGCCTGGCGACGAACACCGACTACGCCACCGAGGTGACGCTGCAGCCGCTGGAGCGCTACCCGCTGGACGCGGCGATTCTGTTCTCCGACATCCTCACCGTCCCCGACGCGATGGGCCTGGGCCTGAGCTTCGCGCAGGGCGAGGGCCCGCGTTTCGCCCGCCCGGTGCGCGACGAAGCCGCCATCCGCGCGCTGCAGGTGCCCGACCTGTCCAAGCTGCGCTACGTGTTCGACGCCGTCACCTCGATCCGCCGCGCCTTGAACGGCCGCGTGCCGCTGATCGGCTTCTCGGGCAGCCCCTGGACGCTGGCCTGCTACATGGTCGAGGGCGCCGGCTCCGACGACTACCGCCTGGTCAAGGGCCTGCTCTACAGCCGGCCCGACCTGATGCACCACCTGCTCGCCATCAACGCCGATGCGGTGGCCGCCTACCTGAACGCGCAGATCGACGCCGGTGCCCAGGCGGTGATGGTGTTCGACAGCTGGGGCGGCGTGCTGGCCGATGGCGCCTTCCAGGCGTTCTCGCTGGCCTATACCCAGCGTGTGCTGTCGCAGCTCAAGCGAGAGCACGCGGGCCAGCGCATCCCCGCCATCGTCTTCACCAAGGGTGGCGGCCTGTGGCTGGAAGAAATCGCCGCCAGCGGCGCCGACGTGGTGGGCGTGGACTGGACGGTCAACCTCGGACGCGCGCGGGCGCAGGTCGGCCACCGCGTGGCGCTCCAGGGCAACCTCGACCCGAACGTGCTGTTCGCCCCGCCCGCCACCGTGCAGGCCGAAGCCCGCAAGGTGCTGGATGCCTTCGGCCGCCCGCAGCGCCCCGATGGTGGCTGGGACGGCCACATCTTCAACCTCGGCCATGGCATCAGCCAGTACACGCCGCCGGAGCACGTGGCGGCACTGGTCGAGGCCGTGCATGCGCATTCCCGCACACTCAGGTAAACGCTTTCCATACGCCCCAACCGTTTCGGGGTGGTATGGGGGTTTTACCCGGTGAGTGCGCGCTCAGGGCTTGACTTATCCCCAAAACACCGGGTGCGACGGATCACCGCTTCGGCTGCCGTCACAAAATCATCAAAATCGCGGTGATACGTGGCAAGTATTTGATTAGAAAGAATTTTTAGAGCCTGCCTCAGAATCGGGCAGACCACCGCCCTGCACGGCGGATCAAGCATTTAGCACGCCTGACTGCAGCTTTCCCACAATGTTATCCACAGGAACGGTGGGCAAGTCTGAAAGCTCTTGTGAATCATGAACTTACAGTTCACAGCTCATCCAATGCTCTCGCGAACGCCGGGGGAGCGCACCAGCGCATGACGCGTGTTCGGGTCGCGGTCGAAACGCCAGCCCACGCGGGCCTGGCCGACGCGCTGGACTACGAGAGTGAGCAGCCGCTCGCGCCCGGGACACTGGTGCGGGTGCCGCTGGGCCGGCGTGAGGTGCCCGGCATCGTCTGGCCCGATCCGCCCGCAGCCGACGGCGGCACCACCGGCGACCCGGCATTCGCCCTGAAACCGGTCGGCGAGGCGCTGGCCAGCCTGCCCCCGCTGCCGCCGGCCTGGTGCCGCCTGGTCGAGTTCAGTGCCCGTTACTACCAGCGAGGTCTGGGCGAAGTGGCACTGGCGGTGCTGCCGCCCGAGCTCAAGAAGCTGGACGATGCGGGCCTGGCCAAGCGCCTGCGGCTGCAGGACAAGCGTGCCGCCACCCGCCCACCCACCCTGCCCGCCGAGCCCCCCGAGCGCCCGGCGCTGACCACCGAGCAGGCCACCGTGCTGGCCGCGATCGACGCCGCCCCGCCCGCCTGCCACCTGCTGCACGGCGCCACCGGCAGCGGCAAGACCGAGGTCTACCTGCGCCTGGCGGAAGCCGCCCTGGCCGCCGGTCGCCAGGCGCTGGTGCTGGTGCCCGAGATCAACCTCACGCCGCAGCTCGAAGCCCGCTTCGCCGCCCGCTTCCCGGGCCGGCGCCTGGTGTCGCTGCACAGCGGCCTGACGCCCGCGCGCCGGCTCGCCAACTGGCTCGCCGCCCACCGCGGCCAGGCCGAGCTGGTGCTGGGCACGCGCCTGGCCATCTTCTGTCCGCTGCCACGGCTGGGCCTGGTCATCGTCGACGAAGAGCACGATCCCAGCTACAAGCAGCAGGACGGTGCCCGCTATTCCGCACGCGACTTGTCCGTCTGGCGCGGCCATGCCGAGGGTGTGCCTGTGGTGCTGGGCTCGGCCACGCCCTCGCTCGAAAGCTGGCACCACGCGCAGACCGGCCGCTACCGCCTGCTGACCATGGCCGAGCGGGTCGGCCAGGGGCCGTGGCCGGCGGTACGCGTGCTGGACATGGCACAGCAGCCCCGGCCCGTGCCCGGCCAGCCACCACTCGCCCTGGCGCCGCCGCTGCAGGCCGCCATCGAAGCGCGCGTCACGCGCGGCGAGCAGAGCCTGCTGTTCCTCAACCGGCGCGGCTTCGCGCCCGTGTTGCATTGCGCCGCCTGCGGCTGGAAGAGCGACTGCCCGCACTGCAGCGCCTGGCGCGTCTTCCACAAGAGCGACCGCACGCTGCGCTGCCACCACTGCGCCTTCACCGAGCGGGTGCCGCGCGCGTGCCCCGAGTGCGGCAACCTCGACATCCAGCCCGTCGGCCGCGGCACCGAGAAGCTCGAAGAGCAGGTCGCCGAGCTGCTGCAGGCCGCGCGCCGCCCTGACGGCGCGCCAGTGCGCGTGGCCCGCATCGACGCCGACACCACGCGCCTGAAGGGCACGCTGGAGGAGCAGCTCGCTGCCGTTCACGCGGGCAATGTCGACGTGCTGGTCGGCACGCAGATGGTGACCAAGGGCCACGACTTCCGCCGCGTCACGCTGGTGGCCGCGGTCGACCCCGACGGCGCGCTCTTCACCGCCGACTTCCGCGCCCCCGAGCGCCTCTTTGCCACGCTGATGCAGGCCGCCGGCCGCGCCGGCCGCGACAGCACCGTGGCCGCCGCGAGCGAGATGTGGGTGCAGACGCAGAACCCCACGCACGCCCTGTTCGCCGCGCTCAAGGCACACGACTACGCCCGATTCGCCGCCAGCCAGCTGAAGGAGCGCGAGATGGCCGGCCTGCCGCCGTTCTCGCACCTGGCGCTGCTGCGCGCCGAAGCCCGCGAGGCCACCGTGGCCGAGGCCTTCCTGCAGGCGGCACGCGAAGAGGCCCGCCGCTGGGCCGACGAGCTCGGCCTGACCGAAGCGATGAGCCTCTACGCCCCGGTACCGCCCCATGTGGCCCGCGTGGCCGGGCAGGAGCGGCGCCAGATGCTGGTCGAGTCGGTCTCGCGTGCCGCGCTGCAGCGCCTGCTCGCCCACTGGGTGGCCGGCCTGCCGGCGCTGCGCGCGCAGCACAAGGGCATCGCGCGCTGGGCGATCGACGTCGACCCGGTGACGATCTGACGCGGCCGTGCCGCTGTCAGCCCACGATGCGCTTCTGCATGTTGATGCCGGTGGTCTCGTAGCCGAGCGAGCGGTACAGCGCCTGCGCACCGGTGTTGTAGGCGAACACATGCAGCCCGATGTCGGACAACCCCATCTCGCGGGCCACCTCTTCGAGCGCGGCAAAGGCCGCGCGGGCATGGCCGCGGCGCCGGTGCTCGGCAGCGATCTCCACGTCGTAGACATAGCCCGAGCGCCCGCCGGGGTGCTCGGTGACCGCCAGCCACAGCACCCCGACTTCAGCACCGTCGGCCGCATCGTGGACGGTGAACAGGTGCTGGCCCGGCGTGGCCCGGCCCTGTGGCAGCAGCCCCCGGTGGGCTTCCTCCGACCGCGCCAGCGCGCCCTCGGCGGGCCACCGGCCGGCTGCGACGTTGACCTCGGCGTAGTGCTGGACGGCGCCCGCGCGGTAGCGTTCGAAGGCCGCTTCGGTCATCGGTCGCAGGACGGTGTTCATGCGGCCGATTGTGCGGCGCCCGCCCGCGGCAGGCGATGCCCCACGCCGCGACTGGCCTTGCCGGGCTGCCTACACTCGCCGCCCATGCCGGTCACCCACCTTGCGCTCGCCCTGGCCGTCGTCGCCGTCTGGGGCACCAACTTCGTCGTCATCAAGTGGGGCCTGGCCGAGCTGCCGCCCTTCCTGCTGGCCGCCCTGCGCTTCGCGCTGTCGTCGCTGCCCTTCCTGCTGTTCATCCACCGCCCAGCCACGCCGTGGTGGCGGCTGGCGGCCTTCGGCGCGCTGCTGGGGGCCGGCCAGTTCGGCCTGCTCTTCCTGGCGATGCGAGCCGACATCTCGCCCGGCCTGGCCTCGCTGGTGGTGCAGGCCCAGGTCTTCATCACCATCGCGCTGGCCGGCCAGCGGCTGAAGCTGGCACAGGCCGGCGCGCTCGCGCTGGCCGTGGCCGGCATGGCCTGGATCGGCTGGCAGGCCCGCCAGGGCGGCGCCGGCGTGAGCCTGACGGGCCTGTTCCTGGTGCTGGGTGCGGCCTTCTGCTGGTCGCTCGCCAACCTGGTGGCCCGCGGCGCCGGCCGGGTCGACGCGCTGGGCTTCATGGTCTGGTCCAGCCTGTTCGCGCTGCCGCCGCTGGCGCTGATGACGCTGGCCTTCGAAGGCAGCCCGGCGCAGCTGGCGGCGCTCGCCGTGGCCGCGAGCCCGGCAGCCTGGGCCACCGTGGCCTGGCAGGCAGTGGGCAACACCTTGTTCGGCTACGGCGTGTGGAACTGGCTGCTCGCGCGCCACCCGCCCGCCACCGTGACGCCCGCCGCCCTGCTGGTACCGGTGTTTGGCATGGGCGCCTCAACGCTGGCCTTTGGCGAGGGGTTGCCGGCGTGGAAGCTGGGGGCCGCCGGGCTGGTGATGGCCGGGCTGGCGCTGAACCTGTGGGCGGCGAGCCGATGAGCTGGCCCTGCCTGGACGCTGCGCGCCACCAGTCGCGCGGGCCCCGGCAGCCGGTGCGGCTGGCGGAAGACGGCGCGCAGCTTGGCTCGGTGGACCCAGCCGCGGCGGCGGCGCTCGCCGCCTGGCCGCGCTGGTTCCAGCACGACGGCGCGGCCTGGTGCATCACCATCGATGCGGCCATGCGCGACGCTGCGTTGGCCGAAGTGCACGCCGCCCTGCGCACCCACGGCCTCGTCCGCGCCTGGCGCGACGAGCCCTTCACCTGGTGGGCCGACGGCGGCACGCCAGCCGCCGTGATCGAGCGTGCCGCCACCCGCTTCTGGGGTGCGCTGACACTGGGCGCCCATGCCAACGGCTATGTCGCCGACCCGGCCAGCGGCCGGCCCACGCACCTGTGGATCGCCCGCCGCGCCTGGGACAAGCCCACCGACCCTGGCCGGCTCGACAACCTGATCGGTGCCGGCGTGCCCCGCGGTCAGACGCCCTTCCAGGCCCTGCAGCGCGAAGCCTGGGAGGAGGCCGGCCTGCTGACCGGCGAGTTGGTGGAGCTCACCCGGGGGCGCGTGGTCGAGTTGGCCTGCGACATCGCCGAGGGCTGGCAGCACGAATGGCTGTTCGTCTACGACCTGGCCCTTTCGCCGGGCCGCGTGCCGCAGAACCAGGACGGCGAGGTGGCCGAGCACCGGCTGCTGCCGGTCGACGAGGCCTTGCGGCGCGCGGCAGCGGGCGAAATGACGACCGACGCCGCCCTTGCAACCTTGGACTTCGCTTTGCGGCACCAACTGCTGTCGCCCGCCGAAAGCGCGCGGCTGGCGCCGCGTTTCGAGGCCCTGTGCGTGGCGCCAGCGCGCGCCGCCGCTTTCGACCCCCCTGGCTCGTGATCCACCGGCGGGCCGAACGTCATTCAACAAGACTGAAGTGCCGGCTCAATCACGCTGAACCGATCGCAACGGTCGACTGCGCACACTGCCGACCAGCATGAACGCCAATACCGCCATCGCCGACGCCGCCGCACCGGCCCTGCCCGCCCGCCCCCGCTACAACGGCGTGGCGATCGCCTTCCACTGGCTGCTCGCGCTGATGATCCTCGGTGCGCTCGGCGTGGGCTGGTACATGACCGGCCTGTCGATGTCGCCCACCCGGCTGAAGCTCTACAACTGGCACAAGTGGGCCGGCGTGACCATCCTCGTGCTGTCGGCCGCGCGCCTGCTCTGGCGCCTCCGCCACCAGCCGCCGGCGGACGCCCCCGGCCCGCGCTGGCAACAGCAGGCCGCGAGCTGGACGCACCGGCTGCTCTACGCGCTGTTCTTCGCCGTGCCACTGGCCGGCTGGGCCTACAGCTCGGCGGCGGGCTTCCCGGTGGTCTGGTTCGGTGTGCTGCCGCTGCCCGATTTCGTCTCGCCCGACAAGGCGCTCGCCGAGTCGCTCAAAGGCCTGCACAAGCTGCTGGCCTATGGGCTGGCCTCGCTGGTCGTGCTGCACGTCGCCGCCGCACTGAAACACCACTTTGTCGACCGTGACGGCCTGTTGCACCGCATGCGGCCCGGCCGCTGAATCTTCCTTCTGCCCGATGGCTCGAAAGACCCGCATGAATATCCACCTGCGCCTCGCAACCCTCGCCCTGCCCCTGCTGCTCGCCGCCCCGCTGGCCTTCGCCCAGCAGCAGGTGCTGCCCGCCCAGAGCCAGCTGGGCTTCGTCTCCAAGCAGATGGGCGTGCCCGTCGAAGGCAAGTTCAGCAAGTGGACGGCCCAGATCAGCTTCGACCCGAAGAAGCCCGAGGCCGGCAAGGTGAGCTTCACCATCGACACCGGCAGCGCCGGCTTCGGCTCGCCCGAGACCGACGCCGAGGTGCCCAAGGCGCCCTGGTTCAACGTCGCCAAGTTCCCGCAGGCCACCTTCCAGTCCAGCAACATGAAGGCGCTGGGCGGCGGCAAGTACGAGGTGACCGGCAAGCTCAGCATCAAGGGCAGCACCAAGGACGTGGTGGTGCCCGTGGCACTGGCGCAGGCCGGCGGCACCACCACCGCCACCGGCGCCTTCACCATCAAGCGGCTCGACTTCAAGATCGGCGAAGGCGAATGGGCCGACACCTCGATGGTGGCCAACGACGTGCAGGTCAAGTTCAAGCTCGCCGTGACCGGCGTCGCCCCGCTGTGACCCTCCCCTCTTTCCAACACGTTCCAACCCAAAAGGAGAACACCCCATGAACAAGCTGTCCTCGCTCGCTGTCGCCGGCCTGCTGGCCCTGGCCGCCCAAGGCGCAATGGCCCAGGCCGCCACCTACGCCATCGACCCCAGCCACACCTACGTGACCTTCGAGATCTCGCACTTCGGCACCTCGACCAACCGCGGCCGCTTCGACAAGAAGGACGGCACGGTGCAGTTCGACCGCGCCGGCAAGAGCGGCAAGGTCGAGATCGTCATCGACACCACCTCCATCAACTCCGGCTTCGCCGCCTTCGACAAGCACCTGAAGAGCGCCGAGATCCTGAACACCGAGGCCCACCCGAGCGCCAAGTTCGTCAGCGACAAGTTCACCTTCAACGGCGACAAGGTCAGCGAAGTGGCAGGCCAGCTGACGCTGAACGGCAAGACCAACCCGGTCACGCTCAAGGCCACCAACTTCAACTGCTACCAGAACCCGATGCTCAAGCGCGAGGTCTGCGGCGGCGACTTCGAGGCGATGCTCACCCGCAGCCAGTTCGGCGTGAACTACGGCCTGAACTACGGCTTTGCCGACACCATCAAGCTGGTGATCCAGGTCGAGGCGGTCAAGCAGTAAACGCTTCACCCACGGCCCGGCGGCTTCGGTCGCCGGGTAGCCGGGTGGCTACTGGTCGTGGCAGGCAATGCGGACCAAGCCCGTCTCCGCCGCGCCGGCCTGGCTGGCCGCGGCGGGCGAGGCTGGCGACGCCTCGCGCCGGGGCCAGTCGCCGCCGTGGTACAGGAGTGCGAGCCACATGGGCAGCGTCTCGACCAGCTCCATGAACGGGCGCTGAGGGTCATCGCGCCCGTCGAACAGCGCCAGCCCCAGGACCGCCTGCTCGTCGTCCAGGACCCAGCTCATGGACGCCGGCACCGGCAGCGGCAGGCGCTTGTACAGGCCCGCCTGTTCGCGGTCACCGTCGGCTGCCGCCACGGGCTTGAGCGCCGTCCAGCGCTGCACGAGCCCGTCGAACGCCACCATGGCGCTCGCGAACCCCAGGTCCTCCCGCTGGCTGGAGACCAACTGCCCGGCGACATCCCCGCCCACCTTCAGCACCGCGAGGTGGGCCATGGGATGCTCGTTGAGCAAGGCCGCCGGGTACAGCACCCCCCGGTGCCAGACCGAGAGCTTCTGGCAAGCCTGGGCGGGCTCGAAGGCGGTGAGCACGAGCCCGTCGCGGGCGGCCACCCAGCCGGTCCCGATCGTCCGGCCTTCGCCCTTCGGCAGCGCACTGGGCGCCGGCGCGGGTTCCACCTCGCGCACATCGTCGGGCACCTGGCCGGTGGCGACGATGCGGCACGCCGTGTCGAGCTCCTCGGCCTGGCGCGTCTTCTCGAAGACGCGGCGCATCTCGGTCGATGGTGCACGCCCTGCTGTGCCGTTCGCACGGTCCAGCAACACGGTGAACAACTCCTGACGCGTGCGGGCCTGGCAATCGACCCGGACCTTCGTCATGCGGTAGGTGTTGTAGTAGCCGCCGGTGTAGGAGCGCGTCCAGAACTGCAGCGCCGGCCCTTCCGGCTCCAGCGTGTGCAGCGCCAGCTCGAACCACTCGCTCCCGGTGTGCCCCACGTCCACGAAACGGGCCGCCGCATGTGCGGGCACCGCCGCCACCCACATCACCCAGAGCGTGGCAAGCCACCGCGTCGCGCCATTCATTCGAGCTTCTCCATCCCTGCCCGCTGATTTTCCGCGGGCGGAAACAAAAAACCCCGGCCGTGGGCCGGGGTTCGCGTGACAGCCGGCGCATGCCGGCTGCTTCTTTGCGTGCTTCGATCAGGGGCGCGCGATGGTCACCACCGGCGAGGTCCAGGTTTCCCAGTCAGCGGCCACGTCGGGGTTGCCAAGCGCCTTCAGCAGCGAGACCTTGACCACGTACTGGCCGTTGGCCACCGGGGCGGGGGTGCCGTTCTTCTTGGCGCGGGTCATGCCGTCCCAGCTCCAGTTGAAGAAGCCGGTCGCGGTGGAGTTGCGCGGCAGGTGGTTGTCCAGGCTGATCAGGCCAGCCGGGGCGCTGGTGGCGGCGTCGAAGGCCTCGAACTTCATCTGGCGCGACTGGTGGTCCAGGTGGACCAGGAAGTACGGGATGTCGCCGTTGGCCAGCGTGTAGGTCGCACCACCCGGCTGGTTGGTGAACGAGCCACCCGCCAGCTTGGCGAGCCACGGGAAGCCGTTGGCCGTCGGGGTGATCACCTGGATGGCCTGGTAGTCGCCCTTGAAGCCGGCGTAGGGCACGCGGGTCACGCGGCCGTCGGTCTGCGACGTGGCGGTGACGTAGCCACCGTAGATGCCCTTGTCGGCCAGGCCTTCGGGGGCGGTCACGGTGACGTCGACCGTGGCCGAGCCCTTGGCGGGCACGGTCACGCTGGTGGCGCTGAAGGCCACCGTGGCCGGCGTGTCGAACGCGCCCACCGTGAAGGTGTTGGGGCCGGTCGCCAGCGCGCTGCTGTGGCCGAGGTCGTAGGTGACGGCGGTGTTGCCCTTGTTGGTGAAGGTCAGCGTGCGCGTGGCGGGGCCGGCCTGGCTCTCGCCCAGCGCCAGCTCACCCGGCTGCACCAGCGTGGTGGCCTGCGAGGCCTGCACCAGGTCCAGCATGCCGGCACCCTGGCGATGCACCTGGTCGAGCAGGCCCAGGCCCGGGTTGCCCTGCCAGACCTTCGGGTCGGCCGAGTTCTGCAGGCGGTCACGCATGTCCTTGGCGCGCAGCTTCGGGTTGGCCTGCAGCAGCAGGGCCACGCCACCGGCCGTGTGCGGCGACGACATCGAGGTGCCCGACAGCGTGGCAAAGCCACCGGCCTCCAGCGGGTAGGTCGAATAGATCATGCCGCCGGGCGCGCCGATGTTCGGCTTCACGCTCAGGTCGGCGGCGAGGCCGTAGGAGCTGAAGCTGGAGATCAGGCCACCGGTGATGTTGGGGAAGCTGCCCAGGTCGTCACGCCAGGTCATGTCGACCGCGCCCGAGGCGAGGCGGCTGTCGATCAGCACGCCCTCGACGTCGGAGATCGAGACCACCGGCACGGTGATCGCGGGGACGCCGACGACGGTGGGCGAAATGCGGCCGGGTGCGTTGTTGTAGAGCACCACGCCGGCAGCACCGGCCGTCTGGGCGTTGAAGGCCTTCTGGTAGAAGCTGCAGGTGCCGCGGCGAATCAGCGCCACATGGCCCGTCAGGCTGCCGGCGGCCAGCGGTGCGCAGGCGTCGTCGACGGTGACGGCGGTGCCGGTGCGCTTCATCGGCTGCGTGCCGGCGAGCGGTGCCGCGGGGGCGCCGGTGGCCTGCTGCCAGCCGATCGGGGTGTTGTCCGGCGACACGCCGAACTGGTTCAGCTTGCTGTGGGTGTTGTCGAACGAGGCCACGCCGATCACGTGCTTGCCCACGCCCGGGGCGCCGGCGGCGTACAGGCCGCTGGTGCCACTGTTGCCGATCGAGGCCACCATCACCACGCCAGCCTTGACCAGGCGGTCGGAGGCCTTCGCGGTCGGGTAGTCGGGCCACTGGAAGGAGGAGCCGATCGACTGGTTGATGACCTGCATGCCGTCGGCCAGGGCGCGCTCCATGGCGGCGATCATCACGTCGGCGGTGGTCGAGCCGGCGCAGCCGAAGACGCGGTAGGCGCCGAAGGTCACGCCCGGGGCGACGCCGGTGACGGCGCCGTTCGCGCCGACGATGCCGGCGACGTGGGTGCCGTGGCCGCCGCAGTCATCGGGGTTCTCGTCGGGCACCGGCACCGGGTTGTAGGACGGGCTGGTCGGGTCGGCATTGAAGGCGTCGCCGACGAAGTCGTAGCCGTAGGCCACGCGGGTGCTGGGGAAGGGCGTGCTGCCCGGTGCGCCATTGCCGCCGAGGGCCGGGTGGTCGATGTCGACGCCGGAGTCGATGATGCCGACCTTGATGCCGGCGCCGCTCAGGCCCTGGCTTTGCAGTTCAGCGGCGCCGGTCATGGCCAGCGCGGTGTCGAGCTGGGGCTGCACGTCGCCCTCGGCCTTGATCGGCTTGGGTGCGTAGATCACCTCGACCGGGTACATCGCCTTGATGCCGGACAGGCGGGCCAGCTTGGCGCGCTGGGCGGGGCTGACCTCGATCGAGATGCCGTTGAAGAGCACGTCGAAGGAGCGGCGCTCCTTGAAGCTGATGCCGGCGGCCTTGGCGGCCCGGCGGAACGCGGCCTTCTCGGCGCGCACAGTGTCCAGCTTGGCGCCTTCGATCGTGGGCACGCTGTTGAACTCGACAAACCACAGACGGCTCTGCTCGGCCGCAGCGGCCGGCACGCTCTGCGCCGCCAGCGCATTGGTCATGCCCATCGACAGGGCAGCGGCCGCGGCGCTCGCCAACAGCGTCTTACGAATCAGTTTCACTCACTCGCTCCTCGAAATGCCGGGCCGCAGCGGGTGGCCGCAAGCCGGCGGTGAACAACATCAGGACCCATTGCCACGGCTTCTGGCCGGGGCAACGTCATACGCAACAACCGAGCCACCCTCCGCAGCCAAGCGCGCATCTGATCGGCCCATGTTCGATGCACCCTGTTACCGCGTCGACCCGTGCAGCCCCGCGGCTTGAAGCTTCTTGAGGATTGCAAGCTCAACGAATGCATGGCTTCACGGGGTTCCTCCGGATGCCCCGATCGGCACAATGCGGGCATGCAAGTACTGAGCGTCAACACCGCGCGTGCCGAGAAGGTGCAGATCAACGGCCGCGAAGTTCTGACGGCCATCGGCAAGCGCCCCCGCGACGGCGCCATCGCCTACGGCCCGCTCGGGCTCGACGGCGACGAGCAGGCCGACCTCTCGGTGCACGGCGGGCAGGCCAAGGCGATCTACGCCTACCCGCGGCACCACTACGGCTTCTGGCGCACGGTGCGCGCCCAGGCGCGGCAAGGCGCGTGGGACGACGAGTTGCTGCCGCCGGGCGCGATGGGCGAAAACCTCACGCTCGACGGCCTGGACGAACACAGCCTGTGGATCGGCGACACGCTGCACTTCGCCGACGGCGGCGTGCTCGCGGTCAGCGAGCCGCGCTTCCCCTGCTTCAAGTTCAATGCGGCGATGGGCTTCAACAAGGCCGCCAAGCTGATGGTCGAGTCGGGCTTCTGCGGCGCCTACCTGGCCGTGCACACACCGGGCCGCGTGCAGGCCGGCGATTCGTTCACCCTGCAGCCCGGCCCGCGCGAAGTGGGCCTGCTCGAGATCTTCCGCGCACGAACCTTGGGCAAGCAGTTCTGACACCGGCGCGGCACGGCGGCCTTTATGCGCCGGGCGACGCTGCACCCTCGCAAAGCTTCCTTCCTGCCGCTGCCGGGCCTTCGCAGAATGCCCGACGCCGGGAGAAGCACGCCTTGAATCTTCAGCAACTGCGCTCGATGCGCGAAGCCGCGCACCAACACTACAACCTGACCGAGGTGGCACAGGTGCTGCACACCTCGCAGCCCGGCGTCAGCCGCCAGATCCGCGAGCTGGAGAACGAGCTCGGCGTCGCGCTCTTCCAGCGCGTGGGCAAGCGCCTGGTCGGGCTGACGGCCCCGGGCGAGCGGGTGCTGCCGATCGTCGAGCGGTTGCTGCAGTCGGCCGAGCAGCTGCGCCGCGTGGGCCACGATTTCGCCCGCGAGCGCTCGGGCCGGCTGACCATCGCCGCGACCCACTCGCAGGCCCGCTACACGCTGCCGCATGCGGTGCGCGACTTCCGCGCCGAGCACCCTGACGTGATGCTGCACCTGCGCCAGGGCTCGCCGCAGCAGGTGGCGACATGGCTGCTCGACGGCGAGGCCGACATCGGCATCGCCACCGAGGCGCTGGCCCAGCATGCCGCGCTGGCCACGCTGCCCTGCTACCGCTGGACCCACGTGGTGCTGGTGCCCGAGCAGCATCCGCTGGCCCAGGCGCAGGCCGAGGGCAGGCCGCTGACGCTGGCTGACCTGTCCGCCCACCCGCTGGTCAGCTACGAGCCCGGCTTCACCGGCCGCACCCACATCGATGCCGCCTTCGCCGCCGCCAGCCTGAAGCCCGATTTCGCGCTGGTGGCGATGGACGCGGACGTGATCAAGACCTACGTCACGCTGGGCCTGGGCGTGGGCATCGTGGCCGCGGTGGCCTACCAGCCCGAGCGCGACGCGCCGCTGGTGGCGATCGACGCACGGCACCTCTTCCCAGCCAACCTGACGCGCCTGGCGGTGCGCCGCAACGCCCAGCTGCGCGAGGTGGACTACGAGTTCATCCGCACCTTCGCATCGCCCCTCACGCGCGAGGTGGTGCAGGCCGCCCTCCACATCGACGACCACCCCGACGCCGCTTCGCGGCACCGCTGTGCCTCCGCCCTCACCGAATGACCCCGCATCACCCGCCGCACGGCAGCAACGCGGGGGGACTGCGCAGGCGATTCAGCGCTCGGTGGGCGAAGCCACAACCTCGGTGTCCTGGCCCCTTTGGGCATTTCGCTCAATCACGGCCAGCACCTCGATGGCGCGACGAAGCGCGACCAATGATGCCCGTGGAGCTTGAACCTCAGGCTTGACCGGCTGCGGCGGCGGACCGATCGGGCAGGCGCAGCGAATCTGTGCGCCCCGCGCCTCGACCAGGTTCCCCAGCGCCGATAGCTCTCGGACCGCCTCGTCCAGGCGCCGGGCCACCTCCTGAGGGCTGGGGGCGGCGACCAGGCGGGCCTGCGGTGCCGCCTCGACCTGAGGCCTCGCAGCGGGGCCGACCTGCTGCGCCCGGGCGACGGGCAGCAACGCAACGGCGAGCACGACGGCGCCGAGGGCGTGGGCGTGGGCAAAGGGTCGGTAAGGCATGGCAGCTCCTGGAGTCGTTGTGAGTCGAACAGCGAGACGATCAGGTCAAAGCATCAGCACACATCCACCCCCGGCACCGGTGCACGGCGCGTCGGCCAGCGCCCTGTCCAGCTGGGTGCGCCAGACCGACCGCTCGGGGACGTCCGCAAGGTAGCGCGACACCGTCTGCACCAGGCGCTCGCGGTTGGCCGGCGTGGCCTCGAGGCGCCACGTGGCGATGTCTTGATAGAGCGCATTCCGGGCCGCAAAGGGATGATTCGGCGGCAAGCGCCGCTCAAACAACGGCGCCGCCTGCTCATGCAGTGGGCGCGCACCCAGGGGGTTGCCCGCCTCCCGCAAGACACAGCCGAGCTGGTCCAGCACGTGTGCCAACTCCAACTCCAGGAACACGGCGCCGGGCTTGCGCTCGATGGCTTGCCGAAGCGCCTGCGCCGTGGCCTCGAGCTCCTGCTGCGCCGCCGCCAGGTCGCCCGCGCGCGCGAGCACTTCCCCCAGCACGCGACGCGCCCGCAACATCAGGTCGCCGTCCGGCGCGATGCCGGCTCGCGCGAAGGCACCGATCGCTCCCCGCATGTCTTTGCGCGCCGAGGCACCGTCCCCCGACAGCGACTGTGCAACGGCTTGCGCCTGCCCGACCAGCGCGGCCGTCAACGGCTCGGCCTCACCATCGACGAGCGCAGTGGCCCGACGCGCCATGTCCAGGGCCGGCGCGGCATCGCCCTGCGCCGCCAGCACGCTCGACAACAAGCGCAATTGCACCAGTTGCTCGTCGTCACTGGACGGTTGGCGCAACAAGGCCTCGAACTGGGCACGCGCCGCCGCCAGGTGGCCCAGGTCCATTTCCAGCAGGGCCTGGGTCCTCAGCAAGCGCAGGCGGTTGACCGCACGCAGACGCATCGGCGGCGTCTCGCCCAGCTGCAGCGCGCGGTTCAGGGCATCGCGCGCTTCCAGCGGCTGCCCTGCATTGCGCGCCATGACGGCCAGCCGCTCCAGCGCATCGACGACGCTGGCGTCCCCCTTCGGGAAGGCCTGCTCCATCTCGCGCGCAGCACGGCGGGCCAGGACGAGCGCGTCCTCCATCTGCCCGCGACCCAGCGCCAGCGAGGAGAGCGCGAGGCTCGCGTAGGCACGGGCCTTGGTGCACTCGGTGCCCGTGACGGTGCACGCTGCATGGGCACGGCTTGCCAGCCGCTCGGCCTCGTCCCGCTGGCCCTCGGCCAGCAGCCGCGTCGCCAGGTTGGCGCGCACCTTGTTCAGCTCGGGGTCGGCATCGGGCGCATGGCCTTCGAGCAGGCCTGCCGCCTCGCGCAGCGTGCGCGTCGACAGCGCCGGCTCGTCCACGCGCGCGTACATGCGCCCCAGCTCGCCGAGCAGTTCGCCCGCGAGCCTCGGCTGGTCGTGGAACTGCGCCTTCAGCCGGGCCACCGCCGCGTCGATCATGTCCTTGCCGGTGACCGCCGCGCCGGGCTTCGACTCGTCGGGTTCGGCATCGCTCATCAGATCGCTGAGGAAGTCCCGCACCGCGTCCGCGCGCGCCGTCTGTTGCGAGGACACGCGCCGCTCCTGCAGCACCACCCCGCCCAAGGCCACCGCCACCAGCGCGCCGACACCCACGCTCGCCACGGCGGCACGGTGGCGCCGCAGGAACAGCCGCGCCCGGTAGGCCCACGAGGGCCGACGCGCGGCAATGGGCTCGCGCGCGAGGAAGCGGCGAACGTCGTCGGCCAGGGCATCCACCGAGTGGTAGCGCTGGCCAGGCTCCGTGCTCAGGCACTTGCGCACGATGGTGTCCAGGTCACCGGCCAGTGCGGCGCGCAACCGGCGCCCGTCGGGCAGGCCACGGGCCTGGGCCTGGGCATCGTCGAGAGCGGCCTGGCCCAGCGGGGGTGCCGGCTCGTCCAGCACCGCGCGCGCCATCGCGGCCATGGCGCCGTCGGCGGCGGGGTACGGCGACGAGCCCGCCAGCAACTCGTACAACACGATGCCCAGGCTGTACACGTCCGTCATCGTCGAGATGACCCCGCCGCTGACCTGCTCGGGCGCCGCATACCGGGGCGTGAGCGCGCAGCCCCCGAGCTGCGTGAGCTGGGTGTCGCCCGCTGCGCCGCCCAGCAGCTTGGCGATGCCGAAGTCGAGCAGTTTCACCTGGCCCTGCGTGTCGACGAGGATGTTGGAGGGCTTGAGGTCGCGGTGGACGACGAGATGCCGGTGGGCATGTGCGACCGCTGACAGCACCTGCAGGAACAGGCCGAGCCGCTTCTCGATCGGCAGCCGCTGTGCGTCGCACCAGGCGTCGATGGGGGCGCCGTCGACGAACTCCAGCGCGATGAAGGGCTGGCCGCCCGTAGCGACCCCCGCGTCCAGCAACTGGGCAATGTGCGGGTGGCTCAGGCTCGCCAGCACGTCGCGCTCGCGCGCGAACCGTTCGCCCATCATCACCGGCGCCAGCGCCACCTGCGCGAGCTTGAGCGCCACCGCGCGCTTGACCAGGCCGTCCTCGCGTTCGGCGAGCCACACCACCGACATGCCGCCGCGGCCGATTTCGCGCAGCAGGCGGTAACCCGCGAACGACGCCCCCGGCGCCAGCGCGCCGAGGCCGCCCTCAGCCGCCAGCCATTCGGCCGCGGGCAGTGGCGGCCGCAGCAGCAGCGAGTCGCCGGTGACGCCGTGGTCGCTTGCCTGCAGCAGGCCCAGCAAGCGGGCGTGCAAGAGGGGTGACTCGGTGGCGATCTGCCGCAGCGCCTGCGCACGCTCGGCCTCGCCGCGGTCCATCAAGTCGTCGAGCAGGCGCAGCGCGCGGGCGTCGACATCCTGCGGTGACAGGTCGGTCACGGCGCGACGGCCAGCGCCTCGTGAAGAAACGCCTTGGCGCGCTTCCAGTCGCGCTTGACCGTCGGCAACGACATCGCCACCGCGGTGGCGATTTCTTCCAGCTCCATGCCGAGCACGGCACGCATCTCGGCCACCTGCAGCAGGCGGGCATCGGCCTGCCCGAGCCGCTCGAAAGCCTGCTCGAGCGAAAGGATCTGTTCCGGGGTGCCGGCGCCATGGTCGGCCACGTCCCCGGCCAGCGTCAGCGGCAGCAGCTCGGCCGAGCGCTTCTGGGCCAGCCGTTCACGCGCCATGGTGACCAGCACCGAGCGCATGGCATGGCCGGCGTAGGCCAGGAACTCGTTCTTGGTGCCGAAACGCAGGTCGCGGCGGTGGTGCAGGCTCAGGTAGACCTCGTGCACCAGCGTCGCGGCCGAAATGGGCGCCTGCTCGCGTGCCACGCGGGCCCGCGCCAGCCGCACGACCTCTGCGTAGGCGGCGCTGAACGCCGAGTCGATGGTCTGCGCTGTTGGAGACATCCCGTCCTCTGGGCGCATGGCGATGCGCTGCCGCATGTTCTACAAAAACGCCCACCCCGTCCAGTGACGCCCCCCGGGGCCCTTCCCAAACCCGCCCCCCCAATTTGCATGGCCGGGCCGTGAGCCTTCACGCGCCGCCTTGCCGCTCATACCGGTGAGGCGCCCAGTTCAGGGCCTCTCATCCAACCCTCAACCCCTTGGGAGATCACCATGAAACTCTTGAAGACCCTTCCCGTGATGCTGGTGCTGGCCGCTGGCTGGACGTGCGCGAACGCCGCCGCCGACTTCGTCGTGGTTCAGCGCGGGCAGTCCAACCTCAGCGATTCGGTGCCGCAGCTCGTGCGCACCTTCACGCTGGCCAGCGTGAACCGCTCGTCGTCGATCGCGAACAGCGCGGTGTTGACGCTGGACATCGGCGGCTCCGAGTACAACGCCAACGAGGTCTACATCAATCCGCCGACCACGGTGTGCACCAGCAACAACACGGACGCCAACCAGGCGGCGTCCATCGGCCTGCTGCAGGAGCATGACGACACGAACCTGCGCACCGAGTGGGCCACGAACCACATCGCGTTCTCGAGCAGCCTGCTGCAGGTCGGCACGAACACGCTGATGATCTGCATCCGCAGCGTGACCGGAGAAGCCGGGCCGGGTGTCGGCAACCTCGACAACCTGAGCGTGCGGAGCGCCGTGCTGCAGTACCACACCAACTGACGGGCCGCCCCGTCTCCCAGCGGCTCAGGCGGCCTGCCTGAGTTCCTGCATCAACTGCGCCACCACCGACTGCGCATGAACGCGCAGTTCGGGGATGGCGACCGCCTCCCAGAACTGCGCCTTGAGCATCGGGCCCACGTAGTACAGGCCCGGCTGCGGCTGGCCTGCGGCGTCGAGCAGGCGGTGCGCCCCATCGACCTCCAGGCCCAAGCCCAGGCGGTCGGCACGCACCCGGCCCTGGGCGTGCAAGGTGGCCAGCAGCGAGCCGGCCGGGGCCCGGCCCAGCCGGGCCGAAGGGCCGGTGCAGTTGACCACCGCGGCGACCCGCCGCATGCAGGCCTCGCCACCGCCACGCGGTGCCCAGGTCACCGCCAGCGCGCCCGTGTCGACACGGTGAATGGCCTGCAGCCGGCCGGCGTGCAGCTCGACCTGCCCGGCCTGCAGGGCCGCCCACAGGCGCCGGTGGATGCCGGGTGCCAGGCGGTGGCGGTGCGTGTCCCACCAGGGCTGCAGGTGGCGCAGGAACTGTCGCCGCCCGCGTTCGTCGAGGCTTTGCCACAGCCGGGGCGTGCAGCCGCGCAGGCTGGCCATCACGTCGCGCCAGTCGTGGCCGTCGGCGGGCGCCTCGGCCGCCCAGCCCCGCACCGCACGCAGCATGGCGCGCAGGCTGCCGCAGGCCAGCAACGCGGGGGCGGGCGACAGGCCGGGCCGGGGCCGGGCCTCCAGGCTGCGGTGCGGCTGCGGCAGCAGGCCACGGCGCGACAGCATGGTGACGCGCCCGGCGTGGCCGCGGTCCTGCAGCCAGGTCAGCACGTCGATGGCGCTCAAGCCGCTGCCCAGCAGCAGCACCTCGCCGTCTTCCGGCAGCTCGGCCAGCGCCGCGGCGTCGCCCCATGGCTCGGCCACCAGCCCGGGCGAGCCCCAGGCGGTCGCGCCCGGCAGGCGCGGTTGCTCGGGCGGCAGGTGGCCGGTGGCCAGCACCACCGCATCGGCGCGGAACTCGCGCCTGTCGTCCAGCAGCAGCACCTTCGCACCGGCCTCATCGCGCAGCGCCCGCACGCCGGCGGCCAGCATCGTGACCGCCACGCCGCGCACGGCGGCCGCCTGCTCGGCGGCGGCCAGCGCGTGGCCCAGGTAGTCGCCCATCAGCATGCGCGGCACGAAATCGGCTGCCGCATAGGCCGGGCCGTGCTGGGCCTGCAACCAGTCGACGAAGCCACGCTCCTGCGCGGGGTCGATCCCCAGCCGGCCGGCCGGCACGTTGAGCCAATGGCTGGCGCAGCGGGTGCCATAGGCCAGGCCGCGAGCGCGACGGGGCGACGGCTCGATGAGCAGCAGGCGGCTGCCGGCCGGCAGGTCGCGCAGCAGGCCGATCGCCGCCGCCACGCCACTGAAGCCCAAACCAACGATCGCGACGGTCTTGGCAGCGGGCGCCAGGGCCGGCGCGACCGGTGTGGATTCAGCAACTTTTCCCATGCCTGCATGGTCGGCAGGCCGCCCCTGCCAAGGAACTGATATTTCCGCATGAGCATATGCATATACGAATGTGCATATAAATCGGCGGTGGCGAGCACCAGATATGCGCGGCGCGCAGGACCACGGCCGCATTGCTTCGTTCCCATGCAGGCGGGGCGCCCGCAGACTGCGCTCGTCATCGACGCCCCCTACGCCGCCTGCCATGCAGACCGACAGCCCGCCGCCTCTGGCGCGCGACAACCCGCTCCCCCTGCACACCCGCATCCGCGAGGAACTGCGCCAGCAGATCACCCGCGGCCACCTGGCCCCGCGCCAGCGGCTCGATTCGGAGGCCCAGCTGATGCGCCGCTATGGTGTGTCACGCATCACCGTGCGGCAGGCGCTGCAGACGCTGGAGCAGCAGGGCTTGATCGTGAAGGTGGCCGGCAAGGGCTCGTTCGTCGCCGCGCAGCCGCCCACCCAGGACCTCAACCGCCTGCAGGGCCTGGCCGAGGCCTTGTCGCCGCAGGGGCGGCAGATCCGCAACCAGCTGCTGGCGATCCGCTCGGAGCCCTCGAGCGAAGCCGTGGCGCGGGCGCTGGGCCTGGCCACGGGCAACAGCGTGCTCCATCTGCGCCGCCTGCGCCTGGTCGACGGCCAGGCGCTGTCGGTGGACTGCAGCTGGTTGCCGGCCACGATCGGTGCGCGCGTCGCCCGCGCCGACCTGCAATGGCGCGACGTGCTGGCCGTGCTCTCGCAAGACCTGGGGCTGGCGCTGGGCCACGCCGAGGTGACGCTGGCGGCCGTGCCGGCCACCCCGGTGCTGGCAGAGGAACTGGGCGTGGCCACCGGCCACCCGCTGCTGCGCCTGGAGCGCACGACGCACACGCTCGGCGGCGAGCCGGTCGAGCACGAGCTGCGCTACTGCCGCACCGACCGCTCGCGCTGGGCCCTGCGCATGAACCGCTTCTCGGCCTGAATCAACCCTGCAGCACCGCGCCGGCCTGCTTGTTGGCCGGCACGGCGATGTCGATCAGCTTGGGCCGCGGCAGGTCGAGCGCGGCCATCAGCGCGATGAACTCGTCGCGGGGCTTGGTCAAGCGAGGGTTGGTGTCGCGCTCTTCGCCGATGCACGAGACGCGCCGGCCCTTGTAGTCGTGGCCGGGGTAGACCAGCGTCTCGGGCGGCAGGCTGAACAGGCGCTGCGTGACAGCGTCGTAGAGCTGGCCGGCGTCGCCGTTCTGGAAGTCGGTGCGGCCACAGCCGCCGATCAGCAGCGCGTCGCCGGTGAACACGCGGTCGCGCCAGAGAAAGCTCATGCTGCCGGGCGTGTGGCCCGGCGTGGCAATGACGTCGACATGCTCGTCGCCGAAGGTGATGCGCTCGCCGTGCGTCAACGCCCACTCGTAGCCGTCGGCCTCGCAGGCCAGGCCGACGGCGGTGCGTGGTGAGCCGTGCAGGTCGGCCTTCAGCGCGGAGGCGCCGGTGACGTGGTCAGCATGCACATGGGTGTCGAGCAGCCATTTCACCGTGACCCCCAGCTCGGCCACCAGGGCCAGATCGCGCTGGTGCTGCTCTATCACCGGGTCGATGAGCACTGCCTCGCGGGTGCGCTGGCAGCCCAACAGGTAGGTGAAGGTGGAAGAGGTCGGGTCGAAGCGTTGGCGAAAGATCATGGGGCAGCCGAAAGCAGCGGCGCGGGTGGCGCCGTGGGCGACCGCGGCGCACATGCCACCACGGTCAGATGGCGAAGCGTAACCCCGGCGGCAGGGCGGTGGGGTGGGAATACACCGGCGCCGCAACAGGCTCCAGCCCCGGCTGCTGCAGCACGCGGCGCAGCACCCGGTCCTCGAAGGCCGCGAAGCCTGGGGCACCGCGCGAGCGCGGGCGTGCCAGCGCCACCCGTTCGTCGAAGGCGACGCGCTGCTCCTCGATCAGCACCACCCGGTCGGCCAGCGCCACCGCCTCGCCCACGTCGTGCGTCACCAGCAGTGCGGTGAAGCCGTGGCGTTGCCACAGCTGCTCGATCAGCTGCTGCATCTCGATGCGGGTCAGCGCGTCGAGCGCCCCGAGCGGCTCGTCCAGCAGCAGCAGCCGCGGCCGGTGCGCCAGCGCACGCGCCAGCGCCACGCGCTGCCGCTGGCCGCCGGACAGCACGGCCGGCCAGTCGCCCGCGCGCTCGGCCAGGCCCACCTGGGCCAGCGCCTCCTGCGCCTGCTCGCGGGCGACCGAGCGGTCCAGCCCGAGCGCGACGTTGTCGAGCACGCGCTTCCAGGGCAGCAGCCGGGCGTCCTGGAACATGATGCGCAGGCTGTCGCGCGTCTCATCGGCGGGCGTGCCGTCCAGCGTCACCTGGCCGGCGTCGGCCCGCTCCAGCCCGGCGAGCTGGCGCAGCAACGTGCTCTTGCCGCAGCCGCTGCGGCCCACGATGGCGACGAACTCGCCCGGGGCGATCTGCAGGTCCAGGCCCTGCAGCACCTGGCGCTCGCCGTAGCGCTTGGCCAGGCCCTGCACCTGGACCGTCAGGCCGTGCGGCGCAGCGCGGCGCGCCACCACCGGCGCCTCGCGCTGCGTGCTGCGCTCGGCCGGCCCGAGCCACTCCTGCAGCGAAGCGATCGGGCCCCACGGGGCGAGGTCGAATTCCGAGCTGTGCATGGTGTTCACCCTCCTCGTCATCGTGTCGTCGTCGTCAGGCGGCCACGCGGTAGCCGGGGTGCCAGCGCAACCACCAGCGCTCCAGGCCGCGTGCCACCAGGTCGGCCAGCTTGCCCAGCAGCGCGTACAGGATGATCCCGACCAGCACCACGTCGGTCTGCAGGAACTCGCGGGCGTTCATGGTGAGGTAGCCGATGCCGGCCTGCGCCGAGATGGTCTCGGCCACGATCAGCAGCACCCACATCAACCCCAGCGAGAAGCGCAGCCCCACCAGGATCGAGGGCAGCGCGCCGGGCAGGATGACCTGGCGGTACAGCGCGAAGCCCGACACGCCGTAGCTGCGCGCCATCTCGATCAGGCCCGGGTCCACCGAGCGGATGCCGTGGAAGGTGTTGAGGTAGATCGGGAAGAACACGCCCACCGACACCAGGAACAGCTTGGCCGCCTCGTCGATGCCGAACCAGAGGATGACGAGCGGAATGAGCGCGAGCGCGGGGATGTTGCGCAGCATCTGCAGCGTCGAATCCAGTGCCGTCTCGGCCCAGCGGAAGCTGCCGGTGATCAGGCCGAGCACCAGCCCGAGCCCGCCGCCGATGGCCAGGCCGGCCAGCGCGCGACCGCTGCTCACGGCGACATGCTGCAGCAGCTCGCCGGACTGCAGCAGCCCGAGGAAGGCGGTGAGCACAGCATTCGGAGCGGGCAGCACGCGGGTGGAGAGCCAGCCGCTCGACGAGGCGGTCTGCCAGACGACGACGATCGCGATCGGGACCAGCCAGGGGAGGAGGCGGCGGAGGTGGTTGTGGGGGTTCATTCCTGTGCTTTGCTGAGGTTGGCGCGTGCAGCGGGGTGTGGGGGCAGGCGATGGCGCTTAGGTTCCGCGGTCGGCACTGCGTGCCGACTTCCCTGCAGTGCTCGGGTGTGTGGCCGGGCGCTTAACTCGCTGCACTCGCTTTGCTCGTGCGCTCGAACAGTCGCGCCCAAAGTGATGGGGATGCGCGCTGCGCGCGCGGCCACACACCCTGCGCGCTTCGGCGCTCCACATGCGCGCCACCGCCCACCCCCACACCCCGCTGCGGCCACCGTCGCAGCACTTTCAACGAACAGCCACCACGCTTGCCCTCGCGGCAGGGGGACCCCGGTGGGGCGATTTGTGCAGCGCCGAGGAGCGCAGTGGAGCGGGGGAAGTCCGCGGCGCAGCCGCGGACCGAGCGAGGAGGATTTATGCAGTCGGGCGCGAAGGCGGCCGGCTGCGAAGC
>JBMOQN010000017.1:0-19481 GCA_049322835.1 Pseudomonadota bacterium | reverse complement strand
GGCGCGTTGCTGGCGTTGCGCAGCGGTGCCCTGGTCACGTCGCTGGCCGCCCTGATCGTCGCCAGCGCGGCCGCCTGGGGCGCGGCGCGCGGCGCGGGGCCGTTCGCCCGCCTGGACCCGCAGGCCGGCCAGCTCGCGCTGTGGAGCTACATCACCGCCCAGGCCTGCGCGGGCCTGCTGATCTGGGTGGTGGGGGCGGAGCTGCTGTCGAGCCGGCGACAGTTCGCCGCCCTGTTCGAGCATGCGACCGATGGCCTGATCGTGCTGGGTCCGGACGACCAGCTGCGTGCTGCGAACGCAGTGGCCTGCCGCCTGCTGAAGGCAAACGAGGCCCAGGTGTCGGGCCTGCCGCTCGACGCGCTGCCGCACGGCCAGGGGGCTGCCCTCGCCGCGGCGCTGGCCCGTTGGCGCGCCGACGAATCCGGCGGCGCGCCCTTGGCTCTCGGCCTGCCCCAGCCGGACGGGGCGCCCAAGCTGCCCGTCGAGATCCAGGCCGCCAGCTACCGGGACGCCGGCCGGCAGGTTCTGACCCATCTGGTGCTGCGCGACATCAGTGCCAGGCGTGAGGCCGAAGCCCGCCTGCAGCGAAGCGAGCACGACCTGCGCGCCATCACGGACAACATGCCCGTGCTGATCTGCTACCTCGATCGCGAGCACCGCTACCGTTTTGCGAACGCCACCTACCGTGACTGGTTCGGCGTCGAACCCGAGGCGCTGATCGGCAAGCGGGTGGACGATCTGTTCCCGCCCGCGCTGTACGAGGCGAGGCGCCCCTACATGGATCAGGCAATGCAGACCGGCTTGCGGGTGAACTACGAGATGGAAGTCGAGCTCGACGGCCGGCACCGCCACATGCGCACCACCTACGTGCCCGACCGGGCGGCGGACGGCTCGGTGCAGGGCCTGTATGTGCTGATCCAGGACATCACCGACGCGAAGGACATCGAGGCCCGGCTCAGCCGCATGGCCCGCTTCGACCACCTGACCGGGCTGCTGAGCCGCCAGCCTTTCGAAGACCGGCTCGACGAGGCGGTGCGCAGCCTGCAGCGCGGCGCCGGCGCGCTGGCCCTGCTGTTCATCGACATCGATCACTTCAAGCTCATCAACGACAACCACGGCCATGCGGCGGGCGACGTGGTGCTGAAGGAGTTCGCACGCCGGCTGCAGCAGGCGGTGCGCAGCACCGACGTGGTGGCTCGCCTGGCGGGCGACGAATTCGTGGTGCTGCTGGAGCGTGTGCGCGACCCCGAGCAGGCGCAAGCGGTGGCGGCCAAGGTATGCGCCGAGATGCAGCCGCCCTTTGCCCTGGGAGCAAACGGTGATGAGACGGTGGCCGTGACGGCCAGCGTCGGTGTCGCCTGGTGCGAGGCAGCTCACCCCAGGTCGCCCGCGCAGATGATGGCCGCGGCGGATGCCGCGCTCTACGACGCCAAACGCGGCGGCCGCAACACCTGGCGCATGCGCCGCTGCGACGAGGCCCTCTCCGCCGGCGGCGGCTGAGCCGCTCGACGCTTCAGCCGTTGCTCGTCGCCCGCACTTCCTCGATTGTCGTCACGCCGGCCAGCACCTTCTCCAGGCCGTCCTGGCGCAGGGTGCGCATGCCATCGGCCATGGCCTGGCGCTGGATCTGCTCGACCCGGCCGCCGGTCTGGATCAGGCGGCGCAGCTCGCGGCTGACCGTCAGCAGCTCATGGATGCCGGCACGGCCGCGCAGGCCGGTGTGGTCGCAGCGCTCGCAGCCGGGCGCGCGCCAGGCCTGCAGCCGGCCGTCGACGCCGAAGCGCGCCATCCATCCGGCGAGCACTTCGTCTTCGCTGGGCGCTTGGGACTCGTCCGCCCAGGCGTGGCGGTGGTCGCGCACCCACTCGTCGACCTCCTCGCCGTGGGCGGGGCGCGACGTGCGGCAGTGCGTGCACAGCCGCCGCACCAGCCGCTGGGCCAGCACCGCCAGCAGCGAGTCGGCGAAGTTGAACGGGTCCATGCCCATGTCGAGCAGGCGGGTGATCGTTTCCGAGGCGCTGTTGGTGTGCAGGGTCGAGAGCACCAAGTGGCCGGTGAGCGAGGACTCGACGGCGATCTGCGCCGTCTCGTGGTCGCGGATCTCGCCGACCATGATCACGTCCGGGTCGGCACGCAGGAAGGCGCGCAGCGCCTTGGCGAAGGTCCAGTCGATCTTGGGGTTCACCTGCACCTGCCTCAACCCGGCCTGGGTGATTTCGACCGGGTCCTCGGCCGTCCAGATCTTGCGCTCGGGGGTGTTGATGTGCGAGAGCGCCGAGTGCAGCGTGGTGGTTTTTCCTGAGCCGGTGGGGCCGACGCACAACACCATGCCGTAGGGGCGCTCGATGGCGTGCTTGAGCGCCGCCAGGTTGGCCGGCGACATGCCCAGCTTGTCCAGCGGGATCGGCTTGGCCGAGGCCAGGATGCGCAGCACCGCGTCTTCCAGGCCATTGGCGGTGGGGATGGTGGCGACGCGCAGCTCGATCGGGCAGTTCGCCACGAAGCGGCTGAAGGTGATCTTGCCGTCCTGCGGCCGGCGGCGCTCGGAGATGTCCAGGTCGCACATGATCTTCAGCCGCGCGATCAGCGCGCTGCGGTAGGTGTGCGGCAGTTCCAGGTAGGGCTTGAGCGCGCCGTCGCGGCGAAAACGGATACGCACCTTCTCGCGCCCCGGCTGGCTTTCGATGTGGATGTCGGACACGCCCTGGCCGTGGGCCTCGACGATCATGGTGTTGATCAGCCGCACCAGCGAGTTGTCGCTCTGCTCGATCGCCGGCTCGTCGTCGGCGGTGGGTGGCGCGGCGTCCTGCGACTGCTCCAGTGCGGCGAGCAGCTTGTCGGTGCCACCTTCGTCGAAGTTGAGGGCGCCGCTGGCGTCGATCAGCGCGCTGCCACCCAGGCCGTCGTCCAGGCCGTGGCGCTGGTAGACCTGGCTGATCGTGCGGCCCAGGTGGTCGCCGGCCGGCAGCACCGGCACGACCTTGCACTGGGCGACGAACTCGACCTCGTCCAGCACATCGCGGCGCGAAGGGTCCTCGATCGCCACCACCAGGCGGCCGGGCAGCAGTTGCAGCGGCAGCACCATCAGGCGCTTGGCCGCGCTGATGGGCAGCTTGCGCACCGCGTCGGCCTCGATCGGGTACACGTGGGCATCGACCACCGGGTAGCCCATCTTGCGGGCCAGCGCGGTGCGCAGGTCGTGGCGCTGCACGGCGCCGCTGCGCACCAGCAGCTCGCCGAGCGGGATGGTGCGGTCGTTGCGTTGCTGGGCCAGCGCGTCGTCGAGCTGGCCGGGCGTGATGAAGCCGAGTGCGATCAACGCCTCGCCCACGCGCACCATTGGCATGCGCGACTGGGCTTCCAGTGCCTGGGCCATCTGCTCGGGCGTGACGACCTTGCCGCCCAGCAGCATGTCGCCCAGGCGCTGCTCGCGCAGGCGCGACTGCTCGGCCAACGCGGCGTTGATCTGGGCCGGCGTGGCGGTGTCGTCGGCCACCAGTTGCTCACCCAGGCGCGGGCCGATCTCGACGGTGTCGTAGGCGGTGCGGGGGCAGAACAGGCGCGTCACCGCGCCCTTGTCGTCGACCGGCGGGAAGAGGTACAGGCCTTGCGGGGTTTCGGTGTGGCCGATGGTCTCGCCGCTCAACTCACCGCCCCCGACCAGGCGCACCGTGTAGCTGGTGGCGGGGCGGAAGTCCATCAGCGCACCGGGTGCTCCGGTGGCGGCGCTCAGGCTCGGGCGCAGCGGCTCGGTCAGCGTCAGGCTGCGGAACTGGCTGAAGCGCAGCGGCATGGTGGTGCGCACCGGCGGCAACTGCACCTGAGCCAGGCCCTCGGCCGGGTCGAAGTGCACCAGGCGTGCCGGCATCTGCTTGCCGTTCAGGCCGAGGATCTCGCAGGGCTCCGACACGCCGAGCGGCTCGGCGTTGGGGTAGAGCGCGTAGGGCGGCGTGGGCCACGCGAAGCCGGCCGGCGCGGCCGCGGGCGACCCACGGTCGGTGCGCGGCGCGAGGGCTTCTTCCTCGCGCGGGACCAGGGACAGTTGCGTGGACAGGTCGGACATGGCCGTGTTCGGAAGTGGCCACGGCGCACGCGACAGGCGCACACCTGGCCGATGCACGATGCTAGGCAAGGCCCTTGGCGCCGGTCGCCTGATAAGCGCCGCGGGATCGCGCCAGTTCCGCGCATCGCGGCCCACCCGCAGAATCGCTGGCATGAACCTCCGGTTTGTCGAAGCCTTCTACTGGGTGGCCACGCTGAAGAGTGTGTCGCGCGCGGCGGAAAAACTCTTCATCACCCAGTCGGCCATGTCCAGCCGCATCGCGGCGCTGGAAGACGAGGTTGGCGTGCTGCTGCTCGACAGGCGCGACAAGCAGGTGCGGCTCACCGCAGCAGGCAGCCGTTTCCTCGTGCTGGCGGAGCGGCTGCTTTCGTTGCAGCGCGAGATCCACGACGAGATGGGACGCAGCGCCGAGACGGGCCTGAGCCTGCGCATCGGTGCGATCGAGTCGGTGCTGCACTCCTGGCTGATCGACTGGGTGCGCGAGATGCGCGCCGCCCAGCCCGGCCTGGAGCTGGAACTGACGGTGGAAACGACGCCGGTGCTGGTCGACCAGATGCGCCGGGGCCGGCTGGACCTGGCGCTCGCGGCGCTGCCGTCCTCGGGCGAGGGCCTGCGCCAGCAGGCGCTGCCCCCGATGCCGATGTGCTTCGTCGGCCACGCGGCGCTGCACCGCAAGCGCCGCTATTCGCTGGCCGACCTGGCGACGCTGGAGTTGCTGACCTTCCAGCGCGGCTCGCAGCCGCACGTGGCCCTGGTCGACCTGATGCGCCAGGCCGGCCACACGCGGCTGAAGGTGCACGCGATCTCGTCGGTCTCGGCGATGGTCGAGCTGGTGGAAGGTGGCCTCGGCGTGGCGACGCTGCCGTTGGCGGTGATCCGGCGCCTGGCCGAGCGGCAACCCCTGCGCGCGCTGCCCTGCGAGGTCGAGTTGCCACCCTTGCCGATCTTCCTGAGCTACCGCGACGACCCCGGATCGGGACTTACCCGCACCGTCGTGGACGCGCTGCTGAACTTCAAACCGCTCCATAGCAGTGCATCGAAAAAATCGATGAGGTCATAGAGAAAAATCTCGTTGGCGCCGCCGCGGAGCGACTTTCACAATCCGCCCCACTGACGAATCCACGACACGAACGGGGTGAACCGGATGGGCATGGCAGACATGGCATTTGCAGGCAGCGCGGCGGCGCAGAGGGCGGCGATCCGCGCAGGGCAGGTGAGCGGCCACACCAGCGGCCTGGCAGGCCGGCATGTGCAGGGCAACCTGGTCATCCTGCCGGCCGCATGGGCGGGCGAGTTCCTCGACTACTGCCGCGCCAACCCCAAGCCCTGCCCACTGCTGGCGGTGACCGAGCCGGGCGAGGCGGAGCTGCCCACGCTGGGCGAGGGCATCGACATCCGCACCGACGTGCCGCGCTACCGCGTCTGGCGGCACGGCGAACTGGTCGACGAGCCGACCGACATCCGCGCCCTCTGGCGCGACGACCTGGTGAGCTTCGTGCTTGGGTGCTCGTTCTCTTTCGAGCAGGCGCTCACCGACGCGGGCATCGCGCTGCGCCACGTGGAGCAAGGGCTGAATGTGGCCATGTTCCGCACCTCGATCCCCACCACGCCGGCCGGACGCTTCGCCGGGCCGCTGGTGGTGACGATGCGACCACTGAAGCCCGCCGACGCTCAGCGCGCCGCCGAGATCACCGCTCGCTACCCCCGTGTGCACGGCGCGCCGGTGCACATCGGCGACCCCGCCGCGATCGGCATCGCCGACCTGAACCACCCCGACTACGGCGACGCGGTGCAGATCCGCGCTGACGAAGTGCCGGTGTTCTGGGCCTGCGGCGTCACGCCCCAGGCCGCGCTGGCCGCCGCGCGGCCCGAGTTCTGCATCACCCATGCGCCGGGCGCGATGCTCATCACCGACTGGCTCAACCACCAGATGGCCGACTGAATACTTTTCTGGAGAGGAGATCGACATGAAGACCTGCTGGATCGCTGCCGCCGCCCTGGCCGCCACTGCCACCACCGCCGCCCAGGCCCAGACCAAATGGGACCTGCCTTCCGGCTACGCCACCAACACCCTGCAGGTTCAGAACCTGCAATGGTTCGCCGACGAGGTGGCCAAGGCCAGCGCCGGCAAGCTCAAGATCACGCTGCATCCGAACGCATCGCTCTTCAAGGCCAACGAGATCAAGCGCGCGGTGCAGTCGGGCCAGACGGCGATCGGCGAGTTCATCCTCTCCAGCGCGGCCAACGAGCACCCGATGTTCGGGCTCGATTCCATCCCCTTCCTCGCCACCAGCTACGCCGAAGCGAAGAAGCTCGACGAGGTCTCGCACCCGCAGCTCGAGCGCACGCTGAAGGAGCAGGGCCTGAAGTTGCTCTACACCGTGCCGTGGCCGCCGCAGGGGCTGTACTCGATCAAGCCCGTGGCCTCGATGAGCGACCTCAAGGGCACCAAGATGCGGGCCTACAACCCGGCCACCTCGCGCATCGCCGAGTACGTGGGTGCGCAGCCGGTGACCATCCAGCTGGCCGAGCTGCCGCAAGGGCTGGCCACCGGCACGGTACAGACCTTCCTCACCTCCAGCGCCTCGGGCGTGGACAGCAAGCTCTACGAGCAGGTCAAGTACTTCTACGACGTGAACGCCTGGTTGCCACGCAACGCGGTGGTGGTCAATCAGGCGGCCTTCGATTCGCTGGACAAACCGACGCAGGCTGCCGTGTTGAAGGTGGCAGCCGATGCGGGCAAGCGCGGCTGGCAGATCAGCGAGCAGAAGGACGGCGAGTACATGAAGGAACTGGCCGCCAAGGGCATGACGGTGGACACCACCAGCGAAGGTCTGAAGCGCGAGCTGAAGGTGATCGGCGGCCGCATGACGGTGGAGTGGCTGAAGACCGCCGGCGACGAAGGCAAGGCCATCATCGACGCCTTCCAGCGCAAGTGAAGCACAGGGGCCACGACATGAACACCACGGCGACCCTGGCCGCTGGCGCGCCCCTGCGTGCGACGGCCCCCTCTGGCCGGCTGCGGCGCGCGCTCGACGGCCTGTACCTGGCGGCCGGCGCGATCGGGGCCCTGTGCGTGGCGCTGATCTGCGCCTTGATGATCTGGCAGAGCATCGGCCGCATCCTGGGCGTGGCCACCGGTGCGGTGAACGACATCGTGGCCTGGTTGTGCGCAGCCTCGGCCTTCTTCACGATGGCCCATGCTTTCAAGCATGGTGACTTCGTTCGCGTCACGCTGGTGCTGGAGTCGCTGGGCCCGGTGTGGCGCCGTCGCTTCGAACTGGCAGCGCTGGGCATCGCCACGGCGGCGGTGGGCTACCTGGCCTGGTGGGCCTGCCGCTTCACCTACGACAGCTGGCGCTTCAAGGAGCTGGCGCAAGGCCTGCTGCCGCTGCCGATCTGGATCCCGCAGAGCAGCTTCGCGCTCGGCTCGGTGCTGCTGTGGCTGGCGGTGCTCGACGAACTCCTGCTGGTGGCGGCAGGCCGCGAGCCGACCTATGTCCGCCTGGTGGCCGAGCGCCACGCGGCAGGCGACTATTCCTCCGACCTCTGAACGAGCGCCCCCGAAAGACGACCATGGACATCCTTCTCGTGGGCGGCGTGCTGCTGCTGTTGTTGATGGTGCTGCTCGCGGGCGGCGTGTGGATCGCGATGGCGCTGGCCATCTGCGGCTGGGTGGGGCAGGCCTTTTTCACCAGCACCCAACCAGGCATGAACCTGTTCTCGGCCTTCTGGGAGTCGACCGCGAGCTGGGAACTGGCGGCCTTGCCGCTGTTCATCTGGATGGGTGAGATCCTGTTCCGCAGCTCCTTGAGCGACGAGATGTTCTCGGGCCTGGCGCCCTGGCTGAACCGCATTCCCGGCCGGCTGATGCACACCACCATCCTCGGTTGCGGCATCTTCGGCTCGGTCTCGGGCTCGTCGGCGGCCACCTGCGCCACGATCTCGAAGGTGGCGCTGCCAGAGCTGCGCAAGCGCGGCTACGACGAGAAGATGGTGCTGGGCTCGCTGGCCACCGCCGGCACGCTGGGCATCCTGATCCCGCCGTCGATCACGATGGTGGTCTATGCGGTGGCGGCCGATGCATCGATCATCCGCGTCTTCCTGGCCGGCTTCCTGCCCGGGCTGGTGCTGATGCTGCTGTTCTCGGGCTACATCGCATGGTGGAGCCTTCGCCACCACGATCGCATGCCGCCGGCCGAGCCGCCGACCACCTTCATGGAGAAGCTGCGTCTCTCGCGCAACCTCATCCCCTGCGCGGCCTTGATCGTCTTCATCTTCTGGGTGCTGCTGACCGGCGTGGCCACCGCCACCGAGTGCGCGGCCTACGGCGTGGTCGGTGCCTTGGTGCTGGCCGCCTGGAGCCGCTCGCTCAATTGGCAGGCCTTCAAGGAAGGCCTGTTCGGCGCGGCGCGCACCAGCTGCATGATCATGTTCATCCTGGCAGGCGCGGCCTTCCTGACCAAGACCATGGCCTTCACCGGCATCCCGCGCGAGCTGGCCGAGTGGGTCGATGCGATGCACCTGCCGGCCTATGCGCTGATCGGCATGCTGGTGGTGGTCTACCTCGTGCTGGGCACCGCGCTCGACGGCATCTCGATGATCGTCCTGACCAGCGCGGTGGTGCTGCCCATGGTGCAGAAAGCCGGCTTCGACCTGGTGTGGTTCGGCATCTTCGTGGTGCTGCTGGTCGAGATCGCCGAGGTCACGCCGCCGGTGGGCTTCAACCTCTTTGTGCTGCAGAACATGACCGGCAAGGACGGCAACCTGATCGCCAAGGCGGCCATCCCGTTCTTCTTCTGCCTGGTGGTGTGCATCGCGCTGATCACGCTGTTCCCCAGCATCGTCACGGTGGTGCCCGACCTGGTGATGGGGCCGCAGCAGTAGCCGCCGGCCCCGCCGACCCTCGACTTCACGGAGGCTTCCCATGCTCGATACGCCGTCCCGGCGTGCGTGGCTGCGCACGTCCGTCCTTTCCACCGTGGCCGTCTGGCCAACGCTCGGCCGCGCCGAAGCGGCGCCCTGGCGCTGCGCCACCGGCTACCGGGCCGATTCGTTCCACGGCCGCAACCTGTCGCAGTGGCTGGCCGACTGGGCGGCGTCGGCCTCGGGCGCACCGCGCGTCGAGCTGCATGCCAACAACAGCCTGGTGCCGCTGGCCGGCATCGCGGCCCAGGTGCGCGCCGGCAGCATCGAGCTGGGCGAAACGATCATGAGCAGCCTGGCCACCGAGATGCCGGTGGCCGGCGCCGACAGCGTGCCCTTCGTGGTGCGTGGCTATGCCAATGCGAAGCGGCTGTGGCGCTGCCAGCGGCCGGTGGTGGAGCGGGCCTTCGCCGAAGCCGGCCTGCTGCCGCTGTATGCCGTGCCGTGGCCGCCGCAGGGCCTGTACACCCAGCGCCCGCTGGCGAGCCTGGCGGAGCTGCGCGGCAGCCGCATGCGCAGCTACAACCGCAGCAGCGCCCGCATCGCCGAGCTGCTGGGTTGCACGCCGGTCGAGGTGCCGATGGCCGACGTCGGCCAGGCGCTGGCCGAGGGCCGCATCGACTGCATGATCACCTCGGCCGTCACCGGGGTCGAGAACCAGGCGTGGAAGCAGCTGAAGCACTACCACCCGATCAACGCCTGGATCCCCAAGAACATCGTCTTCGCGCACGCCGCGGCCTTCCACCGCCTGGAGGCGCCGGCGCGGCGGGCCTTGCTGAGCGCCGCGGGCGCGGCCGAGGCGCGCGGCTGGGCCGCGAGCGAGAAGGCCGCGGCCGACTCGGTGGCCGAGCTGCAGCGCAACGGCATGCGGGTGGACCCGCTGCCCGCCAGCGTGCTCGGCGACCTGCGCCGCCTGGGCGAGGGCTGCTCGCTCGAATGGCTGCGCGAGGTCGGCCCGCTGGCCAACCAGATCTTCATCCCTTACTACACCGAGGCCTAGCCTGGGCTGCTGATCGGCACCGGCCTACACTCGAAACACACCCATGAACACGACTTCGACACTCACCCGCTGGCAGTTCTGGATCGACCGCGGCGGCACCTTCACCGACATCGTCGCCCGCCGGCCCGACGGCAGCCTGGCGACCGCCAAGCTGCTGAGCGAGAACCCCGAGCAGTACCGCGACGCCGCGATCGAAGGCATCCGGCGCCTGCTGGGCTTGAAGGCCGGCGAGGCCATCACGCCCGAGCGGGTCGAGTGCGTGAAGATGGGCACCACGGTGGCCACCAACGCGCTGCTGGAGCGCAAGGGCGACCGCACGCTGCTGGTCACCACGCGCGGCTTCCGCGACGCGCTGCGCATCGCCTACCAGGCGCGCCCGCGCCTGTTCGACCGCCGCATCCTGCTGCCCGAGCTGCTGTACGAGCAGGTCGTCGAGGCCGACGAGCGGCTGGCGGCCGATGGCGCGGTGGTGCAGCCGCTGGACGAGGCGGCGCTGCGTCGCGACATGCAGCAGGCTTTCGACGGCGGCATCCGCGCCTGCGCCATCGTCTTCATGCATGGCTACCGCCACACCGCGCACGAGGCCGCGGCGGGCCGCATGGCGCGCGAGATCGGCTTCACGCAGGTCAGCGTGTCGCACGAGGTGAGCCCGCTGATGAAGCTCGTGGCGCGCGGCGATACCACGGTGGTCGACGCCTACCTCTCGCCCATTCTTCGGCGCTATGTCGAGCAGGTGGCCAGCCAGATGCCGGGGGTGCCGTTGTACTTCATGCAGAGCTCGGGCGGCTTGACCGAGGCCGGCCGCTTCCAGGGGAAGGACGCGATCCTCTCCGGCCCCGCGGGCGGCATCGTCGGCATGGTGCGCACCGCGCAGGCCGCGGGCCACGAGCGCGTGATCGGCTTCGACATGGGCGGCACCTCGACCGACGTGTCGCACTACGCCGGCGAGTTCGAGCGCGCCTTCGACACCCAGGTGGCCGGCGTTCGGGTGCGGGCACCGATGATGAGCATCCACACCGTGGCGGCCGGCGGCGGCTCGGTGATCCGCTTCGACGGCGCCCGCCTGCGTGTCGGTCCAGAGTCGGCCGGCGCCAACCCCGGCCCTTCCAGCTACCGCCGCGGCGGGCCGCTGGCCACCACCGACGCCAACGTGATGCTCGGCAAGATCCAGCCGGACTGGTTCCCGCGGGTCTTCGGCCCGGGCGCCGACCAGCCGCTGGACCGCGCGGTGGTGCAGCGCCGATTCGCCGAGCTGGCCGCGCAGATGAGCGAGGCCGCGGGCCGCAGCGTGAGCGCCGAGGAGGCCGCCAGCGGCGCCCTGCGCATCGCCGTGCAGAGCATGGCCAACGCCATCAAGCGCATCTCGGTGGCCCGCGGCTACGACGTGACGCGCTACACCCTGCAGTGCTTCGGTGGCGCGGGTGGGCAGCACGCCTGCGGCGTGGCCGACGCTCTGGGCATGACGCGGGTGCTGGTGCACCCGCTGGCCGGCGTGCTCTCGGCCTACGGCATGGGCCTGGCCGACCAGATCGCGATGCGCGAGGTGTCCATCGAGCAGGCCCTGGGCGCCGCCGGCCTGGGCGCCGCGCGGCAGCAGGCGGCCGAGCTGGCCGAGTCGGCCGCGGACGAGCTGCTGGGGCAGGGCGTGCCGGCGGAGCGCGTGGCCGTGCGGAGCGGGCTGTTGCTGCGCTACGAGGGCACCGACACCGCGCTGCGGGTGGAGCTGCCCGACAGCGGCGTCGCCGAGCGCGACATCGCCGCGCTGCGGGCTGGCTTCGAGGCGGCCTACCGCCAGCGCTTCGCCTTCCTGATGGAGGGCCGTGGCCTGGTCATCGAGGCGGTGTCGATCGAGGCCACCGGGGCCAGCGACGAGCGCCTGGAAGCCGCGACCCACGACACCGCCGCCTCGTACACCCCGCAGCCGGTCGAGACCGTGCGCATGCACGCGGAAGGGCTGGACGGGCGCGAGGCCTGGCACGGCGCCGGCCTCTACCTGCGCGACAACCTGCAGCCCGGTGCCACGATCGAGGGCCCGGCGGTGATCGCCGAGGCCAACGCCACCACCGTCGTCGAGCCGGGTTGGCAGGCCAAGATGATGGCCGGCGGCCCGCTGGAGCTGGCGCGCGTGAAGGCCCGTGCCACCCGGCATGCGGTGGGCACCCAGGTCGACCCGGTGATGCTGGAGGTGTTCAACAACCTGTTCATGAACATCGCCGAGCAGATGGGCCTGCGGCTGCAGAACACCGCCGTCTCGGTCAACATCAAGGAGCGGCTCGACTTCTCGTGCGCGTTGTTCGACGCGGCCGGCCAGTTGATCGCCAACGCGCCGCACATGCCGGTGCACCTGGGCTCGATGAGCGAGTCGATCCAGACCGTGATTGCACGCAACCCGGAGATGCGCCCCGGTGACGTGTATGTGCTGAACGACCCGTACCACGGCGGCACCCACCTGCCGGACGTGACGGTGGTGACCCCGGTCTACCTGGACGAGAAGGAGCCGAAACCGGCCTTCTACGTCGCCGCGCGCGGCCACCATGCCGACATCGGCGGTCTCACGCCCGGCTCGATGCCACCGATGTCGAAGAACATCGAAGAAGAGGGTGTGCTGATCGACAATTTTCTGCTGGTGCGGGAGGGCCGGCTGCGCGAGGCCGAGTTCCTGGCGCTGCTGCGCTCGGGGCCCAACCCGGCGCGCAACCCCGAGCAGACGCTGGCCGACCTGCGCGCGCAGATCGCCGCCAACGAGAAGGGCGTGCAGGAGCTGCGCGCGATGGTGGGTCAGTTCGGCCGCGAGACGGTGGCGGCCTACATGCGCCATGTGCAGGACAACGCGGAAGAGTCGGTGCGCCGCGTCATCACCGCGCTGAAAGACGGACAGTTCAAGCTGCCGCTGGACAACGGTGCGCAGATCCAGGTGAAGGTCACGGTGGATGCTGCAGCACGCGGCGCCACCATCGACTTCAGCGGCACCAGCGGGCAGACCGCCAACAACTTCAACGCGCCCAAGTCGGTCACGATGGCGGCGGTGCTCTACGTCTTCCGCACGCTGGTGGACGACGACATCCCGCTCAACGCAGGCTGCCTGAAGCCGCTGAAGGTCATCGTTCCCGAGGGCTGCCTGCTGAACCCGCGCGCGCCCGCCGCGGTGGTGGCCGGCAACGTCGAGACATCTCAGTGCGTGACCAATGCGCTCTATGGCGCACTGGGCGTGATGGCCTCGGGCCCGTGCACGATGAACAACTTCACCTTCGGCGACGCCACCCACCAGTACTACGAGACGATCTCGGGCGGCTCCGGCGCCGGCCCGGGCTTCGACGGAACGGCGGTGGTGCAGACCCACATGACCAACTCGCGCCTGACCGACCCGGAGGTCTTCGAATTCCGCTTTCCGGTGCGGCTCGATGCCTACGAGATCCGCGCCGGCTCGGGCGGGTCGGGGCGCTGGCGCGGTGGCGACGGCGGCACTCGCCGCGTGCGCTTCCTCGCGCCGATGACCGCCTCCATCCTCAGCAACGGCCGCATCCACCCGGCGTTCGGCATGGCTGGCGGCCATGCGGGTGCGGTGGGCGCCAACCGGGTCGAGCGGGCCGATGGGCGCGTCGAGGAACTGCCGCACATCGCCTCGGTGCAGATGGCGCCGGGCGACGTGTTCGTGGTCGAGACACCGGGTGGCGGTGGCTACGGGGAGCCGCAGCATGGGTGAGCCCGTGGTGCTGGTGACCGGCTTCGAGCCCTTTGGCGGCGAGGACATCAACCCGAGCTGGGAGGTGGCGCGGTCGCTGGAGGGTGAACTCCTCGCCGGCGTACGGGTGGTGGCGAGGCGGTTGCCCTGCTGCTTCGGTGAGGCGGCGGCGGTGCTGCGCGGGTACATCACCGCGCTCCAGCCCGTCGGCGTGCTGGCGCTCGGCCAAGCCGCAGGCCGGCTCGACTTCTCCATCGAGCGCGTCGCCATCAATGTCGACGACGCACGCATCGCCGACAACGCCGCCGCACAGCCGATCGACGCGCCCATCGAGCCCGGCGGACCCGCCGCGTACTTCGCCACCTGGCCGATCAAGGCGATGGTGGCCGGGCTTCGCACCGTGGGCCTGCCGGCGTCGGTGTCGAACACCGCGGGTACCTTCGTCTGCAACCACGTCTTCTATGCGTTGATGCATGCGCTGCGCGAGCACCCTGAGGTACGCGGCGGTTTCATGCACCTGCCGCTTCTGCCCGAGCAGGCGGCCCGCATGCCGGGCCAGCCGAGCCTGCCGTTGGCGCTGATGCGCGACGGTGTCCGGGAGGCGATTCGCGTCGGCCTTTCCCACCAAGGCAACGACCTCCCGCTCGCGGAGGGGCGCATCGCCTGAGGCCGGCGCGCCGGCTCAACAAAATTGAGGAAGCTTGAGAGCGGCTAGAGCGAAACCAGCTTGTGCCGGCCGTGAAATGCACCAACACTGCGCGCGGTCGCCGGTCACACGGCCGACCGAGATACCAAGTTGTGTTGGAGGGTCTTCCCATGAAAACGTCTCGCCGCCTGTTCGGCCTTTGCGCGGCTGCTGCCCTGGTGGCGGCCGCCGTTCCCGGCAGCGCTGTTGCCGCTGCTGCCAAGTCCACCGCCTACTACGGCGTGGGCATCGGCACCTCGGCGGCCTACCTGGTCGACTGGCTTCCGAAGAAGAAAGTGCGCGTGGCCCTGTTGCAGGGGGCTGCGACCGGCACGTTCAGCGACGACGGCTCGCAGAAGCTGATCAGCTTCACCAGCCCGATTTCAGCAACGGTCGACAGCTTCGACGACTGCGGTGAGCCGATCCAGCAGCGTACCGACCTGCAGCAACTGGTGGTGCGCGACCTGGCCGGGGGGGCCGCGCAGGTCGTCGAGATGGGGGTGGTGGTGAACATCGGTGGCTGCCAGGACGGCCTGACCGTGCCCTACGGCTCGCCCACTGACCCCGGCCTGGGCCTCAGCCGCCTGGCGATGAACACACGCCCGCCGGTGGCCGACCTGACGCCGGGCACGCAGGTCGCCGGTTTCAGTGAAGACGTGCTGCAGCCGGGCGAGGTCTCCCTGGCCGAAGACGTGGTCACCCTGCAGGCTGGGGCGATGCAGTTCCAGTCCACGGGCCACGTGGTGCCGGCCGCCTTCGATGCCAACCAGTGGCTGGTGCTCGACCTGCCCGGCTTCCAGCGCGCCTACACCCGCCTGGCCGTGGACGCCAAGACCGGCGGCGAAACCTGGTTGATGGCCGACTGGTCCGGCGGCCAGGCGCAGCGCGCAGAAAGCCGCCTGATCGTCAAGACCGCTGCCGGTGCCGGCTTCGGCTCGGTCACGCAGGCCTCGCGCATGTGGGAGTCGGGCCTGTTCGTCAACACGCAGCAGCCGTTCTTCTTCTACCTCTACAAGAACGGAACCGGCGAGCGTGTGCAGAAAGACTTGGGCCTGGGCACCGAGGTGCGCACGCCCATCAACAGCTGGGGCTTCGATGGCCTGAACCTGGTGCAGACCCGCGTGTTCGGCGGTGGCGAGCGCCACCGCACCTGGGTGCCGCTGCGCAACCAGGGCACCAAGTTCCGCTGGGTGATGGAAAGCGAGGTGGTGGTGCCGAACGTCGGCGACCCGTTCACCCTGATCAAGCCACGCGTCAACTACTACGAAGACACCGGCAAGGCCGTGCCGCCGGCCCAGGCCAGCCAGGCCAAGGGCATGGTCTACCTGAACAGCAAGCCCCAGCTGGCGCGCTGACGCTACGCGGGTTGGCCGCACACCCGAGGGGTCTCGATCCGAGGCCCCTTTTCGTGTCCGCGAATCAGCCGGGCGGCTCGTCCGCCCCGTCGCGGTAGGCGCGCCAGCCGCCCATCGCCCGCCGCATCAGTTGCACCTGCCCGACGAACCGGGGGCACGCCTCGCACACCGCCAGGTGCAGGCGCAGGCGCAGCCGTTCCGGCCAGCGCAACGCGCGGTCCTCGCCCTGCAGCACGAGCTGTGTGGCCTGCCGGCAGTTGAGCATCCAGGTCATGTCTTTCCCTCTGTGGCGCCGCCGAACCAGCTGATCTGCAGGCAGTCGCGCAGGCGGAGCCGGGCGCGGTGCAGCAGCACCCAAAGGTTGGTCGTGGTGATCGCCAGTTCCTTGCAGATCTCGTCGCTGTCGAGCTCCAGCCACTCGCGCATCATGAACACCCGGCCTTGCACGCCGGGCAGCTTCTCGACGCAGGCGTCGAGCACCGCCAGGAACTGGCGCTGGCCGAACAGCGCTTCGGGCTGATCGCCCCAGTCGGCCGGCTTGTCGCGCCAGTGGCCGGTCTCGTCGAAGAGCAGGGCGTCCATGTCCTCGCCGTCGTCGCGGTCCAGCACCGTGGCCTCGCGCGCATGGCGGCGCAACTGGTCGATCAGTTTGTGCTTGAGGATGCCGACCAGCCAGGTCTTCAGCGCCGACGCCCCGGCGAAGCCCTGTGGCTTCTCCAGCGCGGCGAGCAGGGTGTCGGACACAGCGTCTTCCGCCCAGGCCTCGTTGCGCAGCTGGCTGCGTGCATACCGCAACAACTGGGGTCGCAGGGATTCGACCTGCTGCGCAAAATCCGTCATGCGGGGTGGGGGTGGTATGGCTTGGCCGGCAGTGTAAGGAACTCGGCAGCCCACCGACCCATCGCTGTCCTTTCAATCATCAACCCCTGTCAGGAGAATCCACATGACCCAGCAACGCCAGATCGTCGCTTCCGCCCTCGCCACCGTGTTGGCCCTCGGCCTGGGCAGCCCCGCTGCACAGGCCCAGGACAAGGCCAAGGAAAAGTGCTATGGCATCGCCAAGGCCGGCCAGAACGACTGCGCCAACCTGAGCGGCACCCATTCCTGCGCTGGCCAGGCCAAGGCCGACAACGACCCGATGGAGTGGAAGTACGTGGCCAAGGGCTCCTGCAAGGACCTGAAGGGCCTGACCGCCGACGAAGCCAAGGCCAAGGCCAAGAAGTAAGCGTGACGGGCCTGTCACCCTGCCGCCGACCATGCCGCGCGACCCTGCTCCCCCGATGACGCCGCCAGTGGGCATCGGCTGGCGCCAGCCGCACTACGCGGCGTTGCTGGAGCGCCGACCGAGGCTCGATTTCATCGAGGTCCACTCGGAGAACTTCTTTGCGGAAGGGGGGGCTGCGCTGGCGGTGCTTGAACAGGGCCGCGGGCACTATGAACTGAGCCTGCACGGCGTGGGCCTGGCCTTGGGCTCGGCCGCGGGGCTCGACCCGTGGCACCTGGGTCGTCTGGCGGCGCTGGTCGAGCGTGTGGCGCCGCTGCGGGTGTCCGACCATGCCTCGTTCGCCCGCGCACCGCGCCGCGACGGCGGGCCGGTGGTGCATGGCAGCGACCTGCTGCCCGTCGCCTTCACCGACGCCTCGCTGGCGCTGATGGCACGCCATGTGCAGCAGGTGCAGGAGCGGCTCAAGCGCCCGCTGCTGGTCGAGAATATTTCGGCCTACCTCGCCTGGGACGACGACCACATCGCCGAACCGGAGTTCTTCAACGAGCTGGCCCGCCGCACCGGCTGCGGCCTGCTGCTGGACGTGAACAACCTCGTCGTCAACGCGCTGAACCGCGGCGTTGGCGACCCGGTGGCCGCAGCCTGCGGCTGGGTCGACGCGCTCGATCCCGGCATCGTCGGCGAGATCCACCTCGCCGGATACGACGACGCTGGCCCGCTGGTGATCGATGACCATGGCTGCGCGGTGCACGAGCCGGTGTGGCAGGTCTATCGCCACGCCGTCGCACGCCTCGGGCCGTGCCCGGCGCTGATCGAGTGGGACACGGCGCTGCCGGCGCTCGATGTGCTGCTGGGCCAGGCGGCGCTGGCGCGGGAGGCCGTGCGATGAGTGCCGCCAATGAAGCCCACCGCCAGCAGGCGCTGCTGCAGGCCTTGCAGGCTGGCCAACCCCTGGCGCTGCCCCTCGGTGCCGCGGCCCTGCCGGGCCGTCAGGCCGATGCCGTGGCCGGCCTGCGCGCCTACCGCGCGAATGCGCTGGCGATCGCACAGCGGGCGCTGGTGGCTGCCTACCCGGTGACGGCTCGGTTGCTGGGCGAAGAGGCGATGGCAGCGTTGGCCCGGGACCTGTGGCAGGCGCACCCGCCCATCCGTGGCGACCTGGCCTGGTTCGGCGCCGAGCTGCCGGTTTGGCTGCCGGGTGTCGACGAGCTGGCGGACATGCCCTGGCTGTCCGATGTGGCGCGACTCGAGTGGGCCGTTCACACCGCCCACGGTGCCGCCGATGCAGCGCAGGCGCTGAACCTCCAGCTGTTGGCGGAGGTCGACCTCGACCGCCTGCAGGTCGGCTTCGCCCCGGGCAGCGCGGCCGTCGTGTCGCATTGGCCGGTGCTGACGCTCTGGCAGGCCCACCAAGGCCCACCGGGGGAAGAGCCGGACCTGCGCGAAGCACGAGCGGCCCTGGCTGCTCGCCGGGGCGAGACGGCCTGGGTCTGTCGACGCGGCCTGCGCGTCGAGCTGGCCGCGCTCGATGTGGCGGAGGCGGCGTTCAACGCAGCGCTTCTTGCCGGGTCACCGCTCGGGTCGGCGCTGGGCCAGGCGCTGTCCCGCTTTCCCGTCTTCAGCTTCGAGCATTGGCTGACCCGCGCCCTGCGCGAGGGCTGGCTGGCCGAGCTTCGACATCTTTCCGAACCAACCTGACGGAGATCTTCCGATGTGGACTGCGCCCCCTGTGCTGGCGCGCGCCTGGGCGCGCGCTGTCGGCTGGCTCGAGGCCCTGCAACCGCTGGCCTTGTTGACTGCGCGCCTCTATGTGGCCCAGGTGTTCTTTCTTTCCGGCCTGACCAAGATCCGCGACTGGGAGATCACGCTGGCCCTGTTCAGCGACGAGTACCAGGTGCCGCTGTTGCCGCCCGATGCAGCGGCCGTGGCGGGCACGGCGGGCGAACTCGTGCTGCCGGTGTTGCTGGCGGTGGGCCTGGCCGGCCGCTTTGCCGCGATGGGCCTGTTCGTGCTGAATGTCGTGGCCGTGCTGAGCTTGGCCGAGATCGCCGAGCCCGCGCTGCAACTGCACGTGTTCTGGGGCAGCCTGCTGGCGGGCTTGGTGCTGTGGGGGCCCGGCAAGTGGTCGGTGGACCACTTCCTTGCGCCTAGTTTCTTGCGTAGCGCGAGAAGCTGAGCGTCATCGGCGAGGGCACGCGGCCGTTCTCGTCGCGCGGCAGGACCGCGGTGCGCTCGACGGCGCGCAGCACAGCATCGTCCCACTCCTTCACGCCGCTGGACTTGACCACCTCGGACTTGGTGATCGTGCCGTCCGGCATCACCACCAGGCGCACCTCGGTGGTCGGGTTGCCACTCAGCTCGTAGGCGTAGACGATGTTGGGCCGGATGCGGGCCACGATGCGGCCGGCGTAGTTCGCGCTCGGGCCGGCATCGCGCGCCGCGGTGCCGGTGCTGGTCGGCGCACCGCTGCCGCCGAGCTGCTCGCTCATGCGCCGAAGCTGGTCTTGCCGGGCCTTCTCGCGCGCGGCCGCGGCGGCCTGGTCCT
>JBMOQN010000016.1:0-144834 GCA_049322835.1 Pseudomonadota bacterium | reverse complement strand
CCACCTCGGTCTTGGCGACGAAGCCGTCGGCATCCACCACGTCCAGGTCGATCAGGTAGATCTTCTTGAAGCGCGGGGTCTCGGTGCCGTTGCGCTCGATGACCAGGAACTTGCGCTCGTCGACCAGCGTCATGTCGCCGATGTTGGTGCCCTGCGGTTCCAGCTTGTAGAGCCACTGCTCGCCGGTGTAGGCCGAGCGGCCGATGTGGAACCGGTTGATGCGAAGGCTGCCCACCGGGTCGCCGGTGACCGTGCCTTCGAGCAGGGTGTACAGGTGCTTGCCTTCGGCGTCGATGGCCATGCCCTCGAAGCCGCGCGAGCGGCCCAGGTTCGGCGTGCCGCCGTTCAGGTGCGGGTTGTCGGGCGACATCACCCCCGGCATCGGCACCTCGGCCTGCAGCACCTTGCCCTTCGCATTCGCCTGCACGAGGAAGGGGCCGAACTCGTCGCCGAACCAGAAGCGGCCCTTGCGGTCCATGCGCACGGCCTCGATGTCGAAGTCCCAGCCGGTCAGCAGCCGGTGCCGCCGGATCAGCGGGTCGACCGGGATGTCCGGCCGGCCCGGGCCGGTGCCGGCATACGGGTAGAACTCGCCGTCGGCCACGGTGGTGAAGCCGAGATGGCCTTCGGGGTCGCGCAGGCTCACCGCGCTGCGCTCATCGAAGGCGGGCAGCTCGGCACCGGTCTCGCGGTCGGCGGGGATCACGGCGCCCGTGCCGGCCAGGCCGGTGCCGTCCCAGCGGCGGAAATCGGGCTTCAGCGTGTACAGGCGCAGCAGCGTGTCGGGCGAGTTGGCCTTGGTGCCGAAGCCGTTGTCCGGCATGACGACGAAGGTGCCGGCCACCGGGCCGGGCAGCACGCCCGAGAAGCCCTGCACCGGCTGCTTGTCGACCAGCGGCAACGTGCGGCCGTTGGCACCGCTGGCAAACTGGCCCGAGGTGGGGCCGGGGGCGAAGGTGTCGGCAGGCATCAGGGCGAAGCCGGCCAGCGTGCCGGCGGCCTGTGCGGGCAGCGCAGCACCCAGGGCACAGGCCAGCAAGGCCAGCACGGGGCGAAGGGAATGAAGCATGGTGGTCCTCAGGGTTCGGGATCCCGCCATGCTCGTCGCCACGCATGACGCCGCCGTGTGCCGCCGATGACGGGCCCGTGAAGGCCGCTGATCTTTCCGGGCCGGCCTATCATGACCGGTGACCATGAGCACCGAAACGATCGCCGCCTGGACCTTCTTCTTGCTCAGCCTGCTGCTGCTGGTGGGGTACGAATGGCGCAACCACCGCATTGGCCAGCGCCAGCCCGAGCTGCTGGCGCGCTACGCCAACGCCCGGTTGCGCATGCACTGGGTGAGCTCGATGGCCGACAAGCCGGGCTTCGAGATCGTGGCGGTGCAGGCGCTGCGCAACTCGCTGATGGCGGCCTCGATCTCGGCCTCGACCGCCGCCCTGGCGGTGATGGGCGCGCTGACCATGCTGGGTGCGTCGCTGTTCTCCAACCTCACCCGCTGGTCGGGCGAGAACGCCCTGCCCACCGTGCTGCAGGCGATGCTGGTCGGGCTGCTGTTCGCGTCCTACGTCTGCTCGGCAATGTCGACGCGGCACTACAGCCACGCCAGCTTCATCATGTCGATGCCGGTGGGCCAGCCCGAGCGCCAGGCACTGAACCCCAGCGCCGCGCAGCATGTGCGCCGCGCCGGGCTGATGTACAGCTGGGGCCTGCGCCTGTTCCTGATGGTGCTGCCGGTGGTCGCCGGCATCGTGCACCCGCTGGCCATGCTGCCGGCCACTGCGCTGCTGCTGGTCGGGCTGATCCTGTTCGATCAGCCGGCCAACGACGTCGAGGTGGACTGAGTGCGAGGGGCCCGGCGGCCCCTCGCATCAGCGCACCCAGCGCTTCGGCGGCGTCGAGGCCGGCGCCGCCGCCTTGGCCGCCCGGCGCTGCGCCAGGCTGCGGCGCGTGCCCGGCGAGCTGCCCTGGGCGGACTGGTGGGCGCCCGGGATGGGCGCCACCAGCACCGCGGTGTGGCCCGCTGCGAAGAGCGTGCGGCCATCGGCCGACACCACCATCTCGGTGTTGCCCGGGCATTGCTCCCAGCCACCATCGGTACAGGTGGCGTAGTCTTCGAGGTCGAAGCTGCCCACCACCGGCAGGATGCTGCCGCCGGCGGGTGGCGCGCTGGTGTCCAGCACGTAGACCCGCGGCTTGACGGTCTGCTTCTGGTACTCGGAGTACGCCAGCAGGTAGGCTCGGCGGCCATCCGGCGAGAGCGCACCGGCCACGACGTAGTAGCCGGTTTCCACCGCCGGCACCTGGCCGACCAGCGCGAACTCGCTGTCGTACACCTCATAGGCGTGCACCATGAGGCGGCCACCGTCGTCGCTCTGCGAGATCTGGTAGAAGAACTCCAGCCCGGCAGGGTTCTCCTTCAGCACCCCGTCCTTGGCATCGAGGTAGAGCATCGGCGGCGCGGGGCTGACGCTGGACGACTGGGTCATCACCAGGCGCTCGCCGTTGCGCGACACGTGCGACCACGGGCCGTAGTGGAACGTGGTCGACAGGTGGCCGGTGTCCACCGGGCTGAAGGTCTTCGAGGCGAGGTCGAAGGTGTAGGGCGTGCCCCAGTAGTCGCTCTGGGTGACCCACACCCGCGCATCGTTGGTCACCGCCAGCCCCGTGCGTGCGGTGGGCTGCAACATGCCCCCCGCCAGCACATGGCTCGATTGCGTGGTCAGGGTGGCCGGGTCGAGCAGGTACAGCGTGCCGCTGGTGGAGGTGGCCACCACCGACGTGGCATCGGTCGACAGGCCGATGTCGGCCAGAGCCGGCAGCGACCGCGCCGTGCGCGCCCAGTTCCCCGCACCGTCGTGTTTCCACGCCAGCACGCTGCCGGACGTGGCGTTGGCGGTGTAGACGCTCTGGCGCACCGGATCGAGCAAGACCCCCCGCTTGATGCCGGTGTGCGGCAGCTTGGCGAACGTGTGGGTCTGCGGAGCGAACACCTGCACCGGCTTCGACGGCATGGCCAGCCCGAGCGCGTTGGTGATGGCCACCTCGTGATTGCCCACCGGCGTGGCGGCGCTGAGCGTGACGCGCAACTCCCTGTCGTTCTGCACGCTGAGCGAGAAGTCCGACAGGTTGCCGACCCGGATCTGCGTGCCCACGCTGCCCACGGCGTTCAGCCCGGTGCCGCGCACGATCACCGTGTTCGGCCGGCCCGACGGCTGGGCGAAGGGCGCGACCGCTCGCACTTCAGGCAGGTTCTTGTCGAGCACGACCTGGAAAGTCACCGCAGCGATGTTGGACGGCTGGGGCGTCACGGTCACCTGCGCCGCATGCGAGCTGCCGTTGGCGAGGGCCGCCAGGCCGGCCACGTCGACATGGAAGCGCAACTCGCCGCCGGTCTCGCCGCTGGGTGTGTCGATCTTGAGCCAGCTTGCATCCGTCGTGGCATTCCACGCACGCGCCGGCCCGGCGGCGATGTCGATCGGCGCCCTGCCGGCCAGCTGTTCAACCGTGGTCGTGCCAGAGACGGACACCACCTGGTCTGCCGGGCGCACCATGCCGGCACCGACGGTCAGCGCGACCGGGACGTCGATGAGGGACGAATCGCCACCCCAGTCAACGTAGCGCAGCCGCAGCCACGCGGTGTAGGTGCCTTGCGACAGGGCGGCGCCGTCTGCCACCAGCGTCATGCCTTCGGCCGTCGGCGTGACGCGCAGCCACCCGCTCGCGGCCCCTTCGTACACCGTCTCGGTGGTCACGTCGCTGTCCCAGGTGGGCGGTGAGAAGCGCAGCGTGAAGGGCGTGCCGTCGCCGCCTTCGGTGGCGACCAGGGTGGCACTGCTGGTCTGCAGCTCCAGGCCATGCTCGCCACCCGAGGGCGCGGCGACGGTGAAGGTGACGGGCACGGTCAGGTAACGGCCCTCGGCCGACAGTTCGACCTGGGCGGAGTAGGTTCCCGACGACAGGCCGACCCGCGGACGCACGCCGAACCCCGCGGAGCTCCCGTCCGTGACCTCGAGCCAATCGTGCGAGGGCACGGCACTGAATCCGCTCACGCCATCGGGCAGCTGGACGGCGACCGCGGTGGTGGGCGCCACCTCGCCGCTGGTGTAGGCCACGCTGACGCTCTGCGGCAGGGCCTTGAAGCCGGGCCGCACGTCGACCGTGTAGTCGACATTGAAGGGCGAGCCGCCGATCTGCTTGCTGCAGTTCTCATCGGCGCACACCAACACCTGCAGTCGGCCGGTGTAGGTGCCCATGGCGAGGCCCGGGGCGGTGTACGCAGTCAGGTACGCGTGGGTCTCGTCGAAGCTGATGTCGACGCCGGCGATGGCGTCCGTGGTGGCCGTGGCGCCCACATAGATGTCACCGTCGTACTCGCCGCTGATGGTGGCTGTCAGCGTGGTCGACGCCGTCTGGCCCTCTTCGGGTTGCAGCGTGAACTGCGTCTGCGACAGCCGGATCTCGAGATCGTCTCCGCCACCACCACCGCCGCCGCCGCACGCGGCCAGCGACAACACCATTCCCAGGGCGGCACACACCACCCGCCAACGCTCGAACATCACCGGCTCCCTCACAGAATCACACGGCCTGCCATCCAGGGCAGGCTCCCATAAAAACGGGGCCCCGCGGGGCCCCGTTTGCTCGTCGGTGTGGAACCGTCGATCAGTTGCCGCAGCCCAGCGAGGCGATGCGGTCCTTGGCGGCCTTGGCCTGCACCAGGCCCCAGCCGGTCTTGTTGTCGCGGCCGGCGATGTTCAGGTCCTTGGCGGACTTGTTCAGCGACTGGCGGATCTGCTCGCCGGTGCAGCTCGGGTAGAAGCTCCACACCAGGGCGGCGACGGCCGACACGTGCGGGGTGGCCATCGAGGTGCCGTCGTAGTAGGCGTAGCTCGACGGGGTCACCGCGACGGTGGCCGACTGGCCCAGCTGGCCCAGCATGGCAGCGCCGTCGGTGTCGGAAGCGGTCACCGACGGGATCGTGGTGGCCACGCCGCCCAGCGTGCCGGCAAAGCCGCCGGCCGCGTTGTTGTAGACCACGGCGCCAACACCGCCCGAGTTCTGGCAGTTCAGCACCTTCTCGGAGAAGGCGATGTTGCCGCGCTGGATCAGGCAGACCTTGCCCGAGACCGAGGTGTCGACCGCGTCACCGAGGCCGAAGTCGGCCAGCGGCGCGGTGGCGGAGGCGACGGGTGAGCCGTCCATGGCGCCCGGTGCGTACTCGGTGCCCCCCACGGCCAGCTCGGGCTCCGAGCCGGAGCCGTTCGGCACGGTCGACAGCACGCCCACGCCCGGTGCGCTGATCTCGACGTCCTTGTTGCTCTGCGAGAAGCTGGCCCACTGCTCGTTCTCGTCGACCGCAGCGACCGACATCACGGCCGGGTAGCCGGCGGGGTAGGAGGTCAGCGTGTTGCCGCCATTGCCGGCAGCAGCGATCGACAGCAGGCCGGCGGTCTGCAGGTTGGCGAAGGTGGTGCGCTCGGAGGCGTTGGGCAGCGGGCCGCCCAGCGACATGCTGATCACGTTGGCGCCAGCGGCCTGGCACTTCTTGGCAGCGGCCGACAGGCTGGACGAGTAGGCCCAGCTGCCGTCGTCGCCGAACACCTTGACGATGTGCAGCTTGATCTGCTGGTTCGGCAGCACGCCGACCACGCCACGGTTCTTCTGGTTGATCGCAGAGATCGTGCCGGCGACGTGGGTGCCGTGGTGCGAGCCGTCGACCGACCAGGGACCGGCGCCGCCGATGTCGTCTTCACCGGTCACGTTGGCGTTGTTCTGCAGGTCTTCCTGGCCGAGCGAGTAGCCGGAGTCGATGATGCAGATCTTGCGGTTGGCAGCGTTGACGTCGCGGACCTTGTCGGCCTGGACCATCGGGATGCCGTAGGGAACCAGCTGGCCCAGCTTGTAGGGCTTGCCGGTCGAGGGCGAGGTCAGGGCCAGCGGGTAGCGCTTGGCATCTTCTTCCACCAGCGCGACGCCGGCGTGCTTGGCCAGCGCGGCAGCGGCGGCCTTGGGCAGCTCGACAGCCACGTTGTTGCCGTCGATCTCGACCTTGATGCGGCCACCGGCGTTGGCGATCGCTGCGCGCACCACCTTGGCGGCTTGCGCGCTCTTGAACGTCACGACCACGCGGGTGGTCTCCACAGCGGCATGGGCCGTACCCAACACGGCGAACGCCAGGCCCAGGCCAGCGCACAGGCGGGTGACCGGGAACATCGTCTTCTTCATCAATCGCTCCAAGTTCGGAAGGTGCATACAGATCGGCTTGGGACCTTGTGGGTCCGTGGCCGCGAGTGTCACTGCGGGCAGCCTGTCTGCACACCAACAAAGCTTCAACGATGCTCAAGGGACGCCACCGCTCCCGGGGCAAACCCTCAACAAATCGATGAGCCGATCACCACGGGTCGTGCAGATGTCACGACCTGCGCGTCGCCCATTCGCTCACGCCGGCGAGAGCCCGTGGACGAACGCCTGCACCGCAGCGATCACCCGTTCGGGCTGGTCGCGGTGCGGCGAGTGGCCGCACTGCGGCAGTTCCAGCAGCGTGGTGCCCGGCACGCGCGCCGCGATGCCGTGGATCTGCGCGAGCGTGCCGTATTCGTCGTCGAGGCCCTGGATGGCCAGCAGCGGGCAGCGGATGGCCTGCAGTTCGACCTCGATGTTCCAGCCGCGGAACGCCGGGTGGAGCCAGATGTCGTTCCAGCCGCGGAAGGCGGAGTCGGGGTCGTCGTGGTAACGCGCCAGACGCTCGCGCAGGCCGGTGGTCTCGTAGGCCTCGCGCGCTTTCTCGATGCTCGCGACCGACAGGTCTTCGACCAGGATGTGCGGTGCCAGCACCACGGCACCAGCGACGCGGCCGGGAGCGGCTGCTGCATGCAGCAGCGCGATCGAGGCGCCATCGCTGTGGCCGAAGAGGAAGTACGGCCTGTCGACGCCGAGCGAATCCAGCAGCGCCGGCAGCACCTGCTGCGCCTGTCGGTGCATGAAGTCCGGTGCCCAGGCCTCGCCGGGCGCGCGCGGCGTGGAGCGGCCATAACCCGGCCGTGAATAGACCAGGCCGCGCCAGCCGAGCGCGTCGACCAGGCGGCGCGGGAAGTCCTTCCACATCGCCAGCGAGCCCAGGCCCTCGTGCAGGAAGACCATCAGCGGTCGGCCCGCGCGCTCGCCGCCCAGCCACTGGTGCTCGATGCGCAGCGGGCGGCCCTGCACCACCAGGTCCACGAACCGGGCCTCTCCCGACACAGGCCTCACCCCTGCCCGGCCTCGCGCTCGCGCAGGCGAAAACGCTGGATCTTGCCGGTCGCCGTCTTCGGCAGCTCGGCGAGGAACTCGATCTGGCGCGGGTACTTGTAGGGCGCGAGGCGGTCCTTCACGAAGGCCTTGAGCTCGGCCTCGGTCGCCGCCTGGCCGGGCTTGAGCACCACGAAGGCTTTGGTCTTGGTGAGGCCCTCGGCATCGGGCACGCCGATCACCGCCGCCTCCAGCACCGACGGGTGCTCCACCAGCGTCGACTCGACCTCGAAGGGCGAGACGTACACGCCGCTGACCTTGAGCATGTCGTCGCTGCGGCCGGCGTAGGTGTAGCTGCCGTCGGCGTTGCGCTGGTATTTGTCGCCGCTCTTGGTCCAGGCGCCTTGGAAGGTGTCGCGCGACTTCTCGCGGTTGCCCCAGTACATCAGCGCCGCGCTCGGCCCCTGGATGTAGAGGTCCCCGGTTTCGCCATCGGCCACTGGGTGGCCGTCCTCGCCGCGCAGCGCCAGCGTGTAGCCGGGCACCGGCCAGCCGGTGGTGCCATAGCGCACCTGGCCCGGCCGGTTCGACAGGAAGATGTGCAGCATCTCGGTGGAGCCGATGCCGTCGACGATCTCGCAACCGAAGCGCGCGGTGAAGCGCTCGCCGATGTCGGCCGGCAGCGCCTCGCCAGCGGACGAGCACAGGCGCAGCGCCACCGCTTCGCGTGGCGGCAGCTCGGGCGAGGCCAGCATGCCCGCGTAGCCGGTGGGCGCGCCGAAGAAGACGGTGGGGCGATGCTGCTCGCGCGTCCAGCGCCGGAAAACCGCCGCTGGCGTGGGCCGCTCGGCCATCAGCACCGTGGTCGCGCCCACGCTGAGCGGGAAGCTCAGCGCATTGCCCAGGCCGTAGGCGAAGAAGAGCTTGGCGGCCGATAAGCACACGTCCTGCTCTTTCAGCCCCAGCACCGGCCTGCCGTAGAGCTCGGCGGTCCAGTACGGATTCGCATGGGTGTGCAACGTCCCTTTGGGCCGGCCGGTGGAACCCGAGGAATAGAGCCAGAAGCCGGGGTCGTCGGGGCCGGTGGTGGCGGGCGCCGCCAGCGGGGCATGCGACGCCAGCAGCGCATCGAAGCCCAGCGTGCCAGCTGGGGCCTCGGGGCCGCCGCGCGAGACGATCACCGTGCGCAGCTCGTGCCCGCCCTCGGCTTCGGCCTGCGCCAGGGCGGCCTGCAGCGTGGGCCACAGCGCGGCCGAGACCAGCGCGGCCTGCGCCCGGCTGTGCTGCAGCATGTAGGCGTAGTCGGCCGCCGTGAGCAGGGTGTTCACGGCCACCGGCACGATGCCGGCGTACAGCGCTCCCAGGAAGGCCACGGGCCAGTCGCTGCAGTCGTGCATCAGCAGCAGCACCCGTTCTTCGCGCCGGACGCCTTGTGCCTTCAGCGCGGCGGCCATCCTGCGGAGGCGCTCGGCCAGCTCGCCATACGACAGCTCGCCGGCATCGTCGACATAGGCTGCCTTCTGCGGCCGCGCGGCGTTGCGCTCGATCAGGTGCTGCGCGAAGTTGAATCGCGGGCCAGGTGCCGGCGGCAGGGCCGGGAGGGCGGAATCGGTCACACCGGTCTCCTTGCGGTTCACCTCACGCCGTTGACGGCTAGGCCTTGCAGGCCTCTGGGGGATGAACTATTGTGCGTGCAGGAACTCTAGGCCCACCCACGGACCATGTCAAGCACTATATTGCATCTTTCAGCCTCAGCCCGGGAGGCCGAGGAGGACGCCGCAGAGCGCGAACGCCAAGATGAACCCGAGGGCAAGAACGCCTTCCTGGTGGCGCTGGGCGAGCGGGTTCGGGCGCTGCGGGCGCGGCGCGGCATGACCCGCAAGGCGGTGGCCCAGGCGGCCGAAGTCTCTGAACGGCACCTGGCGAACCTGGAGTACGGCACCGGCAACGCGTCCATCCTGGTGCTGCTGCAGGTCGCCGGGGCCCTGCAGTGCTCGCTGGCCGAGCTGATTGGCGATGTGAGCACCTCCTCTCCAGAATGGCTGTTGATCCGCGAGCTGCTCGAAGGCCGCGACGAGGCCACGCTGCGCCGGGTGCGGGTGGCGGTGGGTGAGTTGCTGGGCACCGGGGGCGCCCACGGCCAGGGCAGCGGGCCGCGCAGCTCGCGCATCGCGCTGGTGGGCCTGCGCGGCGCCGGCAAGTCCACCCTGGGGCAGATGCTGGCCGACGACCTCGGCTTCCCCTTCGTCGAGCTGAGCCGCGAGATCGAGAAGTTCGCCGGCTGCAGCATCTCGGAAATCCAGGCGCTCTACGGCATGAACGCCTACCGCCGCTACGAACGCCGGGCGCTGGAAGAAGCGGTGCAGATCTACCCCGAGGCCGTCATCGCCACGCCGGGCGGCCTGGTGTCGGACGCCGCCACCTTCAACCAGCTGCTGGCCCACTGCACCACCGTGTGGCTGCAGGCCGACGCAGAGGACCACATGCGCCGCGTGACCGCCCAGGGCGACCTGCGCCCGATGGCGGCCAGCAAGGAGGCCATGGAAGACCTCAAGCGCATCCTGGCCGGCCGGGCTGCCTTCTACTCCAAGGCGGAGTTCAAGCTCGATACCAGCGCCCAGCCGCTGGAGCCCACGTTCCAGGCCTTGCGGCAGATGGTGCGTGGCGCATTGCAATTGGAAAGTCATTGATGCATTAAAGTGCTTGCATGACTTCCTGAATATGCATTATGCTGCGCCAATCGTGGGCTGACACCCCACCTCTGCCCCCTTCCCCAGAGGAGACGCCATGAGCAGCACCGCCCCCCGTGTCGACTACCAGACGGACCCGTCCCGCTACCGCCATTGGCGCCTGGGCTTCGAGGGCCCGGTGGCCACGCTGGCCTGCGACATCGACGAGAACGCCGGCTTGCGACCTGGCTACAAGCTCAAGCTCAACAGCTACGACCTGGGCGTGGACATCGAGCTGGCCGACGCCGTGAACCGCATCCGCTTCGAGCACCCCGAAGTGCGCACGGTGGTGGTCACCAGCGCGAAGGAGAAGGTCTTCTGCTCGGGCGCCAACATCTTCATGCTGGGCGTCTCCAGCCACGCCTGGAAGGTGAACTTCTGCAAGTTCACCAACGAGACGCGCAACGGCCTCGAGGACTCGTCGGCTCACTCCGGCCTGAAGTTCCTGGCGGCCGTGAACGGTGCTTGCGCCGGCGGCGGCTACGAGCTGGCGCTGGCGTGCGACGAGATCATCCTGGTCGACGACCGGTCGAGCGCCGTCAGCCTGCCCGAGGTGCCGCTGCTGGGCGTGCTGCCGGGCACCGGCGGCCTGACGCGCGTGACCGACAAGCGCAAGGTGCGGCACGACCTGGCCGACATCTTCTGCACCACCACCGAGGGCGTGCGCGGTCAGAAGGCCAAGGCCTGGCGCCTGGTGGACGACATCGCCAAGCCGGCCCAGTTCGCCGCCAAGGTGCAGGAGCGTGCGCTGCAGTTGGCACAGCAGAGTGACCGGCCTGCCGGCGCCAAGGGTGTCGCACTGGCACCGATCGAGCGCACGATCGAAGCCGACGCACTGCGCTACCCCCACATCACGGTCGAGATCGACCGCGCCAAGCGCACCGCCACCTTCACGGTCAAAGCCCCCACCGGTGCGCAGCCGGCCACGATCGCCGAGATCGAGGCCGCGGGGGCCGGCTGGTACCCGCTGGCCCTGGCCCGCCAGCTCGACGACGCCATCCTCTCGATGCGCACCAACGAGCTGGAGATCGGCACCTGGCTGATCAAGACCGAGGGCGATGCGGCGGCGGTGCTGGCGATGGACACGACGCTCATCGCCCACCGCAGCCACTGGCTGGTGCGCGAGACGATCGGCTGGCTGCGCCGGGCTTTCAGCCGGCTCGACGTGTCGTCGCGCAGCCTCTTTGCGCTGATCGAGCCCGGCTCCTGCTTCGCCGGCAGCTTCCTGGAGCTGGCCCTGGCCTGCGACCGCAGCTACATGCTGGTGCTGCCCGACGAGCCTGCGCGGGCACCGAAGCTGACGGTGGAAGAAGCCAATTTCGGCCTGTACCCGATGGTCACCGGCCAGAGCCGGCTGGAGCGACGCTTCTACGGCGAGGCCGGGCCGCTGGACGCCATCCGCGCCCGCGCCGGCGAGCCGCTCGATGGCGACGCCGCCTTCGCGCTCGGTCTGGTCACCAGCAACCCCGACGACATCGACTGGGCCGACGAGACGCGCATCGCGATCGAGGAGCGCGTCGCGATGAGCCCTGACGCGCTGACCGGCATGGAAGCCAACCTGCGCTTCAACGGCCCCGAGAACATGCTGACCCGCGTCTTCGGCCGGCTCACCGCCTGGCAGAACTGGATCTTCCAGCGCCCGAACGCCGTCGGCGAGAAGGGCGCGCTCAAGGTCTACGGCAAGGGCGACAAGGCGGCCTTCGACTGGCATCGGGTTTGAGGAATCGAGGAGACATCGTCATGAGCAGCATCGACTACAGCGAGAAGATCCCCAACAACGTCAACCTCGCCGAGGACCGCACGCTCAAGCGCGCGCTGGAGCAGTGGCAGCCCAACTTCCTCGGGTGGTGGGACGACATGGGCCCGGACGGCTCGCAGAACTTCGACGTCTACCTGCGCACCGCCGTCAGCGTCGACCCACAGGGCTGGGCGCAGTTCGGCCACGTGAAGATGCCCGACTACCGCTGGGGCATCTTCCTGAACCCGGCCGAGAAGGACCGCAAGATCCACTTCGGCGACCACAAGGGCGAAGACGCCTGGCAGGACATCCCCGGCGAGTACCGCGCCAACCTGCGTCGCATCATCGTCACCCAGGGTGACACCGAGCCGGCCTCCGTCGAGCAGCAGCGCCACCTGGGCCTCACCGCGCCCAGCATGTACGACCTGCGCAACCTCTTCCAGGTCAACGTGGAGGAAGGCCGCCACCTGTGGGCCATGGTCTACCTGCTGCACAAGTACTTCGGCCGCGACGGCCGCGAGGAAGGCGAAGCGCTGCTGGAACGCCGCAGCGGCCAGGAAGACAACCCGCGCATCCTGCAGGCCTTCAACGAGCAGACGCCGGACTGGCTGTCGTTCTTCATGTTCACCTACTTCACCGACCGCGACGGCAAGTTCCAGCTCTGCGCGCTGGCGGAAAGCAGCTTCGACCCGCTGGCCCGCACGACCAAGTTCATGCTGACCGAGGAAGCGCACCACATGTTCGTCGGCGAGTCTGGCGTGTCGCGTGTGATCCAGCGCACTTGCCAGGCGATGAACGAGCTGAAGACCGACGACCCGGCCAAGCTGCGCGCCGCTGGTGTGATCGACCTGCCCACGCTGCAGCGCTACCTGAACTTCCACTTCTCGGTGACCATCGACCTCTTCGGTGCCGACGAGTCGAGCAACGCTGCCACCTTCTATTCCACCGGCCTGAAGGGCCGCTTCGAGGAAGGCAAGCGCCCCGACGACCACCAGTTGAAGGGGCAGACCTACCGCGTGCTCGGCGTGCAGAACGGTCAGCTGGTCGAGCGCGAGGTGCCGATGCTCAACGCGCTGAACGAGGTGCTGCGCGACGACTTCATCAAGGACTCGGTGGGCGGCGTGGAGCGCTGGAACAAGGTGATCGAGAAGGCCGGGCTGCCGCACCGGCTGAAGACGCCGCACAAGGCCTTCCACCGCAACATCGGCTCGCTGGCCGGCGTGAAGGTATCGCCGGACGGCCGCGTGGTGAGCGAGGCCGAGTGGGCCGCCAAGGCCGACGAATGGCTGCCCTCGGCCACCGACCGCGCGTACGTCACGAGCCTCATGGGCCGGGTGGTCGAGCCGGGCAAGTTCGCCAACTGGATCGCCCCGCCGGTGATGGGCATCAACCGCCAGCCGGTGGACTTCGAATACGTGCGATTCAACTGAAGGCCTTCGCCATGAACGCCCCCGCCGAACTCGTCCTCATCAAGCAGCACCTGATCGACCCCGAGATCTGCATCCGCTGCAACACCTGCGAGACGATGTGCCCGACGGGCGCGATCACCCACGACGCGCGCAACTACGTGGTCGACGCCAGCAAGTGCAACTGGTGCAACGACTGCATCTCGCCCTGCCCCACCGGCAGCATCGACAACTACCGCCAGATGCCTGCCGCGCACGCCTACAGCGTCGAGGAGCAGCTGGGGTGGGACGCCCTGCCGGTGCCGTTGAGCCGCGACCAGCTGTCGACCCTGGCGGGCGGGGCAGGGGTGGCCGAAGAAGCCCCTGCGCCAGCCCCCGCCGCAGCGCCCGAGCCCGAGCCCGGCACCGAGCCTGCCTTCAACAGTGCGCAGTTCGGCTCAGTCGTGCCGCCCTGGTCGGCCGCCCACGCCTACACCAACCTCTACGGCCCGAAGGCAGCCGAGAAAAGCGTCACCGCCACGGTAACCGGCAACGTGCGCGTCACCGAAGTCGGCACCGAGTACGACACCCACCACATCGTGCTCGACTTCGGCGCCATGCCGTTCCCGGTGCTGGAAGGGCAGTCGATCGGCATCATCCCGCCCGGCACCGACGAGGCCGGCCGGCCGCACCACGCACGCCAGTACTCCATCGCCAGCCCGCGCAACGGCGAGCGGCCGGGCTACAACAACGTCTCGCTCACCATCAAGCGCGTGCTGGAAGACCACCAGGGCCGGCCGGTGCGCGGGGTGGCCTCGAACTTCATGTGCGACCTGAAGGTGGGCGACACGGTGCAGGTGATCGGACCCTTCGGCACCAGCTTCCTGATGCCCAACCACCCCAAGAGCCACATCGTGATGATCTGCACCGGCACCGGGTCGGCGCCGATGCGGGCGATGACGGAGTGGCGGAGGCGGCTGCGCCGCGCCGCCGCCGGGCCGTCCCAAGGCGGCGCAGCTCCCTCGGGGGGTGGAGAAGGCGAAGCCGGAGCCTGGGGGCACGGCTCTTCAGGAAAGTTCGAAGGCGGCAAGCTGCTGCTCTTCTTCGGCGCCCGCAGCCAGCAGGAGCTGCCCTACTTCGGCCCGCTGCAGAACCTGCCGAAGGACTTCATCGACATCAACTTCGCTTTCAGCCGCACGCCCGGGCAGCCCAAGCGCTATGTGCAGGACCTGATGCGCGAGCGCGCCGCCGACCTGGGCCAGTTGCTGGCCGACCCCAACGCCTGCTTCTACGTCTGCGGGCTGAAGGCGATGGAAGAAGGCGTGCTGCTGGCGCTGCGCGACGTGGCGCAGCAGGCCGGGCTCGACTGGGCAGAGACCGGCGCGGCCCTGAAATCGACGGGCCGGCTGCACCTGGAGACCTACTGAGCCCTCAGCGGCCATCAGCAGCCCAGGCCGAGAGGAAGGCCGCGGCGCGCTCGCGCACGGTGGTGAGTGGCACGCCCGGCTGGTAGAGCGCACCGCCGATACCGAAGCCGGTGGCGCCATGTCGGCGCCAGTCGGCGAGGCTGGCGGGCGTGATGCCGCCCACCGGCCACAGCGCCGTGCCCGCCGGCAGCACGCCGGCGAGCGCCTTCAGGCCCGCCAGCGGCATCGCTTCCGCTGGAAAGATCTTCAACGCGCTGGCGCCGGAACGCAGCGCGCCGAACGCTTCGCTTGCGGTGAACACCCCCGGGACGGCGCGCAGCCCCAGGGCCACCGCGCGCTCGACCACGGCCGCGTCGAAATGCGGCGACACGATGAGCCGCCCACCAGCCGCGGCCACGGCGTCGACCTGCGTCGGGTCGGTCACGGTGCCGGCACCCACCAGCACCTCCGGCGGCAGGCAGGTGGCCAATCGGCCGATGGCGGCCAGCGCACCGGGCCGGTTCAGCGGCACTTCCAGCGCGCGCCAGCCGGCTTCGGCCAGCAGGGCGCCCACGCCCTCGGCCTCATGCTCGCCCAGTCCGCGCAAGATGGCGACCAGCGGCGGTTCAGGGGGCCAGGTCGGCGTGGCGGCAGCCACATCTTTCATGCGAACTCCTTCGTGGCGGCCAGCACGCGCCACGCGGCCAGCTGCACCGCTTGCGCGTCAAGCACTTCGACCGCGCGGCCCAGCATCGCGGCGCAGCGCGCATGCAGGGCCGCCAGAGCCGGCTCACCGATCACCCGCACCGGGCCCGCCGCGCCGTCGCGGCCCAGCGCATGCCATTCGCTGCCGATCAGCAGGCCACTCACATAGGCCGCCGCCGCCGCAGCAGGCATTGCCCCGGTGACGACCCGGGCACGGGCACCGAACAGCAGGTGGCTCAGGCCGCCCTCGGCTGCATCGGCCACACCACGGGCGAAGGCCTGCGGGTCGGGCTCGGCATGCTGGGGCGCGGCATGCATCGCCGCCGCCAGGCTGCCGTGCGCGCGCAACAGCGCGAACAGTTCCCCCGTCATCCAGGTTTGCAGCCGAAGCACGGTGCCGCCATGCAGCCAGGCCCATTTGCTGTGCGTGCCGGGCAACACGTAGCAACCCTCTTCCCCGCGGGACCCGAGCAGCTGCAACGCGCCCAGCAGCTGCGTTTCCTCTCCCCTCATCACGTCGACGCGGTCCCCCTCGCCCCGCCACACCAGGCCGGGCACGATGGACCAGCGCCGGCCTGGTGGCGCAGCACGCACCGCGACACGCTTGGCCGTGAGCGCCCGCAGCGGGGTGCGGGCGTCGACATACGGCACCTCCTGCCAGCCCATCGCCGAACCCACCATGCCCGCCATGACCACGGGCAGTTCTGCCCTCGCCTGCGGCCAGGCTGCGAGCAGGTCGTTCAAGGCCTGCTCGAAACGGCCCTTGCAGGCCATGCCGCCCTGGTCATCGTGCTGGCGCGCCAGCAGGCCGCCTTCGTCGTCCAGCAGGCAGGCCCGCCGATGCGTGCTGCCCCAGTCGATGCCGACGAAGGCCGGCTCGCGCTTCCCGTTCATGGTTGCCCCTGGCCATGCCGTGCTTCAAACAGGCGTTGCAGCAGGCAGAAGGCGAGCAGCAGCCCGCCGATGACGATGCGCGTCCACCACGAGCTCAGGCTGCCATCGAAGCTGATCAGCGTCTGGATGACGCCGAGGATGAGCACGCCGAACAGGGTGCCTGCCACGGTGCCCACGCCGCCAGAGAGCAGCGTGCCGCCGATCACCACCGCGGCGATGGTGTCGAGCTCCAGCCCCATCGCGTGCAGGCCGTAGCCCGAGAGCATGTAGAAGCTGAACACCACGCCCGCCAATGCCGCGCAGAAGCCGCTCAGCGCATAGACCGCCACCGTCGTGCGCGCCACCGGCAGCCCCATCAGCAGGGCCGAGGCCTCGTTGCCACCGATGGCATGGACAGTGCGACCGAAGGCCGTGCCGTGGGAGATGAAGACGCCCGCGGCCACCACCACCAGCCCGACCAGTGCACCGATCGTGAGCGAGGCCCCCTCCCACAGCTCGATGCGCCACTGCGCCAGCGCCGAGAAGGCCTCGTCGCCGATGCTGATCGAGTCGATGCTGATGAGGTAGCACAGGCCACGCGCGAGGAACATGCCGGCCAGCGTGACGATGAAGGGCTGCAGCCGGAAGCGCTGGATCATGAGGCCCTGCACCGCACCGAACAGGGCACCACCCACCAGCACCAGCGGGAGCACCGCGGCTGTGCTCCAGTGGAGGCGCTCGACCAGCGAGGCCACGACCATCGTCGTCAGCGCGATCACCGAGCCGACCGACAGGTCGATGCCGCCGGAGAGGATCACGAAGGTCATGCCGACTGCGACGATGAGCAGGAAGGCGTTGTCGATCAGCAGGTTCAGGAAGACCTGGGTCGCGAAGAAGCCGTCGTAGGCCAGCGAGCCGTAGCCCGCCATCAGCCCGAACAGCATGACGGTCAGCGCCAGCGGCCACTGTTCGGGCTTCAGGCCGAACCCTCGCGGCACCGGCCACGACCCGGCCGGCGAAGCGGCCGAGGGGCCCATGGCGGGTGGCGGTGTCACGTCGGCCACCCTCATTTCGCGCCTTCCACCGCCGGCCGCAAGACCCGCCCGCGCACCAGGCGCCGAAAGTCGGGCGATTGCAGCAGCATCACCACGAACACCACCGCGGCCTTGACCACCAGGTTCACCTCGGGTGGCACACCGATCGAATAGATGGTGGAGGTGAGCGTCTGGATGATCAGCGCGCCGGCCACGCTGCCGGCCAGGCTGAAGCGCCCGCCGGCCAGCAGCGTGCCGCCGAGCGTGACGGCCAGGATGGCGTCGAGCTCCATCAGCAGGCCGGCGTTGTTGCCGTCGGCGCTCTTCACGTTGGAGCTGAGCAACAGCCCGGCCACGCCGGCCGCCAGCCCGCAAAAGCCGTAGACGCAGACGGTGATCAGCTTCTGTCGCACGCCCGCCATGCGCGCCGCCGCCGGGTTGACGCCGAGGGCCTGGATGAACAGGCCCAGCGCGGTGCGCTGCAGCAGCAGGTGCAGCGTGAGCCACAGCCCCGCCACGATGAACAGCGAGAACGGCAGGCCGAGGAGATGGCCGCCGCCGAGGAAGAAGAAAGGCGCGTAGTAGACGGTGACGACCTGGCCGCCGGTGATGAGTTGCGCGATCCCGCGGCCGGCCACCATCAGGATCAGCGTGGCGATGATGGGCTGGATGCCCGCGCCCGCCACCAGCAGGCCGTTCCACAGCCCGGCCAGGAGCGCCACGCCGAGCGCGCAGGCCAGCGCCAGCGCCATCGGGAAGCGGCTGATGTAGAGCGGCACGCCGTCGACCACCACCAGCTGGCCGCCGATCATCAGCGCGCTCACCGCGGCGCTGATGGCGGCCACCGCGCCGACCGAGATGTCGATGCCGCGGGTGGCGATCACCAGCGTCATCCCGAGCGACACGATCACCAGCGGCGCGGCGCGGTTGAGGATGTCGATCAGGCTGCCGTAGAGGTGGCCGTCGCGCCAGTGCAACTGCCAGAAGCCGGGGTTGAAGGCCGCGTTCACCGCCAGCATCAACGCCAGCGTGACGAGCGGCCAGCACAGGCGGTGGGCCGTGATGCGCTTCACCACCTTCATGCTGTTTCCCCCGCGATCAGCTCGGCGATGGCCTGCTCGCCGCTGCCGCCCGGCAGCTCGCCGGCCTTGCGCCGCTCGCGCATCACCACGATGCGGTCGGACAGGCGCGCCACTTCTTCCAGCTCGGCGGAAATGAACAGCACCGCCACACCCTGCCCCGCCAGTGCCAGCACCTGGTCCATGATGTCCTGTTTGGCGGCCACGTCGATGCCGCGGGTCGGCTCGTCCAGGATCAGCAGCGCCGGCTCCGTGGCCAGCCAGCGCGCCAGCAGCGCCTTCTGCTGGTTGCCGCCCGAGAGCTGGCCGATCGGCATCTCGGCGTCGCGCGTGCGGATGCCGAGCTGCGCGATGAAGCGCTCGGCCAGCGCCCGCTGCTGCTTCACGCCCAGGTGGCGCCAGATGCCACGCCGGGCCTGCAGCGCCAGCGCGATGTTCTCGCGCACCGACAGCTCGGCCACGATGCCTTCGGCCTTGCGGTCCTCGGGGCACATGGCCAGGCCGTGGCGCACCGCGTCGGTCGGCGAGCCCAGCTGCAGCGGCGCGCCCCGCCAGCGCAGCGCGCCGCTGTCCGGCCGGTCCAGGCCGAAGAGCAACCGGGCCAGCTCGGTGCGGCCCGAGCCCAGCAGGCCGGTCAGGCCCAGCACCTCGCCGGGCTGCAGGGCCAGGTCGAGCGGGGCGACCGCACCGCGCCGGCCCAGGCCCTGCACCGCCAGCAGCGGGCCGGCGGATGCCGCCTCGCGCGCGGCCCGGGCGTGGCTCGACCGACTGAAGGCCCGGCCGATCATCGCGCTGATCAGCGCCTGGGCATCCAGCTCGGCCGGCAGGTACTCGCCGACACGCTCACCGTTGCGCAGCACGGTGATGCGGTCGGCGATGGCGTAGACCTCGTCCAGGAAGTGGGTGACGAAGAGAATGGCCAGGCCCTCGTCACGCAGCTGCCGCAGCACCGCGAACAGGCGCTCGACCTCGCCCTGGTCCAGGCTCGAGGTCGGCTCGTCGAGGATCAGCACCCGGGAGCGGCCATGCAGCGCACGGGCGATCGCCACCATCTGCTGCACCGCCACCGGGTAGCTGCCCAGCAGGCGGTTCACGTCGATGTCGAGGTTGAGCCGCGCGAGCAAAGCGCGTGACCCGGCCTGCGCGCGCTTCCAGTCGATGCGCCAGGCGCCGGCCGCGCCATGGTGCGGGAAGCGGCCGGCAAAGATGTTCTCCGCCACCGACAGGTTGGGGCAGAGGTTGACCTCCTGGTACACCGTGCTCAGGCCCAGCGCCTGCGCTTCGCGCGGCGAGCGCGGCCGGATGGGCTCGCCAGCGAGCAGCATCTCGCCCGCATCGGCCGGGTACACGCCGGTCAGCACCTTGATCAGGGTCGACTTGCCGGCGCCGTTCTGACCCATCAGCGCATGCATTTCGCCCGCGCGCAGCGTGAGGCTCACGCCCGAGAGCGCCTGCACACCCGCGAAACGCTTGACGATGCCGTGCAAGGCCAGCACCGGCGGTGCCGCCGTCGTGGCCGTGTTCATTTGTTCTTCTGGTACACGTCCACGCACACCGCCGCCAACAGCACCAGGCCCTTGATGACCTGCTGGTAGTCGATGCCGATGCCGAGGATGGACATGCCGTTGTTCATCACGCCCATCACGAAGGCGCCAATGACCGCCCCGACCACGCGCCCCACGCCACCCGAAGCCGAGGCGCCGCCGATGAAGCAGGCGGCGATCACGTCCAGCTCGAAGCCCAGGCCGGCCTTGGGCGTGGCGGTGTTCAGGCGCGCGGCGAAGACGAGGCCGGCCAGCGCCGCCAGCACGCCCATGTTGACGAAGGCAAGGAAGGCCAGGCGCTCGGTCTTGATGCCCGACAGCCGCGCCGCCTTCTCGTTGCCGCCCAGCGCATACAGGCGCCGGCCCAGCGTGGTGCGGGTGGTGACGAACTCGTAGAGCAGCAGCAGCACGAACATCACCACCAGCACGTTGGGCAGGCCCTTGTACGAGGCCATCAGCCAGGCGAAGGCGATGAGCAATGCCGCGAACACGCCCTGGCGCAGCGCGAAGAGCAGCGCGGGCTCCACGTCCATGCCGTGCAAGGCGTGCTGGCTGCGCTCGCGCCAGGCCACCGCCGCCAGCGCCGCCGCCACCGCCACGCCCGCCAGCAGCGAGGTCAGCAGCAGCTCGCCGTCGCCTTCCTCGCTGCTGCCGAACAGCTCGGGCACGAAGCCGGAGCTGAGGAGCTGGAAACCGTCAGGGAAGGGGCCCACAGACTGGCCCTGGAGCAGCGCCAGTGCCAGGCCCTTGAAGACCAGCATGCCGCCCAGCGTGACGATGAACGACGGGATGCGGAAGTAGGCGACGAACCAGCCCTGCGCGCCGCCGATCAGCGCCCCCACCGCCAGGCAGGTCAGCGTGGCCGGCAGCACCGGCCAGCCCATCTCGACCATCAGCACCGCCGCCAGCGCGCCGACGAAGCCGCAGACCGAGCCGACCGACAGGTCGATGTGGCCGGCCACGATGACCAGCAGCATGCCCAGCGCCATGATGACGATGTAGCTGTTCTGCAGCACCAGGTTGGTCAGGTTCAGCGGCTGCAGCAGCGTGCCGTCGGTCATCACCTGGAAGAAGGCCATGATCGCCACGAGCGAGATCAGCATGCCGTACTCGCGCAGGCTGTGCTTCAGGTGGCGGATGAGGGGGTTCGGTACGTCGCCGCCGCGCGGGCGGGCACCGGTGTCGGGCATGGCACTCATGTCGGCTTCAGGCGGTGGTCTCCACGCGGTCGGCGTTGACGATCGCATGCATGATCTTCTGCTGGGTGGCCTCGGCGCCGCTGAACTCGGCGACGAACCGCCCCTCGTTCATCACGACGATGCGGTCGCACATGCCCAGCAGTTCGGGCATCTCGGACGAGATCATCAGGATCGCGCGGCCCTCGTCGGCCAGCTGCGCCATCAGGCTGTAGATCTCGAACTTGGCACCCACATCGATGCCGCGTGTGGGCTCGTCCAGCATCAGCAGCGTGGGGTTGGCGAAGAGCCACTTGGCCAGCACGACCTTCTGCTGGTTGCCGCCCGAGAGGTTGACCACCGGCTGCTGCAGGCTGGCACAGCGCGTGCCGAACTGGCGGCGGTAGCGGCTGGCCACGGCATGCTCGCAGCTCTCGTCAATCACGCCGGCGCGCGACACGCCGGGCAGGTTGGCCAGCGTGGTGTTGCGCGCCACGTCGTCGTGCAGGATCAGGCCGAGCGACTTGCGGTCTTCGGTGACGTAGGCGATGCCGTTCGCCACCGCCTTCTGCACCGTGCCCACGTCCACCTCACGGCCGTGCATGCGAACGCTGCCCGTGATGCGCCGCCCCCAGGAGCGGCCGAACACGCTCATCGCCAGCTCGGTGCGGCCCGCGCCCATGAGGCCGGCAATGCCGACGATCTCGCCGCGCCTGACCGTGAGGCTGACGCCCTTGACCACCTCGCGCCCCGCCTGCACCGGGTGGTGCACACGCCACTCGCGCAGCTCGAACACGGTGTCGCCGATTCTGGGGGTGCGGCGCGGGTAACGGTCGGCCAGCTCGCGGCCGACCATGTGGTTGATGATCACGTTCTGGGCCGGCGGGCCGTCGCGGCAGTCCATGCTGGCCACGGTCGAACCGTCGCGCAGCACCGTCACCGTGTCGGCCACCTGTGCCACCTCGTTGAGCTTGTGCGAGATCAGGATGCAGGCAATGCCTTGGCGCTTCAGATCGAGCAGCAGCTGCAGCAGGGCCTCGCTGTCGTTCTCGTTGAGGCTCGCGGTGGGCTCGTCGAGGATCAGCAGGCGCACGTCCTTGGCCAGCGCCTTGGCGATCTCCACCAGCTGCTGCTTGCCCACGCCCAGCTCGCCGACCGGCGTGGCGGTGGACTCGTGCAAGCCCACCTTGGCCAGCAGCTCGCGGGCACGGCGGTGGGCCGTCGGCCAGTCGATCACACCGGCACGGGCCGGCTCGTGGCCGAGGAAGATGTTCTCGGCAATCGACAGCAACGGCACCAGCGCCAGTTCCTGGTGGATGATGATGATGCCCAGGCGCTCACTGTCGGCGATGCCGCGGAACTGGCGCTCCACGCCTTCGAAGACGATCTGGCCCCGGTGGCTGCCGTGCGGGTAGACGCCCGACAGCACCTTCATCAGCGTCGACTTGCCGGCCCCGTTCTCGCCCACCAGCGCATGGATCTCGCCGGCCCGGACCGAGAGGTTCACGTGGTCGAGCGCCACGACACCCGGAAAGGTCTTCCGGATGCCGCGCATCTGCAGCAGGTCGGTCATGGCCGGGTGGGCTGGTGCCAGCGGCCGGTCAGCGCAACTGGCCTTCCTTGTAGTAGCCGCTGTCGACCAGGGCTGCCTTCCAGTTCGCCGAGTCCACCGAGACCGGCTTGAGCAGGAAGGAAGGCACCACTTTCACGCCGTTGTGGTAGGTCTTGGTGTCGTTGACCGGCGGCTGCTGGCCCGAGAGCATCGCGTCCACCATGCCCACCGTCACCTTGGCCAGCTCGCGCGTGTCCTTGAAGACGGTCGAGCTCTGCTCGTTGCGCAGGATGGACTTGATCGAGGGCACCTCCGCGTCCTGCCCCGAGACCACCGGGCAAGGTTGCCTGGCGGTGCAGTAGCCCACGCCCTTCAGCGACGACAGGATGCCGATCGAGATGCCGTCGTAGGGGCTCAGGACCGCATGCAGCTTCTCCTTGCCGTAGTAGGCCGAGAGCAGGTTGTCCATGCGGGCCTGGGCCGCCGCGCCGTCCCAGCGCAGCGTGCCGACCTTGTCCATGCCCAGCTGCTTGCTGCGCACCACCAGCTTGCCCGAGTCGAGGTAGGGCTTGAGCACGCTCATCGCGCCGTCGTAGAAGAAGAAAGCGTTGTTGTCGTCGGGTGAGCCACCGAAGAGCTCGATGTTGAACGGGCCCTTGCCCTGCTTGAGCCCGAGCTTGTCGACGATGGAGCTGGCCTGCAGAACCCCGACCTGGAAGTTGTCGAAGGTGGCGTAGTAGTCGACGTTCCTCGAGCCACGGATGAGGCGGTCGTAGGCGATGACCTTCACGCCTTTGTCGGCCGCCTTCTGCAGTGCGTTGGACAGCGTGGTGCCGTCGATGGCGGCGATCACCAGCACCTTGGCGCCCTTGGTGATCATGTTCTCGACCTGGGCGAGCTGGTTGGGGATGTCGTCCTCGGCGTACTGCAGGTCGGTCTTGTAGCCCTTCTCCTTGAAGTAGCGGACCATGTTGTCGCCGTCGGCGATCCAGCGCGCCGAGGACTTGGTGGGCATCGAGATGCCGACGGGGCCCTTGTCCTGCGACCAGGCCGGCTGAAGCAACAGCAGGCCGACGGCGCCTACGGCGAGCAGTGCGGTGAATGTCTTTCTGTTCACGTGGTGTTCTCCTTCGGCGAGGTCAGTACTTGCGGTTCGGGAATTCCTTCGCCGCCACCTCCATCGGGAACACCGTTTCCTGCGTGACGATGCGCTTGGGCAGGGTCTTGCCGGCCTTGAGGTCCTTCACCGCCTGCATCAGCTGCGGGCCCAGCAGCGGGCTGCATTCGACGCTCACGTTGAGCTTGCCGGCGATCATGGCCTCGAAGGCACCTTTCACCGCGTCGATCGAGATGATGATGATGTCCTTCGCCGGCTTCAGGCCGGCCTCCTCGATCGCCTGGATGGCGCCGATGGCCATGTCGTCGTTGTGCGCGTAGAGCACATTGATCTTCTTGCCCTCGGCCTTCAGGAAGGCTTCCATCACCTCCTTGCCCTTGGCGCGGGTGAAATCGCCGGTCTGCGAGCGGATGACCTTGAACTTCGGGTCGGCCTTGATGACTTCCTCGAAGCCCTTCTTGCGGTCGATGGCCGGCGCCGAGCCCACGGTGCCCTGCAGCTCGACGATGTTCACGTCGCCCTGGGTGGCCTTCACTTTCTCGACGAGCCAGCGGCCGGCCTTGCGGCCTTCTTCCAGGAAGTCCGAGCCCATGAAGCTGACCCACAGCGAGTCGTCCTTCACGTTGACCGCCCGGTCGGTGAGGATGACCGGGATCTTCGCGGCCTTGGCCTCGCGCAGCACCGGCTCCCAGCCCGACTCCACCACCGGCGAGAAGGCGATCACGTCGACCTTCTGCGCGATGTAGGAGCGGATGGCCTTGATCTGGTTCTCCTGCTTCTGCTGCGCGTCAGAGAACTTCAGCTCGATGCCGGCGGCCGCGGCGGCCGACTTGATCGACTCGGTGTTCGCGGTGCGCCACTCGCTCTCGGCACCGATCTGGGCGAAGCCCAGCACGATCTTCTTCTGCGCGAAGGCGGGCAAACCCGAGCCAAGCGCAGCCACGGCCAGCGATGCCACGGCGGTGCGGCGGGATGTCGTCATCTCTCGTCTCCAGTCTCGTTCTCACACACAGGCGGGCGGCCGCCTCTGCGGGCGACATCGGGCGGCATGGTACGAAGCCGATCAATAACTTTCTAATAGTTTTTGTCGGGTTATGTATGTACGATTTGTCATATGTCTTCCACCACCTCGCCGCACTGGTCCATCCGCGCCCGCCTGAAGACACGGCAGCTGCTGCTGCTGGTGGCGCTGGAGGACGAGGGCAACATCAACCGCGCCGCGCAGGTGCTGGCGATGACGCAGCCCGCCGCGTCCAAGCTGCTGAAGGACCTGGAAGAGACGCTCGGCGTGCAACTCTTCGACCGCCTGCCGCGCGGCATGCGGCCCACCTGGTACGGCGAGGCAATGATCCGGCACGCCCGCATGGCACTGGCCAGCCTGACCCAGGCCCACGACGAGATCGAGGCCTTGAAAGCCGGGCGCTTCGGCCAGGTCGGCGTGGGGGCGATCACCGCGCCCGGCATGACGCTGCTGCCCCCTGCGGTCGCCCAGGTGAAGGAGGAGCATCCCAGCCTGCGGGTGTCGCTCCAGATCGAGACCAGCGACGTGCTCATGGAACGGCTGCTGCAGGGCAAGCTCGACATGGTGGTCGGCCGGCTGTTCGAGCGGCACGACAAGACCGCCGTGCGCTACGAAGCCCTGGTCGAGGAACCGGTGTCCGCTGTGGCCCGCCCCGGCCATGCGCTGATGAGTGCCCGCCGGCTGGCGCTGAATGACCTGACCGAGGCGGGCTGGATCGTTCCGCCCCCGGGCAGCGTGCTGCGCCACCGTTTCGACCTGATGTTCCAGGAGGCGAACCTGCCCACCCCGACCAACCTGGTCGAGACCAGCGCCCTGCTGTTCCTCACCAAGATGCTGCAGCAGAGCGACCTGCTGGCCGTGCTGGCCACGGATGTGGCGCGCTACTACGCCGACTACGGCATGCTCGCGCTGCTGCCCATCCAGCTGCCTTGCAAGATGGATGCGTTCGGCCTCATCACCCGCAGCGATCGCCTGCTCTCACCGGGCGCCAAGGTGATGCTGCGGGCGCTTCGGAGCACGGCGGTGGCGCTGTACGGCCGGCCAATGGTCACCGATGAAGCCTGAGGGTTTTTTCTCATCCATGTATGCTCATTTATGTATAGCAATGGCACTTATTTGAATTCTTCGTGTATGCCTTGCCGACGTAGCATGCCGCCATGAGCCCCACCGCCCCCACCGTGCTCTCGGAACCCCGCTGCGTCTGGCCCGCTGGTGCGACGCTGGGTGAAGGCACCTGTTGGTCGATCCGTGAGCAGGCGCTGTACTGGGTCGACATCCTGGCGCATCGCCTGCACCGCTGGCACCCGGCCCGCAGCGAGCAGCGCAGTTGGGCCTTCGACGAGACCATCAGCGCCGTCGCCGAGCGGGCGAGCGCCCCGGGGCTGGCCATCACGCTGCAGCGCGGCCTGGCCCTTTTCGACCCCGCCAGCGGCCAGCTCGAGCGCCGGCACGAGCCCGAGCCCGAGCGTGAGGGCAACCGCTTCAACGACGGCAAGTGCGACGCCGAAGGCCGCTTCTGGGGTGGCTCGATGGACTTCGACTGCCGCGCCCCCACCGGTGCGCTCTACCGGTTCGATGCCCATGGGCAGGGGACGCGGGCCTTCGATGCCGGCTTCGCCGTGACCAATGGGCCCACCTGGTCGAAGGACCAGCGCACGATGTTCTTCAACGACACGGTGCACCAGCAGGTCCACGCCTTCGACTTCGACCTGGCCACCGGCCAGCTCGCTCGCCAGCGGCCCTGGCTGCGCTTCGCCCCCGGCGACGGCTACCCCGACGGCATGACCACCGACGCCGAAGGCCGGATCTGGATCGCGCACTGGGGCGCCTCGTGCGTGACCTGCCACGACCCCGACAGCGCGCAGGAGCTGCTGCGCATTGCGCTGCCCACCGCCCACATCACCAACATGGCCTTCGGGGGGCCGGAACTGCGCACGCTGTTCATCACCAGTGCACGCTTCGCGCTCAGCGCCGAGCAGCTCGAAGCGCAGCCGCTGGCCGGCGGCCTCTTTGCGGTCGAGACCAGTGCCACCGGCCGGCCGGCCAACCTGTTCGCAGGCTGAGGGGCCATCCCTAAGGGCACAGCCGGCCTCCCCCATGCAGGGGAGGGTCGCTTGCCAATGGGCTGAGGAGAATCGCTGCTGGCTTCCTGCTCCCCCGTCATGCGCACGCTGTTCCTCGACAAGGCCCGCCCCAGCACCCGGCGCTGGGTGACCCTGATTGCCGGCCTGGCGGTCATCGAAGCGGTGATCCTCGCGGCGTACGTGCTGCGGCCCGTGCCCACCAGCATCGACACCGCGCTGGCCAGCCCCGAACAGCAGTGCGCCGCCCGCGGCGAACGGCAACATTCAGACAGCGGAGAGTGGCCTGCCACCCGAGATGGCCGAGACGCGCGCACCCTGGTGCAGTCACGCTGCACGCTGAACCCCGACGCCTACCGCTGATCCGGCGGGCGCACCGCCCGGTGCGCAGTCCTCAAGGCGCCGGGCCACGGTCCGATGGCCCGGCCGGGGTATCAAGAGCACCACGGAGGTGGCGGCTGCCGTCTGTCGGCGGCCTTGCATCCACCCACCTCTGGAGGTGCCGTCTACAACATCGCCGGCGACCGACTCGACTCGATCGACAACCCGAAGGCCGAGGTGCCGAGCTACAGCGAAGACGACGGCCGCAGCGTGTACCACTACTACGGCATCGGCTGGTAGCGCGGCCCCCGACGCGGCCTACTTGCAGTCCAGCCGCGCGTGGAGGTTGCGCAGGCGAAGCAACTCGGCGGAGTCGGTCGCCTGCGGCATCGCCTCTTCCACTGCCCGGCACTTCTCTTGCACGGCCTCGGCCCGGCGCTCGCGCCCTGATGGCCGACGCGAAGGCACGTCGCGGATGGTGCGGCTGTCCGGGGGAACGAATCCCAGGGGCGGGCTCAACTGGGCCGGCCGGTTCAACGCCGCCGGGTCATGGATGCCCCGCGCCGGGGTGGCATCGGCTTCATTGACGTTCGTGCAGGGCTCGTACCGATAGACCGTGCGGCCCTCGCTCACGCACTTGTGGATCGTCTGGCCCCAGGCCGGCGCCGCCGCGGCCAGGCCGACCGCGCACGCCACGAGCACGGGGGTGAGATCCCATCGGTTCTGAACCACATCCGGACGCGCCCGCCACATCGCACTACGCTACCACTGCGGCACCGATCCATGTGCGAATCTGCTCGATCTCGCTCTGGTTCGGCACCTTTTGTTCGCGTTCACAGAGGAACAGGATCTGGTTCAGCAGCCGGGCGGCCAAGGTCCCCTCGTCATCGGCGCCCCGCCCGAAGACATGCCCGTTCATCTGCATGCCACGCACCAGGAAGGTGACATCGCGAGGCCGAACTCTGAGGCCCTCCAACTCAACGCAATAGCGGCAAACCGACTGCACCGTGGCGGGCAGCTTGAACTCCTGCTTCTGCAGAACACGCACCAACGCGATCATCACCGTACGCAGATCCTTGGGTGCGAGCAGCGGAGCCCCCGTCAAGACGCAGACCTCCCTGATCACGGGGAAAAGTCCCTCGGCTCCGGCCCAGGGCGATTCCGGCTCTTGCTCGGGCATCGGGCCTTCCAACTCATGCCGGCTCGGGTCCAACACCCGACCACCAGACCCGCTCAGCCAAAGCAGCCGGGAAAGCCCCAGCGAACGAAAGAACGCCTTGAACGTACCCAGGCCGTTCCAGCTCTCCAGGACCTCCGGGAACTCTTGGCGCAGTCGCGAAGCCAGTTGACCCGAGCTGACCGGCAGGGGAGCCTCGTCGACAAAGGTCCACAGGCGGCCGGCAATCTCGGAAAGCTCGTCGGGCGTCGCCAGCCGCGATACCACCTTGGAAGACGGCTCAGCCTTGGGCGCTGTGACGGCGGGACTCGCCACCTTCGAATCCAGCATCACCGGCTTGCTTTCCGCCGGTCTTGACTCTTTGATCTCCGTCGTCTGCCCAGTTTGGCTGGGTGGAACGTCGGCGGCGGCCGGGCCGAGACCGAGCGCCTCCCGCAGAAAGAGCCGCTCGTCGATCAAGAGATCGGCGGAGGCTTGATAGGCCGCTGACGGGAAGCCGATGGCGAGCACCGTGGTGCGCCGGTCATAGCGGCGAAGCTTGCGCAAGACGGGCGTGAAGTCCGCATCTGCCGAGAAGACGATGAACTCGTCACAGCGGGTCTCGTGTTGAAGCAGGTCGACGATGTCCAGCACCATGTGGATGTCGGTGCTGGTCTTGCCTTGGCTGGTGACGGGCGGACAGTCGACGATCTCGAATCCTGCACGCAGGAATGCGTGGCGATAGCCCTGATACCAGTTGGGGTTCAGGTAGCAGCGCCGCACAAGCAACCGACGACGCTCGCCCTCCTCGTGCGGTTCCGGCAATGCCAGGGAGCCTGTCAGCCAGCTCATCCATTCCGACGGGTGTCGCGCGAACCGCTCCGCCGCATCCGGCTGCAACTGCCGCAGTTGCGAGTAGACGTTGTCGAAGTCGACGAAGAGTGCGCTCTTCATGTTCTTGATGTTCCCGTGTTCGTGCAAGCTCCCAGCTTGCAGCACAGGCCCGCAGCGACCGTGTCGAACGCCGCTCCCAGCGAGCAGCCCCACGGGAAAGTGGTAGGCCGTATTGGACTTGAACCAATGACCAAGGATTATGAGTCCTTCAGAACGGGATTTTGTACCTTCACGACGTGGACATCAGCATCCTGCGCCCCTTTTGCACCTTACCCGCGGCGCGCGTCGTCCTGCGCAATGACTCCGCGATCGTCATTCGCGATGCTTACCCGGTCAGTCCAGGTCATACGCTGGTGATCCCTGCTCGGCACGTGGCGTCATTCTCGAAACAACGGCCGGGGAACGCACAGCAATGCTCGCCCTGCTTGAGGCGGCGAAGGATCAGCTACAGGTGGAGTTTGGCCCTGCGGGCTACAACATCGGCATCAACGATGGCGCCGCGGCCGGGCAGACGGTGGGTCATTTGCACATTCACCTGATACCCCGCTACCCCGGTGACCAGCCCGATCCGCGCGGTGGAGTTCGATGGGTGATCTCCGAGAGGGCCGACTACTGGACGAGCTTAACCTGACATGAAGAATGCGATCGACGTACTGGATGCATTCGAGAACATCCGCCGCGCGCAACGCGCGGGGCTCTACGCCCCCCACAAGCCGCTCTTGATCCTGTTGGCGCTGGCGCGCGTCCAGCGTGGCGAACCCAGGCTCGTGGAGTTCTCCGATGTCGATGAGCAGCTCAAACAGTTGCTAGCAGAGTTCGGCCCGAGCGGTGCCGCCAAGTCGCGGCACTACCCTTTCTGGCACTTGGCCACCGATGGAAACGGCGCGCTTTGGGAGTTGAGTGGGCCGCGCGAGGTGCTCAGACGCCCCGCTGGCGCCACACCCAGCCTGACCGAACTTCGCACGCACCACATCAAGGGCGGCTTCCCCGCCGACATCGACGATGCCTTGCGCCGTGTGCCCGGCCTGTTGGAGGCCGTGGCCTCCCGCGTGCTGGACGCTTACTTCCCGTTGACTCTGCATGCCGACATCGTGACCAGGCTGGGCCTGGACCTCGACGGGCCACGTGAAGTTCACGAGGCCACTCCGCTCATGACCGTCGACACCATCGCGCAACGCCGTCGACGCGACCCGGGCTTTCGGGAGCGCGTGCTGCGCGCGTACGAATACCGGTGCTGCATCTGCGGATTCGACCTTCGCATCGGCCTCACGCCGGCCGGGCTGGAGGCAGCCCACATCCAGTGGCATCACGTCGGCGGGCCGGACATTGAACCCAACGGCCTGTCGTTGTGCTCGCTTCACCACAAGCTGTTCGACCTGGGTGCGTTCACCGTGGAGCCTTCGGAGCACCGCGTGGTGTTCAGCCAGCATGCGATCAGCGGCGGCCGGGGCATGGCCGGCGAGTTGCAGTTCCACGGGCGAGCGATCCACCAGCCTCAGCATGCCGATCTATTGCCTGCGCCCGAATTCCTGGCCTGGAACGTGAAGAACGTGTTCAAGGCACCTGCGCGCCAGGCCAGTGCTGCTACACCCCGCGCAGCACACTGAAGTCGCGGAACAGGCTTACAGGCAGCGGCGTCTCGAGCTTCCACACGATGCTCATCGGCCGGTCGCCTTCCGCGGTTTCCAGCGTCACTCGCCCGCAAGCGCGGTAGGCATCGCCCTTGCGAGGCCGCACAAAGAGCTGGAACTGCCAACCGTTCGTCGTGCTTTCCAGATAGCGCCGCCCGCTGGCTGTGTCCGGTCCCGCGTTGTTCTGCGTCTGCCAGTGAAAGCGCTCGGCACTGATCGCGTAGTCGTGGTAAGCGATGCGATCGTGATAGCCCTCGCTCTTGTCGAGCGTCACGAACAGCAGTTCAGTCTTGCGGCTTGCGAGCGGCAGCACGCCGGCCTGGAACGGTGCGCGCCGCGTCGCAGTCAACCATCCGACCGCCGTGAGCACCTCGCGCGCCCCGTAGCCTGCGTGCAGGCACAGCGGCGTGTCTTCCAGCCCGGGGATGGGCTTGGCACCCAGCGTGGTGCGCGACTGCAACAAGGCTGAGAGCTCGCCGAGCTCGGCAGCAATGGCCGGGTGGCGCTGCATGCGCTCGATGAAGGCTTCGGGGCCCGCCGCCTGCTCATGCCGTCCATCGATCTGGTAGGCCAGCATCTGCACACCCATCGCATCCTTGTCACCGGGTGCAGGCGGGTTGACTTGCAAAGCGCTGACCGCAGCCATGATGTCCAGCCGCCGCGGGTCGTCCACGTGCAGCAGGTCGCCGAAGCGGCGGCTGAAGTAGTCCTCTTCGGGCCCGGGCTCAGAGACGATCAGGCCAGCGTCGCGCTTCAGCGCAGTCCAGCCACTGCGAACCTGGCCGATGCCGGCACGGTAGACGTCCTCGAGCTCAAGTGCCTGGTCGTGCAAGAAGTTGGCCAGCTGTACTTCAGCACGGCCGCGCAGCGCGGCATAGGCTTGCAGCTCGGTCTTCAGCCGGCGCCAGTTCTGCGTCGTCAACGCACGCAGACCTTGAAGCACCTGCTCCCGCGTCTGACGTTGGAGGTGGATGTGGCAGCCCGGCGGCAAGCTGCCAAAGCCGTTCTCGACACCGTCCACCAACTCGCGGCGCGACAGGCCTGTCAGGCTCGACAGCAGGCGGTCGAACCGAAACTCGCTGCGATGCTGGCCAACGAAGTCGAGCACCAGGCAGCTCTCCTTGCCCGGCGCCAGGCGCAGGCCGCGGCCGATCTGCTGCTGGAACAGCACCGGGCTTTGCGTCGGCCTCAGCAGCAACAGCGTGTCGACCATCGGCAGGTCGATGCCTTCGTTGTACAGGTCGACAGTGACCAGAGCACACAGCTCGCCGTTGAGCAGGCGCTGCGGTGCCCTGCGACGGTCCTCGGCGCTCGTCGTGCCCACCACGCAGGCCGCTGGCAGGCCGGCGCGGTTGAGCCAATCGGTCATGAACTCGGCGTGCGCAACCGATGCGCAGAACACGATGGCACGCGCCCGGGCCGCATCGGACGCCAGGCGCCGCCATTCATTCACCACCAGTCGGGCGCGCACGTCGTTGCCCGTCACAAGGTTGTCGACCGCCTCGCGCTCGCCGGGCTTGTCCCACGGCACCGATGAGAAATCGGTGGCGTCGTCACAGGCGTAATACTCGAACGGCGCCAGCAACTGCAGGTCGAGTGCATGCCACAGGCGCAGCTCGACGGCAGGGCTCCCGTCCGGCCTGGCATCGAAGTACGGGGTGATCGGCTGCCCGTCGCTGCGCTCCGGTGTGGCGGTGAGGCCGAGCAGCACGCGCGGCCGAACCGCTTTCACGAAGGCGTCGAAGCGGTCTGCAGCCAGCCGGTGGCATTCATCGACGACCACGGTGTGCCAGTGCCCAGCACCCACCATCGCCACCAGGTCGCGGCTGGTCACGCTGTCGATGGTGGCGAAGAGATGGTCCCAGCGTTCGGGCTCATGGCCGCCGGCAAGCAAGGCACCGAACTCGGGATCGCGAAGCACCTCGCGGTAGGTGCGCAAGGCCTGGCGCAGGATTTCCTCGCGGTGAGCAACGAAGAGCAGACGAGGGCGCCCGCCTTCGCTGCGACACGTGTTCCTGTAGTCGAACGCCGCAACCACCGTCTTGCCGGTGCCGGTGGCAGCGACCACCAGGTTGCGGTTCCGACCGTGGGCACGCTCGGCCGACAGTTGCTCCAGCATGTCCCGCTGGTAGGTCTTGGGCTGCAGGTCGAAAAAGCTGATGGCGCCGTTGGACTCGCCGCCGAAGGACTCGCGGCCCAGCGCGGCGGCAAGCGCCTGCCGATGGTCAGTGTTGTCGGGGTCGTAGCGCTGGAACTCGCTGTCGGCCCAGAGCGTCTCAAAGTGGGCGATCGCCCGAGCGAACAGCCCCTCCTGCGCACGCTGGGTCAGCTTGACGGTCCACTCCAACCCGCCGGTCAGGGCAGCGCCTGACAGGTTGGCGCTGCCCACGTAGGCCGAGCCGAAGCCGGTCTGGCGCTGAAACAGCCAGGCCTTGGCATGCAAGCGCGTGCGGCGCCCATCGAGAGACACCCGAACCTCGCACCCGGGCAGGCGCGCCAGCTCATCGAGCGCACGCGCTTCGGTGGCGCCGGTGTAGGTGGTGGTGAGGACGCGCAGACGCGTGGCGCTTTGGCCCTGTGCGCCTGTGGCCGTGATCTGCTGCAGCACGTCCTGCAGCTTGCGGACCCCCGACACGGTGATGAAGCTCACCAGGATGTCAACCTGGTCGGCAGAGGCCAGTTCACGCCGGATCTCTTGAAGCAGGGATGGTGAGCCCTTGCCCGCTGTGAACAGCCAGGGCACCGAGAGCCCGATCTCGGGTGGTGCCTGGAATTGCCGGTCACGCTGGACGGCCCTCAAGACGCGCAGCGGTGATGCCACCAGGTCGACAACTTCGGCAGAACCGCCGTTCGCACCCGAACCATTTGCCGCAGCAAGCCGACGCCGCAGCATCACCAGCAGGTCGTTGACCAACTCGAGTTGCCACCTGGGCTTGTCGGCCTCGTCACCGGCACTGTCATCCAGGATCGCGCCGAGCTGACGCGCGATGGCATCGACCAGCAGCTCTGGTGCCCCACTCTTGAGTGCCTGGACATCCGCGCTGCCAGGATCCAGCTCGGCGAGCGATCGAAGCAGGCCCTCGGTAAGCAGCAGGTCGTAGAGACCGTCTGACAGTGCCATGGGATCTCCGGCCTTCAGCCGATCGGCCTCGTACCGCGGCAGTCCGGGTAGCCGGTGCAGCCCCAAAACTCCTTGCCCGCATTGGCGCCCCGCTTTGCGGACCGGCGCACCATGGACTTAGCGCACACGGGGCAAGCGATCGCCTGCGCTGCATCGGCCCGCGGCGGGACGACCTTGGCCGCAACTCTGCTCGGCGTCGGTTGCACTGCGGCGGACTTCGCTTGTCGAATGAGGCCGACCAGCTTCGACCCGTCCACGAGCTTCACGTTGCGCCCGCTGGCAAAGCTGATGGCGTCGTCGGTGAACCGCCCAGAGGTCACAACGAAGCCGCCAGTGGCGCCGCGGGCGGCCATGACGCCGTACAACTCGCGCACCACATCAACGCCGACCTTCAGCGCGCGCCACTGCTTGCACTGCACAAGAAGCTTCTCCCCGCCACCTTTGCCGGGCCTGGTGAGCACGAGGTCCACGCCACCATCGGCACCGCCGCCACCGGTCTCTGCAACCTGATAGCCCTGCAGCCGAAAACCTTCACCGACGAGCAACTCGAACTCACGCCAGCTCATGCCATCGAGAACGTCGCTCGCCTGGCTCTGCGCAACATTGGTGACGAGGCCCTGACGCACCTTGCGCCGCCATGCCGACACCCCGGCGGCAACCAGGCAGATGATGGGCAGGATGTATTGGCCGGCACTAGCCAGGCCCTTCCACAGCCCCTGAACAGCCATGCCCGCATGCCCGGGTTGGGCGTCGACGGTCAGCGGCTTTGCCGCGATCTGGTGTAGCAACAAATAGCTCACCAGCGCGAGCGCCACGCCGGCCCACCACGGCAGCATCGCGACCAGTTCGACGAGGTCCTCAGCTGGAATGGATTTCTTGCGTCTTGCCATTGCGGCACCCTCCCCTTCAGGCGCTCTTGTACCAGGCTGCGTGGCAGCCCATCAGGCCTGCGGAGCACCCGCCCTGAACCGCCTGGCCTCGGTGCGCATGCCGGTGGCGATGGCTTCCCAGGTGCGGCCCGGGAAGCCCTTCGGCAGCTTCTTCTCCACCGCCACCAATGCGGGCTCGACACGTTCGACCAGCGCCTGCATGGCCTCCCAGACAGCCGGCCCGCCGTGCTTCATCGCCAGCTGATGCCAGTGGCGCGGCTGGATCGTCTCGAGCTTGTAGTGCGCGCTTTTGGCACGCATCGCCATCGCCAGGCCGGCCTGCCTGCGGTTGAACCGGTTGGGCCCATCGCCGAAATACGGCCACATCGAGAGGATGTCGTACAGCGGCGTCATCACGTAGCTGTCGCCCGGCTGCAGGAAGATCGAGTAGTTCTTGGCGTGGCCATCGGTCGCGGCCATCAGCCAGAAGGCCAGCTGGGTCAGCTGGAACGCCAGCCGGTCTTGGTGCGGGTCGGCGCTGCCGGCCAGCAGCTGCAGGCACTTCGCCATGCCCGGTCCGCCGTCGGCTTCGTACTTGAGCCGGGGGGGCACGCCGAGCGCCTGGCATAAATCCTCCTGCGGCAGCCGAGCGATCCAGGCGCCATCGTCCATCCAGGCGCGGTCGAAGCGTTCAACGACGAGCACGTCTTCGTCGCCGAACCTGGCCATCGTCGTCGGCGCCACCGGCAGCCCCAGCGCGGCCACGATCTGCGCACAGACCCACTCGTTCTGAACCGAGTCGGACAGGTCGACGCGCCGCGAGCCGCCCACCAGGCCGAGCGGCAGCTTGAAGATGTGCGTCGTCGGCGTGGCGCCGTGCGGACGGCACCAGCGGCCCTTGTGGCGCGTGAAGGCGGTCTTCTCCTGTGCCCCGGCGATCGAGATGCGGAACAGGTCGTCGTCCTGCAACGGCATGCCCGGCCCGACGTGGCCGGGGACGGCACGCAGGATCTCTTCGATGTGCCGTTCGCTCAGCGGCTCGCAGTCGACGTGGTTCCATCGGACCGGCTCGGTGCCTTGCGGCAGGAGCTGCACGGCACCGACACAGTCGCGCCCGATCGCTTCCAGCAGCGAGAAGGCGTCGGTGCCCCGGGTGCCGAAGCGGCGGCCCAGGCGCTCGCGGATTCGGTCGTTGTCCGGCAGCAGGTTGTCGAAGTAATGCGCAACAACGTCGCCACGCACCTCGCGCGACGCGGTGACCGGCAGCGACAACGACAGTGAGCGCACCTTCGGCGAGGTGATCCAGCTGGCGGCGTAGGTGAACGCGTGCGTGGCGCGGTCGACGGTCCAGGTGCCGACGAGTTCGCCGTTCATCCAGGCGTTCAATGCCGTGGTCACCACGTCCCCTTCTTGGCCGGTATGACGACGGCGGCGCGCGTGGGTTCACGCGTCGCCGGTTTCGGGGTCGTGCGGCCCTTGGTGGGGCTGTTGCGGGGGCCCTTGGCGACCGGCCGGGCGGGCGCCTTCGCGCCGAACGGCTTCGTCGCATCGGCACCGTCCACGGGCGGCGTGGCGTCGACCGCATGCAGGTGAAGCGTGGCCCCCAGTGCGGCCAGCACCCGGCTCAGCTGGTCCAGGCTCACGGCGCCTGGATTGGCCTCGATCTCTGCGATGCGCGCCTGCTTGACGCCGATCAGCACGCCCAGTTGGGCCTGCGTCAGGCCTTGGCGCTTGCGCAAAGCTCGCAAATGGGGCCTGAGCTGGTCCGGGATGCGAAGTGGGTAGTTCATGGCTCGAGTCCAGCCATCTCACTTTACTGGCTTGAGCCAGTTTATGCAAATTATTGGCTATAGCATATTTTGCACTTTTATCGCTTATGACCAGTAAAGCGCAGAACCCCGCTGTACAAAACCGCGGATTGGTGGCCGCCATCGCTGAAAGCCACTGAATCTGGTAGGCCGTATTGGACTTGAACCAATGACCAAAGGATTATGAGTCCTCTGCTCTGACCAACTGAGCTAACGGCCCCCTAGGGAGAGGCCGAGATTCTAGGCGGGCCGGCGGTCAGCGCTGGGACTGCGACAGCGCGTTGCCGACCAGGCGTGAGGTGATGTCGACGATCTGGATCATGCGGTCGTAGGCCATGCGGGTCGGGCCGATGACACCGAGGGTGCCGACGACCTGCCCGTCCACCTCGTAGGGCGCGGAGACGACCGACAGCTCTTCATAGGGCACGACGCGGCTTTCGCCGCCGATGAAGATGCGCACGCCCTCGGCCCGACTGGAGGTGTCGAGCAGGCGCATCAGCTGAGTCTTCTGCTCGAACAGGTCGAACAGCTTGCGCAAGGACCCCATGTCGTGGCCGAAGTCCTGCACGCCCAGCAGGTTGCGCTCGCCGCTGACGACGACCTGGTCCTGGTTCTCGGCCATGGCGTCGGAGCCGAGTTGCACCGCGGCCTGCATCAGCGCGGCGATTTCGCCGCGCAGCGCGTCGATCTCGTGCTTCAGACGCTCGCGCACCTCCTCGATCGTGAGGCCCGCGTAGTGGGCGTTGAGGTAGTTGCTGGCCTCGACCAGCTCGCTTTGCGAGGGGTCGTGGGCGGTGAAGATCACGCGGTTCTGCACGTCGCCGTCGGGTGCGACCAGGATCACCAGCACGCGCTTCTCGCCGAGCCGCAGGAATTCGATGTGGCGGAACACGCTCGGCTTCTTGGGTGCGGTGATCACGCCGACGAAGCTGGAGAGATTGGACAGCAGTTGCGCCGCCTGCGCGATGACGCGCTGGGGCTGGTCCGGGTGGAGCTGGTCGCGCGCAGCCGCCAGCTCGGGCGAGCCAGGCCCCAGGTCGAGCGCCCGGCTGGTGAGCATGGTGTCGACGAAGAGCCGGTAGCCGCGCGCGGTGGGGATGCGACCGGCGGAGGTGTGCGGGCTGACGATCAGGCCGAGTTCCTCGAGGTCGGCCATCACGTTGCGGATGGTGGCCGGCGACAGCTCAAGCCCCGAGGCCTTGGACAAGGTGCGGGAACCCACCGGCTGGCCGTCGGCGATGTAGCGTTCGACCAGGGTTTTCAGCAGCGATCGGGAGCGCTCGTCGAGCATGAAAACATTGTAAGGACGTAGGGCCCGCCGCCCGGCGCCCGGGCCCAACCCGAACAGGGCCCCTGTGGTGTAATTCTTCGAGCACTTTTGCCCAGGGCCTGTTCACAAGCCCCCGCCCATGCCCATCCGCTTTCGCCACGCCGCGCTGATCGGCAAGTACCAGGCCCAGGGCATCCGGCCGATGCTGCAGAGCATCGCCGAATTCCTGATGCGGCAGGGGCTCGAGGTTTCGGTCGAGCGTGAAACGGCGCTGAACACCGACTGGAACGAGCACGGCGCCTACACGCCGGCCGAGCTGGGCGAGCGCTGCGACATCGGTGTGGTGGTCGGCGGCGACGGCACCATGCTCGGCATCGCGCGCGAGCTGGCGCCACACCACCTGCCGCTGGTCGGCATCAACCAGGGCCGGCTCGGCTTCATCACCGACATCCGGGCCGCCGACTGGTCGGAGGTGCTGGGCCCGATGGTGCGCGGCGACTACGAGGAGGAGCGCCGCTCGATGATCGAAGGCCAGGTCTGGCGCGACGGCGAGGTCATCTTCGACGGCCTGTCGCTCAACGACGTGGTGGTCAGCCGCGGCCACAGCGCCAGCATGGTCGAGCTGCGCATCGACGTGGGCAACGAGTTCGTCGCCAACATCCGCGCCGACGGCCTGATCATCGCCACGCCCACCGGCTCCACCGCCTATGCACTGTCGGCCGGTGGCCCCATCCTGCACCCGTCCATCGCCGGCTGGGTGCTGCTGCCGATCGCCTCGCACACCTTGTCCAACCGTCCCATCGTGCTGCCCGACGGGCAGGACGTGGCCATCACCATCGTTGCCGGCCGCGACTCCAGCGCCAACTTCGACATGCACCGCCTGGCCAGCCTCTTGCATGGCGACCAGGTGCGGGTGCGCCGCTCGGCGCAGGCGGTGCGCTTCTTGCACCCGCGCGGCTGGAGCTACTACGCCACGCTGCGCCGCAAGCTGCGCTGGTACGAAGGCGTCGTCTAGATTGTTCGTGTCCCCATGCTCAAGAGCCTCACCCTCAAGGATTTCGTCATCGTCAGCACGCTGGACGTCGAGTTCGACGCCGGCTTCTCGGTGCTGACCGGCGAGACCGGCGCTGGCAAGTCCATCCTGATCGACGCGCTGCAGCTTGCGCTCGGCGCTCGTGCCGAGTCCCACGTGGTGCGCGAAGGCGCGACACGTGCCGAGATCACGGCTGCCTTCGACACGCCCGTCTCGCTGAAGGGGTGGCTGGATGAAGCGGGCTTCAGCACCGACGATGGCGAGGGCGCGCTGCTGTTGCGCCGCATCGTCGACGCCAAGGGCGGCAGCCGCAGCTTCATCAACGGCAGCGTGGCCACCGTGGCCCAGCTGCGCGAGGTGGCCGACCACCTGATCGACATCCACGGCCAGCACGCGTGGCAGGGCCTGACGCGACCGGCCTCGGTGCGCGCGCTGCTGGACGAGCAGGCCGGCATCGACGGCCGCCCCATGGCCAGCGCCTTCGAGGCCTGGCGCATGGCCAGTGCGGCGCTCGAATCGGCCCGCACCCGGCAGGGCGAGTTGTCCAGCGAGCGCGAGCGCCTGCAGTGGCAGATCGGGGAGCTGGAGCGGCTGAACCCCGGCGCGGACGAGTGGCCGGAGCTGAACGCCGAGCACCAGCGCCTGGCCCATGCCCAGGCACTGATGGATGGCGCTGCCAAGGCGGTTGCCCTGGTCTCGGGTGACGAAGAGGCCAGCGCCTCGCTCGCGGTGGCCCGGGCGCTGACAGCGCTGGAGGACGTGGCCGAGTTCGATGCGGTTCGCCTGGGGCCGGTGGTCGAGGCGCTGCAGGGTGCGCAGGCGCAGCTGCAGGACGCAGCCCACTCGCTCAACGCCTACCTCTCCCGCGCCGAGCTGGACCCTCAGCGGCTGGACGAGCTGGACAGCCGCATGTCCGCCTGGATGGGCCTGGCGCGGCGCTTTCGCCGCCCGCCGGAAGAGCTGGCGGCGCTGCTGGCCGAGTGGCGCAGCAGCCTGCAGGCGCTGGACGAAGCCGCCGACCTGGCCGGCCTGGAGCAGCGCGTGGTGCAGGCCCATGCGGCCTGGCTCGCCGAGGCCCAGCAGGTGAGCGCGGCGCGCCAGAAGGCCGCCAAGCCGCTGGCCCAGCGCGTCACCGAGGCGATGCAGCAGCTCGGCATGGCTGGTGGCCGCTTCGAGGTGGCGCTGGTGAAGGCCGACGCGCCACAGTCCTATGGGCTGGAAACCGTCGAGTTCCTGGTTGCCGGCCACGCCGGCAGCGCACCACGGCCGCTGGGCAAGGTGGCCTCGGGCGGCGAGTTGTCGCGCCTGGCGCTCGCGATTGCCGTGACCACTGCGCAATCGCGCCAAGGGCAGGCGGCGTCCAGCGCGCCGGCCACGCTGATCTTCGACGAGATCGACTCCGGCGTCGGCGGCACCGTGGCCGACTCGGTGGGCCGGCTGATGAAGCAGCTCGGGCGCAGCGCCCAGGTGCTGGCGGTCACCCACCTGCCGCAGGTCGCCGCCTGCGCCGATTGCCACTTCGTCGTCGCCAAGGCCACCGAGCGTGGCCAGACGCTGAGCCGCATCGCGCCGGTGAGCGGCGAGGCGCGTGTGGCCGAGGTGGCCCGCATGCTGGGGGGCGACCGCCAATCCGGCACCAGCCTGGCCCACGCGCAGGAGCTGATCCACCGGGCGGTGGCGGGGGCGTGATGGGCAGCCAGTCAAGGGCTGCCAGCCCGCGGGAAGTGGTGCTGGTCACCGGCATCTCGGGCTCGGGCAAGTCGATCGCGCTGCACGCCCTGGAAGATGCCGGCTTCTACTGCGTGGACAACCTGCCGCCCGAGCTCCTGCGCGAGTTCATCCGCGTCGAAAGCGAGCACGGCGTGCGCCGCATGGCGATCGCGATGGACGTGCGCTCGGCCGGCTCGCTGCCCCACCTGCTGCCGGTGCTGGATCTCCTGCGCACCGAAGGCGTCAACCTGCGCAGCATCTTCCTCAACGCCAGCACCGATGCACTGGTCAAGCGCTACTCCGAGACCCGTCGCCCCCACCCGCTGACCGCGCCCGGGCACGAAGGTGACCCGCACCGGGCGCTGGTCGACGCGATCGAGCTGGAGCATGAGCTGCTCGGTGCCCTGCGCGAGCGTTCGACCGTGCTCGACACCTCGCAGCTGCGCCCTGCCCAGCTGCGCAAGTGGATCCGGGACCTGGTCAACGCCACCGAGAGCCGCCTCACGCTGGTCTTCGAGTCATTCGCCTTCAAGCACGGGGTGCCGCTGGACGCAGACATGGTGTTCGACGTGCGCGTGCTGCCCAACCCCTTCTACATCCGCGAGCTGCGGCCGCTCACCGGCCGCGACGAGCCGGTGGCCGTCTACCTGCGCGAGCAGCCCGAGGTGGCCGAGATGATGTCGCAGATCGAGGCCTTCCTTCGCCGCTGGCTGCCCGCATTCCAGGAAGACCAGCGCAGCTACCTCACGGTGGCCATCGGTTGCACCGGCGGGCAGCACCGCTCGGTCTATCTGGTCGAGCAGCTGGCGGCCCGCTTCGACGGCAGCATCACCACGCTGCGGCGGCACCGTGAGCTGGACGAAAAGGCATGACGAACCCCGCAGGCCCGCTGCCGCTGTTCCCGCTTCGCAGCGTGCTGTTCCCCGGCGGCCGGTTGTCGCTGAAGGTCTTCGAGGCCCGCTACCTCGACCTGATGGCCGATTGCCTGCGCACGCAGCAGCCGTTCGGCGTGGTCTGCCTGCTGCAAGGGCCCGAGGTGCGCCAGCCCGGCGTGGCAATGCGCTTCGAGCCGATCGGCGTGCTGGCGCACTTGGGCGAAGTCGACGCGCCGGCACCCGGGCTGCTGAAGGTGCGCTGCACCGGGGGGCTGCGTTTCCAGTGGGCCAGCGTCAGCGAGGCACCGGACGGGCTGTGGCAGGCCCACGGCGTGAGCACGCAACCCGCCGACGAGGTGCTGCCGCCGGGTGAACGGTTCGCGGAGGCGACCCACGCCCTGCAGCGAGCCTACGCCGCACTGGCCCTGCGGCCCGAAGCCGACCTGCCGGACGAAAACCGCTTCGACGAAGCCGGCTGGGTGGCCAACCGCTGGTGCGAGCTGCTGCCGATCCCGCTGGCGGCGCGCCAGCAGTTGATGGCCTTGCCCGACCCGCTACAGCGGCTCGCGCTGGTCGACGAGTTCCTGCGCAGCAAGCAGCTCATCTGACCTGCCGACCAGCCTGGCGACCGGTGCGGGCAGGCCGAAGGCCGGCAGCTCGTCACGGCGGACCCAGCGGCCTTCAGGCCAGCGCGCCTGCAGCAGCGCATCACGCGCCGACTGCGCCGGCAGCGTGTGGCGCAGCGGCGTGATGTGCAGATCCAGGTGCGTCAGCACATGGGTGAAGCCGGCCAGCGCCTCGCTGCGGCCCGGCCAGCCGGCCAACCACGCGTGCATCGCGTCCACCGATTCGAACTCGGGCAGGGACCACAGCCCGGCCCAGATGCCGGTGGCGGGCCGCCGCAGCAGCCACAGGCGATCCGCCTGCTGCAGCCACAGCAGCGTCAGCTCGCGCTGGCCACGCTTGAGCTTGCGTGTCTTGAGCGGATAGGCTTCGGGCCGACCTTCGCGCGAGGCGACGCAATCCTCCTGCAAAGGGCAGGCGGAGCAGCGAGGTGCGCGCTGCGCGCACACCGTGGCGCCCAGATCCATCAGACCCTGGGTGTAGGCCACCATGCCGTCGGGCGAGGGCAGCAGTTCCTCGGCCAGGGCCCAGAGTGCCCGCTCGTTGCGTCCCTGGGCAATGTCCTCGCCGAAGCCCAGTGCGCGTGTCAGCACGCGCTTGACGTTGCCATCAAGAATGGCCACGCGCTCGTCGAAGCAAAAGGCGGCGATGGCGGCCGAGGTGGAGCGGCCGATGCCGGGCAGCCGCGCCAGCGCCTCGGCGCTGCGCGGGAAGACGCCACCATGCTCGGCCACCACGGCCTGCGCACAGCGGTGCAGATTGCGCGCCCGGCTGTAGTAGCCAAGCCCGGCCCACATCGCCAGCACCTCGTCGGCCGGGGCGGCGGCCAGCGCAGCGACATCGGGAAAGCGAGCGAGGAAACGCTCGTAGTAGCCCAGCACGGTCGAGACCTGGGTCTGCTGGAGCATGATTTCCGACAGCCAGACGCGGTAGGGATCGCGTGTCTGCTGCCAGGGCAGCGTATGCCGACCGTGCTGGCGCTGCCAGGCGACGATGCGCCCGGCGAGCGAGGGATTCGTGTTCAAGGAAGGCGCAGCACCGCCTCGCCGCCCGAGACGGTGTCGACGGCATCCGGCGACTCACCGCTGGCCAGCACCGGCCCGCGCTCGGCGTGGCGGCGCAGCTCGTTCGCCTGTTTGTGGGCACGCTCGAGCAGTTCCATCAGCCGGCCGTCCTGGGTCTCGACTTCGGCCAGCCGCTGCTCCAGCTCCCCCGTGGCCATCTGGATGCGTTCCAGCGCCTCACGGCGGCGCTTCAAGCCACGGCGGCGATCACGGAACTGGCCGTCGATCTGCTGCGAGGCCATCTGGTTCCAGGCCTCGACTTCGGCCGACGCGTTCTCGTAGATCACGCGCAGCTTGGACATCAGCATGCGCTGGAACTGCTCGGAGAACGCCGCGCCGTTCATCCGGATCGCGCGGGTTACGCTGAAGTAGCGCCCGTAGCCACGCTCGATCAGGTTCAACTCTTCGCGGAACGAGGCCAGGTCCGGCGGCGGCGTCAGGGCCAGCGTGAAACCGAAATCGGTGTTGAGCTGGCGGAACGAGGCCTGCAGCATCTGATCGATCTCCGCGCACTGGTGGGCGGCCTTGTCGATCTGGCCAACCAGGCCGGCGCAAAGCTGGGCAAAGGCATTGCGAGCGCGCAGGTTGAACCAGCTGGCCCCGAGCGTGGCCTGCAGGCTGGCCACGGCCTCGCGCAAACGGTCGCTCGACAGAGCGTGCATCGCGTCGCGCAGCATGCGCAGGTGCACGGCCCGCAGGGCCGACAGGCGCGAGGCGCAGCGTTCGAACTCGGCCACGTCGGACTGCACGCGGCCCAGCATCTGCGTGACGCGGCCACCGCTCTTGCCGCGCAGGCTGCGCAGCTCGAGCATCTGCTCCGCATTGGAGCGGCGCTGGTCACGCAGGCGTCGCGTGGCGTGCTCCAGAAGCGACTGCACGCCGCTGATCACCGCCTTGGCCAGCACATGCTGGCGCTGGGGCAGCAGATCGGCGTTGAGCGCCTCTTCCAGCGCCGGCAGGCGGCTCTCGGCCAGCCCGGCTTCGTCGCCGGCAAGGCGTGCCGCCAGGGCCTGCCTTGCCGAGACCGGGAAGACCCTCTCGCGCGTGACGCCCAGCGTGGTGGCCGTCTCGTTGCACTGGCGCTCGATCGCCTTCTCGCGCTCGGCCGGCGTGGCCAGCGGGTCGGCCAGCGTGTCGACCTTGTTCAGCACCACGAAGCAGGCCATGCCCTGGCCGCCGAGGTGGTCGGTCCAGATGTCGAGGTCGGAACGGGTGACACCGGTATCTGCGCCCAGCACGAACAAGGCAGCATGCGCGCTGGGCAGCAGGCTCAGCGTCAGCTCCGGCTCGGCGCCGATGGCGTTCAGCCCGGGCGTGTCGATCACCACCAGGCCGCGCTGAAGCAAGGGGTGCGGGTAGTTGATGATCGCGTGGCGCCAGGCCGGCACCTCGACGCGGCCATCGGCCTGCTTGGGCGGGTTGTCGGCCGGGTTGGTGTCGGACCACAACCCGAGCTCGCGCGCCTCGTCGACCGACACCAGCAGGGTGGCCGTCACCTCGTTGAGCGAGCGCGCCAGGCCTTGCGTGTCGCTCGGGTCGAGCGACAGGCGTTTCCAGCGCTCGCGCTGCTGGCGCCAGTCGGCCAGCGAGGCGGCTTCGCGCCGCGTGGCGATGGGCAGCAGATCCAGCGTCGGCAGCTCATGCTCGTCCCAGCACAGCTCGACCGGGCACATCGTGGTACGGCCGGGTGTGGCGGGCAGTACGCGGCGGCCGGCGTCGGCAAAGAAGATGGCGTTGATCAGCTCGCTCTTGCCGCGCGAGAACTCGGCGACGAAGGCAACCACCAGCTTGTCGTTGGCCAGGCGCTGGCGCAGGTGCTGCGAGGCTGCAGCGGCCGCCGGGTCGAGCAGGTCGCTTCCGGAGAGAAAACGCTCCAGCTCGGCCAGGTCGCGCTCCAGCGCCAGACGCCAGTCGGCCAGCGCATCGAGCCCGGGCACCAGGAAGGGTTGCATCGCCAGCTGGCGCTCGGCCGAGGAGTGGACGGACATGGTGCTCGCGTGGGTCTGACGGTTGCTTTTCGAAGGTCGCGTCGATGCGCGCCGGCCCCTGTGGCCAGGGTTTCGGGCATCCTAGCAAAGCGAATCGTGACCGCTGGTAAGCGCTTCAGCGATGCTGGCATCCAGCACAGAAATATGTCGCACGCTGGCCCTGCACAAGCCGTCGGATGGTGCCGCCGCAACGCACGCAGGCCTCGCCGGCCCGCCCGTAGACACGCGCCAGGCCCTGATACTGCCCCACCTCACCATGGGCGTTGCGGAAGTCACGCAGGGTCGAGCCACCGGCCGCGATGGCCTCGCCCAGCACGCGCTGGAGCGCCGCATGCAGCCGCGCGGCCCGCTCGATGCCGATGCGCTGGCAGGGCGTGCGCGGGTCGATGCCGGCCTCCCACAGCGCGTCGCTGGCGTAGATGTTGCCAGCGCCGACCACCAGCTCGCCGGACAGCAGCGCCTGCTTCACCGCGGTGCGGCGGGGTCGCAGCGCCGCATGCAGCGCCGCGGGTGTCCACGCCGGGTCGAAGGGCTCCGGGCCGAGCCCGGCGAGCAGCTTCGACGCCGGCAGCTGGTGCAGCCCCGGCGACCACACCACCGCACCGAAACGGCGCGGGTCGGTCATGCGCAGCTGCCCGCGATCGGTCACCAGCTCGGCATGGTCGTGCTTGCCGCGCGGCCCCAGTGCGCTGCCGAAGGCCAACGAGCCCGACATGCCCAGGTGCCACAGCAGCCCGCCAGCGTCCACCTCCTCGCGCTGCAGTGGCAACCACAGGTACTTGCCCCGGCGCCCGACGGTCCCGACCTGCAGCCCGACCAGCTCGTCGGGCGCGATGCCCAGCGGCCACCGCAGCGGCTTGCCGAGCACCAGGTCGAGCACCTGTGCGCCGGCGATCCCGCCGACGCTGCGGCGCGTGACTTCCACCTCGGGCAACTCGGGCATCGGGGAATTATCTGGCCTGGGCGCAATCCTAGAATCCACTCTGCTCCCGGAGATCAGATGCCTTTCCTGCACGCCGGCCCCGCCAAGGGCCACCGCAGCGGTCGTTCGCGGCCCTTGCTACGACCCTCGCGCACCCTGCTGGCCCTGACCGCGGCCTGGCTGACCAGCACCGCCCTGGCCGCTGACCCTGCGCCGCCCGAGGCCGCCGCCAGCGCACCGAACTCGAGCCTGGACGGCAACACCTTCCTGCACATCCTCATCGGCGAGCTCGAAGCGCAGGGCGGGCAGGCGGGCGGCGCCTACGAACGAATGCTGGCCGTCGCGCGCCAGACCCGCGACGAGGGCCTGTTCCAGCGTGCCATCGAGCTGGCGGTGCAGGCACGCTCGCCGGACAAGGCCATCGCCGCCGCCAAGGCCTGGCGCAGCAGCATGCCCGAGTCCAGCAATGCGCTGCGGCTGCAGCTGCAGCTGCTGGTGGCACTGGAACGCCCGAACGACCTGGTCGAACCGATCCGCACGCTGGTGGAGCGCGAGCCAGTGGCCGAACGTTCGGCCACCATCGCCGCCCTGCCTCGCTTTCTCGGCGCCTTGTCCGACAAGCCGCGCGCACTGACGGTGGCCGAGCAGGCGTTGTCGCCCTTCGCCGGCCACAAGACCACGCGCACCGCCGTGCGCACGGCGCTTGGCCGCCTGTCGCTAGGGGCCGGCCAGCCCGAGGCCGCGCTGGCCCATGCGCGGCGCGCCCTGATCGAGGAACCTGACGCGCCCGGCCCGGTGCTGCTGGCTCTGGAGCTGATGGCCAAGGACAAGGCCGCCGAGCCACTGGTGCAAACCTACCTGGCACGCCCCGAGGCCCTGCCGCCGATCCGCCTGGCCTATGCCCGCACACTGGACCAGCAGCAGCGCATCGGCGAAGCCGCGGTGCAGCTGCGTCAGGTCCTGGCCAAGCAACCCGAACAGGCGGCCGCCTGGCTGAGCCTGGGCGCCTACCTGGTGGACCTGCGCGAGCCCGATGAGGCCATCCGCGCGCTGGAGCAGTTCCTGCACCTGTCGCCCGCCGCGGGCACCGCCGCTGTTGGCGACGACAAGGACGACGGCGACGGCGACAAGGACCCGCGCAGCATGACCGAGCTGGCCTGGTTGCTGCTGGCCCAGGCCCACGAGCAGCGCGGCGACGACCGTGGCGCCGGCCAGTGGCTGGACAAGATCGAACCGACTCGCGTCGACATGACCACGCTCGTGCGCCGAGCCAGCCTGCTGGCCCGCTCCGGGCAAGTGGCCCAGGCGCGCGCCCTGGTGCGCGAGGCGGCGGCACGCGACCTGCCCGATGCCCGCACCCGACTGCTCGCCGAGGCCCAGGTGCTGCGCGACCAACGGCAGTGGGCCGAAGCCTACGAGCTGCTGCTGTCGGGCGTGCGCAAGGACCCGGAAGACACCACCCTGATGTACGAGCTGGCGATGGTGGCCGAGCGGCTGCAGCGCTTCGACGACATGGAAGCCCTGCTGAAACGGGTCATCACCCTCAAGCCAGAAGACCACCACGCGCACAACGCGCTGGGCTATTCACTGGCCGATCGCAACATCCGCCTCGGTGAGGCCGAAGGCCTGGTGCAGAAGGCCGCCAGCCTGGCGCCTCACGACCCGTTCATCCTCGACAGCCTGGGCTGGGTCGAGTACCGGCTGGGCCGCCGCGAGACAGCGCTGAAGCTGCTGCGGCAGTCGCACCTGGCCCGGCCGCACGTGGAGGTGGCCGCCCACCTGGGCGAGCTGCTGTGGGTGATGGGCGAGCAGGAAGAAGCCCGTCGCGTCTGGCGCGAAGGCCGCCAGCGCGAAGCCGACAACGAGGTGCTGCACGAGACCTTGGCGCGCTTGAAGGTCCAACTGTGAAGTCCCGGGCACTCGTCGGCACCGCGCTGCTGGCCGCGGTGGTGCTCGGCGGCTGCGCGAGCGGTCAGAGGGCGCTCGATGGTGGCCCCTTGCTCAGTGGCCGCCTGCTGGTCAAGGTGGCCGCTCGCGACACCCAGCCTGCGCAATCGCACAGCGCCGCATTCGAGCTGAGCGGCGACGAGCAACAAGGCCGCATGCGACTACTCAGCCCTTTGGGCACCCAGGTGGCGCTGGCCCGCTGGAGCCCTTCCGGCGCCTCCCTGGAGGACGGCCAGGGAACGCGCGAGTTCGATGCGCTGGCCGAACTGGCCGAGGCCGCACTCGGCGAACCCGTGCCGCTGAACGCGCTGCTGCATTGGCTTCAAGGCCGACCCTGGGCGGGCGCACCGCACCAGCCGCTGCCCGGCGGCGGCCCCGGCTTCGTGCAGCTCGGTTGGGCGGTGGATCTCGCCCAGTGGGCCGAAGGCGCCCTGGTCGACGCCCGCCGGCTCGACCCGCCCGGGGTCAGCGTGCGCGCCAAGCTCGACCGAGGCACTTGAACCGCGCCATGCCCATCGCCGCGCTCTTCGACCTGCCCGCTCCGGCCAAGTTGAACCTGTTCCTGCATGTCATCGGCCGGCGCGCGGACGGCTACCACCTGCTGCAGTCCGTCTTCACGCTGATCGACTGGGCCGACACCCTGCACCTCGAGCGAAGGCAAGACGGTCGCCTGCAGCGCCACGACCTCGGTGCAGCCCTGCCGGCTGACGACCTCTGCCTGAAGGCGGCCCGGGCCCTGCAGGCGGAAAGCGGCACCACGCTGGGCGCCGACCTCTCGATCGACAAGCAGGTTCCGTGGGGCGCCGGCCTGGGCGGAGGCAGCTCGGACGCCGCAACCGTGCTGATCGGCCTGAATCGCCTGTGGGGCCTGGGTTGGCCGCGTGAACGCCTGCTGGCGTTGGGCGCCCGGCTGGGCGCCGACGTGCCTTTCTTCCTGGGCGGCCACACGGCCTTCGTCGAGGGCATCGGCGAGCGGCTGACGCCGGTGGCGCTGGCGCCGCAGCGCTACGCCGTCGTGAAGCCCGCCACGCCGATCGCCACCGCGGCAATATTTTCCAGCCCGCTGCTGACAAGGGATACCGAAGCTGCTATAGTCACGGGCTTTCTTGCACACGCTTCAGCGTTGGCACGGGAAGAACAGCAAACTGATCGATTGAAGACGTTTGCCGCTTTTTCCGGCCGCAACGACCTGCAGTGCGCCGCCGAAGCCTTGTGCCCGGAGGTGGCCGAAGTGGGGCGGTGGCTTCAGGCCCGGTTCGGCAACAGCCGGATGACGGGCTCGGGCAGCGCGGTGTATGCGAGAGCCGGCACAGGCGATCGACCTGTGGCGACCATGCCAGAAGGCGAGCTCGACGGCTTGCCCGAAGGCTGGGTCGGGCGAATGTGCCGGGGCCTGGAATTACACCCGCTGGCCGGGTGGCTGGGCTGAAAAGGTTGAGCCGCAAGGTAAAACCTGAAGGTTTTGGGGTGCAGCCTCCTGGCTGTGTCCTGTGTAGGGGAGTCGCCAAGTTGGTTAAGGCATCGGATTTTGATTCCGACATGCGAGGGTTCGAGTCCTTCCTCCCCTGCCAAATTTCTTGCTCATGGACGATGTGATCGACGGCGTGATCTTCACGCCGTCCTCGTCTGAAGAACGCTCCAGCCGTCCCGCCCCAGCTTCCGCCCCGCCTGCCCACCGGAGTCTCCCGTGCTGTTCAACACCGTGCTCTTCACCGGCAATGCCAACCCGGTGCTGGCCCAGGAAATCGCCTCGCACCTGGGTGCCGAGCTCGGCAAGGCCTCGGTCGGCCGCTTCTCCGACGGTGAAGTGACCGTCGAGATCCAGCAGAACGTCCGCGCCCGCGACGTCTTCGTTGTCCAGTCGACCTGCGCGCCGACGAACGAGAACCTGATGGAACTGCTGATCATGGTCGATGCCCTGAAGCGCGCCAGCGCGCGCCGCATCACCGCCGTGATCCCCTACTTCGGCTACGCCCGGCAAGACCGCCGCCCGCGGTCGACGCGTGTGCCGATCTCTGCCAAGGTGGTGGCAAACCTGCTGGAAACCGTCGGCGTCGAGCGAGTGCTCACGATGGACTTGCACGCGGACCAGATCCAGGGCTTCTTCGACATCCCGGTCGACAACATCTACGCCTCGCCGGTGCTGCTGACCGACGTGAAGTCCAAGAACTACCCCGACCTGGTGGTGGTCAGCCCCGACGTCGGCGGCGTGGTGCGGGCCCGCGCGCTGGCCAAGCAACTGGGCTGTGACCTGGCGATCATCGACAAGCGTCGCCCCAAGGCCAATGTGTCCGAAGTGATGCACGTCATCGGCGAGATCGACGGCCGCAACTGCGTGATCATGGACGACATGATCGACACCGCCGGCACGCTGGTGAAGGCGGCCGAGGTGCTGAAGGACCGCGGCGCCAAGAGCGTCTATGCCTACTGCACGCACGCGGTGTTCTCGGGCCCCGCCATCGAGCGGATCAAGGCCTCGCACCTCGACGAGGTGGTGATCACCAACACGATTCCGCTGTCGGACGCCGGCAAGGCCTGCGCCAAGATCCGCCAGCTGTCGGTCGCGTTCCTCTTCGCCGAGACCATCCGCCGCATTTCCGACGGTGAATCGGTGACCTCGATGTTCGCGGAGCAAAACAACAACTTCTGAGGCCGAAAGGCCTTTTCGTCGACGGCATCCTGCCGTCATTCACCAGGGGTGATCTGGTCGCGGACACCTCGACTCACTGGAGAGTAAACATGCAATTCGTCGCTTTCGAGCGCACCAAGCAGGGGACCGGAGCGAGCCGCCGCCTGCGCACTGGCGGCAAGGTTCCCGGCATCGTCTTCGGCGCCGGCGAGCCCGCCATGATCGAGCTGGATCACAACGCGCTGTACTTCGCACTGAAGAAGGAAGCCTTCCACTCGTCCATCCTCGAGATGGAACTGGCCGGCAAGACGCAGAAGGTCCTGCTGCGTGACTTCCAGATGCACCCCTGGAAGCAGCAGGTGCTGCACGTGGACTTCCAGCGCGTCGACGAGACCACTCGCCTGCGCAAGAAGGTGCCGCTGCACTTCTCGGGCGAAGAGAACTCGGTCGCCGTCAAGACCGACAAGTGCCTGGTCAGCCACGTGGCGACCGAGATCGAGATCGAGTGCCTGGCCGTCCAGCTGCCCGAGTTCATCGCCGTCGACCTGTCGGGCCTGGTGAAGGGCAAGAGCCTGCACGTGTCCGACCTGACCCTGCCGGCCGGCATCAAGGCCGTCAAGCATGGCACCCGCAACCCGGTGGTCGTGGCCGTGACCGAGCCGAAGGTCGAGGAAGAAGTCGTCGCCGCGCCGGTGGCTGCCGCCGACGACAAGAAGAAGGGCAAGGGCAAGAAGTAAGAAAGGCGAAGGGCGGCTCCCGAGCCTTTCGCGCCCCCTAGGGGGGCCGGCCGCGGTTAGCGGCCTTGGGGGTTGGATGCCTCCAGGCTTTCCCTTCCCCAGAATCGAACCCCGCTACGGCGGGGTTTTTCGTGGGCGCCTGCGGCACCCTGGCTAGCATGAGACCTTCCCACCGTGACGGAGTTCACATGCCTGCTTTCTCTCTTCGTGCCGCAGCTGCCGCTGCTGCCCTTGCGCTGACCAGCGTGTCCGCCCTCGCTGCCACCGCCGAGCGCGCCCCCATGCCCCGCCTGAGCCTGCCCGAGGCCGGTGTTTCAGGCCAACGTGCCATCGACCTGCTCGGCAACCGCCTCGGCGACGTGGCCGCGCACTATCGCCGAACCCCGCAAGACCTGCGTGAGGCCCTGCTGCGCGATGCGGGGGCGCTTCGCCTCGACGCTTCAGGCCGCCTGTTCTACGTGGACGAGCTGGAGCAGGCCCTGCCGCCGGCGCCCGACCACGGCCTGCAGCCCGAGAACATCCGCGGCCAGCTGGCCCCGCTGGACCAGACCTTCCTGCTGCACAGCCGCCCGGGCGCCAAGCGCACGATCTACCTCGACTTCAACGGCGCGGTGCTCACCAACACCGCCTGGAACAACGGCGGCGGCCCCATCACGGCCCAGCCCTTCGATTCCGACGGCAACGTCAACACCAACTTCTCCGATGGCGAGCTGGAGCGCATCCAGTACATCTGGCAGCGCGTGGCCGAAGACTTCGCCCCCTTCGACATCGACGTCACCACCGAAGAGCCGTCGCCCGACAAGCTCACGCGCGCCAACAACTCCGACGACGTCTACGGCACCACGGCGCTGATCACCAACACCGCAGGCGTCTACAACTGCTCCTGCGGTGGCGTGGCCTACGTCGGCGTGTTCGACAGCGTCGGCGATTTCTACAAGCCAGCGCTGGTGTTCTGGAACATGCTGGGTTCGGGCAACGAGAAATACGTGGCCGAAGCCACCTCGCACGAGGTGGGCCACAACCTGGGCCTGAGCCATGACGGCTACTCCGGCGGCGGCTACTACCCGGGCCACGGGGATGGCGAGACCGGCTGGGCGCCCATCATGGGCGTGGGCTACTACGAGAACACCGTGCAGTGGAGCAAGGGCGAGTACGACACCGCCAACAACAAGGAAGACGACTTCGTCGTGATCGGCAACAACGGCGGCCCGCTGCGCGCCGACGACCACGGCAACAAGGCCGCCACCGCCACGCCGCTCACCGTGACTGTCAATGGCAGCAACGTCAACCTGGCCGGCAGCGGCGTGATCCACACCCGCAAGGACAAGGACGCCTTCTCCTTCAGCGCCGGCGCCGGCGCCGGCAGCATCACCGTGGCCGGCGACACCCGCTCCGCCAACCTCGATGTCTCCATCAAGCTGCTGGACGCCGCCGGCAACGTGGTCGCGAAGGCCAAGCCCCCCGCCACGCTGGCCGCCACGATGAACTTCAACCTGCCGAGCGCCGGCACCTACTACGTCATCGTCGACGGCGTCGGCTTCGGCAACCCGCTGAACACCGGTTACAGCGACTACGGCAGCCTCGGCCAGTACACCGTGACCGGCACCGCCAAGGCGCCCTGAGCACCCCAGGCAGTCAAAGGTCGACGGCGGCGCAGCCCTCACGGGCGGCGCCGCCGTTTTTCATGGCGCTGGAAGGCAGGCTCAGTCTCTTCAATTCATCAGGCTGTCGGCCGGCCGGTACGCATAGCCCAGGTCACGCGCCACGGCCTCGTAGGTGACATGGCCGGCGGCCACGTTCAGGCCCGCCTTGAGGTGCGGGTTCTCGCGCATCGCCTGCTGCCAGCCCTTGTCGGCCAGCGCCAGGCCATGGGCCAACGTGGCGTTGTTGAGCGCGAAGGTCGAGGTGCGGGCCACGGCGCCGGGCATGTTGGCCACGCAGTAGTGCACCACGTCGTCGATCACATAGGTGGGCTCGGCGTGGGTGGTCGCGCGCGAGGTCTCGAAGCAGCCGCCCTGGTCGATCGCCACGTCGACCAGCACCGCGCCCTTCTTCATGCAGCGCACCATCGGGCGTGTCACCAGCTTGGGGGCCGCGGCGCCGGGCACCAGCACACCGCCGATCACCAGGTCGGACTCGAGCACCTTCTCTTCCAGCGACTGGGCGTTGGAGAACAGCGTCTTCACGCGGTTGCCATAGATGGCGTCGATCTGGCGCAGGCGGTCGACGTTCTTGTCCAGCACCGTGACGCGCGCCCCCAGGCCGATCGCCATCTGCATCGCATGGGTGCCGACCACGCCTGCGCCGATCACCAGCACATGGGCCGGCTCCACGCCGGGCACGCCGCCCAGCAGCACGCCCATGCCGCCCTTGCTCTTTTCCAGGTGGGTCGCGCCGGCCTGGATGCTCATGCGGCCGGCCACTTCGCTCATCGGCGCCAGCAGCGGCAAGCCGCCACCGGGCCCGGTGATGGTCTCGTAGGCCACGCAGATGGCACCCGACTTCACCAGCGCCGCGGTCTGTTCCGGGTCCGGCGCGAGGTGCAGGTAGGTGTAGAGGATCTGGCCCTCGCGCAGCATCGCGCATTCCTGCGGCTGGGGCTCCTTCACCTTCACGATCATCTCAGCCTGGGCAAATACCTCTGCCGCTTCCCTCAGCAACACCGCGCCGGCTGCCGCGTAGTGCTCGTCCGCCAGGCCGATCGCGGCGCCCGCGCCGCTCTGCACGAACACCTGGTGGCCGTGCGAGCTGAACTCGCGCACGCTGGCCGGCGTGAGGCCGACGCGGTATTCATGGTTCTTGATTTCCTTGGGCAGGCCGATTCGCATGGTGAGTCTCCGAAGGTTTTCTGAATGGAAAAACCCATGTTGAAACGGTGGCCTGCAGCGGCCAAGACACATCGGCATCTCAGCAGCTACATTAGCCAGCCTGATGAAACTCATTAGCAAGCCATGAATGCGCTCGACCCCGCGGGCCTGGATTGCCTCGCGGCGCTGGCCGAGGCGGGCAGCTTCGAGCGGGCGGCACAGCTGCTGTCGATCACCCAGTCGGCGGTGTCGCAGCGCCTTCGGTCGCTGGAGGCCAGCGCCGGTCACCTGCTCGTCGTGCGCGCCCGCCCGCTGCGGCTGACGGAGCCGGGCAAGGTGCTGCTGCGCTACGCCCGCCAGATGCAGGCCCTGCGTGCGGACGCGGCGCGCGAGCTGGGCACCACGCTCGCGCGCGACGAGCGGCTGCCGATCGCCGTCAACGCCGACAGCCTGGCCACCTGGGTGCTGCCGGCGCTGGACCCGCTGGTGCGCACCGGCCAGCGCGAGGGCTATGGCCTGGAGCTGATCGTCGACGACCAGGACTTCACCCACGACTGGCTGCGCCAGGGAGAGGTGCTTGGCTGCGTCAGCACCGTGTCACAGGCCTTGCGGGGATGCTCCTGCCAGCCCTTGGGCCACATGCGCTATGTCGCGGTCGCCAGCCCGGGTTTCATCCAGCGGGCGATGCCGGACGGCCTCACGCCGCTGAACTTCCCGCAATTGCCCTTCATCGTCTTCAACCGCAAGGACGACATGCAGGCCCAGTGGGTCGCCAAGGCCTTCGGCGTGCGGGCCCCGCGGCTGAAGGAGCGCTTCGTGCCCAGCAGCGAAGCCGGCGCACGCGCCGCCGTGATGGGCTGGGGCGTGGCGGTGCTGCCCGAGCTGCTCGCGCGGGCCGACATCGCCAGTGGCGCGCTGAAGCCGCTGAAGCCAGAGGTCACGATCGACGTGGCGCTGCACTGGCACCAATGGAAGCTGAGCCTGGACGAGCCCCGCTTGGCCCCGCCTGCGGCCGGTACCTGCCCGGTGACGCCGGTCCACACCGGCCTGATGGAACAGATCGGCCAGGCCGTGATCGCCGGCGCCCGTGCAGCTTTGGGCGGCGACGCCCCGCCTCGATAATCCGCCCATGATTCGCTTGATCGTCGGCCTGGGCAACCCGGGCGCGGAGTACGAGGCCACGCGCCACAACGCCGGCTTCTGGTGGCTGGACGGCGCGGCGCGCCTGCTCAAGGCCTCGCTGTCGCCCGACCGCGCCTATCACGGCCTGGTGGCCCGCGTAAGCCGCCCGCCCGAGCAGGGCGGCCCGCTGTGGCTGCTGGCACCGATGACCTACATGAACCTGTCGGGCAAGGCCGTGGCACCCCTGGCTCGCTTCTTCAAGATCGCACCGGCGGAGATCCTCGTCGTGCACGACGAGCTCGACCTGGACCCGGGCCAGATGAAGCTCAAGCAAGGTGGCGGCAACGGCGGCCACAACGGGCTGAAGGACATCCAGGCACAGCTCGGCGATGGCAACTTCTGGCGCCTGCGGCTGGGCATCGGCCACCCCGGCGTCAAGGCCGAGGTAGCGAACTACGTGCTGCGCAAACCGCCGGCCGACGAACGCGACGCCATCGAACGCAACATCGAGGATTCGCTGCGGGTGCTGGACCTGCTGGCCGCCGGCGAAATGGGCCGCGCGGTGATGAAGCTGCATGCCAAGCCGGCCCGGCCCAAACCGCCACCCAAGCCAGCCGACACGGAGCCGGTGGCCGCGAAGGACTGAAAACAAGATTCGCCACACGAGGACAGGGAGGAAAGCAATGAGAACGGTGACCAGCGGGGCCTTTGCCCTGGCTTTGTCGCTGGCCGCTGCCCAGGCGCCGGCCCAGCAGGCCGTCTACCGCTGCGGCCAGACCTACCAGCAGGAACCCTGTGCCACCGGCCAGGGGCAGGCGGTCGAGGTTGCTGACAAGCGGACGCCCGAGCAGCGGCAGGACGCCCGCAGCGCCGCTGCAGCCGAGACCCGCCAGGCGCGCGAGCTGGCGGCCGAGCGCAAGGCCCGCGAGAAGGCACTCACGCCGCAGACCGCGCCGATGGGCATCAGCGCCCCACGGCCCGACGATGCCGCCAGCGCCGCTCAAAGCAGCGGCAAGACGGGCAAGCGCAAGAAGAAGAAATCAAAGGGTGACGACGAAAACCCGCGCTACTGGTCTGCGCCCGCGGCGAAGCCCAAGTAGCAAGACAGGCGGCGTCAGGCCTCGGCGGGCGGCGTACCGCCGGCCGGGCCGGCGCCGCGTTTCTCGGCCATCAGCGCGTGGTACTTGCGCTGCAGTTGCTCGCGCGTCTCCACGACTTCAGGGTTGAGCGGAATGCACTCCACCGGGCAGACCTGCACGCACTGCGGCTCGGGGAAGTGGCCCACGCACTCGGTGCATCGCTTCGGGTCTATGACGTAGTACTCGTCACCCATCGAGATCGCGTCGTTCGGGCACTCGGGCTCGCAGACGTCGCAGTTGATGCACTGGTCGGTGATCATCAGGGCCATGGCGGCACCCCAATCCTTCGCTCATTCCCGCGGCTGAGCCACTCGGGCTTTCAATCGTTCGAGCACCGAGGGTGCCACGAACTTGGAAACATCACCGCCGAGCGTGGCAATCTCGCGCACGAAGGTGCTGCTGACGAACTGGTACTCGTCGCTGGGCGTGAGGAAGATGGTCTCGACGTCGGGCATCAGCTGGCGGTTCATGCCGGCCATCTGGAACTCGTAGTCGAAGTCGCTGACCGCGCGCAGGCCACGCACCACCACCTTGCCGCCGTGCTCGACCACGAAGTCGCGCAGCAGGCCTCGGAAGGGGATCACCTCGACGTTGCCCATCGGCGCCACCACCTCGGTGGCGATCTCCAGCCGTTCGGCGATGGTGAACATGGTGCGCTTGTGGTGCCCCGCGGCCACCGCCACGATGAGCCGGTCGAACAGGCGGCTGGCGCGTTGCACCAGGTCCTCGTGGCCGAGCGTCATCGGGTCGAAGGTGCCGGGGTAGACGGCGGTGAGCGGCTGGACAGTGGTCATGCGGCGGTCCTCGGGCGTGCGCGGCTGGCGCGAGGCAGTGTAGGTCTCAAGAGCGTGGACAGTGTTCGGGCACTCAGGCTGGCTGGGCGGCATGGAACAGGGCGTAGTGCACCGCGCCGGCGCGGCCGCTGCGGTGCAGAGCCAGGCCGGCGGGCAAGTCGGCGGGCGGTGCTGCGCCGGCTTCGAGGTAGACCCAGCCACCCGGCACGACGGCCCGCGCCGCCGCGGCCAGCGCCGCCGGGCCCAGGCCAGCATCGAATGGAGGGTCCAGCAACACCAGTTCGTAGCGCCCGGCCGCCTCGCGCAGCACGGCCATCGCGTCGCCTCGTTGCACCCGCAGGTTCGCGGCCTTCAGCCGCTCACGCGAGTCGTTGAGGGAGCGCGCCAGCACGGCGTCCTGCTCGACCAACAGCACTTCGGCCGCGCCGCGCGACGCCGCCTCGAAGCCCAGCGCCCCCGAGCCCGCGAAGGCATCGAGCACACGCCAGCCCGAGAGGTCCTGCCCCAGCCAGTTGAAGAGGGTTTCGCGGACCCGGTCCGGCGTGGGCCGCAGGCCCGGCCGATCGGCCACCGGCAGCAGGCTTCGCCGCCACTGGCCACCGACGATGCGCACCTGGTGGCGCGGGCCGCTCGACGGGGCCTTCACAGCCGCACCGGAATGCCGGCTTCGGCCATCAGCGCCTTGGCCTGGCCCACGGTGAACTCGCCATAGTGGAAGATGCTGGCCGCCAGCACCGCGTCGGCGCCGCCCAGGCGAATCCCTTCGACCAGATGCTCCAGCATGCCGACGCCACCCGAGGCGATCACCGGCACCGGCACTGCGTCGCTCACCGCGCGGGTGAGCTCGAGGTCGAAGCCGCTTTTCGTGCCGTCGCGGTCCATGCTGGTCAGCAAGATCTCGCCGGCGCCGAAATCCGCCATTTGCCGGGCCCAGGCCACGGCATCCAGGCCGACGTTCTTGCGCCCGCCATGGGTGTAGACGTCCCAGCCGGGTCCGCGCGCGGCCAGGTCGTCGCCGTGGCGGCGCTTGGCATCGATGGCCACCACGATGGCCTGGGCGCCGTACTTGTCCGAGGCATCGCGGATCACCTGCGGGTGGGCCACCGCCGCCGAGTTGAAGCTGACCTTGTCGGCGCCGGCATTCAGCAGGCGGCGCACGTCTTCGACCGTGCGCACACCGCCGCCCACCGTGAGCGGGATGAACACCTGCGAGGCCACCGCCTCGATGATGTGGAGGATGACATCGCGCCCGTCGCTGGTCGCGGTGATGTCGAGGAAGGTCAGCTCGTCCGCACCCTGCTCGTTGTAGCGCGCAGCGATCTCGACCGGGTCGCCCGCATCACGCAGCTCGACGAAGTTGACGCCCTTGACGACGCGGCCGCCGGTGACGTCGAGGCAGGGAATGATGCGTTTGGCGAGCATGGCGGTGACGAGGGCAAGCGACAGCCCGATTGTCGCAGCCCGAGGTCACAGCCGGCTGTTACCCCGCCCGGGCCTCGGCTCACAAAAATGCATCACCCCGGTGCATGGGGCGCCGGGCCACCCCAAGGAGACCAGCGATGGGCAAGAAGATCCTGATGTTGTGCGGCGACTTCGGCGAAGACTACGAAACCATGGTGCCCTTCCAGGCCCTGCAGGCCGTGGGGCACACGGTGCACGCGGTGGCGCCAGACAAGAAGGCCGGCGACTGGGTGCACACCGCCATCCACGACTTCGACGGCGCCCAGACCTACAGCGAAAAACCCGGCCACCGCTTCACGCTGAACGCCAGTTTCGCCGACGTGAAGCCCGAGGCCTACGACGCCCTGGTGGTGCCCGGCGGCCGTGCGCCCGAGTACCTGCGCATGAACAGCCGCGTGGTCGAGATCACCCGCCACTTCCTGCTGGCCGACAAGCCGGTGGCAGCCGTCTGCCACGGTGCCCAGCTGCTGGCAGCCACCGGGCTGATCAAAGGCCGGCGTGTCTCGGCCTACCCCGCCTGCCAGGTGGAAGTGGAGCTGGCTGGGGCCGAGTACTGCGGCATCGCGGTCGACGCCGCGGTGACCGATGGCAAGCTCGTCACCGCCCCCGCCTGGCCCGCCCACCCGGCCTGGATCGCCCAGTTCCTCACCGTGCTCGGCACCCGCATCGAGGCTTGAGTTGTCGGGCGTGTCGGGCCACGATGTGGGCCTGACATGGCCAGCGGGGACACACGATGTGCGAGATTTTTGTCAGCGCCGATCCGGCCAGCTACGAGGGCCGCACCCGCTCGGTGCGGCTGCATGGCGTGGTGACCAGCATCCGGCTGGAGAACCTGTTCTGGGCGGTGCTGGAGGAGATCGCCGGGCGCGACGCCCTCACCGTGGTCCAGCTGATCGAACGGCTCTACGACGAGCTGGTCGAGTCTCGCGGGGCCGTGGGCAACTTCGCGTCTTTCCTGCGCGTCACCGCGCTTCGCTATGAAGCGCTGATGGCGGCCCAGCGCATTCCGGCGGACCGGGAGGTGCCGATCCGCTCGCTCGACGCAACGGTGGTGCTGCGCGAGCTGCCCCCGGGCTGGGGTCAGCCGGCCTCGGCCAACTCGTCGGCGCGGGCCTGCGCCGAGGCAAAGTCGAGCGCGCCGGTGTAGATCGAGCGGCCGCAGATCACGCCCTCGACGCCTTCGCTCTCCACAGCGCACAAGGCCTCGATGTCAGCCATGCTCGACAAGCCGCCCGAGGCGATGACCGGGATGCTCAACGCCTGCGCCAGCTTGACCGTGGCCTCGATGTTGATGCCGGTCAGCATGCCGTCGCGGCCGATGTCGGTGTAGATCACGCCTTCGACACCGTAGTCTTCGAACTTCTTCGCGAGATCGATGACCTCGTGGCCGGTGAGCTTGCTCCAGCCGTCGGTGGCGACCTTGCCGTCCTTCGCGTCGAGGCCCACGATGATGTGGCCGCCGAAGGCCGAGCAGGCGTCGTGCAGGAAACCGGGGTTCTTGACCGCGGCGGTGCCGATGATCACGTAGCTCAGGCCGTCATCGAGGTAGCGCTCGATGGTGTCGAGGTCGCGGATGCCGCCACCGAGCTGGACCGGGATGTCGTTGCCGACCGCCTTCAGGATGGCCTTGATGGCGGGTTCGTTGACCGGCTTGCCGGCGAAGGCGCCATTGAGGTCCACCAGGTGCAGGCGCCTGGCCCCGGCGTCGACCCAGCGCCGCGCCATGGCGGCCGGGTCGTCGCTGAAGGTGGTGGAGGCCTGCATGTCGCCTTGTTGCAGGCGAACGCAATGGCCGTCTTTCAGATCGATCGCGGGGATCAGCAGCATGGCTCGACGAGCTCGAGTGGGAGAAGGGAATTCGGAACGCGGCGGAGAAGGCGGTCAGTCAGCGCAAGGTGCGTAGGCCGGCAAGAGAGCAAGGCGGATCACGGTTTCCAGTTCAGGAAGTTGCGATACAGCGCCAAGCCATGTGCAGCGCTCTTCTCGGGGTGGAACTGCGTCGCAAAAATGTTATCCCGCGCCACCGCGCAGGTAAAGCGCAGCCCGTACTCGGTGCTTCCCGCGGTGTGGCGCCCGTCCGACGGCGCGGCGTAGTAGCTGTGCACGAAGTAGAAGCTTGCCTCGTCGGGCACGCCCGCCCAGATCGGGTGCACCGCACCGCCGTGCGCCACCTGGCGCACCTGGTTCCAGCCCATCTGCGGCACCTTGAAGCGGCTACCGTCGGGCTGCAGTTGCCCTTCGAGCTGAAAACGTTTCACCCGCCCTGGGATCAGGCCCAGGCCCGGCGTGTCCTGCTCTTCCGAATGGTCGAGCAGCATCTGCATGCCCACGCACACACCCATCAGCGGCTTGGTCGAAGCCGCTTCGAGCACCGCACCTTGCAGGCCCGAGTCACGCAGCTCGCGCATGCAGTCGCGCATCGCCCCTTGCCCCGGCAACACGACGCGCTCGGCGGCGCGCACCTCGTCGGGCCGCGACGTGACGACCACTTCGACGCCGGTGCCCACCGCCACGTGCATCACGGCCTGCGACACGGAGCGCAGGTTGCCCATGCCGTAGTCGACGACGGCGACGGTTCGCTTGCTCACAGCGTGCCCTTGGTGGACGGGATCACCCCCGCCGATCGGGGATCCAGCGTCATCGCCATCCGCAGCGCACGGCCGAAGGCCTTGAAGATGGTCTCGCACTGGTGGTGCGCGTTGTGGCCCTTCAGGTTGTCGATGTGCAGGCTCACCAACGCGTGGTTGGAAAAGCCCTGGAAGAACTCGTAGGTGAGCTGGGTGTCGAACGCGCCGACCATGCCGGCCTTGAAGTCGACCGCCATCTCCAGGCCGGGGCGGCCGGAGAAATCGACCACCACGCGCGACAGGGCTTCGTCCAGCGGCACGTACGAGTGGCCGTAGCGCGTGAGGCCCTTCTTGTCGCCCACTGCCTGCGCCACCGCCATGCCCAGCGTGATGCCCACGTCTTCCACCGTGTGGTGGCCGTCGATGTGCAGGTCGCCTTCGGCTTCGATCTCGAGGTCGATCAGGCCGTGCCGGGCGATCTGGTCGAGCATGTGGTCGAAGAAGCCGATGCCGGTGGCGAGCTTCGCCTGGCCCGTGCCGTCGAGGTTGACGCGCACGCGGATCCTGGTTTCCTTGGTGTCGCGGCGAACTTCCGCGATGCGTTGGGGCTCGGTGCTCATGGGTTCAGCTCTTCCAGCGCGCCGCGCAAGGCGGCCAGGGTCTGTGGGTTCTCTTCCGGCGTGCCGATGGTGATGCGCACGCAGCCGGCCAGCAAGGGGTGCAGGCCGGACACGTTCTTCACCAACACGCCGCGGGCCTTCATGCCCTCGAAGACGCGCTTCGCGTCGGGCACGCGGGCGAGGATCATGTTGGCCTCGCTCGGGAACGGCGTCACGCCCGGCAGGGCGGCCAGCGCGTCAAACAGCTTCGCCCGCTCGGCGCGGATGGTGGCGGCCTGCCGCGCGTACTCGTCGACATGCTCCAGCGCGAACAGCGCGGCCTCGCAGTTGAGCACGCTGACGTTGAACGGCGGCCGCAGCTTGTCCAGCTCGGCGATCAGCTTCTGCCGGCCGATCAGGTAGCCGATGCGCACGCCGGCCAGGCCGAACTTGCTCATCGTGCGCATCAGCAGCACATGCTCGTGGCGCCTCAGGCGCTCGAGCGAATCGCGCGAGGCAAAGGGCTGGTAGGCCTCGTCCATCACCACCAGGCCGGGGGCAGCCTCGATGATGGCGTCGATCACGCCATCGTCCCAGAGGTTGGCCGTCGGGTTGTTCGGGTAGGCCAGGTAGACGAGCGCCGGCTGGTGCTCGCGGATGGCCGCCAGCATCGCGGGGCCATCGAGCTCGAACTCGGGCGTGGTCGGCACGCCGACGAATTGCAGGCCCTGCAGCTTCGCCGACAACTCGTACATCACGAAGCCGGGCAGCGGCGCCAGCACCGTGTTGCCCGGCACGTCGGCCGCCAGCGTCAGCAGGCTGATCAGTTCGTCCGAACCGTTGCCCAGCATGATGTCGCAGCCCTCGGGCATGCGGGCGTGCTTCGCCAGCGCGTGGCGCAGCACGTCGCCCCGCTCGGCCGGGTAGCGGTTGAGCGCCACCTCGGCCAGCCGCTCGCCCAGCGCCCGGCGCAGGTCCGGCGGCAGGCGGAACGGGTTCTCCATCGTGTCGACCTTGACCAGGCCGGCACTCGGCTGCACCGCGTAGCCGTGCATGCCCTGCACGTCGGCACGCAGGTAGCGGGTCATGCGGTCGGTGAGGGTGGTGGTCATGCTGCGGATACCGGCTGGTCTAGCACTTCAGGGCCGACGACGAAGGGGTTGATGATGCGCAGGCTGTCGATGCGCTGGTCGTGCTGCAGGTCTTCGGTCAGCAGCCATTCGCAGCCCTGGTGGAGGGCGGCGGCCACCATCAGGCTGTCCCACCAGCTGAGGCCAAAGCGCGCCTCCATGGCCCAGGCCGTTTCGACCGTCTGCTGATCGACGGCCCAGGGTTGCCAATGCTGGTAGCGGCGAACTTCGGCCCGCGCGTCGCCACGCGTCACGCTGGCCGCCAGCTTGTGCGTGGCCACCGAGTAGTACTCGTTCAGCACCTGGTGGCTGGTGCGGCCGCGCCGCTCGCCCCACAGCTTGTCCAGCCAGGCCCGCGCGGTCAGGCGCTTGGCGTCCTCGCGCGCATCGTCGGCGTAGATGAGAACGTTGGTGTCAACGAAAACGGTCGAGGCGATCGGCATAGATCTCTTCCCGCTTCGGGTAGGGGCCGCCAATGCTGAACAGCGGCCGCTCGCGCTGCCGCCATTCGTTCATCGCCCGCTCGTAGGCGTCGTCGTGGCGCATCTTCTCGGCCAGCATTTCGCCGACCAGGCGCGACACGCTGGTGTTGCGGCGCGCTGCCTCCAGCCTCGCCCATTCGGCGACGCTGTCTTCCATGGTGACGGTGACGTTTTTCATGTCATGACACGAAGTTCGTGTTTCACGATTTTCGTGTTACACGAACTTCGTGTCAATATCAGGGCTTCTGAAGCCGCATCTCAGCGGCGCGGGCGTGGCCTTGCAAGCCTTCGCCATAGGCCAGTTCTGCAGCGATCACGCCCAGCTTGTTGGCGCCCACTTCGCTCACCTCGATCAGGCTGCTGCGTTTCTGGAAGTCGTAGACCCCCAGCGGCGACGAGAAGCGCGCCGTGCCGGAGGTCGGCAGCACATGGTTCGGCCCCGCGCAGTAGTCGCCCAGGCTCTCGCTGGTGTAGGCCCCGAGGAAGATCGCGCCGGCATGCTTGAGCAGCGACTCCCAACGGTGCGGGTCGCTGGATGACACCTCCAGGTGCTCGGGCGCGATGCGGTTGCTGATGCCACAGGCCTCTTCCATCGAGCGGGTGAGGATCAGCGCGCCGCGGCCTTCCAGCGAGGCGCGGATCACCTCGCGCCGCGGCATCTCGGGCAGCAGCCGCTCGATCGCCGCGCGCACCTGGGCGATGTAGCCCGCGTCCGGGCACAGCAGGATGGACTGCGCCAGTTCGTCGTGTTCTGCCTGGCTGAAGAGATCCATCGCCACCCAGTCAGGTGGCGTGCTGCCGTCGGCCAGCACCAGGATCTCGCTCGGGCCGGCGATCATGTCGATGCCCACCTGGCCGAACACGCGGCGCTTGGCGCTGGCCACATAGGCGTTGCCGGGGCCGGTGATCTTGTCGACGCCTGGGATCGTGGCGGTGCCATAGGCCAGGGCGGCCACGGCCTGCGCACCGCCCACGGTGAAGGCCCGCGTCACGCCGGCCACGTAGGCGGCGGCAAGCACCAGACGGTTCTTCTCGCCCTTCGGCGTGGGCACCACCATGATGATCTCGCCGACACCCGCCACATGCGCCGGAATCGCGTTCATCAGCACCGACGACGGGTAGGCCGCCTTGCCGCCCGGCACGTAGATGCCCACGCGGTCCAGCGGCGTGACCTTCTGACCCAGCAGGGTGCCGTCCTCGTCGCGGTAGCTCCAGCCGCGGCCGCAGGCTTCGAGCTGGCGCTCGTGGTAGCTGCGCACCCGCGCAGCGGCCGCTTCGAGCGCGCTGCGCTGGGCCGGCGTGATGGCGTCGAACGCGGCCTTCAGCTCATCGCGGGTCAGTTCCAGCGCGCCCACCGAGTCGACCTTCACCTGATCGAACCGGGCGGTGTATTCGAGCACCGCCGCATCGCCACGCTGCTTCACGTCGGCCAGGATGGCCGCGACCCGCTCCTCGATCGCGCCGTCGGTCTCGGCCGACCAATGGCGCAGCCGCTCGAACTGGGCTTCAAAGTCTGAAAGCGTGGTGTCGAGCTGGCGCAGGTTCAGCATGGCGGTGAAGAAAAACTATTGGGGGATGGCGGACGCGAAGGCGTCGATCAGCGGGCGCAGCGTGTCGCGCTTGAGCTTGAGCGCGGCCTGGTTCACGACCAGGCGCGACGAGATGTCCATGATGCGTTCCACCTCGACCAGGTGGTTGGCCTTCAGCGTCGAGCCGGTCGAGACCAGGTCGACGATGGCATCGGCCAGGCCCGTCAACGGGGCCAGCTCCATCGAGCCGTAGAGCTTGATCAGGTCGACGTGCACGCCCTTGTCGGCGAAGTGCTGGCGGGCCATCGCCGTGTACTTGGTGGCCACGCGGATGCGCGAGCCCTGGCGCACCGCCGCGGCGTAGTCGAAGTCGTCGCGCACCGCCACGCTGAGGCGGCACTTGGCGATGTTCAGGTCCAGCGGCTGGTACAGGCCCTCGCCGCCGTGCTCGAGCAGGATGTCCTTGCCGGCCACGCCGATGTCGGCGCCGCCGTACTGCACGTAGGTCGGCACGTCGGTCGCGCGCACCAGCACCACCCGCACGTCGGGCCGGTTGGTCGGCAGGATGAGCTTGCGGCTCTTCTCCGGGTCCTCGCTCACGGTGATGCCGGCGGCGGCCAGCAGCGGCAGCGTCTCTTCGAAGATGCGGCCCTTGGAGAGTGCGAGCGTGATCATTCGTCCACCCGTTCGCTGACCCGCTCGATGTCGGCGCCGATGGCACGCAGCTTGGCTTCCATCCGGTCGTAGCCGCGGTCGAGGTGGTAGATGCGGTCGACGGTCGTGGTGCCGTCGGCCACCAGGCCGGCGATCACCAGGCTGGCGGAGGCCCGCAGGTCGGTGGCCATCACCGTGGCGCCCGAGAGGCGCTCGACGCCCGTGACCATGGCCGAGTAGCCGTCGACCTCGATCTTCGCGCCCAGGCGGATCAGCTCGTTCACGTGCATGAAGCGGTTCTCGAAGATCGTCTCGCTGATCTTCGCCGCGCCTTCGGCGATGCAGTTGACGGCCATGAACTGGGCCTGCATGTCGGTCGGGAAGGCCGGGTATTCGCTGGTGCGGAAGCCCACTGCCTTCGGCCGCGCGTCGGCCTGCACGCGGATCCAGTCGCTCTCGGCGGTGATGGTCACGCCGGCCTCTCGCAGCTTGTCGATCACCGCGTCGAGGTGACGCGCGTTCGCTTGGCGCAGTGTCACGTCACCGCCGGCCGCCGCCACCGCGCACAGGAAGGTGCCGGTCTCGATGCGGTCCGGGATGATGCGGTGACCGTTCTTCGGCGCGTGCAGCCGGTCGACACCCTGGACCACGATGCGGTGCGTGCCGTGGCCCTCGATCTTCGCCCCCATCGCGATCAGCAGCTCGGCCAGGTCGGGGATCTCGGGTTCCTGGGCGGCGTTCTCCAGCACCGTCTCGCCCTCGGCCAGCACGGCGGCCATCAGCAGGTTCTCGGTGCCGGTCACGGTGACCATGTCGGTGGTGATGCGGGCACCGCGCAGGCGGCGCTGGCCCTGGGCATTCAACGGCGCCTGCGCGCGGATGTAGCCGTGCTCGACCGTGATCTCGGCGCCCATGGCCTGCAGGCCCTTGATGTGCTGGTCGACCGGCCGAGAGCCGATCGCGCAGCCGCCAGGCAGCGACACGGTGGCCTCACCGAAGCGGGCCAGCAGCGGGCCCAGCACCAGGATGGACGCCCGCATCGTCTTCACCAGGTCGTACGAGGCCTTGGTACTGGTGATCTGGCTCGCATCGATCACCACCGTGCCCGGCTCGGCCTCGCTGCGCTCGACCTGCGCGCCCAGCAGGCGCAGCAGCTTCAGCGTGGTCGACACGTCCTGCAGCTTGGGCACGTTGTGCAAGGTGACCGGCTCGGGCGACAGCAGCGTCGCGCACAGCTCGGGCAGCGCGGCGTTCTTGGCGCCGGAGATGGTCACCTCACCGGCCAGCCGGCGACCACCGCGAATCAGGAGTTTGTCCATGGAATGAGAACGAGTAAGGCGTGGTGCAGCGAGGCGCGCGCCGGAACCCGCGGGCCGGTGGCAGCGCGCGACACGCCGCCAGCCCGGACGGGGAAGTTCAATGGTGCGGCGTGGTGGCCGAGCCGGACTGTTCGCGGGCCCACTCGGCCGGCGTCAGCGTCTTCATCGACAGCGCGTGGATCTCTTCGCGCATGCGGTCGCCGAGCGCCGCGTACACGCGCTGGTGGCGGCGCACGCGGAGCAGGCCTTCGAACTCGGTGGAGACGATGGTGGCGAAGAAATGCCGGCCGTCGCCCTCGACTTCCAGATGCTCGCAGCCGAGACCGGCGGCGATGTATTCACGGACCTGGGCGGGGGTGGGGGCGGACATGGTCCCGGGATTATCCCTGATCACGACCGCTGGCTTCAGTGGCGCAGCTTGTAGCCCGTCTGCAACAGCCTGATGGTGACACCCGCCACCACCACGAAGCTCGCGCCCACGACACCCAGGCTGACCCAAGGCGACACGTCGCTGACGCCGAAGAAGCCGTGGCGGAAGCCGTCCACCATGTAGAGGAACGGGTTCAGGTGGCTCACGGCCTGCCAGAAGGCCGGCAGCGAGTGCACCGAGTAGAAGACGCCGGCCAGGAAGGTCATGGGCATGACGATGAAGTTCTGGAAAGCCGCCATCTGGTCGAACTTCTCGGCCCAGAGGCCCGCGATCAGCCCCAGCGAGCCCATCAGCGCCGCACCGAGCAGCGCGAAGACGAGGATCCAGCCCGGCTGCGCGAACCCCGGCGGCCCGAACCAGACCGTGGCCAGCAGCACCCCCAGCCCCACCACCAGGCCGCGCACCATCGAGGCGCCCACGTAGGCGACGTACCAGGCCAGCGGCGAGAGCGGGGTGACGAGCAGGAACACCAGGTTGCCGGTGATCTTGCTCTGGATCAGGCTGGACGAGGTGTTGGCAAAGGCGTTCTGCAGCACGCTCATCATCACCAGGCCGGGGATCAGGAAGCTGGTGTAGCCGACGCGGTCGTAAACCTTCACGTGGTCTTCCAGCACGTGACCGAAGATCAGCAGGTACAGCACCGCGGTGAGCACCGGCGCGCCCACCGTCTGGAAGGCCACCTTCCAGAAGCGCAGAACTTCCTTGTAAAACAGGGTGCGGGCACCGGCCAGTGGGCGGGCACCTTGGCGGCGGGGGGCCAGGGCCTCGGTGGGCGTGCTGCTCATGCCGCCGTCTCCTCGATCGCGGCGGCCTGGCTGCCCTGCATGATGTGCAGGAACACGTCTTCCAGGTCGGCGCGGCCGATCTCCAGGTCTTCCACCTTCACGTTGGCGGCCCGCAGTCGCGCCAGCACCAGCTCGACCTCGGCCGCGTCGTGCGCCGCCACCTGGGCGATGCGCCCGGTCACGCGCGCCTGCGCGGCCACCTCCGGCGGCAGGGCGTCGTCGGTCTTGAAGTGCAGCACGCTGCCGGCGGTGGCGGCCAACAGGTTGGCGGTGCGGTCCAGCGCCACCACACGGCCCTGCTTGAGCATCGCGATGCGCCCGCACAAGGCCTCGGCCTCTTCCAGGTAATGGGTGGTCAGCAACACGGTGTGGCCTTGCTTGTTCAGCCGGGCGATGAACTGCCACAGCGTCTGGCGCAACTCGACGTCGACGCCGGCCGTGGGCTCGTCGAGCACGATCACCGGCGGCCGGTGCACCAGCGCCTGCGCCACCAGCACCCGGCGCTTCATGCCGCCCGAAAGCTGCCGCATGTTCGCGTTCGCCTTGTCGGCCAGGCCCAGCCCGGCGAGCAGCTCATCGATCCAGTCGTCGTTGTTGCGAACGCCGAAGTAGCCGCTCTGGATGCGCAGCGCCTCGCGCACCGAGAAGAAGGGGTCGAATACCAGCTCCTGCGGCACGATGCCGAGCGCGCGCCGTGCATCGGCGTAGTGCTCGACCACGTCGTGACCCATCACCGAGACCCGGCCCTCGGTGGCCCGCGCCAGCCCCGCCAGGATGCTGATCAGCGTGGTCTTGCCGGCGCCGTTCGGCCCCAGCAGGCCGAAGAATTCGCCGCGCTCGATGTCGAAGCTGACGCCGTCGAGCGCGCGCAGGGTGCCGCGGGCGCCGGTGTAGGTCTTGGCGACCCCCTGGAAGGAAACGGCTGGCATGGAAGAATGATCCTGGTGAGGGGCGGGATTGTAGGGAGCGGCCCCAAGGCCCTGCCTGCGTGGGGATGCTAGATTGCCCATCCACATGCCGACCAAGAAGCCCCGCCGCACCGCCGAGCGCATCCTCGAGGTCACACTCGACTTGTTCAACCGCTTCGGCGAGCCGAACGTCTCGACGACCCTGATCTCGGCCGAGCTGGGCATCAGCCCCGGCAACCTGTACTACCACTACCCGGCCAAAGACGAGCTGATCAACGCGCTCTTCGGGCGCTACGAGACGGCGCTGAACGAGCTGCTGAACGCGGCCGACGGCGTGCGCAACGTGGAAGACGCCTGGTTGTTCTTCCACATGCTGTTCGAGCTGATCTGGGGCCACCGCTTCCTCTACCGCGACCTGAACGACCTGCTCAGCAAGAACCGCCGGCTGGAGACGCACTTCCAGTTCGTGCTGAAGAACAAGACCCGCGCGGTCGAGGCCGTGCTGGCCGGGCTCACCCGCGGCAGCGCGATGCGCCTGGCCCGGCCCGACGCCGCCGTGGTGGCCACCTCGATGGTGGTCGTGTTGACCTACTGGCTCAGCTACGAATACGTGCGCGAGCCGCGCAAGGCGCTGGAGCCCGACAACGCCGCGGCCACGCTCGCCCGCGGGGCCTGGCACGTGCTGGGCCTGCTCGGCCCCTACCTCGAGCCCGAGGCGCGTGAGCACCTGAACGAACTGGCCGGCCCCTACCGCGGCGTGGCCTGAGCGAAGACGATCAAACCTTTCAAGGAGACAGAAGACATGGCCAAGTGGACCGCCTTCCCCTACGACGCCGGCGACTACACCTACGACGCTGCCGCGCTGAAGAAGCACTGGGCACGGCTTCACGCCGGCGACGCCGAGCCGTGGCCGAAGGACGAGGCCGTGCAGGCCGCCTGGGCGCTGTTCCATGCCGGCCAGTTCCAGAAGGCGGCCGAGGCGGGCCTGAAGGCCGGCGGCGCGGGCATCACCGTCGCCAACAAGGCCCAGGCCATCTACGCCAACTACCTGGAAAAGAGCGAGAAGAACAAGCTCGCCCTGTTCATGGAGGTGGCCGAACGCGCCGAGGCCCAGGCGAAGGAAGACCCGAAGAACGCCAACGCCTGGTACTTCATGGCCTATGCGCTGGGCCGCTACAGCCAGGGCATCAGCGTTGCCAAAGCCCTGGCTCAAGGGCTGGGCAGCAAGGTCAAGGGGGCGCTGGAGACCACGATCAAGCTGGCCCCCAAGCACGCGGACGCACACATCGCGCTGGGCGCCTTCCACGCCGAGGTGATCGACAAGGTCGGCAAGCTGCTGGGCAAGACGCAAGGCGCCGACGCCGCCACCGGCCTCAAGCTCTACAAGGAAGCGCTGAAGCTCAACCCGACCAGCGCCATCGCGATGGTCGAGTACGCCAACGGGCTGGTGATGCTCGAAGGCGACAAGAAGATGGCGGAAGCCGAGAAGCTCTATGCCGACGCCGCCGCCTGCGACCCGCTGGACGCGATGGAGCGGCTGGACGTGGAGATGGCCAAGGCCGAGCTCGAAGACTGACACGGCGCGGGCGGGGGGTAGGCGCCGCTGGTAGGCTCGGCGCCCATGCCGGTCGATCCCCGTCCCCGCCCTGCCCGCGTGCTCACCCCGGCCCTGGCCGCGCTGGCGATCGCGCTGCTCCTCGGCTTGCAGCCGGTCACCACCGACCTCTACCTGCCCGCCCTGCCCCTGCTCACACGTGAGCTGCAAGCCGGCATGCCGGCCGCACAGCTCACCATGTCGCTGGTGCTGCTGGGGTTCGGTGTGGCCCAACTGCTGCTCGGCCCGCTGTCGGATCGGCTGGGCCGCCGGCCAGTGTTGCTGGGTGGCCTGGCTCTGCACGCCCTGGCCAGCCTCGGCGCGGCCCTCGCACCGTCGATCGAGGCGCTGGTGCTCGCCCGCACGCTGCAGGGTATCGGGCTCGCCGCCTCGGTGGTCTGCGCTCGCGCGATGGTTCGCGACCTCTACGAGCCGCAGCAGGGGGCCCACGTGATGGCCTGGGCGATGTCGGGCTTGGGCGTGCTGGCGCTGGCCTCGCCGCTGCTGGGCGGCTGGCTGACCGCCACGCTGGGCTGGCGCGCGCCGCTCGGTGCCGTGGCCGCCGTGGCCGGCGCGACGCTGGCCTTCACCGCCTGGCGGGTGCCCGAGACCATGCGGCGTCGAGACCCGGCTGAACTGCACCCCGGACAGCTGCTGCAGCGCCTGCGTGCGGTGCTGCGACACCCCGGCTTCCGTGCCTGGGCGTCGCTGGTCAGCGCCACCTACGGCGGCCTGTTCCTGATGCTGGCCGGTTCGTCCTTTGTCTACATCGGCGTGTTGGGCCTGTCGCCGGTGGCCTACGGCTTCGCGCTTGGGGCGGCCTCCCTGTCGTACCTGGCCGCCACCTTCTACTGCCGCCGGCTGCTCGCCCGCCGCGGCCTGGCCGGTGCGGTGCGCCTGGGCGCGGCGTTCACGCTGGCCGGCGGGCTCGGCATGGCCGGGCTCGCCCTGGCCGGCAGCACCAGCGTGGCGGGGGTGATTGCCGCCCACCTGCTCTACAACTTTGGCCACGGCATCCACCAGCCCTGCGGCCAGACCGGCGCGGTGGGCGCCTTCCCGCGCAGTGCCGGGCTGGCGTCCGCGGTGGCAGGCTTCCTGCTCGCGCTGACCGCCTTCGCGGTCGGCCTGTGGCTGGGTGCCGCGCTGGACGGCGGCTTGCGTCCGCTGGGCCTCGGCCTGGGCTTCTTCGCGCTCGCCACCGCGGCCATCGCGTGGACCAGCGTGCAGCGCCACGGCGAGCGCTTCGAGCCGGTGCCCACCCGATGACCGACCGCCACGCCAGCATCGATTGGCTGGGCCTCGCCGGGCCCACCGCCTCCGGCAAGACCGGGCTGGCGCTGCGGCTCGCGGCCGAGGTGCCACTGGAGATCGTCAGCGTCGACTCCGCGCTCGTCTACCGCGGCATGGACATCGGCACCGCCAAGCCCACCGCGGCCGAGCTGGCGGCGGTGCCGCACCACCTGATCGACATCCTCGACCCGGGTGAGGCTTACTCCGCGGCGCAGTTCGCGGCCGATGCACAGACGTTGATCGGTCAGATCCGCGCCCGCGGCCGGCTGCCGCTGCTGGTCGGTGGCACGATGCTGTACTTCAAGGCCCTGGTCGACGGCATCGACGCCCTGCCCGCCGCCGACCCCGCCGTGCGGGCGCAGCTCGACGCCGAAGCCGCCGAGCGGGGCTGGCCCGCACTGCACGCGGAGCTGGCCCGCATCGACCCGGCGACCGCGGCGCGCCTGGCACCCAATGATTCGCAGCGCGTCCAGCGAGCGCTGGAGGTGTTCCGCGTCTCGGGCCGGCCGCTCTCGGCCTTCCACACCCGTGGCACCGCACCCGAGGCTGCTCCGCGCCACCGCTTGCTGTCGCTGGAGCCGACCGACCGCGCCTGGCTGCACGCGCGCATCGCCCGCCGCTTCGACGACATGCTGGCAGCCGGCTTCCTGGACGAGGTTCGCGGGCTGCGCGCCCGCGGCGACCTGCACCCGGGCCTGCCGAGCATGCGCTGCGTGGGCTACCGGCAAGCGTGGGCGGCGCTGGACGCCGGGCTGGCCGGCGCTGCACTGTCCGCCGAGGTGCGCGAGCGCGGCATCGTCGCCACGCGCCAGCTCGCCAAGCGCCAGCTCACCTGGTTGCGCGGCATGGTGCGCGACAGGCTGCCGTGCGAAGACGAGGGCCGTGCGTTCGATCACGCACGCCACATCGCGGCCGGCCGGCACGCTTGACCCGCATCAAGCATGCAGCCTGCCCGGGCCCCTACAGTGCCCCGCATGCCCCTGACCCTCTACGACCGCGGCGGCCACCGCTGCCTGATGTTCACCGACATCGGACACCCGCCGGGTGCCGACGGCCACGCCGATGAGGCCGTGCAGTCGAACCAGTTCCTGATCGTCGACGGCGACACCGGCGCCATCATCGACCCCGGCGGCAACCTGGCCTACAGCGAGCTCTACCTGGCGATGACGCGCCACTTCCCGCCCCACCGGCTGTCGGCGCTGATCGCCTCGCATGCCGACCCGGACATCATCGCCTCGCTCGACCGCTGGATGACCTCGACCCAGGCCAAGGTCTATGTGTCCACGGTGTGGGAGCGCTTCATCCCGCACTTCTGCAAGCCCGGCAAGACCATCGGCCGGATCGTGCCCATCCCCGACCCCGGGATGCGCATCCGCGTGGGCCGCAGCGACCTGATCGCGCTGCCGGCGCACTTCCTGCACGCCGAAGGCAACTTCCAGTTCTATGACCCAGTCAGCCGCATTCTGTTTTCGGGCGACCTGGGCGTCTCGCTGATCGGCGGCCAGGCGGCCGCCCAGCCGGTGACCCGGCTCGCGCCGTTGCTGCCGGCGATGGAGAAGTTCCACCGCCGCTACATGGTGTCGAACAAGGTGCTGCGGCTGTGGGCCGACATGGTCAGCAGCCTGCCCATCAGCATGATCGTGCCGCAGCACGGCGCGCCGCTGATGGACGACGCCGTGCCCGAGTTCATCGCCTGGGTACGCGGGTTGGCCTGCGGGGTCGACCTGATGGGCAGCGACAACTACCGCGTGCCGGCCTGAGCCGGCACGAGTGAATCACGACGTGACCGAGCGGGTCTCGCCACTGCGGCGGGGCTGGATCGGCGTGGCGCGCACGCAGTTGCGGCCGGCTTCCTTGGCGGCCAGCAGGGCCGACTCGGCGTCCTGCACCAGCCCATCGAGACTGGCCTGGCCCAGGTGCACATGGGCCACGCCGACGCTGACGGTGGCCACGACATGGGCGCTCTCCCAACGGAAAGGCGCTGACGCCACCTGCTGGCGGATGCGCTCGGCGGCATCGAGCGCGCCCAGCGGGTCGGTGTGGGGCAGGAAGACCGCCAGCTCGGCGCCACCGAAGCGGGCCAGCAGGTCGGACTGGCGCAGGGTGGCGTTCACGCGGCGCGTCACCTCGAGCAGGATCGCATCGCCACAGCGCTGGCCCATGCTGTCGTTGATGCGGCGCAGGTGGTCGGCGTCGATCAGCAGCAGCGCGCCGTCGTCGCCGTAGCGGCGGCAGCGGGCCCACTCGCGCTCGGTCAGGCGCAGGAACTGGCGCCGATTGCTGACCCCTGTGAGCTCGTCGTCGACCATCAGCATCTCGCGCTGGACCGACGATTGCGCCAGCGCACGTGCGAGGTGCAGCGCTGCACCGCCGGCCACCAGCGCCGGCAGCAGCGCGATCGCGCCAGCGCCCAGCGCCACCGGCCAGGAGCTGCCATCGAGCCAGACCAGCATCGTGGCCACCGCCACCGCCACGGTGGCGGCCACCCCGATCTGGAAGGCCCAGGCCGAACCCAGGCTGGCGCGATTGGCCAGCTGGCTCAGGGCTTGCACCCAGGCCGGGCTGTGGCGGTTCTCGCGGGGGTCGGCCGCTTCGGGCGATTGGGGGTCGTGCACCATCGGGGAATCAGATCCTGTGGGGGAATTCGATCACAAATCGGCCTTTTTGGGGCCCGCTTGAGCGGTGCCTTCTGTAAAGCGGGGCGGGTCGTGACGGATTCGATCGGCGCTTCCTGCGGGCCCTGGGTGACAAAGGCTCCGGAGGAAGGTCGGCGCCTGCCCCGCCTGGGCACGGCGCCCTTGACGGCCAGCCCACACCCTCTGTAAAGTGATATCACTTTGATTTCAAACCGGAGACACGCGATGAACCCTGCCGCACGCGCCGAACAACCCTACCGCTCCGCCAACGGCTACCTGATGGTGGTGACCGGCGTGGCGCTGGTCGCGCTCGGCATCTTCGCCCTCAGCCGCGGCGTCGCCGGCAGCATCGTCGGGCTGCTCTTCGTACTGGCCTTCCTCGTGGCGGGCGTCGCAGCGCTGGCCGGGCTGTACATGCTGCAGCCCAACACCGCGGCCATCCTGCTGCTCTTCGGCGAGTACCGGGGCACCGACCGGAGCGAGGGCCTTCGCTGGGCCAACCCGCTGCTGATCAAGCGGAAGATTTCGCTGCGGGCGCGGAACCTGAACGCGCCGACGCTGAAGGTCAACGACAAGCGCGGCAACCCGGTGGAGATCAGCGCCGCCGTGGTCTGGCGGGTGCAGGACACCGCGCGCGCCGTGTTCGAAGTCGACGACTTCGAGGTCTACGTGAAGGTGCAGGCCGAGGCGGCACTGCGCCACCTCGCCTCGCAGTACGCCTACGACCAGGGCGAAGACCCGGACAGCAACGAAACCACGCTGCGCGGCAGCATCGACGAGGTGGCCGGCGCGCTGCGCGCCGAGTTGCAGGCACGCTTCGCCGACGCCGGCGTCGAGGTCAACGATGCCAAGCTGACCCACCTGGCCTATGCACCCGAGATCGCCCAGGTGATGCTGCGCCGGCAGCAGGCCGAGGCCATCATCAGCGCCCGCAAGAAGATCGTCACCGGCGCGGTCAGCATGGTCGAGGCGGCGCTGCAGGGCCTGTCCGAACGCGAGATCGTGCAGCTCGATGACGAGCGCAAGGCCGCGATGGTCAGCAACCTGCTCGTGGTGCTGTGCTCCGACAAGGACACCCAACCCATCCTGAACGCCGGCACGCTTTACAACTGAGCACTCACGGCGAGGGAACCGCCATGCGCAACGAGTATGTCTGCCGCGAGCACCAGGTGGGCTGGGTGCTGGTCCTGCCGCTCCTGGGTTCGGCCGCCGCCGTGCTGGAACCGCGCCTGCGGCGCTGACAGGCCCCGACAGCGATGGCCAGCCCCGGCAAGAAGAGCTACCCGCTGCGCATCGACCCCGCGCTGTGGGCCGAGATCGAGCGGCTCGCCGCGCAGGAGCTGCGCAGCGCCAACGCGCAGGTCGAGTTCCTGCTGCGCGAGGCGTTGGCGAAGAGGGGGCGGCTGCCGCCCGAGTCAGTGGGCGCCGCCGGCGTCGGCGGGCGCGGCACCGGCCAGGCGCGGCGGCCGACGGGTGAACCAGATCAGCCCGATCAGGGCCAGGAACAGGATCGCTGAGCCGAAGAAGATGTCGTCGGCCGCACGGGTGTAGGCCTGCTGGTCGATCAGGCGGTTGACCTGTGCCAGCGCCTGCTGGGGCGACAGGCCGGCCGCCTGCAGCGTGGCCAGCGTGCTGGCCAGCGCGCCCTGCCCATTGGCCAGCGGCTCGGTCAGGTGGGCATGGTGCATCGCGGCGCGGTCGTCCCACAGCGTGGTCGCGATCGAGGTGCCCATCGCGCCTGCGGTGATGCGCACGAAGTTCGACAGCCCGGCCGCGGCCGGCATGCGCTCGGGGCTCTGGCCGCTCATCGTCAGCGTGGTCAGCGGGATGAAGAAGAAGGCCATCGCCGCGCCCTGGATCAGCGTGGGCACGAGGATGTGCACCATGTCCGTCTGGGTCGTGAACTGCGAGCGCAGCCACAGCACCAGCGCGAAGACGATGAAGGCGCCGGTGGCCATGCGGCGCGGGTCCCAGGACGCCACCTTGCGCCCGACCAGCGGCGACAGCAGGATGGCGAAGACGCCCACCGGCGCCAGCGCCATGCCAGCCGCGGTGGCCGTGTAGCCCATCCACTGCTGCAGCCACAGCGGCATGAGCACCACGTTGCCGAAGAAGAGCCCGTAGGCCACCGACAGCGCGAGCGCGCCGAAGGCAAAGTTGCGGCCCTTGAACAGGCGCAGGTCGACCACCGGGTGCTTGTCGGTCAGCTCCCAGACGATGAAGACCGCGAAGGACACGACCGCCACGACGGCCAGCAGCACGATCTCGGTCGACGAGAACCAGTCGAGCTCCTTGCCCTTGTCGAGCATGAGCTGCAGCGCACCGACCCACAGCACCAGCAGCGCCAGGCCGACGGTGTCGATCGGCAGCTTGCGGCGCGGCGTCTCACGCTGGCGGTAGATGGCCCAGGTGACGGCCGCGGCGGCCAGGCCGATCGGGATGTTGATGTAGAAGATCCAGGGCCACGAGACGTTGTCGGTGATCCAGCCGCCCAGCAGCGGCCCCACCACCGGCGCGACCAGCGTGGTCACGCCCCACAGCGCCAGCGCGGTGCCGGCCTTGGCGCGCGGGTAGCTCGACAGTAGCAGCGTCTGGGACAGCGGGATCATCGGCCCGGCCACCAGGCCCTGGAACACGCGGGCCGCGATCAGCAGTTCCAACGACGGCGCAAAGCCACAGAGCCAAGAGGCCAGCACGAACAGCAGCACGCTCAGCGTGAACAGCCGCACCGCGCCAAAGCGCTGCGTCAGCCAGCCCGTGAGCGGCACCGAGATCGCGTTGGCCACGCCGAAGCTGGTGATGACCCAGGTGCCCTGGCCCGGGCTCACGCCCAGGTCCCCGGCGATGGCAGGCAGCGACACGTTCGCGATGGACGAGTCGAGCACGTTCATGAAGGTCGCCAGGGACAGCGACACGGTGCCAAGGGCGAGCGCGGTGCCGGTGAGCGGCGGCGGGCCCGCCGGCGGCGCGGCCTGGGCCGCGGCGGCCCCGGGCTGCCGATCTGCGAGGGTGCTCATGCCGGCGGGCTCAGCGGATCACCGGTGCGCCCCGCACGATGGCGTGGATGCGACGGTCGACCTCACGGTCGAGTGCGTCATAGACCTTGGTCGTGGCCACCGCCTGCGCGCGCGGCGCGTCGGCCAGGGTCTTGCCTCCCCGCTCGCTGGTGTCGACCGTGACCTCCATCGACAGGCCGACCCGCAGCGGGTACGCCGCCAGCTCCTTCGGGTCCAGCGCGATGCGCACCGGCACCCGCTGCACGACCTTGATCCAGTTGCCGGTCGCGTTCTGCGCCGGCAGCAGCGAGAAGGCGGCGCCGGTGCCGGCGCCCAGGCCCTGCACCGTGCCGTGGTAGGTCACCTGGCTGCCGTAGACATCGGCCTTCAGCTCGGCGGGCTGGCCGATGCGCAGCTCGGCAAGCTGGCCTTCCTTGAAGTTGGCGTCGACCCAGAGGTGGTCCAGCGCCACCACCGTCATCAGCGGCGCGCCGGCCTGCACCCGCTGGCCCAGTTGCACCGCACGCTTGGCGACGTGGCCTTCGATGGGCGCGGGCAGCTCGGCCCGCTTGAGGGCCAGCGCCGCCTCGCGCACGCGCGCCGCGGCGCGCTGCACGTTGGGGTGCCGCTCCACGGTCGTGCCGTCGGTCATCACCAGGCCGGTCGAGAGTTGCTCCTTGGCGGCGAGCGCCGCCGAGCGGGCCGCGGCCAGCGCGCTCTTGGCGGCGCTGAGCTGGGCGCTCGCGTGCTGGAACTCTTCCTTGCCCACGGCGCCGGTCGCCACCAGCGGCGTGCGGCGGTCGACGTCGTCCTGCGCCTTCGCCAGGTCGGCCTGCACGCGGGCCAGATCGGCCTCGCGCAGCGCCACCTGGGCGCGCAGGGTGGCGTTGCCGGCGTACAGCGCACGCACCTCGCGGACGGTCTGCGCCAGTTGGGCCTCGGCCTGGTCGAGCGCCACCTTGAAGTCGGCGGTGTCCAGCTGCACCAGCGCCTGGCCGGCCTTCACCGCGTCGTTGTCGTCGGCCAGGATGGCCACCACCGTGCCGCCGACCTGCGGCGTGATCTGCACCACGTTGCCCGCCACGTAGGCGTTGTCGGTGCTCTGGTGGTGCCGGCCGTGCAGCCAGTGCCAGCCACCCCAGGCGGCGCCGCTCGACATGACGGCTGCGGCGATGATCGCCAGGCCACGGCGGCGGGCGGCGGGTTGCGCCACGGGCGCGGAAGCGGATTCGGTCATGGGTCTTGTCTCGGTCAAGTCTGTTCTGTCCAGCCGCCGCCGAGTGCGCGCAGCAAGGCGATGCCGGTGTCGAGCTCGCGGGCCTGCAGGTCCACCGCCTGGCGGCGCTGGGCCAGCCACTGGGTCTCGGTGTTCAGCACGATGAGGTAGCTGCCCAGCCCGGCGCGGTAGCGCTGCAGGGCAAGGGTGTGGGCGGTCTGGGCACCTTCCAGCGCGGCGGCCTGCTCGCGCCTCTGGCGGGCCAGCGACTGCAAGGAGGCGATCGCGTCGCGTGCCTCACGCACCGCGTCCAGCACGGTGATGTTGTACTGGGCGATCGCCGCGTTCAGCTCAGCCTCGCGGCCCCCGAGCTGGGCGCGAATGCGGCCACCGTCGAACAGCGGCAGGTGCAACGCGGGCGTGACCCCGGCCTGTCGGCTGCCGGCGTCGAAGACGTTGTCCAGGCCGATCGCGTTCAGGCCGATGAAGGCGGTGAGGTTGACGTTCGGGTAGAAGGCGGTACGGGCCACCTTCGCTTCGTCGCCGGCCGCCTCGATGCGCCAGCGCGCCGCGGCCACGTCGGGCCGGCGGGCCAGAAGGTCGGCCCCCAGCCCGGCTGGCAGGCGCTGCAGGGCCAGGTGGCCCAGCACCGGCGTGAGCGCGTCCAGCGCGTCCGGCGCCTGGCCGCTCAGTGCGGCGAGCTGGTGCCGCGCCAGCGTGATCTGTTCATCGAGTGCTTCGATCTGGGCCCGAGCATCGGGCAACGCGCTGTCGGCCTGCACGGCCTCGACGCGGGTGTCGAGGCCGGCCGCCACGCGCTGGCTGGTCAGGCTGCGCAGCTCTTCGCGCTGGGCCAGCGTGCGCTCGGCCACCTCGCGCTGCGCCACCAGGCGGGCCAGCCCGATGTAGCTGCGGGTGACCTGCGCCGCCAGCGTGTTGGCGGCCGCCGCCGCGTCGGCTCCGGCGGCGCGCGCCTGCCCCAGCGACGCCGCGACTGCGGCGGCCTGCTGGCCATACCAGTCGGGCGACCAACTGAGAGCGGCCTGCACTGTGCCGGTGTTGCGCACCGAGCCGGCGATGGGCGGCGGCACCAGGCCATGCTCGGTGAAACGCTGGCGGGTGGCCTCGACCGACAGGTTCGCCTGCGGCGCGTCGGCGGCTTCAGCCACTCGGGCCAGCGCGAGGGCACGGTCGACCCGGCTGCGGGCCAGCGCCAGGCTGGGCTGGTCGCGCAGGGCGCGGTCGACCAGGCCGGCCAGTTGCTCATCGCCCAGCAGCGCCCACCAGCGCCCGGGCGCCGGCGGCGACGCCACATCGGGCAGCGCGAGCACGGCCGGCTGGGTCAGCACCAGGCGTTGGGCCGGCTGGCCGGGGGTGGCGCAGCCGCTCAGCAGCAGGGCCGCGGAGGCCAAAGCAATCAGCGCGGTGAGCGCGGTCGGGTCGACGCGCGACCACAGATGAAGCCACGCGGGCCATCGGGCTCTTCTCATCACTCCCCCGTCTTCATTCGGTGCCGGGGTCGCGCATCGCGTCGCCGTTGGCGACCATGCGCGACAGCAGCCCGATGAGTTGATGCCATTCGTCCTCGCTGAAGCCCTTGAGATGCTGGTTGAGCACCTCGGCCATCACCGGCGGCACTTTGCGGGCGATCTTGCGGCCCTCTTCGGTGAGGTTCAGGTGCACCACGCGGCGGTCTTCGGTCGAGCGCTCGCGCTCCACCAGGCCCTTGGCCTCGAGGCGGTCGAGCGAGCGCGTCATGGCGCCCGGGTCCTGGTCGAGCTCGCGCGACAGGGCTGCCACGGTGTTGCAGTCTTTCGCGGCCAGCTTGAACAGCGGCAGCCACTGGGCGTGGGTCAGGTCCAACGGGGCCAGGCGCGCATCGGCCTGGGCCAGGATGGACGACATCACCCGTTTCATCAGGAAGCCCACGCTCTGGTCCGGCCGGTACTGGCCGGGCACGTAGAAGCCGGGCACGGTGGGGTGGTCGTCTTGGTGCATGGCAATACTATAATTGCCTATGCAATGATTGTACTGGCAGTCATTGAGTGGCCATGCATTGCGCATGGTCTTGGGGCTCCGTGCCGGCGCCGCCACGCTTGCCTACACTTGCCCGCCTATGTCGACCCCGACCGACCGACCCGCCGCCGCCACACCCCGCTCGCTCTCGGGCCTGCTGCCCTTCCTGCAGCCTTACCGCGCCCGCATCGCGCTGGCCGTGGCCTTCATGGTGCTGGCCGCAGCCGCCACGCTGGTGCTGCCGGTGGCGCTGAAGTCGCTGATCGACCAGGGCCTGGTCGCCGCCGAGCCCGGCGACCGGGTGATGGCACTGCGCGAGCATTTCGGCGCGCTGTTCGTGGTGGGCGCCGCACTGGGCCTGTTCTCCGCGCTGCGCTTCTACATGGTCACCTGGATCGGCGAGCGGGTCACCGCCGACCTGCGAGACGCCGTCTACGCCCACGTGGTGCGCCAGAGCCCGGAGTTCTTCGAGACCACCGCCACCGGCGAGGTGCTGAGCCGGTTGACGACCGACACCACGCTGGTGCAATCGGTGGTCGGCGCCAGCCTCAGCATGGGCCTGCGCAACACGGTGATGGGCATCGGCGCGCTCGGCATGCTGGTCTTCACCAACCCCTACGTGATGGGCCAGGTGCTGGGCATCCTCGTGCTGGTGGTGCTGCCGGCCGTCTACTTCGGCCGCCGGGTGCGTAAGCTCAGCCGCGCCAGCCAGGACCGCGTCGCCGACTCCAGCGCCATCGCCGCCGAGGTGCTGAACGCCATCCCCGTGGTACAGGGCTACACCCAGGAGCAGGCCGAGGCCACCCGCTTCGCCGCCACCACCGAGGCCGCCTTCGAGACCGCCCGCAAGCGCACCCGCGTCCGCGCGGTGCTGGTGGCCTTCGTCATCACCGCCACCTTCGGCGCCCTGCTCTGGGGCCTGTACCAGGGCACGCAGGCCGTGATCCGCGGCGACATCACCGCCGGCCACCTGGGCCAGACCGTGCTCTACGTGATCGTGCTGGTCAGCTCGGTCGCGGTGCTGAGCGAGGTCTATGGGGACCTGCTGCGCGCCGCCGGCGCCACCGAGCGGCTGATGGAGCTGCTGGCCGCACGCTCGCCGGTGGCCGACCCGCGGGCGCCGCGCCCGCTTCCCCCCACGCGAGGCGGCTCGCGCGTCGAGCTGCAGGGCCTGCGCTTCCACTACCCGTCGCGGCCGGCCACGCCCGCGTTGGCCGATGTCGACCTGGTGGTGCAGCCCGGCGAGACGGTGGCCATCGTCGGCCCCAGCGGCGCTGGCAAGAGCACCGTCTTCCAGCTGCTGCTGCGTTTCTACGACGCCGGTGCAGGCCGGGTGCTGGTGGACGGCGTGGACGTGCGCGAGACCTCGCTCGCCGAGCTGCGCGGGCGCATCGGCATCGTGCCGCAGGACAGCGTGATCTTCTCGGCCAGCGCGATGGACAACATCCGCTACGGTCGCCCCGAGGCCACCGACGCCGAGGTCGTGGTCGCCGCCCGCGCTGCCCATGCGCACGACTTCATCGAGGCGCTGCCCGGCGGCTACCAGAGCTTCCTCGGCGAGCGCGGCGTGCGCCTGTCGGGCGGCCAGCGTCAGCGCATCAGCATCGCCCGGGCGATGCTGAAAAATCCGCCGCTGCTGCTGCTGGACGAGGCCACCAGCGCGCTGGACGCCGAGAGCGAGCGCATGGTGCAGGCCGCGCTGGAAGCGGCGATGGCCCACCGCACCACGCTCGTCATCGCCCATCGCCTGGCCACCGTGCAGCGGGCGGACCGCATCGTGGTGATGGAGGCCGGCCAGATCGTCGACCAGGGCACGCACGCCGAGCTGGTCGAGCGGGGCGGCCTGTACGCCCGGCTGGCCGCGATGCAGTTCGGCCTCGCGCCCGAAGGAACTTGAGTGCTCCCCAGGGCGGAGGCAACGCCTGCGCCGTCCCCCGAAGGAAGCGAGTCAATTCGGGAGCGCCCCTTCATGGACTCTGCGCCCCGATAAAATTCGCGGGATGACCCGACCCGCCCGTTCGCAGTACGAAGATTTCATGCGCCACGTCTTCGAGACGGGCGTGGCCAAGGGCGACCGCACCGGCACCGGCACGCGCAGCGTGTTCGGCCACCAGATGCGCTTCGACCTGTCCGAAGGCTTCCCCCTGGTGACCACCAAGAAGGTGCACCTGAAGAGCATCATCCTCGAGCTGTTGTGGTTCCTGCGCGGCGATTCCAACGTGAAGTGGCTGCAGGAGCGCGGCTGCACCATCTGGGACGAATGGGCCCGCGACGACGGTGACCTCGGGCCGGTCTACGGCGTGCAGTGGCGCAGCTGGCCGACGCCGGGCGGTGGCCACATCGACCAGATCGCGCAGGTCGTGCAGCAGCTCAGGGCCAACCCCGACTCGCGCCGCATCATCGTCAGCGCCTGGAACGTGGCCGAGTTGGACAAGATGGCGCTGATGCCCTGCCACGCCTTCTTCCAGTTCTACGTGGCCAACAACAAGCTGAGCTGCCAGCTCTACCAGCGCAGTGCCGACATCTTCCTGGGCGTGCCCTTCAACATCGCCAGCTACGCACTGCTGACCCACATGCTCGCGCAGCAGTGCGACCTCGATGTCGGCGACTTCATCTGGACCGGCGGCGACTGCCACATCTACGACAACCATGTCGAGCAGGTGCAGGCGCAGCTGGCCCGTGAGCCCTACCCCTACCCCACGCTGCACATCAAGCGCCGGCCGGCGTCGATCTTCGACTACGAGTTCGAGGACTTCGAGGTGCAGGCGTACCAGCACCACCCGGCCATCAAGGCGCCCGTGGCGGTCTGACGCGCATGCTGGTGACCCTGATCGCGGGCGTGGCCCGCAATGGCGTGATCGGCCGCGACAACGCGCTGCTGTGGTCGCTGCCAGAGGACATGAAGCACTTTCGCGCCACCACGATGGGCGCGCCGGTGATCATGGGCCGCAAGACCTGGGCGTCGCTGCCCGAGCGCTTTCGCCCGCTGCCCGGCCGGCACAACATCGTGTTGAGCCGCCAGCCCGGCTTCGAGGCCCCCGGCGCCAGCGTGGTGAGCGGGCTCGACGCCGCCTTCGATCTGGCCCGGCACGATGGCGCACCGCGGGTCTTCGTGATCGGCGGCGAGCAGATCTACCGCGAGGCACTGCCACGCGCCGACGAACTGATGCTGACCGAGATCGAGCGCGATTTCGACGGCGATGCGCGCTTCCCGCCCTTCGGCCGCGAGGCCTTCGCCGAGGTGGCGCGAGAGCGGCACCGTGCTGCGCCGCCCAACGATTTCGACTTCTCCTTCGTCACCTACCGGCGGCTGGCGGTGCGCGACTGACGCGCGATCAGCCCGCCGCCGGCGCCGCCGCGGGCGGCTGCAGGCAGCCCCCGTAGAAGAGATGGAAGGGATGCAGCTGGTAGGCGAAGGTGCCATGCTGGACGGCCGGATCGGCCTCGACCAGCGCCCTGGCGGCCGTCTCTGACGACGCCGTGAGCACCACCAGCCCCTTGTCGGCATAGCGCGCACCCATCAGCAGCTGGCCGGCCTCGCGCAGCCGGCGCAGGCTCTGCGAGTGCTCACGGAAGTAGGGCTGATCCTGCGGCTTGCGGGCGGCGTCCCACGAGGGGCCGGTCCGGAACTCCACCGCGAACATCGCGCTCGGACTCCCCGGGGCGGGCGTGGCGGTGTCCGGCATGGCGGCAGCGGGCTGCACGGCGGCCCAAGGCAAGGTGGCCAGGCTGGCGGCAACGGTTCGGCGGTCTGGGCGCATGCGCGGTGGGCCGGTGTCTGCGAGGCCCTGACTATCATCGATCGTGCCAGCCTCGCCAAGCCGGCTTTCCACCCACCTCTCGCCCTCGACACCCGCCCGCGCATGGAACACAACATCTCGCTGATCACCACGCTGGCCGCCGGCTTCGGCCTCGCCCTCGTCTTCGGTTTCATCGCCGAGCGCATCCGGCTGCCGGCCCTGGTGGGCTACCTGTTCGCCGGCATCCTGATCGGGCCGGCCACGCCAGGCTTCGTGGCCGACCAGGCGATCGCCTCGCAACTGGCCGAGATCGGGGTCATGCTGCTGATGTTCGGCGTCGGCCTGCACTTCTCGCTGGCCGACCTGCTGGCGGTCAAACGCATTGCGCTGCCGGGTGCCGTAGTGCAGATGGGGTTTGCAACCGCGTTGGGCATGCTGGCCGCCTGGGCCTGGGGCTGGCCGATGGGCGAAGGCCTGGTGTTCGGCCTCTCGCTGTCGTGTGCCAGCACGGTGGTGCTGCTGAAGGCGCTGGAGGCGCGCGGCATCCTGGAGACCATGAACGGCCGCATCGCCGTCGGCTGGCTGGTGGTGGAAGACCTCGCCACCGTGCTGATGCTGGTGCTGCTGCCGCCGCTGGCCGGCGTGCTGGGCGGCAACGCCCCGGTCGGCCCGGCCGCCGATGCGCCGCTGTGGCGCACCATCGGCCAGACGCTGCTTCAGGTCGTGGCATTCGTCGCGCTGATGCTCATCGTCGGCAAGCGGGTGCTGCCCAAGCTGCTGTGGCAGGTGGCGCGCACCGGCTCGCGCGAGCTGTTCACGCTGTCCGTGGTGGCCATCGCGATCGGCATCGCCTACGGCGCCTATGCCCTCTTCGGCGTCTCGTTCGCCCTCGGTGCCTTCTTCGCCGGCATGGTGATGCGGGAGTCGGAGTACAGCCACCGCGCCGCCGAGGAATCGCTGCCGCTGCGCGACGCCTTCGCGGTGCTGTTCTTCGTCTCGGTTGGCATGCTGTTCGACCCGGCGATCCTGGTCGACCAGCCGCTGCAGGTGCTGGCGGTGGTCGCGATCATCGTGGTGGGCAAGTCGCTCGCCGCGGCCGGCCTGGTGCTGGCCTTCCGCTATCCGTTGAACACCGCACTCACCGTGGCCGCCAGCCTGGGCCAGATCGGCGAGTTCTCGTTCATCCTGGCCGGCCTGGGGCTGTCGCTCGGCCTGCTGCCGCAGACAGGCATGAGCCTGGTGCTGGCAGGCGCACTGATCTCGATCGCGCTCAACCCCTTCGTCTTCGCGCTGCTGGAACCCGCGAGCCGCTGGGTGCTGCAGCGCTCGGCGTTCGCCCGCAAGCTGGAACAGCGCGACGACCCCTTCGCCGAGCTGCCGATGAGCACTGAGCGGAAGTACCTGGAGCGGCAGGTGGTGCTGGTGGGTCACGGCCGGGTGGGCAGCCGCATCGCCGCCGCCCTCACGGAGCGGGGCATTCCCTTTGTGGTCGCCGAGCAGAACCGCGAGATCGTCGAGGACCTGCGCGCCCGCGACGTGCCCGCCGTGTGGGGCGATGCCGCCGAGCCCGAGGTGCTGGTGCAGGCCCACGTGGCCGACGCCGCGATGCTGGTGATCGCCACGCCCGACACGCTGGGCGTGCGCCAGATGGCCGAGACCGCGCGCGCGCTCAACCCCGGCATCGAGATCGTGCTGCGCAGCCACAGCGACGACGAGACCATGCTGCTGCGCCGAGACGGCGTGGGCACGGTCTATGTCGGCGAGGAGGAACTGGCCAAGGGCATGCTGGCCCATGTGGCCGCGCGCTTCAGCCACCCGCCGTCGGCATGAGGTTCGAGTCTCCCTTGTGAAGGTGCGCTTGATCCGGCCAGGCTGCAGTTCGCTGCATCCACAGCCTCGATCCAGTTCACCGAGCCGGTGCCGGCGCACGAAGCTACAGTTGGCCAAAACCACTGCCCGACATCTGCGGAACGTTCAGCCACAGACCGATCGGGTCAATGGCCACTTCGAGCATCGACAGGCTCGGCATGTGGGTCGGTTCAAGTTCGCCAGCGTGAGATCAACAGCATGACCATACGCGTCTACACCACGGGTGTCTTCGACATACTTCACCGTGGGCATCTGAACATCCTCACGCAAGCTGCCGCGCTGGGTGAGTTGACCGTGGGCATCATGACTGACCAGGGTGTCGAGGACACCAAGGGTGCGCGCCCCATCCTTTCGCTCGAAGAACGCGATGCGCAGATCCGTTCGCTGCCGTTCGTGGCGGATGTCATCCACTACACCGACGTGGACCAACGTGCCAACTACGCCAACATCAGACCCGATATCGTGGTGCAAGGCGACGACTGGCTTTTCTCGGCCGACCGGTCCACCGCGCTCAGTTTCCTGCGCGACAACCACATCCGGCTGGTGCTGCTGCCTCGCACGCAGGGCATCTCGACCACGGAGATCCGCCGCCGCGTCGAACGCTCTGGCCGTCGCGACGAACAGTTCCTGCGCGAGCGGTTGCGCATGGTGCCCGTCGACGAGCTCAAGCGATTCGAGGCGCATGACGAGGCCAAGACCGAGCGACTGGTGGCCAAGATCCGCGCAGAGCAGGTGTTCTTCAATCCCGTCTCCGTGGTGAGAGAGCTCATCGTGATCGACGGCGCGAATCGATTCGAGGCACTGCGACGCCTCGGCGCGAAGCATGTCCCGTGCGTGGTCTACGACTACCCGGACGTGGACTTGCTGGGCAACGTGTTCTTCATCAACAATGGTGTGAAGACGCGCCTGTCGGAGTTCGGGCGCGAGCGGGGCGAACGCATCGAGTTTCCGCGCCGCACGCCAGACGACATCCGCGCCGCGGTCAGCAAAGGCGAGCTGATTCCGAATGGCGAGACCTTTCATCGTGTGGCGCAGAGCGTGATCCGCCTGCCGATTCCGCTGGCGGCGCTGACCTGCGACCAACCCTTTGACCTCACCGGTTTCGTCGAGCAGCTGATCCGCGAAGGGCAGATCCGCTTCTATCAGTCCAGCGTCTACGTCTGCGACGAATGGAACCAGCCATGAGCGACGACACCGCCACCGCCACCGCGTACTGGAAGTCGCAGACGCAGTATCCATTCGCCTTCACACGTCGCCGCCGGCTGCACGAGCTCAACTACCTGGTCCCCCGCCTGGCCCGCGCCCAGGGCAAGAGCCTGCTGGATCTGGGCTGCGGCGATGGTTCGCTGCTCGAATGCCTGCTCCGCCTCACCGACTACGAGGAGTTCCACGGCTATGACGTGGCCTCGGATCTGATGAAGGCCATCGACACGCGCGTGCAGACCCAGGTGTACGACATCACCCGGCCCGGCCCCCTGCCCAAGGTGGATGCGGTCATCGTCGCGGGCGTCATCCAGTACGTGTTCGACGACGAGGCAATCTCCCGTCTGCTGCAACGCATCGACGCTCCGGTGGTCTGGATCCGCTCCACCTGCACGCTGAAGCCGCAGCGCGAAAACGTGAACCGGGACGGCTACGCCTCCTGCTACCGCACCGTGCCCGAGACACACGCGCTGATCGCGCGTCACTTCGAGGTCAGCGCCGTGGATCGCATCTATCCCGACGACATCGAATCCGGGCACGGAACCAAGCAGTTCTATTTCGAAGCCCGCCGCCGCGCATGAAACCATCGGGCCGAGCGACGGTTTCGCTTCGCGCCATGGTCGCGCTGGCGCTGCTCTCGCACGCGTTGCCGGCGGCCGCGTACATCGATCCCGGCACGGGCAGCGCGCTGTTCTACGTGGTCACCGGCATCATCGTCTCCGTGTACTTCGGCATCCGCGGGTTGTACTACCGCGCAGTGGAGTTCCTGTTCCGCATCCGGCACAAGGAGCACAGCTGCCGAGTCGCCATCCATGGCGAGGATCCGCGCTACGAGTCCACGTTCATGCCGCTGCTGCGCCAGCTGTCGGCGCTGGGCATCGAATGCACTTACTTCACGATGTACGAACGCGACGACAGCTACGAGGCGCTGCCGCCGGGCATCGGCCATCGCCAGATCGCACCGGGGCTCGTGGGCTACGCCCATCTCAACCACCTGTCGGCCACGCTGCTGGTCACCACCACGCCGCAGCTCGACGTGATGACGTTCCGCCGTTCCAAGCGCGTTCGCCACTACTGCATGGTCCAGCACGCCCTCGGAGAGTCGCGCTTCGTGCGCCCCTACGCCTACGACCACTTCGACACGGTGCTCTGCTGTGGCGAGATCCTCAAGCAGAACATCCGCCGCATGGAGGCGCTGCGCGGGTCGCCGGCCAAGCAACTGCTGGAAACGGGCCTGCCGCACTACGAAGTCATGCTCGACCTGGCGCGCCAGGCCCCGCCGCTCACGGGGGAAACGATCGTGCTGGTGGCGCCGAGCTGGGGGCCGATGAGCATGTTCGAGGCTTTCGGCACCGATTTCATCGCCGCGATCGCCCGGCGATTCAAGGTGCTGGTGCGTCCGCATCCGCAGATGAAGGTGTCGCAGCCGGATCTGTACGCCCGCATCCTGGCCCTCGACGGCGTGGAAGTGGACACCAGCCGCACGCCATCTGCGGCCATGGCGCGCGCGCACATCCTGCTCAGCGACATCTCCGGCATCTCGCATGAGTTCGCCTTCATCCACGAGCGCCCCGTGGTGGTCATCGACCGGCAATTGCAGCTGGGTGGTCTCGAGGGCGAGTTGCTCGGTGGCGACAGCGAGCTCAAGCAGCGCTGCGCCGAGTTCATCGTGCCGGTGCCGCCCGATCAGATCACCCACATCGCCACGCACCTGGAGCGTGTGTTGGCTGGGCATTCGGCCGAACGCCTGCGCCAGGTGCGCAACGAGCTGGTGTATCACTTCGGCGGCGCCAGCCGTGTCGCGGCGGCGCAGATCGCCGAGATACTGCGAACCGAGGATGCCCGCGCCGCGAGCAGATCAGCGGCGCTGTCGGGTCTCGCCACCGGCGACAAGGCGGCCTGATGCTCGACATCCTGCACAGCGTTTTCATTGAGCCGCTGATGGGCATCTACGCCGCCCTGCTCGGCTTCCCGCCGGCATCCATGGGCATGGGCTGGCGCATCGTGTGCTTCAGCCTGGCGGTCAACCTGCTGCTGGCGCCGCTGTACCACGAGATGGAGAAACGCTCGCGCGGCACGCGTGCGCTGCGCGAACGCGTCATGCGCGACGAGCAGCGCATGCGCCGCCACTTCAAGGGGCGCGAGCGCTACTTCTACATCCGCGCCGTTCACCGCCAGCACCACTATCACCCGCTGTCATACCTCGCGGGCTCGGCGGATCTGCTGGTGCAGGTGGTCGTGTTCTTCACCGTGTTTCGCTTCCTTTCCGAGGCAGAAGGAATGGCCGGCGCGTCCTTCGGGCCGTTCGCCGATCTCGCCAGGCCCGACGGGCTGCTGGCCGGCGTCAACGTGCTGCCTTTCGTGATGACGCTGGTCAATGTGGGGGCGGTGTTCGCCTATGTGGAGGATCGCGGCCGACGCCTTCAGGCCCTGGGGCTGGCGGCCCTGTTCCTGGCGCTTCTCTACAACAGCCCGGCCGCGCTGGTGCTGTACTGGACAGCCAACAACCTGTTCTCGCTGCTGCGCAACTCGCTGGAGCGCCTGCTACGGAACCGCCCCCTGGGCAGGCTGGGCACGCGCCTGGCCGCGCTGGGTCGGCAGACCTGATTCAGCAGACGATGATCCCGGGCGCATTCCTGACCTGCTTCCTGGTCCTGATGACCGTGCTGCGCCTGGCCACGGCCCCGCAGAGCCGGCTGCCAGCCTGGAGCCGCATCGTGTCGTGCGCGCTGGCCTGCTTTGGCGTGCTGCAGCTGACGATCTGGATGTTCCCGGAGCCAGGCGTCCTGCTGGCCAGCCTCGCCGGCTGCGCGACGGCAACCATCGCCATGCGCGAACCGGGTCTTTCCGACCTCACCGCTGCGCTCGGGCGCGCGCGTCTGCCGCTGTACCTGCTGTCGGTGCTGACGTTCGCTGCGCTGATCTGCCTGTTCGTGCCCATCAACACGTTCCTCACCTCCCCGGGCGAATTGAGCATCCATCTGGACTTCCTGCTCACCAGCAACGCGCGCGACGTGATGACATTCCTGTACGTGGCCGCGGCGCTGTATGCCGTCGCCATGACCGAGCGCATCCGCAGCGCGCTCACCGTGCTGGCGCTGGGGGGCCTGCTGCTGGCACTGGTGTACGCCTACGTGCTGCCCTTCGGCTACCCGATGATGTCGGGCCTGGCCTTCGAGCAGGTGCCGATCTCGCCGCAGGCGCGCATGGCGCGCATGCTCGGTGACCTGGCCATCGTCGCCGGGGTGGCGCTGTCCATCGGCTTCGGGGTGCTTCGCTTCGGCGGCAGCCGCTTCCTGGTGGGCGTGCTGCTGGTGAACGCCTCGCTGTGCGTGTCCGCTGGCGTCGCCCTGATGCGCGAGCGCGTGGGGGAAGCCGGCGGCCCGGAAGGCGCCGCGCAAATCGCGGAACGCCCGCTGCGCTTCTCGCGCACCGAGCCGAACGTCCTGTTCATCTTCCTCGATCGCTTCATGGGTTCCTACGTGGAATCCATCCTCGCAAGCGATCCGCAGCTTGCCACCCGGCTCGGGGGGTTCACCTGGCACCCGCGCACCGTGTCGGCGGGCGAGAACTCCATCGCCGGCGTGCATCCGATGCTGGGTGGCTACGACTACCTGCCGGTGAACATGAACGCCCGCGACCGGCCATTGCGCGACCTGTCGGTGGAGGCCTTCTCCATCCTGCCGTTCAACTTCTCGCGCAAGGGCTTCCAGGTCAACGTCACGAACCCCAGAGGCCTGGGGTTCACCATGGAGGGCGACTGCCGCTTCCTCGACATGGACGGCGTGAACTGCGCGCACATCCCCAAGACCGTGTCCAGGGACACGGCGCAGCGCATGGGGTTCCCGCTCAATGACCTGGCCAAGTCGGACTACACCTCGTTGCTGGCGCTGCTGGGCGCCATGCGCGGCGCGCCGTACGTCACCAAGGAGATCCTGCTGCGGCGGGGCCCGTGGCGGCCGTTCCTGGACCATTCGTCGGGCACCACCTTCCGCGAGTGGGCGGAGCTGAACGCCTGGCCGGCGCTCTCGCACACGGATGCACCGAAGCCGCAGATGAACTTCATCTCCAACATCCTGCCGCACGAGCCCTACTACATGGGCGAAGACTGCAAGCCGCGGCGCGAGAGGTTCTCCCTGCCACCCGACGAGGTCGCGCGGCGCGGACATGCGTCCCTGATCTCGCTGCAGCACGCCATCGCCGCGCGCTGTACCCTGCTCGCGGTGGTGGACTACCTCGACTTCCTGAAGTCTCGGGGTGTATACGACAACACGCGAATCGCCATCGTGTCGGATCACGGCATCGTGGGGCCTGTGGAGGACAGGTCGTCGCGCGCCGTCGCTGGTGGCACCACGTCGCCATTGTTCGTCCGCACGCGCTCGGTGCTTCTCGTCAAGCCGCGCGGCGCACACGGGCCGCTCACCACCTCCGAGGTGTTCGCACCCAATGCGGAGGTGCCACACTTCCTCTGCGAGGAGATTGGCGGCTGCATCAATCCATACCTCGACGGCAAGCCCATCGCGTCACTGGGCCGCGACGATCCTTTCTACGTATCGCTGGTGCCTTGGCAGTTCAGCGCCCAGAACCCGAAGAGTTTCGTGATCCGGCAGCAGTTCGCCCTCACGGGCAAGGACCCCTACGACGCCAAGGGCTGGAAGCTGCTGCAATCGAACCCATGATTCGGCACGATGAAGCCATCAAGCCGTGCACCTGACGCATGAACAGCGTTGACGCACGCCCGCCCTCAGCCCACTCGATCGGATGCCACCGTGAAGCTAGCGACCTGGAACGTCAACTCCCTCGCCGTACGCCTGCCGCAACTGCTGGACTGGCTGGCTCAGCACCCGATGGACGCGATGGTGTTGCAGGAGACCAAGCTCACCGACGACAAGTTTCCGGCCGCGGAGATCACCGCCGCCGGCTACCACGTCGCCTTCCACGGCCAGAAGACCTACAACGGCGTGGCGCTGCTGACGCGTGAGGCGCCGGCCGAGGTCGTCGTGAAGAACATTCCCGGCTTCGGCGACGACCAGGCCCGCGTCATCGCCGGCACGGTGGGTGGCGTGCGGGTGATCGGCGGGTACTTCCCCAACGGGCAGGCGCCCGGCACCGACAAGTTCGACTACAAGATGCGCTGGCTCGACGCCCTGCGCGAGTGGGTGCGCGGTGAGCTGGCCGGGCACCCGAAGCTGGTGCTGATGGGGGACTTCAACATCGCGCCGGAAGACCGCGACGTGTACGACCCGGTCGCCTGGGCCGGCCAGATCCACTGCACCGACGAAGAGCGGGCGCACTTCCGCGCGCTGCTGGGGCTGGGCCTGCACGACGCCTTCCGCCTCTTCGAGCAGCCGCCCAAGTGCTGGAGCTGGTGGGACTACCGCAACCTGGCCTTCCGCAAGAACCAGGGCCTGCGCATCGACCACATCCTGGTCAGCGAGGCGCTGAAAACCAGCGTCAGCGCCTGCACGATCGACAAGCTGCCGCGCAAGAACGAACGGCCGAGCGACCACGCGCCAGTGGTGGTGGAGCTCAGCTGACGGCCTGTTCGCGCTCCGCTGTCGCAGCGGCCCGGGGCTGCCACATCGCGATCACGTTGCCCACGATCGCCAGCGCCACGCCCACCACGGTTTCGCCCGTCCAGACGAAGCCCTCCAGCGCCGACGACACCGCAAGTGCCACCACCGGCGTCATCACGCCGATGTAGCCCGCGCGTGCCGGGCCGATGCGGTGCACCAGGGCATAGAAAGCGCCGAAGGTGACGATGGAGCCGGCCAGCGTCAGGTACAGGAACGACAGCACGAAGGGGCCGCTCCAGCCGATCTGCCACGAGCGGCCGGCCATCGCATCGGCCACGGCCATGGCGGCGAACGAGCCCAGTGCGCCGTAGCCCATGCCCCAGGCGAGCGGCGGCCAGCCGCTGATGCCGTCACGCTGGTAGCGCGAGGCCGAGACCGTGGCCACGGTGGACAGCAGCACGGCCGCCGCCGCCAGCACGACGCCAGCCAGCACCTCGGCCGAAGCCCCGAGCCGCGCGAGCTCATGGCCGAAGATCAGCGCCACCCCGGCCAGCCCCAGCCCGCCGCCGGCGGCCACGCGGCGCGACATCGGCGTTCCGTTGGCCACGCGTGCCGCCACCATCACCACCAGCGGCGACGCCGCATAGCCGACCGCCACCACACCGCTGACGATGAAGCGCTCGGCGTGGTAGATGCAGACATAGCTGATCGAGAAGCCCGCCAGCCCCTGGATGGCGAACAGCGCATGGTGCCGGGGAGTGAAGCCGAGGCCCAGGCCACGCCAGCGGCACCAGGCGAACAGCAGCACCGCGGCGACGCCGAACCGCAGCGCAACCCCCAACTCGGCAGCGATGGCGCCGAGCTGCACGGTGATGGCAAACCAGGTCGTGCCCCAGATGACCACGCACAGGGCATAGAGGGCGGCGGTGGGCATCCCGCCAGTGTGTCATGCCACGCCCGACGGCTCGGGCACGCTGGCGGGCTTCAGTCGTCGAGCCCCAGCTCCTGGATCTTGCGCGTGATGGTGTTGCGGCCGATACCGAGCTTCTGCGCCGCCTCGATGCGGCGGCCGCGCGTGATGCCGAGTGCAGTGCGGATCATGCGGGCCTCGAACTCGCGGGTCAGGCTGTCCCAGACATTGTGCTGGCCGGCTTCCAGCCGGCGGCGCGCTTCGGTCTCCAGGTCGGCCAGCCAGCGGGTGTCGCCGGTGCCCGTGGCCCCGTCGGTGGCCGCCGGGGCCGCGGGCAGCCCGTACTCACCCGGCTCGGCGGCCGAGGTCGCCGGGCGGGTCGTTTCGAAGACGGGCGCCGGCGCGGCGCGCTCGGCGAGCGGCGCCTCCGTGAGGTTGCGCACGTGCAGCTCGGCCGGCAGGTCCTTCGGCTCGATCAGCTGCGCCGGCGCCATGACCGTGAGCCAGTGGCAGACGTTCTCCAGCTGGCGCACGTTGCCAGGGAACTCGAAGCCCTTGAGCAGAGCCAGCGCGTCGTCGCTGATGCGCTTGGGCTCGACGCCCAGCTCCTTGGCGCTCTTCTGAAGAAAGAAGCGCGCCAGCGCCGGAATGTCGTCGGCCCGCTCGCGCAGCGGCGGCAGGCGCAGGCGGATCACGTTCAGGCGGTGGAACAGGTCTTCGCGGAAGCTGCCCTGCCGAACCCGTTCTTCCAGGTTCTGGTGGGTCGCGGCGACGACGCGCACATTGGCCTTGAGGGGCTGGTGGCCGCCCACGCGGTAGAACTGGCCGTCGCTCAGCACACGCAGCAGGCGCGTCTGCAGGTCGAAAGGCATGTCGCCGATCTCGTCGAGGAACAGCGTGCCGCCATCGGCCTGCTCGAAGCGGCCGCGGCGCATGGTCTGGGCGCCGGTGAAGGCGCCGCGCTCATGGCCGAAGAGTTCGCTCTCCAGCAGGTCCTTCGGGATGGCCGCGGTGTTGATCGCGATGAAGGGGCCCTTGGTGCCGGTGTCGCCGCGCGGGCTGTGGCGGTGCAGCGCATGGGCGACCAGCTCCTTGCCGGTGCCGGACTCGCCGGTGATCAGCACGGTGACGTTGCTCTGCGAGAGCCGGCCGATGGCGCGGAACACGTCCTGCATCGCCGGTGCCTGGCCGAGGATCTCGGGCGCCGGCAGGTGACGCTCGTCGTTGACCTCCTCGCGCAGGCTCTCGTCGACCGCGCGGCGGATCAGCTCGACAGCCTTGGTCAGGTCGAAGGGCTTGGGCAGGTACTCGAAGGCACCGCCCTGGAACGCCGAGACGGCACTGTCCAGGTCGGAGTACGCCGTCATGATGATCACCGGCAGGCCCGGCAGACGCTCCTTCACCTTGGCCAGCAGGTCCAGCCCCGAGCCGCCGGGCATGCGGATGTCGCTGACCAGCACCTGCGGCTCGTCATCGACAAGGGCCGAGAGCACGTCGCGCGGGTTGGCGAAGCTGCGGACCGGCAGCTGCTCGCGAGCGAGTGCCTTTTCCAGCACGAAGCGGATGGATTGGTCGTCGTCGACGATCCAGATGGGTTTCATCAAACCTCAGCGAGTCGGTGAAAGGCCGTCGCTTGCGGCGACCTCGGGGTCATGGGCCTAGGGCAGCGGGATCACGATCTTGAAGACCGTGCGTCCTGGCTCGCTGTCGCATTCGATCGTGCCCTGATGCTGTTGCACGAAGGTCTGCGCCAGCGTGAGCCCGAGGCCTGAGCCGCCGTCCCGCCCCGACACCAGCGGATAGAAGATGCGTTCTCTCAGGTGATCGGGGACGCCCGGCCCGTTGTCCTGGATATGCAATTCCAATGCCAGTCGATAGCGCTGCTTGCCGATGGTCACCTGTCGCGCGATGCGCGTACGCAGCCTGATCTCGGCATCGCCCGCGTCGATGCGCTCGTTCAGCGCCTGCGCGGCGTTCTGAACGATGTTCAGCAGCGCCTGGATGAGCTGCTCGCGATCGCCGCGGAACTCAGGGATGGAGGCGTCGTAGTCGCGCACGACACGCAGCCCGCGCGCGTGCTCGACGAGCACGAGCGAGCGCACCCGCTCGCAGACTTCGTGGATGTTCACGTCGCCCACCACGTGCGGCTTGCGGTGCGGCGCGAGCAACCGGTCGACAAGCGTCTGCAGCCGATCCGCCTCATGAATGATGACCTGGGTGTACTCGAGCAACTCGGGCGATGGCAGGTCGAGCGCCAGCAGCTGGGCCGCACCACGGATGCCGCCCAGCGGGTTCTTGATCTCGTGCGCGAGGTTGCGGATCAGCTCCTTGGTGACCTCCGCCTGGCCCAGCACGCGCTCCTCGCGCTCCTGCCGCGTCTGCTGCTCGATCTCGATCATCTCGACCAGGATGCGGCCGCCGATGCGCTCCGTCTGGCTCACGATGATGTGCACCGGCAGTGCCAGCTGCTCGGTGTGCGCCACCGCCGCGCGCCGCAGCGCGCCCTCGAAACGGCGGGTGGAAAACTCGTTGCGCGCCACCGCGTCGATCGCCTCGCGCAGCGTGGCCGGCTCGCGCAGCCATTCGTGCAGGTGGCGCTGGGTCAGGGTGCGGCGCGAGACGCCGATCACCGATTCGAGCTGGGCGTTGGCGAAGACGCACTCGCCATCGGGCTGCACCACCGCCACCATGGTGGCCAGCAGGTCCAGTGCATCGAAGTCACCGCTGCCAAGGCGGCGACGCTCCGTGCTGCGCCCGGCCCCGCTCATCGGCACCTCGGGCTCACGCCGGCAGCTTGGCCAGCTCGCGCTTGATGGCGGCGATGTCGGCCTCCTGGCGCAGGATCGCGGCCTTCATCTCGGCCACACGATCGATGTACTTCTGCATGTTTCGGGCCTCGTCGCCGCGGCGGCCGGGCTCGCCGTTGTTGTACTCGGCCCTCAGCGCCTCGAGCTTTTCTTCTGCGGCGCGCAGCTCGGCCTCGAGAATACGGCGGGCGTCGGTGTCGCGCGTCTTCTGCTCGGCCGAGTCGACGCGCTCGGTCTTGGCGCCCGAGGCGGGGGTGCTACCGGCCACCGGGCGCGGCTTCGGGCCGGCGATGGTGGTGGGCTGCTGGGCTTCGCGCGCCTTGCAGCCACGCGCTTCAGCCTCCTTGGCAGAGATGGTGTTGGTGAACACGTTGCCGGGGCAGACGTAGTAGACGTTGGCCGTCTGCGCACCCACCGGCGAGGCGCCGGCCAGCACGCCGATGGCCAAGGCCACCTGGGCCGCGGGCAGGGAGAAGATGGGTCGGATCCTCATCATCGCTTGATTGTGACGCCAAACCCCCGCAACGGCCGGGCCACGCCCTGCGCCGACCGACCGGCGCATGAAAAAGGGCGGCCGAAGCCGCCCTTTGCAAACGATCTGTCGCGAAACCGCGATCAGAGCGCGTAGTACATGTCGTACTCGACCGGGTGCGTGGCCATGCGGAAGCGCGTCACTTCCTGCATCTTCAGCTCGATGTAGGCGTCGATGTAGGCGTCGGTGAACACGCCGCCCTTGGTCAGGAACGCGCGGTCCTTGTCGAGGTACTCCAGCGCCTGATCCAGGCTGTGGCAGACGGTCGGAATCTTCGCGTCTTCTTCCGGCGGCAGGTGGTAGAGGTCCTTCGTGGCGGCTTCGCCCGGGTGGATCTTGTTCTCCACACCGTCCAGGCCGGCCATCAGCAGCGCTGCGAAGGCCAGGTACGGGTTGGCGGAGGGATCCGGGAAGCGCGCCTCGATGCGACGGCCCTTCGGGTTGGCGACGTACGGGATGCGGATCGAGGCCGAGCGGTTCTTGGCCGAGTAGGCCAGCTTCACCGGGGCTTCGAAGCCGGGCACCAAGCGCTTGTACGAGTTGGTGCCGGGGTTGGTGATCGCGTTCAGCGCACGGGCGTGCTTGATGATGCCGCCGATGTAATAAAGCGCGAACTCGCTCAGACCCGCATAGCCGTCACCGGCGAACAGGTTCTTGCCGTCCTTCCAGACCGACTGGTGCACGTGCATGCCCGAGCCGTTGTCGCCGACGATGGGCTTGGGCATGAAGGTCGCCGTCTTGCCGTAGGCGTGGGCCACGTTGACGATGATGTACTTCTGCAGCTGCAGCCAGTCGGCGCGCTGGACCAGCGAGCTGAACTTGGTGCCGATTTCCATCTGGCCGGCGTTCGCCACCTCGTGGTGATGCACCTCGACCGGGATGCCCATCTGCTCGAGCAGCAGGCACATTTCCGAGCGCATGTCCTGGCCGCTGTCGACCGGCGGCACCGGGAAGTAGCCGCCCTTGACGGTGGGGCGGTAGCCGGTGTTGCCGTGCTCGTATTCCTTCGAGCTGTTCCAGGCGGCTTCTTCGGATTCGATCTTGAAGAACGAACCGCCCATCTCGTTGCCCCAGCGCACGCTGTCGAACACGAAGAATTCGGGCTCCGGGCCGAAGTAGGCGGTGTCGCCCAGGCCAGACGACTTCAGGTACGCCTCGGCGCGGCGGGCCAGCGAACGCGGGTCGCGCTCATAGGCCTTGCCGTCGGTCGGGTCGATCACGTCACAGGTCAGGATCAGCGTCGGCTCTTCGAAGAACGGATCGATGTTCGCGGTGTTCGCGTCCGGCATCAGCAGCATGTCGGAGGCTTCGATGCCCTTCCAGCCAGCGATGGAGGAACCGTCGAACGCATGGCCCGAGGTGAACTTGTCTTCGTCAAAGGCAGACACAGGCACGGAGACATGCTGCTCCTTGCCACGGGTGTCGGTGAAGCGGAAGTCGACGAACTTGACTTCGTTGTCCTTCACCATCTGCATCACATCGGCGACGGTCTTGGCCATCAAAAGGGCTCCTGGCGGATGAGTTGTGTCAACGGAAATAACTGGGGGCGATGCCGCCTAGGGGCGTGCGCCAGCCAAGCCGCCGGGCGCCCCGTGGCAACCACGGCGCGGGTAATCTAGCAGAAAGCATGCCCACAAATGGGGAACATCTGCGCTCCGCTGACGTGCATCAACCCGCGCCGGCCGACCAGCCCATCAGCAGCAGCGTCTCGTCGTTCTGGAGAATGCTGCCCTCGTGGCCGAAGCCGAGGCGGCGCAGCAGGCCGATCGACGCCATGTTGGTGGGCGTGACGATGGCAACCACCCGGCCCAAGCCGAGGCGGCGCGCCCAGCCCAGCACCGCCTCGGCCGCCTCCCGGGCGTAGCCCTGGGCGCGGTAGGGTGGCAGGAAGGCGAAGCCGATGTCGACATCCGGCAAGGTGTCGCGCTTGATCAGGCCGCACATGCCCAGCAGGGTGCCGTCCGCCGCCGATTCCACCATCAGCAGCCCGAACCCGAGTCGCTCGACCATGGCGACCGGGCCGTTGCGCAGGAAGGCCTCAGCCTGTTCGCGAGTGCTCACATCTCTCTTGCCGATGTTCGCCACCCAGGCCGGGTCGTTAACGAGCGCAATGATGAAGCGCTGGTCCGCCTCGGCCTCTGGCCGAAAGGGCCGCAGGCGCAAGCGTGGCGTCTCGATCAGCAATGAATGCACCATGATGGTGAAGATGATTGCACCAAATCAAGGCGACCCGAGCGCACCTACTCGGTGCCAAAGACGACGCCCGGGATCAGGCGGAGACCGGCCTGCAGGGCCTCGAAGGCCGGCGTGGCCAGCACGGGCTCGCCTTTGACACCCAGCTCGATGTGCCGCCCCCGCTGCGGGTGGTCGACGCTGGGCAGGCTGAACACCCGAACGCCCGGGAACTGCGCCTCGATCTGTTCCATCAGTGGTGTGAGCGTGGCCTCCATGCTGCCCTGAACGTACAGCGCCAACTCGGTGTGCTCGCGTGGCGCGAGGTGCGCGTAGCGGTGGTCCAGCAGCCACTCGATCATCGGGTGGGCCATGACGGGAAAGCCGGGCACGAAGTGCACGTCGCCCAGGCTGAAGCCCGGGATCTTGTTGTAGGGGTTGGGAATCAGCTCGGCGCCTTCGGGGAAGACGCCCATGTTCAGGCGGTGAAGGTTGTCCGCCCGGTCAGGCTCGAAAGGCACGCCCTGCTCAGCCGCCACGTCGCGCATGCGCTCCTCGATCAGGCGCTTGGCTTCGGGGTGCAGCGCCAGCGGGCGGCCGCTGGCCGCCGCGGCGCATTGGCGGGTGTGGTCGTCGGGCGTGGCGCCGATGCCGCCGCAGCTGAACACCACGTCGCCACTGGCCAGAGCGTCCTTCAGCGCCGCGGTGATGAGCGGCCGCTCGTCACCCAGGTAGCGCGCCCAGGCCAGCGCGTGGCCGCGTTCGGCGAGCAACTCGATGACCCTGGCCATGTGCTTGTCCTGCCGGCGGCCGGAGAGGATCTCGTCACCGATGATGATGAGGCCGAAGTTCATGAGCCCCCTCTCATGGCCCGGTCCCCGGCAGGTCGGGAATGGCAGCCGGCGTCGAGGCGGCGCCCACCGCTTCGGCCAGCGCGCCGGCGGCCCGCACACGCTCGGCCTGCAATGCTGCGAGCAGGTAGTGCGCGAACCACAGCGACGAGAACGCGAACAGCAGGGTGTAGAGCCACACCGAGACCAGGATCAGCACCGGCGCGAACACGAGCGCCGTGACGCTGAAGGCCCACAGCAGCGAAGGCACCGCGCTGAGGAAACCGCTCGTGATGCCGATCAGCAGCAGCTGCCAGTTGTGCAGGCCCATCAGGGTGCGCCGCTCGTCCTGGGTGGCGTGGTCGGCCAGCGTGTCGAAGCACATCACCCGTGTGGTCAGCCAGCCCCAGATCAGTGGCGGCACGATCAGCACGACGCCGGGGATGAGCCAGAAGGGCATCGTCGCCAGCACGGCCACCAGCGCCAGCAGCGTACAACCCAGCGACCACAGCACGCCCTGCCAGAATGCGGCGCCCTTCCTGCGCTCGAGTTGCGGAAATCGCCGCTCGGCCACCAGGCTCACGATGGCGGGCGTCATCAGCAGCGCCACCAGCATCAGCGACAGTGCCAGCAGCACTGGCGCGGCCAGCGCGACGATCAGGATCGAGGCCAGCATGACGCGGAAGTTGGGGCCCAGCCAGGTCTCGACCCATTTCAAAGCGGGCTCGATCAGCGAGCCGCTGGTGAGCAGGGCATGCACGCCGTCGACCGCCGGCTCCCAGAAGAACCAGGCCAGGCCGACCGCCAACCCGCCGCAAATCAGCAGCGGCAGCAGCGACAGACCGATCACCCGCGGCATCAGCAGGTAGGCCAGGGCGCGCCAGAAGGCGTCGAGCAGCAGTCCCATTCAACGGCTCCTTGCTTGTGGCGCCCGCCCGCTGGCCCGGCTCGGTTGCCTCACTCGTCGTCGCCGCCGAGGATGCCGCCCAGCAGGCCACCGGTGGCGAAACCGCCCAGCACCGAGCCCTCCTCGCGCGAGCCACCCATCTGGGGCGCGGCCGCAAAGACGCGACTGGCCAGGCGCGAGAACGGCAGGCTCTGCAGCCAGACGGTACCCGGGCCGCTCAACTTGGCGAAGAACAGGCCTTCACCGCCGAACAGCGCCGTCTTGATCTTGCCGACGTACTGGATCTCGAAGTTGACGTTGGGTGTGTACGCCACCACGCAGCCGGTGTCGACCATCAGGGTCTGGCCAGGCAGCAGGTCGCGTTTGACCACTGTGCCGCCAGCGTGCACGAAGGCCAGGCCGTCGCCTTCGAGCTTCTGCATGATGAAGCCCTCGCCGCCGAAGAAGCCGACCGACAGCTTCTGCTGGAAGTGCAGGCCGATCGACACGCCGCGCGCAGCACACAGGAAAGAGTCCTTCTGGCAGATGAGCATGCCGCCCATCTTGGACAGGTCCATCGGGATGATCTTGCCCGGGTAGGGCGCCCCGAAGGCGACGCGCTGTTTGGCGCTGCCCTGGTTGGTGTAGACGGTGGTGAAGAGCGATTCGCCGGTGATGAGCCGCTTGCCGGCCCCCAGCAGCTTGCCGAACAGACCGCCGGACTGCTTGCCGCCGTCGCCGAAGACGGTGTCCATGCCGATGGCGGCGTCCATGAAGAACAGGCTGCCCGCTTCGCCCACCGCGGCCTCGCCCGGATCGAGCTCGACCTCGACGAACTGCATTTCCGAGCCCTTGATCTCGTAGTCAACCACATCCATCGCCATTGCGAATTCCCCTGTTGCCGTCAGGCGGCACTTGCCGCGAAGGCGCGAATGGTACTGAAATTCGCACCCTGGCCGCCCCACCCGGGCGGCCCGCCAGGGAGGCCGGCATGACGACAACCTTGCGTTCCACTCCACGGCGATCGCCACCGCGGCCCTTGCGGCGGGTGGTGTCGCTGGCGCTGGTGGCGGCCCTCGGGGCGGGCCTGCTGCTGTCGGCGTTCTGGCCGGGCCGCGGCGCCGCGACCGCCCCGCTGGCGCCAGCCCGGCTGGCCACGGCGCATGCCGCCCCCGTGGTGGTGGCCACCCCAAGCACCACACCGGACGAGGCGCCGGTCATCGAACCCGGGCAGTGGGCGCAGCTTCAGGCTGCATTGGCCGGCGACCCGAAACGTGACGCCGAGATTGCACGCATCCTCGACCTGCTGGACTACCAGCGCGCGGTGCGGCGATTCGCCACGCTGCGCCAGGCCGGCGCCGACCCCACCGCCCAGCTGGCCCTGGCCCGGCGGATCGACGCCGGCCTGCCCCTGCGGCTGGCCCGCGGCGAGATGAGCGGGCCCGAAGCGATGCGCCTGAAGGCCGCGCTGCTGGAGGTGCTGGAGCCGGACGCCGTGCAGCGTGCAGCGGCGCTGACGGCCTGGCGCGACCACCAACTGCGCGAAAACCCGCCTGCGGCAGACCCGCGCGATGCGCAGCTGCAGCAGGCCCAGGCGGCCCTGGTGGCCCGCTGGCGAACCCAGGCGTCGCCGGGCACCCCGCCCGACGGCCTGGTCCTCGAGCTGGACGCCCTGCGCCAGCGCATCTACGACAACAAGCCCTGAGGAGACAACGATGAAGATCTCGCCCTGGCTGCGCCACCTGGTGGCCGCCGGCTTCGCCCTGCTGCTGGCGCCGATGGCGCAGGCCGCCTGGTTCGTCTGGGAAACGGTCGAGCTGCCGATGAACACCGGCGCCTCCTGCGGCAACGGCACGCCTTACCGCTTCTTCGTCAACCGCACGCCGCTGAACCGCAACATCGCCGTCACCTTCGAAGGCGGCGGCGCCTGCTGGGACCAGGACGCCTGCGAGGGCGTCGGCGAGTACAGCGCGACCAACCCGAACGGCGTCCCGGCCAACTACATGAGCCTGCCGAACTCGGCGGCCGGCGGGCTGGTGACGCCGTTCTCTGCCCGCTTCGACCCCTTCCAGGGCGTGCGCACCCAGGACTGGAACCTGGTCTACATGCCCTACTGCACGGGCGACGTGCACACCGGCAACCTGGTGCAGGTGTACGACGACCAGCGGCCAGATGCCCCGCGGGTGCAGTACCACCGCGGGCAGGCCAACGTGAAGGCAGCGTCGGACTGGCTGCGCAAGAACATGGGCCGCCCCAGCAACCTGCTGCTCACCGGCTTCTCGGCCGGCGGCGTGGGCTCGACTGCGCAGTATGCGGTGATGCGCGACACGCTTGCGCCCACCGGCCGCGCCACGCTGATGGCCGACTCGGGCCCGCTGATGAACGCCCCGCGCGGCAACACCAAGGAGCAGTCGCCCTCGCAGCCGCTGCACGAGCTGATCCGAGCCAGCTGGGGGCTGGACTTGCCAGGCAGCCTCATCCCGACGCTGGCGGCCAAGCTGCCGCTGCTGGACCAGAACAACATGGGCAGCCTGGCCGGCGCGCTGGCCGCGAAGTACACCCAGGACCGCTTCGGCTACATGGTGTTCCAGGAGGACGGCATCTTCGCCGGCTTCAGCTACCTCGATTTCTTCCCGGAGATCGACGCCGAGCCCGACCCGAAGAAGAAGGCCGACATGCTGAACGCGCTGTGGCGACAGGACATCGCCGCCTGGCTGCCGCTGCTGGAGACGCGAGCCAACGTGTCGTACCACGTGCCCTTCTTCCGCGACTTCAACGAGTCGCACTGCCTGACCATCGTCGACTTCTCGGGCACCGGCATCCAGGAGAAGGGCATCGGCAGCGTCGAGCCCTTCATCAACAACGCGCTCGACCGGAAGCCGGCGATGCGCAATGTGGAGCAGGATCAGGTCACCGACCTGAGCCAGCCGCTTTCGCTGGCGATGGAGATCCTGGCGATCGTGCTGGAGTTCTTTGGCTGACCGCCACCGGCGGGCGCGCCTGGAGGCCACCGAAGCAGGTGGTCAGCAGCAGCTCGACGATGCGCTCGTCGTCGTAGCTGCCGCCCGCCTTGAGCACTGAAAGCACCGGGTCGCAGGCGCGCGCGAACAAGGTGTAGAGCACCACCTCCGGGGGCAACGACGCGTCGATGTCCCCCTCGTCCTGCGCCTGGATGATCCATACGCCGAGGCGGTCGCTGACCTCCATCAGCTTGGCCATGTAGCCCGAGTCGGCCAGCAGCGCCGAGCGCAGGGACGAGTTCTGGGCCGGCAGCGCCGGCATCTCGCCAGCCAGCTGCACCTGCATCGTCCAGCGGGCCGTCGCCCGCAATCGTTCCAGCGCGCTGCCGTGGGATGAGGCCAACTCGTCCAGCCGGGCCAGCGCGCGTTCCAGCACCCGCACCATCGCGGCGGCGGCCAACGCTTCCTTCGAGCTGAAGTGCTTGTACAGCACCGCCTTGGCGATGCCGACGTCGGCCGCCACGGCATCGACGGTCATGCCGTCGTAGCCGCGCTGCGCCAGAAGCCGGTTGACGGACGAAACGATGGCGTCCTCACGGGCGCGCAACACCTGTTCACGGAACGAAACCCTCGCCATGGGGGCAAGTGTATCCGTCGATTCAAAAAACGACCAGCCGGTTCACTATGAAACCAATTGTTTTATATAAAGACCATCAAGTTGACATTGTGAACTCATCAGTTCACATTTCGCACCGCGAAGTTCATCACGCCGGGGATCGCCCGGCATGTCAACCAACCCTGAAGGAGCGACCATGCTGCAATGGACCCGACGCGCCGGACTGGCGGCCATGCTGCTGGCGGGCGCGATGCTCACCGGCTGCTGGGACGAGGATTCCGGCCCCGACAACATCGTCGAGACCGCCAAGGACAACCCCGAGTTGAGCCTGCTGGTGGAGGCCGTCGCGGCGGCCGACCTCACTGCCACGCTCAGCGGCCCCGGCCCGCTGACCGTCTTCGCGCCGACCAACGGGGCCTTCACCGCCTTGCTGGCCGAGTTGGGCCTGACCAAGGACCAGTTGTTCGCTGACAAGCCACTGCTGACAGCGGTGCTGACCTATCACGTGCTGGGCGCGGAGGTCGAGGCCGGCGACATCGACCTCGGCAGCCCCATCGAACCTCTCGCGGGCGGCTACTTCAAGGTCGACACCTCCAGCGGCTCTCTGGCCGCCACCGATGGCCGCAACCGCATCAGCCGGATCACCGACACCGACGTCGAGGCATCGAACGGAGTCATCCACATCGTCGACAAGGTGCTGCTGCCCGCAGACAAGACGGTGGTCGGCACGGCCGTCGCCCTGTCCGAGGCCGACCCGCCGGAGTTCACCCTGCTGGTCGAGGCGTTGCAAACCACCGGCCTGGACGCGACGCTGAACGGCACCGGCCCCTTCACCGTGTTCGCGCCCACCGACGCCGCCTTCGCCGCACTGCTCGAGGAACTGGGGCTCACCAAGGACGAGTTGTTCGCCGACACCGCCCTGCTGACCAACGTGCTGACCTACCACGTCGTGCCGGCGCTGGTGCTGCAGGCCGACGTGCCGGTCGGCCCGGCGATCACCACCGTGCAGGGCGGCACCTTCACCGTCAACGCCTCGCTCCAGATCACCGACGCCAACGCCCGCGTCGCGCAGATCACCGCCACCGACGTGCTGGCCGGCAACGGCGTGATCCACGTGATCGACAAGGTCATCCTCCCGACGCTCTGACGTCTTTCGTTCCCTCTCCCACCTCACCAGGAGTTCTGCCATGAAAAGACTGCTTGCCGCTTCTGCCCTGATCGCTGCCGTCGCCGGCGCCCAGGCCAAGGACATCGTCGACACCGCCGTCTCGGCGGGCCAGTTCAAGACGCTCGCCACCGCCCTGCAGGCGGCCGGGCTGGTCGACACGCTCAAGGGGCCGGGCCCGTTCACCGTCTTCGCACCCACCGACGAAGCCTTTGCCAAGATCCCGAAGGCGCAGCTGGATGCGCTGCTGGCCGACAAGGCCAAGCTCACCGCGGTGCTGACGTACCACGTGGTGCCGGGCAAGGTGATGGCCGCCGACGTGAAGGCGGGCAAGGTGAAAACCGTCCAGGGCAAGGAACTGACGGTCGCGACCGCAGGCGGCGTGATGGTCAACCAGGCCAAGGTCACCAAGACCGACATCGCCGCCGACAACGGCGTCATCCACGTCATCGACACGGTGGTGATGCCGCCGATGTGACGGCACCTGCCAACAAAAAGGCCGCCCGGAGGGCGGCCTTTTTGTTTACTTCAGCGCCTTGTAGCGCATGCGGTGCGGGCGGGCACCTTCTTCGCCAAGGCGGCGCTTCTTGTCTTCCTCGTACTCCTGGTAGTTGCCTTCGTAGAAGTACCACTGCGAGTCGTCTTCGACGGCCAGGATGTGGGTGCAGATGCGGTCGAGGAACCAGCGGTCGTGCGAGATGACCATGGCCGAGCCGGCGAACTCGAGCAGGGCCTCTTCCAGCGCGCGCAAGGTTTCCACGTCGAGGTCGTTCGACGGCTCGTCGAGCATCAGCACGTTGCCACCCTGGGCCAGGGTCTTGGCCAGGTGCAGGCGCCCGCGCTCACCGCCCGAGAGCGAGCCCACCAGCTTCTGCTGGTCGTTGCCCTTGAAGTTGAAACGGCCGATGTAGGCGCGGCTGGGCATCACGAACTTGCCGACGACGATGTTGTCCAGTCCGCCGGACACGTCTTCCCACACCGTCTTGTCGTTGGCCAGGTTCTCGCGGCTCTGGTCGACAAAGGCCAGCTTGGCGGTCTTGCCGATCTTCACCTCGCCCGAGTCGGGCTTCTCGGTGCCCTGGATCATGCGGAACAGCGTCGACTTGCCGGCGCCGTTGGGGCCGATGATGCCGACGATCGCGCCGGCCGGCACCTTGAAGCTGAGGTTGTCGATCAGCACCCGGTCGCCGAAGCTCTTGGTGACGTTGACGAACTCGATCACCTCGTTGCCCAGGCGTTCTGCCACCGGGATGAAGATCTCGTTGGTCTCGTTGCGCTTCTGGTAGTCGACGTCGCTCAGCTCCTCGAAACGGGCCAGGCGCGCCTTGCTCTTGGCCTGGCGGCCCTTGGCGTTCTTGCGCACCCACTCCAGTTCCTGCTTCATCGCCTTGGTGCGGGCGTCTTCGGTCTTCTGCTCCTGCTCCAGGCGCTTTTCCTTGGCGTCCAGCCAGTCGGAGTAGTTGCCCTTGTACGGGTAGCCGTAGCCGCGGTCGAGTTCCAGGATCCACTCGGCCGCGTTGTCGAGGAAGTAGCGGTCGTGGGTGATGGCCACCACGGTGCCGCCGAAGCGCTTGAGGAACTGCTCCAGCCATTCCACCGACTCGGCGTCCAGGTGGTTGGTGGGTTCGTCGAGCAGCAGCATGTCGGGCTTGCTCAGCAGCAGGCGGCACAGCGCGACGCGGCGCTTCTCGCCACCGGAAAGCTGGCCGATCACCGCGTCCCACGGCGGCAGGCGGAGCGCGTCGGCGGCGATCTCGAGCTGGTGCTCGGTGTTCTCGCTGCCGGCCGCTGCGATGATGGCCTCGAGCTCGGCCTGCTCGGCCGCCAGCTTGTCGAAATCGGCATCGGGCTCGGCGTATTCGGCGTAGACCTCGTCGAGCCGCTTCTTGGCGGCGAGCACGCCGCCGATGCCTTCTTCGACCGACTCGCGCACGGTCTGCTCCGGCTTCATCTGCGGCTCCTGCGGCAGGTAGCCGATCTTGATGCCGGGCATGGGCGTCGCCTCGCCCTCGATCTCCTTGTCGATGCCGGCCATGATCTTCAGCAGGGTCGACTTGCCCGAGCCGTTCAGGCCGAGCACGCCGATCTTGGCGCCGGGGAAGAAGGACAGCGAGATGTCCTTCAGGATCTGCCGCTTCGGCGGCACGATCTTGCCGACGCGGTTCATGGTGAAGACGTATTGCGCCATGGGGGTGTCCTGGTGGGTGCGGTGCGGGCCAAGCGGCCGCCGGGAAGCCGGCGTGGCGCCGGCAGCGGCCCGGCCGGGCCTGCAGCAAGGCGGGCGAGGCCGGCAAAACCTGGATTATCGCCCGGCTCGGTCAGCCCCGCGGGCGTCGGCGGCCCAAGGCCGGCAACGGGCCCAGGTCACTCAACCCGCTGTGGGTCACCCCGCTCAAGCCGGCCAAGCTGCTCAGAGCGTCCAAAGGCACCTGCATGGTCTCGGGCAGTTCCGCCGGCTCGGGCCGCGGGACCGCCGCCCAGCCCTCGACGAAAGGCAGCAGCCGTGCCATCGGCAGTGGCCGCGCCACCAGGTAGCCCTGGATCACCTGGCAGCCGGCATGGCGCAGCACTTCGAGTTGCACCGGTTCCTCGACCCCTTCGGCGATCGTCTGCATGCCCAGCGTGCCCGCCAGCTGGACGATCGTGCGCACGATCGCGCGGGCGTCGTGGTGGGTCATCAGCTCGCGCACGAAGGCGCGGTCGATCTTCAGAGTGTCGAAGGGGAACCGGCGCAGGTACTGGAAGGCGGAGTAGCCGGTGCCGAAGTCGTCGAGCGCGATTCGCACGCCGAGCCGCTTCAGGGCATGCAGGTGGGCCAGCGCAGCGGTGGCGTCGTCCATGAAGACCGACTCGGTGATCTCGATCTCCAGCCGCGAGGGCGGCAGGCCCGAGTCGCGGAGCGCACGTTCCACGTCGGCGAGGAAGGCCGGCGCCATCAACTGCACCGGCGAGACATTGACCGAAATCGACAGGCCGGGCAGCGCCGCCTGGGCCTCGGCACAGGCGCGGGCCAGCACCCAGGCGCCGATCTCGCCGATCAGGCCGCATTTCTCGGCCACCGGCACGAACTCGGCGGGCGACACCTGGCCCAGCTCCGGATGGCGCCAGCGCAGCAGCGCCTCGGCGCTCACGACCCGCCACCCGCCGACTTCCACCTGCGGCTGCCACTCGATGCTGAAGTCGCCGTGGCGGCCCGCCTCGCGCAGGGCGGACTCGATCAGGACGACCCGCCGATTGCGCTGGCCCAGCCAGGGGGCGAACATCTCGTAGCGGCCCCGGCCATGCTCCTTGGCCGCGTAGAGGGCCAGATCGGCATTGCCGAGCACCTCGTCGATGGTCTGGCCGTGCTCGGGCACGAGCGCCAGGCCCAGGCTGGCCCCCAGCGGCACCGTGCGGCCCTCGATCTCGGCCGGCCGGTTCAGGGCCTCGACCAGGCGCTGGGCGAGTTGCAGCACCTCCTCGTCCGAGCGCACGTCGTCCAGCACGACCGCGAACTCGTCGCCGCCCAGCCGGGCCAGCAGGTCGCTGCGCCGCACCGCCGCTTGCAGGCGCTCGGCGACCAGTCGCAGCACCGCATCGCCCACCGAATGCCCCAGCGAGTCGTTGATCGACTTGAAGTTGTCCAGGTCCAGGCAGAGCAGCGCGCTGCGACGCGGCGGCTGGCCCGGCGCCGGCAGACACTGGCTCAGCCGCTCGCGCAACTGCACCCGGTTGGCCAGCCCGGTGAGCGAGTCGAAGTGGGCCAGCCAGGCCAGGTGCTGGTGGGTCTGGCGCTGCTTGGTCACGTCACTCAATACGCCGCGCCAGCCAATGCCCACACCCTGGTCGTCGAGCAGCGGCTTCGCGGTCACCGACCACCAACCGGTGCCCTCGCGCAGCTTGACCCGCAGCACCAGGTCGCGGAAGGGCTTGCCCTGGGTCAAAGCCCGCTTCAGCCCCTGCAGGCCGCTGGGTTCCTCGTCCTCCTGGCAGCGATCGGCCAGGGTGGCGACCAGGCTGCTGGCCTGCAACTGCGCCCGTTCACGGCCGAGCAGGCGCGTCAGCCGGTCCGACACGTGGGTGAAGCGGCCGCGGCGATCGATCTCCCACAGCACATCGACCGAATGCTCCTCGAAGTCCCGCAACAGCAGCCCGACCATCTGCCCCTGCCGCTCGGCCTCGCGCAGCGATTGCAGGCGTGCGCTGAACAGGCGCCCGACGGCACGCACGCCGACGACGACGACCACCATGTAGATGACGACCATCGCCGACAGCAGCGCCAGCACCGGGTCGCCGGTGCGCAGCAGCGCGGCGATCGCACCGGCCCCGAGCACCGCCACATGGGCGAGACTCGCCGGCAGCAGCGTCGCCATGATGAAGGCCCCCGAGCACATCACGCCGCTGATCAGCACCGACAGCAGCAGCGCCTGGGCCGGTTCGGCGTGGGGGATCCACAGCAGCGGAACCACCGCCCACAGCGCTGCCATCCAGGCGGCATGCAGCATGGCGCGCCAGATGGCCGCAGGGGCCACGCGCTGCACCACACGGGTGCGCCAGCGCTGCCAGCTGTGCATCGGCAGCAGGCAAGTCAGCAGCATCAGCGCGCACCAGGCCAGCAGCTCGGCCAGCGGCACGCGCGAGCGCAGCGCCAGCACCACCAGGCCGGCATTCAGCAAGTGCGCCAGCACCACCAGCGGCATCACCCGCAGCACCGCCTCGACGTGGCGCGCCCGCAGCTCGGCCGCGGCCGGATCGGCCGAGGCATAGAGCCAGTGCTCCTGCCGCCAGAGCTGGCGCAAGCCACTGAGGAGCCAGTCGAAAGACCGCACGGGATTCTTCTTGTGCTTGATGAAGGGCCCGCGGCATTGCGGGCGTCGGCGGGCCGGGTTTGCATCGATATCGGCCGCGCAGCATCGGGCTGAAGCCCGCAGAGTGCCCCCGCTCATCTTCAACAAGCATCAAGCGGGCCCGCCAGCCGGTGCCGGCCCGGTGGAGGTGGCCGAGGCCGCTCGCCACAATCAGCCGGCCACCGGTGATCCCGGTCGGCCTCTCATTCACCCCTGGAGTTGACCCGAAGCATGAAGACCGTTTTCCAACGCGCACTGATCGCCATGGCCGCCGCATCGGCACTGGGCACGACCCTGAGCGCCCAGGCCAGCCCGGCCCGGGTCGACGCCGACCTGCAGCGCGCCGAGCTGCGCTACGTCGCGTCCGAGTTGCTGGTGCAGTTCCGCGCCGGGCACGGCCTGGCCGCCCGCGACGCCGTGCTGAACGCCATCGGCGCCCGCTCGGCCAAGCGCCTGCGCGACGCCACCGAGGGCGAGTTGCACCTGGTGCGCCTGCCCCAGGGCCTGGCGGTGCAAGACGCGATCCGCCAGTTGCGTGCGAACGGCGCCGTTCGCTTCGTCGAGCCGAACTGGGTCTACACCACGCAGGCCGCGCCGAACGACACCTACTACCAGAGTGGTGCCCTGTGGGGCGTCTACGGCGACACCTCGCCGGGCAAGCAGAACCCGTTCGGCAGCCAGGCCGCCGAAGCCTGGAACCTGGGCCGCGACTGCTCCAGCGACGTGGTGGTCGGCATCATCGACGAAGGCGTGATGACCACCCACCCGGACACCCAGGCCAACATCTGGGTCAACCCGTTCGAGATCGCCGGCAACGGCATCGACGACGACGGCAACGGCAAGATCGACGACGTCCACGGCTGGGACTTCGTCAGCAACGACAACAGCACCTTCGACGGCGTGGGCGACGACCACGGCACCCACGTGTCGGGCACGATCGGCGCAGTGCGCAACAACGGCATCGGCGTGGCGGGCATCTGCGGCCAGGTCAAGATGGTCAACGCCAAGTTCCTGGGCGCCCAGGGCGGCACGACCGCCAACGCCATCCTGGCGATCGACTACATGACCGACCTGAAGACCCGTCACGGTCTGAACCTGGTCGCCACCAACAACTCCTGGGGCGGCGGCGGCTTCTCGCAGGCGCTGAAGGACGCGATCGACCGCTCCGGCCAGGCCAACATCCTCTTCATCGCGGCGGCCGGCAACGGCAACCTGATCGGCATCGGCCAGAACACCGACAAGAAGCCGAACTATCCCTCGGCCTACACCAGCGAGAACATCATCGCGGTGGCCTCGATCACCAAGAAGGGTGCCAAGTCGGGCTTCTCGAACTTCGGCCTGGTGTCGGTCGACATCGGCGCGCCCGGCTCGGCCATCGTGTCGACCGTGCCGAAGATGGTCAACGGCGTACTGACCGCGACTTACGCCTCCTACGACGGCACCTCGATGGCCACGCCGCACGTGACCGGCGCAGTCGCCTACTACGCCTCGCGCCACCCCGGCTCGACCGCGGCGCAGATCAAGGCAGCCATCCTGGGCTCGGCGGTTCCCACCGCTTCGCTGGCCGGCAAGACCGTAACCGGCGGCCGCCTCGATGTGAGCGGCTACTGATTCGAGAATCATCGAATCCGGATGGCGCCGCGCTCGCGGCGCCATCCCTGAAGACCCTGGGCCGGTACGCGTGACCGGCCCTTTTTCATCCGCCGCTGTCCCCTGAAAATGCCCCTCGGCTAACCCTTCCCTAGGGTGAAGGGTCGACAGGCCAGGGTGGGTAACAGAGCATGCAAACCCCAAGTCAGCCGGCACGACGCTGGCGACACACATCGGTTCATCTCCCGACCTGGAGTCATCCATGCTTCGTTTCACCCCTCGCTTCACCCACACGCTGATCGCCACCGCCCTGGCCACCCTCGCCGGTGGCGCCGTGGCCGGCGGTCAGCCGGACAAGGTGGTTGCGCAGCTGCAGGAATCCCAGCGCAAGCACGTGCCGGACGAAATGCTCGTCCAGTTCAAGAAAGGCGCCATCCACGCCGCCCGTGAAGCGGCGCTGAGCCGCGTCGGCGGCAAGCTGGTGGAAGCGCTGCGTGGCGACCTGCACCGCGTCAGCCTGCCCAAGGGCGCCAACCTGGCCGCCGCCGTGCGGGCGCTGCATGCCGCCGACGCCGTCGAGTTCGCGGAGCCGAACTGGGTCTACCAGACCACCAAGGTCTCGGATGACACCTACTACACCAACGGCCAGCTCTGGGGCATGTACGGCGACACCTCGCCGCTGCACACCAACCAGTACGGCAGCCAGGCCGGTGAGGCCTGGGCCAACAACCACCACAAGTGCCGCAACGTGCTGGTGGGCGTGATCGACGAGGGTGTCCAGTACACCCACCCCGACCTGACCAAGAACCACTGGACCAACGCCGCCGAGATCGACGGCAACGGCGTGGATGACGACGGCAACGGCTACATCGACGACACCCACGGCTGGGACTTCGACGGCAACAACAAGTCGATCTACGATGGCCCGGGCGACGACCACGGCACCCACGTCTCCGGCACGATCGGCGGCAAGGGCGGCAACGGCCAGGGCGTGGCCGGCATGTGCTGGAAGGTCAAGATGATCCACGTCAAGTTCCTTGGCGCGGGCGGCGGCACCACGGCGAACGCCATCAAGTCGGTCGACTACATCACCGACCTGAAGACCCGCCACAACCTGAACATCGTGGCCACCAACAACTCCTGGGGCGGCGGCGGCTTCTCGCAGGCCCTGAAGGACGCCATCGACCGCGGCGCGGCCGAAGACATCCTGTTCGTGGCGGCTGCGGGCAACGGCTCGACCAACATCGACAACTCCCCGTTCTACCCCGCCAGCTACACGAGCGCCGGCCTGATCGCGGTGGCCTCGCTGAACAGCAACGGCGCCATGTCGAGCTTCTCGAACTGGGGCCTGACCTCGGTTGACCTGTGCGCCCCCGGCGGCGGCATCTACTCCACCGTGCCGACCAACTCCTACGCCTCGTACAGCGGCACCTCGATGGCCACGCCGCACGTGACCGGCGCGCTGGCGATGTACGCGCAGACCCACCCGGGCCTGACCGCGGCGCAGCTGAAGTCCGCGCTCTTCTCCACCACCACCGCCACCACCGCCTGCAATGGCAAGACGGTGACCGGTGGCCGCCTGAACGTCAGCACCTACTGACCGCCGGTACCGCAGCCCGGGCGCACGAGCACCCGGGCATGCGGGCAGGCTGACAGCCCCGAGGGCCGGTTCACACCGGCCCTTTTTCATTGGTGGCGTGGCAAATGCCGGCCGCTGGCCAGCCTGTTCGGCGGATCGGCCGGCCACCGCCGGTTACAATGCGCCCATCCCCCCGAGGTCCAGCCTCGGCGGCGGCTTGTCAGTTCTGACAGCAAGCCCCTCGTTGCAGGTGGTTTGCACCCCCTACCGGCTCAGGCCCCTGGCTGGTGCCCCGAGCCCCACAACATGTGGCGGCGCGCGGGCGGCGGGCCTGCCCACGCTCCCAACGAGCTACATGACCTTCGAATCTCTCGGCCTGGCCGAACCGATCGTTCGCGCCGTGCGCGAACAGGGCTACACCCAACCCACCCCCATCCAGGCACAGGCCATCCCGGCCGTGCTCAACGGCGGCGACCTGATGGCCGGCGCCCAGACCGGCACCGGCAAGACCGCCGGCTTCACGCTGCCGCTGCTGCACCGCCTGGCCGCCCAGGGCCCCAAGCGGGACGCCAAGGGCCGCGTGGCGATCCGCGCGCTGATCCTGACGCCCACCCGCGAGCTCGCGGCGCAGGTCGAGGAAAGCGTTCGCCTGTATGGCAAGTTCCTGCCGCTGACCAGCATGGTGATGTTCGGCGGCGTCGGCATGCAGCCGCAGATCGACCGCCTGCGCAAGGGCATCGACATCCTCGTGGCCACGCCCGGGCGCCTGCTAGACCACCACCAGCAAGGCACGCTGGACCTGTCGCACGTGCAGATCTTCGTCCTCGACGAAGCCGACCGCATGCTCGACATGGGCTTCATCCACGACATCAAGAAGGTGCTCGCGGTGCTGCCCCAGCAGAAGCAGAGCCTGCTCTTCTCGGCCACCTTCAGCGACGACATCAAGGCCCTGGCCGACCGCCTGCTGAACCAGCCGGCGCTGATCGAGGTTGCCCGCCGCAACGCCACCGCCGACACCATCGCCCAGAAGGTGCACCCGGTCGGCCGCGAAGGCAAGAAGGAGCTGCTGGCCCACCTGATTCAGCAGGGCGACTGGCACCAAGTGCTGGTCTTCACCCGCATGAAGCACGGCGCCAACCGCCTGGCCGAGTACCTGAACAAGGTCGACATCAGCGCGATGGCGATCCACGGCAACAAGAGCCAGGGTGCCCGCACCAAGGCCCTGGCCGAGTTCAAGAGCGGCGACCTGCAGGTGCTGGTGGCGACCGACATCGCCGCCCGCGGCATCGACATCGACCAGCTGCCGCACGTGGTGAACTTCGAGCTGCCCAACGTGCCGGAAGACTACGTGCACCGCATCGGCCGCACCGGCCGCGCCGGCGCCCAGGGCGAGGCGATCTCGCTGGTCTGCCCCGATGAGGAGCTGTTCCTGCGTGACATCGAAAAGCTGATCAAACGCGAAATTCCGCGCGAAGCGGTGCCCGGCTTCGGCGTGCCGGCCGGCGAAAGGGCCGAGCCCATCGTGCTGGGCCGCATGACCATCGGGGTGGGTGGTACGCGCCGCAATGCCGGCGGCGGTGGTGGCGGCGGCCACCGCAATGGCGGGCGTGGCGGTGACCGGGGCCACGCACCGGCCCGCCACGAAGGCGCGCGCGATGGGCGCCCCGCTGCCAGCGGCAAGCCTGCACCGCAGGGCCACCGCCACAGCCACGGCCAGCACGCACCCCACACAGCGCACAAGCCGGCCCACACCGGCCCGCGCCAGGGCAGCGGGACTGGCGGCGGCCACAACCGCCCGGCCGGGGGTAGCGGCCAGGGCCACGGCGGTGGCGGCAACTCCGGTGCCAAGCCGGGTGGTGCCCGCCTGCTGCGTGGCAAGCCCTGAGCCGGCGCCCCTTCGCTGAAACCTAACCGCCGCCTTGTGCGGCGGTTTTCATTGGTGGAGCGGGTTCGCCGCCACGTCCGCGTCGAGGGCTTGCGAAGCCGGGGCGGGCGATGAATACTGAACCATGAACCGCAACACCCGCCCCCCCCAGCCCCTCACCTGGCTCGAGCTCGGTGAGGCCCAGCGTCTGCTGATCGACCAATTCCCGCGCCTGGTGATCGGCCTCGATCTTGACGGGCGCATCCTCTGGGCCAACGGCCGGGCGGCCGAACTGGGCTACGAGGCGGGCGAGCTGGCGGGCCAGTCGATGATCGGCAGCCTGCTTCGGCGCGAGGAGGTCGAGGCACGGGCCGCCATGCTCAGCCAGGACCTCGGTCAGCGCGTACCCGCCGACGCCAGCGTGTTCAGCGCCCGGCTGCGCCAGGGCCGGGCCGACGAGCACGCCTGGGTGTTGCGCAGCAAGGACGGCGCCCCACACACCCGCACGCTGTCGCTCGGCACCCTGCGCGACGCGCAGGGCGGGGTCACCGGCCTGATCGCCGTCGAATGCGAGGCGGAGGCACCGGTGGATGCGCCGCTCTCGCTGGCACACCACGACAACCTCACCGGCCTGCCCACCCGGGCGGTGCTGCAGGACCGGGCCGAGATGGCGATGCAGCGCGCCGCGCGCGCGGGCACGCAGGTCGGCATCCTGCTGGTCGAGATCGAGGGGTTCGATGCGCTGTGCGCCGAGCACGGCGCCACCCTGGGCGACGACCTGCTGCGTGCCACCGCCGGCCGCCTGCACTTCGAGCTCCGCAAGACCGACACCGCGGTGCGCCTGGGCAATGGCCAGTTCGTCGCGATGCTGGTCGACCTGCACGACGGCAGCGAAGCCGAGCGCGTGGCGGCCAAGATCGCCAAGGCCCTGAGCGGGCCGGTGAACACCGGCATCGAGGTACTGCAGCCGCGCTGCCGCGTCGGCGTGGCGGTCTACCCGACCGATGGCGACCAGCTGCTGCCGCTGCTGCAGGCGGCCGACAAGGCGCTGGCAGGCCTGCGCGACGCGGGCGGCGAGGGCGCGGTGGCCGCGGCCACGGCGTCGAGCTGACTCCGCCAGCCGGTGGCCGCCCCTTCGCGGGGGCAGCCACCGGCCCGGGAGCGGGTGGTCAGAAGTGGATGCCGCGCATCATCTGCTGCAGCGCGATCGCCTCGGGTGACAGCTGCGGCTTGCCGCCCTTCTCGCCCTTGGCGGCGTCCGAGTCGGGGAACATGCGGAAGCTGGTGTTCATCGCGATCTGGGCCACGCGCGGCACCAGCGCATGCAGCAGCTGGCCGGTGATGCCCAGCCGGGTGGCGATGCGCACCGGCTTGTAGACGCAGGCCTGGGCGATCATGTCGGCCGCCTCCTCGGGCGACAGCGTCGGCACGTTGTTGTAGATCTTGGTCGGCGCGATCATCGGCGTGCGCACCAACGGCATGTTGATGGTGGTGAAGCTGATGCCCTGGTCGGAGTACTCGCTGGAGGCGCAGCGCGTCCACGCGTCCAGCGCCGCCTTGCTGGCCACATAGGCCGAGAAGCGCGGCGCGTTGGTCAGCACGCCGATCGAGCTGATGTTCACCACGTGGCCTTTGCGCTTCTTGACCATGCCGGGCAGCAGGCCCATCGTCACGCGAAGGCAGCCAAAGTAGTTCAGCTGCATCGTGCGTTCGAAGTCGTGGAAGCGGTCGTAGCTGTTCTCGATCGCGCGGCGGATCGAGCGGCCGGCGTTGTTGATCAGGTAGTCGACGCCGCCGAAGCTCTCGGTCAGCCAGGCTACCATCTCGTTGCAGCTCTGCTCGTTGGCGATGTCGGCCGAGTAGATGTGCACCTGGGCATCCTTGCCCGCCTTGGCGCGGATCTCTCCTTCAGCCTCCTTCAGCTTGACCTCGTCGCGCGCACAGATCACGGTGATCGCGCCCGCCTCGGCGAACTTGATCGCCGCCGCCAGGCCGATGCCCGAGGAGCCGCCCGTGACCAGCACCACCTTTCCGCCCACCGTGCCGCGCAGCGAGCGGTCAATCAGCAGGTCCGGGTCGAGGTGACGCTCCCAGTAGTCCCACAGGCGCCAGGCGTAGTCGCGCAGGTTCGGGCATTCGATGCCCGAGCCCTTCAGCGCCGCCAGCGTGTCGCGGCAGTCGAAGCGCGTGGGGTAGTTGACGAAGGTGAGCATGTCTTCCGGCAGGCCCAGGTCCTTCATGATGGCGTTGCGCACGCGGCGCACCGGCGCCACCGCCATCAGCCCCTTCTTCACGCTCTTGGGGATGAAGCCCAGCAGCGCGGCGTTGACGAAGAGGTTCATCTTCGGCGCGTGTGCGGCCTTGGAGAAGATGTCGAGCACATCGCCCACGCGGTACCCTACCGGGTCGACCAGGTGGAAGCACTTGCCCTTCAGCACCGCCTTCGAGTGGCTGATGTAGTCGAGCGCATCGACCACGAAGTCGACCGGCACGATGTTGACGCGGCCGCCTTCCAGGCCCACCGCCGGCATCCACGGCGGCAGCAGCTGGCGCATGCGCTGGATCAGCTTGAAGAAGTAGTAGGGGCCGTCGATCTTGTCCATCTCGCCGGTGGACGAATCCCCGACCACCATCGCCGGGCGGTAGACCGTCCAGGGCACCTTGCTTTCCTTGCGCACGATCTTCTCGGACTCGTGCTTGGTGGCGAAGTACGGGTGGTCGAGGTTCTCGGCCTCCTCGAACATGTCCTCGCGGAAGACACCCTCGTACAGGCCTGCCGCGGCGATCGAGCTCACGTGGTGCAGGTGCCCGGCATCGATGGCCTTGGCGAACTCGACCACGTTGCGCGTGCCTTCGACGTTCACCCGGACCTGGCTTTCCTCGTCGGCGGAGAGGTCGTACACCGCGGCCAGGTGGTAGACCGCGTCGATCTGGCCCTTGAGCTGCTTGACCATGTCGGCCGCGACGCCGAGCTTCTTGGCCGTCAGGTCGCCGCTGACCGGGATCGCCCGCGCCTTGGACACGCCCCAGTGTTCGAGCAGGCCGGCGACCTTGTCTTCGCTGCCCGGCCGGATCAGGAAGTACACCGTCGAGCCGCGCCGCGCGAGCAGTTTCTTGACGAGTCGCTTGCCGATGAAGCCTGTGGCGCCGGTGACGAAATACTGCATGGGGCCTCCTTGGGGACGGATGCTTGGGATGGGGTTGCTCGCGCCGATTGTGGGGCCGTGTCAAATGGGCGGGCTTTCGCGGTTTCCCCGGGATAGGGGCGCGGCCCTAGCGTTTTAGGATGCCGCCTCGAAAACCGGCTCCTACACTGGCTGCGCAGTGGGGTGGCATGGGCGCCGCCCGTCCAGCAAGCCAACCCTGAAAGAGAAAGAGGAACTCCCCATGGTCAAGAAGCTGAAGAAGATGGCTGAAGCGAAGTCGGTCTCCCCCGCGGGTCTGCTGGACAACCAGCTCGCCGGCGCCGTGAAGGCCTCGGCCCAGCAGATCTGGCTGGCCGGCATGGGCGCCTTCTCGAAGGCGCAGGAGGAAGGCACCAAGGTTTTCGAAGCCCTGGTCAAGGAAGGCGTGAGCCTGCAACGCAAGACCCAGGCCGTGGCCGAAGAGCGCATCGGCGAAGTCACCGGCAAGATGAGTGCCATGGCCGGCGAGGTCACCAACAAGGCCGGCGCCTCGTGGGACAAGCTGGAATCCATCTTCGAAGCCCGCACCGCGAAGGCGCTGGGCAAGCTCGGCGTGCCGACTGCCAAGGACGTGGCTGCCCTGACCGAGCGCGTGGACGCGCTGGCCAGCGCCGTGGCCAAACTGGGCGGCAAGGTTGCTCCGGCCAAGAAGGCGGCGTCTGAGAAGATCGCCAAGCCCGCCGCTGCCAAGAAGCCCGCCGCCAAGCAGCCGGCGGCCAAGAAGGCCGCTCCGGCGAAGAAGGCCGCTGCCCCGCGCAAGGCTGTGGCCAAGAAGGCCTCGCCTGCCAAGGCCGCTGCCACCGAAGGCAGCGCGGCCTGAGACTGAGCCGCTCCCTGCGGCGCCGTGACGGCGCCGCTGGCTCGAACCACACCGCCCCTTGAGCCCGCGTCCAGCCGCCTCGCCCGCCCGGCCAGCCCGCCGGCCGAGGATTGCCCTGGCGCTGGCCGGCGGCGGCCCACTCGGCGCCATCCACGAGATCGGCGCCCTGTGCGCCCTGGAAGAGGCCCTGCCGGGCCTCGACCTGACCGATCTCAACGCCTACATCGGCGTCTCTGCCGGCGCGTTCATCGCCGCCGGCCTGGCCAACGGCATGACGCCGCGCCAGATGTGTGCCGCCTTCATCGACAGCGAAGGCGGCAGCGATGACCTGATCGACCCCCGGCTCTTCACCCACCCCGCCTGGCGCGAATACCGCCGCCGGCTTCGCCGCCTGCCCACGCTCGCCGCCCGCGCCGCGTGGCAGGTGCTGGCGGGCGAAGCCCCCTGGGTCAACGCGCTCGGCCAGCTCGGCGGGGCCCTGCCCACCGGCCTGTTCGACAACCAGGCCATGCAGGCCCAACTCGAAAAGGTGTTCTCGGCGAAAGGCCGCAGCAACGACTTCCGCCAGCTGCGCCGACCGCTGGTGGTGGTGGCCACCGACCTGGACACCGGCGAAGCCGCGCCCTTCGGCCGGCCCGGCTGGGACGACACGCCGATCGCGCGCGCGGTCATCGCCAGCGCGGCGCTGCCAGGCCTGTACCCGCCGGTGGCCATTGGCGGGCGGCACTATGTCGATGGCGCGTTGAAGAAGACGATGCACGCCTCGGTGCTGCTGGACCAGGGCCAGGACCTGCTGATCTGCCTGAACCCGCTGGTGCCCTTCGAGGCATCGCCAGAAGCGACGCCACTGCCGCGGGCCAACGGCCACCGGCCCACGGTGCATGAAGGTCGCATCCCGCACCTGGCCACGGCCGGCCTGCCGGCGGTGCTGAGCCAGACCTTCCGCTCGCTGATCCACTCCCGGCTGGAGCTGGGCATGCGCGGCTACACCCACAGCCATGCCGAATGCGACATCGTGCTGCTGGAGCCGGACCACCACGACCCGCTGATGTTCCGGGCCGGCACCTTCAGCTACACGATGCGGCGCGAGTTGGCCGAACACGCCTACCAGCAGACGCGGCGTCTGCTGCGCGCCCGCTGCGCCGAGCTGGCGCCCATCTTCGCCGAGCACGGCGTGCCGATGGACCTGGACCAGCTCTTCCGCGAGCGGCAGCTGCTGCCGAAGCTGCCACTGCGGCGCTCGGGCAACCACCTGGCCGAGCGCCTGCACCAGGTGCTGGACCAGCTCGAGTCCAAACTGCGCGAGGCCTGAGCACCCCAAAGGGGTCGAGCCGCCGCCAAGGCGGCCCTTCGTCGACTCGCGACCGTCAGCCCAGGTACCGGGCTTCGAGGTGAGCCCGGTAGTGCGCCGGGTTCAGCGTCTCGCCGCTCGCCCGCACCGCCAGCTCGTCGGTCGTCCAGCGGCTGCCCTGCAGCCAGATGTTGTCGCGCAGCCAGTTGAAGACTGGCGCGAAGTGGCCTTCGGCGATCTGTGCGTCCAGCGTGGGCAGCGCACGGCGCATCGCAGCGAACCATTGGGCCGCGTACATCGCGCCCAGTGAATAGCAGGGAAAGTAGCCGAACAGGCCCTCGGCCCAGTGCACGTCCTGCATCGGGCCGTCGGTGTAGTTGCCGCGCGTGTCCACGCCCAGCAGCTCCATCATCGCCCTATCCCACAGGGCCGGGATGTCCTCGGCCTCGATCTCGCCTTCGATCAGCGCGCGCTCGATGTCGAAACGCATCATCACGTGCGCCGGGTAGGTGACCTCGTCGGCGTCGACGCGGATGAAGCCCGGCTTCACGCGGGTCAGCAGCCGGTGCAGGTTGCCGGGCATGAACGCGGCCTGATCACCAAACGCCTCGACGAGCAGCGGCGAGAGCTGTGCCGCAAAGCCCGGGTGCCCGCCAAGCTGCATCTCGAAGGCCAGGCTCTGGCTCTCGTGCAGCGCCATCGAGCGGGCCTCGGCCACCGGTTGGCCCAGCAGGTCGCGTGGCAGGTTCTGCTCGTAGCGGCCGTGGCCCGTCTCGTGGATGGTGCCCATCAGGCTCTGCAGGAAGTCGTCTTCCCGGAAGCGGGTGGTCAGGCGCACGTCTTCCGGCACGCCGCCGGAAAAGGGGTGGGCGCTGACATCGAGCCGGCCTGCGCCGAAGTCGAAACTCAGCAGCGCCATCACGCGCTCGCACAGGGCCTTCTGAGCCGCGATCGGGAAGGGCCCATGGGGCTGCAGCACCACCTCGCGCGCCTGCTTCTCGCTCACCTGGCGGATCAGGCCCGGCAGCCAGCTGCGCAGTTCGCCGAACACCTCGCGCACCTTGGCCGTGGTCATGCCGGGCTCGTACTGGTCCATCAACGCGTCGTAGGGGCTCAGCCCGGAGTGCTCCGCCAACCGCTGCGCCACCTCGCGGCTGATCGCCAGAACCTCTTTCAGGTTGGGCAGGAAACCCGCCCAGTCGTTCGCCGGCCGCTGGCTGCGCCAGGCGTGCTCGCAGCGCGAGGTGGCCATCGAGCGACGCTCGACCAGCGACTCCGGCAGCGCCGTGCTGGCCTCCCACTGGCGCCGCATCTCGCGCAGATTGGCCCGCTGGGCGGCGTCCAGCGCCTCGCTCCCCGCGGCGTCCAGCGCCTGGCCGAGGGCCGGCTCGGTGCGCAGGCGGTGGATCAGCGCGGCCATCTCGGCCAGCGCCGCCGAACGCGCCTCATTGCCCTGCGGGGGCATGTTGGCCTGCTGGTCCCAGTGGGCAATGTTCTGCAGGTGGCCGAAGCGGTGGATGCGGGTGAAGCGCTGGGTGAGCGCGTCGTACTGGGGATGGGCGGCAGGCATGGGCAGGGCCGGCGTGCGCGTGCAAACCGGTTCAAGACATCTTCGTGACGGCGATTGTCCCGGGATCGACGCCCTTGCCAAGCCGGTGGACACCCCCCCTGAAGGGGGATGGCGGGGTGGGAACTGTCGTCGACGAACGGGTTGAGTCGAAACCGCAAAGTATCAAAACTACATTGAAACTACGCATGAAACTTCGGTCCACGGTAGCAGAGGGTTACCTTGTTCCACCGGAGAAACTGCCATATCACCGGGAATCCAATCTTGAAGCCGATCGAGATAAGTATTGAAACTACATTGCTCGGCCTGGAATCTTCAGGGAACTGGCCGCGGCGAATCCATCCCTGAAGCCACCCCACCACCACCACCATGATCCGGAGACTTCACACCCTCGCCGCGAGTGCCGCACTGGCGCTCGCACCCCTGGCCACCCAGGCCGCCTTCAACCCCCGCGACACGTCGGTGCAGATGTTCGAGTGGAGCTGGAACGACATCGCCACCGAGTGCACCCAGTGGCTGGGCCCGCAAGGCTACGGCGCCGTGCAGATCTCGCCGCCCCATGCGTCGAAGGTGGCCAATGGCTGGTGGGGCGTCTACCAGCCGGTCAACTACGTCAACCTGACCAGCCGCATGGGCACGCCATCACAGCTGCAGGCCATGATCAACACCTGCCACACGGCCGGAGTGCGGGTCTACGCCGACATCGTGGTCAACCAGATGGCCGACGGCACGGGCACGGCCACCGACGGCTCGACCTGGAACGGCAGCACCCTCGCCTACCCGTTCTTCAGCGCCAACGACTTCCACTCGAATTGCACCATTCAGCAAAGTGACTACGACAGCCCGAACGGCCGCCACAACGTGATGAACTGCCGGCTGGGCGGTCTGCCCGACCTGGCCACCGAGAACAGCTACGTGCAGGGTCAGATCGTCAACTACCTGCGTGCGCTGCTCAACATGGGCGTGGACGGCTTTCGCATCGACGCGGCCAAGCACATGCCACCGGCGGCCCTGCTGTCGATCATGAACAGCGTGCGCCAGACGAATCCGCTGACGAACGCCGGCGAGCCGATCTGGGTCACGCAGGAAATCATCCCCGACGGTGGCGTCACCCGGTCCGACTACTTCGGGATCGGGACCGTCAACGAGTTCCAGTTCACCTATGCGATGCGGCAGGTCTTCCGCGGCGAGAACGGCCTGTCGCTGTCGTCCATCCCGTCCATCATGGGCACCTGGGGCAACTGGGGTGGCTCGTGGGGCTTCATCCAGCCCCAGTTCGCGACCATCTTCGTCAACAACTGGGACACCGAGCGCAACGGCAGCTCGCTCACTGCCGCGAACCACGAAAGCGGCGGCACCAACGACACCGCCGGCACCAAGCGCTACGACCTGGCCAACATCTTCATGCTGGCGCAAGGCTATGGCGAGGCCCAGCTGCACTCGGGCTTCCGCTTCACCGACCACAACGCCGACCGGCCGACCGCGAGCCCCTATGTGAATGGCGTGCCGCAGATCAACGTGGTGTGGGACTTCGTGCACCGCTGGAGCGACATCTCCAACATCGTCAAGTTCCGCTCAGCGATGAATGGCCAGGCCCAACAGAACTGGCAGGTCGGCAACAACGGCAACCAAGTCTCGTTCAACCGTGGCAACACTGGCTTCGTGGCGCTCAACAACAGCGGCAGCGCCTGGAGCAAGACCTTTGCCACCCACTTGCCCGCAGGCACCTACTGCAACGTGGTGCAGGGCACGCTGAACGCGCAGGGCAACGGTTGCACCGGTGGCACGGTCACGGTCAACGCCAGCGGGCAGGCCACCATCACCGTGGCGGCCAACAATGGCGGCAGCACGGTGCCCGCGGTCGTGATCTACACCGGCCAGAAAGTCTCGGGCGGCGGCGGCGGGAGCTGCGCGGTGACCTTCACCATCGCCAATGCCAACACCAGCTGGGGCCAGAACCTCTACGTGGTCGGCAACCAGACCAACCTGGGCAACTGGACGCCGGCCAACGGCTTCCCCTTGACCATCCAGGGCTCGGGCGCCAACGCACCATGGAAGGGCACGGTGAACCTGCCGGCCGGCACCGCGGCGCAGTACAAGTACGTGAAGTGGAATGGCGCGACCGCCGTTTGGGAAAGCAACCAGGCCACCGGCAGCGGCAACCGCGAGTTCACGACCTGCGCCGCGGGCGGCACGCAGAACAGGAGCGACGGCAACTTCAAGCACTGAGTGTTGGCCCCGCCTCGCGGGGTACCGCGAGGCGGCCCCCGAGGGGCTTGCGCGGCCGGGCGCTTGGGGCGGCCCGGCGCTGGCCGCGCCCCGCTTCGTTCGCCCCGGAGTCAGCCCGTCATCGGCAGTTGCCCCGGGAACCACCACATCAGCGCGGCGGTCATCGTGAGGTAGCGCAGGAACTTGCCGATGGCCATGTAGCCCACACAGGGCCAGAAGGGCAGGCGCAGCCAGCCAGCCACGGCGCACAGCGGGTCGCCCACTGCCGGCAGCCAGCTCAGCAGGCAGGCCTTGGGCCCGAAGCGCTCCAGCCACTGCAAAGCACGCACCTCGTGCGGCTTGTGGTGCTTGATCCGCTCGTAGGCACGCTCGGCGCCATAGCCCATCCACCACGAGATCGCGCCACCGAGCGTGTTGCCCGCGGTGGCCACCAGCACGGCCGGCCAGAACAGCGACTCGTCCAGCTTGACGAGGCCGATCACCGCGAACTCCGAGCCCAGGGGCAGCAAGGTGGCCGAGACCACTGAAATGACGAATACCGCGCTCAGGCCCACCCGCGGCACGGCCAGGGTCGCCAGCAGGCCCATGATCCAGGCTTCCATCCTCTCGATTATGGAAGCCCCCCTGGACCGGCTGGCACGCAGCGTGCAAAGTGCGGGTCTCCGGACTGCGCAGTTGGAAGCGACAGGAACCACACGATGCCGCCTATCGCCCGTCGAAAACGCCCTCGATCATTCAGCGCCTGGCGATGCACCCTCGCCGTGGCGCTGGCCGGAGCCGCCTTGCTGCCAGGCGGGCCGGCGCAGGCCCAGGCCTGCACGCAGCTGCAGGCCTCGGGCAACCCGGAGTACCCACCCTACCTGTGGCGCGACCCGGACGACGAGAGCCGGCTCGTCGGCGCCAACGCCGAGCTGATGCAATGGCTCGCGAAAGAGATCGGCGTGCCGGTCGACCTGCGTTACAGCGGCCCCTGGGGCCGGGTGCAGGAAGAAACCCGCCTGGGCCATGTCGACCTGATCGCCGGCGCCTTCTTCACGCAGCCGCGCACCGAGTACATGGACTACTTCCACCCCGCGTTCCATGAAACGCGCTCGGTGGTCTGGACCCGCGCCGACGCCAGGCTCACCTACCGCCGCTGGGCGGACCTCGCCAGCGTGCAGGGTGTGACGGTGATCAACAACAGTTTCGGCGAGGAGTTCGACCGCTACGCACGAGAGAAGCTGCGCATCAACCAGGTGGCCAGCCTGGAGCAGGCGATCCAGATCGTGCAGAACGGCCGTGCCGACTACCTGGTCTATGAAGACTTCCCTGGCCAGGCCTTCCTCGCCCGGCGCGGCATCAGCGACATGAAGATGCTGGGCGACCCGGTGGCGCGCGAGAACCTCTACGTGACGCTGTCGCACCGCTCCAACTGCAACACGCCCGAGATGCGCGGCCGCATCGCCCGGGCGCTCTACAAGCTCAACCGCGACAAGACGGTGATGGCCGGCTTCGTCGAGCGGGGCATCCAGCTCTGGCGCAAGCAGACCAACAAGCCCTGAGCGAGACTTGCGCCCCCCTGAACGCGGGGCGGCCGGCGAGGCCGGCGCGGGTAGAATCCTGCCTCTTTTTAGAGCAACGATGCCCGCCCTGCCCACCCCTTCGCCACCGCCAGCGTCTCTTCTGACGACGCTGCGCATCGGCCCTTTCGAGCTCGCGAACAACCTGTTCGTCGCGCCGATGGCCGGGGTGACCGACCGGCCTTTCCGCCAGCTGTGCAAGCGTCTGGGCGCGGGCTATGCGGTCAGCGAGATGGTGACCTCGCGCAAGGACCTGTGGCAATCGCTCAAGACCTCGCGCCGCGCTGACCACGCCGGCGAACCCGGCCCGATCGCGGTGCAGATCGCCGGCACCGACGCGCAGATGATGGCCGAGGCCGCGGCCTACAACATCGACCGCGGCGCGCAGATCATCGACATCAACATGGGCTGCCCCGCCAAGAAGGTGTGCAACAAGTGGGCGGGCTCGGCGCTGATGCGCGACGAAGCGGCCGCGCTGGCCATCGTCGAGGCGGTGGTCGCCGCCTGCGCACCGCGCGGCGTGCCGGTGACGCTGAAGATGCGCACCGGCTGGTGCGCCGAAGAGCGCAACGCGCTGCGCCTGGCGCGGGCCGCCGAGGCCGCCGGCATCGCGATGCTCACGGTGCACGGCCGCACCCGCGAGCAGGGCTACGGCGGCCAGGCCGAGCACGAAACGGTCGCGGCCATCAAGGCGGCACTGCAGATCCCGGTGGTCGCCAACGGCGATATCGACAGCCCCGAGCAGGCAGCCCGGGTGCTGCGCCAGACCGGTGCCGACGCGGTGATGATCGGCCGCGCCGCGCAAGGCCGACCCTGGATCTTCGACGACATCGCCCACTACCTGCGCCACGGCGAGCACCGCCCCGCGCCCGTCACGCGCGACGTTCAGCAGTGGCTCACCGAACACCTGGCCGATCACTACCGCCTGTACGGCGAGGAAAGCGGCGTGCGCAGCGCCCGCAAGCACATCGGCTGGGCCGTGCGGGCGCTGCCCGGCGGGGAGGCCTTCCGCGCCGTGATGAACACGCTCGACGACGCGCAGGCCCAGCTGCGCGCCGTCACCACCTTCTTCGACCACCTGGCCGATGCGCACGAGCGCCTGCCGGTGGGCGGGGCCACCGCCGCCAACCAGGACCAGATCGCCCTGCTCGCCTGAGCAAGCAGGCGCCAACAGCGCCTGCCCCGCAGCAGGCCTTTTCGTTCATGAGCAAGAAGAACATCGAGGACTGCGTCCGGGAGACGCTGACGCAGTATTTCAAGGACCTGGACGGCGAGGAACCGCACTCGCTGCACGACATGGTCATGCTGACGGTCGAGAAGCCGCTGCTCGACGTGGTGATGCGCCAGGCCGAGGGCAACCAGAGCAAGGCCGCCGAGTGGCTGGGCATCAACCGCAACACCCTGCGCCGCAAACTCGTCGATCACAAATTGATCAAGTGACTCTTCCATTCTTTAGCGACACCACCCATGGCTGACCTCACCGCCCTGCTCTCGGTCTCCGACAAGACCGGCATCGTCGACTTCGCCCGCGCGCTGCACGCGCAAGGCATCAAGCTGCTCTCGACCGGCGGCACCGCCCGGCTGCTGGCCGAATCGGGCCTGCCGGTGACCGAGGTCTCCGAGATCACCGGCTTCCCGGAGATGCTCGACGGCCGCGTGAAGACACTGCACCCGCGCGTGCACGGCGGCCTGCTGGCCCGGCGCGACGTGCCGGCCCACATGGCCGCGCTGAAGGAGCACGGCATCGGCACCATCGATCTGCTCATCATCAACCTCTACCCCTTCGCACAGGCCACCGCCAAGGCCGACTGCACGCTGGAAGACGCGATCGAGAACATCGACATCGGCGGCCCGGCGATGCTGCGGGCCGCGGCCAAGAACTGGCAGGACGTCGGCGTCGTGATCGACCCGGCCGACTACCCGCAGGTGCTGGGCGAGCTGCAGGCTGGCGGCCTGCAACGCGCCACCAAGTTCATGCTGGCCAAGAAGGTGTTCGCCCACACCTCGGCCTACGACGGCATGATCACCAACTACCTGACCGCGCTCGAAGCCGGCGCGGAAGAGAAGACCGCCGAAGTGCCGGCCAAGGCCGAATACCCGCAGGTCTTCAACCTGCAGCTGCACAAGGTGCAGGGCATGCGCTACGGCGAGAACCCGCACCAGTCGGCCGCGTTCTACCGCGAGGCGAAACCTGCCGAAGGCACGCTGGCGCAGTGGACGCAGGTCCAGGGCAAGGAGCTGAGCTTCAACAACATCGCCGACGCCGACGCGGCGTGGGAATGCGTGAAGGCCTTCGATCAGCCGGCCTGCGTGATCGTCAAGCACGCCAACCCCTGCGGCGTGGCCGTGGGCGCCACGCTGCTCGAAGCCTACGAGAAGGCCTTCAAGACCGACCCCACCTCGGCCTTCGGCGGCATCATCGCCTTCAATCGCCCGCTCGACGCGGACGTGGTCGAGGCGATCAACGCCCGCAAGCACTTCGTCGAAGTCGCGATCGCGCCCGCGATCACGCCTGCGGCGCGCACCGCGTACGCCAGCAAGACCAACGTGCGGTTGCTCGAGGTACCGATCAGCCAGCTGTCGAACCCGCTGGACTTCAAACGTGTCGGGGGCGGCATGCTGCTGCAGTCGGCCGACAACATCGACATCGTCGGCGAGCTGAGGGTCGTGACCAAGAAGCAGCCCACGCCGCAGCAACTGGCCGACCTGCGCTTCGCCTGGACGGTGGCCCGCTTCGTCAAGAGCAACGCCATCGTCTTCTGCAAGGGCGGCATGACCATGGGCGTCGGCGCCGGCCAGATGAGCCGCCTCGATTCAGCGCGCATCGCGAGCATCAAGGCCAGCCACGCCGGCTTGAGCCTGCAGGACACCGCCGTCGCCAGCGACGCCTTCTTCCCGTTCCGCGACGGCCTGGACGTGGTGGTCGACGCCGGCGCGAGCTGCGTGATCCACCCCGGCGGCTCGATGCGCGACGAGGAAGTGATCGCCGCTGCCGACGAGCGCGGCATCGCGATGGTGCTCACCGGCACCCGGCACTTCAGGCACTGACCGTCACCCAGGCCCCGGGAGGGGCCTGGGCTCGATCAGCGGCTGTGCGAGGTGAGGCTGGCCAGGGTGGCCACCGAGCCAGCAGGGCGCGCTGACTCGGTGTCGCCCTCGACCGGCTCCAGCAGGCCTTCGCCGGTGGAATTGGCCAGCAGCGGCTCGTCGTCGGCGGCATGGTGCCGGCGCATCGCCACGCCCACCGCCAGAATGTCGATCACCAGCAGGTGCAGGATGCGGCTGACCATCGGCAGGTGGGTGGTCACGTCTTCCGGGTAGTCGATGATCAGCGCCACGTCGGCGCGGCGCGACAGCGGGCTCTGGCTGGCGGTGATCGCGATCACCGCGGCGCCGCGGGCCTTGGCCTTGTCGACCACGTCGAGCAGCTCGGGCAGGCGGCCGCTGGCACTGATGACGACGACCACGTCCTTCGGCTTGAGCACCGCGGCGGCCAGCAACTGCAGCCGCGGGTCGGTGTAGGCCATGCTGGGCACGCCGAAGCGCAGGAACTTGAACTGCGCGTCCTGCGCCACGACGCCGTAGTGGCCGAGCGCGTAGAAGTCGATGCGTTCGGCCTCCAGCAGCAGCTCGGTGGCGCGGTTGATCATCTCGCGGTTGAGCTGGCTGCGCACCTGCAGGATGGCCGACGCGGTGTTGCCCAGCACCTTGCTGCCCAGCTCGAGCATCGAGTCGTCGGTGGTCACCTGGGTGTGGGTGATGGGCACGGTGCCCGTCAGGCTGGAGGCCAGCCGCAGCTTGAAGTCCGACAGGCCCTCGCAGCCCAGCGAGCGGCAGAAACGGATGACCGTGGGCTGGCTCACGTTGGCGGCGCGGGCGATCTCGGCGATCGGGTCGTTGAGCACCGAGCGCGGGTGGGCCAGCACATGGTCGGCCACGCGCAGCTCGGCCGGGGTCAGCTCGCTGCGGGCCCGGCGGATCTGGCTCAGCACGGTGGAGGCCGGCGTGCTGGAGATCGAGCGCAGCTGCGATTCGAGGATGGCCGAGGCGCCGGTGAAGGTGGCGTGCTCGGCGGTGATGATGAAGGTCGGGATGTCGGCCAGGTAGCGCGAGAAGCGGCCCTTGTCTTCGAAGCGGCTGCGGAAGTGCGAGCGGTCAAAGTAAGGCCCGAGGCGCGGCACGATCGCGCCGCCGATGTAGATGCCGCCCAACGCACCGAGTGTGACCGCCAGGTTGGCCGCCGCGGTGCCGAGCAGCGAGCAGAAGACCTCCAGCGTGTCGGCGCAGACGGCGTCGGTGCCGTCGAGCGCGCGCTGGGTGATCTCGGGGGCCGACAGGTCCTCGGCCTTGCTTTGCGCGTATTCGGCCAGCGCGCGGTACATCAGCTCCAGCCCGGGGCCGGACAGCAGCCGCTCGAAGGAGACGTGGTCGTACTGCTTCCAGGCGTGGCGCAGGATGGCGATCTCGCGCTCGTCGCGCGGTGAGAAGCTGGTGTGGCCGCCCTCGGAGCCGAGCGAGATCCAGCCGTCACCGGCCGGGATCAGGCCCGACACGCCCAGGCCCGAGCCCGAGCCGAGCAGGCCGATCACGTTCTGCTTGCGGGCGTTGCCGCCGCCCACCTGCCGCACGTCGCGCGGCCCCAGCCGCGGCAGCGCCATCGCCAGCGCGGTGAAGTCGTTCAGCACCACCAGCGTCTCGAGCCCCAGCCGCTGGCGCATCTGCTCGATCGAGAACTGCCAGTGGTAGTTGGTCATGCGCACCTGGTCGCCCTCGACCGGGTTGGCGATCGCCACCGCCGCATGCTGCACCGCCACGCCGGCCGGCAGCGTGGCCAGGTAGGCGCTGACCGTGGCATGGAAGTCGGGGTGGTCGGCGCAGCGCAGCGAGGCCACCTGCGTGAACTCGCCCGGCGAGACTTCGAGCGCGAAGCGGGCATAGGTGCCGCCGATGTCGGCGATGAGCCGGGGGCTGTCGAACTTGGACATGGGTCGCGGCGTGCGCGGGGCGGCGCTCGAACGGTAATGGTCCATTATCGAGTGCTCTCGCTCACGTCGCCGAGGGCGCGGCCAGCGCACGGTCGCTCCGAAGCGGCCGCGCCCCCCGGAGGGTCGCTGCGGTACGCCGCAGCCGGGTGTCCCTCATGGCCGGACCAGGACCAGCGCGGTGCGGGGGGGCAGCGTGATGCGCCCTTGCGCCGCATCCAGCAGCATCTGGCGCGGCCGCTTGTCGGCCGCCTGCCGCGAGGCCTGCACCGGGTGAAGCCGCCAGCCGGCGCGCTGCAGCTCGGGCAGCACCAGAGCCTGTGCGCTGCTGGCCACGTTGACGAAATACAGCAGCTCGCCGAAGCGAGCGTCGTTGCGGCCCTGGCCATCGAGCCGGCCCACCAGCACGGCCGGGTTCTGCTGCGGCCCGCTGTTGGGGAAGCTCAGGCGCTGCGCCACCTCAGCGGCATCGCGCAGGCGAAACAGCGGCGTGCTCGCGCGGATGGCGAGCAGGTCGCGGAAGGCGTCGCGGGCGAAGGCGATGTCCTTCGGTGAGGGCGCGATCGCGGCGGCGTCAGCCAGCAGCGGCTTGAACACGCCCCAGCTGCCCTGGTTGTCGCCGTGGGGTGGCAGGCCGGTGCCGAAGTGGTTCGTGCGGTAGGTCCAGTCGATGCGGTTGAACCAGTCGCCCGAGTCGTAGCTGTTGCGGTCGAGCGACTTGCTGCGCAGCGTGTCGATGCCGGCATGAAAGTAGGCCACGCCCTGGCTGAAGAGGTTGATTGCCGCGGCCAGCATCTGCACCCGCGCACGGTCGTGGCCGCTGGTCTCGCGCGGCAGCTTCAGCGCGTTGTTGTCGAACAGCGTCTGGTTGTCGTGGTTCTCGACATAGTTCACCACCTCGCCCGGCTGGCTGGCATAACCCGCTGGTTGGCCGGCGTAGTCGATCTGCGCCAGCGTCTTGCGATCGCCCTGCCAGGTGATGAGCGGGAAGTCGCGCAGGGTGCCGGCCAGGCCGATGCGCACCTGGTCGGCCAGGCGCATCGCCTCGTCTTTCGCCCCCTCGACCGCGCCGTTCACATAACCCTTGCGCGAGACCAGGTTGGCCCCGTCGTCGCCCGCCGAGCCGCCACGCACCGCGTCGCGCGCGCGGTCGCTGAAGCTGCCGATGCCGGAACCGTTGAGCGACAGTTGCGAGGCCTGCACGAAGCGCTGGCCGTCGGCCACCTCGCCGAAGTTCCAGCCTTCGCCGATGAGCTGCACCGGGCGGCCGGTGGCAGCGTTCACGTCTTTCTGCAAGGCCTCCATCACGTCGCGCGGCTGGTGGGCCATCAGGTCGAATCGGAACGAGTCGATGCGGTAGGCGGTGGCCCACAACCGCACCGAGTCGACCATCAGCCGCGCCATCATGCGGTGCTCGGTGGCGGTGTTGTCGCAGCAGGTCGAGCGCTCGATCTTGCCGGTGGCGTCCAGCCGGTGGTAGTAGCCGGGGACGATGCGGTCGAGCACCGACTTCTCCTGCTGGCCCGCCGCGGCCATGTGGTTGTAGACCACGTCCATGCCCACGCGCAGGCCGGCGCGGTGCAGCGCCATCACCATCTCGCGGAATTCGCGGATGCGCACCGCACCATCGGCCGCGTCGCTGGCGAAGCTGCCTTCGGGCGCATTGAAGTGGTACGGGTCGTAGCCCCAGTTGAAGCAGTCCTGTGCGGCCACGGCCATCACCGCGGCCTGCTGGGCTTCGCTGTCGGGCGGGGCAGCGGGCACCTTGGGCGTGACACAGCCAGCCTCGGGCACGCTGGCCAGGTCGAACACCGGCAGCAGGTGGACATCGGTCATGCCGGCCTTCGCCAGCGCCTGCAGGTGGCGCATGCCGCGCGAGCCGGTGTCCGTGAAGGCCTGGTACTTGCCACGGCGGGCGGGTGGCACGCTGTCGTCGGTGAGCGAGAAGTCGCGCACGTGCAGCTCGTAGACCACCATGTCGGTGTTGGCCTTGACCGTGTCGGGCGCGCGGTGCGTGTCCCAGCCGGCGGGCTTGAGCTTCGGGTCGGCCAGGTCGGCGATGTACGCGCGCTTCGAATCGGTGGTCAGGCTCACCGCGTAGGGGTCGGTCACGCGGTTGCGCACCCAGCCGGTGCCGGGCACGAACACGTCGACAAGATAGCGGTAGTAAAAGCCGCGGCCATCGCGCGGCCAGGTGGCGGCCCAGGCGCCGGTGGCCTCGTCGCGCTGCATCGGCAGCAGCGCGCTGGCCGGGCCGCTGCCGCTCGGGTACACGCACACGCCCACCGCGCGGGCCGTGGGCGCCCAGAGGCGGAAGGCCGTCCCCGCCTCGCCGGGCGTGGCGCCCAGCGCGGGCCCGGTGGCCGCGGCGGCGTACACGTCGTCCAGCAGGCCGGGCCACTGCACCGTGGTCGCCTCCTGCAGCGTGCCATCGGCCGCCTCGCGCGCCAGCACCCACTGGCCGCCACTCAGGGCCGGCCAGCGTGCGGCATCACCATCGCGCACCGCCAGACGCACGCCTGCGCCCACATGCTTGAAGCGCTCGACCGGCGTGGCCGCCCGCGTCGCCAGCGGCCAGCTCTCGTCGGCCCCCTGCACCGGCAGGCCCGGGCTCAGCTTCAGCCCGCCCGAGGCACTGTGGTGCAGGCGGTATCGGCTGCCTTCGGCGGGCGCGCCAGGCCACTGCAGCTGACGCCGGTCCAGCCACACCGCGCGGGCGTCGGCGGGGCCGGTGGAGGGCTGCAGCAGGGTCTGCCATGAGGTCTCATGGCAGTCGTCGAGCGACGTCGGCGCGGCCTGGCCCCAGGCGGAGGCGCCCGAGGCCCAGGCAACGGCCAGCGCCACAGCCGGGCGCAAACGAAGCGATCTGGTTGTCATGACGAAAGGTAGCAAAACTACATTCTCAGTGGATCACCGATTTCACTCCATTGGGAAATCCTCTATCCTGTTTCCCGGAGACAAGTTGTCGCGCGAAGTATCTTTACTACACAAATGAGCGTTCATCACCGCCTCGGCATCCTTTCCCTCTGTTTCAGCCTGCTGGCCGGTTGTGGCGGGGGTGGAGGCGACGGTGACGGCGGCGTGCCGCCACCCTCTCCCCCGCCGCCGCCTCCCATGGTGGACGTGAGCCCGGTGCCGGCCGCAGACCCCGGCAGCGCGCTGCCCGCCGGCTGGGAGCACGGCGCCTTCATGGAAATCTTCGTCCGCAGCTATCAGGACTCCGACGGTGACGGCGCCGGCGACCTGCGCGGCCTGATCTCGCGGCTGGACTATCTTGCCGACCTCGGCATCAAGGGCCTGTGGCTGATGCCGGTGACGCGCAGCCAGGACCGCGACCACGGCTACGCGGTGGTCGACTACCGCGGCATCGAGGCCGACTACGGCAGCCTGGCCGACCTGGACGAGTTGCTGGTGCAGGCCCACGCCCGCGGCATCGGCGTGATCCTCGACTACGTGATCAACCACAGCGCGGGCGAGCACCCGCTGTTCCTGAACTCGAAGCACGCCACCGACAACACCTACCGCGACTGGTATGTGTGGCAGGCCAGCGCACCGGGCGGCTGGTCGGTCTTCGGCGGCAACCCCTGGCACTGGGGTGGAACAGGGTACTACTACGCCCCCTTCTGGGAGCAGATGCCCGACTTCAACCTGAAGAACGCCGCAGTGGTCAGCCATCACCACGACAACCTGCGCTTCTGGCTCAACCGCGGTGTCGACGGCTTCCGCTTCGACGCGGTGGGCATGCTGGTCGAGAACGGCGCCGGCGCCTGGGAAAGCCAGCCCGAGAACGACGTGCTGATGAAGGGCGTGCAGGACCTGGTGGCGGGCTACCAGCGGCGCACCATGGTGTGCGAGGCACCGGCGGCCCCGCAACGCTTCGCCTCGCCGAACGCTTGCGGCGGCGCCTTCGCGTTCGACCTCAGCGCCACGCTGATCGACGCGGCACGCGGCAACGCCACGGCCGCGGCCAGCGCCAGCCAGTACTTCGTGACGGCGCCGGCCGGCATGAAGACGATCCTCTCCAACCACGACAGCTTCGCCGGCCAGCGCCTGTGGGACCAGCTGGGCGGCAACACGGCGCAGTACAAGCTGGCGGCCGCGAGCTACCTGCTGCTGCCGGGCACGCCGTTCATCTACTACGGCGAGGAGATCGGCCTGGCGGGCGGCAACACCCTCACCGGCGACCCGCGCCTGCGCACCCCGATGAGCTGGTCGGCCGACACCACCCGCGCCGGCTTCACCACCGGCACGCCCTACCGAGCACTGTCGGCCAACGTCGCAACGAACAACGCCGCGGCGCAGCAGGCCGACCCGCAATCGCTGCACGCCTTCTACAAGGCCATGCTGGCGCTGCGCAACGGCCGGCCCTCGATCGCCCAAGGCCGCTACGAACACCCCTTCGCCACCGGCAGCGCCTGGGGCTTCCAGCGGGCGACGGATGCGGAGCGAACGGTGGTGGTGATCAACGGGGGAACCGGCCCGGTCAACCTGAGCCTCAACAACTTGCCGGCCGATGCGGTGCTGGAGTCGCTCTTTCCGGGTGATGGCAGCAGCGTGAGCGTGGGCGGTGGGGGCGAGGCCAGCGTCAGCATGGCGGCGCGGAGTTTGCGGGTGTTTCATGTGGCGCGTTAACGGGGGTTCGGAGCGTCGCGGCATGCCGACAGCTCGCCGTGCACCGTCGGTGCCTGAGCGGGGTGTGCGGGCAGGCGGCGGGGCGCCTGTGGAGCGCCGAGTAGCGCAGGGCGTGTGGCCGCGCGCGCAGCGCGCTTCCACCTCAAACTGGGCGCGACTGTTCGAGCGCACGAGCGTCAGCGAGTGCGGCGAGTTAAGCGCCCGGCCGCACGACCGAGTAACGCAGGGCAGCCGGCGCGCAGCGCCGGCCGCGGAACCGAAGCCCCGCCGCCTGCCCGCACACCCCGCGATCGCGCCAACCTCAACGAACCCATGAAGAGCCCCCTCCTCCTGCTCGCGGCCCTCTGCGTCGCCAGCGCAGCCCATGCCCAGCCCGTCGACCTCAGCCCCGTGCCCATGAAGGCTGCCCCCAGCCCGCTGCCCGAAGGCTGGCACCAAGGCGCGTTCATGGAAATCTTCGTGCGCGCCTACCAGGACTCCGACGGCGACGGCATCGGCGACCTGCGCGGCCTCACGTCGAGGCTCGACTACCTCAAGGACCTCGGCGTCACCGGCCTGTGGCTGATGCCCATCCAGCGCAACGGCGATGGTGACCATGGCTACGCCACCAGCGAGTACCGCAGCATCGCCCCCGAGTACGGCACGCTGCAAGACTTCGACGAGCTGATCACCCAGGCCCATGCGCGCGGCATCGGCGTGGTGATGGACTACGTCATCAACCACAGCGCCGCCCAGCACCCGCTCTTCGTCGAAGCCCGCAAAGGCAAGGACAACCCCTACCGCCACTGGTACGTGTGGAGCGACGCCGCCCCGCCCGGCTGGGACATCTGGGACAAGTACCCCTGGTACCACACGCCCACCCAGCCCTGGCTCTTCACCGGCCACCCCAAAGACCTGCCCAAGCCCGGCGCCGACGCGCGCAATTTCTACTTCGGCACCTTCGGGCCGCACATGCCCGACTTCAACCTGCGCCACCCCGAGGTGCTCGAATACCACCTCTCCAGCCTGCGCTTCTGGCTCAACCGCGGGCTCGACGGCTACCGGCTCGACGCCGTGCCGCACATGGTCGAGAACGACGCGGTGCGCTGGAACGACCAGCCCGAGAGCCGCGCCATGACCAAGCAGCTGCAGGACCTCATCACCGCGTATCCGAAGCGTTATGTGGTCTGCGAAGCCACCGCCGAGCCCGCAGCCTACGGCGACCCGGCCGTCTGCGGCGGCGCCTTCGCCTTCGGCTACGTCGAGCACTTCGTCAAGGCGGCGAAAGGCGAGGCGGCCTCGGTGCGCAGGCTGGCCGAGTACTACCGCAGCGCGTCGCCCACCATGGCAACCTTCGTCTCCAACCACGACATCTTCGCCGGCCAGCGCCTGTGGGACCAGGTTGGCGGCGACCTCGCGCGCTACCGCCTGGCCGCCGCCGGCTACCTGCTGCAGCCCGGCACGCCGTTCATCTACTACGGCGAAGAGATCGGCCAGGGCGGCGTCAACGATCTGGAAGGCGACCTGCCCTTGCGCTCGCCCATGAGCTGGAGCGCCGCGCCCGGCACCGCCGGCTTCACCACCGGCCGGCCTTTCCGCCCGGTGGCGCCCAACCACACCACCCACAACGCCACCGCGCAGGTCAACGACCCGGCCTCGCTGCACGGCTTCTACAAGTCGATGCTGGCGCTGCGCAACAGCCGCCCCTCCATCGCCCGCGGCAGCTTCGAGCACAGCTTCACCGCCGGTGCCGACGGGCTGGTGCTGGGGTTCCAGCGCCGCCTGGGTCAAGAGCGCTCGCTGGTGCTCATCAACTACGGGCGTCAGGCCGCGGCGGTGAACGTGCCCGGGCTCGATGGCGTCAACCGTCTGGCGCCCCTCTACCCCTCGGCTTCCGCGCCTGCTTCGGCAACCTCGCTCACGCTGGCCCCGCAATCGATCCAGGTCTTCGACATCCGATGATGAAACGACTGCTGCAGTCCCTCGCCCTGGCCGCCGCCACGCTGGGCGCGGCCCAGGCCCAATCCGTCGACCGCGTCGACCCGCCGTTCTGGTGGGCCGGCATGAAGGAACGCTCGCTGCAGCTGCTGCTGCACGGCCGCGACCTCGCGGGCCTGCAGGCCCGTGTGCACCACCCGGGGGTGACAGTCAGACGAAGCCTCACGTTGCCCAACCCGAACTACCTGGTCGTCGATCTCGACATCGCGCCCGTCGCCCGGACGGGCCCGTTGAAGATCGAGCTGCAGCGGGCCGGCAAGACGGTGCTTGTGCAGCCCTACACCTTGAATGCCCGCGCACCGGGCTCGGCGCAACGCCGGGGCTTCGGCCCCAGCGACGCGGTCTACCTCGTCGTGCCCGACCGCTTCGCCAACGGCGACCCCGCCAACGACAACGACGCCGCGCTCGGTGACCCGGCGAACCGCGCCGACAAGGGCGGCCGCCACGGCGGCGACCTGAAAGGCATCGCCGACCACCTCGACTACATCGCCGGCCTGGGCTTCACGCACATCTGGCCCACGCCGCTGATCGAGAACCGCCAGCCTCGCTACTCGTACCACGGCTACTCGGCCACCGACCTCTACCGCATCGACCCACGCTTCGGCAGCAACGAGGACTACCGCGCGCTCGTGGCCGCCGCGCGCGTCAAGGGCCTGGGCTTCATCCAGGACGTCGTGCCCAACCACATCGGCTCTGGGCACCACTGGATGGGGGACTTGCCGACGCCCGACTGGCTGAACCATCCACCGGCACCGAACGGCGAGGGCTACCGCGAAACCAACCACCGCCACGTGGCCGTGCAGGACCCGTACGCCGCCGAAAGCGACCGTGCCAACCTGACCGAAGGCTGGTTCGTGCCCACGATGCCGGACCTGAACCAGCGCCAGCCCTTGCTCGCCACCTACCTGACGCAGAACACCATCTGGTGGGTCGAGTACGCCGGCCTGTCGGGGATCCGCGTCGACACGCACCCCTATTCCGACAAGGCGTTCCTGACACGCTGGGTCTCTGCCATCCTGGCCGAGTACCCGAAGCTCTCGCTGGTGGGCGAGGAGATGACCGAGCACCCGGTGCTCGTCGCCTACTGGCTGCGTGGCCACCAGAACCACGACGGCTACGTCTCGCACATGCCCAGCATGATGGACTTCCCGCTGCACGGCGCGTTGCGCCAGGCGCTGCTGGAGCCGGAGGGCAAGGGCTACGGCCAAGGCTTCGGCCGGCTCTACGAGGCGCTGGTGAACGACCTGCTTTACCCCGCGCCGCGGGAGCTGTGGCTGTTCGAGGGCAACCACGACACCAACCGCATCTTTTCGGCCCTGGGCGAAGACGAGGCCCTGATGCGGCTGGCGCTGGTCTACATGGCCACCACCAACCGCACGCCGCAAATGTTCTACGGCACCGAGCTGCTGATGAAGAGCCCGCTGGAACGCGACGACGGCCTGGTGCGCAGCGACTTCCCCGGTGGCTGGGCAGGCGACGGCGCCAGCGCCCTCACCGGCCAGGGCCTGAGCACCGCGCAGCGCGACATGCAGGCCTATGTGAAGCGTCTGTTCACCTGGCGCAAGACCGCCACCGCCGTGCACCGTGGCCGCATGCTGCACTACGCGCCCGACCGCGGCACCTACACCTTCTTCCGCCACGACGAACAGACCGGCGCCAAGGTGATGGTGGTGCTGAGCAAGGCCACCGAGGCCGTGACGCTGGACCCGCGCCGCTTCGCCGACATGCTGCCGCGCACCGGCGCCCGGGGCACCGAGCTCTTCAGCGGCCGGGCGATCGACCTCTCGGCGCCGGTCGTGGTGCCGCCGCGGGCGGCGATGGTGATCGACGTGGCGCGCTGAACCGTCAGCGCCTACTCGGCCGGCCAGAGCCGCTCGACCAGCGCCTCCACCTCCTGCGGCGCCCCTTCCCCCCGCGCGCTGCGCCACTCGGCCGGCAGTGGCACCTGTCGCTTGGACGGCCTGGCGTCCCACAACGCCAGCTTGACCGCGAACACCACCGGCCCGTCCATGGCTTCGAAGGCCTTCACCGCCTGCACGCGGGCGACGATGTCGCGCTGCAGGCCCAGGTCGACCAGGGTGTCGAAATCGAGCCAGGCCCTGGTCCGGCGGCCCGGCCGCACGGCCACCACGAGGAAGCCGGCCACCGACTGGCGGGCCGGGCTGGCCTGCACCGCCTGGCGCACCGCGGCCTCGACTTCCTTGATGTAGTCGGCCAGCGCATCGACGCTGGGCACACGGGCCTCGACGACCGGGCTGGGCTGCAGCAGCACGACACCGTGGCGGGTGTAGGGCTCGGCGGCGCGGGTGGGTGAAAGCGCCAGGGACAGGGCGAGAAAGGGGAGCAGGATCAGCGAACGCATGCGCCGAATCTAGCAAGCCCCAGACAGCCGCACGGCCCCGACCGGGCGAACGGGCCTGCAGACACTCCGGGGCTCAGTGCCGCGCCCGCCGGCACACCTCGGGCGGCGCGAAGTCGCGGCCGACCGCGGTGCGGGCGTAGAGGTAGTTCAACCGGGCCCGGGCGCTCAGGGCGTCCAGGTCGACCTGGCCGGCGGCGTCGCAGTCGAAGGCGAAGGCCCGGCCGGTGTCGAAGAGCGACGGGAAGCGCAGCTCATAGTGGCGTCGGTCGGGGCAGCAGACGGTCAGCAGCGTCGTGTTCATGTTCGCACCCTCCTTCTTCACGCGGCGGACAACCGGTGCCGCGCATGGGTGCATCAGACGCCCAAGACGCCGCGGGTGGCATCCCCAGGGCGGGGGAGCCGACTCCCCCACGAAAGGGAAATATTCACGACCGTCGGTGTGCCGAACTCGGAGTTGACCGCCGGGTCGTCCTTCACCGCGTGGCAGCTGCCCAGCGTGCCCTTGCTGGGGCGTCAGCCCGGCAAGTGCAGCAGTTCGAAGGGCCCGCGGCCGCTGGCGGCGGTGATCAGGCCCAGCACGCGCGTCGTCTCGGGCTGGATCATGGTCCAGGTGAAACGCCAGCCCCAGTTGCCGCCCAGCACGCCGGGAATGTTCATGCGGTGGCTGCTGGGCAGGCCCAGCACGTCCTGCAACGGGAACACCGCCATGTTGGCCACCGAGTTGCAGCAGGCGCGGATCATCGCCCAGTGCACGTCGTGCTCGCCGCAGGCGAGGTAGCTGCCGGCATACGCCCGCTCGCGAGGGCTGGCGTGGTCCCACCAGCCGCGCACGGTGTCGTTGTCGTGGGTGCCGGTGTAGGCCACGCTGTTGCGCGGCCAGTTGTGCGGCAGGAACTCGTGGCTGCCGTCGCCGCCGAAGCCGAACTGCAGGATCTTCATGCCCGGGAAGCCGCAGCCATCGCGCAGCGCGTGCACGTCCGGCGTGATGTAGCCCAGGTCTTCGGCCACGATGGGCAGCTTGCCGAGTGCGGCCTCGATGGCGTCGAACAGCGGCTTGCCCGGCCCGGCCAGCCAGCGGCCCTGGCGCGCATCCGGGCTGCTCGCGGGGATCTCGTAGTAGCCGGCGAAGCCGCGGAAGTGGTCGATGCGGAACACGTCGGCGCTCGACAGTGCCCGCTTCACGCGCGCCGTCCACCACGCGTAGTTTTCATCGGCCATCCTGTCCCAGCGGTAGAGCGGGTTGCCCCAGCGCTGGCCGAGCGGGCCCAGGTCGTCGGGCGGCACGCCGGCGACCACCGTCGTCTGGAAGTTCTCGTCCAGCAGGTACAGGTCGGGCCGCGACCAGCAGTCGGCCGAGTCGTGCGCCACGAAGATGGGCAAATCCCCCATCAAATGCACGCCGCGCTCGTTGGCATAACGCTTGAGTGCAGCGCACTGGGTGTCGAAACACCACTGCACGAACTTCCAGAAGGCGATCTCGGCGGCGTATTCCTTGCGCGCCGCGGCCAGGGCGGCCTCTTCGCGCCGGGCCAGCGGCGCCGGCCACTCCCACCAGGGCTGGCCACCGCGTGGCGAGCGGATGGCCATGAACAGGGCGTAGTCGTCCAGCCAGCCGGCCTGGGCCTCGCACCAGGCGGCGTGCGCGGCGCGGTCGGCCGGGGTGGCCTTCGCCGCAAAGCCTGCTGCGGCGGCGCGCAGCTGCTGCTCGCGCCACGGCAGCACGCGGCCGTAGTCGACGCGGCAGGGGTCGAAGCCATCAGCGGGCAGTGCCGGCACCGCCAGCCAGCCGCGCTCGACCAACGGCTCCAGTGCCACCATCCACTGGCTGCCGGCAAAGGCACTCACGCCCTGGTAGGGCGAGTCGCCCGGGCCGATGGGCGTGCTGGGCAGCCACTGCCACAGGGTCTGGCCGGCCGATTGCAGCCAGTCGACGAAGCGGAAGGCCTCGGGGCCGAAATCGCCCATGCCGTGCGGGCCGGGCAGCGAGGTGATGTGCAGCAGCACGCCGGCGCTGCGTTGGGTCAGGTCCATGGGGGACTTCTTTCTCTCTCGTGGAAAGGCGGCGGAAGGAAACTCAGGCAACGCTGCTCTTGAGCACCAGCAGGCTGCGGCCGGGTGCGGTGACGAGGCCGCCGACCAAGGGCCCGGTCGGCAGGCTGCTGCTGCCGCTGCTGTCGAGCCGCAACGCCCAGGGGCCGGGCGGCAGGCTGAAGGGTTGTGGTGCGGGGTCGGGGTTGAACAGCAGCACCAGCGAGGGCTGCTGCTGCTCGTGGCTGCGGATGTGGCAGGCGAAGGCGAGGCAGCCGGCCTCGTGCCAGTCGTGCACATGCATCTCGCTCCCGAGCGGGGTGTGCCAGGTGATGCTGGCGTCGCCCGGGCGAGCCTCCTTGCCGTGCGGCGAGCAGAACCAGCGGCCGTGGTGCAGCAGTGGCTCCTCGCGGCGCAGCGCGGCGAGCGCGCCCACGTAGCGGGCGAGGCCCATGTCGGCCTCGGGCCAGTCGATCCAGCCGGTGGGGTTGTCCTGGCAGTAGGCGTTGTTGTTGCCGCCCTGGCTGTTGCCGATCTCGTCACCGGCGTTGAGCATCGGGGTGCCCTGGGCCAGCAGCAGCGTGGCCAGCATCGCGCGGCGCACCCGCTCGCGCGTGGCGCGCACCTCGGGGTCGGCCGCCGAGCCCTCGATGCCGAAGTTGAAGCACAGCTCGCCGTCGCGGCCGTCGCGGTTGTGTTCGCCGTTGGCGTGGTTGTGCTTGTGGCTGTGGCTGACCACGTCGTTCAGCGTGTAGCCGTCGTGCACCGCGATGAAGTTGACCGAGGCCGTGGGCCGCCGCTGGCCGTGGTGGAACAGGTCGCTGCTGGCGGTGAAGCGGCGGGCGAATTCACCCCGGCTGACGCCCCGGCCCAGCCAGTAGCCGCGCGCCGCGTCGCGAAACTTGTCGTTCCATTCGAGGAAGCGGCCCGGGAAGCGGCCGACCTGGTAGCCGTCGGGGCCGGCGTCCCAGGGCTCGGCGATGAGGTGCACGCCGGCCAGCACCGGGTCTTGCCGCAACGCGGCGAAGAAGTTGCCGCCAGGCTCGAAGCCGTGGTTGGTGCGCCCCAGCACCGGCGCCAGGTCGAAGCGGAAGCCGTCGACACCCAGTTCATCGACCCAATATCGCAATGAATCGAGCACGAACTGGGTGACGCGCGGGTGGGCGGCGTGCAGGGTGTTGCCGCAGCCGGTGAGGTTCTCGCTGCGGCTCTTGTCATCGGGCACCAGGCGGTACCAGCTCCTGTTGTCCAGCCCGCGGAAGCTGAGCGTGGGGCCGAATTCATTGCCTTCGGGCGTGTGGTTGTAGACCACGTCGAGCACGACCTCCAGCCCGTTCGCGTGCAGCGCTTCGACCATGGCGCGGAACTCGCGCGTCACGGAAGCGGGGTCGTCGCGCTCGGTGGCCCAGCGCGGGTCGGGGCAGAAGAAGCCGAGGGTGTTGTAGCCCCAGTAGTTGGTCAGGCCCTTGTCGGCGAGGTGCGGTTCGTCGATGGCGTACTGCACCGGCAGCAGCGACAAGGTGGTGACGCCGAGCGATTTGAAATGGTCGATGGCCGCGGGGTGGGCGAGCGCGGCATAGCTGCCGCGCAGCGCCTCGGGGATGCCGGGGTGCTGCTTCGAGAAGCCCTTGACGTGCACTTCGTAGAGCACCACCTTCTCGGGCGGGTGGCGCGGTGCGCTGGCGCGTGGGCCGGGGGCGGGCAGCGGCTCGGCGACGCGGGCCTTCAGCGCGTGCAGCGCGTTGTCGCGGGTGTCGAAGGAGCGCGGGCCTTCCGGGTGGCCCAGCTCGTAGCCGTGGTGCTCGGCCTTCCAGGCGAAGCGGCCGGTGATCTCGCGTGCGTACGGGTCGAGCAGCAGCTTGTGCGGGTTGAAGCGGTGGCCATGCTCGGGCGCATAGGGGCCGTGCGCGCGCAGACCGTAGACGAGGCCGGGGCCGACCCCGGGCAGGAAGCCATGGAACACGCCGTCGTGCGGGCCGACGAGCGGGTAGCGCTTGATCTCGCGCGCGCCGGCGCTGTCGAACACGCAGAGTTCGATGCGCTCGGCGTGCTCGGAGAAGACGGCGAAATTGACGCCGCCATCGCGCGGGTGGGCGCCGAAGGGCTCGTGGCGGCCTTCTTCGAGGTGCTGAGGGAGGTGCATGGCCTACGCTTGCTTGTTGACGCGGAGGTCGGCGCGAGCAGCGGGGCGTGCGGGCAGGCGGTGGCGCTTAGGTTCCGCGGTCGGCGCTGCGCGCCGACTGCCCTGTGGTGCTCGGTCGTGTGGCCGGGCGCTTAACTCGCCGCACTCGCTGCGCTCGTGCGCTCGGACAGTCGCGCCCAGCATGTTGTGGAAGCGCGCTGGCGCGCGCGGCCACACGCCCTGCGCTCCTCGGCGCTCCACATGCGCGCCACCGCC